>NZ_JAQQCQ010000009.1:0-270811 GCF_046030355.1 Paraburkholderia caffeinilytica
ACCGCCGCTGCTTCCACCGCCACTGCTGCCACCGCCACTGCTTCCACCGCCACTGCTGCCACCGCCACTGCTTCCACCGCCGCTACTTCCGCCGCCGCTACTGCCACCACCGCTGCTTCCACCACCGCTGCTACTACCACCACCGCCGCTTCCACCGCCATTACCCTTACCGCCGCCACCGGCTGAGCCCGCGGCTCCACCGGCGCCATTGCCGCTCGCACCCTCGCCACCGCTGCCCGCGCTCGCCGCACCGTTGCCGCCGCGATGCTGCTGGCACCCTCCGACACTGGTCGGTATGCAGTCGCGTGGACTGAACACCAGGGCCGCGTCCTCGGCAGCGGTCGGTTCGTCGGACGCGCTATCGGCGCCTGCCGCGCCCGCCGCCGAACTGTCGTTCTGCGCGACTTGCATCGCAACGTGCGCGCCGCTCGCAGGCATGGGCGCATCGGCACCCGTCGTCCACTTGGGGGCGGTATCCGCCGACGCCGAGTAGGCGACCTGAGTGATCAGCAAAACCACGCCTGCCGCGATGGCCGTACTCCGTATAACCCCGAAGTAGTACTGATTGAATTTTCTGGTATTCATCACGTCTCTCCCGAGGGGATGCCGACACCTCGCTGCCGCCATCTCCCACGCTGATACTTCGACGGCGGGCCTATCTAAGCGCGGGCCTCGTCGCCCCCCGAGTCTGTTTGCGGATGCAAGTCAAACACCATCACTGACTTCCCGGCTCCGTAGCCGGCATGCTGACAAGCGCTTGCATGCGCGTCAGCCGATATCGTCCGGGTGCGCTGCGTCACGTATCGCTTCTTGCCACGGCGATTCGCACAAGCGGCGCTTCCGTCTCTATCCCGATCTCTTTGGTTTCGAATGTCTGGACAGTACTTAGCGATATCCATGCCATTGCCCGCAAAGCCTTGCGGCGACGGGCGTCGAATAGGGGCGTGCGATGCCCGCGAGGAAAAAACGCATGAAAATGTTTCGGCGATGAAACGCATGGCCGGAAAGCCGCGTTATTGCGCGTTATTCGTTGCGCGCGGCGTTTTCCGGTGCGCTTTCCGAGCCGTTGCCGGGGATCGTGCCGGCGTTGTCGCGCGAGGTGGCTTGCAGCACACGCAGTTCGTCGATGGGGATATGGCAGCGGATGCGATGCGCGGACGGTTGGGCGACGTCACCGCTGCCGGCTTCGAGGAAGGGCGGGTCTTGCTGCTCGCAGATCGCGCCGAGCTTGCGCGGGCAGCGCGTATGGAACACGCAACCGGACGGCGGTGATGCGGCGCTCGGCAGATCGCCGGACAGGCGTATACGGGTTGTGGTGCTGTCCTCGGCGTCGAGTGTCGGCACGGACGACAGAAGCGCTTCGGTGTAGGGATGATGCGGTCCGCCGAAGACGGCCGCCGCGGGTCCGATCTCCAGCAGCCGGCCGAGGTACAGCACGGCGATGCGATCCGACAGATAGCGCACCACGTGCAGATCATGCGAGATGAACACGTAGCTCACGCCACGCTCGCGTTGCAGATCGGCGAGCAGGTTGAGAATCGCAGCCTGCACGGAAACGTCGAGCGCGGAAGTGGGTTCGTCGCACACCACCACGCGCGGTTCACCGGCAAACGCGCGCGCGATCGCCACGCGCTGCTTGAGTCCACCGGACAACTGACGCGTACGCGAGCCGAGATAGCGCTCGGGCAAACGCACGGCCGCCGTCAACGTAGCGAGCCGTTCGTCGATTGCGGCGCCGCGCAGCGCAGTGAGGCGCGACAACGCGCGACCGATCAGCCGCTTCACTGAATGCGCGCGATTGAGCGCCGAGTCCGGATTCTGGAACACGATCTGCAGCGACTTGACCTGTTCGTCGTTACGTCGTGTGACGCGTGCGGCGAGTGGCATGCCGTCGAGTTCGAGCACACTGCCCGCATCTGGCGTAAGCAGGCCAAGCATCAGTTTCGCGAGCGTCGTCTTGCCGCTGCCGGATTCGCCGACAAGGCCGAGCGTTTCGCCGCTGGCGAGATCGATCGAGACATCGTCGACTGCGCGCAGCGGCGCACCGGACACGTGGAATGTCTTCGAGAGTTTTTCCGCGCGCAGCACGAGAGCGGGGCGCTCGTCGCCACGTAACGCAGCGTCATGCTGGGGCAATGCATCCGCAACCGCGCGCGGCAGTTCGATCGCGCGTTCGTGGTAATGACAGCGCGACATCTGATCGCCATGCGCGGCGCTCACGCGATACGGCGGCGGTGCTTCACGACGGCAGCGGTCGTCGGCGAGGCGGCAGCGGTCCGCGTAAATGCAGCCTTGCGTGATCGAGCCGGGCAAGGGCAGATTGCCCGCGATGGTATCGAGCCGCTCGGTGTCCTTGCTGCGCCCCGCGGTCGGCAAGCAGCGCAACAGTCCAACCGTATAAGGATGACGCGGCCGCGCAAACACGTCCTGGGTGGCGCCTTCCTCGACCAGCTTGCCAGCGTAAAGCACGCCGACGCGTTCGCACATCCGTCCGATCACCGCGAGGTTGTGGCTGATGAACAGCACGGCCGTGCCGAGTTCTTCGCGCAACTGCGCGACGAGGTCGAGCACCTCGGCTTCGACAGTGGCGTCGAGGCCGGTGGTCGGCTCGTCGAGAATCAGCAAGGCCGGGTTCGAGGCGAGCGCCATGGCGATCACTACACGCTGCTGCATGCCGCCCGACAACTGATGCGGATAGCTGTCCATCACGCGCTCGGGTGACGCAATGCGCACCCGTTTCAATATCTCGACCGTGCGCTGCAGCGCTTCGTCGCGCGAGACACCGGCCGCTTCGAATGCTTCCGTGACTTGCCGCGCGATTGTCAGCGACGGATTCAACGCTCGCCCGGGATCCTGGTAGACCATCGAAATCGCATTCGCACGCATCGAGCGCAACGCGTCGGCGTCGAGCTTCTGCACGTCCTGCCCGGCGATGATGATCTTGCCCGCCTTCACCTTGCCGTTGCGCGGCAAATAGCGCAACGCCGCCATCGCGACCGTCGACTTACCGCAGCCCGATTCGCCGACGAGGCCATACGCTTCACCACGCCGTACGCGAAACGAGACGTCCTGCAGCACTTCGCGATCGCGTCCGCGCATCCGGTACGTGACCGTCAGGCCGACGACGGTCAGCGCATCCGTGCGATCGCTCTTCGACACGTCGAAGGCGGGGAACGAGGCGGGTGGCAGGCCGTTCATCGGTCGAGTACGCCTTGCACGCTATCGGCGATCAGATTCACGCCGACCACCAGCGAGGCGATGGCGCCGGCCGCGAACACGACAGTCCACCACGCGCCCCCGGCCATCAGCGCGTAGGACTCGGACAGCGCGAGGCCCCAATCGGCAGACGGGGGCTGAATTCCGAAGCCGAGAAACGACAGTGTCGCAACCGCGAAAATGGCGTATCCGAGCCGCACGGTCGCCTCGACGATGATTGGCGGCAGCACGTTCGGCAGAATCTCCGCGAACATGATGTACGGCGCGCGTTCGCCGCGCAGCTGCGCGGCGGCGACGTAGTCCAGATGCCGTTCGGCGAACACGGCGGCGCGCACGGTGCGCGCGGTGATCGGCGTGAAGGTGATGCCGATCACGAGGATCACGGTGAAATTCGATGCGCCGACCGCGGCCAGTGCAAGCAACGCGACGATCACGAGCGGCAGCGCGAGCACGGCGTCGATCGCGCGGCCCACGACATTGTCGACCCAGCCCTCGAAGTAGCCGACGATCAGGCCCAATGCCGTGCCCGCGAGCGTGCCGAGCAGGGTCGCCAAAGGCGCGATGGTCAGAATGTCGCGCGCGCCGACGATGACTCGGGAGAATACGTCACGACCGAGCTGATCGGTGCCGAACCAATGCGTGCCATCGGGCGGCGTGAGCGAGTTGAGCGGATCGGAGGCATACGGGTCGATCCGCACGATCCATTGCCCGGCGATCGCACAAACGACCCACCATCCAACGATCAACACGCCGACCACGAACGTGGGCGAGCGCAGCAGCACGCGCAGCTGGTCGAAGCGTGGTTCGGCAGCCGGACGGGGAGTAGGCGGCGTGGCCGGCGGAACGAGGGTGCTCATTCGGCGCTCCTCACTCGCAGTCGCGGATTGAGCAGGACATGCAGCGCATCGGCGACAAGGTTGGCGACGGTGTAGACCACGCCGATCGTCAGCACACCCGCTTCGAGCATCGGAAAATCCTTGGCCTTCGCGGCGTTGTAGATCAGCGAGCCAATACCTTGATAGTGGAACAGCGTCTCGACCACCACGAGACCGCCGATCATGTAGCCGAGCTGCGTCGCGGCGACGGTGATGGTCGGCAGCAGCGCATTGCGCAAGACGTGCCGCCAGATCACGGTGCGGCGTGGCAAGCCTTTGAGGATCGCGGTGCGGGTGTAGTCCGCATCGAGCGCTTCGACGGTGCCCGCGCGCGCCATCCGCGCGATGTAGCCGAAGAACACCAGCACCAGCGGCAGTATCGGCAGAATCAGATGCCGCAATTGTTCGAGCGCGCTCGCTTCGGGAGGATACGACGCTTCGATCGGCAGCCAGCGCAGCCACACGCCGAACACCAGAATCAGCACGATCGACGAAACGAACTCCGGCACCACGGTCGCCGACAAACCGGCGATGCTGATGGTGCGATCGAGCCAGCGTCCCGCATGCATGGCGGACCACACACCGCCCGCAATGCCGAGCGGCACCACGACGATAAACGCCAGCAAACCGAGCTTGGCCGAATGCGCCAGTGCGTCGGCAATAAACGGTCCGACCGGTTCGCGGTACGCATAGGAGAGTCCCATATCGCCGCGCACGAAATGCGAGATCCACTCGACGTATTGCGTTATGAGTGGACGATCCGCGCCGAGCTGATGATTGAGCGCGGCGACCGCGCGCGCATCGGCGAGCGGCCCGAGCACCGCGCGGCCGATGTCGCCGGGCAGCAACTGACCGCCGGCGAACACGATAACCGACAACAGCCACAGCGTAACCAAAGACAAACCGGCCCGCGTCGCCAGAAACCGCACGACACGGCCCGCGTTGCCGCTCGAGACCGCGGAGGTGGAAGAGGTCACCGTGGTCGGCATCGTGATCTCCTGCCGAAGAAGCGCCGGACGCTCATGTGTTCAACGGCTTTAGCATGCACGGCATTTGCATTCACCGCTGTTGCGTTCGACATTACGCACTCAACACCGCGCGGTCGAAATAGAGTTGCGCGAGCGCAGTGAAGCGCACGCCGTTCACACCCTTGCGCATGGCGATCAGTTGATCGTAGAAGAACGGGATGATCACCGGCGTTTCGTCGAGCAGCAACGTCTGGATCTGTCCGGAGATTTTCCGCTGCGAGGCCAGGTCGATCGCCGCGACAAACTGGGCAACCAGTTGATCGTATTGCGGGTTCTTGAAATGCGCGGCGTTCCACGTGCCGGTGCTGGTGAGCGGTGCGTTCAGAAACACGTTCGGCACGCCGCGATGACCGTAATCGGTGATGCCGAGCGGCGAGTCGAGCCAGTCCGATTTGCCCGGCGTGCCCGCGCCGTAGTACAGCGACTGGCTTTCCACTTTCAGATTGATGCGCACGCCGATCGCCTTCGCGGCGTTCTGCACGACCACCGCGAGATCGGGGATCTCCATGTACTTTTCGGTTGTCAGCGTGACGTCGAAACCGTTCGGCACGCCTGCTTGCGCCAGCAGTTGCTTCGCCTTCGCGACGTCGATTTTGCGTTGCGCGACGCCGGCATCGGATGACGGAAACACCGGTGCGAACGGGCTGTCGTTGCCGAGCTGCGCGCGGCCCTTGAACAGGCCTCGCACCAGCACGTCGCGATCGAGCGACAACGCCAGCGCCTGGCGCACGCGCTTGTCCTTGAACAACGGATTGTCGTTGCGCATATGAATCTGGCGATGCGCACTCGACTTCACGCCGACTGCCTTGTAATCCGGATTGTTCAGAATGCCGGCGCCGCCTTGTACGGTGAAGGTGCCCATCACGTCGGCCTGATGACCTTGCAAGGCGAGTATTTGTGCCTGTTCGTCGGCGTAAAACGAAAACTGTACGCGTTGCGGTAACGCTTTCTCGCCCCAGTAATCCGGATTGCGCACGAACGACGCGCCGACCTTCGCCTGATACTTTTCGAGCTTGAACGGACCGGTGCCGATGAAGCTCTTTTCATAACCCCCCGCGTAGTTCGCGGGCAGGATCACGGCGTTGTAATTGTCCGAGGAAACGTAGTAGGGGAAATTGCCATTCGGCGCATCGAGATGGAAGGCGACCGTGTGTTCGTCGACGACCTTCGCACCGCCTTTCGAGAGCACGCCCTTGAGCACCGAAAGCGCCGCCGAACCGCTCGCCGGATCGGCAAGGCGATCGAACGTGGCGACGACGTCTTTCGCAGTGAATGCCTGGCCGTCGTGGAATTTGACGTTCGGGCGCAGCGTGAACGTCCACACATCGCCCTTGTCGTTCGGCTTCCACGACAAGGCAAGCGCGGGCTTCAGCACGAGTTTTTCGCCATCGTCGTTGATCAGGAATTCGCCGGTCTGGTTCAGTAGCGCGAGACTCGCGGCGTCGGTCACGGTGAGCGGATCGACGGCGCCGGCCGGTGTCAGATGGGCCACGCGGATCGTCTGGTTCGACGGACCCGGCGTGCCTTGCGCGCGGGCTCGCGGCGCATTCAGCACGCCGCCGCCAACCAGCGACAAACCGATCACGCTTGCATAGCGCAGCAGATCGCGGCGCGTGATGCGGCCGGCGACGAATTCGTCGATGGCGTGGTGGCCATAGGCGTCGGCGGTGCGGCGGGCAAGTTCGAGTTCGGGAAATCGGTCCGTGGGAGTCTTCATCGATGGAGTATCCAGTCCGTTCTGCTGCCGGTTCTGAAGGGCCGCGCCGGCTGCGCGCGACAGGGTGACTTATTGCAATGACGAAAAGCTGAAGTGGGTGGTGGTGCTGAAAAGCGGTTTCAGTGTAAGCGATTGGCCGCCGGTTCGGCGCGCTTGCTGCGCGGTCCGGTTGCCGTTTGACGGATAAAAGGGCTGGCTGTGTATCGCCATCACAACGTTCGGCAGGCATGCCTTGCATGGCTCGCGCGAAAGCATGGGATGCCGCAGCGCGAAAATCGACGTTGTCATGGAAACGTTACCGATCCACGCGGCGAAGCGAGTTGGATTTACCGTGCTCATGGCGAAGCGCGATCAGCGCCCGCGCCCGTGTCCATGTCCATGTCCATGCACCGAGCCGAGCGGCGAACAGGTATGGCGTACAACGTAACGAGGCCAGGGAGCAGCAAAGCAGTCGGCGTCACGACTTGCGTGAAGGCGATCTAGTGATCGTGCGGATGCTTGTGAATCGGATCGACCCAAAAGACCGTTTCCGGCGCTTCCACCGCGTCGATGTTCAGATTCACCACGACGGCTTCATTGTCGCTGCGCACCAGCACGCATTCGAGCGGATCGTCGGTGCTCGCGTTGATTTCCTGATGCGGCACATAGGGCGGCACGAAGATAAAGTCGCCCGGGCCGGCTTCGGCGGTGAACTCCAGATGCTCGCCCCACCGCATGCGTGCCTGACCGCGCACCACATAGATCACGCTTTCGAGCGCGCCGTGATGATGCGCACCGGTCTTCGCATTCGGATGGATTGTCACGGTGCCGGCCCAGATTTTCTGGGCGCCGACGCGCGCCGCATTGATCGCCGCCGCGCGATTCATGCCCGGCGTTTGCGCGGTATTGCTGTCGAGCTGGTCGCCCTTGATGACCTTGACGCCGTGCTCGCGCCAGTCGATTGGCGCCGACGGTTGCTCATCCTTGTAGTGCGGGTGTTCGTGATCATGGCTCATGACATGTCTCCTCGTGGGCGCGCATCCGGTGCTGGGCGCAGCGCCATCTGGCATTTTTGCACGTTCCAAAACGTATGTGTTGCCTGCGGCCGGAGGTGGCGTCGCGGATAAAAAAAGCCCATCCACGGAGTGGACGGGCTTTTCGCTGTTTGCCTTCATTGCCGCGAGGGTTGCAGCACATGACGTGTTTGCAACCTTCGGCGCTTACTTCTGTTTCGCGTTGATCACGGCTTCCGCGACGTTGCTCGGCGTTTCAGCGTAGTGCTTGAACTCCATCGTGTAGGTCGCGCGGCCTTGCGTGGCCGAACGCAGCGACGTCGAATAGCCGAACATTTCCGCGAGCGGCACTTCGGCGCGCACCAGCTTGCCGCCACCGCCGGCGATGTCTTCCATGCCTTGCACCATGCCGCGACGGCTCGACAGGTCGCCCATCACGTTGCCCATGAAGTCTTCCGGCGTTTCCACTTCGACGGCCATCATCGGTTCGAGCAGTACCGGCTTGGCCTTGCGCATCGCGTCCTTGAACGCCATCGAACCGGCCATGCGGAACGCGTTTTCGTTCGAGTCGACGTCGTGGTACGAACCGAAGGTCAGCGTCACCTTCACGTCGACCACCGGATAGCCCGCCAGCACGCCGGCTTTCAGCGTTTCCTGAATGCCCTTGTCGACCGCCGGAATGTACTCACGCGGAATCACGCCACCCTTGATCGCGTCGACGAACTCGTAGCCCTTGCCTTGCGCGGACGGTTCGAGCGTAATCACCGCGTGGCCGTACTGGCCGCGTCCGCCCGACTGCTTGACGAACTTGCCTTCCACGTCCTCGACCTTGTTGCGCACCGTTTCGCGGTAAGCCACCTGCGGCTTGCCGACGGTCGCCTCGACGCCGAACTCGCGCTTCATCCGGTCGACCAGAATTTCCAGGTGCAACTCGCCCATCCCGGAGATGATGGTCTGGCCGGATTCTTCATCCGTCTGCACGCGGAACGACGGGTCTTCCTGTGCGAGACGATTGAGCGCGATACCCATCTTCTCCTGGTCGACCTTGGTCTTCGGCTCGACGGCCTGCGAAATCACCGGTTCCGGGAAGATCATCCGTTCGAGAATGATCACGTGCTGCGGATCGCACAGCGTGTCGCCGGTGGTGGCTTCCTTCAGGCCGACTGCCGCAGCGATGTCGCCCGCGTAGACTTCCTTGATTTCCTTGCGCTCGTTCGCATGCATCTGCAGGATCCGGCCAAGGCGTTCCTTCTTCTCCTTGACCGCGTTGTAGACGGTGTCGCCCGAATTCACCACGCCCGAATAGACGCGGAAGAAAATCAGCTGGCCGACGAACGGGTCGGTCATGATCTTGAAGGCGAGCGCCGAGAACGGATCGGTGTCCGTCGGATGACGCTCGATTTCCTTGTCGTACTCGTCGTGACCCGTGATAGCGGGCACGTCGATCGGCGACGGCAGATAGTCGATCACCGCGTCGAGCATGGCCTGCACGCCCTTGTTCTTGAACGCGCTGCCGCACAGCATCGGCACGATCTCGTTGGCGATGGTGCGCACACGAATGCCGTGCTTGATTTCCTCTTCGGTCAGCGTCTCGCCGCCCAGGTATTTGTCGAGCAGTTCCTCGCTCGCTTCAGCGGCGGCCTCGACCATCTTGTCGTGCCATTCCTTCGCGGTGTCCGCGAGTTCGGCCGGGATGTCGCGGTACTCGAACTTGATCCCCTGGTTCTCTTCGTCCCAGTAGATCGCCTTCATCTTGACGAGGTCGACCACGCCCTGGAAATGATCTTCCGCACCGACCGGAATCTGGATCGGCACCGCGTTGCCCTTCAGGCGATCGCCGATCTGCCGCTGCACGCGGAAGAAGTCCGCGCCGACGCGGTCCATCTTGTTGACGAACGCAATGCGCGGCACCTTGTACTTGTTCGCCTGACGCCACACGGTTTCGGACTGCGGCTGCACGCCGCCGACCGAGTCGTACACCATGCAGGCGCCGTCGAGCACGCGCATCGAGCGCTCCACTTCAATCGTGAAGTCGACGTGACCCGGGGTGTCGATGATGTTGATCCGATGTTCGGGATAGTTGCCGGCCATGCCCTTCCAGAAGGCGGTGGTGGCCGCCGACGTGATGGTGATGCCGCGCTCCTGCTCCTGTTCCATCCAGTCCATCGTCGCAGCACCGTCGTGAACCTCGCCGATCTTGTGGGTCACGCCTGTGTAGAACAGGATGCGTTCGGTGGTGGTGGTTTTGCCGGCGTCGATGTGAGCGCTAATGCCGATATTCCGGTAGCGCTCGATGGGAGTCTTGCGGGGCACGTGAACCTCCTTGAAATGGCGCGCCTGAAACGCTTGCCGGGCGGCAGTCTGTGCTGCCCGGGGAGCCTTGGATGCTGCTTTGCCAAGAATACTAGGATAGCGCGTCGGCCTGTCTTTTGCAGGAATCTTGCCAGCCGCGCATAAAGGCCTGCTGGCATGGGCTCGCGGGACGGCGCCGGCCTCTGCTGCGGGGTGCCGGGCATGGACCGCCCGGCGCTGAATGCAAAAAAGCCGGCGCCTCATGAAAGGCACCGGCTTTTTCTGAAAAGCGGCCGCTGAAGAATCGGCAGGGTGCTGCCGTGGTCGACGCGCTTTTATTGCGCGGCCGGCAAACCCTGGATTTTCATGCCCGGTTTGATGCCTTTCGACGAGAACCAGCCCTTGCTCATTTCCAACGCATACACGCCGTTGTTCTTCGGGCAGTGATTGTTGGTGGTCTCGGCCTGCATTTCGTCGATGTCGGTGACCGTGCCGTCGGCGCGCATGAACGCGATCGACAGCGGGATCAACGTGTTCTTCATCCAGAAGCAATGCACGGCGTTTTCATTGAAGACGAACAGCATGCCTTCATTCGGTGCGAGAGTCGTGCGATACATCAGGCCTTGTTCGCGATCGGCGTCGTTAGCGGCGACGGCTGCGTCGATCACGAACATGCCCGCGGTCAGCTTCGCGCGCGGAAAGTCGCCGGGCTGCTTCGCGCCGGCCGGCATCTGTTGCGCATGGGCGGGGGCAGCGGTGGTCGCGGCGAACGACATCGCGGCGAGCGGCAGGGCAACGGCAACAGCGAAACGCGCAATCAACGAGCGCATGGGAAATCGCACGGCATGACTCCTTGCTGGAATTTAACTCGCGAATGTTACGCGAGCGCGTCAAAAACAAAAAGGCAGATCGCCTTGCGGTGATCTGCCTTTCAACGCCGTAAGAACGGCAATGAAGCGAGTTCTTGACTGCGTTTTTACAACAAACTTACTCCGAAGCGCCCGAAGCTGCAGCAGCTGCTGCTGCCTTCTTGTGCGACTTCTTGTGAGCGTGCTTCGTGGTCTTCTTTGCCGACGAAGCTGCTGCTGCCGGAGCTGCCGAAGCTGCTGCCGGTGCCGAAGCTTGTGCGAATGCTGCCGTTGCGAAGAGACCAGCGACCAGAGCGGCGATCAGTTTGTTCATTTTGTGAATCCTCAGCTTTAGTTAATTAACCAAATGACCCGGTTATATGTAGAGTCATGTCGGTAAACGTGCCATCCACCTTTCGGTTGACAGCCGCATCGAACAAATTTCTCGATGCGTCTGTTTAGCGCTCAGACTCCCCGTACTCACCGCGAGAGCGGCGTGTGCAAAGGCCCTTAAGGCTGAATGCCGGATAGCTTCGGGCGGCATCTGCGTCGAATAACGCGTGAGCTCGCGCACCGGTTGACGTGTTTTTTGTGGAAAATTTATATGCGAGCGTGCTGATGCAAATGAATGAGCGCGCCGCGCTCGCGGACGCAATTGTTTCACGCGGTTTTTCATATTGGTTTCACGCGTGGTTTTGTTTGCGGATACAACGAGTTAGCTTTTTTGCCGTGGGTCGAAATACAGGTTCGACGTGGGTTCGGTGCAGCCGGGCGCGCAGGTAAACGCGTTCAGGCGATGCCTTCCCATGGCGCCTTCAGCGGCAACTCAACACTCTCTCCGGGCTGCAGTCCGAGCGAAAAAATATCGAGTGCGCCGATGCCGGCACGTACGAGACGCAACGTCGGGAAACCTACCGCCGCGGTCATACGACGCACCTGACGGTTCTTGCCTTCGGTGATCGACAACTCGATCCATGTGGTCGGAATCGCGGCGCGATACCGGATTGGTGGCGTACGGGTCCAGAGCGAGTCGGCCGGTTCGACGTATTCCGCACGGCATGGCCGGGTCACGTAATCGCCGAGATCGACGCCGCGCGCGAGCTTCTTCAACGTGGCATCATCGACTGCGCCTTCCACCTGTGCCCAATAGCGTTTGACCAGTTTGTGACGCGGTTCGGCGATGCGCGCTTGCAGCGCACCGTCGTCGGTGAGAAGCAGCAGCCCTTCGCTATCGGAGTCGAGCCGGCCCGCCGGATAGACGCCGGGCACTTTCACCCAGTCGGCCAGGGATGCCCGCGTTTCGTGCGGCGAAAACTGACAGATGGTGCCGAACGGTTTGTTCAGGGCGAGGAGTCGCATAGGGGAATGGATGAAAGTCGAGCGGCGCCGGCTGCGGCAGGAGCGTGCCACGCAGGCCGGAAGCGGTGCTGGCTCGGTAGTAAATGGCGGAATAATAATGCATAATGAGCTGGTTCAAGTCCTCTGTCTTATATAAGACATAAGAGTGAGCGACTCGTTGAATTTGATTTGCGACAATGTTGGAAAACCCCGACCCGCTACGGCCTCGTTGCTGCGTCGGCGTGGGCTAGAATAGGCGGCCAGGCCGCTCGCCGGCGTCCAGCATTGCGCGTAGCGAGGCGCACCCAGTTTCCGCAGTCTCCCATCAGCTTTCAGCACAGCCTTCACTGGAGTCCGATCATGCCGTATCAGCACATCAAGGTTCCGACCGGCGGTGACAAGATCACTGTCAACGCAGATTTCTCGCTCAACGTTTCCGACCAGCCGATCATTCCGTATATCGAAGGCGACGGCACGGGCCTCGACATTACGCCGGTCATGTTGAAGGTGGTGGATGCAGCAGTAGAGAAAGCTTACGCAGGCAAGCGGAAAATCCATTGGATGGAAATCTACGCTGGCGAGAAGTCGACCAAGGTGTACGGCCCGGACGTGTGGCTGCCGGAAGAAACGCTGCAGGTGCTGAAGGAATACGTCGTCTCGATCAAGGGGCCGCTTACCACGCCGGTCGGCGGCGGTATCCGTTCGCTGAACGTCGCGCTGCGCCAGGAACTCGATCTCTATGTCTGTCTGCGTCCGGTGCAGTATTTCAAGGGCGTGCCTTCGCCGGTGCGTGAGCCGGAAAAGATCGACATGGTGATTTTCCGCGAGAACTCGGAAGATATTTACGCCGGCATCGAATGGCCTGCCGAGTCGGAACAGGCGAAGAAAGTCATCAAGTTCCTGCAGGAAGAAATGGGCGTGAAGAAGATCCGCTTCCCGAATACGTCCGGAATCGGTATCAAGCCGGTGTCGCGCGAAGGCACGGAGCGTCTGGTGCGCAAGGCGATCCAGTATGCGATCGACAACGAGCGCCGCTCGGTCACGCTCGTGCACAAGGGCAACATCATGAAGTTCACGGAAGGCGCATTCCGTGACTACGGGTATGCGCTGGCGCAGAAAGAATTCGCCGCGGAGTTGATCGACGGCGGTCCGTGGATGAAGGTCAAGAACCCGAACACGGGTGGCGACATCGTCATCAAGGATGTGATTGCAGACGCGTTCCTGCAGCAGATCCTGCTGCGCCCGGCGGAATACGATGTGATCGCCACGCTGAATCTGAATGGCGACTATGTTTCGGACGCGCTGGCCGCACAAGTCGGCGGTATCGGGATTGCGCCGGGCGCCAACCTGTCAGATTCGGTCGCCATGTTCGAAGCCACGCACGGCACGGCGCCGAAGTACGCCGGCAAAGACTACGTCAATCCGGGTTCGGAAATTCTCTCGGCTGAAATGATGCTGCGCCACCTCGGCTGGACTGAAGCGGCTGACCTGATCATCACGTCGATGGAAAAGTCGATTCTGCAGAAGCGGGTCACGTACGACTTCGCGCGCTTGATGGAAGGCGCGACGCAAGTGTCCTGTTCGGGCTTTGGTCAGGTATTGATCGAAAACATGTAAGCGATTCGCGCTATGTTCTTCAGCGCGAATTCAAAACCCCGGCGCCGCAAGGCGGCCGGGGTTTTTTGTTGGGTGCGTCCAAACTGCGTGCGCATGCCGCCTACGAATTTCAGGCGTCCCAGGTCAAATATCTGACCTTCATTGGAGAAATTTCGCATCCTCGCTTCGGACCGATATTGAGGCATTTGCAGGTACTTTACGCCGTCGAAAAATCCGCGTCTGCTGGACGACGAGGTGTCGCATCCCGCCTGACTGCTCAATCCCAGTTCCCTGCCTGCGAGTGATAAAACGATGACTCAAAAAGATACCGTGGCCAACGTATATGTCGCCACCCCCAGCTACGGCGCCGTCGTGACGACGGATTACGTGCTAGGGCTTCTCGATCTTTACGACGAGGCGGCTCAACATGGCTTCGGCATACAGGTCAGTTTCAACAGTTTCGACAGTCTGATCACCCGCGCGCGCAACACCATGGTGGCCGAATTTCTCGCCGACGCCCGCTTCACGCATCTGATGTGGATCGACGGTGATATCGGTTTCAAAGGCGCGGATGTGGTACGCCTGCTGCAGGCGGATCGGCCGGTGGTCGCCGGCGTCTATCCGCTGAAAACCGACGGCTGGCCCGCGGCGGGTATTGAGCAGGCGTTGCCTGCCGGTTCGACAAAGGCCGATTTCCGCGCCCACTATGCAATGTATCCCGCCGTGGCACGCAACGATGACGCACTCGAGCCGGACGCCGACGGTTTTCTCGACGTGCTCTATGCACCGACCGGATTCATGCTGATCAAGCGAGCCGTCTTCCTCGCGCTCATGGAGCGCTTTCCCGAACTCCACTGCCGATCGAAACTCGTGGGCCGTCCGGAGTTCGACGCGGGTTCGCCGGCGGCATTCCTGTATGCGTTCTTCGACACCATGGTCGATCCCGACACACGAATGTACCTTTCGGAAGACTACGCGTTCTGCCGTCTCATCGAGCGCATCGGCATCACCCCCGCCGTGGATGTGCGCTCGAATTTCCGCCACCAGGGCATCGCGGTGTTTGAGGGAGATCTGGCGCGCAGTCTCGATATGCAGCGCGGGAGGCTGGAGCGGGGCGCCGGCTAGGCGAAAGCACGTCGAAAGGTTGTCGGGCGGCCGTTATTTGGGATTTGCCTGCCGACGCCCTAAAAAAGAAACCCGGCAAAAAGCCGGGTTTCAAAGGACGGGTAACGAACAGTTTTCAGGCAGGTGCCTGGATGTTCGATGCCTGTTTGCCTTTCGGGCCTTGCACGACCTCGAAGGTTACTTTCTGACCTTCCTTGAGGGTCTTGAACCCATTCATCTGGATGGCCGAGAAGTGTGCAAACAGATCCTCACCCCCTTCGTCAGGCGTGATGAATCCGAAACCTTTTGCGTCATTGAACCATTTGACCGTACCAGTTGCCATTCCAACTTCCCCTGTAACTCATGTCACTACCACGAGCCCTCGAAAAGCTCGACGACCGCGCGATGCAGCCGCTCCCTCCTCACAAGCTCACCATCGGCATTTTTTCGATTTATGGCGCAGTGAAAAAAGTGCCAGCTTGATTGTTGAGGCTCTTTATTCGAGTGTCAAGAAAATTTTGAGACGTCGTTGTCGCGTTACAAACAGGCGTTTTCCAGGGTTTTTCCCGCTTTTATTTTCTTATGTGCGGTTGCCCAAGCGGGCCGTCTTGAAAAGTCGCATAATCGACTCACATGCTGTTCTGCGGGTCGCGCACCGTCCGCTGGCCGGGCGCACGCTGCCAGCCAGTACCGGCGGGTTGTGCGATACTCGATCCGGCTGCGGCGCAGCATGGCTGCGACGCATCACAGGATAGGGGCCGGCTCCGCAATCGGCTCGTCGAATGACGCACCGTTTTGGGGGTAATCACCCATCAGGCGGGAGCGAACGGGCTCACCGGCCGGTTGGCCGGGTTTTGACAGGATTGCGGGCCTGTCCTAGTTGTTTAGAATGGGTGTATGGCGATTATCCCGGACAAGCAGGACGGCACCGTACTGGAGCGGCAGGAAAAGAAGCTGAAGCCGCCTTCCATGTACAAGGTAGTGCTGCTGAATGACGACTTCACGCCAATGGAATTTGTCGTGATGATCGTGCAGGAATATTTCAATAAAGATCGTGAAACCGCAACACAGGTCATGTTGAAGGTGCATCGCGAGGGCAGGGGAGTTTGTGGGGTCTATACGCGGGACATCGCGTCGACCAAAGTCGAGCAAGTCGTTACCCACGCACGGCAGGCCGGGCATCCGCTGCAGTGTGTGATGGAGGAAGCATGATTGCCCAGGAACTGGAAGTCAGCCTGCACATGGCGTTCATGGAAGCACGCCAGGCGCGGCACGAGTTCATCACGGTCGAACATCTTTTGCTGGCACTGTTGGACAATCCAACAGCGGCGGAAGTGTTGCGTGCATGCGCGGCCAATATCGAGGATCTGCGCCAGAACCTGCGCAACTTCATTCATGACAACACGCCGACCGTGCCTGGCACGGACGACGTCGACACGCAGCCCACGCTGGGTTTCCAGCGTGTGATCCAGCGCGCGATCATGCATGTGCAATCCACCTCGAATGGCAAGAAGGAAGTGACCGGCGCGAATGTGCTGGTGGCGATCTTCGGCGAGAAGGATTCGCACGCGGTGTACTACCTGCAGCAGCAGGGTGTGACGCGTCTGGACGTGGTGAATTTCATCTCGCATGGCATTGCCAAGACCAGCAGCACGGACGCCGCGAAAGCGAGCGACGCGAATGCCGAGTCGGACGAAGCCGCCGCGCAGAAGGAAACGCCGCTTGCCCAGTTCACGCAGAACCTGAACCAGATGGCGAAAGACGGCCGCATCGACCCGCTGATCGGGCGCGAGTCGGAAGTCGAGCGCGTGGTCCAGGTGCTATGCCGTCGCCGCAAGAACAATCCGTTGCTGGTCGGTGAGGCCGGTGTCGGCAAGACCGCAATCGCCGAAGGGCTCGCCTGGCGCATTACGCGCGGCGAAGTGCCGGATATTCTGGCCGATGCGCAGGTGTATTCGCTCGACATGGGCGCGCTGCTCGCTGGTACCAAATATCGCGGTGATTTCGAACAACGCCTGAAGACGGTTCTCAAGGAATTGAAGGAACGTCCGCACGCCATTCTGTTCATCGACGAAATTCACACGTTGATCGGCGCGGGTGCTGCATCGGGCGGTACGCTGGATGCGTCGAATCTGTTGAAGCCGGCGTTGTCGTCGGGTACGTTGAAGTGCATCGGCGCAACCACCTTCACGGAATATCGCGGCATCTTCGAAAAAGACGCGGCATTGTCGCGCCGTTTCCAGAAGGTCGACGTGACCGAGCCGACTGTCGAGCAGACGGTGGCGATCCTGCGTGGCCTGAAGTCGCGTTTCGAAGAGCATCACGGCGTGAAGTATTCGTCGGGCGCACTGTCGGCGGCGGCTGAGTTGTCGGCGCGCTTCATCACGGATCGTCATTTGCCGGACAAGGCGATCGACGTGATCGACGAAGCGGGCGCGGCGCAACGCATCCTGCCGAAGTCGAAGCAGAAGAAGACTATCGGCAAGAACGAGATCGAAGAAATCATCTCGAAGATCGCGCGTGTCCCGCCGCAAAGCGTGTCGCAAGACGATCGCAGCAAGCTGCAAACGCTGGATCGTGACCTGAAGAGCGTGGTGTTCGGGCAAGACCCGGCCATCGACGCGCTGTCGGCCTCGATCAAGATGGCGCGTGCGGGCCTCGGCAAGCTGGACAAGCCGATCGGCGCGTTCCTGTTCTCCGGTCCCACCGGCGTCGGCAAGACGGAAGTGGCGAAGCAACTGGCGTTCACGCTGGGGATCGAGTTGATCCGCTTCGACATGTCGGAATACATGGAGCGTCATGCGGTTAGCCGCTTGATTGGCGCGCCGCCGGGCTATGTCGGTTTCGACCAGGGCGGTCTGTTGACCGAAGCCGTCACGAAGAAGCCGCATTGCGTGCTGCTGCTCGACGAAATCGAGAAGGCGCATCCGGACATCTACAACGTGCTGCTGCAGGTGATGGACCACGGCACGCTGACGGACAACAACGGCCGCAAGGCGGATTTCCGCAACGTCATCATCATCATGACGACGAATGCGGGTGCCGAGGCGATGGGCAAGGCGGTGATCGGGTTCACGAATCGCCGGGAAAGCGGCGACGAGATGGTCGACATCAAGCGCATGTTCACGCCGGAGTTCCGTAACCGTCTGGACGCAACGATCAGCTTCCGCTCGCTGGATGAAGAAATCATCATGCGCGTGGTCGACAAGTTCCTGATGCAACTGGAAGATCAGTTGCACGAGAAGAAGGTCGATGCGCTCTTCACCGACGCGCTGCGTGCTCACCTCGCGAAGCACGGTTTCGATCCGTTGATGGGTGCGCGGCCGATGCAGCGTCTGATCCAGGACACGATCCGTCGTGCGCTGGCCGACGAGTTGCTGTTCGGCAAGCTGATGAACGGCGGCCGCGTGACGGTCGACGTGGATGCGGAAGACAAGGTGCAGTTGACCTTCGACGAGCATCCGGCGCCGCGCAATCCGAATCCGGAAGCGGTCGAGGTTGAATAAGCCGGTCGAGTAAGCGTTTTAGTTTCATCCGAAAGCAGAACGGCGCGGGTCGAACCCCGCGCCGTTCTGCTTTTTGCGTTGAGTGAAGCGCTTGCTTGTCGGAAGCAAGCGTCGCTTCAACGCTTATCGATGGGGCTTAGTGCTTGCCGGTGCTGCCGAACCCACCCGCACCACGCTCGCTGGTTTCGAAATCGTCGACGATATTGAACTCGGCTTGCACGACCGGCACGATCACCAGTTGCGCGAGGCGCTCCATCGGATTCAGTACGAAGGTGGTCTCGCCGCGGTTCCACGTCGAGATCATCAGCTGACCTTGATAATCCGAATCGATCAGTCCGACCAGGTTGCCCAGCACGATGCCGTGCTTATGGCCCAGACCCGAACGCGGCAAAATCAGCGCCGCATAACCCGGATCGCCGACGTGAATCGCCAGACCCGTCGGCACCAGTGCAGTTTCGCCCGGGTTGAGGGTCAACGGTTCGTCGAGGCAGGCGCGCAGGTCGAGGCCCGCGCTGCCGGTGGTCGCGTAGGCCGGGAGTTGTTCGCGCATGCGCGCATCGAGAATCTTCAGGTCGAGTTTCATGCAGGTTCGAAGGGTTACGGAGTGGAGGCCGGGCGTCCGAGTTGGAACGCGTCGGCGAGAAGTTCATAGGAGCGCAACCGGGCGCGATAGCTGCCCGCTACGGTGAGCACGATCAATTCGTCGGCCTGGAACTGTTCCTGCAAGACATGCAGCCGTTCAGTGACCGTTTCCGGCGTGCCGATGATGCTGCGCGGTTTCTCGCGGTCGATCACCAGCCGCTCGCGTTCGCCGTACTCCTGTGCGATGCCTTGTTCGATCGTCGGAATCGGTTCGTTCAGGCCGTAGGCCATTTGCACGCGACGCAGGTCGACAGCCTTTTCCAGATCGGCGGCTTCCTGCTCCGTGTCCGCGCAAATCACGAAGACCGCGGCGGCGAGATACGGCTGTTGCGTTTCCAGGCTGGCTTTGAAGCGCTCGCGATAGGCAAGCGCCACCTGGTGCCCGAAATGCGCATTGATGAAATGCGCGAACGCAAAACGGATACCGAGTTGTGCCGCCAGCAGGCCGCCAAATTCGCTCGAGCCGAGCATCCACAGTTGCGGGCGCGTAGCGATCTGCGGCTGCAGCAGCACACCGTGCGCGATGTGATCGCCGGGCAATGTGCCGTGCATCAGGCCGACCAGGTCGGCAACCTGTTGCGGGAAAATATCGCCGCGGTTGTAGGCGCCGGCTGCGACCGCCTGCGCTGTTTGCATGTCGCCGCCCGGCGCGCGGCCCACACCGAGATCGATGCGATTCGGGAACAGCGCCTCGAGCATCATGAATTGCTCGGCGACTTTGAACGGACTGTAGTACGGCAGCATTACGCCACCGGAGCCTAGGCGAATGCGTTGGGTGACGCTGCCGAGGCGCGCCAGCATCACCTCGGGGCACGGGTTCGACACGCCGCGCAAGCCGTGATGCTCGGCGCACCAGTAGCGCGTGTAGCCGAGGTCGTCAGCCAGTTGCGCAAGTTCAACGGTAGCGGCGATTGCGTCCGCCACTGAGTGCCCGCCGATCACGGGCGTTTGATCGAGCACGGAAAGTAGCGTCATGTCAGTACTGCTCCAGATGATTCGGTGCGCTGGAGCCGCTTGCGGCGAACGCAGCAAATGCCGCCGCGTGCGGCTTTAGCGGATCAGACTTGTGTCGGGCAGACGCCGGGCAATTTCCACGATCAAGGCGCGCGCGAGCGTCTGCTTATCGGCGCGCGGCAGCTTCGTTGCACCGCTTGCTTCGAACAGGATCACCTCGTTGTCATCGAGGCCGAAGGTCAGCGGGCCGAGATTGCCGATCAGCAACGGCACGTTCTTGCGTAAGCGCTTTTCTTCGCCGTGCACTTCGAGGTCGCCGCTTTCCGCCGCAAAGCCGACAGCGAACGGCGGATGCGGCAGCTTCGCGACCGCTGCCAGAATGTCCGGATTCTCGACGAACGAGAAGGTGGGCAGCGCGCGCTCGGCGGTCTTCTTGATCTTGTGTTCGCTGGTGTGATCGGCGCGCCAGTCGGCCACCGCGGCCACGCCGATGAAGATGTCGGCATCGGCGACCGAGCGCATCACCGCGTCGTGCATTTGCTGCGCGGTTTGCACGTCTTCGCGGAATACGCCCCACGGCGTTTCCAGCGCCACTGGACCGGCGACCAGATGCACCTCGGCGCCGGCTTGTTGCGCGGCGCGCGCCAGCGCAAAGCCCATCTTGCCGCTCGAACGATTGGTGATGCCGCGCACCGGATCGAGCGGCTCGAAGGTCGGGCCGGCGGTCAGCAACACGCGACGGCCGGAGAGGATCTTGGGCGAGAAGAACGATGCAATCGCTTCATACGTGGCGGCGGCTTCGAGCATGCGCCCGTCGCCCACTTCGCCGCACGCTTGCGGACCCGAATCGGGACCGAGCACTTCGACACCGTCCGCGCGCAGTTGCGTGACGTTGCGTTGGGTAGCGGGGTTTTGCCACATCTGCCGGTTCATCGCCGGCACGACGAGCAAAGGACAATCGCGCGCGACGCATAGGGTCGAGAGCAGATCGTCGGCCATGCCGTGCGCGAGTTTGGCGAGGAAGTCGGTCGAGGCGGGCGCAATGACGATCGCGTCGGCTTCGCGCGACAGATCGATGTGCGCCATGTTGTTCGGCACGCGACCGTCCCACTGGCTCGTGTAGACCGGGCGGCCGGACAGCGCTTGCATCGTAACGGGCGTGATGAACTGCGTGGCCGCTTCGGTCATGACGACCTGCACGGTCGCGCCGGCCTTGGTCAACAGACGCGTGAGTTCGGCGATCTTGTAGCAGGCAATGCCGCCCGTCATGCCGAGGACGAGGTGTTTTCCTGCGAGTTCTGCGGTTGCCAACGAAAGCCTCCGACAATGCGTGGTGTACCGATGCCCGTTAGCGCGTACTGCGTACGCGCCGCAACTCGTCGAGCACGAGCAGGATCGCGCCGATCGTGATCGCGCTGTCGGCGAGATTGAACGCCGGCCAGTGCCACGTGCGTACGTGGAAATCGAGAAAGTCGATCACGTGGCCGTACGCCAGCCGGTCGATCACATTGCCGAGCGCGCCGCCCAGAATCAGCGCGAGCGCCGTGCAGAACATCTTCTGCCCGCCGTGGCGCTTGAGCAGATAGCAGATCACCAGCGCCGCGACCACGCCGAGCGCGGTGAACGCCCAGCGCTGCCAGCCGCCTGCCATTGCGAGGAAGCTGAAGGCTGCGCCACGGTTATACACGAGGATCAGGTTGAAAAACGGCGCGACCTCATGCGGAACACCGTAGGCAAACACTTTCTGGACCGCGATCTTGGTGAGCTGATCGAACAGGATCACGATCAGCGCGACGCCAAGCCACGGTGCCAGCGAATGGTTGCCGGCCGACGTTTTCGACATGGTTTTCGCCATTATGCCGCGCTCCTCGTTTCGCCGTTGCCGAACAGATTGCTGAAGCAGCGGCCACACAGGTTGGGGTGCTCGGCGTGGGCGCCGACGTCTGCGCGGTAGTGCCAGCAGCGTTCGCATTTCAGATATTTCGAGGCGATCACGTCGACGCCTTCTTCCGCTTCGCCGCCGACCTTCACTACATTCGCCGCCGA
Source organism: Paraburkholderia caffeinilytica (assembly GCF_046030355.1). Taxonomy (GTDB): domain Bacteria; phylum Pseudomonadota; class Gammaproteobacteria; order Burkholderiales; family Burkholderiaceae; genus Paraburkholderia; species Paraburkholderia caffeinilytica_B. Next base: position 22,155 of record NZ_JAQQCQ010000009.1, read on the forward strand.
CGTGATCAGCACGAACTTCAGGTCGTCGCCGAGGCTTGTGAGTGCGTCGTAACGCGCGCCGCTCGCACGGATTTCGACTTCCGCCTGCAGCGACGAACCGATCAGATTCGCCACGCGGGCTTCTTCCAGCGCCTTGGTCACGTCGCTACGCGCGGCGCGCAGCAGCGTCCATTTGTCGAGCAGATCGCCGGCGTCCGGCACTTGCGGGAACGCGTGATAGGTCTCGGTGAAAATCGTTTCGCTGTTCGGCGAGAAGATTTTCCACGCTTCTTCGGCCGTGAACGACAGGAACGGCGCCATCAGGCGCAGCAGACCGTGCGCGATGTGATACAGCGCGGTCTGAGCCGAACGGCGTGCGACGGAGTCGACCGCCGTGGTGTACAGACGGTCTTTCAGCACGTCCAGATAGAAACCGCCCAGATCTTCCGAGCAGAACGTTTGCAGCTTCGCGACCACCGGGTGGAATTCGTACTTGTCGTAGTGCGAGAGGATGTCGTTCTGCAGATTCGCCGACAGCGCCACCGCGTAACGGTCGATCTCGAGCCAGTCTTCGACCGGACGCGCGTGTTGCGCGAGGTCGAAGTCCGACAGGTTCGCGAGCAGGAAGCGCAGCGTGTTGCGGATGCGGCGATAACCTTCCGTCACGCGCTTCAGGATCTCTTCCGAGATCGCCAGTTCGCCCGAGTAATCGGTCGACGCGATCCACAAGCGGATGATTTCCGCGCCGAGGCGGTTCGCCACTTCATGCGGGTCGATCCCGTTGCCGAGCGACTTGCTCATCTTGCGGCCTTCGCCGTCGACGGTGAAGCCGTGTGTGAGCAGTGCGTTGTAGGGCGGGCGGCCGTCGAGCATCGAAGCCGTGAGCAGCGACGAGTGGAACCAGCCGCGGTGCTGGTCCGAGCCTTCCAGATACAGGTCGGCCGGGAATTGCAGTTCGTCTTTATGCGAGCCGCGCAGCACGTGCCAATGCGTGGTGCCCGAATCGAACCAGACGTCGAGCGTGTCGCGGTTCTTTTCGTACATGTTGGCGTCGTCGCCGAGCAGTTCGCGTGGGTCGAGCGTTTGCCAGGCTTCGATGCCGGCCTTCTCGACGCGTTGCGCGACTTCTTCGAGCAATTCCAGCGTGCGCGGATGCAGCTCGCCAGTCTCTTTGTGGACGAAGAACGCCATCGGCACGCCCCATTGACGCTGACGTGACAGCGTCCAGTCCGGGCGGTTGGCGATCATGCTGAACAGGCGCTGCTTGCCCCACGACGGATAGAAGGCGGTGTTCTCGATGCCTTCGAGCGCGGTTTCGCGCAGCGTCTTGTCGGTGTCGTTCGGCTTCACGTCCATACCGGCGAACCATTGCGAGGTCGCGCGATAGATGATCGGCGTCTTGTGGCGCCAGCAGTGCATGTAGCTGTGCGTGTACTTCTCGGTGCGCAACAGCGAACCGGCGCCTTGCAGGGCTTCGATGATCTGCGGATTGGCCGCCCAGATCGACAGGCCGCCGAACAGCGCGAGCGATTCGATATAACGGCCGTCGCCCATCACCGGGTTGATGATGTCCGAATCCGCCATGCCGTGCGCCTTGCACGACACGAAGTCTTCCACCCCGTATGCCGGCGACGAGTGGACCACACCCGTACCCGTTTCGGTCGTCACGTAGTCGCCGAGATAAACCGGCGCCGTGCGTTTGTAGGCCGGATGCGCGGAGGCGAGCGGATGATTGAAGTGAAGGTTGACGAGCTTCGCGCCCGGCGTGGTGGCGATGACTTTGCCTTCCAGGCCATACAGTTTCAGGCACGCTTCAACGCGCTCTTCCGCCAGGATCAGCAAGCCGCGCGGCGTATCGACCAGCGCGTAGACGATTTCCGGATGCAGGTTCAGCGCCTGGTTGGCGGGGATGGTCCACGGCGTGGTGGTCCAGATGACGATGCCGCCTTCATTGCGCGGCAGCGCATTCAGCCCGAACGCCTGCGCGGTCTTTTCCGGTTCGGCGAAGCTGAACAGCACGTCGATGGTCGGATCGGTCTTGTCCTTGTACTCGACTTCCGCTTCGGCCAATGCCGAGCCGCAATCGAAACACCAGTTGACCGGCTTCAGGCCGCGGAATACATAGCCCTTTTCGAGGATCTTCGCGAGCGCGCGGATTTCGCCGGCCTCGTTCGTGAAGTTCATGGTCTTGTACGGGTTGTCCCAGTCGCCGAGCACGCCCAGGCGGCGGAAGCCGACCTTCTGCTTCTCGATCTGCTCGGACGCGTAAGCGCGCGCCTTCTGCATCACTTCAGCGGCCGGCAACGACTTGCCGAACTGCTTTTCGATCTGGATTTCGATCGGCATGCCGTGGCAGTCCCAGCCCGGCACGTAGGCCGCGTCGAAGCCCGCCAGGTTGCGCGCCTTGACGACCATGTCCTTGAGGATCTTGTTCACCGCGTGGCCGAGGTGGATGTCGCCGTTCGCATACGGCGGCCCGTCGTGCAGGATGAACTTCTTGCGGCCTTTGCTGGCCGCGCGGATCGTCTCGTAGACCTTGCGTTCCTGCCATTCCTTGACCCATTGCGGCTCGCGCTTGGGCAGGTCGCCACGCATCGGGAACGGCGTGTCGAGCAGGTTGACCGGATAGCGTGACTGCGGTTTCGAATCGGCTTTCTTATTGCTCATGATGAGGTCGCGGTGAATTCTTTCTAAGCGCAGCGAAGCTGCGGTATGCGCACGAAGCGCAGGGCGTTGGGCGCGCCCGGCAGGCATGTCGCGTGATCCACGGACGCCCTTCGATGCGCGCAGCAGTGGGTACATGCGGCACTCAACGTGCTCGCATGTACCGCGGCGGCTATCTAATTCGGTCGGTGGCCGAGGTGGCGAAACCGGTGGAACGGCTGCCCGGCGTGCCGGCGCCGACAGCCGCGAACCACGCGCGCGCATTGGCGACGTCGCGCGCGATGGCGGCGGTCAGCGTTTCGAGGTCGACGTACTTTTCCTCGTCGCGCAGCTTTTTGAGGAATTCGACACGCACCAGCTTGCCGTACGCATCGCCGTGCCAGTCGAGCAGGTGCACTTCGAGCAGCACACGGCCGGAATCGTCGACGGTGGGGCGCAGGCCGAGGCTGGCGACGCCGGGCAACGGTTCGTCCGCCACGCCGTGCACGCGCACCACGAAAATGCCCGCCAGCGCCGGGCGCTTGTGCGCGATCGGCAGATTGAGCGTGGGGAAACCGAGGTCGCGGCCAAGCTTCATGCCATGCACGACGTGGCCGCTGATCAGGTAGTCGCGGCCCAGCGCGGCACGCGCCGAGTCGAGATCGCCCGCCACCAGCGCGGCGCGCACGCCCGAGCTGGAAATGCGCGCGCCGGACGGGTCCGCCACGGTGGCCATCTGCTCGACTTCGAAACCGTACTGCTGGCCGGCGGCCTTGAGTGAGGCGAAATCGCCCGCGCGCTTCGCGCCGTAGCGGAAATCGTCGCCGATCATTACCCAGCGGGCATGCAGCCCATTGACGATGATCCGCTCGACAAACGCATCCGGCGACTGGCTCGCGAAGGTGTGGTTGAAATGCTCGACCACGACCCGGTCGACGCCGTTGGTGCGCAGCGCCTCGAGCTTGTCGCGCAGCATGGCGATTCGCGGCGGCGCGCCGGCGGGATTGAAGAACTCGCGCGGGTGCGGCTCGAAGGTCATCACGCAGACGGGCAGGCCGCGTGCATCGGCAGCGGCCCGGACGTGGGCGAGCAAAGCCTGATGACCGCGGTGGACACCGTCGAAGTTGCCGATGGTCAGTGCGCAGGGCGCACGGCTTTCGGCATTGGGAAGACCGCGGAAGACTCTCACGATAGCGGGTTTGAGGTAGGGCGGCCGGGGTGCCGCAAAACAAACGATTATAAACGCTCAGCGCACGAGACGGCGGCACGTCGCCGTTTCAGTGTCCCCCGAATGATAAAATCCGCGGATGAAAAAACTCGTCATCCTGATTTCCGGACGGGGAAGCAATATGGAAGCTATCATTCGCGCCTGCGCGGACGAGGGCTGGGCGGCGCAAGTCGCTGCCGTGATTGCCAACCGTCCTGACGCTGCGGGCCTTGCGTTCGCGGCGTCGCACGGCATTGCCACGGCGGTGGTGGACCACCGCCAGTTTCCCGATCGCGACAGCTTCGACGCCGCGCTGGTGCAAGAAATCGACAGCTTTACGCCTGATCTCGTCGTGCTCGCCGGCTTCATGCGGGTGCTCACCGCCGGTTTCGTCGACCACTACGCCGGGCGCATGCTGAACGTGCATCCGTCGCTGCTGCCGAGCTTTCCGGGCCTGAAAACCCATCAACAGGCACTCGACGCCGGCGTGCGGCTGCACGGCGCGTCGGTGCATTTTGTCACGTCGCAGCTGGATCACGGGCCGATCGTCGCGCAGGCGGCCGTCCCCGTGGAGGCTGGTGACACCCCCGCCACGCTCGCCGAACGCGTGCTGGCAACCGAACACATTATTTATCCACGCGCGGTGCGCTGGTTCGTCGAAGGGCGTCTTGCTCTCGACGGCTTGCGTGTCACGCTTACGCCGCCGGAGCCGCAATGGCTCTTTGCCGGTCACACCGCCGGAGAGGGCGCATGAGATTACATGGTTTTTTGATTGGACAAACCGAGACTTTGCTGGCTGAGGTCCTGAAGCTGAACGGCCCGGCCGACGCCACGACGAGCCGTTTTTTCCGCGCGCATCCGAAGCTCGGGCACGGCGAGCGCGGCGTGATCGCCGAGGCGGTCTTTGCCGTACTGCGCCGCCGGATGGAATTCGCCCATCTGGCCGAAGGCGGCGCGGGCAGCCCGGCGCGCCGGATGGCCTTGCTGGGTCTGATGCAAACGGCCGGGCGTACGGCCCTCAAGCCGTTCGTGTCGGAGACCGAGTCGCACTGGCTCGAACACGTCGCGAAGATCGATCCCGAAAGCCTGCCGCTGCGAATTCGCCTGAATCTGCCCGACTGGATCTATCAGGCGCTGAGCAAGCGTTTCGAGCCCGAGGAACTGGCGCAATTGGCCGCCGCGCTGAACTATCCGGCGCCGCTGGACCTGCGCGCGAACCCGATCAAGGCAAGCCGCGACGACGTGCTGAACGCGCTGTCGAAGGCCGGTATCGAAGGCGGCGCAACGCCGTTTGCGCCGTTCGGCGTGCGGGTGGTCGGCAAGCCGCCGCTCACCAAGCTGGACGCATTCCAGCACGGTTGGGTCGAAGTCCAGGACGAAGGCAGCCAGTTGCTGTGTTCGCTGGTCGCGCCCAAGCGCGGCGAAATGATCGTCGACTTCTGCGCGGGCGCGGGCGGCAAGACGCTGGCGCTGGGCGCGGCGATGCGCTCCACCGGGCGTCTGTACGCCTTCGACGTCTCTGAGCGGCGTTTGGCCAAGCTGAAGCCGCGCCTCGCGCGCAGCGGGCTGTCGAACGTGAATCCGGTACTGATCGACAGCGAACACGATGCGAAGATCAAGCGTCTGGCCGGCAAGATCGACCGCGTGCTGGTCGATGCGCCGTGCAGCGGGCTGGGCACGCTGCGCCGTAATCCGGACCTGAAGTGGCGCCAGTCACCGGAATCGGTCGCCGAACTTGCGCCCAAGCAGGCGTCGATTCTCGCCAGCGCCTCGCGTCTGGTGAAGAAGGGCGGCCGTCTCGTCTACGCAACCTGCTCGATTCTGGAAGAGGAAAACGAAGCGATCGTGCAGCAGTTCCTCGCGGACCATCCGGACTTCGCCTTGGTGCCGGCGCGCGATGTGCTCGCCGAGCAGCGTATCGAGCTGGAAATGGGCGATTACCTGTCGCTGTGGCCGCATCGCCACGCCACGGACGGCTTCTTCGCAGCCGTGCTGGAACGTCAAAGCTAAACGCACCGGCTTATCAGCCGGCGCAGCGAGTTCCTTTCCTGAACCCGCGGTGCCGGCGATTTCGGCGACATCATGCAAAACCGCATTTTTCCTCATATGTTTGGCGACCTCGCGCGTGACTTCGGCCAGCCGGTGATGCTGTGGCAGGTCGGCGTGCTGCTGGGGACGCTCGCCGTCGCGTGGCTGCTCGCGCGCCTGTTGCGCCGCACGCTCGATCTGCGGCGCCAGACCCGGTACCAGACCCTGCGCTTCGGCGCGGAAAGCCTGAATCGCGCGTTTTTTCCGCTGATTGGGGCGGTGCTCGTGTGGCTCGCGCAGGCGGTCACCGGCCAGTTCATGCATACCGCGCTGCTCGATCTGGCGCTGGTGCCGCTGTTTGGTATCGGCCTGATTTACATCGTGTTTTTCTTCGCGCGGCGGGTTTTCAGTCAGGACGGCGCGAATCATCCGTGGCTGTTCCTGGTCGAGAAAATCGTTTCGCTGGTGGTCTGGATCGGCATGGTGCTCACGGTGATGGGCATTCAGGACGACGTGATCGCCTGGATGGGCAGCGTGCGCTTCAGGGTCGCGAATGCCCACATGACGCTGCTTTCGCTCACCACGGGGCTCCTGTGGGTGTGCGTGACGATGATCGTCGCGATGTGGCTCGGCGCTACGTTCGAGGAGCGCCTGATGCGCTCCAGGACGCTCGACGCCAACCTCAAAGTCGTGGTGGCGCGGGTCGGCCGCGCTGCGTTCGTGCTGGCGGCGGTGTTGATCAGCCTGTCGCTGGTCGGTATCGACATCACGGTGCTCGGCGTGTTCGGCGGCGCGCTGGGTGTGGGGCTCGGGTTCGGCTTGCAGAAGATCGCCAGCAACTACGTCTCAGGCTTCATTATCCTGATCGACCGCTCGCTGCGCATCGGCGACACGATCAACGTCAGCGGCTTGCAGGGCATGGTTACGCAGATCCGCACGCGTTATACGGTGGTGCGCGGGCTGGACGGCATCGAAACACTGATTCCGAACGAAAAGCTGATTACGGACGTGGTGCAGAACCAGTCGTCCTATCTGACGCGCGGCTATGCCAAGGTGGCCGTGCAGGTCGCCTACGCCTCCAACGTCGAGCAGGCAATGACGCTGCTGGCCGAAGCCGCGCAGGGCGTCCCGCGGGTGTTGCAGGAGCCGGCGCCTACGGCCTATCTGGCGAGCTTTGGCTCCGACGGCATCAATCTTGAACTGGGTTTCTGGATCGAAGACGCGGCGACCGGTACGTCAGGCGTGCGCTCGGCCGTCAATCGCAACATCTGGCGTCTGTTCTCCGAGCACGACATCTCGATTCCTTTCGCGCAACGCGAAGTGCGAATCGTCGGCAACATCAGCGACGCGATGCCGCAAGCGGTAACAATGACCGCTCCCGCCGCCAATCAGGCTGACAGGGCCCATTGACGGGCGCTTTGAACCGCCGGCAGGTGTGAAAAAGACCTTCGGCGCGCTCCATCCGTTTGATGCTGCACAAAAAATCTCTATTTGTTACAAACACTTGGAACGCTTCAAGTAGAATATCGTCCAATCCCGCTGTATGCTTTCACTTTCTTGACACGTGCATTTCGTGCGTGTCTGGCGTCTCTTGTTCCACAGGTAAATTGCCTTGTTGAATTCCTTGCTCGATTTCCTTGCTCACGGTCTGCTGCACTTCTCGTGGTGGCAACTTGTGCTGTACACACTGATCGCGACACACATCACGATCATTGGCGTGACGGTCTATCTGCATCGCTGCCAGGCGCACCGCGCGCTGGAGTTGCATCCGGTCGTCAGTCATTTTTTCCGCTTCTGGCTGTGGATGACCACCGGCATGCTGACCGGCCAATGGGCCGCGATTCACCGTAAGCACCACGCCAAGTGCGAAACCGAAGAAGATCCGCACAGCCCGCAAACGCGCGGCATCTGGAAGGTGCTGCTCGAAGGCGCGGAACTGTACCGTTCCGAAGCCAAGAATGAAGAAACGATGCGCAAATTCAGTCACGGTACGCCGAATGACTGGATGGAACGCAACGTCTACACCAAGTACCCGATCCTCGGCGTGAGCCTGATGATGGTGCTGAACGTCGCGCTGTTCGGCGTCGTCGGCCTGACCATCTGGGCGGTGCAGATGGTATGGATCCCGTTCTGGGCGGCTGGCGTGGTGAACGGTCTCGCGCACTGGTGGGGCTACCGCAACTTCAACTCGTCGGATGCCAGCACCAACATCTTCCCGTGGGGCATCATCATCGGCGGTGAAGAGCTGCATAACAATCACCACACGTATGCGACGTCGGCCAAGCTGTCGAACAAGTGGTACGAGTTCGACATCGGCTGGATGTACATCCGCATCATGTCGGCGTTCCGTCTGGCCAAGGTGAAGAAGGTCGCACCTACGCCGCGTTTGACTACCGGCAAGCTGGTTCTCGATCAGGACACGCTGCAAGCCGTGCTGGCAAATCGCTATGAAGTGATGGCGCGTTACGGCAAGGCGCTCAAGCGCGCATATCGCCAGGAGCTGGCGCATCTGAAGGAAGTGGGCGCGCGCGAGAAGTATCAGGTAATGCGCGGTGCGCGTAGCTGGTTCCACAAGGAAGAAGCGGGTCTCGATGAGCCGCAGAAGCGTCAGTTGCCGCAAATCTTCGCGAACAGCCAGAAGCTCAAGACCTACATTGACATGCGCAATGAACTGGCGGCGATGTGGGAGCGCTCGAACGCATCGCGCGATCAATTGCTGGTTCAGTTGCAAGACTGGTGTCATCGGGCGGAGCAGAGCGGCATTAAAGCACTGCAAGACTTTGCGATGCGCTTGCGCCGTTATGCTTGATCGCCTGCCTGAGCGCGAAATCCATTAAAATTTCGTTACGTCACAAAACCCCGCGTTGGCGGGGTTTTGCTTTTTGGGCCGCGGCAATTTCAACGACACGCGATTGACAGTCCGCGGCGGCAGAGCGAAGGCAGAGGAGATCAATGGATCAGCAGGCGATCAGGACCGTCGAATATGACCGGCCACAGGCGCAGGGCACGACCTGCGGGATCGGGCAGGCGTGGGCGAAGGTGCCCGACGTGCCGTCGGCGGAACAAAGGGTGGCGTTGAAGGAGCGCATCCGCGCATTGCTCAAGCGCGAGAAGGCTGTGCTCGTCGCGCACTATTATGTCGATGCCGAACTGCAGGAACTCGCCGACGAAACCGGCGGTTGCGTGGCCGACTCGCTGGAAATGGCGCGTTTCGGCCGCGATCACGAGGCGCAAACGCTGGTGGTGGCGGGCGTGCGTTTCATGGGTGAGACCGCGAAAATCCTGAGTCCGGACAAGCGCATTCTGATGCCCGATCTCGACGCGACCTGTTCGCTCGACCTCGGCTGCCCAGTCGATGAGTTCTCGGCTTTCTGCGATGCACACCCGGATCGTACGGTGGTCGTATATGCGAACACCAGCGCGGCCGTCAAGGCTCGCGCGGACTGGATGGTGACGTCGTCGATCGGGCTGGAGATCGTTGCCGATCTGCATGCACGTGGCGAAAAGATCATCTGGGCGCCGGATCGGCACCTCGGCAGCTATATTCAGAGCAAGACTGGCGCAGACATGCTGCTGTGGCAGGGCTCGTGCCTCGTGCACGATGAATTCAAGGGGATCGAACTCGATCTGCTGCGCGCCGAGTATCCGGGCGCGAAAGTACTGGTGCATCCCGAGTCGCCGGCTAACGTGGTCGAGCAAGCGGACGTGGTGGGTTCGACAACGCAGTTGATCGACGCCGCACAAAAACTCGACGCGACGCATTTCATCGTGGCGACCGATCTCGGTATTCTGCACAAGATGCAGCTCGCGGCGCCGGGCAAGACGTTGATCGCCGCGCCCACGGCCGGCAATAGCGCGACCTGCAAGAGCTGCGCGCATTGCCCGTGGATGGCGATGAACGGCCTTACCAATCTGGCCGACGTGCTTGAACGTGGTCATAACGAAATCTTCGTCGATCGAGCGATTGGTGAGCGGGCGCGTCTGCCGATTGACCGGATGCTCGACTTCGCGGCGCGTCACAAGAAGCGCGTGCAAGCCAGCGGCGATCTCGCGCGCGACGCGCAGCTGTATTCGAACGTGGGAGCAGCGTAATGGGGGCGGTTGAAGGGGCAGTTAAGCGTACTCAGGTCGAGGCGGTGTCGCCGCTGTTCGCAGAGATTCATGCGCAATATGGCGCGGCATTGGATGCAGCGTTGGCGCGCAACGTCGCCGACGCGCTAGCCGAAGACGTTGGCGCAGGCGATCAGACTGGCCGTCTTGTCCCCGCGGATGACGTGCGCGATGCACGTATCATCGTGCGCGAAGATGCTGTGCTGTGCGGCGTGCCCTGGTTCGACGCCGTAATGCGCCAGGTCGATCCGCGTATCGACGTGCAGTGGCGTTATCGCGAAGGCGATCGGATGGCAGCGGATACGCCGGTCTGCGAGTTGCGCGGCCCTGTCCGTGCGCTGTTGACTGCTGAACGCAACGCGCTGAATTTCCTGCAACTGCTGTCGGGCGTGGCGAGCGCAACGCGTCGCTATGTCGATGCAATCGCTCACACCCAAACGCGCATCCTCGATACGCGTAAGACCTTGCCGGGCTTGCGGCTCGCGCAGAAATACGCAGTGCGCGTGGGCGGCGGGGCGAATCAGCGGCTCGCTTTGTACGACGGCATTCTGATCAAGGAAAACCACATCGCCGCGGCGGGCGGTGTCGGTGCTGCAATGGATGCGGCGCTCGCATTGAATGCAGGCGTGTCGATCCAGATCGAAGTCGAAACGCTCGCGCAATTGGAGACCGCATTGGCGCATCGCGCGCAATCCATTCTGCTGGACAACTTCTCGTTCGACGCGATGCGTGACGCAGTGCGTGTCACGGCAGGACGGGCGGTGCTGGAGGTGTCGGGCGGCGTGAACTTCGAGACGGTGCGGACCATCGCTGAAACGGGCGTCGATCGCGTGTCGATCGGTGCGCTGACCAAAGACGTGCGCGCAACGGATTACTCGATGCGGATTGTCTGAGCTGTTGGACGCAAGATACAGCGCCAACGCGGCGATCTTTGCGCGTTTAAGCGTCAGCTTTCGCAATCAGTGAAAGGGCATCACCGGTTCTTCGGCGATGCCCTTTTCATTTCAGCTTGAGGAATCACACGTTGCGGTTACGCACGTGCTCAGGCGACAACACCGTGGGTAGCGCTTTTGGCAGCGTAGCCGGCCAATCGCGGCTGAAATGCAGGCCGCGGCTTTCACGCCGTGAGCGAGCGCCTTCAACGATCAACGACGCCACGTCGACCAGGTTGCGCAGTTCAAGCAAATCGCGGCTCACCTTGAAATTCGCGTAGTACTCGTGGATCTCGTCGCGCAGCAGGGCGAGCCGATGCTTGGCTCGCATGAGCCGCTTGTCCGTACGCACAATGCCGACGTAATTCCACATCAGGCGGCGCAGTTCATCCCAGTTGTGCGCGACCACCACTTCTTCGTCCGGATCGGACACGCGGCTTTCGTCCCAATCCGGCAGCGGGGCATGGACGGCGGCGCTGAAGCCCTCCTGCTCGATGGCCTGCGCGGCGGAGCGTCCGATCACGAGACACTCGAGCAGGGAATTGCTGGCAAGCCGGTTTGCGCCGTGCAGACCGGTGCATGATGTCTCGCCGACCGCATAGAGTCCCGCGAGATCGGTCCGGCCAGACAGGTCCGTTACGACGCCGCCGCACGTGTAGTGCGCGGCAGGCACAACCGGAATGGGCTCTTTGGTGATGTCGATGCCGAATTCGAGGCAGCGGGCCAGAATGGTCGGGAAGTGTTCGCGCAGGAATTCAGGCGGCTGATGGCTGATGTCGAGATAGACGCAGTCGATGCCGCGCTTCTTGATCTCGAAGTCGATCGCACGCGCGACGATGTCGCGCGGCGCGAGTTCGGCGCGTTCGTCGTGGTTCGGCATGAAGCGCGTGCCGTCCGGCAACTTCAGAAGGCCGCCTTCGCCGCGCACGGCTTCCGAGATCAGGAACGACTTCGCATACGGATGGAACAGGCAGGTCGGATGGAACTGGATGAATTCCATGTTCGACACGCGACAGCCCGCGCGCCAGGCCATCGCGATGCCGTCGCCGGTCGCGGTGTCGGGATTGGTGGTGTACAGATAGACCTTGCCGGCGCCGCCGGTGGCGAGCACGGTATGCGGCGCTTCGATTGTCACAGTGCGGCCGCTTTGCAGATCGAGTGCATACAAACCGTGGCAGCGGCGCCCTGGCAGACCTAGACGGTCCGAAGTGATCAGGTCGATCGCGTAGTGATCTTCGAGCAGGGTGATGTTCGGATGACGGCGTACCCGTTCGCTGAGCGTGGCGACCACTGCATGCCCTGTTGCATCCGCAGCATGAATGATCCGGCGATGGCTATGGCCGCCTTCGCGCGTCAGATGAAAGCCGAGTTCGGCTGCGTCGTCTTTGGTGAACGGCACGCCTTGCTCGATCAGCCATTCGATCGCGGCACGCCCATGTTCGACGATAAAGCGTGTCGCCGCCTCGTCGCACAGACCACCCCCGGCGATGAGTGTGTCGCGCACGTGGTTTTCGATGCTGTCCGCCGAGTCCAGTACCGCGGCGATCCCGCCTTGTGCCCAATCGCTCGCACCTTCAGTCATCGATCGCTTGGCGACCACTGCAACCCGCCGGGTCTCCGCGAGATTGAGCGCGACGCTCAAACCTGCCAGACCGCTACCGACAATTGCTACATCGAATTCCATCGCCTGCATCTCCGTCTTTCGTTTTGCCATGACGCCATGCTGTGTGCATGCCGCTAAAACGAGAAAGGATACGCGTCGTGACGAATGAGGGAAAGCTGGCCGAACGGGATAAGACGGCCCTGGCAGGCGAAGGACAGCTAATCAGCGCGATATTGGAACGTTGAAAACAAAAAAGCCTCGCACGAATGCGAGGCTTTTTTGCAGATCTTTTTGCCTTCGTCAGGCAGGAGCCAAGATTTATTTAATCTTGGTTTCCTTATAGTCAACGTGCTTACGGACGACCGGATCAAATTTCTTGATCAGCATCTTTTCCGGCATGTTGCGTTTGTTCTTCGTCGTCGTGTAGAAGTGACCCGTGCCTGCGGTCGATTCCAACTTGATCTTGTCGCGTGCGCCTTTCGCCATGATTTACTCCTTAGGCTTCACCGCGTGCGCGCAGATCTGCGAGCACAGCGTCGATACCGTTCTTGTCGATCAGGCGCAGGCCGGCGTTCGAAACGCGCAGACGCACCCAACGGTTTTCGCTTTCCACCCAAATACGGCGGTTTTGCAGGTTCGGCAGGAACCGGCGCTTGGTTTTGTTGTTCGCGTGGGAAACGTTGTTGCCGCTCATCGGCGCTTTCCCAGTTACTTGGCATACGCGTGCCATGAGAGCACTCCTAATACGCTAATTCTGAGTTCGAACGCCGTGAAAGTTTCCCGAAAAGAGCCGCGCTTGAGAGTTTATTGAAACCAATGAAACTCAAGGCACGTTTCCTTTCCGGAACGCCTTGGTGGCTTCGGAACAGGGGGTTGGAAATAGGCAAACCGGAATTCTAGCAGAAAAAAAGCCGCAAAATCAAACCTTATTTGCGATGCCGAACTCGTCGCGACGTTGCCGCGACCCTGGTTGGCGCCGTGTCAGGGCCAGCCGGCGCGGGCAAAGGAGTACGTGCGATCCGCGCCGATCACCAGATGATCGATCAATTGCACGTCGATCAGCGCAAGCGCTTCGCGCAGTGTATGCGTTAGCCGGCAGTCGCTCGCGCTCGGCTGGACGGCGCCGGAAGGGTGATTATGCGCGACGATCAGGCTGGCCGCATTCAGGCTCAACGCTCGCCGCACGATTTCGCGCGGATAGACCGCCATGCGCGTGAGCGTGCCCCGTGCGCTCTCCTCGCAGCGGATCAGCCGGTGGCGGGCGTCGAGAAAGAGCGACACGAAGACTTCGTTAGGGCTTCCGCCGATGCGAAGGCGCAGATAGTCTTGCACGGCTTCAGGCGAGTTTATTAACGAGCGGTCATGCAGTTTATCGACCAGCGAACGCCGAGCCATTTCCATGATCGCGATCAACTGGGCTTTTTTCGCCGGCCCGATGCCGTGCAGGCCGTCGAAGTCCGAGTAAGTTGCATCGAGCATGGCCCGCAGCGAGCCGAAGCGATCAAGCAGGGTGCGCGCAATGTTGAACACGTCGTGGCCGGGCAGCCCTGCGCCGAGCACGAGTACGATCATTTCAGTGTCGGACAGCGCGCCCGGACCCGCTTCGATTAGCCGCTCGCGCGGCATGTCGTTTTTTCGCCATTTTCCGCGTATAAGCTTCCGGGCGGGGGATGCGCCCTCGTTCATGGTGGCATCGGCGGTGCTGACGCCAGGATTGGCTGCGGTAGGGCCAACTGCGGCGCAAGCGCGCGGCGGCGCAGAGGCGGGGGCGGCCGTGGCGGGCGCGGCAGGCTCCGGCAAGGCCGTTTCGGGTGTCGCTTCGTCTATCGTGCAGGCATAGTCGGCCATATAGATATGCATCCTCCAGTTCGGGTGTGTGGCGGTTCGCGGTGGGTGGCCGTGCCGCGATGCGCGCGACGGACCCAAGCCGCCGCCCGCTATGTGGCTTACAATAGACGCTTTGCGCACGGCACCCCGAGGGTTTGCCACACGCGTTGGCTGCGCCCGCGGCGCACGCGTGCAGCGCGCTTCGACCGAGCGAGCATTGCATGAGCATCATCGACATTTCCGAAGTGAAACCCGGTTCACACGTGACGCTTCACTACCGGCTTTCCCTTGCCGATGGCGCCGAAGTCATCAATACGTTTACCGACAAGCCGGCCACGCTGCTGCTCGGCGCGGGTCAACTGGCGCCGCCGCTAGAAGATATTTTGCTGGGTTTGAAGGTGGGCCACCATTCGACCTTTCGGCTAACGTCGGGGCAGGCGTTCGGTCCGCGCAATCCGGAACTGATCCAGCGGGTCTCGCTGGCCACGTTGCGCGAAAACAGCATGATCGGCGAGGATTTTTCGCCGGGTGACCTGGTCGAATTCAACGCGCCGGGTGGCGGCCGCTACGCGGGTGTCCTGAAGGAAGTTGGCGAGACATCGGCGTTGTTCGATTTCAACCATCCGCTTGCCGGCCAGGCGCTGGCGTTTGAAGTGAAAATCATCGGGATTCTGTAAACATGAGCATCACGGATACGACTCTTGCCGAAGCCGAGATCCTGCTGGCGCAGCCGCGTGGGTTTTGCGCCGGCGTCGATCGGGCCATTGAAATCGTAGAACGGGCCATCAAGCTGCACGGCTCGCCGATTTACGTGCGCCATGAAATCGTCCATAACGCCTATGTGGTCGAGGATTTGCGCAAGAAGGGCGCAATCTTCATTGAGCAGCTGGAAGAAGTGCCGGCCGGCAATACGGTCATTTTCAGCGCGCACGGCGTGTCGAAAGCGGTGCGTTCTGAAGCCGAATCGCGTGGCCTGCGAGTGTACGACGCGACCTGTCCGCTCGTGACCAAGGTGCATATCGAAGTCGCGAAGATGCGTCAGGACGGCTTCGATATCGTGATGATCGGGCACAAGGGCCACCCTGAAGTCGAGGGCACGATGGGGCAGGCGGGTGAAGGCATGCATCTCGTGGAAGACATCAAGGACGTGCAGGCGTTGCAGCTGGCCGACCCCGACCGGATCGCGTTCGTTACGCAAACCACCCTGTCGGTCGACGACGCAGCCGAGATCATCGGCGCCCTGAAGGCGAAATATCCGGCGATCCGCGAGCCGAAGAAGCAGGACATCTGCTATGCCACGCAAAACCGTCAGGACGCGGTCAAGTTCATGGCGCCGCAATGTGACGTTGTGATCGTGGTTGGCAGCCCGAATAGTTCGAATTCGAACCGGTTGCGCGAGCTGGCCGAAAAACTCGGTGTGCCTTCCTATATGGTGGACTCGCCGGACCAGATCGATCCGGTCTGGGTGGAAGGCAAGCGCCGGATCGGCGTGACGGCTGGCGCCTCGGCGCCGGAAGCGCTGGCGCAAGCGGTGATCGGCCGTTTGCGTGAGCTCGGCGTGCGCAACGTGCGCGCGCTTGACGGCATCGAGGAAAACATTGCGTTTCCGCTGCCGCGTGGCTTGGGCCTCCCTGCCTGACAATCAGCCGACGTTTCTGAAAGAAAAGCGCGCCCAAGGGCGCGCTTTTTTTACGTCCGCAGATTCGTGAGCCGGTCAATAATAAGGTGCCAGATCATGCGAACGTGCCCATTTAAGTGCTCTTCCACACAAATTCTTTTGAATTGTGATTGGGTTTTTAATCGATTTTTCGATGATGCGGCCCCGTTTTAGTCGCGCCTAACACCCTGCCTCGATTTTTGACGCACTAAAATAGTGCGTGCATCTTGATATCAACGGAAACGTAATACCTAACGCGAACCACGGTGCAATCAGGGATCGGGCCAAATCCCTGCAACACTTGATGCCATTGGGCGCAGGGGTGGTGCAACTGATGCACGAAAAATAGTCGCAACCCGGTTGCGCCCAACGGTGGATTTCTCTCTCAAAATAAGGTTGCAATGCAGGAAAACCCCACCGTTTCAACAATATTGCGCGTCGCATAATTGGAGTTACAATGCGCGCGTTCTCAAGGCCTCCGGGTCCCGAACAATGGATTTTGCAAGGCGCGGGAGACCTACTTAATGCGAGTCAAGTTTGCTTACGCCGTGTCCATCGCGGCCGCGGTTGCGATGTTGACCGCGTGCGGCAAGAAACAGGATGGCGAGGCGGGAGCAAGTGCATCGGCTGCCACGGCGGCAGCGGCACCGGCGAGCGAGGCGACTGTCGTGAAAATCGGTCATGCGGCCCCCTTGACGGGCGGCATTGCACATCTTGGTAAAGACAATGAAAACGGCGCGCGTCTGGCGGTCGAGGAAATCAATACGCAAGGCTTGACCATCGACGGTCACAAGATCCAGCTGGAACTTGACGCGCAAGACGATGCAGCGGACCCGAAAACGGGAACGGCCGTCGCGCAGAAGCTGGTTGACGATCACGTCGTCGCGGTGGTGGGACATCTGAATTCGGGGGTGTCGATTCCGGCCTCGAAGATCTATAGCGATGCCAGCATCGTGCAGATCTCGCCGTCGTCGACTAATCCGGCGTACACGCAACAAGGTTTCAAGACGACCTATCGGGTCGTCGCCACCGACGCGCAACAAGGTCCGGCGCTCGCCAACTACGCCACGAAGGCGTTGGGCGCCAAACGCATCGCGGTAGTGGACGATGCAACCGCCTACGGTAAGGGGCTCGCGGACGAATTCGCGAAGACCGTAGAAGCGAGCGGAGCGAAGATCGTCGCGCGGGAAGCGACGAACGACCGGGCCACGGATTTCCGGGCCATCCTCACAAAGATCAAGAGTGTTCAGCCGGACGTGATCATGTTCGGCGGCATGGACGCAACGGGCGGGCCGTTTACCAAACAGGCGGCGGCGCTCGGTATCAGGGCAAAAATCCTTGGCGGCGACGGTGTGTGTACCGACAAGGTGGGGGAGCTGGCGGGAACCGCCGTGCAAAACCTGGTCTGTTCGGAGGCGGGACTCGCGCTTTCGAAAATGGACAAGGGAGCGGACTTCGAAAAGAAGTACGTCGACCGCTTCCACACACCGGTGCAGATTTACGCGCCGTTCACGTATGACGCTGTGTACGTGATTGTCGATGCAATGAAGCGCGCTAATTCGATCGAGGCGCCCAAGGTGCTGGCTGCGATGCCGTCCACCGATTACAACGGGGTAATCGGCCACATCGCGTTCGACGACAAGGGTGATTTGAAAGAGGGCGCCATTACGCTTTACGACTTCAAGGACGGCAAGAAAGCGGTTCTCGACGTCGTGAAGATGTGATGACGGGAATGTACAGCCTGACGGCACCGAAACCACCCAACGGTGCCGTTTTTGCATCCGCCACCGGTGAGTCCGCGACTGCATCCCAGTCGTAAGACGAACCGGACAGCGGATAACCCTTACCGGTCTTTTACATCAGTACCCGCAGTGCCGTTGAGATTGGCGTACCGCATCACCGCCCACCGGCTGATGAAGAACGCGAATCCAGTCGCACGGGCTAAGGAGCATTAAATGGATATCTTCATCCAGCAGGTCCTCAACGGGCTGGTGCTTGGCAGCGTTTACGCCATCATCGCACTGGGCTATACGATGGTTTACGGCATCCTGGGCATCATCAACTTCGCGCATGGCGATGTGTTGATGGTGGGCGCGATGGTTGCGCTCTCAGCCATAGGCGTGCTGCAGAACCACTTCCCCGGCCTCGGCAATGTGCCGACGCTCATCATCGCGTTGATCATCGCGGCAGTGGTCTGCTCGCTGGTCGGCTACACGATCGAGCGCGTGGCCTACCGGCCGTTGCGTAAAGCGCCGCGTCTCGCCCCGCTGATCACCGCGATCGGCGTATCGATCCTGCTGCAAACTCTCGCGATGATGATCTGGTCGCGCAACCCGCTGCCGTTCCCGCAGCTGTTGCCCACTGACCCGATCAACGTGATCAAGGCCACGGATACGACGCCTGGCGCCGTGATCTCGATGACCGAAATC
Source organism: Paraburkholderia caffeinilytica (assembly GCF_046030355.1). Taxonomy (GTDB): domain Bacteria; phylum Pseudomonadota; class Gammaproteobacteria; order Burkholderiales; family Burkholderiaceae; genus Paraburkholderia; species Paraburkholderia caffeinilytica_B. Next base: position 40,570 of record NZ_JAQQCQ010000009.1, read on the forward strand.
GTGATCATCGTGGTGGCGTTCCTCGTGATGGGCGGTCTGCTGTTGCTGGTTCACAAGACCAAGCTCGGCCGCGCGATGCGTGCAATCGCCGAGAACCCGGGCGTCGCCAGCCTGATGGGCGTGAACCCGAACTTCGTGATTTCGGCGACCTTCATGATCGGCTCGGCGCTGGCTGCTCTGGCTGGCGTGATGATCGCGTCCGAATACGGCAACGCACACTTCTATATGGGCTTCATCCCAGGTTTGAAGGCCTTTACCGCGGCGGTGCTGGGCGGGATCGGCAACCTCGGCGGGGCAATGGTGGGCGGCGTGCTGCTCGGCCTGATCGAACAGTTAGGGGCGGGCTATATCGGCAACCTCACGGGCGGCGTATTCGGCAGTAACTACCAGGACGTGTTCGCATTCATCGTGCTGATCATCGTGCTGGTGTTCCGTCCGTCGGGCCTGTTGGGCGAACGTGTTGCTGATCGAGCATAAGGAGTAGACAGACATGACCTCAATTCAACCGATCGAGCCGTCCACGACGCTCATCCCTGAAAAGAACCTCACGAAGACGCTGACGGTGGGCATCATCACTGCGATCTTCGTGATCGCGGCGCCGATGATCATCGGTGCCGCTGGCGGCAACTACTGGGTCCGCGTGCTCGACTTCGCGATGCTGTACGTGATGCTGGCACTGGGTCTCAATGTGGTGGTCGGCTTCGCCGGCCTGCTGGACCTGGGCTATATCGCGTTCTACGCAATCGGCGCTTATGTTGCCGCGCTGCTGAGCTCGCCGCACCTGACCTCGCAGTTCGAGTGGATTGCGCACCTGTTCCCGGGCGGCCTGCATACACCGATCTGGATCATCGTGCCGATTGCCATGGCGCTCGCCGCGACCTTCGGCGTTCTGCTCGGTGCGCCGACCTTGCGTCTGCGCGGCGACTACCTCGCGATCGTGACCCTGGGCTTCGGGGAAATCGTGCGGATCTTCATGAACAACCTCGACCGTCCGGTAAATATCACCAATGGTCCGAAGGGGATCACGGGGATCGATCCGGTGTCGGTGGGCGGCTTCAGTCTCGCGCAGAGCCACTCGCTGTTCGGCTTCCAGTTCCCGTCGGTGTACTCGTACTACTACCTGTTCGTGCTCTGCGCGCTGTTCGTGATCTGGACCTGTACGCGTTTGCAGCACTCGCGCATCGGCCGTGCATGGGCTGCGATCCGTGAAGACGAAATCGCCGCCAAGGCAATGGGCATCAACACCCGCAACGTGAAGCTGCTGGCGTTCGCCATGGGCGCGTCGTTCGGCGGCCTGTCGGGCGCGATGTTCGGTTCGTTCCAGGGCTTCGTGTCGCCGGAATCGTTCACGTTCTGGGAATCGGTCGTGGTGCTGGCGTGCGTGGTGCTGGGCGGTATGGGCCACATCCCGGGCGTGATTCTCGGTGCAGTGCTGCTCGCCGTGTTCCCGGAATTCCTGCGCTCGACGATGGGTCCGCTGCAGAACGCGATCTTCGGCCATGAAATCGTCGATACCGAAGTGATCCGTCAGTTGCTGTACGGCCTCGCGATGGTCGTGATCATGCTGTACCGCTCGGAAGGCCTGTGGCCGTCGCCGAAGCACGAAGACAAGATTGCGAAACTGGCGAAGCGCGCTGGCAAGAAGCCGGTGCGGGCGTAACGGACAGGGAGAAAAATATGAACGACAACATTCGACTGTCCGTCAAGGGCGTGAACAAGCGCTTCGGCGGCCTGCAAGCATTGTCCGACGTCGGCCTGCAAATCAAGTCGGGCCAGATTTATGGCCTGATCGGCCCGAACGGCGCCGGCAAGACGACCTTCTTCAACGTGATCACGGGTCTGTACACGCCGGATTCGGGCGAGTTCAAGCTCGACGGCACGGAATACACGCCGACCGCCGTTTATCAGGTGGCGAAGGCGGGGATTGCGCGCACGTTCCAGAACATCCGTCTGTTCGGCGGCATGACCGCGTTGGAAAACGTGATGGTCGGCCGTCACGTGCGGACGAAACACGGCCTGATCGGCGCAGTGTTCCAGACGCCGTCCGAGCGTCGCGAAGAACGCGAGATCAAGGAACGCGCAATCGAGTTGCTGGAGTACGTCGGCATTGCACAGTACGCGGACTACACGTCGCGCAATCTGTCGTACGGTCACCAGCGCCGTCTGGAAATCGCCCGCGCATTGGCAACGGATCCGAAGCTGCTCGCGCTCGACGAACCGGCGGCCGGCATGAACGCAACGGAAAAGGTCGAGCTCACCAAGCTGCTCGACAAGATCCGCGCTGACGGCAAGACGATCCTGCTGATCGAACACGACGTGAAGCTGGTGATGGGTCTGTGCAACCAGATGACGGTGCTCGACTATGGCAAGGTGATCGCGCAAGGTCTGCCGCAAGACGTGCAGAAGGATCCGAAAGTGATCGAAGCTTATCTGGGTGCGGGGGTCCACTAATGGCAACGGCAATGTTGAAAATCAAGGGCCTGCAGGTCAATTACGGCGGCATCCAGGCAGTCAAGGGCATCGACCTCGAAGTCGCGCAGGGCGAACTGGTCACGCTGATCGGCGCGAACGGCGCGGGCAAGACCACGACGATGAAGGCGATCACGGGGCTGAAGCCGTACTCCGCAGGCGATATCGAGTACATGGGCCAGTCGATCAAGGGCATCCCGGCGCACGAGCTGCTCAAGCGCGGTCTGGCGATGGTGCCGGAAGGCCGTGGCATTTTCTCGCGCATGTCGATCGTCGAGAACATGCAGATGGGGGCTTATCTGCGCAACGATACCGACGCCATCAAGGCGGACGTCGATCGCATGTTCGGCTTCTTCCCGCGTCTGAAGGAACGGGCCACGCAGTACGCGGGCACGCTTTCGGGCGGCGAACAGCAGATGCTGGCGATGGCGCGCGCGATCATCAGCAAGCCGAAGCTGTTGTTGCTCGACGAACCGTCGATGGGTCTGTCGCCGATCATGGTCGAAAAGATCTTCGAAGTGGTGCGGGCGATTTCGGCTGAAGGCATGACCGTGCTGCTGGTCGAGCAGAACGCGCGTCTTGCGTTGCAGGCGGCGAACCGCGGCTACGTGATGGACTCGGGTCTGGTGACGATGTCGGGTGACGCGAAGCAGATGCTCGATGATCCGAAGGTTCGGGCTGCGTATCTGGGTGAATAAGTAACGTACGTAAGCAAGATACGTAACCAGGGCAAGTAAGCCGACGCAGGTTTGCTTAAACCACAAAAAAAGGCCGCATGCGCTTCAATCGCGCATGCGGCCTTTCTCTATTCAGACGCTTGCCCGGCGTCTACACGGCTGGCGTGTCCGCCAGTTCTCCCAGGCGTTTGCCGAGACTGATCACGGCATCCGCGCGATAACCGAGCGCCTCATAGAACGCGCGCACATCGGCCTTCGCGGATAGCACCTGCAAGTTCAGCTTCGGGCAGCCGCGTTCGGTCAGCGCGTTTTCGACATGCGCGACCAGACGCGTACCGATACCGTGACGACGCAGCGATTCATCCACCGCGAGCGAATACAGCCAGCCTCGGTGCCCGTCGTAGCCACCCATCACCGTGCCGACGATACGCTCGCCGAACACCGCGACAAAGAACAGCTCTGGTTGCGTCGCCAGCTTGTTGGCGATCGACAGATGTGGATTGCGCTGCGGCCTCGTCACGTCCCGATACTCGGGGAACGCTTCCTGCCACAGCGCGACCACGGCGTCGGTGTCGCGCGCTTCGAAGCAGCGGATCGATAGCGTTGCGGTCGTCGTCACTCGCGCTTTCCTCAGTGATTACAGCGTGTCGAGAATCGAACGCAGCATCGCCATCATCTGGTCGATTTCTTCGTTCGTCACGTTCAGCGCCGGCATGAAGCGCAGCAGGTTCGGACGCGCCGCGTTCAGCAGCAGGCCGTCGGGCTGCATCAGACGAGCCTTCTCGACGATCTGATTGCCGATGTCCTTGCCGAGCAGCAGGGCGCGCAGCAGACCTTCACCGCGTTCGCCTTCGAAGCCGCGTTCTTCCGACAACTCCAGCAACTTGGCGCGCAGATATTCGCCGCGCGCGCGCACGCCTTCGAGGAAGCCCGGCGCGGTCAGTTGCGAGATCACCGAGTAGCCGACCGCGGTCATCAGCGGATTGCCGTTGTACGTGCCGCCCTGGTCGCCAGCCTCGAACACGGCGATTTCAGCTTTCGAGAGCAGCGCCGCGAGCGGCACGCCGCCACCGATGCCCTTGCCGAGCGTCATGATGTCCGGCTCGATGCCCGACAGTTCATAAGCGAACAAGGTGCCGGCACGGCCGCAACCGCTTTGTACTTCGTCGACGATCAGCAGCAGGTTGTGCTGTTTGGTCAGCGCACGCAGTTGCTGCATGAACTCGCGCGTAGCGGGAATCACACCGCCTTCGCCCTGAATCGGTTCGAGCATCACTGCGACGGTCTTCGCGTTGATCAGCTTTTCAACCGATGCGATGTCGTTCAGATCCGCCTTCGGGAAGCCCGGCACCTGCGGAGCGTAGATCGTGTCCCAGCCCGGTTTGCCGCTTGCCGACATGGTGGCGAGCGTGCGGCCGTGGAAGCTGTGATCGAACGTGATGATCTCGAACGCGCCGTCCTTGAACTTCTTGCCCCACTTACGCGCGAGCTTGATCGCGCCTTCGTTCGCTTCGGCGCCGCTGTTCGCGAAGAACACCTTGTCGAAACAGCTGTGCTGCGTGAGCAGACCCGCGAGTTTCGCCATCGGTTCGTTGTAGAAGGCCGGCGACGGATTGAGCAGCAGCTTCGATTGCGTGTTCAGCGCTTCGATCATGCCGTCGTTGCAATGGCCGAGGCTGTTGACTGCCCAACCCTGGATGAAGTCCAGATATCGCTTGCCGTTGTTGTCGTAGAGCCACGAGCCCTTGCCGTGCGTGAAAACGATTTCGGGCCGGTTCGTGATGTACATCAGCGACTCGATCGGATACTCATTGAAATTCATAACGGCAGGCTCCAGACAGCGGGTGAAGGGTGAACGAACAGTGGGCCACATACGGAACAGCGGCCGGTGAAAACAAAAGAGCAAACAAAAAAGCCACGGCATGCCGTGGCTTTCATGATTCGAACTGCGTGCGCCCGTGTGCGGCGCGAATCCGTGACGAAGCCAGCGGCGCCCCTAAGGGAGCGGCGAGCGGCGACGTCGAAGTTCGGACTGGATGCGGTTCATGCGCGAAAGAATACGACAAGGAAAGCGCCGGTGTAAACCATGAATTTGCATCGGACGGATATTTTTTGTCCGCGGCGGAAGTTCGGGTTGCACGCCGATTATGAGATGTGTGGCTGACTAAAATGTGACATTGGCCGTTTGAGCGGCTGTCCGGCAGGGCGGAACAGGCCGGTATAAACCGCCGCTAGAAATGCAAATGGGCGCTCAAGAGCGCCCATTTTTAATCAGGAAGCCGGGGGTCCGCCCATCCGAAGATAGCTGCCGACGCTGATCCCGACTTATCGCCAACAATTCTAAAAGCACAGGAGCCAAAGGTCAATGAAACACCTGACAGATGAGGAAATTACGGCAATTGCCACCCTGCTTTCGGGCGAACGCCTTGGTACGTTTCAGGCAATGGCAGGCAGCACTCGCGCAGCCGTTGCTCTTCATCAGGAGATGTTGCAGCTTGCTGGCGCACTGATGAGCGTTACTGCGGTGGTCGAAATTGCACTGCGCAAATCATCCCTGCGCAAAGCACGGCCATTTGCACAGCCGCGCTTCCAGAACTCCGCTTCGCGAGCATCGACGCACATGCGCCGATGCTACGCACTCTTTCAAACCGCGTTCGCCAGATCCGCAGCGCTCGTAAAGGAATCCGCGTAGAACTCGTCTTCCGGCAGCCCATGATGCTGGGTGAAATCGCGCTGTGCCGACTCCACCATCACCGGCGCGCCACAGGCGTACACCTGGTACGGCGACAGATCCGGCAGATCCTCGATCACCGCGCGATGCACGAAACCCACGCGACCCGTCCATGCGTCGCTCGCGTCCGGTTCCGACAGTACCGGCACGAACTTGAAGTTCGGGATCTCGCGCGCCCATTGCTCGGCGAGTTCGAGCAGGTACAGATCCTTCTTGCGGCGCGCGCCCCAATAGAGGGTCATGGGCCGGTTCAGGTTCTTGAACACCGCGTGCTCGACGATCGCCTTCAGTGGCGCGAAACCGGTGCCCGAGGCGAGCAGCACGATCGGCTTGTCCGAGTCTTCACGCAGGAAGAACGTGCCGAGCGGGGCCTCGAAGCGCAGGATGTCGCGCTCCTTTAGCGTGTTGAAAACGTGATCGGTGAAGGCGCCGCCCGGCATATGACGGATGTGCAATTCGATCGGGCCTTCCGTGTGCGGCGCGCTTGCCATCGAATAGCTGCGGCGCTTGCCGTCTTTCAGAATGAATTCGAGGTACTGGCCGGCCAGATATTGCAGACGTTCGTTAGCGGGCAATTGCAGTTTCAGCACGACGACGTCGTCGGCTTTGCGTTCGATGGCGTTCACACGGCACGGCAGTTTCTTGACTTGCACGTCGCCCACGCCGGCCACTTCGCGGATATCCACTTCGAGATCGGAGCATGCCGTCGCGCAGCAAAAGAGGGCCATGCCGCGCGTCTTTTCGTCGTTCGACAAGGCCGATGACGAATGCTGACGTTGTTCGATCTGACCGCTGATCACGGTGCCTTTGCAGGAGCCGCAGGCGCCGTTCTTGCAACCGTACGGCAGGCCAATGCCCTGGCGCAAGGCCGCGATCAGGACCGGTTCGTCCTGTTCTACCTGAAACTGCCGGCCGCTTTGCCGGAGCGTGACGTTAAATGCCATAGAGTGTTCGAAATCGAAAAGTCGGTAATCGTTATCGGACCCGCTGTGCAACTGTGCGGTACCTGCCGTGCTTGACGGCTACAATGCGTCCACCATGAAAGCGACACGAAATTTACGCCGGCCGCGCGTGTTGATTGTTGGCTGCGGTGACGTCGGCATGCGCTGCGTGCCTTTGTTGCGGCCACGCGCGCATGTCTTCGCGCTCACCAGCCACGCCGAACGCAGCGCCGAATTGCGCGCTGCGGGCGTCACGCCGCTGGTCGGCGATCTCGACGCGCGCCGCAGCCTGAAGCGGCTTGCCGGCCTCGCGCCGACGGTGCTGCACCTCGCGCCGCCGCAAAAGACCGGCGATGACGACCGCCGCACCCGTGCCTTGCTCGCTACGCTGAGCGCGCGCCGTGATCGGGCGATGCGTGCCGCGCGCGGCGCGGTGGCGCCGGTCGGGCGGCTGCGTCGCGGGTTGCGCAACCTCAATGCCTCGTGGGCGGAATCTGAAGCAGCCAATATTGTACCCGAGAGGGTGCGCTGGACCGCTGCTCCGCGCCGGCCCGTGAAGCTGGTGTACGCGAGCACGACAGGCGTCTACGGCGATTGCGGCGGTGCGTGGATCGACGAGACGCGCGCGCCGCAAGCGGCCAATGCGCGCGCCAAACGTCGTGTGTCAGCCGAGCGGCAATTGCGGCGCGCCACCGCACGAGGCGTGGTCGCCGCCAGCATCGCGCGGATTCCGGGCATCTACGCGGGCAACCGTCTGCCGCTCGCGCGGTTGGAAAAGCGCACCCCGGCCTTGATCGATGCCGACGACGTCTATACCAACCATATCCACGCCGACGACCTCGCCGCGATTCTCGTGCGCCTTGCCACGCACGGGCGGCCGGCGCGCGTGATTCACGCGTCCGACGATACGTCGCTGAAAATGGGGGAGTACTTCGACGCGGTGGCCGATGCGTTCGGTCGCGAGCGCGCGCCTCGCATCTCGCGCGCAGAGGCGGAGCGGCAGATCGAGCCGACCTTGCTGTCCTTCATGCGCGAATCGAGGCGGCTCGTGAACCGGCGCCTCAAAGAAGAGTTACGCGTTCGCTTGCGATATCCAAGCGTCGCCGATTTTCTGCGCGTGCAGCCTGAACGAAATGCCCCCGGACCACACAGCGAAGCAAAAGCGCGCGGCTGACGGAACACACGATCAGGCGACAAGTTTCAACGCGTCCAGCCGCGTACAACAAACTTCAACGCGTTTAGCCGCATATAACAAACCGCGGGGCCGTGCATCGTCCGGCGACACCCCGCCGCGCGCTGGCCTCCGCGCCAGCCGCCGTGCGTCCCTCGCTGGCTTACGTCAGCGCCGGCAGCGCCTCCAGTAGCAGAAAACACAGCATGGCGCCGATCAGTGCGCCGATCAGGTTCGGATGATATTTATGCCGCAGCCGCATCATGACCAGCAGTCCGCCAATCAAAACCAGGCCGAGGCACACAAAAGCGATCATCACATGCGAAATCGCGATGGTGTCGTGGATGACCATGGCGCCCCTCCTTGAACTCTTTGTAGTCTTTGTTTAAACGAGTATAGGGCGAGTTGTAAGGGAGATCATGCTGCGATGCAGCGTGTATTCAGGTGTCTTTCAGGGCCTATGTGCGGGCGCACACACGATTCTCCTGACGCATCAAGGCTTTAAAGGGGACCTACCGGTTTACCCGCTCCGTAAAGATCCGAGGTCGGTTTCGTCGAGCCATTGCCACGCGCCAACGGCCAGCGTCGCAGGCAACGCGAGTCCGCCGATCCGCTCGCGATGCAACGCTTCGCAGCGGTTGCCGGCTGCCGCGATCATGCGTTTGACCTGGTGATACTTGCCTTCCATCACGGTGAGCGCCAGTGTGTGCTCGCCGCGCGCCTGGGCGTCGACGGCGGCGATCGGTTTGGGTTCGCCGTGCAGCAGGACGCCATTGCGCAAAGCATTCAACTGGGTGTCGTCGATGGGATGGCGTGTGGTCGCGATATACAGCTTCGGCACCTTGCGTTTCGGCGACGTGAACATGTGAACGAACTTGCCGTCGTCGGAGAGCAGCAGCAGGCCGGTGGTGTCCTGGTCGAGGCGCCCCACGCATTGCACGCCGCGCTCGGCGAACTGCGGCGGCAGCAGGCTGAACACGCTCAGATGATGCTGCGGATCGCGCGAGCATTCGTAGCCGACGGGCTTGTTCAGCAGCAGATAGGCGTGCTCGCGATACGGCCAGACGACCCCGTCCACGCTGAAGCAGAACGGACTGTCGGCGGTTGGGAAGTCGGCGTCGGCATCGGCGCAGACCAAGCCGCCGATGCTTACGCGGCCGTCGCCGATCAGCGCCCGGCATTGGCGGCGCGAGCCGAAACCTTGAGTGAAGAGGATGCTTTCGAGATTCATGGCGAGCGAAGAATAACACCGCAAGAAGCGGAGCGCCGCGCAGTGTCATAGCGGCGACGATGGTCTCCCCACGTTACATCGCAGGAGTTCATCGATGCCCGCCGCTTCCCCTTCATCGTCTTCAACCGCGCTTCGTCTGCCGGCCGCATTCCAGCGGCTCGCATGGTCGAATCTGGTCGCGCAATCCGCTGAGCAGATCAGCCTCGCGGCCGCGCCGCTCGTCGCCGTGTTCGCGCTCGGCGCCGGCGCGCGCGAGACCGGTCTGCTGCAAACCGCGCAGACGTTGCCGTTCCTGTTGTTGTCGATTCCGCTCGGCGTATGGGCCGACCGCCGCTCGCGCCGCACGTTGATGACGCTCGCCGAAAGCGTGCGCGTGATCGCGATGTTGTGCGTGCTGCTGCTCGTGATGGCGCATGCGCTGAGCTTGCCGCTGCTCGCCGCGCTCGGCTTTATTGCCGCGACCGGCACGGTTGCGTACAACGTCGCGGCGCCTTCGCTGGTGCCGTCGATCGTGCCGCGCGAGGCGTATGCCCAGGCCAACGGGCGGCTCGAACTGGCGCGCAGCGTCGCGTATTCGGCGGGTCCGGCGCTCGGCGGACTGCTGGTCGGCTGGATTGGCGCGGGCTGGGCGTATGGCTGCGCCGCCGGGTTTTCGGCGCTGGCCGTCGCGTTGCTCGCGGGGCTGCGCGAACCGCCGCGACCGGCGGCTCCCCAGCGCCACTTCCTGCTGGAACTGCGCGACGGTACGCGTTTCGTGCTGCGCGACGCACTGTTGCGTCCGATGCTGGCCACCGCGATCTTCTTCAACCTCGGTTTCTTCGTGCTGCAAGCGGTGTATGTGCCGTACGCCGTGCATCGTTTGGGATTGAGCGCGTCGATGGTCGGTGTGACGCTCGGTGCGTACGGCGTCGGCATGGTGTGCGGCGCGCTTGCCGTGCCGGCCATTGCGCGGCGCCTCGTGTTTGGCCGCGTGCTGATCATCGGGCCGTCATGTGGTTTGCTCGCCTCGCTCCTGATGGTGGCGACGATCCTCACGCCGTCGTTCTGGCTCGCGATGCTGAGCTTTTTCCTGCTCGGCGCAGGACCGATTCTGTGGGTGGTCGGTTCGACCACGCTGCGTCAGGCGATCACACCTGAACGGATGATGGGCCGCGTCTCGGCGCTCAATAGCACCGCGACCTATGGTGCGCGGCCGGTGGGCGCGTTGCTCGGTGCTGCGATCAGCGCGCGCTGGGGCATGGACGCGTGTCTGGTCGCCGCTGCCGCGGCCTTCCTCGTCCAGGCGCTGATCATCGTGACGTCCCCGGCGGCAAGGCTTGCGAGCATTCCCGAGGGCGCGGCAGTCGCGCCATGAAAACCGGTTTTCATCGGAGGGCCGCGTTGCATGCGGACGTGCCAAAGGGCGTCAGTGAAAACCCTCGAAAATGAAAATGAATTTTTTTATGCGAGATTTTTATGTAAATATACTTTCATTCATTTTGCTTACGCTTCGAAGGAAATCCTTTGGAGCGTCCCGAAGGAAATCCCTTTGGGGGACTGTTATCAGGCTGCCTTGCTCGCATGATCCATCACTCGTCCGTTGCTTCGAACCCCGCCGAGCAGGCCATCGCCGCGCGCATTGCCGCAGCGATGCCGACCCTCACGCCGATCCATCGACGCATGGGCGACTACGTGCTGGCGAATCTGTTTCGCGCGGCGACCATGCGGATCGACGAGCTGGCGAGCGTGGTCGGTGCGTCGGTGGCGACGGCGAATCGCTTTGCGCGCGCACTTGGTTTCGACGGCTATCCGCAGTTTCGCGAAGCGCTGGTGCGTGGCTTCGAAGCGACGCTCGCACCCGTCGAGCGGCTGCGTAGCGCGCAGGAATCGCTCGCTTCCGGCGATGCTCTGCTCGGTGCTTTACTCGAACAGGCGGCGGCTAATCTTCATTCCACGCGCACCGCGATCGATAGCGCCGCAGCCGAAGCAGCGGTTGAAGCCATCATCGCCGCGCGCCGTGTCTTCGTGCTCGGCTACGGGGCCAGCGCGTTTCTCGCCGGCCTGATGGAACACGGCCTGATGCCGTATCACGACAACGTGCAGTCGCTCGCGCTGATCGGCGGACCGTCGCATGCCGCGCGCCGCCTGTTCAATGCGGACGACGGCGATCTGGTGATCGGCATTGCGTTTCCGCGTTACGTCGAAGACACCATCGAACTCGCGCGGCGTGCGGCAGGGCGCGGCGCACGCGTGCTTGCGCTAACCGATAGTCCGCGCTCGCCGCTCGCGCAATTCGCCGATCTCGCACTCTATATCCGTTCCGAACGGCGGCTTGCGGCCAACGCCGATTCCGCTGTGCTCGCCGTGATCGAAGCACTCTGCGATGCGGTCGCGTATCGCGCCCAACGTTCGGTCAAGGCGGCCGCCGGCGTCAGCGAATTCGTGTTGCCCTGGCTGACCGATCCTCAAGCCGATCCCCAGTCCGATCCACAAGCCGCAGCTCAAGCCACGCCGTCCAGCACTGTTGAGCAACCCGCGCGCGTTTCTACCCGTACCACCCGCACTACGAAAGCCAAAAAATGAACTCCAACGCAGTCATTGCCATTCACGGCGGGGCAGGCACGATCCTGCGCGCATCGATGTCGGCCAGCGCCGAAGCTGACTACCACGCCGCCTTGCACGCCGTGCTGAGCGCCGGACAGCGTGTGCTTGCCGATGGCGGCAGTGCGCTCGACGCCGTCAGCGAAGCCGTGCGCCTGCTCGAAGATTGCCCGCTCTTCAACGCGGGCCGTGGCGCGGTCTACACGGCGGCCGGCACGCATGAACTCGACGCGGCCATCATGGACGGCAGCACGCTCGAAGCCGGCGCGATCTGCTGCGTGAAACGCGTGCGCAATCCGATTCTGGCGGCGCGCCGCGTGCTTGAACGCAGCGAGCATGTGCTGTTCACCGGCGAAGGCGCGGAGGCTTTCGCCGCCGCACAAGGACTCGAATTCGCCGAGCCGGCGTATTTCCACACCGAAGCGCGTCATCGCCAATGGCAACTCGCACGCGGTCAGCAGCGCGCGATGCTCGATCACGACGGCGCGACGCTGGCCGCCGATCCCGCTTCAGGCGACGACGATCCCACACCGCACGAGCCGATCGATCCGAATCGCAAGTTCGGCACGGTAGGCGCGGTCGCGCTCGATCAGCATGGCCACGTGGCGGCCGCCACCTCGACGGGCGGCGTTACCAACAAGCAGGTCGGCCGGGTCGGCGATACGCCGCTGATCGGCGCGGGCTGCTATGCGGACGACGCAACCTGTGCGGTCTCGACCACCGGTTCCGGCGAGATGTTCATGCGCATGGTCGCCGCGTACGACGTCGCGGCGCAGATGGCGTACCGCAACGTCTCGCTGGAAGAAGCGGCGCACGACGTGGTGATGACGCGCCTGCCGAAGATCGACGGACGCGGCGGGCTGATCGCTGTCGATGCACGCGGCAACGTCACGCTGCCGTTCAACACCGAGGGCATGTATCGCGGTTTCGCGCGGCTCGGCGAATCGCCGGTGACGGCGATCTATCGCTAATGCCGTCCTGCTTCGGCGTCGCGTGAATGTCCACTTGAGCTGCCGCTTGAATTTTCATTTGAATCACCGCTAGCTGCGTCCGAATCCAAAAGGAACTATGGTGCCGACTTCATCGCACACCGCTCGTCCGCTTATCGAAACCTTGCCGCCGCAACGCGTGCTTGCAGTCGACGATCTGTCGGTTGCATTCCGCCGTGGCGACAAGACCGTCAACGCGGTGCGCAATCTCTCGCTGACGGTCGAGCGTGGCGAGACGCTGGCGATCGTCGGCGAATCGGGCTCCGGCAAATCGGTGACATCGCTTGCCTTGATGCGGCTGATCGAGCATGGCGGTGGGCGCCTTGCCGGCGGCAGCATCGCCTTCCGGCGCCGCGACGGCAGCGTGCTCGACCTTGCGAAAGCATCGTCCGGCACGATGCGTTCGATTCGCGGCGCCGACATCGCGATGATCTTCCAGGAGCCGATGACCTCGCTCAATCCGGTGTTCACGGTGGGAGATCAGATCAGCGAAGCGATTGCCTTGCACCAGGGGAAGAGCCGTTCTGCCGCGCACGCCGAAACGCTCCGTCTGCTCGAACTGGTGCGCATTCCGGAAGCACGCCGGGTGGCCGCACGCTTTCCGCATCAGCTATCCGGCGGCATGCGCCAACGCGTGATGATCGCGATGGCGCTGTCATGCAAGCCCGCATTGTTGATCGCCGACGAGCCGACCACGGCGCTCGACGTCACGATCCAGGCGCAGATCCTGCAATTGATCCGCGGTCTGCAGGACGAGATGAACATGGGCGTGATCTTCATCACGCACGACATGGGTGTGGTGGCCGAGGTGGCCGATCGCGTGCTGGTGATGTATCGCGGCGAGAAAGTGGAAGAGGGCGCGTCGGATGCGCTGTTCGCTGCGCCGTCGCATCCTTATACGAAGGCATTGCTTGCGGCGGTTCCGCGCCTTGGCGCGATGCAGGGCACCGATCAGCCCGCCAGGTTTCCGATTCTGACCGTCGAGCAGGCGGCCTTGAATGGCGCCGATGAATCTGTGCGTCCAGCCGCGGCGGTCGCCGCAGAATCGCAACCGCTGGTCCACGACAGCACGCCGCCGATTCTGCGCGTGCGCGATCTGGTCACGCGCTTTCCGGTCAAGAGCGGCGTGTTCGGCCGTTTGACGGGCCGCGTGCATGCGGTCGAGAAAGTCAGTTTCGATCTGCGCCCGGGTGAAACGCTCGCGCTGGTCGGCGAATCGGGTTGCGGCAAATCGACGACGGGTCGTTCATTGCTGCGTCTGGTCGAAAGCCAGAGCGGCTCGATCGAATTCGACGGCAAGGAAATCAGCTCGCTTACGGGCCCTGCGTTGCAGGCGCTCCGCCGCAACATCCAGTTTATTTTCCAGGACCCGTTCGCTTCGCTGAATCCGCGCCTGACGGTCGGCTTTTCGATCATGGAGCCGCTACTCGTGCATGGTGTCGCGCAAGGTGCGGAAGCGCAGGCGCGTGTTGCGTGGCTGCTCGAAAAGGTCGGTTTGCCGCGCGAAGCCGCGCGCCGCTATCCGCACGAATTTTCAGGCGGGCAACGGCAACGTATCGCGATTGCGCGTGCTCTGGCATTGAATCCCAAAGTCGTGATCGCCGATGAATCGGTCTCCGCACTCGACGTCTCCGTGCAGGCGCAGATCGTCAATCTGATGCTCGATCTGCAGCGCGAGCTCGGCGTTGCGTATCTGTTCATTTCGCACGATATGGCGGTGGTGGAGCGCGTCAGCCATCGCGTTGCGGTGATGTATCTCGGCCAGATCGTCGAGATCGGTCCGCGTCGCGCGGTGTTCGAAGCGCCGCAGCATCCCTATACGAAGAAGCTGATGGGCGCAGTGCCGGTCGCCGATCCGGCGCGCCGTCACGCGAAACGCATGCTCGCCGCCGACGAGATTCCAAGCCCGATTCGCGCGCTGAACGACGAGCCGGTTGTGGCGCCGCTGATTGCGGTTGGACCGGATCACTTCGTGGCGCAGCATCGGGTCGGCGGCGCTTACTAGACGCGAACCCAAACTCGAACTCAAGCGCCAAATTCAAGCGCGGACCGAACGAAGCGCCAAACCTGAAGCCAAGCCATTTTCTCTCGCAGCACATAACCCTGTTTCAATTCGCAGCCTGGAGCCAACCTCATGAACCTGCTGGTCCCGTCTTCTCCGTTTCGTTTGCGCGCGCTGGTCAGCGGCGGCGCGGTGGTGTTCGCGATGCTCGCGGGCAATGTGGCGCATGCGGACACGACGGCCGTGATGGCCGTTGCGTCGACCTTCACGACGCTCGATCCGTACGATGCTAACGACACGCTGTCGCAAGCCGTCGCCAAGTCCTTCTATCAAGGCCTGTTCGGTTTCGACAAGGATATGAAGCTGGTCAATGTGCTGGCCGACAGCTACGAAGCGAGTCCGGATGCGAAGGTTTACACGTTCAAGCTGCGTCACGGTGTGAAGTTCCAGGACGGTACCGACTTCAACGCCGCGGCGGTGAAGGCGAACTTCGACCGCGTGACCGATCCGGCGAATAAGCTGAAGCGCTACAACATGTTCAACCGTATCGAGAAGACCGAAGTGGTCGATCCGTACACGGTGAAGATCACCCTGAAGGCGCCGTTCTCGGCGTTCGTCAACGTGCTGGCGCATCCGTCGGCGGTGATGATTTCGCCTGACGCGCTGAAGAAGTACGGCAAGGACATCGCGTTTCATCCGGTGGGCACAGGTCCGTTCGAACTGGTGAAGTGGGACCCGGCAGGTGACCTGACGGTGAAGAAGTTCGCCGGCTACTGGAAGAAGGGCTACCCGAAGGTCGACGCGATCGACTGGAAGCCCGTGGTCGACAACAACACGCGCGCTGCACTGATGCGCACCGGCGAGGCGGACTTCGCGTTCCAGGTGCCGTTCGAGCAGGCGGCGCAATTGCAGTCGAGTCCGAAGGTCGATCTGATCGCGTCGCCGTCGATCATCCAGCGCTATATCAGCCTGAACGTCAACCAGAAGCCGTTCGACAATCCTAAGGTCCGTGAAGCGCTGAACTATGCAGTCAACAAGGACGCGCTGACGAAGGTCGCGTTCGCCGGCTATGCAACGCCGGCTGACGGCGTGGTGCCGCAAGGCGTCGAGTACGCGACGAAGCTCGGCCCTTGGCCGTACGATCCGGCGAAGGCGCGTGAATTGTTGAAGGAAGCCGGTTATCCGAACGGTTTCGAAACGACGCTATGGTCCGCTTACAACTACTCGACCGCGCAGAAGGTGATTCAGTTCGTGCAGCAGCAGCTTGCGCAAGTCGGCATCAAGGCGCAGGTTGAAGCACTCGAGGCGGGTCAGCGCGTTGCCAAGGTGGAAAGTGCGCAGGACCCGGCAACCGCGCCGGTGCGGATGTATTACGCGGGGTGGTCGTCGTCGACGGGTGAAGCGGACTGGGCGATCACGCCGCTGCTCGGCTCGGTCTCGTTCCCGCCGAAGATGGTCAACACCGCGTACTACAAGAACGACGCGGTCGACACCGATCTGAAGCAGGCGCTCGAAACCACCGACCGCACGAAGAAAGCCGCGCTCTACACCGACGCACAAAAGCGCATCTGGGCCGACGCGCCGTGGATCTTCCTCGTCAAGGAAAAGGTCGTGTACGCGCGCAGCAAGCGTTTGTCGGGTGCGTATGTCGCGCCGGACGGCTCGTTCAATTTCGACGAGATCGCGATCAAGTGATGAGCCGGCCGTCCGGTGCCGTGTGTTCTTCACGAACGCACGGGCCGGACGGTCGCGTACTGCTCTGCAAGATCTTTCGTTACCCGCATCATTGCCGGATTGGGTTTCATGCTGAACTTCCTCGTCAAACGTATCTTTGGCCTGCTGCCGACGCTCTTCATCGTCGCCGTGCTGGTGTTTCTGTTCGTGCATCTGTTGCCCGGCGACCCGGCGCGCCTCGCGGCCGGTCCCGAAGCAGATGAGGCGACCGTTGCGCTGGTGCGTGCCGATCTCGGCCTCGACAAGCCGATGCCGCAGCAGTTCGCCAACTTCTTCGTGAAGATCGCGCACGGCGACTTCGGCACGTCCACGCGCAGCAAGCGGCCGGTCAGCCAGGAAATCGGCGAGCGCTTCATGCCGACGCTGCTGCTTACGCTCGCAAGCATGGTGTGGGCGGTGGTGCTCGGCATGGGGATCGGCATCGTCTCGGCCGTGTGGCGCAATCGCTGGCCGGACCGGCTCGGCATGACGCTAGCGGTCTCGGGTATTTCGTTTCCCGCCTTCGCGCTCGGCATGTTGCTGATGGAGATCTTTTCGGTGAAGCTCGGCTGGCTGCCGATTGTCGGCGACGGGTCGTGGAAGAGCTACGTGCTGCCGTCGCTCACGCTTGGCGCGGCCGTGGCGGCGGTGATGGCGCGCTTCACGCGTGCTTCGTTTGTCGAAGTGATGAATGAGGATTTTGTGCGTACCGCGCGCGCCAAAGGTGTGCCCGAACGGCTCGTCATCGTCAAACACTGCCTGCGCAACGCGATGATTCCCGTCATCACGATGATGGGGCTGCAATTCGGCTTTCTGCTGGGCGGCTCGATCGTTGTCGAAGTGGTATTCAATTGGCCGGGCCTCGGACGCCTGCTGGTGGATGCCGTGGCGATGCGCGACTATCCGGTGATTCAGGCCGAAGTGCTGTTGTTCTCGCTTGAATTCATCAGCATCAACCTCGTTGTTGACGTGCTGTACGCCGTCATCAATCCGACCATCCGTTTCAAGTGAGGCCCGCATGAGCATCTCAGCCACCGAGGCGAATGCGGCCAAGGCCGCTCTCGTAGAAAACGCGATCCGCACGCCGTGGAGTGAATTCTGGCGCAAATTCCGTAAGCAGCATGTGGCGCTCGGCGCGGGCATTTTCGTGCTGCTGCTGGTCGTGGTTGCGATTCTCGCGCCGCATATCGTGCCGTACGATCCAGAGAATTTCTTCGACTACGACGCGTTGAACGCGGGGCCCTCGGCCGCGCATTGGTTCGGCGTCGACTCGCTGGGCCGCGATATTTTCAGCCGCATTCTGGCGGGTTCGCGTATTTCGCTCGAGGCAGGTTTTCTGTCGGTGGCGATCGGCGCGGTGATTGGCACGTTCTTCGGTTTGCTGGCCGGTTACTACGAAGGCTGGTGGGACCGCATCACCATGCGTGTCGCCGATGTGCTGTTCGCGTTTCCCGGTATTCTGCTGGCGATCGGTGTGGTCGCGATTCTCGGCAACGGCATGATCAATGTGATCTGCGCGGTGGCGATTTTCAGCATCCCGGCGTTTGCGCGGCTCGTGCGCGGCAATACGCTGATGCTCAAGCAACTCACGTATATCGAAGCGGCGCGCAGCATCGGCGCATCGGACTGGACCATCATCGTGCGGCATATTCTGCCGGGGACGATTTCGTCGATTGTGGTGTACTTCACGATGCGAATCGGCACATCGATCATTACGGCGGCGAGCCTGTCGTTTCTCGGCCTCGGCGCGCAACCGCCGATGCCGGAGTGGGGTGCGATGCTCAACGAGGCGCGCGCCGATATGGTCACCGCGCCGCATATCGCGCTATTTCCGAGTCTGGCGATTTTCTTCACGGTGCTGGCATTCAATCTGCTCGGTGACGGTTTGCGCGACGCGCTCGATCCGAAACTCGACCGACCATGAGTTCGATTAAAACCGTAGATGAAAGCGCACCGCACATCGGTACGTTACCGGGCGGAGCGCGGGGTACGATTGCCGACGTAGCGGGCGTGACGGTCGGACATTGCACGCTGGATGAAGGCGCTGTGCAAACCGGCGTGACCGTGATTTATCCGCACCGTGGCGATCCTTTTCTTAACAAGGTGCCGGCGGCGGTTTCGGTGATTAACGGTTTCGGCAAAAGCATTGGGCTCGTGCAGGTCGAAGAACTCGGCGTGCTGGAGACGCCCATTGCGTTGACCAATACTTTTGGTGTCGCTGCGGTCGCTCAGGCGCAGATTCGTGCTGCAATTCAGGCCCATCCGCAAATCGGCCGCGAGTGGTCGACGGTCAATCCGTTGGTGTTCGAATGTAATGACGGACACCTGAACGATATTCAGGCTTTGGCGGTTAGCGAACGGCATTACAACGATGCGTGTGAGGCGGTAAGCGTTGACGTCGCGAGCGGTTCGGTTGGCGCAGGCCGCGGCATGTCGTGTTTCGATCTGAAGGGCGGAATCGGCAATGCGTCGCGCGTGGTTGACGTAGTGGGGCAGCGCTATACGGTCGGTGCATTGGTGCTGGCGAACTTCGGCCGCCTGCCGATGTTGACGATGGACGGCACGCCGCTCGGCCGCGTGCTGGCCGAGCGCGCAGCCAACGCTGCCGCCGCTGGCGCGGCGCCCTTAGCCGCTTCGGAAACTTCGGCCAGTGCAGAGATCCCGGTGAACTCAGCGGCATCGGCGACATCAGCGACCTCTTCGAAACCCGAGCAAGGCTCGATCATCATGATCGTCGCCACCGACGCGCCGCTCGACACGCGTCAACTCAAGCGTCTGTCATTGCGCGCCGCGGCCGGTCTTGCACGAACCGGTTCGGTATACGGCCATGGCAGCGGCGATATCGCGTTGGCATTTTCAACGGCCTACACCGTGCCACACGCATCCGACTTTGTCGCGTTGCCCCCCGTGCTCGCCGACGCGCGCCTCGATCCGCTATTCCGTGCCTGTGCGGACAGCGTCGAGCAGGCGATCGTCGGTGCACTGTGGAACGCCACGTCGGTGACGGGCCGCGATGGTCACAGCCGCCTCTCACTACGCGAAGCCGCTCCCGATTTCGTTCAACTTCTCAAACACGCTTCCTGATGAAAGTCCTGATTTCCGTCGACATCGAAGGCGTAGCCGGTGTGTTTCATCCCGAGCAAACGCGTGCGGGCAACGGCGAATACGAGGCCGCACGCCGCTGGATGACCCTCGAAGCCAACGCCGCGATCGAAGGTGCGTTTGCCGGTGGCGCGACGCAGGTGTGGGTCAACGATTCGCACGGCGGCTTCCGCAATCTGCTCCCTGATCTGCTCGACGCACGTGCCCAGGTCGTGCTCGGCAAACCGCGCACACTCGGCATGATGGCCGGCCTCGAATACGGTGCGGCACTGGTGTTCATGATCGGCTATCACGCCAGGTCGCAAACGCACGGCATCCTCGCGCACACGATCAACAGCTTCGCGTTCGCGCGCGTTTCGCTGAATGGTGTCGAAGTCGGCGAAGCCGGCTTGTATGGCGCGCTGGCGGAAGAATATGGCGCACAGGTCGCGCTTTTATCCGGCGATGACGTATTTGCCGAAGAAACCGCACCGCGCTTTCCGGGCGCGCGTTTTGTCATCACCAAGCACGCGACGGGGCATGCGAGCGGCGTCACGCAGACGCCGGCAAGCGCTCGCGATGCGATCGAAATTGCGGCACGCGAAGTGGTGCGGCACGCCATCGACAAGGGTCATGCGCCGCAAGCCACGCGCGCTGCCGCGACGCCCGTCGAATGCGAGTTGCGCGTGCAAACCGCCGCGCTCGCCGATCTGTTCTGCCAATGGCCGACGCTCACGCGCGTCGACGCCGTCACGTTGCGCTTTAGTGCGGAGTCGGCGGAATATGCGGTGCGCATGTTGAACTGCCTGTCGGCGATGTCATTCATGCTGCGCTGAGCCGTGTGACAAATAGGGATGACGGCCAGGTGCGGCCGTCCCTCACGCTTACATTTTGATAAAACGCTGCTCACGGTGACACGTTTTGCGAGGAAGGCGTACGCTCTGGCATTCCAGAGGTACCGTCTTTCTCTCACTTAGCGGAGCACAGCATGGGTAAGCAGACTATCGCGGATTATCTGGCCAGAACACTGGCGGCAGCAGGCGTCGAACGGATTTGGGGCGTGACGGGCGACAGCCTGAACGGCCTGTCGGATAGCTTGCAACGGCTCGGTTCGATTCGCTGGATGCATACGCGCCACGAAGAGGTCGCGGCCTTTGCCGCCGGCGCCGATGCCGCCGCCACGGGTAAGCTCGCCGTCTGCGCGGGCAGTTGCGGTCCCGGCAACCTGCATCTGATCAACGGGCTGTACGACTGTCATCGCAACCATCAACCCGTGCTCGCCATCGCCGCGCACATTCCCTCTTCGGAAATCGGCCTCGGCTACTTCCAGGAAACCCATCCGCAAGAGTTGTTCAAGGAGTGCAGCCACTACGTCGAGCTGGTGACGAACCCGTCGCAGTTTCCGCGCGTGCTGGCTCGCGCGATGCGCACGGCGATCGAAGAGCGCGGCGTCGCGGTGATCGTATTGCCCGGCGACGTCGCGCTGGGCGAGGCACCCGACGAAACACCGGCGTGGGCCGGCACGCTCGAACGCTCGACGGTGGTGCCCTCAGGCGCGGACCTCGACCGGCTCGCCGACGTGCTGAATCAAGCCAGTGGCGTGACGCTGCTGTGCGGCAGCGGCTGCGCGGACGCGCATGACGAAGTGGTGGCCTTCGCCGATCAGCTCGGCGCACCCACCGTGCACGCTTTGCGCGGCAAACAATATGTGGAGTGGGACAACCCGTTTGATGTCGGCATGACTGGTCTGATCGGTTTCAGCTCGGGCTATCACGCGATGATGTCGTGCGACACGCTCGTGATGCTCGGCACCGATTTCCCGTATCGCAACTTTTATCCGACGCACGGCAACGTGGTGCAGATCGATCGCCGCGGCTCCGCGCTCGGCAAGCGCGCGCCATTGAAGCTGGGCCTCGTCGGCGACGTCAAGGCGACCTTGCAGGCGCTGTTGCCGCTGATCAAGCGCAAGACCGATCGGCGTTTCCTCGAGAATGCCCGCAAGCACTACGCGAGCGCGCGCAAGGACCTCGACGATCTTGCCCGGCCGTCCGATCCAGGGCGCGCGATTCATCCGCAATACTTGACCAGCGTCATCGACAAAGTCGCGAACGAAGACGCCGTGTTTTCCGCCGATGTCGGCACGCCGACCCTGTGGGCCGCGCGTTATCTGACGATGAACGGCAAGCGCAGTTTGCATGGCTCGTTCAATCACGGCTCCATGGCCAATGCGATGCCGCAGGCGCTGGGCGCGCAAGCCGCGGAGCCGGGGCGTCAGGTGATTTCGCTATCCGGCGACGGGGGGCTGTCGATGTTGCTCGGCGATCTGCTCACCGCGCGCCAATTGAATCTGCCGATCAAGGTGGTCGTGTTCAACAACAGCACGCTCGGCTTCGTCGCGATGGAGATGAAGGCGGGCGGCTACCTCGAAAGCGGCACCGATCTCGCCGCCACCGACTTCGCGTCGATTGCGCGCGGCGCGGGCATTTACGGTGCGAGGGTCGAACTGTCGGAGAACATCGAGCCTGCGTTGCGCGAGGCGTTCGCGCATCCTGGGCCTGCGGTGATCGACGTGGTGACGGCAAAGCATGAACTCGCATTGCCGCCGAAGATTCAATGGGCGCAGGCGAAGGGATTCAGTTTGTATATGTTGCGGGCGGTGCTCAATGGCCGCGGTGATGAGGTGGTTGAATTGGCGACTACGAATCTACGGTGAGGAGCCTGAGAGCCTGAGCGTTAGACCGTTAGCGTGCCGAAGCGTTTGCTTGCCATAGCGTATGCGCGACAAAGCTCGCGCATACGCTATGAACCCGGTGACCACCTACTGTTGCCGGCTCAACTCCCGCGCGGCCCGATCGATCACATCCGCAACCGCGCCCGCATGCGATACCGGTACGAGATGGCTCGACGAAATGGGCACGATCTTCGCGCCCATCCGGTTGGCCATGAATTGTTCGACTTCGGGCGATACCGCGCGGTCCCTCGTCGTCACGATGTACCACGACGGCTTTTCTCTCCACGCCACCTGGCTCACCGTTTCGCTGAAGGCCTTGGCGGCGATCGGCTGTTGCGCGGCGGAGAGCACGCGTGTCAGATTCTCGGGGACGTCGGCGGCGAAGTCGGCGTGATATCTGCTACGGTCGAACCACAGGAAGCCAGTCGGGTCCGCGGTGATGCCTTGACTCGCGGGCGCCGGCGCGGCGCGCTTCATCAGGTCCATCGTCGATTCGTGCAGGTCCGGTGCAATGGCCGCCACATAGACGAGACCCGCGACGTTCGGTGCGTTCGCGCCCGCTTCGGTGATCACGACACCGCCCCATGAATGCCCGACGAGGATGGTCGGGCCATCCTGGCGCGCGAGAACACGGCGGGTAGCCGCGACATCGTCGGCGAGAGACGTGAGCGGGTTCTGCACCGAACTCACGTGATACCCCTTCTGCTGCAATTTCGCGACGACACCGTTCCAGCTCGAACCGTCGACGAACGCACCGTGAACCAGCACGACATTGCGGATGGGACCGGTCATCGGCGCTGCGGGTGGTTTGGCGGCCGTCGCGGTTGGCGCAGCGGGTGCTGGCGTGGGAGCGGTGGCGGCAGGCGTTGCGGGCGCCTCCACAGGTGCTGGGGCTTCCGGCGCGCTCGACTGCGTGCCAGACATGTCGGCCGGTTCTGCGGCGGGTTCTGCGGCAGGCGCTGCGGTTTGCGCGAGGGCACCCGCTCCAGCGAAGCAGAGACACAAAGCAGCGGCGCAAAGCAGACGTTTGGGCAACATGTGAATCTCCGAAGGCAGAAACCCCGACTAGGGCAACATACAGAAGCCCCACGCCAGTGACAATCCCTATCCGCGCGGTTAAGTGCGGCGTAGAACCAAGCGCGGGTTGCTCCCAGTATTTAGGTAATATCGGCCGCGGTAAAATTTCAGGTTCTGCCGGGGCAGACCATAAGTCTGATCGGGCGCTCGATATCCATACACTGGGGCGCAATTTTGAATAGTGCACAGCAGCAAGACGGCCTGAAGCGTGGGCTTAAGAATCGTCATATCCAGCTGATCGCGCTGGGCGGGGCGATCGGCACGGGCCTGTTTCTCGGTTCCGCCAGCGTGTTGAAGGCAGCCGGCCCGTCGATGATTCTCGGTTATGCGATCGGCGGCATCATCGCTTTCATGATCATGCGCCAGCTCGGCGAAATGGTCGCGCAAGAACCGGTCGCCGGTTCGTTCAGCCACTTCGCGTACAAGTATTGGGGCGACTTTCCCGGCTTTCTGTCAGGCTGGAATTACTGGGTGCTGTATGTGCTCGTGAGTATGGCCGAGCTGACCGCGGTCGGCACTTACGTGCATTACTGGTGGCCGGGCGTGCCCACGTGGGTATCGGCGCTGGTGTGCTTCGCCGTCATCAACGCGATCAATCTTGCCAACGTCAAAGCCTATGGCGAAACCGAATTCTGGTTTGCGATCATCAAGGTGGTGGCGGTGATCGGCATGATCCTGTTCGGCGGTTATCTGCTAATCAGCGGCCAAGGTGGCCCGCAAGCCTCGATCACCAATCTCTGGGCCGACGGCGGCTTCTTCCCGCACGGTTTTCATGGCCTGTTCATGATGCTCGCGGTCATCATGTTTTCGTTCGGCGGCCTTGAGCTGATCGGCATTACGGCCGCTGAAGCGGCCGATCCGCAAAAGAGCATTCCGAAGGCCGTGAATCAGGTGATCTACCGGATTCTGATTTTCTACATCTGCTCGCTGGCGGTGTTGCTGTCGTTGTACCCGTGGAATCAGGTGGCGGCCGGCGGCAGTCCGTTCGTGATGATCTTTTCGCAGATCGGCTCGACGCTGACCGCGAACATCCTCAATGTAGTGGTGCTGACCGCGGCGCTGTCGGTGTACAACAGCGGCGTGTATGCGAATAGCCGCATGCTCTACGGTCTCGCGGAACAGGGCAATGCACCGCGCGCGCTCATGAAGGTCGACCGGCGCGGCGTGCCGTATATGGCGATCGGTTTGTCGGCGCTTGCCACGTTCACCTGCGTGATCATCAACTATCTGATTCCGGCCGAAGCGCTCGATCTGCTGATGGCGCTGGTGGTGGCCGCGCTGGTGTTGAACTGGGCGCTGATCAGCCTGACGCACCTGAAGTCGCGCAAGGCGATGGTGGCGGCGGGCGAGACGCTCGTGTTCAAGTCGTTCTGGTTCCCGGTCAGCAACTGGATCTGTCTCGCTTTCATGGCGCTGATCCTCGTCATTCTGGCCATGACGCCGGGCCTCTCGGTTTCGGTGTGGCTCGTGCCCGCATGGCTGGTCGTGATGTGGGCCGGCTATGTGTTCAAACGCCGGCGCGCAGCGATGCATGGCGGTGCGCAGGTGGCTGGGCGGTAAGGCAGCGAGTTGGCCTCGGTGCCGTTGGCGTCGGGGCCGCTCCATGTCGAGAAGAGCTTCAATATGCGGCGGAACGTCACATATTGCTTAGGCAATAATTGCCTAAGCTGATAAGTGCAATGTCGCATATCAGGAGCCGAACATGAACACCATCATCGAACACGACGCACGTTTGGAATTGTTGCTGTCGATCGCGCATGAAACGCTCGGCATTGGGACATTCGAACTGAGCGGTAAGCCGAGCGCCGATTTACGCGTCGTGCGCGTCGATAGCCTGGCGCGAGCGCTGGAAGCGGCTTACGACGCTGGCCTCATGGTTAGCCGTCGAGTGAGCGCGAATTAAAGTTCTGCCGACTCGCTTCATCAGCAAGGCGTGTGGGTTGTTTCGTGGAGCACGCACGGGACGCAGGGCAACAAAAAGCCCCGCGCAGCATGGCTGGGCGGGGCTTTTTGATTGTATGCGGTACGGCTCTAGAATTTCTTTTGGTGCCAGGGCCGGACTGAAATAACTCCGGAAAAGGCTTGCTAGCATTGGGTGTCGTGATTTCATGGTAAAAGAAAACCCCCAAAAAGACCCCCGGGCGATGCCTGCTGAGTTTGGGCCGCAGCCAAGCACGCGTTCATTGCGGCCGAAATGCTACCAAAGAGGTAGGCTGTGTATTAGACACCCTGATAAGATTCGATCCAAGGATGGCCTTACCCATCTTTGCAGCTCGAGACCAAGATGGACACCCAGGAACGCCTCAACTTCAGAATCGACAGTTTCACGCCTGAGACGCTGCCCATGGCGAGGCTGGCGCAGTATCTTGCGCACCTCTCGACATTGTACGGGAGCGACGATTCTGTCCATTTCGAGAAGCTGCGCAAAGGGAGCGCGATTGTTCAGGTGACAATCGAAGAGCCGGCTTTCCCGAAGGTTTTCCAGCGGTTGCAGAGCGTTCGTACCGGTGATCCAGATCCTGAGGCGCAGAAGGCATTTCGGTCGATTGACCGCCTTCTTCGGGCCGACAACGCGGTGGGAACCATCACACGAAGCGGAAAAGCCAAGATTCTCGAGTTTCCCGGTCGTAAGTTGCCGGTCGTGGATCCCATTACTATCTATCAACCGACCACGATTGACGGGATAGTGATCCGGATTGGGGGCCGCGATGACACGATACCTGTGACTGTCCAGGATCAAGAAGGGACCGTAATTAACTGTGAAGTCCGCGGCCGTGCGCAAGCGAAGGAATTATCGCGCCACTTTCTTGCGGAAACACTGCGCCTGTCGGGCAACGGGAAATGGAGTCGTACGAGCAGCGGCGCATGGGCTCTTGAGTCGCTCGTGATCCAATCCTTCGAGGTCTTGGATGACGCAGCTCTGGATGACGTTGTCGTTGCACTGCGCAACGTGAAAAACAACGGTTGGGCGGATGTCGAAGATCCGCTGGGAGCTTGGAAAAAACTCCGGGGCGTGGATGATAATCTTTGACGCAAACGTACTTATCTCACTGTCTACCGGGGATGAAAACGACGAGACGTTCGAGCGCCTCTCCGGATTAATTCAAGATCTGGTCGCAGCGAAAACGGTCATCGGCGTTCCGGCTCCCGCTTGGGCCGAATTCCTCTGCGGGACTGGGTTGGGCACCTCTGGCGTAATTCAGGTGCTCAAAAAGCGCAGTGCAATCAGAATCCTTCCATTCGACGAAGTGGCGGCCACCGAACTTGCGGCTATCGATCAGTCGACACGGGCGAAGGGTGGAAAGAAAGGCGCCTCAAAATCTCATTGGCAGAAAATTAAGGTCGATCGTCAGATATTGGCTATTGCACGTGTTCTCGGGGTAACCGCTATCTACACCGAGGACGTAGACCTGATTGCTGAAGCGGGTCGGTTGGGCGTAACCGTATGTCGAGTCGGCGACATCCCGCTGAAGCCCAAACAAAACAAACTCGATTTGCCGGACCCATGAGTAGCATGCATGGTGCGCCGCTTAGCAGAATTGAAGCCCGATTTGCGTAGTGCGGCATTCTGGCATTGACCGATCAAGGCCCAGCCCCGCGCTGGGCTTTTTCACATCTGCCGCCTGACGATCCTTAACACTGCGCTCCCCACCGCCGTCATATGCTTCGCGGATAACATCGGGGATCGCATGAAATATCCATACCACCTCCTTGCAGGCGGCCTGTTTCTCGTGTTGGCGCTTGCATGTCTTGCCGCGCTGATGGTCGCCTGACGGCCCGCGGTAACTCGATCAGACGACGGCCTGGCTTCGCGCTGGATGTTTTCATATCTGGGCCAGTGGTCAGCACGCTGGCGCACGTATGGCGCTCCTTTGTATGATATTTAGGAGGCGTCCTTCACCACCTACTGAGGGTGACATGAAACAGATCAGATTGCGTGTGCCGCGCGAAGAAGCCGCAGACCTGCCCGACGATCTGACGGCGTGGGCGGCCATCTCCGGCGTTGATCCAGGCCTGACAATCGCTAACGAACCTGGCATCACGACAAACACCAGTTCGCCAGTGCTCTATCTGGTCTACGTGAGTGAAAGCTTCTTCGATCAGTTTCCGGAGTGGCGGATGTATATCGAGCAGTAATGAACCCGCGGCTTAGGCGGCTGCCGTGTCGTCTACCAGTCTCTGGCCGGCGCTGTATCCCGCCATGAGAGCCTCGGCCTGGCTGGAGAAGTAATTTGACCGATCATCGGCAAGGCGCAGCGGCGCGAATAGCGGTACGCCCGCACTTGCCGTTTTGACTTGTACGATCGCCAGAAAGCGTTCGGAGACCGGCAACACGGCGCCATCTTTAAACGTCGGGACCGGCTCGAGTTCGACGGTGATCTGAACGCCTCTGTATTCGTAGATTCGCTTCATGGCCGCCTCTGGCTCTTCCCATGTGCAATTATTGCATTTATGTGCACTTGAGGCGATTTGCGCGATTGAAGAGGCCGGTCGTCAGGGCGATGGAGAAAACCGGCTACAAAAAAGGCCGCAAGTTGCGGCCCTGAAAGGATTTGTGACATCGCCGAGCTCAGAGTGCTGGCGACGGTGATAGGGTGCCAGCACACTGCGGCGAACGCAAGCCAGCTTTAGCGCCCGTGGCCGCCATGTCCGCCGCCGTGCCCACCGCCGCCGCCGTGGCCGCCTTCCCAGTGCCCCCGCCCGTAGCCATGGTCCCAATTGCCGTGGTGGTAATCCCCGTGATGGTAACCACTGCCTCCGGCCCAGACATTGATGCTGCCGTAGCCATACGCCGGTGCATAGTCGGGACCATAAGCGTATCCGGGATCGGCATAGCCATAGCCGGCAGGATATGCGACGCAGCCCGACAGAGCGGCCGCCAAACCAATAACTGCGATAAGTTTGAGCATGTTGCACCCCCTTAAAACATCAGATCGGGGGTGCGGGTCGAAGTTCGGTGGGAATTGTGTCCGCAGATTACCGGCGCACCGGGGTCGCTACATGGATTGCAACAGACGTGCTGCACTCATGTCACCGATGCTGCAGACCACCGGTGAGCGATAGTCCAGCCGCCAGCCGTCCGTGAACGGGCTGGCGAGAAACGCCGGGTCGGCGAAGCGTGGCATTTCCGCAAAATCCAAAGCGATCTTTTCTGAGAGGGCGCCCAGGCGCACGCGTTCCGTCCAGGCAGCGTCAGCGCCGTTACTGGTCAACCAGATCCACGTCGACTCAACGAGGTGGTCGGTCCGCAGCCATTCGCCAATGCGCGCTCGAGCGACGAGCTGCGCCACGACCCGGTAGCAGAGCAGGCCGGCGCGGGCTTCGTCCTCGGGTTTCTGAACGCCGCTCCCTTTCCTCGTTTAGCCATTCCATATATCTGGTGACGTTCAGTTCAAACTATCCGTCGCCGATTCGACGGAAGTGGTGGCCACGCTGGATGCGGCCGTTTCGCATTTGACTTTTAATTATTCGCAGGTTGCGATTCATTACCGCCGCCGCTTCCTCAAGCGGCAGCCAACGGCCAACTTTCTTGCCCGCCATGTGCGTCTCCTGTTATTGGCATGTCAAAACCGAGCATAAAACACGCATCGCTGAGAAACTGGTGCATTTTTGAGAACCTTTCCAAGAGCAGGATATGACTTTTAACTATCGTCCGGTCGTATGGGTCACAGTCGAAAAAGCAGCCGAGCTCACCGGACGTTCGGTGGATTCTTTCAATCACCTCGTGCGCGACGGCAGGCTCGTCGAGGGGACTCACTGGAAATGGTCCCCCGACAATCGTCGCCACATCAACCTTGAGGCCTACGACAAATGGGTCGAAACGAGCACATCGGCAGGCAGCACTCGGGGCCGTCGCCGGAAGATCATCGAAACGTCCTCGCAATAGGGAAAGCCCCTTGTGTCATTCGAAATTCTTTCAGCAGAGCAACTGGTCCAAATCACGGGCAAAAAGCGCAAGTCGGCTCAGGTGACCTGGTTCCAAAAAAACTTTGGCTTAGAACCTGTTCTTCGCGCCGATGGCTCCATCTTGATGACACAGGCAACATTCGAGGCATTGTTACTTAAACGGATGGGGCTGGTGAACGTCCCGAAAAGCGCAGAGACGCCGCGCCCACAGCTGCAGTCTCCCTTCAAAAAACGATAGGTCGTGCTTGACGAACGTGTATCGGTCGCACTAAAGTGAAAGTGTCGCTGAGACAACAGCGACTCGGGTTTGGCGACCTGACACGTTCTCTGGCGCAAGGAAGCCGCGCCGTCGTTCGACCCGCGGCTTTTCCATTTGTGTCTACCTTCGCATGCCTTCAATGGGCGGGCCTGGGTGGGGAGACTTTCGGGTCTGCCGGTATCCAGAGACGCCGGTTCGCCAACCCCGCTCAGTGCTCGCTCACCCCGTTTGGCGACGGAAGCGGGTTGCTCAACCTGTCTCTGGAGGCCGCATCATGCGCCAAGTTATTCCTCGCCCTAAGCAACCGCAATCCCCTCTCGAAATTATCCGCGCAGCCTTGCGCGATGCCGCGCTCACGCCGACCGTCTACGACGCGCTCGACCTGACTGGCGACGCGTTGCGTCAATTAGCTGATCTTGCGAAAGCCGAGGTGGTCCATGGCTAAGCGCAGCGACCCCAAGACGTCCGCTGACGGCGAAATCATCAGCGATATCGAACAGCGCGCTGGCCAATTGCGCGCCTTGCTGGCACTCATGGAGGGTGATGGCTCTGAAGACCACGGCATCAATGCTTGGAGCGGCGAGATCAGGGCCGGCGCGCTTTCGCTGGCACACGATCTGGCGAGAAGCGTCAGTGAGATGGCTGGCGAGGCATCGCGCCGTATCGCAGGCAGCGAAGAGGAGCATTGCCATGCATGACAACGGGAATGTGGTCATCGATTTCGACACTTGGCGACACCGGCGCACGTGCGCGCTCCGTGACGTAGCGACGGACCAGGCATCTACATCGCTCGCTGGCGTGCGCGGCAACCTGCACGTGAACGTTCGTGCGGACGGGAGCCTTGACTACGGTCTTTCGAACGTTGATCTCTACGACGCGCCGGCCGTGATGACGGCCTGCATGATCATGATGATGAAGTTGACTCAACGCATTGACGAAGCGGGGGTGCTGTGATGGCACGGGACTGCGGCAACGGGAAGTCGAATTCATCCTCGCAGCCCAAGGCTATGGCGGCAGTGATCAACCTATCTGATCGTCGGCGGGGGTCTTCTCAGACTCAAAACGAAAATGTGCCGATCGCTGAGATCCTGGATAAGGCGCTCGGCTACGCCTACTGTGCCGTGATGGCTGACGGTGTCGTCCGTTTCGGCCTCGTAAAGGCAGAAAACAACGGTTACGTCGCTCTCAATCTCGTCGAGGCACTTGGCAAAATGACATACGAAGCGGCAAAGCTCACAGCGACAGAACTTGAACTTGAGTGGGATGCCGGATAAGTGATGGTGACGATGTGCAGGCGTGGAATCGGAGTTGCTGCTTATAAACGCCCGTATGACCGATAATCGTTTCACCGCGCCTAGCTCGACGGGGCGAAAGCAGGGCTCCCTTACCCTGTTGGCGCGGCTTCTAGTAAGGGGCCGTGCAAAGGGGCACTTGATGAACAAACCTCAACCCTTCCCGTGCTATGAGCCGGATTTGGTGCGCGCACACCTTGATGATTTCGGTCTATTTAGCGTGACAGTCGATGTTGCTGCTGAGCTTGTGGCGCTAGAGCTTTGGACGTTGGACGAATTTCCCGAGATCAAGAAACCGGAGAATTTTGACGGAAATCCGTTCGATCCACGGCTTCTAGCCACGCTGCGACCGCAAATCGAGCAGCAAAAACAGAGATTAATAGTGGCGATTGATGCCCAGCGCTTACCGATCGAAATTGAATCGCGGAATCTCGACGAACGTCTTGATGCAAGTTGCTGCTATGTGAGCTTGCATGCGTTGATCGAATGGCTACTTGCGCGAGGGGTCGACAGTGACATAACTCGTCGATATCAGGAATCTCTGGCGACCGCGTGTGAGCTCATTTGCGACGGAATCGAGCGCTTGCAATTCATGGCTCGGTCATCGACGGAGATGCTGGGCGAATGGTATCCGCCGATTAGGTTGGATGTGACAAGTGGCGAATCCAGCGCGAAAGGAGATGTCTCCGAAATCAATCCTGATCAGGCAAGCCACTATGAGTTGCTGGTCGAGAATCAAAGGTTGCGCGATCAACTCACTCAGCTTGGTGTTCAACCGAAAGAGGAGCAGCTCAAAACAAGCGAACGGAACACGTTGCACCGGCTGCTGATTGCAATGGCGATGAAAGGTTTTGGGTGGGATACCAAAAAGAGGAACAGCGCCGCCAACGACATTGTGAAAGCTTTACAGGATGTCGGTCTCAACATGGAAGCGGATACCGTCCGGAAGTATTTGCAAAAGGCCGGCAATCAGCTTCCGCAAAGGGGTTCTTGGCTTTCGGAGATAGTCCGGCGGTAGGCTCGTGAAACCGAAATCGGTTGAAATTAACCGAATTCGGTTTGTGAAAAAGGAGATTTTTTAATATCTCGGCCATGTTCAATTAAATGCAAGGTTATGCAAATGGCCACAAAATCCCAGGGCACGACGACGGTCGGCGGCGTGCAGATCGAACCGCGGGCATTGCCGCTCGACGGCTTCACGCGCTGGGCCGATTTGAAGCATCTCATTCCGCTGAGTCACGAGTCGATTCGCCAGCGCGAACTCAAAGGTCTCTTTCCGAAGCGCGTGCAGCTCGGTTCAGCGCGTTGCGTTGCGTGGTCCAATCGCGAAATTCACCGCTGGCTTTCCGATCCGACGGGCTATCGTGCGGAGGCTTGAGATGGGGATCAGTGACGTCTCCTCGCCCGTCCCAGCGAAAAAAATCGCTGGCGAGGCGCCGACACATGTCCTCGCCGAGCGCGCCGCCAGCGATGTCCTGACGAGCATCGCCATTGGGGCCACGCATCCTGACGCCCTTGCGGACCGCCTGCTCGCGCTTCTCGTCGACGTGGACGGCGCGGGGCGCGCGGATGTCGTGAGAGGCTTCCTTCGGCCGGTAGCGAAATGCATCGAGGCTGGCTCGGCGAATGCCGCGAAGGCGACGAGCGCGAAATAGCCGATGCCTATCATTCGTGCCCCTCGACCCGATCGGGATTTCACGGTCATCGCCAATCGCATTCTCAACGATCCGCGGCTCTCGTGGGCAGCGCGCGGCATGCTCGTGCACTTGCTCAGCAAGCCTGATCACTGGACCGTGAACGTGCAAGCGCTGGTCAACGAGACCCAGGCATCCGCGCGTGCCAGTGGGCGCGACGCTGTGTATCGCACTCTCGAGGAACTCGACGAGGTGGGGTACATCGTGCGCAAACGCCTTGCCGACGGATCTGTCGTTACGACGGTCTACGAAGACCCTGTTCCGGAAAATCCGGATGAGGCTTTAAACCCCAATCCGGAAAATCCCGACGAGGTTACAGGGGTTGGCTCTGCCGCCGTATCTGAGCCTGTTCCGGAAAATCAGGATGTGGGTAAAAAGCCTCATCCGGAAAAGCCCGATCTGGAAAAGCCCGATCGGGATAATCCGGATGTATTAGTAAGAACTGAATTTATAGAAAGAACTGAAGTAGTAGAAAGAACGGAGGGCCTGTTTGCGATCACGCCTACGGCAACAAAACCGAAAAGCAGGAAGCGGCTGGAGATCGCGCTGCAGGAGTTTCTCGACAACTGCAAGGCTGCTGGCGAGAAGCCGATACACGAAGGCGATCCGATCTTCAAATACGGTGATGAGGCAGATATCCCGTACGAGATGATCGCGCTGGCATGGGCAGTGTTCAAGGATCGATTTATCGAGTCTGGGGACAAGAAGCGAGATTGGCGGGCGCAATTCCGGGCATACGTGAAAGGTGGCTGGTTGAAGCTCTGGTACTTCGACGGGGCCGGTGAGTGCAAGCTGACGACTGCTGGCGAGCAAGCTCGTCGTGTCCACCTTTCCAAAAAGTCGCGTCAACCGACGGACGCACGATACGAAAATCCCGGCCCGAACGGGGAGTCGCTTGATGAACTTCGGCAACCTCCGTCGCAATTTGCGTTTTGATGGGCCGGCGCCCAAATGAAGCGAGGTCTAAAGTGATTGACGGACTGATTGGCGGCAAGGTATTCGGCAAACCGGCAGCGCGTACCGGCCAGAGCGGTAAGGCGTTCGTTACCGCGAAGGTACGGGCCGCCATTGGCGACGGCGACGCGATGTTCGTCAATGTGATCGCTTTCAGCAGCGTCGTGCAGGAGGCGCTACTGGCGCTCGATGACGGCGATAGTATTGCGCTGACCGGCGTACTTACTCCCAAAGTGTGGACGGACAGAAACGGGGAGGCTCGCCCAGCGCTCGATATGGTGGTGCATGGCGTCCTAACGGCGTACCACGTGCAGCGAAAGCGGCGTGCCCTACAACCGGGCAATGCTGCGCCGGCTGACGGTGCGCGCGACGACATGAACGACGAGCTGTGAGGGCGACGATGATCGACAAGACTGACGAGGAGTTCAAGCAGCAGTCCGATCCCGAGACGGCACATCTCACAGCGCAAGCAGACGCCCGAATGGACAATGACCAGCGCCGGAGAGTCGCTGATGTGCTTGGCCGGGACGTGGACGAGATCGCCGCGGATCTAGATGACATCGAGGCTTGCATACGGCTCTACGGGGTCAACAAGGCTGAGAACGCCGCAATGCCGACCGCAGTGCGGCGTGCTGCCGAACTGCGCAAGTTTCAGGCGTTGTTGTCGAATATCCTGTCCCGAAGCGAAACCGTTGAGCGTGTTCTCGGAGGGACCGTTGAGTACGCTGTCTTGCTGGATGCCAGTCAGAAACTCAAGCCGTTCATCGACCGGGTGATCGAGCAGGGTGATGCAAAACATCCAAAGGGCCAGGCTCCAGATGACCGGGAGTGGTTGATCGAACGGCTGATCGAGAAATATGAGCACCTTACCGAGGTGAAGGCGACCGTCTCCACAAATGCGATCACCAATCGGATTTCAGGGCGGTTCTTCAATTTCGTGCGGCTCGTGATCCCTCATTCCATGTTTGCCGATCAGACGCTCGGCAAAGTCATAAAAGCTGGTATCAAAGCCCGTAGATCGTCCTAGGGACGCAATGGCGACGTGAATGTCGTTTACTGCGTCCCTTGGACTTCATTAGTCTTAAACCCGATACTTTTCTCATCCCGCACATTCTGGTGCGGGGCGACGGAACCGAGAGGAGTATCCATGACCAACACCTTCGACGGCGCGTGTCTGCGACCAGCGCAAGCGGCCGCCAAATTGGGCATCGGCACCAGTACGCTGTGGGCAAAGCTCAAGCGGGACGCTGACTTCCCGAAGCCCCTGAAGCTGGGTGCTCGCACAACGGTGTTTCTTGAGCGCGATCTCGATGTGTATCTCTCGAAGATCGCTGCGGCGAGGCAAGCCACGCCGTCTGCGGTGTGAGCCAGGCATGAGCGTGATCAAAGTCGAAGATTCTCGGGCCGCCTTTGGATTGGGTCAAAGGCGCGTGACCGAGCGCGACGCCTGGCCGCTGATCGCCGCATCCTTCAAGCCTCAGCACTTCCTCTTGCTCGCATCGCACCCGGCCGGCGCCCCTTACGTCCGAACTGCCGCGGATGCTGGGCATCTTGCCCATCTGGCGGCGAACCCCTCTTTTTCTGCATTCTGCGGCGAGCGTGTGCTGGCTTGTGGGGGCTTGCTCCCCTGGTGGAACGGCAGCGCTTCAGCGTGGATTGCGGTCGCCGCGGACATCGGCGCATCACGAATGCTCGAGCTGCATCACATTGTCCGACGCCTTCTTGATTCGCGACCGGAGCGCCGGATATCAGCGGACGTTTTGACCATTGCCCAAAACGGTCATCGGTGGGCGCGAGCATTGGGATTCGTGAATGAAGGGCGGATGCGCTCATACACTCCGGAAGGGCTCGATGCCGAGTTGTACGCACGCGTACGGCAGAAACCGCTTCAAGGGGCCATGCATTGAACAAGTCCGCACTGTCGGCAGGCGCCGCTTCCGTTGTTGCGCCATCGGGCGAGGGACCGGTAACGCGCGAAAGCATTCTGGCACTGGAGCGCGAGATCCAGAAATTGCCACAGGTGGATTGCCCGGTTCGGCACTACTTCGCGCCAGGCATGTACGCGCGCGAGATGACAGTACCGGCCGGTGTCGTGGTGACAGGTGCGGTGCATCGACACGAGCATCTTTGCACCGTTTCGAAAGGACGGATCGCCGTCTCAACCGACGAAGGCATGCGTGAGATTTCTGCGCCGTGCACGATCGTTTCGAAGGCTGGCACAAAGCGCGTCGGCTATGCAATTGAAGAGACGGTCTGGACGACCTATCACGTGACTAACGAGACGGACGTCGACAAGATCATCGAAGAAATCACGGAGTCGACGAACGCGGAGTTGCTCGGCGGGGCTGAAAACGTCCAGTTGCGCATCGCCGCCGATCGCGAGGACTACACGCGATTCCTTCAGGAATATGGGCTTACCCAGGACGTCGTGACTCGCCTTGTCGAAAACCCGGCCGACCAGGTCGCGACGCCAAAGGGTGTTGCCGACCTCGAGTTGCGCGAGTCACCGGTTCATGGTGCCGGCTTATTTGCTACGCGTTCGCATGAACAAGGTGAAATCGTTGCGCCTGTCCGATTGAGCAATATGCGCACGCCCGCCGGGCGCTACATGAACCACTCGGCAAAACCCAACGTGGCATTCCGAGACGTCGGCAACGGCGACCTTGTGGCTGAGGCCTTGGTCGCGATCAAGGCGGGTGAAGAGGTGTCGGTCGATTATAGGCAGGCGATGGCGGTCAACGGAAGCGGAATCAAACCGATCAAGGAGCATTCATGAGTGCAGGCCTATCAGCAGCAGCAATCGGCGGCATCGCCGCCGGCGTTGGCGCCATTGGCGGTGCGATCATTTCTTCGAACGGCGCAAAGTCGGCGGCGGACACTCAGGCTAATGCCGCGAATAGTGCAGCGCAGACGCAGTGGAACGAGTTTCAGGCAATCGAAGGGAACGAGCAGCCCTATATGAATCTCGGCGACGCAGCGATCACTCCGTTGCTACAGGCCATGGGATACAAAGTCACGGGGAATGCAAATGGAACAACTGGCGCTAACGGTGCAAACGGCACGACCAATCCGCTGAGCATTAGCGTCAATCCGAACAGCATCTTGCAGCAGCAATTCACCGCTCCGACTCTGGCGCAGGTGCAACAAACACCGGGATACCAGTTCACGCTGCAGCAAGGCGAACAGGCCGTCAACAACAGCGCAGCCGCACGCGGAGGACTTCTTTCCGGAGCGACGCTCAAGGATCTGATGGCATATGGTCAAGGGCTGGCGAGTACCACCTACCAGCAGGATTACACCAACGCGCTCAACACCTACCGGACAAACTACAACGCCGCATCCAACAACGTGAACCGGCTAAGCGGACTCACGACGTTGGGGCAGAACGCCGCGACGAATGTTGGTAATCAAGGCTTGCAGACGGCGGCAAACGCCGGCCAGTTAACCACTTCTGCGGCGAATGCATCGGCGGCCGGTACCGTTGCCTCGTCGAATGCCGCCTCAGGCGCGCTCAGCAGCCTCGGAAATACGGGGTCCACATACGCCTTGCTGAGCGAACTCACAAATCAAGGCACGACAAGTTACAGCAATCCGTTCACAGCATCCGGCAGCTACAACACGGGCTACACCGGACAAATTCCCGCTGGCCTTAGCTCGGTGGGATATGGGAGTGGGAATTAAACTATGGCAATCGATGCAAGTATTCCCTTGATGTCACAGGCGCCGAAAGTGGATATGACCGCGGGGATCGCGCAGGTCTACACACTGGCGGACTTGATCAACAAGCAGAAGCAAGACCAGGCAGTCCGGCAGGCGCTGTCGGCGCCGGGCGCGCTCGACCCCGCCACAGGGATGCCGACATCGGACACTCTGGGGGCGGTCACACGAGCGAATCCGAGCGCTGGCATGGCTTTGCAAAAGAACTACGCCGATATCGCTGAAAAGCAGTCTACGACCAACAAGAACAACGCGCAGGCGAAGAACTTCGACTACGAGAACGGCGTGAAACAGATGGACGCTCTCGCCCAGGCAGGCGGCGCGTTGATGACGCAGTACAGCAATCTGTTAAAGCAGGGGGTGCCGCAGCAGCAGGCGATCGCGCAGATTCAGCCGATGTACGAAAGGTCTTTGGAGGGTTTGCGCAACGGTGGTCTGATTGATGCCCAGCATTTTGCTCAGGCTCCCAAGCAGTTCAATCCCGATCAGGTGGCGAACGGCGTGTTCCAGGCGTTGTCCGTAAAGGATCAGTTCACGGCCCAGCACCAGCAGAATCAGGATGTCCGAGCCGATCAGGATTCTGCTGAGCGATCGCGCCACAATCGTGTCGAGGAAGGGCAGGGTGCTCAACGAGTTGGAATTGAGGCGCAGAATGCAGCGACCAATCGAGGCCGTCTCAACTTCGAAATGTCGAAGCCCGAAACCGAGGTTGGAAAACTCAACGCCGATCTGAAGGCCGGGCGTATCGGCAAGGATGATTACAACGCAGCCCTGACGAAAGCAACGGGTGGCAGCGATCCAGCGACGATCGATACGGTTGCAAAGTCGATTGCTGACGGCACCATGCCGCCGATGACTGGGCAGGCACTGCGCACGCCAGCGGGCCTGCGCATCATGGCGCGGGTGCACGAGCTGAACCCCGACTATGACGCCAAAGACTACGGCGCATCGTCCAAGGCGGTGAAGGACTTCTCGACCGGCAAACAGGGTAATACGGTCCGATCGCTGAACGTCGCCATGTCGCACCTCGACGTGCTCAACGAAGCTGGGCAGGCGTTGAAAAATGGCAACTCGACCGACTTCAACCGGCTCGCGCAAAACATCGCAGCGCGCACTGGTAACCCTGCTCCGACCAACTTCAACGAGGCGAAGAAAATCGTTTCTGATGAAGTGGTCAAGGCCATCGTGGGCGCGGGCGGCGGTGTCTCCGACCGCGAGGAAGCGGCAAAGGCGTTCAACGACGCGAATAGTCCAGCGCAGCTCGCCGGCGCGATCTCGACTGCCAAGAAGCTACTCGGCGGGCAACTGCAGGGTCTCAAGAAGCAGTACGAGACGTCGACCGGGAAGGACGATTTCAACAAGCGCTTCCTGTCGCCAGCGACGCAATTGCTTGAGGATGGAGGCGGAGTGAGCCAATCATCCGGTGGCGCGGGCGGCGGTAAGCGGCTGGTCTATGACCCGTCGTCGGGGACGTTCAAATGAGCCAAACCGTTGAAGTGCCCGGCGTTGGCGAACTGGAGTTCCCAGACGGCATGAGCCAGGCGGCTATGGCGTCGGCTATCCAGAAGAACTTTCCTCACATCCATGCCGACGGCGGCGCGCAGTCTGCTGAGTCCGCTCCATCCACGGCTCCATCGCCGGGTTGGCTGGACCGTCTTCGGCTACCTCAGGAAGATCCTAACTCGGTCGAGAATACGATTCGTCGGAGCTTTGGCGCGCCCGCCGTTGGTTCCAACCCGGAATTCGAGAAGGTCGCGAATGCAGACTCACCGTTTCCGGACATCCTGCCGGTGGCGCCCAATTCGTTGAAAAACCTCGCCAGTTCCGCAATGGCTCCCGTTAAATATTTGCTCCGCGGTGGCGACAGTAACGCGCCCGCGATCGCGAAGACTCTCGACAATTTCGCGGCCGCGGGAACCACGCCGAGTGTAGGGCAGGCCACCGGCTCACGAGTCGCGCAGGCTACCGAAAGCCTGCTTGGGAAATATCCCGGCGGCGCTGGCGTGATGGCAAACAAGGCCGAAACTCAGGCTTCGGAAATGGGCGCCAAGGTTCAGCAGATCGCTGACAATTTGTCGCCCAATGCTTCGCCATTCGTTGCGGGGAGAGCCATTGAGAAAGGCCTGTCCGGTCCGGGCGGGTTCATCAATCGCTTCAAGTCTGGCATGTCGCACCTGTACGACCAGCTCGACCCGTTCTTCCGGTATTCCGATGGCTCGAGCAAGGCAGTCCAGATGCCGAACACGCTCGACGCGCTGAAGAAACTGAATCCGTCCATTCCAGGTGCGCCGGAAACGTCGAAGTTCTTCAAGAATGCGAAGCTGCAGGGCGTTACTGACGCGATCGAGTCGGACGTGTCCAGCAAGGCGGCATTCGCAGAGCGGCCGAACATCAAAGCGTCGAACGCGATGGTGAAGCCGGCATTCCGCCCAGCCGATCTGCAGGACATGTTCGAAAAGGCGGGGGGCGATAACCTGCCCTACGAGGCGGTAAAGAAGATTCGCACGCTGGTCGGCGAGCAACTCGAAGGTTCGGGGCTTTCGCCTGAGGTTCCGCGCAGCAAGTGGAAATCGCTCTACGCGGCGCTCTCCAAGGACCTCGATGCGGCCGCTACGGCAACTGGCGACCCGGCGGCGGTCAAAGCGATGCAGCGCGCGAACTCCTTTACTCGCGCTGGCCACGCCCGCATTGATGACATTCTCGATAGCGTCGCCAAGAAGGGCGCGGAGCCAGAAAAGCTGTTTGCTTCGGCGGTCAACCCGGCCGACATGCAGGCTGGCGCGACCAAGATCGCAACCGTCATGAAGAGCCTGTCGCCGACAGAGCGCGACGTGGTCAAGTCGACCTTTATCCGGCGCATGGGGCTGGCAAATGCCGGCGCTCAAAACGCCGAGGGTGACGCGTTCTCGAGCTCCACGTTTCTCAGCAACTGGAACCGTATGTCGCCGCAGGCCAAGAGCGTGATGTTTTCCAGTAAAGACGGCAATCTGCGCGCGTCGCTTGATTCGATCGCGAAGACGGCTGACCGGATCAAACAAGGCGGTAAGGTGCTCTCTAACCCATCCGGGACCGCGCCGGTTGTGGCCGCTACCGGCCTGGTCTCGTCTGTAGGGGCTGCGATCGGCACCGGTAGTCCGCAATTGGCGGCGGGTCTTCTGACGTCAGCCGCTGGCGCGAATCTGACCGCTCGGCTCATGACGAACCCGCGCTTCGTGAGTTGGCTCGCGCGCGCAACCAAGATCCAGAGTCCGGGCCTGGCGCGGCAGGCAGTGCTCAGCCTGGGTAAAACAATGCAGGGGGAGCCAGACGACGTTCAGGACGATGCGCAGCGCTACGCCAAGGCTGCGGCGCAGTCATTCCAGCCTAGCCCAGCAGCGCAATGATCACGAATCCCAAGCCGCCGAGCCACATTGCTACCGACAGCACGAAGCCGAGGCCGTACTTGACGTCGTCCCAAGCAGAGAAGTTGTCGGCGGGTGGCTTCGGAGAATTCATGAAACGCAGTATAGACCCGTTGCTGGGCAGCGGGGCGCCCACGCGGAGTAGGTGCCATAGAAGCAAGTTTGGTCCGCCCCGAAGTGCATTCTTATCTAAACGGAGTTACTGATGAAAACGCAACCGAAATTCGACGATACCAAGCAATACGGTGAGTCCTATGGACCGGGGCAGGTTCCCACCTACCTGCAGAATGGCAACGTGTTTCACGCGCGCACGCTGGAGTTTTTAGGCGCGCATTCAACGCCTGAAGCGAAGCCGGAGAGTCCGTACAGGTTCGATCCTGAGAAGCCGCACGCGACTGTCTATAGCGCCGAGGACCGCTCAAGCCAGGCTGTCCGATACCTGCAAGACGGCAAGTACTTCGCCCACGACGGATCTTTCGTTCGGGCAGAGTAAGAGCGGGCGGCGGGGTTATTGCGTGTCACGCGCGGCGACGCGATCGCGCGTGCACTGTTTCCTGTTAATAACAAGCGACGGAACAATGGCTTTCAAGAAGGGGCAATCTGGCAATCCCAAAGGGCGACCGAAGACACGCGGCGATCAGCGGAC
Source organism: Paraburkholderia caffeinilytica (assembly GCF_046030355.1). Lineage (GTDB taxonomy): Bacteria > Pseudomonadota > Gammaproteobacteria > Burkholderiales > Burkholderiaceae > Paraburkholderia > Paraburkholderia caffeinilytica_B. The sequence continues at coordinate 81,833 of NZ_JAQQCQ010000009.1, forward strand.
CGATCGTCGGGAAGACCTGCGGGCACTTTTCACTGCACGTGCACCGGAACTCGTGAAGAAGGTGCTCGATCTTGCCTTGGCTGGTGATCCGGCGATGTTGCGCCTGTGCATTGACAAGATGGTGCCGAGCCTCCGGCCAACCGATGCGCCTGCCCCCGTGGTACTGCCGGCTGGCCCGCTAGCCAAGCAGGGGCAGGCGGTTGTCGACGCGCTAGTGCGGGGCCAGCTAACCGCCGAGCAGGCGCGATCGGTGATGAGCGTCATTGAGGGACAAGCGAAAGTCGTCGAAACCGATGAACTATTGCGGCGTATGGCTGCTATGGAGGAAAAGCGTGGCAACTCTTAAAGAAAGAATTCGGCGCATGGAGGATATCTTGGCCAAGGCGCCGGATAGCGGCGTCAACCTCGTCAGATGTGACCTGTTACGCCGCATTATCCGAGGCGAGCTCACGCACGAGGCTATGACTCAGCATGAGCGCAAAATCTATGACGCCCGCGACAACCACGCTTCGTGGGAGCGGCCCACCGGGTGGCTCAACGCTGACGAGCTGAAAGCCAGGATTCGCAGCTGACGTCGGGAGCTTCGCCGCTCAGGATGCTGGTGCATACGGCGAACACAATTCCCGGTCGACCTTATCTCGTTTGGGCAATGGCGGCGTGCAAATCATTGGCCAACCTCTTGCTGTATCGCGATTTGCGCGATCGTTGCCTCGTGCAGTAGCTCTGCAAAGTCATAGGGAACGGTGAGGATCTGACCCGTCGGGGGGAGCAGCTCGGGAATGAACCCACGAGCGCGGCGGATACACCGCCGGACAGTGGCCACTTTCAGTACCAGCGTCGCATTGCCCAGTTTGTCGATCTCAATGGAGTCGACCGCGTCAGCCGCATTCGTCACGCTGTGCAGTAATTCAACATCGACGCCCGCGCTGCCGGGTAGACCGTTAGGCCTGATCTCCCTGCTCAGGCTCGTTAGCGCGTCGATCGCAAGTCTGGTGATCGCGGCGACTGCTTTCAGACGAGCGGCTTCGGCTTTGCGAGCGCGCCTCCGATCAAGAAACCAAAGCGCCGTCGGTACCAGGATAGCGACCAGGATCGCGCCAATGGAGCCGATCGCTTGCACCCAAGCTGCGTGGACTTGTTGGAGCGTGCTCCACTCTACGGAAGTTGCCATGCTGAATGCTCACTTTGTCTTTGTGAATTGCTAGCCGCGGTCCACCGCTCGGCGAGACTCGCGATCCCTCCGATGCTCAACAATGCTCTCTTGATCCGCTGCGGTGCGAGGGCAGATTGTGCCAGAGACTTCGCGCGGAATGCCCGTCGCTAGTGGCCGGCCCACCGGTGACAGCGCTCCGGCTTCGAAGTACTTCTGCTTGGCGACGTACGGCGCGTCACTTTGCAAAACCGGCTACCAAACCAACGCCATCGCGAAAGTAAGCTTGCGTCACTCTGTAATCGAGGCCACTATCGCCTGAAGCCTTTTTCCTTTAAGTTGGCGGCCGTCAAAAAGTTGTTGCCAGATCAGCATTCGTTCTATTAATCTGTTCAGGCAAAACCTAGCCTCGGATCAGGCATCGACGTCAGCTGGGACATAAACCAGCCATTGAGTGAAGCCCGCGTTGCGGGCGCGGTGACTAGCTCACCGATATGAACTGAGTTGGGCCCGACACCCAAAATCCGTCCGCAGTATCGGGGCGGCATGTGAAGAAGCGCCGCCGCCAGGTGGTGCCGTTGCTTTCTGCGTTCTGCAGGAGGCCTATCCGTAATCCGTTTGTTCCGTGAAAAGCCGCGTGCCGGCTATCAACTTGAGACGTGCGTTTTCCCAAGCGCAATCGCCACGCTTCGGCTCGTCCGTCCATCGCCTCGCTTCGAGGCATCGGACAGGGCAGCCGAGGGCGTGCGCCTAAATCGGTGTCCGGCAGTACTCGGCACCCATCAACTACCGCGGCTGGGCAGTGGCGCTCCCAGTCGGTCGACAAAGCCAAATTCACGGAACAAACGGGGGAAGTGTCCTCCCGCGCGATCGCCGGCCATAGGTCGGCAGTTGCGTGGGCTACGTCAGCTTGCTGACGCAGAACACTCCCGAACTCACCAGCTCGAGGCTCGTGCCCCCTGTTTGTTGTCTCCCCAGCGTGCGCGCTGGCACACCGTGGCCCATCGGGGGAGGCAACCTGGGGTCGAGCCTCAAGACCGGACTGTCGGGGTACGCATGTCTCAAGAATCACTCACGGCCGACCTGTGCCGTGCTGCGCGCCGGGCGCGCGGCAAACAGGGAAACCTGACCTACAAAGGTCGGGAGCAGGCGCTCGCGCGTCTGGCGTGCTTTCTCTGGCGCGGGGGCTTCCAGATTCACACAACGGGGCAACTGAAGGAAAAGCACATCACGGCATGGGCGGCGGATATGGTGGCGCGCGGTTGCTCGAAGCGCACGATCGCCAATAATCTGGCACACGTCCGCACGGCGCTTGAGGGCATCAAGCGACGCCCGTTCGCGGACAAGATGAGCAACGCCGCGCTCGGCATTGCCGGTGCTAGCCGCGCCGGCACAAAAGTGCCGATGAGTCGCGAGGAGTTTGAACCTTACCGCGCCGCCGTTGCAGCGATCGACCCAGGTATTGCGATGGTGCTGGAGTTGGAGCTGGAATTTGGTCTGCGCGCCGAGGAGGGTGTCCAGAGTATCAAGTCGCTGGCGGACTGGGTACGCGTGCTGTTGAATCCAATCGGCGACGGGTTCGTGACAATCGTTCACGGAACCAAGGGAGGCAGGACGCGCCGCAGCCCGCCGCTGGATCGGGCGCGCGCCGTGGACACTCTGCTGCGCGCAATTGCGCTCATCGAGCACCACGGCGGGAGGCTCGTGCGTAAGCCGGATCTCAAGCGTGCGATGGATCGATATCACTACGTGGTGCGCAAGGTCGGAATGACGGGTGAGAAGGCGCCGCATAGCCTTCGGTACGCGTATGCCACCGCTCACCTTCAGCGCCTGAAGGCGGTCGGCGTATCGCGTCAGGAGGCGGCCGCCGGCGTGTCGACTTGGCTAGGCCATGGTGACGGGCGCGGCACGTGGGTGGAACTCGTTTACGGACGCGAAGAACTCGCCAGCGCAGAGGTGGCCAATGTATAAGCACGGTGATACGTTGCCGCTGGTCGGCCTCTCGCGCTGGGACCAGATTGCGCCGTTCGTTGGAGTGTCGCGTGAGACGTGGCGCAAGCGTTGTCTGGAAGGTCGCGCGCCGCAGCCGATACAGCTGACGCAGCGATGCACCGTCTGGCGGAATGAGGAGGTGCACCGCTGGTTGTCCAACCCGCTGAACTATCGAGTGGAAAAGACGGCGGCATGAGTGTAGACCGGGAACGAAGGGCGCCGGGGAAGCATGAGCGAACTCACCGCTCAAACTCCTCCGGACGCTGTCGTGATCGGGATGATCTGCGCGCCAGCCTTGATCTCATCGAGGTAGTTGGCCCACTTCTGCATCATCGTGCGCCGCTCTTTTATGAACTTCGTGCGGTTGTAGGCGCCCCCGAGGTTGTCTGGGACTGCGTGCGCGAGTTGGTGCTCGATGACCTCCGGTTTTTGCTCCAGCTCTTCGTGCAGAATCGTTCGGGCCATCGCGCGAAAGCCGTGACCGGTAATCTCGGTGCGCGTGTCGTAGCCGAGCCGGCGCAGCGCGGCGTTGATCGCTGCCTCGCTCATCGGACGCTTGCGATCCCGTGCGCCGGGGAACACATAGCGGCCCGATCCCGTCAGCGAGTGCAGCTCGCGCAAGACGGCGACGGCCTGCGTGGCGAGAGGTACCAGATGCTCTGTCTTTGTCTTGCTGACGTGGTAGCGCCATTCACCCTTGTCCAGATCGATTTCTGTCCATTCGGCCTGTCGCAACTCGCCGGGCCGGACGAATAGCAATGGTGCGAGCTTGAGTGCGCACAGCACTGGAAACGTCCCGGTGAAGCCGTCGAAGGCGCGCAGCATCTCGCCGACCTTCGCAGGTTCAATGATCGAGGCAAAATGAGTCGTTTGTGCTGGTGGAATCGCGCCAGTCAGATCACGCGCCGGATCGGCCTTGCAGAAGCCTTCCTTGATCCCGTAACGGAACACGCGACTGATTTCCCCGCGGAGGCGATGGGCCGTGAAGCGTGCTCCGCGGCTGTCGACGCGTTTCAGCACATCGAGGATCTCGGGTGCCTCAATTTCTGCGATGGGACGTTTGCCGAGCCATGGGAATGCGTCATTCTTGAAGCGAGCTAGTGTCTTGTCGTATTGCGCCGGCTCGACATAAGGGCGGCGCTCATCCATCCAGGCGAGGGCAACGGCTTCTAACGAGTTAGCGGCCGCGAGCTTGGCGGCGCGCTTGTCTGCTTTCTTGGCTTCCCCCGGATCGATGCCGCCAGCCAGCTTCTCGCGCGCGGTATCGCGACGCTTGCGCGCTTCGACGAGGGTGACGTCCGGATACATCCCGAGCGCGAGGCTCTTCTCCTTGCCGTTGACGCGATACTTCAGCACCCACCGTTTGCCGCCCGCCGGCGTGATGAGCAGGAACAGGCCGCCGCTATCAAAGAGCTTCTGCTGTTTTTCGGCGGGCTTGGCATTGCGAACCGCAAGATCGGTAAGAGCCATGAGAATGCTCCGTAGCGCGAGCACGAGGGGTGTTTCGGGGGTCTTTTTTCAAATCAGCTCGCCGTGACGACAGACGACCCCCGGAAAAACCCCCGCTTAGGGGTTGTTGGTGCTGGTGAAAGTTGGTAGAAGTTTGCAACAAAAAACCCCGCGAAGCTAGACTTGGCGGGGTTTAGTGGTGAAACTTGGTTGTTGCTTGGAAACTTGTTGGTGCCCAGGGCCGGAATCGAACCGGCACGCCTTGCGGCGGGGGATTTTGAGTCCCCTGCGTCTACCAATTTCACCACCTGGGCAGGTCTTGCAGCGCACGCGCCAGAGTATGGCTCGCGGCGAAGACGCAGATTATGGCGGAAAATTCGACGACGGGCAAGCCGGTTGGCGTCATCGAATGCTCGACCGTCAAACCGTGCGTGAAAACCGTGCGAGCGTCTGCTGACCGAGATAGCGGTCGAACACCATCGCGATGTTGCGCACGAGCATGCGTCCAGCCATCTGCACTTCGAGCTTGCTGCCGCTCACCGACACCAGTCCGTCCTGCTCGAAGCCGCGCAAACGCTCCAGTTCCGGTTCGAACGTCTCGGCGAAACGAATGCCGTACGCGGCGTCGAATTCATCGAAGCGTAATTCCAGATTGCACATCAACTGCGTGATCACATCGCGGCGCAGACGGTCGTCCGCGGTGAGGTGCACGCCGCGCGTGATCGCGAGCTGGTTCTCATCGATTGCTGCGGCATAGCCGGGCAGATCTTTGATGTTCTGCGCGTACACATCGCCGACTTTCCCGATCGACGACGCGCCGAAGCCGATCAGATCGCATTCCGCCCGCGTGCTGTACCCCTGGAAATTCCGATGCAACGTGCGCTGTGCTTGCGCGCGTGCGAGTTCGTCGGTGGGCAGCGCGAAGTGGTCCATGCCGATGTAGACATAGCCCGCGCCCGTCAACCGCTCCACCACTCGCTGTAGGATCGCGAGGCGCACGGCGGGAGAGGGCAGCGTGGCCTCATCCATCTGCCGTTGCATCTTGAAGAGCTGCGGCATGTGTGCATACGCGAACACCGAAAGACGATCGGGCGCGAGTTCGATCATCGTGTCGAGCGTGCGGCTGAAGCTCTCGACCGTTTGATGCGGCAGCCCGTAAATCAGATCGACGCCGATCGAGTGGAACCCCGTGTCACGCGCGGCCTGCATCACCGACGCGGTCATCTCGAGCGGCTGAATGCGATTGATCGCCTGCTGCACCACCGGATCGAAATCCTGCACGCCGAGACTGAGCCGGTTGAAGCCGAGCATGCGCAAATGGGCAATCGTCCCGGGCGACGCTTCACGCGGATCGACTTCGATCGAATATTCGCCTTCCGTATCGGGCAGCAACGTGAAGTGCTCGCGCGCTGCGGCCATCAGTTCCGCCATTTCATCGTGCGACAGGAACGTGGGCGTGCCGCCGCCCAAATGCAATTGCGACACGGGGCGCCGTGTGTCGAAACATGCCGCCTGCAACGCCATTTCGCGCTTCAGGCGCTCGACATAAGGACGTGCGTGCGCTCGGTTTTTCGTGGCGACCTTGTTGCAACCGCAGTAGAAGCACACGGTGTCGCAGAAGGGGATGTGGAAGTACAGCGAGAGGTCGGTGGCGGAAGCGCCCGGGTCCGCGGCGGCGCGCAAATAGTCGGCGGGATCGAAATCGTCGCGGAACTGCAAGGCGGTCGGATAGGACGTATACCGTGGACCGTTTGCGCTGTATTTGGCGAGCAGGTCGGGGCGGAATAGCGTGTTGGCGGTGGTCATGGGGCGCTCGGGTTTGACAGCCACCCTTGAAGAGGCACGAGCCGGCGGGATTTCGGGACCGGTTCGAACTGCAAAAACGCCTCTTTAGCGTGGCCTTTCGTAGCCACCAAGTTTAAGTGGGTGACCCGCTGCGGGATTGTGTAAAAAGGTCGCACGGGAGGCGATGGCACAATGCGGGTCTGGCGCTGCGTTGCCTGTTTTCGAGTTCAGGAAAAATGTCGTGAGTGATGTGCCGAACAGCGTTGTGAAGCGCGGGTCCCCATTCCATGTGACCGGTCATGCGTGCCGCCCCGATTGCGGCGCGTGCTGCATCGCGCCGTCGATTTCGAGCCCGATCCCCGGTATGCCGAATGGCAAACCGGCGGGCGTGCGCTGCGTGCAACTCGGGGACAATGAACGCTGCAAGCTATTCGGTGACTCGCGGCGTCCTGCAGTCTGTGGCGGCCTGGCGCCTTCCATGGAAATGTGTGGGGCGAATCGCGACGCTGCAATTCAGTGGCTGGCAACGCTTGAAGTGTTGACTGCGCCTTGAAGGTGCGGGGGTGTCAGAAGGACCCAGCAGACCCAGCGGATTCGAATCGTACGCCTTGCTGCCGATTTCAATGAAACAGGCCGTGGTATTGAATCAATCAAAGCGATTCTTCCAAAGCGCCACCACGCCGTGCAAACAATTTCTGACGTACCCATCTGCTTACATTGTCCGTTTGTTGCATGGCGGGTTTCTCGATAAATCGGAATGTCGTATAGCTGACAAAGACTAAAACAGGGGTTGCTAGTAAAATCAGGAGCCAGTGTTCCAGCGGCGTAAAGAGCTTCGCATTTTGTACGCCAATGACGAAATTAAAAATCGTAAATAAAATAAACCCATGCAGGAGATAAATGCTGTAAGCGAGCTCCCCCAGCATGCGTGAGAGTTGATTGGTCAATGTGCCGAACAATGTGGCTCCGCCTGCGATCAAGGCAAAACTCAGGGAAAGGAGTGCAAACGGGGTACGTGCATATGCCGTCGGAAACAGGGTGAGTGCCGCGGCGATTGCGGAGATTGCAATAAGCGAGGCGCCCCTCGTTTCCGCGATTTGACGAAACCTGGCATGACGGCAAAGAAGTGCGGCAATTATTCCGCTGAAAAATGGTCCAACGAATCTTAGGTCCGTATGGAGATGAACAAAATCCAGTGCGCCGATCAATCCGACTATCAGGACGGAAAGCACGGGGATACTTCCCGTCGCGACCGCCAGTAGAGGAAGGGATAAATAGAACGCCCATTCATAGGCTAGCGTCCATGGCACGCCCGCCAAAATGAGTTTGGTTTCCCCTATTCCATTTAAATCTGGTTCGCCAAAACTGGCAAAACTTATCCATCTCAGCGCATTGGCTGCCAGTGTTGCAGGTGATTGCACCAAGGTGAAATCAGACATCACAGTGACTACGACGAAAAGCAGCAGCATGGCGAACAGATACAGCGGTGTAAGCCGCAGAACCCGGGAAACATAAAGTTTGATCCAGTCGATTCCTTTTTTCTTGTCATTGGTTATTTTGGTGAAAAACAGAAACCCGGTAATCATAAAAAACATGGACACACTTGCGCGCCCAATATTTGCCATGAAATTTGATGGAGGAGAATCAAATTGGGAGGTTTTTAGATAGAAATACCATATGCATGAATGGTGCAGAAAGACGAGAAAAGCCAGATATCCTCTCAGTCCGTCAATGGTCACAAAGCGCCCCTGAACTTTGGGAGCGCCAAATCGCCAGATCAAAACCTTTGACATAGCGAGTGCCAGGAGTAACGCGAAAAAAACGGGGACGGGGCTAGTAGGGCTTATCATCGGACCTTTGACCTCTTTTAAAGCCAGTGTTTCGCCAGAGCAAAGTCAGCATAACCCGTCCCTCCTGTCGAGAAGTCAGAGAGTTGTGGTGAAGTGTTGTCGAACGCTCATTGAATTTGATCTGTATTCGAGGAGCGGACGAGGTTGCCGGAGGGGGCGAACCGGCAACTATCCCATTACACTACGCACGGCAAACCGGCGGGCGTGCGCTGCGTGCAACTCGGTGACGATTTGCGTTGCGCGATTTTCGGTCAGCCGGAGCGGCCCGCGTGCTGTTCTGGTCTGCAACCGCAGATGGACATGTGCGGCGCGAGCCGCGGCGAAGCGCTCGCGTGGCTCACCCAGCTCGAAACGCAAACTCAACCGCAAGCGGCGGTGCGCCAGTAGCGCGCGAACGATTCCGCCGCGTCATCCATCCGGACCAACAACCCAACGCCACTGCATGCTCGACAACGCTTCCTCAGGAGATTTCGTATGACTCGACCCGCTGCGCCGACCCGGCGCCGCTTCCTGCTTGCAGCGCTGACAGGCTGCACCGCGCTTGGCATCACTGTCTCGCTTGCTGCGTGCGCCACCTCGACTTTCCCGTTCATTCCCTCGCATTACACGTTCTCGCAGCAGCAGGTGCAGGACGCGGTGCAGCGCAAATTCCCGTATCAGCGCACGATTTCGCAAGTGTTCGACGTCGCGCTGACCAATCCGGTGGTCGGCTTCCTGCCCGACGCGAACCGTGTCTCGGTGAAGCTCGACGCCCGATTCGCGAGCCCGTTCATGCCGCAGCCGGTCGACGGCGTATTTACGCTATCGAGCGAACTGGCCTACGACGCCGCCAGCAAATCGGTCGTGCTGAAGTCGCCGAATGTCGACAGCGTCAGCGTGAGCGGGCAGGCGCAAGCCTATACGCAGCAGATCAACGCCGCAGCGGCCGTGCTCGCCACCCAGGTGCTGACCAACTATCCGATCTACACCTTCAAGCCCGAACAACTGCAATTTGCCGGTGTGAACTACGAACCCGGTACAATCACCATCCTTACAAACGGCATACGCGTGCAAATCGTCGAAAAATGACGCTGCGCGCGGCCGGCGGGGCTGCGCGCGTATCGTGCTGACCCTGTTCGTTTCGACTATCTACAGCGATGAGGGTCACGGATGGACTGGCTATTGGCTTGCAAGGCGCTGATTCTGGGCGTCGTCGAAGGGTTGACGGAATTTTTGCCGGTGTCGAGCACCGGGCATTTGATCGTCGCGGGCAGTCTGCTTAATTTCACGGACGAACACGCGAAAACCTTCGATGTCGTGATCCAACTCGGCGCGATTCTGGCCGTGTGCTGGGAGTTCCGCCGCCGCATCGGCAGCGTGGTGGTGGGCTTGCCCAACCGGCCCGACGCAAGGCGCTTTACGCTGAACGTGATCATCGCGACGATTCCGGCGGTCGTGCTCGGCTTGTTGTTCGAGAAGGCCATCAAGGAGGCGCTGTTTTCACCGGTGCCGGTTGCGTTCGCGCTGGTGGCGGGCGGCGTGGTAATCCTATGGGCGGAGGCACGCCAGCGCGCGCGAGGCGACACGGCGGCACGCGTTCAGAATGTCGACGATCTGAGCCCGCTGGATGCGCTGAAAGTCGGCTTCGCTCAATGTTTTGCATTGATCCCAGGCATGTCGCGCTCGGGTTCGACGATCATCGGCGGGATGCTGTTCGGCCTCGAACGGCGCGTCGCCACGGAGTTCTCTTTTTTCCTCGCGATTCCGATCATCTTCGGCGCGACGGCTTACGAGCTCTATAAAGACTGGCACCTGCTGTCCGTCGATGCGCTTGGCACCTTCGCACTCGGCTTCGTGGCGGCGTTCATTAGCGCCTTCGCCTGTGTGCGTTGGCTGCTGCGCTATATCGCCGCGCACGATTTCACCGTGTTCGCGTGGTACCGCATCGGCTTCGGATTGTTGATCTTGCTGGTGGGCTATAGCGGTGCGTTGAGCTGGGCGGACTGAGTCTCCGTTTGTCTTTCGCGTCATGAAAAAAGGTCCGTGTTTGCGGACCTTTTTGCTTATGGCGAGCACCACTGCCGTGCGATTTATGCCGCGCCGCGCTTCCTGAACACCAGATCCCACACGCCATGCCCAAGCCGCAGCCCGCGGCGCTCGAACTTCGTCACCGGACGGTATTCAGGGCGCGGCGCGTAGCCGTCGGCGGTATTTTCCAGCGCGGGATCGGCGCTCAGCACTTCGAGCATCTGCTCGGCGTAGTTTTGCCAGTCGGTCGCGCAATGCAGATAGGCGCCCGGCTTCAGGCGCGAAACCAGCAACGCGACGAACTTCGGCTGAATCAGCCGGCGCTTGTGGTGGCGCGCCTTGTGCCACGGGTCCGGAAAGAAGATATGCACGCCGTCCAGGCTGTCCGGCGCGATCATCTGCTCGAGCACTTCGACCGCGTCGTGCTGAATGATGCGGATGTTCGACAACGTCTGCTCGCCCATTAGCTTCAGCAGCGCGCCGACGCCTGGCTCGTGTACTTCGACGCCGAGGAAGTCGTCGCCGGGACGGTGCGAGGCGATCTCCGCGGTGGTCGCGCCCATCCCGAAGCCGATTTCCAGCACACGCGGCGCTGTACGGCCGAACACGCTTTGCCAGTCGGGTTGTTGCGGCGCGAAGGGCACGACGAAACGCGGACCCAGTTCATCCATGGCGCGGCGCTGGCCGGTCGATACGCGGCCTGCACGCGTGACAAAGCTGCGGATGCGGCGTCGATGCAAGGCTTCTTCTTGCGGGGTGTCTGTGTCTGCACCGGCGCCTGCGTCGGCCGGTTGGCTTTCAGTGTCGGCGGAAACCGGCGGGAGTTCGTCGGGCAGGCCGGCGTTGTCTGGATCGTGGATCATTGTCGATACGGGTACTAGGGTGAGGGCATGGCGGCTTGCATGGCGTGTTGCGAGGCGCCGCTTGCGCTTGCGCGGCACGGGCCGCTACGCGTAGGCGCGGTCCGCTCGAATCGCTATGCCTGGCCGCCGCCACTACAAAAAAGCCGCCTTCATGGGAGGCGGCTCGTGCTGGATTCTGCTGAGGGTTCAGCAGGAAGGTGGAGCGGGCGTTGCAAGTGCGCGTAAGGTAGCACACCCGAAAAGGGTGCGTCCAGACGATGGCCGGCTTGAGGGGGCGTGGAAATCGGCTCAAATATTACGATTTCATAACCATGACAGCTATTCGTATGATTTAATCGGGTTCGTCAGGCATTCCGTTGCAACGATTATCAAAGCGAAAATCCATCATGGGCAAACACGCACACAATCATCGTCAGGCAAAAGACGCGAAAACGGGTTGGGTCGCTATCGATCCGACCGCGGTTCCTACTACCTCCCAGAATGCGCTTCGCAAAGCAATGGGCATTGAAGGCGTTCCGCTCACTCAATTTAACGATTTACTGTGGCTCATGGCGCAGGAGTCGAGCGGAGTGGTGGACGTGCGCAATGGGAAGTCGTTCGCACGTGGGCTTTATCAGTTGCCGCGGCCTCAATATGAATTGAATCCGAATGGCGAAAAATCATTCGGTAATGCAGTTGAAGAATGTCAGGGCGGGATTCGCTATATTCTCGGGCGATACCACACCGCTGCATCAGCGCGGTTGTTCTGGGAAAAACATCACTGGTGTTGAGTAATCGGTGAGAAAGCGGCTGCGAAGAACTAGTGGCAACAAGCGCCATGGCGTGCTGAATACCGCTTGGTGCCATCGCGTGTTTGGGCGACTTTCTGAATGGCAGGCGGGAGGACGTAGCTGGCGGGAAATACTGCGAAACGCGGCAGAATCAGATCCTTTCGCGAAGCCAGCCAGCCGGTCGTCAAGCTGGCTGAAAAGAATCTGGAGCGGGCGATGGGAATCGAACCCACGGCTCTAGCTTGGGAAGCTAGGGTATTACCATTATACGACGCCCGCAGAGCGCACGATTCTACTCGGGAAGGGGCGGTTAGCGCAAATCGCACTGCCGCCACCCTTGTCCACACGGCGCACCGGGCGCCGTTCAGATCACGAAGTAGGTCAACTGAACCGCCGCACGCGTCACCACCATCAGCAGCACCTGCACGATCACGAACAGCAGAATCGGCGAGAGGTCGATGCCGCCGAGCTGCGGTACCACACGGCGCAGCGGATTCAGGAACGGCGCGGTCAACTGATACAGAATCGGCATGGCCGGCGAGCGCGGATTGAGCCACGACAGCAGCGCCATCAGGATCGTCATCCAGATGATGAGATTCAGCGCCCACTTGATGACGGTCAGCACGGCGACGATCAACAGCGTCGGCACCAGCGCGAGCGGATCGGCACCCGTCAGCACCACCATCAGCGTCACATAAACGATTGACGCGAGCAGCGCCGCGACGAGGCTCGCCCAGTCGATGTTGCGGGTGCTGTGCAAGATATGCCGCAAGGGCAGCACGATCCAGTTGGTGGCTTGCAGCACGGCGTTCGTGACGGGGTTGTACGGCGGCATGCGCACGACCTGCAGCCATGCGCGCAGCAGTAACGCGGCGCCGAACAGCGTAAAGACGGTATTGAGCAGAAAACGGGCGATATCGCCAAACATCTCGTGTCCTTATCCTTCAATGGCGGCCGTCGATCGGCCGCAGGGTGCCGGCGCTGACCGATCGGCGCGCCGGCGGTTTCATTTGGATTGCCTGCGCTGTTCCCTCAGGAGGGTAAGTTGCACATCACAAATGGGGACGCAGCGGTTCAATTTCCAGATGTTCGAGTCAGGCCATTCGGCGGACAGCATGCCGCCAAGCCGCATCCGGCCACGGGGCATCACACAGAAATCTTGATTTCGCTGATCAGAATCGTGCCGTTGCCGCCGTCGGTGTAATTCGGAATGTCGGCAACCAATTGCTCCGAAGCCGGCTTGAAGACCTTATAGAAGTCGTCCGCGCTATCGAACAGGAAGTGACCCGCGGCGACATAAGGCGGCGGCGTTCCCGGCGGCCCGGCGTTGATGCCGACGTCGACCGACCAGCCTTTCAGCGATGGCCCGAACAGCCTGGCCGCGAGCGGCATGTGCGTGACGCAGTAATAGTCCACGTCGAAGTGGCCGTTTTCCCGATACGGATAAAGGATGCTGACCTTGATCATTGTGCGTTCTCGTCTGTTGGTCCCGAAGCGCGGCGCTGGCGGATTGCGCGCGGCGCCGGACGTCACATTATCACGCCTTACTTGACGCTTGCACCTGCTGCGGCCTGATTCAGCGACCGGTTGAGCGATTCTTCCACCGCTCCGGCAATCGCCTCGATCGCCGCGGGCGGTTTGGCGCGCCGTTCGGCCAGGCCGACCGCGCGCCGTGTCAGCAAACCGTACAGCGCGGCATGGTCGCCGCCGAGGCTTTCCAGTAACGCCAGCTGCTTTTCCACGACGCCAGTGTCGCCGCGCGACACCGGGCCGGCGAGCGCGTTGGGCAGGCCTTTGTCGCGGGCGGTTTCGATGGTGCCGGAGAGCATAGGCAGCAGCGCGCGGAGCGCGTCGTCTTCGGCAAAGCCCAGCGTGCGCCATAGCGCGACGCATTCCGCGAGGCTGCATAGCGCGAAACTGGCGGCGTAATGCGCGGCGGCGTGATACAGCATGCGGCCGCCCGCTGGAATCGACAGCGGATGGCAGCGCAGGGCGACGGCCAGCGCCGTCAGGGCGTCCATGAGTGCGCCGTCGGCCTCGATTGTCACCGAGCAACCGGCGATCCGCTCGAGGTCGGCGAGATCGCCGCTAAAGAGGTACAGTGGGTGAAAGCCGCCGATCGAGGCGCCCTGGTCACGCGCCGGGGCCAGCAACTCGACCGGCGAGGCGCCGCTGCAATGGACGAGCGCTTTGCCGTATGGGGCGCGGGCAGCGTCCGCCGTGAACCGCAGTGTGTGCGCTGTCGTACCGATGCTGTCATCTGGAACGGCTAAAAAGACGATATCGGCGGCGTCGACCACCTGTTGTGGATCGTCGAGCGCCGCGCAATACTCGATTTGACTGGCGAGCCGGCTGGCCGAGGCTGCCGTGCGGCTCGCCACCGCCGTGACCGGATAGCCGGCGCGGGAAAAGCTCAGCGCGAGACAGCGCGCGAGCCGCCCCGCACCGATGAAGCCGAGACTTGGCAGAGAGGGCTGGGACATGGTTGCCTGCTCCAGACGGGACACTTGAACGGGAAAGCAGCAGTATCGCGCATCCGTCCGGCAGTAGTATGGGCAGGAGTGTGTTGCGGAGCGGGCATTCCTCTGATCAGTGCGCGCGCGATATGGCGAGTCCGGTCGGTTATCCGGTCGTACGCGCCCCGCGGGTCCGAAAACTGCTCACAATTTCTTCATGAGCCGGTTTGGCAGTTGCTGTTCTGGGTTTTTCGTCTCGCAGTCAGATTCGGGAGGTAACGATGAATATTTTTTCTTACCGAAAGCACTTGCGGTTTTTGACGCACACGCAGCGTCGTCGCTGGTGGGACCAGAAAAAGCGCCTGACGCCACGCGTGCGCATCAGTGGTGCGTATGTCCCGCCCAACGTCTCCCGAGAATTTGCCTACGTAAAGGTAGGCTGACAATACCGTCTGCTGATGGGTAAGAAATGCCCGGTGCGATTGCACCGGGCATTTTTCATTTGGGCTGTCAGGATTGAAGCTAATTTGTAATCAAAGATTACTGACAAGTGAGCGGCTGAACCCGCACAACCCGGAAGGCAGCGGATTCGCGCTCGTTCGACCGCTGGCAAACCCTTAGTTCTCAGTCGGTTACGCCGCGTGGCCCGGCGGCATCGCGCAGGCGCACATTCCCACCCATTGCCAGCAATTGCAATTTGCAACAAATGCGAACATCTATCCATGGTCTTTTTCGATACATTGATTTCATAGCATGCAGGGCATGCGAAGTCGGCGACCTTAGTGGGCCGCGCCAGGAGAATAAAAGTGAAGAAGATCGTTCCGTTTGTCGTTGCCGCTGCACTCGGCGTGGGGTTCGCTACTGCTGCCGAGGCGCACGTTTCCGTCGGTATCGGTATTGGCATTCCGGTCGCGCCAGCGTATCCGGTTTATGCTGCGCCGCCGCCCGTCTATTACGCGCCGCCGCCTCCGCCGGTGGTGTATGCGCCGGGTTATTACGCGCCGCCGGCAGTGGTAGTGGGGGGCTATTACGGTGGTTATCGTCGTCCTTATTATCATCACGGCTACTACGGTCACGGTTACTACGGCCACGGCTACTATCGCCGCTGATCGCAGGAAGAGCACCGCACGTGTTTGTATTGACGGCGTAACGCCGGCTTGACCGCCGGGTTGCGCCGTTTGTGTATCTGCTGCTGCCTGTCAATCGACATACCCAAGCATTGTCGAAGCTGGGAGAATGGCTGTTTCGCCACTGCTCTGGAGAGTTTCGTCAATGCAAGCGCTTCCCGCTCCCACTTTCGACGACGTACTCGACGCCGCTGCGCGTCTTGAAGGCGTCGCCCACCGCACCCCCGTTCTTACCTCGAGCACGTTTAACGAGCGCACGGGTGCGTCGGTGTTCTTCAAGTGCGAGAATTTTCAGCGCATGGGTGCGTTCAAGTTTCGCGGCGCCTACAACGCGATTTCGCATTTCGACGCGGAGCAACGCAAAGCAGGCGTGTTGACGTATTCGTCGGGGAATCATGCGCAAGCTATCGCGCTATCGGCGCGCCTCGCCGGGATTCATGCGACGATCATCATGCCGCACGACGCGCCCGCCGCCAAAGTCGCGGCGACCAAGGGCTATGGCGGTGAAGTGATCAGCTACGACCGCTACACCGAGAATCGCGAAGAGATCGGCCGGCGACTCGCCGAAGAACGTGGCATGACGCTGATTCCGCCGTACGACCATCCGCACGTGATCGCGGGGCAGGGCACGGCGGTGAAGGAGTTGATCGAAGAAACCGGCCCGCTCGACATGCTGTTTGTTTGCCTCGGCGGCGGTGGCTTGATCGGCGGCAGCGCATTGTCGGCCGCGGCATTGAGCCCGGCGTGCACGGTGATCGGTGTCGAGCCTGAAGCGGGTAACGACGGTCAACAATCGCTCGCGCGTGGCGAGATCGTCCATATCGACACGCCGCGCACGATTGCCGACGGCGCCGCTTCCACGCATCTCGGCGACTACACCTTCGCGATTATTCAGAAGCTGGTTGCGCAGATCGAAACGGTCAGCGACGAGCAGTTGATCGAGACCCTGCGTTTCTTCGCGCAGCGCATGAAGATCGTGGTCGAGCCGACGGGCTGTCTCGCCGCGGCTGCCGTGCTCAACGGTATCGTGCCGGTGAAAGGCAAGCGCGTAGGCGTGGTGGTGAGCGGTGGCAACGTGGACCTGGCGAAGCTGGCGCAGTACCTTGCCTGATACGCGCAACGCCGCGTTTGCGTCGCGTTGTACCCGGTGAAATTGAAGCAGGACGGCTCGCCTTGGCGAGCCGTTTTTTCTAGCTTGCCATCTGCGCGGTCTGCACGATCAGATCGCGATACCCGTTCACGATCACGCTATACGTGAAGTAGGCGAATAGCAGCGCCGACAACACATGACACGCGCGCAGCAAACCGGTGCCGGCGCGTTTGCGCCCGTGGCTGCCGAGTCCGCAGATAAAGATCGTCCAGCACAATCCACCCAGGAAGAAGCCGCCGAGGAATACCGGTGCGGTCGTCACGCTGGTGGCGCCGGCTTTCGCAATCAACGCACCGCCGACTGCGGCGAACCACAGAATCGCCGACGGCGACGACGTGGCCAGCAATGCGCCACGCAAGAAACCGCGCCACGGGGAAAGATGCGGTGCTTTGGCATCCGCTTCGCCGGCAACTGCCGGTGCCGACGCCGGGAACAGCGCCTCACGCGCCATCTTCCATGTGAGAAACAGCAGCACCGCCGCGCCGCCGATCCACACCACCCAGCGCACCGATTCGAATTGCAGCAGCGCAGCCATTCCCGCGAGCGCGAGCGCCGCGTAAACCAGATCGCCGAAACAGGAACCCAGGCCTAACCAGAAGCCCGGTTTGAAGCCGTGCGACAGCGTCAGCGAAATCATCGCGACATTGACGAGGCCGATATCCAGACACAACGACAACGACAGGAAAAAACCATCCGACATCATTGAAAAGGCATGCATCCGCGCAACTGCTCCATCAGTTTTGTTATTCAGACTTGTTCAGGCGCGAGCGATCCGGCGGGTGCATGGATCGTTTCGATGCCGGCAGAATCCCGAAGTTGAGTGGTGGGATTCGAGCCCCGTCTTTACAGTCCCAACTCATTCCACAAGGTGTCGATGCGTTGTTTGACCGCCTTGTCCATCTCGATCGGGCGGCCCCATTCGCGATCGGTTTCGCCGTGCCATTTGTTGGTCGCGTCGAGTCCCATCTTCGATCCGAGACCTGCCACGGGCGAGGCGAAATCCAGGTAGTCGATCGGCGTGCGATCGACCAGTACGGTGTCGCGTGCCGGATCGATACGCGTGGTGATCGCCCAGATCACTTCCTTCCAGTCGCGGATATTCACGTCCTCGTCGACCACGACGATGAACTTCGTATACATGAATTGCCGCAGGAAACTCCACACGCCGAACATCACGCGCTTGGCGTGACCCGGGTAGCTCTTCTTCATCTGCACGATCGCCATCCGGTAGCTGCATCCTTCGGGCGGCAGATAGAAATCGGTGATCTCGGTGAACTGCTTCTGCAACAACGGCACGAACACCTCGTTGAGCGCGACGCCGAGCACGGCGGGCTCATCCGGCGGTTTGCCGGTGTAGGTGGAGTGATAGATCGCATCGCGCCGCATCGTGATGCGCTCGACCGTGAAGACGGGGAACCACTCCTGCTCGTTGTAGTAGCCGGTGTGGTCGCCATAAGGGCCTTCCAGCGCGTGTTCGTACGCGGCGGATGCCCCTTTGGCCGGACGTGGCGGCGCGCCTGCGGGAGCGGGCGAGGGCGTCCCTTCCTGCGGATAGATGAAGCCTTCCAGAACGATTTCCGCGCGCGCCGGCACCTGCAAGCCGTCGACGCCCGGCGTGATGCACTTCGCGAGTTCGGTGCGCCCGCCGCGCAGCAGTCCGGCGAACTGGTATTCGGAGAGCGTGTCCGGCACCGGCGTGACCGCACCCAGGATGGTCGCCGGATCAGCGCCCAGCACTACGGCCACGGGATACGGCTTGCCCGGATTCTGCAGCGCGAACTCGCGGAAATCGAGTGCGCCGCCGCGATGCGCAAGCCATCGCATGATCAATTTGTTACGCCCGATCAGTTGCTGGCGATATATGCCTAAATTTTGTCGGCTCTTATTTGGGCCTTTTGTGACGGTGAGGCCCCATGTGATGAGCGGCCCTGCATCGCCTGGCCAGCAGGTCTGAATGGGCAGTTTTCCGAGGTCGACATCATTGCCTTCCCAGACGATTTCCTGGCAGGGCGGCGCGCTCACGGTCTTGGGCGCCATGTCCCACACCGCCTTCGCGAGCGAGAACAGTTTGCCTGCGTCCTTGAACCCCTTCGGCGGCTCGGGTTCCTTCAATGCCGAAAGCAGGCGGCCGACGTCGCGCAGCGACTCCAGCGCGGCACCATCGCCTTCGCCCGCTTGCGCGTCGATACCCATGCCGAGCGCAACGCGGCGCGGCGTGCCGAACAGATTGCCGAGGACCGGGAACGCGCGCTGTTGCTGGCTCTCAAACAATATCGCCGGACCGCCGGCGCGCAGGACGCGGTCGCACAGTTCGGTCATTTCCAGGACGGGCGAGACGTTTTGCGAGATGCGGCGCAGTTCACCGATCGTTTCGAGGCGGCCGACGAAATCGCGCAGGTCTTTGTATTTCATCTGGTGCGGTAGAGAGCCGCTCAAGCGGCAAAAAAGTAGGGGCGCCGCAGAGCTTCACGGTGCCAGAACGATTGTCGATTTTACCTGTGTTGGCAGCCGTACGTAGATTGGCCAAATGGCCGAATTCGGAACGGCTATTCGAGATAGCTCAAGAGGCGCGCACCGCGCGGTTTTGAGCGGACTGAACACTGTTCATTATTACAATTAGTTATAGTTTTGCCTATCTATAGTGTTGACGATCTATAAAACCCTGCATAGAATCCGTCCACATTGGTTGCAGGGCATGAACCTTTTTACCACTGCCCCCGGTCCCTTTAGACGCAACGCGTCACCATTTACCGACCCCCTGCACGGTATCTGACGGCTTATCGAAGTCCTCGCCGGCGCCAACTGACGCTGGTTTTTCGCGTGGGAGCCACCGCCTGCATGCTTTTTTGGCATGCCGCGGACCTCTTTTCAAGATTGGCTCCCCACAAACGGTATTTGCCGTTTTCCCGACGTCGCAGCTGCCCTAACCAGACAGAGCGCGCGATGTCTTGACTCTGCGAATGTGTGTTACCGCCTGTTCGACTGGCGGAGTTCGCGGATCATGCAACATGGGAGATCTGAATGAACGCCTGGTTATCGTGGCGTCCCGATGAACGTATTGCGCAAGTTGTGCGTGGTGCGTTGCGTCGCGGGACGCGAATGAGTCATCACCTGTTCAGCATTGTCGGCGGAATCGCTGTCGTGCTGGCACTCGCGCTGTGGCTGATGCCGACGTGGCGCGGCACCCTTGCGGCCCGCTTGATGCCGGTCCTTTCCGCCGCTGTGCAAGCCGGTCCCGCCCGTCTGCTGCAAGGCAACCCGCTGCCGGCTTTCGGGCCGCCTGGCGCCTCCTCTGACGACTCGCTGTCCGCGAATTCGACCGGTAGCGACGCCGCCAGCGGCGCGAACAATGGCGTTACCGCCAGCAATACCAGCTACGACGGCGCCTTCGACGGCACCGGCACGTCCGGTATGGGCGTGGCTGCACTGAACGGCCTCGACCCGCGCACCATGCAGAGCGTCTCCGCTTTGGCACGGCTGATCCCGGCACAGCGCGTCTCGGCCGATGCCCGCGACGACCGCGTGCTGGTTTCGACCCGCGAGCAGGATCTGGTCTCGTCTTACCTGGCGCGGCGCTACCGCGTTGCTCAGGAGCCCGTTAGCGAGCTCGTGAAGGCCGCGTTCGACACCGGCCGTGAAGTCGGTCTCGACCCGCTTCTCCTGCTGTCCGTGATGGCAATCGAATCGGGCTTCAACCCGTACGCCGAGAGCGGCGTGGGTGCGCAGGGCCTGATGCAGGTGATGTCCAAGGTTCACTCGGACAAATTCCAGTACTTCGGCGGGCAGAGCGCGGCGCTCGAACCGGTTGCGAACATCAAGGTGGGCGCGCTGGTGCTGAAGGACTGTATCGCCCGCGGCGGTTCATTGCCGGGCGGTCTGCGTCTCTACGTCGGCTCGAGCTCGCAGGACGACGGCGGCTACGGCGCCAAGGTGATGGCCGAGCGTGGCCGCCTGCGCGATGTGGCGCGCGGCCGCAAGGTGCCGATCAACGCACCGCAGGCGCCGGTTTTGACGGCGTCGAACACGACTCCGGCTGCAGCGGCATCGGCTAACGGCAAGCGCGTGCAGATGACGCTCGATGCCGGTCATCCGCTGAGCGCGGCAGCGCCGGTGAAGACACCGGTGTCCGAGCAGGACGACGCCAGTTCCACTGCGACCAAGCATGTAGCATCGGCCTCGGAGTTGGGCGCTTGAGATTGAAGTAACCGGGTTCGCTACGCAAGGAAGCGGCCGATACAGAAAAGGACACCCGACGAAGGTGTCCTTTTTCTTTTGTGGCCAACATTGGCGGTGTCGGGCGCGGCCGTGGGCTGTATGTTTGTCAGAGGCGTTGCAACCCGCCTTGGCGACGGCTCTTAGGGGACTCAAGCCTCAAGCCCGCAAAAGCGCTGATATCTATCCGCTCAATGCCGTCCGAAGAGCTTAGCCAGCCGTTCGACTGCTTCTTCCAGCTTCGGCAGGGCGGTGGCATACGATAGCCGGATGTAGTCCTTCGGCGCGTGCGTGCCGAAGTCCATGCCGGGCACCAGCACCACGCCCGCCTCGTGCAGCATCGCCTTGGTGAGCGCTGCGCTGTCTCCGGCCGCCTGGTGCGCGACCGTGCGGCAATCAGCGTACACGTAGAAGGCGCCGTCCGGCATTACCGGCACCGAGAAACCCAGCGATTCGAGCGCCGGCGCAATGAAGTCGCGGCGGCGCTTGAATTCGAGGCGGCGCGCTTCGTAGATCGCGATTGTTTCCGGTTCGAAGCATGCCAGCGCCGCATGCTGAGCAAGCGCCGACGCGCAGATGAACAGGTTCTGCGCGAGCTTTTCGAACGCGCCGACCATGCCGGGCGGCACCACCAGCCAGCCCAAACGCCAGCCGGTCATGTTGAAGTACTTCGAGAAACTGTTGACGGTGATGACGTCGTCACCGAACGAGAGCGCCGAGACGGGCTTCGCGTCGTAGCTCAAGCCCTGATAGATCTCGTCGACGATCGTAAAGCCGCCACGCGCCCGCACGGTCTTGACGATGCGTTCGAGTTCCGCCGGTTCGATCGACGTGCCCGTCGGGTTCGACGGCGACGCCAGCAGCACGCCACGGGTGTGTTCGTTCCACAGACGTTCGACGTCGGCGGCGGTCAACTGGAAGCGTTCGGCCGGCCCGCTTGGCACCATCACCGGTTTGCCTTCCGCCGCGATCACGAAGTGGCGGTTGCACGGGTAACACGGATCGGGCATCAGCACTTCATCGTCGCGATCGACCAGCGCCGCGCAAGCCAGCAACAGCGCGGCGGACGCGCCGGCGGTGACGACGATCCGCGCCGGATCGACGCTGACGCCGTAGGCCGCGGCGTAATGCGCCGAGATCGCCTCGCGCAGCGCGTGCAGGCCAAGCGCGTTGGTGTATTGCGTGACGCCGCGGCGCAGGGCACTCGCGGCCGCTTCGATGACCGGCTCGGGGGCGGTGAAATCGGGTTCGCCGATGCCCATGTGGATGATGTCGCGCCCCTCGCGCTCGAGCAGCGCGGCTTCCTTGGCCAGCTCCATCACATAGAAAGGCTGGATGGCGTCGACGCGGGCAGCAAGCCGCACCAAGGGTTCGGTCACGGAGTTCATACGATCAAATCCAGTTCAGAAGCAAAAGCGGGACGGCGCGTGGCACATGGGTTCATGTGCGCTGCGGCGTCCTTGCAAGCACCCAAAGGTATGGGGCTGCGTGCATGGAGCAGGCGCGTGACGAGGCCACGCGCCCCATCCTCAATGCTTGCGGGCTGCCTGCGTTTCAGCCGCGCGCAATTGCGCCGACAGCTTGTCCAGCACGCCGTTCACGTACTTGTAGCCGTCCGCGCCGCCAAACGTCTTGGCGAGTTCGACCGCTTCGTTGATGACCACGCGATAGGGAATATCGACGTGATTCTTCAGTTCGAACGCGGCGACCAGCAGCACTGCGCGCTCAACCGGCGAAAGCTGCTCGATCGGGCGGTCGAGGCACGGTGCGATATCCGCGGAGAGTGCTTCCGAATCGCGGATTACGCCGTGCAGGATGGCGTCCAGATGCTCGTGGTCGGCCTTGTCGAAGCCTTGCGCGCCGCGCAGTTGCGCGTCGATTTCACCGCCGGGCGAACCCGACAGCAGCCACTGGTAAAGCCCCTGCGTGGCCAGTTCGCGGGAGCGTCGGCGTGCGCTCTTCATGCCTCTTCCTCTTCTTCGTCTTCTTCTTCGTCGTCACCGCCGAGTTGTTCGAGCGCGACCGAGAGGTTCGCCATTTCGACGGCCACGCGCGCTGCGTCACGACCTTTCTCGGTCATGCGTGCAACCGCTTGTTCATCGTTTTCCGTGGTCAGCACGGCGTTCGCGACCGGAATGCCGAAGTCGAGACCGATACGGGTAATGCCCGCGCCGCTTTCGTTCGACACCAGTTCGAAATGGTACGTCTCGCCGCGAATCACCGCGCCCAGCGCGATCAGCGCGTCGAATTGCGCGCTCTCGGCGAGCTTTTGCAATGCCAGCGGGATTTCCAGCGCGCCCGGCACGGTGACCAGCAGCACGTCTTCGCCGGTCACGCCGAGGCGTTCGAGTTCTTCAATGCACGAATCCGCGAGACCATTGCAGACGGGTTCGTTAAAACGCGCCTGAACGATGCCGATACGCAGTCCGTCGCCGTCGAGATTCGGTTGGTATTGTCCGATTTCCATGTGAATTCCGTAGTGTTTTGAGTGGGCGCTTAAGCGCGTGAATGGTCGGATCAGCCTTGCTGCGGAGCCTGTGCGGCGCCGCCGGGCATGGGGACGAAGCCGGTGACCTCGAGACCGTAGCCCGACATGCTGCCCAGCTTGCGCGGGTTCGACAGCACCTGCATCTTGCCGACACCGAGTTCACGCAGGATCTGCGCGCCGATGCCGTACGTCTTGAAGTCGACCGGCCGGTGTTTGAGCGCCTCGGCTTTTTCTTTCGAGTCGAACGCCTTGAACACGTCGACCAGATGCTCTTTCGAATCGCCGCAGTTCAGCAGCACGATCACGCCGAGGTCGCGCTGGGCGATCTCTTTCATTGCCGCGTCCAGCGTCCACGAGTGAGTCGACTTGCCGACTTCGAGCAGATCCAGCATGGAGAGCGGCTCGTGCACGCGCACCAGCGTTTCCTGCTCCGGGTTCGGCGTGCCGCGTACCAGCGCGATATGGGGCTGGCCGCTCGGCTGATCGAGATACATCACCGCGCGAAACGCGCCGTGCGCGGTCTGCATGGTGCGTTCGCAAATGCGCTCGACGATCGATTCGGTGCGGCTGCGGTAGTGAATCAGATCCGCGATCGTGCCGATCTTCAGATCGTGCTCTTGGGCGAACTCCATCAGATCCGGCAGGCGCGCCATGGTGCCGTCGTCCTTGATGACTTCGCAGATCACCGCGGCCGGCGTAAGGCCTGCCAGCGCGGTGAAGTCGCAACCGGCCTCGGTGTGGCCGGCGCGCACCAGCACGCCGCCGGGCTGCGCCATGATCGGGAACACGTGTCCCGGCTGCACGATGTGCTCGGCTTTAGCGTCCGGCGCGACCGCTGCGGCTATCGTGCGGGCACGGTCGGCTGCCGAAATGCCGGTGGTCACGCCTTCGGCCGCCTCGATACTGACGGTGAACGCCGTGCCGTACTGCGTGCCGTTGCGATAGGTCATGAGCGGCAGGTTCAGCAGCTTGCAGCGTTCCTGCGTGAGCGTCAGACAAATCAGGCCGCGGCCGTAGCGGGCCATGAAGTTGATCGCTTCCGGCGTGACGAATTCGGCGGCGATCACGAGGTCGCCCTCGTTTTCGCGATCTTCTTCGTCGACGAGGATCACCATCCGGCCTGCTTTCAGTTCGGCGATGATCTCTTGAGTGGAGGCGAGCGTCATGTTGGCGGAGTTTTTCGAAGAAAGGGCGTATTTTACGCCACGCGCGCGTTCAAGTCGCCTGGGCCGGACGGCATAGGCCGTTTGGCGAGGCAGCAGGCGTGTCTGGGGGAGGTTTGGCGGGGCGGCGTTGCTATAATTCGTCGCGCCCGCGAAGGCCGCCTTCAGAAAACAATTTCCCCGCTAAACGTTCGAGACAGATCATGCCGCACTATCGCTCACGCACATCGACTCATGGCCGCAACATGGCCGGCGCCCGCGCCCTGTGGCGCGCCACCGGAATGAAAGACGACGATTTCGGCAAGCCGATTATCGCCGTGGTGAACTCGTTCACGCAGTTCGTGCCGGGCCATGTGCATCTGCGCGACCTGGGCGCGCTGGTCGCGAAGGAAATCGAAGCGGCCGGCGGCGTGGCCAAGGAATTCAACACCATCGCGGTGGACGACGGCATTGCCATGGGCCACGGCGGCATGCTGTATTCGCTGCCCTCGCGCGAACTGATCGCCGATTCGGTGGAATACATGGTCAACGCGCACTGCGCCGACGCCATGGTGTGCATCTCCAATTGCGACAAGATCACCCCGGGCATGCTGATGGCCGCCATGCGCCTGAACATCCCGGTCGTGTTCGTTTCCGGCGGTCCAATGGAAGCCGGCAAGGTCAAATCGCCGACGGACGGCCAGGTGATCGCCAAGATCGACCTGATCGACGCGATGATCAAGGCCGGCGACTCGCGGGTCAGCGACGCGGAAGTAGCGGAGATCGAGCGTAGCGCCTGCCCGACCTGCGGTTCCTGCTCGGGCATGTTCACCGCGAACTCGATGAACTGCCTGACCGAGGCGATCGGTCTGGCCTTGCCCGGCAACGGCACGATCGTCGCGACGCACGCATGGCGCAAGGGCCTGTTCGAACAGGCCGGCCGACTCGTGGTGGACCTGTGCCGCCGCTACTATCAGGAAGATGACGCGTCGGTCCTGCCGCGCAGCATCGCCAGCAAGCAGGCATTCGAGAACGCCATGGCGCTCGACGTCGCCATGGGCGGTTCGACCAATACCGTGCTGCACCTGCTGGCTGCGGCGCAGGAAGGTGGCGTCGATTTCACGATGTCCGACATCGATCGCATCTCGCGCAACGTGCCGTGCCTGTGCAAAGTGGCGCCCGCCACCGACAAATTCCATATCGAAGACGTGCATCGCGCCGGCGGCATTCCCGGCATTCTCGGCGAACTGGCCCGCGCGGATCTGCTGGATCTGTCGTGCGGCAACGTTCATAGCGGCACGCTGGGCGAGGCGATCGCCAGGTGGGACGTCGCCGGCGGCGCGGGCGAAGACGCGCAGAAACTCTTCCGGGCGGCCCCGGGCGGCATTCCGACGACCGTCGCGTTCAGCCAGGAAGCCACCTTCGCGTCGCTGGATACGGATCGCAAGACCGGCTGTATCCGCAGCAAACAGAACGCGTATTCGAAAGACGGCGGCCTCGCCGTGCTCTATGGCAACCTCGCGGAGAAGGGCTGCATCGTCAAGACCGCGGGTGTCGACGAATCGCAGTGGGTCTTCTCCGGGCGCGCGCGCGTTTTCGAGAGCCAGGACGACGCCGTCGACGCCATTCTGGGTGACAAGGTCGTGGCGGGCGACGTGGTCGTGATCCGTTACGAAGGCCCCAAGGGCGGTCCCGGCATGCAGGAAATGCTGTACCCCACGTCGTATCTGAAATCCAAAGGCCTGGGCAAGACTTGTGCGCTGTTTACCGACGGCCGGTTCTCCGGCGGTTCGTCTGGGCTGGTGATCGGGCATGCGTCGCCGGAAGCGGCCGAAGGCGGCACGATCGGTCTGGTGGAAGAGGGCGATGTGATCGAGATCGACATTCCTCAGCGCAAGATGCACCTGGTGGTGTCGGACGAGGCGTTGGCGCGCCGTCGCGCAGCGATGGAGGCACGTGGTGACAAGGCGTGGATGCCGGTGGATCGCGAGCGCGTGGTGTCGCAGGCGTTGCAGGCCTATGCGGCGCTGGCGACTTCCGCGGACCGCGGCGCCGTGCGGGACCTTTCGCAATTGAAGCGCAAGTAAGGCGGAGTTGAAGCGTAGCCGGGCGGCTTGTTGAAGCAGGAGCCGTGAAGGAAGACGGGCGGCGTTCGCAATGAACGCCGCCCGTGTGCAATTCTGAGAGCGGGTAATAACCGTTTCAGGCCAATCGCGCTGGAGCAGAGGAAGCCCATTCATGAAGCGAATCGTTTGCTTGCTGGCAGCTTTCCTTGCCGTAATCCATGCGCATGCGGCTCCGCTCGATCAAGGCGACCTCGTGACGATCCCGACGCGGGACGGCGTGACGCAGGGCATCTTCGTCGAATCGCCGTCGCCGAACCCGCCATGGGTGATTGTCCTGTTCGGCGGCACGCCGGGAGCCCTTCATCTCGATGCCACTGGCGCGACGACGCTCAAGGGCAACTTTCTGATCCGCTCGGCACATCACTGGGTTGAACGGGGGGACGCGGTGGCGCTGGTCGATACGCCTTCCGACCAGCCCGAAGGGGTCGATGATTCCTTCCGGTTGAGCAAGGCGTCGTTCGCGGATACGAAGGCTGTTCTGACTGTGCTGCGGCAACGTTTCCCGAACTCGAAGATCGCGCTGATCGGCACGAGTGCCGGGACGGTTTCAGTCGGCAACGTGCTGGAACGCGATCCGACGTTGGCCGATGCATATGTACTGACGTCCCCAGTGACCGTCTCGCATCGGGGCAGTCCCAGTCTTGCCGATCTGAACGTGGAAGGCACAAGGTATCGCGTGCTAGTGGTATCGAACGAGCACGACGCCTGTGTGTCCTCGCCCGCCTATGCCGGCAAGCGGCTGGCCGAGCGTAACCACTTCGATTTCGTATCAGTCGATTCGACGGAGGGCGGCGGCGACAAAAAAGCCGACTGTGGTGGGCACTCTCCACATGGATTTCTCGGTGCCGAACTGCAGGTGTTGGCCAATATAAATGCCTGGTTGACCGGCGACACAACTGGTGGCAAATAGCGGCCTGTCTGCGTTTTCATTGACGAAGAGATATCGAGCGTCCCTGTATTCGCGACTACGCTTCATGCCCGATAGTCCTCTTGAAGCAGATCCTTCTGCAATTGCGCGGCACCGGCAGCATCGTGCGCATCGCTGTTGCCGAACAGCACGTCGGCGAGGACCGCGCGCTTGTAGTAGTGGCCCACCTGATATTCCTCAGTCATGCCAATGCCGCCGTGAAGCTGAATGGCCTGACCGCACACGAAGCGTGCGGCGCGCCCGATCACTGCCTTGGCCTGAGAAACGGCGCGTTGCCGCGCCGGCGCCTCGTCGTTCTCGAGCGACGCGAGCAGCGCATACAGCATCGACCGGGCAAGCTCCATTTCGGCCGCCATGTCCGCCAGACGATGCTGCAGCGCCTGGAAACTGCCGATCGGCACGCCAAACTGCTTGCGCACCTTGAGGTACTCGGCCGTCATCTCAATGGCCCGCTCCATACCGCCCACCAGTTCGGCGCCGAGCGCGGCCGTCGCGTGCGCGAGTCCATGCCGGAGCGCGGCAAGACCGCTGCCGGGTTCACCCAATACCGCATCGCGACCTACCTGCACTGCGTCGAACGTCAGTTCGGCGGCAAAGCTGCCGTCGTGCAGCGGCAGCACGCGGCGCACAAGGCCGGGTGTTTCGGCGTCGACCACCACAAGCGTGATGCCGTCCGCGTCCGAAGCACGCGCGGAGACGATGAAGGCGTGCGCACCCGCGCCGCCCAGCACGAGGGTCTTGCGGCCGGACAGCGAGTAGCCGTCCGGCGTCGCCACCGCCATTAGTTCGACCGGCTCGGGAAAGCCGCGCGACTGCGCCTCGCTGTACGCGAGCGCGAATTTTCGCGAGCCGTCGGCGAGCGCCGGCAGCCAGTGCTCACACTGCGCCGGCGTGCCCGCCGCGCGCAGCGTCTGAGCCGCCAGCACGGCACAGCCGAGGTACGGTTCGATCACCAGAGCGCGTCCGAACTGCTGCGCGATCAAGACCGTGTCAACCAGCGAGCCGCCGAGGCCGCCGCACGATTCTGGCAACGCGGCCGCGAGCCAGCCGTTGTCCGCGAAGGTTTGCCAGTGCAACGCGCTCGACGTCGTGCGCGCGTTCACAAGCGCCGTGCGGGCGTCAAAGCCGTAGGCCTTGTCGACGAAACGCCGGACGCTATCCTGCAACAGTTGCTGCTCTGCATTGAGATTGAAGTTCATGATCGATCCGACGACTCAGAGTTGAAATAGCATCTTGGCGATGATTCCGCGCTGGACCTCGCTCGTGCCGCCGTAGATCGTCGACGCGCGCCGGAAGAACATCTCGTTGGCTATGCCGCGAGCCACGTCCTCGCACGGCACCGGCGCATCGAGGCCGGCGTCGTGCGGTTCGGGATAGGCCACTGCGCCGTAATCGCCGAGGGCCTCGACCATGAACTCGCTGAGGCGCTGCTGAAGCTCAGTGCCGCGCACCTTGAGCATCGAGCCCATCGCGTGCGCAGCCGGACTGTGATCCTGCTCCATCGCAGCGACGCGCTCGACCATCATCGCGACCGCGCTCACCTCCGCTTCGAGGCGTGCGAGACGCAGCGCGAACGCCGGCTGCGCGAGCAGCGGTGACGCGCCCACGCGCTGCGTCGTGGCGAGGGTGCGCAACTGCATCAGGTAGCGGCGCAGGATCGGCAAATCCGCCGCGCTCGCGTGCTCGTTGTTGAGCAGGAACTTCGTGATCGTCCAGCCATCGCCTTCCGCGCCGATGCGGTTTGCAACCGGCACGCGCACGTTGTCGAAGAACGTCTCGTTCAGATGGTGACAATCGTCGATGCTGCGAATCGGACGCACGGTGATGCCGGCTGTCTTCATATCGACGAGCAGGAAGCTGATGCCAGCCTGCTTTTTCACTTCGGTATTCGTGCGCACGAGCAGGAAGATCCAGTCGGACTCGTGCGCATAGCTCGTCCAGATCTTCTGGCCGTTGACCACATAGTGATCGCCGTCACGCCCGGCGCGCGTGCGCAGTGAAGCGAGGTCCGAGCCCGAGCCCGGCTCGGAGAAACCCTGGCACCATAGCCGCTCGCCGTTCAGAATGAGCGGCACGTGCTCGGCTTTCTGCTCCGGCGACGCGAACTCGTTCAGCACCGGCCCGAGCAGCTTCTGCGCGAAGCCGTCCTGGGTCGGCGCGCCCGCCGCGATGCACGCTTCGTCGAAGACGAGGCGCTGTAGCACCGTCCAGCCCGTGCCGCCGTTTTTTTGCGCCCAGTATGGTGCGCCCCAGCCGTGCTGATTCAGAATCTTTTGCCAGCGCACCAGATCCGCACGCATGGAGCGCACGCTGCCCACCGGCTTGCCGGCCAGATCGCGCGGCAGATGCTCCCGCAGGAACGCGCGCACTTGCTCGCGAAACGCGTCGAGCCCCGCATCGGGTTGGAAATCCATCGACGTCTCCCGTTCAGTTGCGATACATCGTGACCACGCACGCGCCGCCTATGCCTACATTGTGCTGCAATGCGACACGCGCGCCCGGCACTTGCCGCTCGCCGGCCGTGGCGCGCAGTTGCTGGACGAGTTCGGTGCATTGCGCAAGGCCCGTGGCGCCGAGCGGATGCCCCTTCGAAAGCAGGCCGCCCGACGGATTCACGACATAACGCCCGCCGTAGGTGTTGTCGCCATCATCGATGAATTTTGCTGCACCGCCTTCGGGACACAACTCGAGTGCTTCATAGGTAATCAGCTCGTTGTGCGCGAAGCAATCGTGCAGTTCGACCACGTTCACGTCCTCGGCGCCAATGCCGGCCGTTTCGTAGACCTGCTGCGCCGCGCGCTTCGCCATGCCGTAACCCGCGACATCGCGCAGGTCGTCGCCCTGAAGCGCCTCGGGGCCGTCGGTCGTGAGCGCCTGCGCTGCGATCCAGACACGCGTGTCGAGTCCATGTTTCTTCGCGTAATCTTCGCTGCACAGTATCGCTGCTGCAGCCCCGCAGGTGGGCGGGCAGGCCATCAGGCGCGTCATCACGCCAGGCCACATGAGCTGGTCCGCCATCACGTCTTCGGCTGTTACGACCTTACGAAATACTGCGAGCGGATTGTTCGCGGCGTGGCGGCTCGCCTTGGCACGGACCTTCGCGAAGCTCTCGAACGGCGTGCCGAAACGTTTCATGTGCTCCATGCCCGCGCCGCCGAAAATGCGCAACGCCGGCGGGATGTCGGCCGGCACGCCGAGGCGGTCGCACTGTTTGAGGAAGAGATCCGAGGGCAAGGGCCGGTCGTTGAAATAGCTGCCGAGCGCGCCGGGATTCATCTGCTCGAAGCCGACGACGAGCGCGATATCGAGTGCGCCGGCCTCGATTGCCTGACGCGCCAGGTAGAGACCCGTCGAACCCGTCGAACAGTTGTTGTTGACGTTGATGATCGGCAGGCCCGTCATGCCGACGTGATAGAGGGCGCGCTGGCCCGCCGTGGAATCGCCATAGACGAAGCATGCGTAGGCCTGTTCGATCGCCTGATAGGCCACACCGGCATCGGCCAGCGCAAGGCGCGCTGCCTCGGCGCCCATCAGATCATAGGTTTCGCTGGTGCCGGGCTTGCGGAACGGGACCATGCCCACGCCCGCGACAACGACTTTGCGCGTCATACGTTCTCCTTCATTTGTTATGGTCTCCGATCGGATCGATCAGCACTGGAGCATCATAGGCAGCCGCCCGAAAGAGCGGCAACCCTCGTTTTAAGGGGTGCGCTCCGCCGAAAATGCAATGATGAACCGTAGCCCGGCAGCGCGAGCGTAACGCACGAGAAAGCGCCGGGCAGTGGCAGATGCGTTTGGCGCCCGCTGAACTCAGACAAAGGCTGACACACCCGTCAGCGCTCGCGAGATGATGAGCTGCTGGATCTCCGTCGTGCCATCCGGGATCGGAATGATGATCGCTTCGCGCAACAGTCGTTCCACGTTGAATTCCCTGGTGATGCCGTTGCCGCCGTGCAACTGCACCGCGTCGCGACAGACCTTGACGGCGGCTTCCGTCGCAAACGCCTTCGCCATCGACGCCTGCAGATCGCAGCGAACACCGGCGTCGATCAGACCGAACACACGCTGGCACATCAGGCGTGCCGCGTCGACCATGATTGCCATGTTGGCGATCTTCGCCGCAATAAGCTGGTGCCCCGCGATCACCTTGCCGAACTGCTTGCGCTCCCGGGCGTAGGCAATCGACTCCTCCAGCGCCGCGCGCATGATCCCGACCGAGAGCGTGCCGACGTGAGCGCGCGCGTTCTCGAACACCTTCATCGTGTTGCGCAGACCTTCGCCTTCCTCGCCGATGAGATTGGTTGCCGGCACACGCGCGTCGGTGATGAAAATCTGTGCGGTCGACTGCGAGCCGAGCGCGATCTTGTCGATGTTGCGAGACTCGTAGCCGTGCTCCTTGCGGTCGATCAGAATGTGCGAGAGACCTTTGTCGCCGCGCACCGTGCAGATCAGCACGTCGGAATAGACGCCGTTGGTGATCCACGTCTTCTCGCCGTTGACGATAAAGTGGTCACCGTCGCGCACGGCGCGCGTCTTGATCTCGGCAACGTTCGAACCGACGTCTGGCTCGCTGATGCCGATGGAGCCGAAGATCTTGCCGGCGAGCACGTCGGGCATGTAACGCTCGCGCACTTCCGGCCGTGCCTTGGTCAGCATGGACGCGAGGCCCATGTTGAGCATCACGCACAGCGCGATATCGCACGAACAGGCGACCAGCTCCTCGAACAACATGCCTTGCGTGGCGAACGACCAGCCCATGCCGCCATGCTCGGCGGGAATGGTGCAGCCGGGCAGACCAAACTCGGCGATGCGCTCCGTGAGCTCGCGCATCTTTTCTTTCGGGATGAAGCGGTCGCGATATTCCTTCGCAACGGGCTTGACTTCCGACTGCAGAAATTTGCGAAAGCTTTCGACAGCCAGGTTCTGCTCTTCGGTGGGTAGTTGATACGACATGATATGCATTCCTGAAATAGGTTTCTGGTCAGGCCCGCCTGGACGGGCCGAATGGGTCGCTGTTTTCCCCGGTACCCCACAGACTGCCGCCGTTACCCTGGATCGCGAAGCGCGCACCCCCCACCTGGCGCGACGCCGTATTCGCCGCGCAGCCGCCCGACCGGTTAGACGTTCCGGACAGGGTCGGGCGCGCTGAGGGGAGGGCCGTTCGATGCGTGCGAATAGCTCGCCCGCGCTCCGGCAGGTTGCCGACGTGCCCGGCGTTGCGGTAGTGGTAAGTTAGTTTCCGCGATTTGGATTGGCACCCCTCGTTCTGAGGGGGACACTTGTGGGCGCATATTTGCGAAAGTTCAGGGTGTGACGCATTCGCACCGGCGCGCACACGCCGCATTGCTTCCCCTGGGTGACGATTTGAATCCGCCTTTCCCCAAACACCTGGTTTCCACCAAGTTCTCGCCGCCGCGCATTGGCGCCAAATACGTGACGCGCACGGACCTGCTTGCGCAATTGCAGCGCGATCGCCATTGCCGGCTCGCGCTCGTCACCGGCAGCGCGGGCTATGGAAAGACGACGCTGCTCGCGCAGTGGCGCAAGGTCTGCGTGAAGGCGTCCGCCGAGGTCGCGTGGCTCTCGCTCACGGCTGATGAAAAGGGCTACGTCGACTTCTGCACCGCGCTGTTTGCTGCAATGCAGCGCGTCGGCATTCCGGTGGAGATGGAGTTGCCGCTCGACGGCACAAGCGCGGCGGCCATGGATAGCGCACTCGCGGCCATCGTCGAAGCGGCGGTCGGTCTGCCCAAAGACCTGTACCTGATGATCGACGATTATCACCACGTCGAGGCGCTGCACGCGCACAAGTTCATGCAGAAGCTCGTCGAGCAGGGGCCGGACAATCTGCATCTCGTGATAGGTTCGCGCCTCACGCCGCCCCTGAGCCTGAGCCGTCTGCGGATGATGGACCAGCTCGTGGAAATCGACAGCACCGCTCTGCCGTTCGATCTCGCGGAGACACGCACCTTCGTCGACGAAAACCTCGGCGCTGGAAAAATCAATGTAGACGAACTCACCCTCATTCACGAACTGACGGGCGGCTGGCCATCGTGCATCCAGCTCATCATCATCATGCTCAGGAACCGGCCCGATGCGCGGGCCATGCTCGGTGACCTGATCTGGCGCTCAAGCGATCTGCAGACTTACCTAAGCGAAGAGGTCATGGCGCAGCTTCCTGCCGAGCTATCCGGGTTCGCCGTGGCGCTGTCTATCTTTCGGCGCTTCAGTGCACCCCTCGCCCGCGAGGTAACCGGCAACGACCACGCCGCCGAACTGCTCGAACGCATGGAGGACGAGCACCTGCTGATCACCCGCGTCGATTCGGACGACCGAACCGCGTGGTATCGCTTTCATCCGCTCCTTGGGGAGTTTCTCGCGACCCGCCTCGCGCGCCGCGAAATCGACGCCGTGCGCGAACTGCACCGGCGCGCGAGCCGCTGGTTCGCAGCACACGAGTTGCTGGCCGAGGCGGTGCGCCATGCCAGTGCCGGCGAAGACATCGAGTTTGCCGCGTCGGTCATCGAGCGCGCGGCGCCTGCCACGTGGAGCCTCGACTATCTGGGTCCCACACTCCATCTGCTTGAACGGCTGCCCGAAGAGACGCTGCTCAGCCATCAACGGCTCCTGTTCATCGCGTGCCTGACCGTTGCACTCACGACGCGCGCGGCCAGAGCCCAGGCATGGCTCGCGCACCTGCAGACGAATGCCCGGTCGGCCGATCCGGAGATCGTCCGCAGCCTGCCGTTGATTCACGCCGCCATCGCGTTCCAGCACGACGACACGCAGCGCATGATCGACCTGCTCGAACCGCTTCGCGACGCTGTGATCGACAATCCTTTCCTGCAGTATCTGCTGGTCGCCGAATTGTGTGCGGCCTACGCCGCAGCAGGCCGCTATGCCGAGGCGCGACGTCTCTTCAACCTGCGTCCGGTTCCGCCGGCCGATCGCAACAACGACATGGCGCTTGTCGCGCAGGCGACGCGCGCGTCAACGATACTGCTCGAAGGTAACGTGCGCGGGGCCGAGCGCGAGAGCGCCGGACTGCTCGCGCGCTCGGTTCAGGCCGGGGGCCGTCACTCGATCAGCGCCAACATTTGTGCAAGCGTGCTCGCCGACGCCTATTACGAACTCGACCGCATCGACGATGCCCGCGAAACGATCGCCAATCGCCGAGGCCTGCTTTATGCCTCCGGCCCGGACGTGACGATCCGCGCGGCACTGTGCCGGGCGCGCCTCGAATTGCTCCAGGAGAGCCCCGGCGCCGCGCTCGCTTTTCTGCAGCAGCAGACCGCGCATCTGCGCAGCATGGGCCAGATCCGCGCGGTCGCCCACATGTTGGCCGAACAGGTCAAGGTTTTGCTGCTCAAGCACGACCATGCGGGTGCGTTCGAAACCTTAGGGCTGCTCGAGGAGATCGCGCATGATCATCCAGACGCACAAGGCTCCCGGGCCGAGATTCCCGGTATCGCAGCGCTTGCTGGGGCGCGCGTGCATCGCCATACCGAACCCGCGAAGGCACTGCACGCGCTTCGGATCACCCGCAGTCACGCCGAAGCACACGGGTGCGGCCGGCTAGGCGCGCTCGCCGATCTGCTGTCGGCCATCATTCTGGCGGAACAGGGCAGCGACAATGACGCACACGTGTACTTCGCGCAGGCAGTGGAGGCAGCGCGGCGCCTCGGTCTGGTTCGAACCTTCGTTGACGAAGGCACGGCAGCAGGCAAGCTGCTCGCAAAGACGGTGCGCGAGCGCAAGCTCGAGGGTGCCACGTTGCAATACGCGATCGAACTACTCGAGAAGTTCCCGGATTGTGCCCTTTCCGAAGGTCTTGGGAGCAACACACGCCGCGCTGGCGCGTCGAAATTGCAGCCCGTGCTTACCCCGCGCGAGCTTGAGATTCTGAGCCTTGTCGGCCAGGCCATGTCGAACAAGCGCATTGCTATCGCACTCGATATCACCATCGAAACGGTAAAGTGGAATCTACGGAATATCTTCACCAAATTAGGGGTGTCGAGCCGTTACGACGCGATGGTTTGGGCGCGCAGACAGGACTTGATCCGTTAGTCCTGCGGTGGCCGCCCGCTAACACGAGGTTGTCAGATGCGAGCATGCGAGCCTTTGAGAGGACCGGCTTCACGCTTGGCGCTTACGGGCGGTTTGGGGCACGGCCAGATGCCTCACCCTTTCTCGTCTTTCTGCGTCCCGGCAGCCTGCGCTTCGAGAATGACCGGATGCCCAAGCTCGGCCCACATACGGGCCATCGGCAGATAGTGCTCTTCGATCACGCT
The DNA here is from genome assembly GCF_046030355.1 of Paraburkholderia caffeinilytica. Lineage (GTDB taxonomy): Bacteria > Pseudomonadota > Gammaproteobacteria > Burkholderiales > Burkholderiaceae > Paraburkholderia > Paraburkholderia caffeinilytica_B. The sequence goes on from NZ_JAQQCQ010000009.1 coordinate 117,619, forward strand.
GCGCTTGATCTTCATGGTTGGTGTGAGAAAGCCATTGTCGGCGGTCCAGGTATCCTTGACGGCGACAACAAAGGCAAGCTTCTCATGATCTTCGAGCGTGGCATTGACGCTTTCGAGTAGGCTCTGCAATTCCGCCCGCAACGTTTCATTCGCAGTCGCATCCTGACGGTCGCCTCTTGCGGCGGCTGACAACATTAACAACGCGAACGGTTGCGCAAGCGCCGGGCCGGTCACGCACGCGGCATCCACTTTCGGATGGCTCAACTTGTTCTCGATGGGCGTGGGAGCCACGTATTTTCCCTTGCTGGTCTTGAAGATCTCCTTGACCCGCCCCGTGATTTTCAGCCGGCCGATTTCGTCGAGTTCGCCGCAGTCGCCGGTTCTGAAGAACCCGTCTTCAGTCATGCTTTGCGCGGTCAACTCGGGTTGCTTGTAGTAGCCCAGCATCATCGTCGGCGCCTTGAGCAGAATCTCCCCGTTCCCTGCAATCCGGCATTCGACGCCGGGCATGGCCTGACCGCAATACCCAAGCCGCACAAGCCCGGGGCGGCTGTAGTGCGAATACGAAAAGTTCTCCGTCATGCCATACACGTCCAGCAACTCCAGACCGAGCATGCGATACCAATTGATGACTTCCTCGGGTAGCGGCGCGGAGCCGGTGAATGCGAGCCTTGTCGCGTCGAGCCCAAGCATCTTGAGAATCTGCTGCTTGATGGTGTCCGCTTCGGGCGCTGCTGTATGGAGCAATGCCTGCTGGCTTTCAGGCAACTTCGCGCAGACGCCCTGATAAAACCTGGTCCAAAGCCGCGGCATTGAGATAAATACCGTGGGCCGGGCGCGCTGCATGTCCTGAGCGAACGTGGCAAGGCTGTCGTTGAAGAAAACCCGGAAACCGTGACAGAGCGAATTCGATTCGACGAAGGACCGTTCGGCCGTGTGCGCCAGTGGAAGATAGGACAGTACGCAGTCGGCCGGGGTGAACCCGCAGAATTTCCCGGACTGCGTCGCGTAGGCGAAGATCGACGCGAAGCTGTGCATGACACCTTTAGGGCGGCCGGTGCTGCCTGAGGTGTAGATAATGGTGGCCAGTGTGTCCGGTGCCGGCAGGTGGACATCCTGCAACGGCGCCACTTTTGCGACGATATCGTCCCATTGCAGCGCCTCCGGCACGGGCGACATGGGCAGGCCGATCATCAGCGCATGCGGCGGCATGGCTTTGCGGATTTCGTTCCATCCGTCAGTCTTTCCGTCGAGCTTGCCGATGAACACCAGCCGAACGTCGCAATGCCCGAAGATGTACTGCGCGGTGTCGGCGCTCATGGTTGGGTAGAGCGGCACGGAAACGTGCCCCGCCATCCAGATCGCCAGATCTGCGATGATCCAGTGCGCGCTGTTTTTCCCTACAATCGAGATCGCACTATTCGGCGGCAGCTGCAACGACCGCAAATACGCCGCCATGCGTCGAGCCTGATTGCCGGCCTCCGCCCAGCTGTAGTCGACTATCCGCCCGTCCGGCGTCGGCTCGGTCAGCCAGGATGCATCTGGCTGTTCGCGCTCCCAATGCAGGAAGCGATGAACCAGGGTGCCCGAATTCGTACCGCTCATTTCTGTCTCCAGGTATTTTATTGCGGATCGGCAGTGGTCCCCAATCGGTCCCCGTCGGGGTGTTAATTGAGGATGTCCAAGGTTTGCCGTGAACCGCTCGCTACGCCATCGCCATTTTCAACGGCCGTGCTCGAATTCAGAGTAAGCCACAGTACGCAATCGGAGCAATTCATTCTCCCCCCTATTATTGGGGGTGACTTCGCCGCGTAGCCCTTTGCCTGAAGATCCAAGGCATGTCAGGTTTGGTCGAAGGTGGGCAGGTAGCTGATGTGGCGTTTGGCTAGCTGTTTTTTAATTTCAAACGACCCGTCCGGAAAAGCGGCAAAGTCTCGGATTTCCCTTTGCGCCCAGTCTATGGGGAGTGCCGCCGATATCAATACCAGCGCGGCGAGGCTAACTTCGCCAACAACTTGTGTCCCCGTAATGCACGGCGTAGACTAAGAATTGAATTGGAGATGGCATTCCTCCATAACCGCCCGCAAGGGCTAATGATGCCTACAGGCCTGGGCTAGGGTACTGTGGGCACGCCTCGACTCGCTTCGTTTGTCTGAAGCGCGCGCCATCGTCAAGCTGGCGTTCCCTCCCAGTTTTCATCACCGTACCGATCACGTCTGTCCGCCTCGCTGATTGCAGTCGAGCGCGTAACGGGACGTCGGAATCTCTGCTCAGGTTCCATCCCGCCGTGCGAAACCGGTGTCTCTCGCGGTCGACGGAATCTGGTGGCAGGCGCAAGTGTGCGCCTGCCAAACAAGAAGAGGGTACGCATGCTCTTTCACAGCATCCTGTTCGAAAAACCAGAGGATGGGCCGAGGCGCGATGACGTGCCGGAGCCAGATTTCTTTGGTGACCTCAATCTCGACCAGATTGTCTCCTCAGTCACGGCCGGATGGAACGACTACAACCTGAAACCGTTCTTTTACACCGAACTTTCGCGTGAGGAAGCGATCACGTACCGGCACGAGGTCATGCAGGATCTCGACGACGCTGATGTATTCGACAGCATCAATGCTTTTACACACGGCATGCGCAAAATGCGTGAGCACCTGGCACAGGCAGAGAAGCTCCGCTATCAGCGCCAGAAGGCGTGGTGGTTCCTCGAAGCGATCGTTATCTATTGCGAGACACTTGCGACCTTTGCCCGGCGTCTGTCGCTGGCAGCACCCACGTCGAGAGGACTACGGGCGTTTCATGAATACCTGACCGGATATGTTGCATCGGAGCGCTTTCAGTCGCTCACACATGACGCTGACCATATCAAGAAGCATCTCTCGTCGATTCGATATTGCGTGCTCATCAAGGGAAACGCCGTCACGGTACGTCACTACGACGCGGAAATTGACTATAGCGCCGATGTTCTGCGGATCTTCGAAAAATTCAAGCAAGGGGCGGTCAAGGACCATCGCATCGAATTGCGCGACTGGATGGACATGAATCATGTCGAAGCCCACGTCCTGGATTTCGTCGCGCAACTACACCCGCAGGCGTTCACGGAGCTCGCCACCTACTGTGCGAACAACGTGAGCTATCTCGATGCCACGATCCGGACCTTCGACCGCGAAGTCCAGTTCTACTTCGCGTACCGCGGCTACATCGAAATCTGCAAAGCGGCGGACCTGTGCTTTTGCTACCCACGCGTGTCATCCAGCAACAAAGCCGTGCGCTGCGACGAGACGTTCGATCTGGCGCTCGCGCACAAGCTCACGAGCGAAAACGCGTGCGTCGTCCAGAATGATTTTCATCTCGATGCCGAAGAACGTCTGATTGTCGTATCGGGTCCCAACAACGGCGGGAAAACGACCTTTGCTCGCACTTTTGGTCAGCTGCACTATCTGGCGAGGATCGGTTGCCCCGTTCCCGGCCGCAATGCCACGCTCTTTCTGTACGACCGGCTGTTTACGCATTTTGAGCGCGAAGAAAATACCAGGGACCTACGCGGCAAGTTGCAGGACGACTTGATGCGCGTTCATCAGATCATGACGCACGCCACGTCGCGCAGCGTCATCATCATGAATGAAATCTTCAGCTCGACAACGCTGACTGACGCACTCTTTCTGAGCAGGAAAATCATCGGCGAAATTCTGGAGCGCGACGCGTTGTGCGTTTGTGTGACCTTTATCGAGGAACTCGCGCATCTAGGCGAACAGGTCGTGAGCATGGTCAGCGAGATAGAGCCGGGGGATCCGGCTTCCCGCACCTACCGGGTGAGAAGAAAACCCGCTGACGGTCGTGCGTATGCGGTGTCGGTCGCGGAACGCTACGGCTTGACCTATGACCATCTGAAAGAACGGCTCGGGCTATGAAGGCATATCTTCTCTACAGGGACCGCGACTTCAATATGCACCGCGAGGCCGAATGGAACGAGCCGGCGCTGGTACAGGACCTGGACTTGAACACGCTCTATCAGACGATGGCGCAAAGTGATGCGTTTCTCTACGACGTCATCAAGCGGGTCGTCCCGGTCAGCTCGGTCATCCTGGACGAAATTACTTATCGCCAGACCATTCTCAACGACTGCATCGCTCACGAAGCCACGGTGAGACAGATCTACGCTATCGCGATCGGGGCGATCGAAACTGAGCGCAAGAGCCACTACAGTGTCTTTTCATCGTCAGCCAGTTCGGTGTTGTACGGTGCGCGAGAAATGATCCAGCAATTCGCTGGCGTGTTGAAGACGCTGAGGGCCGTTGCGGATTCGCAGGCGGGGCAGTTCCAGTCAGAAGGGTTTGGCCAATTTTTCTCGATGATCCAGCGCGAGCTGACGGACGAGTACTTTGCCACGATCCACCAATGTCTCAAGGAACTCAAGTTCGGCGGCGGCGTGCTGATCAGTGCCGGACTGGGCACGGGCAACAAGGGAATCAGTTACGTGCTGAGAAAGCCGCACGAAAAGGATCCCAATTTCCTGCGGCGGCTATTTGCCAAACGATCGCCCTCGTTGACGTTCCGTATTGCCGATCGAGACGAAAATGGCGCACGCGCATTGGCGGAACTGGAGGCGCGGGGGATCAATCTCGTCGCCAATGCGCTTGCGCAATCAGCCGACCATATTCTCAGCTTCCTCACGATGCTACGCACTGAGCTGGCTTTCTACCTCGGTTGCGTCAATCTGCATCACGAGCTGACACAACGGAGCCTGCCCACGTGCATTCCGGTTCCGCGGCAGCGCATTGAAAGACAGCACGCCGTTGAAGGGTTGTACGACGCGAGCCTGGCGCTGCGCTCCGGGCCCGCGCCCGTCGCCAATGACGTGCACGGGGACGGCAAGGAACTTGTCGTCATCACGGGCGCCAATCAGGGTGGCAAGTCGACGTTCCTGCGAGCGGTTGGGCTGGCGCAGATCATGATGCAATGCGGAATGTTCGTCACGGCGGCCTCGTTCTCGGCGAACGTGTGCGATGGGATCTTGACCCACTACAAGCGAGAGGAAGATGCATCCATGCAGAGCGGAAAGCTCGATGAAGAGCTCAAGCGTATGAGTGAAATTGTTGAACACATCAAGGAGCACTCGCTGTTGTTGTGCAACGAATCCTTCGCTGCAACCAATGAGCGCGAGGGTTCCGAGATCGCGCGACAGATCATCGCGGCGTTGTTGCAAAAGCGCGTGAAAATCGTATTCGTGACACACCTGTACGCGCTGGCTCACGGGCTGCATGAGCAGAGGACGCAGGGCATGATGTTCCTGAGAGCGGAGCGGCGGCCCGATGGAGAGCGCACGTTCAGACTGACAGAGGCCGAGCCCCTGGAGACCAGCTACGGCGAAGATCTGTACAGGCAGATCTTTCTACCTCAGGCTCGCCGCATTTGCGCTTTGCAATGCGCGCAGCGGTGAAGCCCGCGACATTTGTCGCGAGCCGTTTGATCAGAGCTTTGGGTCAGAGGATCAGACAGCTGTGGTACGAGATGCAATCGGGCCTGTAATCGCGGCACAAACCATCGCTGAACCGCCTCGCAGTTTCCTTGCTACACTGAACGCAGTGGAGATGGCATTCCTCCCCAAACCGCCGGTCAAGCCCGGCTGATGATGCCTGCGAGTTCCTGGGTCAGGAGGTCGTGAGCATGTCCCTGCGTCCTGCTGTCCAGATTGGTACGTCACTCGAATCTGGTTTCCTATGCTTATCATCATTGCAATGAGGTCGTATGTGCGTATCACGCGGCGCATCCGTGTGTATCGTGACGTGCCCGGCTCTCAGCGACGGGTTATGCATTCCTCGGGAACCAATTGGAGCGCCTCATGAAAGGCAGTCAATTGACGCTGTTCGCCGCCAATCAGAGCCACCGCAAGAGTCACATGACCGTTGTCGAGTGGATTCTGCGAAAGACGAAAGAAGCCGGTATTGAAGGCGCAACGGTGATCGAAGTAAGCGAAAGCATCGACGCGCATGGCAAGTATCACGCGGCGCGTTTTTTTGAATTGGTCGACCAACCCGTCGTGGTCACCGTGGCCGCGGAAGACGCACTCATCGACGCGCTGCTCGATAGCCTCCGGCACGGCGGTGTCCAACTCTTCTACACGCGTTGTCCTATCGAATACGAGGTGCTGGGCGCAGACGTGACAGGCGGCGGGGAGCACGACGATGGGCACGTTTGCAGCGATTGAGCACATTACCGCGGACGAAGTGCCTGTTTTGCGGACGCGATGCTGCAGGGCACAATCAGGTGTTGCGGCGGCTGTGAACTAGAATGAATCAAGCGGTGGACGAGCGGGCCTGCCCCGGTCTGGCAACGCGGTGTTACTCCGGTAGTGGACGCAGCCCGTGCGCGTCACCCGGAGCTGCAAGGACCCGATGGGCGGCGGAGATGTGCGATGAACGGCTATCAACTGACGTTCTATACCGAGCAGAAGAGGAAGCACGGTCATCAGACCGTGTGCGAATGGCTGCTGCATGAGGTTCGCCAACTCGGTATCGGTGGCGCGACCGTCATCAATTGCGCCGAAGGCATCGGCCACGCGGGTTCGCATCATGCGGCCCACATGCTCAGGCTCGACGATCAGCCAGTGCAGATCATTCTTGCCGTGACTGAAAAAGAAGCCGAACAACTTCTGGATCTCGTACGCGCCGAAAACGTGCACGTTTTCTACATGCGGTTCCCGATCGAGTTCGGTGTGATCGGCGATGACCACCCGCACAAACCGCCGAAGCATTTTTCCCTGTTCGGCCGCTCGACGGGATAGGAGGAAACACGGAGCTTGCAAGCATTGGCGCGTCACCTATACTCAAAACTGATTTCTGCGGAGATGGCATTCCTCCCTAACCGCCGCTAGCAGGTTTGCGGCTAATGATGCCTACAGGGTCCCCGGGCGCTTCGGGGCCGGTAGGCATTTTCGGCCGGCTCGCCTTTTCGAGCATCCCGGGCATATCGTTGCCTACAAGAACGCAAAAAACATGGGATGCGTGAGCGAGTCGCCGTGCAGCAATGATTGCCGCCCCCGTCCATACGCTTCGCAGCGCCGTCGCGTAGCGATTTGCGCGTGCGTTAAGCCGCGGTCCCCGCGGTCCCAATACGTCGTCCGTCGGCCCTTCGTCTTCGCGGAGGGGGCGTGAACACGCGCGACGTCACCCTCCAGATTGCCCAGGTGGTGACCGTCATCGCCCTGTCACCGCTTCTGCAAGGCGTCATCCTGCAATGGGAAGAGCGTGTGCAACGCGCACGCGGCCCTGGCATTTTTCAACCCTATCGGGACCTGTGGAAGCTTTTCCACAAGCAACTCGTCGTGCCCAACTCCGCTTCGTGGATTTACTGGACTGCGCCGGTCGTCGCGTTCACCTGCATGCTCACGGTGCCGATTCTCATCCCGGTGCTCACGGACTTTCCACTGCCGCTTTCCGACATGGGCGACATCCTTGGCGGTGGCCTCATTCTGACATTCGGGTCGTTTGCAGTCGTATTGGCAGGTCTGGATTCGGGAAGCGCTTATGGCGGCATTGGCGCGAGCCGCGCGGTGATGCTCGGCATTCTCGCGGAGCCCACGCTGATCCTCGTGCTGGTCGGTATCACGCTGCTCGCGAAGGCGATGTTGCCGTTCGTCGTGAACCATCTGCTTGTGGCACAGCCATCCGTGTACTGGAGTCCGGCCCACCTGTTTCTCGTTTTCGCGTTTTTCGTCCTGCTACTGGTCGAGACGGATCGCTTGCCGATTCATTCGAGCACGCACATCGAGGTGTACATGATCGAGGAGGCGCGCATCCTCGAGTATTCGGGACCGCTTCTGGCGCTCCTCAAATGGGCGTCGATGATGAAGCAGTTCATTCTCTACACCATTTTCTGTAACGTGCTGACCCTGCCGTGGGGACTCTCGCAGCACGGCACGGCGCTGGGGGCATTGGGTGCGGCGATCGGTTTGTTCCTGCGGATGTTGCTGGTCGTGCTCGTGGTAGTCGTTGTCGAGACGGCGCAATCCAGGTTGCGTTTTTTCCGGTATCAGGAGCCGCTTGCGGCGTCGTTCATGCTGGCGGTGCTGGCGATCGCCGCTAACCAGCTTCGGTGACCTGTCATGCTGCTCGCCCACCTGAGTCCGCTCGCCGCATCGCTCTTCAGCCTGCTGGCGATTGGCAGCCTGCTGCTTGCGTTTGTGATGCTGGGTTCTCGCTGGCTGAAGGACTATCTGCTCGCGTTCATGGCCGAATCGTGGCTGATCGCGGGGCTCTCCGGTGCGGTGGGCTATTACGGCAACTACCACGAGCTGTATCTGATCGCGCTACTCACCGTTTTTTTCCGGGGCATGGTGCTGCCTTATCTGATCTGGCGAATCATCATCCGGCTGGAAGTCGAGCGGGAATTGCATGTGATCCTGCAGCCAAGCTCGAGCATCGTGCTGGGGGCGCTCCTGGTGCTCTTTGCCTTTGTCGTGTCGAACCATCTGGGCAACGCGCTGGGCCTGGGCGGCACCGTGGTGGTGCTGGCGCTCACGGTGATGCTCTCGATGAAGCTCATCGGCTTTCTGATGCTCGCGGTGCGTCATGAGGCGATCAGTCAGGTGCTGGGCCTCCTGATTCTGGAGAACGGTATCTTCCTGGGCTCGCAGATTCTCGTGCCGGGCATGCCAATGTTGATCGAACTGGTGCTGCTGTTTGATCTGCTGGTTATCGTCGTGAGCTTCGGCGTACTGGTTCGCTATCTGGTCGCACATGTCGGCAGCACGAGCAGCCGTGAGCTTAGACGGCTGGTGGGGTGAATATGATCGAGACATGGAGCGTCGTGATCGTTGTCGCACCAGTCGCAGCAGCGGCAATCTGCGCGGCGAGCCGGCGCGCGCGCGTCGCCGAGTATGCGAACCTCGCCGCATCGATTGTCTGCGTGATTGCGGCGGTTTTGCTCGTCTGCACGGTCAAGGATGGACATCGCTTTCTGCGCGACTACGTTGTGGTCGATGCGCTGGCCGCCTGGACCCTTGTTTGCACTGCGCTTGTGTATTGCCTCGCTTCGATCTATGCGGTGGGCTATATGCGGCTGCTAGCCGAGGAGCGTGAGCGGCTACCGAACTTCTATGCGCTCTTCGCGCTCTTCGCGGCGACGATGATCTGTGGGCCGATCATGAACAACATCGGTGTCTACTGGATCGCGATCGAGCTGACTACGCTCGTCAGCACGTTCCTCGTAGGCTTCGAGCGCGGCCAGGAAGCGATCGAAGCGGCATGGAAGTACATCATCGTCGTTTCCGCGGGCATCAGCCTTGCATTGCTCGGAACAGTGCTCTTCTACTGGGCGGGCAGCCTAGTCATCGGCCCGACCTACGACATGACCTGGGACACGCTGCGCCGTGCGGCTCCCAGGATGAATCCGGCGCTGGTGCAGATGGCGTTCCTGCTCGTGCTGGTCGGCTATGGCACCAAGGCTGGCCTCGCACCGATGCATACATGGCTGCCGGATGCGCACAGTGAGGGGCCGGCGCCCGTGTCCGCGATGCTCTCCGGTGCGCTGCTGAATACGGCGATGCTTGGCGTCGCGCGCTTCCTGACGATCACCGATGCCGCCAGTTCATCGCTGTTGCCGCGCACCGTGCTGGTTGCGTTTGGCGCGTTTTCGCTTTTTGTCGCCGCGTTGTTCATCGTGCGTCAGGAAGGCGTCAAGCGGTTGATGGCGTATTCCAGCGTCGAGCATATGGGTGTGCTGGCGCTCGGACTGGGATTTGGCGGCCCGCTCGCGATTGCCGCTGTGCTGTATCACATGCTCAACCATTCGCTGAACAAGTCGTTGATGTTCTTCGGCGCCGGCAACGTCATGCGCGTGTTCGGCACCAAGGACATGGGCGAAATTCGCCGCGTGTGGGATCGCTTTCCTGTCACCGGCGCGTTGTGGCTGGCCGGCGCGGTGGCGATTACGGGGGCGCCGCCGTTCGGTTTGTTTCTAAGCGAATTGACGCTGATGCGTGCCGGGATGGTGAGTTCGAATGTTTGGGCCGTGATGGTGATGCTGCTATTGCTGATCGTGATCTTCATCGGCTTTCTCAACCACTTCCGGGCTATGTACTTCGAAGCCCGGCGAGCGGGGCCGAGCGGGGCACCGGAACGCACGGCGACTCCGGGCGCATGGATGACGGTTCCGATGTGGCTTGCCTTTGTGCCGGTATTGGTCCTCGGTGTGTGGTGGCCGCAAGCTTTATGGCGTTTCTTCGAAATGGTTGCCGCGGATCTGGGAGGGCAGACGCGATGAACAACTGCACGCTCAAGGAAGTCACGCTTGCCGGACTCGGCGCGGCCGCCGACGCTTTGCTCGATCGCGGTGGACGCATGCAGACCGCGTACGCGTGGTTCCCGCGGCCGGACGCTCCGGAAATGCGCTATATCGCGACAACACCTGGCCGGCGCGAGTTCGAGAGCTGGCGCGTTGCAACCGGCAACGCGCCGGTTCCCAGTCTCGCCAGTCGCTGCCCGCTGCTCGGCTGGTATGAGCGCGAGATCATGGAAATGAGCGGTGTCGCGTTTGCCGGACATCCGGAACCCGAACGCCTCGTCACCGCATTTTTGCCGCCGACACCGCGCGGCCCCCTCGAGCCGATGGATGCGTCGCAGGCCAGCGTCGCGGGCACGCTGGCCGCCCCGACACTGCCGCAAGTATCAGGCAAGCACGTGCAATTATTGCCGTTCGGCCCCGTGCGTGCCGATGTCGTCGAGTCGGCTCAATTCATCTTTTACTACGTTGGCGAAGGCATTCTGCACTATCACCCGAATCTGTTCCTCAAACATCGCGGGATGGAAAAGCAGTTCGAGGGGATGCGTATCGAGGAGGGTGTTCTGCTCGCGGAGCGCGTTGCGGGCATCGATAGCGTGGCACACGCGCTCGCGTATGCGCAGGCGCTCGAAGACGCAGCGGACTGCATCGTGCCGCCGCGCGCACGTTGGTTTCGCGTGATCGCGGCGGAGCTTGAGCGCGTCTATAACCATCTGCATTACCTCGGCCATTTGTGCCACACGACCACGCTGAAGGTCGGCGAGGCCCAGGGCAAGCTGCTTGAGGAGCGCGCCAAGCAAATGAATGCGCTGGCCTGCGGCAGCCGGTTATTGCGCGGCGTGGTGTGGCCAGGCGGTGTGCGCCGCGATCTGGACGTGGTGGCGATTGCCGAGGGCGTTGCGGCGCTGCGACCCGAACTGGAGCGATATGTCGACCTGATCGAGCGGACCACCAGTCATCTCGACCGGCTTATTTCCACGGCGCCGCTCAGTCAGCAACTCGCCTTCGATCAGGGCGCGACTGGACCGGTCGAACGGGCATCAGGTGTAGACCGGGACCTCAGACGGGATCACCCTTATGCCGCGTACGACGAATTGCAGCCCGCTGTCGCGACCCGGAGCGAGGGTGACGCCTTTGCCCGGATGAAAGTGCGGATCGCGGAACTCCGGACGAGTCTGGTGCTGCTCGACGACGCGATCATGCGCGGCATTCCTGCGGGGCCACTGCTGGAGTCTTGTCACTGTGCGCCGAACGCCGAGGGGCTCGGCTGGGCCGAGTCGTCACGGGGCACTGTGCTCTATGCGCTGCATCTCGATGACACGTCACGTATTGCGCGCGCGAAGCTCAAGTCGCCATCGTTTTCCAACTGGCGAGTGTTTCCCTTCACCGTGCACGACAGCAACATGATGGATTATGCGATCAACGAAGCGAGTTTCGGTTTGACCATTTCGGGTTGTGCGCGATAGGGCGGAGCGATTATGTCTCTATGGACCTGGTTTGGGCTGACGAGCGGCAGCGCAAGTACTGAATGGCCGCTCAAGGGCGATGCGCACGGCCAGCAGGGCGTGCTCGGCATGCCGCGTTACGATCCGGCCAGGTGCCAGGAGCGTTGCGACGCGTGCGCAAAGGCATGTGTCACGCATGCGATCACTTTCTCTCACGAGCGGGGCGCGCACGTTCCTCCGGAGGTGGATTGGGGCCGTTGCATCGTCTGCCAGCGCTGTACCGAAGCGTGTCCGACTGGCGCCTTCTCGCCATCGGCGGACTGGGCGGTGGGTGTGACGAATCGGGACGACCTTGTGCGGGACGAGGCGGCGGCTTCCCGCGTGCCACGCGAGAGGGTCGAACGGACGCGCCGCACATTCCGCCGCAGTCTGCATATCCGCCATGTCGACGCGGGATCGTGCAATGGTTGCGAGTCGGAACTGCAGGCGTTGAACAATCCGTTCTACAACCTCCACCGGCTTGGCATTTTCTTCACGGCATCGCCGCGTTTTGCCGATGTTCTGCTCGTGACCGGCCCCGTGACACACGCGATGCGTGCGCCGCTGCTGGCGACGTATGAGGCGATGCCCGATCCGAAGTGGGTCATCGCGACAGGGACATGTGCAGTGTCAGGTGGCGTCAGTGGAGGAAATTACGCTTGCGGCAGCGGCCTCGACGGCGTCTTGCCAGTCGACGTCTACCTGCCGGGCTGTCCGCCTAATCCTGCTGCGATCATTCACGCGTTGCTGCTGATAACGGGGCGCGCGGAGCAACGGATGCGAGGAGGGCAACTTGAGCGTTGACCTGATTCTGGCGGCGAGCGTCCTGTGGCTCGCCACCGCCATTCTGTCGCCGATGCGCTCAGTGCGGGCGTGGCTCCGCTATTTGCTGGCGGCCGGCTGCGTGCTCGGCGTCGCCGCGTGTCTGACTGCTTTGCCCACCGCAACGCCTCGCGTTGAATTTCCGTTTGCGCTTGCTTCGCAGCGCATTGCCTTCGCGCTTGAACCGTCAGCGCTCTGGCTGCTCGGCTTTGGTCTGGTACCAGCCATCTTTGCCTGCGGGCTTGGCTCGCCGCTCTCAGGCCGTTCTGGCACGTGGTGGGTGGGGGCGTCGCTGAGCCTGCTTGGCGCACTGGGTGTGTTCGGTCTGCAGGATGGTATGTCGATGCTCGTCGCCTGGGAGGTGATGAGCTTGGGGGGCGCGGTGATGCTCGCGGGCGAGCGCGCGCGTGAGGCCGACGGCAAACCCGTGCTGCTCATGCTCGCGCTGCTCGAAGTGGGCGCGATTTCACTGGTCTTCGCGATTCTGCTACTCGACCACGCGTCGGCCGGCATCGGTTTCGGCGCGTTCGGCGCCCATGCGCCGCAGACGCCGGCAATTCTGTCGTGGGCGGCCGGTATCGCGCTGCTCATCGGCTTTGGTGCGAAGCTCGGCCTCATCCCTTTCTACGAGTGGTTTCCGCGTGCGTACTCGAGCGGCAGTGGTGCGACGGGCGTGCTGTTCTCCGGCGTCGTGCTCAATGCGGCCTATTTCGCGCTGAGCCGCGGCTGGAACAGCTGGCTCGGCGTTGCCAACGACAGCGGCACGGCGTTCGGGCTCGGTGTGGTCGCGATCGCGATAGGCGTTGTCAGCGCGGTGCTGGCGATCCTGTTTGCTTTCCAGCAGGACGATTGGAGAGCGTTGCTCAGCTATTCGTCCGCGGAAAACGCGTCGGTCGCGGTGGCGATGCTCGGCGTCACACAACTCTTTCGCAGCGACCATCTGAACGATCTCGCCGGTCTCGCGTGGACTGTCGCGTTGTTACATCTGGCCGGCCATTCGCTCGCCAAAGGCGCGCTCTTTCTGGTCGCCGACGGCATCCAGGCGTCGACGGGCAATTACGATATCGTGCCGCGCGGCTGGATCAGAAACAGTGGGTTCATGCTAGGTCTCGGCGCACTTTTCGCGGTGATGAGCCTGGCGTCGATTCCCCCGCAGGCGGGGTTTGTTAGCGAGTGGTACGTGTTCCAGTCGGTATTTCAAGGCTTTCATTTATCGGCTTTCACCGGCCGTCTTGTGCTGGTGCTGGCCGGTGCGGGCCTCGCGCTAGCCGCTGCGGTGGCGCTTGCCACGTTTGTCAAACTATTCGGGCTGGGGCTGTTGGGCATGCCCGACCCGGACTATCAGCATCCTGTGCCTCGCCGCAGTGCCGTCGCGGTCGGCGTACTGGGACTTTGCGTGCTTGCGGTGGCCGTTGGTGCGCCGTTGTGGCTCAACGCGCTGGCCAGCGGTGCCCAGACGCTGTTTCAGGCCAACAGTCCCCAGGCGATGGTATCGGGATGGCTGCTGGTTCCGCTGACCGACAAGTTTGCCTTTATCTCGCCGTCGAAGCTCATCATCGTGATGCCGTTGTTGGCGCTTATCCCACTCGCCTTGTTGCGGTTCACGAGAACGCGTCCGGTACGGCGCACGGCGGTCTGGTTTGGCGGCATGACCCAGCATGGCCGCGACGCGATGACTACGCCGCTGACGTTCTCGAATGCGATGCGCACGTTCTACAGCTTCGTGTATCAGCCGACCATGAGCACCGAGCGCGAACATGAGCAACGCGAGTACTTCATCAAGCGGCTGGTGTTTTCCGAGGGGGTGACGGACCTGTTCGAGCGGCATCTCTTCGAGCCAGCAGTCCTGTTCGTGACGTGGTGTGCCGACAAACTGCGCGCATTGCAGTCCGGCAATCTGAACTTCTACCTCGCGCTGATCGGCGGTCTGCTAGTGGCGATACTGGCGTTGACGCTCGTATAGCCCGGCTTCGAGCGAACGATTGCTTAATTCTTGCGCAACGCAGTGTTCCTCGATTAAAATCACGCCCGCTGGAGATGGCATTCCTCCAAACAACCGCCGATCCCTCGGCTGATGATGCCTACGAATTCCTGAGTGCAGGAGGTCGTAGGCCGTCCACGCGACGTCCTGTCGCTCAGGTTTGATGTTCTATCGAACCTGAAAATCATGAAACATCTCAAGTCTGTTGAGCAGTTCGCCATGGTGCCGTATCTCGCGCGCTGGCTGCTGCTTTCGTGCGTGTTGGGCACCCTGGCCGGCTCCGCCTCCGCACTTTTTCTCTTTGCGCTGGATCGCGCAACCGATACACGCGTGGACCATCCGTGGCTCATCTGGCTGCTGCCATTCGCGGGATTTCTGACGGGCTGGGTCTATCACCGCGTTGGCAGGAGCGTGGAGGGCGGTAACAATCTGCTGATCGACGAAATTCACGATCCGCAGAAAATTGTGCCCAAGCGCATGGCGCCGCTCGTGCTGGTGGCCACGGTGATTACCCATCTGTTTGGCGGCTCGGCTGGCCGCGAAGGCACTGCCGTCCAGATGGGCGGGGCACTGGCCGATCGCGTCACGCAACTCTTCGGCCTCGGGCGCGAAGAGCGACGCATTCTGTTGATGGGCGGCATCGCGGCGGGTTTTTCGTCGGTCTTTGGCACGCCGCTCGCGGGCGCGATCTTCGGTCTCGAGGTGCTTGCAATCGGCCGCTTGCGCTACGACGCGCTGCTCGCCTGTCTCGCTTCGTCCGTGATGGCCGATGTGGTGTGCCGTCTTTGGGGCATTCACCACACCGTCTACACGGTCCCGTTCGTACCGCCTCTCACCGCTCTTGGGATGGGATCTGCGATCGTCGCGGGAATAGCCTTTGGTGTAGTCGGGATGCTCTTTGCCGATTCAACGCATGCGTTGTCGGCGCTCATCAAGCGCAAGATCGCCTATGCGCCGGTCCGGCCGTTGATCGGCGGTGCTGTTGTGGCGATCCTCGCCACGGTCTTCAATGTTCCGCAATTCCTGGGTCTCGGCATTCCGACCATCGTTCAGGCTTTTAACGGTTCGTTGCCGGTGTATGACTTCGCGGGCAAGTTCGGCTTTACGGTGGTGACACTCGCGTCCGGATTCAAAGGCGGGGAGGTGACGCCGCTTTTCTATATCGGCGCGACGCTAGGCAATGCGCTGGGCCACGTGCTGGCGTTGCCGGTGCCGGTGCTCGCCGGGCTCGGTTTTGTTGCGGTATTTGCCGGCGCGGCGAATACTCCGATCGCGTCGACCGTGATGGCGATCGAACTCTTTGGTCCGCAGATTGGTGTGTACGCAGCCTTGGCCTGTGTCGTTAGCTACCTCTTCTCCGGGCATACCGGTATCTATCGCGCACAGCGGGTTGGTCACGCCAAACATCCACTCCTGCCTGCCGGCATGCGCCTCGCCGAAATCCCCGCGCTGCGTCGCGCAGCCCGCAAGGCCGCAACCGCTTCCGCGCAATCCTGAACACTTCGAACTTTCGCTGATTGACACCATGACCAAGCTGATTTCGCTTCGCCTGTATTTCCACCATTCGGAGCGGGCTCGTCCGACGCGTTTCTGGCATCGGGTGTCGCGCCCAAGCCTCGCCTCACATTTACTTCGCCATGCGAAGAACGCTGGCATTGAGCAGGCGCTACTGCACCGTGTCCATGCGGGCTATCTGAAAGGCGACCGGCTGCACCACGAACACATCGAGGTTGCACATCACCGTTTTCCGCACTGCATCGAACTCATTGACCTGGAGGCCAAAGTGCGTGACTTCTGGCATGTGCACGGCAAGGGACTCGACAATGTCAGGGCGATTTTCCTGCCGTGCGAAATACCGACTCAGGTGATCTGACCGACAGGCCGCACCATCGGAATCGACGATGAACTCGTACATCAGGCTGTGCCTGACGGGCGAGTTCTCTCTGCCGGGATTCGCGTTACCGGCGACCGGGGCAATGGCCTGGGGGCTGTCGATTTTCCTGGAAATTTAATTATTTCAACGGTGTAGAGCTATCCTGATTCGCACTGAGCATCCGCTCCACGTACCGCGCAATCAAATCAATCTCCAGATTCACCTGTGAACCCTCGCGCAAATTCTTCAGCGAGGTCACCTGCACCGTGTGCGGAATCAGGTTGATCGAGAATTCGCAGCCGTCGTTACGATCCTCAACCGAGTTGACCGTCAGACTCACGCCGTTGACCGTGATCGAACCTTTATAAGCCAGATAGCGGCCGATCTCGCGCGGCGCCAGCACGCGCAGCTCGTGCGATTCGCCGACCGGCGCGAAACGCGTGACCGTGCCGAGTCCGTCCACGTGGCCGGAGACGATATGGCCGCCGAGCCGGTCGTGCGCGCGCAACGCTTTTTCCAGATTGACTTCGCCCGGTTCGCCGAGGCCGACTGTGCAGTTCAGGCTTTCGCGCGACACGTCCACGTCGAACGAATGCGCGGTTTTCTCCACGACCGTCATGCAGGCGCCCTGGATCGTGATGCTGTCGCCGAGCTGGACGTCTTCGAGATCGAGGCCGCCGGCTTCGACGCTCAGGCGCACGCCCGCGTCGCCATCCGTGCCGAGGGGTTTGACTGATTCGATGCGGCCCACCGCCGCGACGATTCCTGTAAACATCGTGCTAGTCCTTGATCAATTCGAAGTTGGTTGGGGTGCGGGCTCGGTGCCGGCTTCGGGTGCCGACTGCGGCACGGCGCGGGGCACGAAGCGAGCGAGAATCCGCAGATCGTCGCCGATCCGGTCGACTGTGTGGAAATTCAGTTGCGTGCGGCCGTCGAGCGTTTCCGGCGCGTTCAGATTGAACATGCTCATCGAGTCTACGCCGAGAAGGCTGGGCGCGAGATAGACCAGCAGTTCGTCGACGCAGCCTTCGCGCAGCAGCGACCCGTTCAGCTTGTAGCCTGCCTCGACGTGCAGTTCGTTGACGTTACGTTCGCCGAGTACTTTCAGCACGGCGGGCAAATCGACCTTGCCGGACGGGTTCGCCAGTTGCACGATTTCCGCGCCGCGATCGCGCAGTGCGGCGGCTCGCTCGGTATGACGTTCGTCGAGATTGCCGCAGAAAATCAGCGTGGGTGCGCCGGCCAGAATCTGCGCGTCGGGCGGCACGTCGAGCTGACTGTCGATCAGCACGCGTTGCGGCTGGCGCGGGGTGTCGACGGCGCGCACGGTCATGCGCGGATTGTCTTCCCTGACGGTGCCGATGCCCGTCAGAATCGCCGACGCGCGGGCGCGCCATGCGTGGCCATCGGCGCGCGCCGCTTCGCCGGTAATCCATTGACTGACGCCCGACGGCAAGCCGGTGCGGCCGTCCAGCGAGGCGGCCACTTTCATGCGCACCCACGGGCGGCCACGCGTCATGCGCGACACGAAGCCGATGTTCAGTTCATGCGCTTCGTTGGCAAGCAGCCCGCAACGCACTTCAATGCCGGCATCGCGCAGCATCTTGAGGCCACGCCCGGAGACTTGCGGATTGGGGTCTTCCATCGCCGCGACCACGCGCTCGACCTGCGCGTCGATCAGCGCATTCGCGCACGGCGGCGTGCGGCCGAAATGGCTGCACGGTTCGAGCGTGACGTAGGCGGTGGCGCCGCGCAGGTCATGGCCGCGTGAACGCGCGTCCTTCAACGCGCGCACTTCGGCATGATCCTGGCCGGCCGGTTGCGTGAAGCCTTCGCCGATCACCTCGCCGTTCTTGACGAGCACGCAACCCACCCGCGGATTCGGGTCGGTCGTGTACATGCCGCGCCTGGCCAGCGCGAGCGCGCGTTCCATATGAACGAAGTCGGTTTGCGAAAACATCGGTGTCCGGTCGGGTACGGTGGCTAGGCAGTATTGAGCTTGGGTTTCGGTGGCGTATGCGTCTCGCCGGCTTCAGGCGGCGAGCGAGGCAAACGCGCCG
Source organism: Paraburkholderia caffeinilytica (assembly GCF_046030355.1). Classification (GTDB taxonomy): domain Bacteria; phylum Pseudomonadota; class Gammaproteobacteria; order Burkholderiales; family Burkholderiaceae; genus Paraburkholderia; species Paraburkholderia caffeinilytica_B. The sequence continues at coordinate 136,114 of NZ_JAQQCQ010000009.1, forward strand.
CGCGCCGCGTCGATCGTGGCGTCGATAATCGCGTCGTCGTGCACGATCGACACGAAGCCCGCTTCATACGCCGACGGTGCGAAGTACACGCCCGCGTCGAGCATCTTGTGGAAGAACGCATTGAAACGCGGCACGTCGCTCTTCGTGACTTCGGCGAAGCTGGCCGGGACCGACTCGGTGAAGTACAGGCCGAACATGCCGCCGAGCGAATCGGCCGCGAACGGCACCTTCGCTTCGCGCGCGACATTCGCGAGTCCTTGCGCGAGACGTGTGGTGCGTGCGGCGAGCGTGTCGTAGAAGCCCGGCGCCTGGATCAGTTGCAGCGTTTTCAGGCCCGCAGCGACCGCGATCGGGTTGCCGGACAGCGTGCCCGCCTGGTAGACGCCGCCGAGCGGCGCGAGGTGAGCCATGATGTCGCGCCGACCACCGAAGGCCGCGGCCGGCATGCCGCCGCCGATCACCTTGCCCAGACAGGTCAGATCCGGCGCGATGCCGTAGACCTCTTGAGCCCCGCCCAGCGCGACGCGGAAACCGCACATCACTTCGTCGAAAATCAGCACCGAGCCGTACTCGGTGCACAGGCGCCGCAACGTTTGCAGGAATTCCGGCGTGGCGCGCACGAGGTTCATGTTGCCAGCCACCGGCTCGACGATCACCGAGGCGATCTCGTTGCCGAACGCCTTGAACGCTTCTTCGAGTTCCGCGACGTTGTTGTACTCGAGCACCGTGGTGTGCTTGGCAATATCGGCCGGCACGCCCGCCGACGTCGGATTGCCGAACGTGAGCAGACCCGAGCCGGCTTTGACGAGCAGGCTGTCCGCGTGGCCGTGATAGCAGCCTTCGAACTTGACGATGCGGCTGCGGTTCGTGAAGCCGCGCGCGAGACGCAGCGCGCTCATGGTCGCTTCCGTGCCGCTCGAGACCATGCGAACCTGTTCGATAGACGGCACCAGTTTGCAGATTTCTTCGGCGATTTCGATTTCGGATTCCGTCGGCGCGCCGAAGGAGAAGCCGTTGGCCAGTACGCGCTGAACTGCTTCGAGCACTTCCGGGTGGACGTGGCCGAGAATCATCGGGCCCCATGAGCCGATGTAGTCGATATAGCGTTGGCCGTCCGCGTCCCAGAAGTACGGGCCTTCGGCGCGCTCGATGAAACGCGGCGTGCCGCCGACCGAACGGAAGGCGCGAACCGGCGAGTTCACGCCGCCGGGGATGGTGCGCTGCGCGCGTTCGAAAAGGGTCTGGTTTTTGGACATGATGATGGCTGGAATTTGGGTTGCGCAGCGGCGCGGGCGGCCTGGAGGCGGCTGACGCGGCGCTGGGATGGGTAGAGAAATTGTACCGGAGTCAGCGTCAACAGGTTTTGTGCCTACGCCTGCCGGGCGGTGGCCGCTCCTAGCTTTCGTGCACGCGCTTCGTGGGCGCCTTTTTTGGCGTTGCCTTTGGTCTGGCCGCCACGTGACCCTGCGCCGCGTTTTTTTCCGCCGCCGCCGCCGCGTGGGCCGATACCTTGCTGGACCGTATGGGGCCTTGCTGGACGTCGAGTTTCGGCGGTTTGCGTTTACCGGTGAACTCGGCCCAGCGCTTCTCCAGCGCGCCTTCCGCAATCGGCTTGATCACGGTGCCCGAACTCTGCGCATCCCATGTCTGGACCGAAAACGGATGCGTGCGCAACATCTCGCGTGGAATCACGACGCCCTCGTGGGCGTCGACCACCCAGTCGTACACGAAGTCGATGCACAACCGGTAACCGCGCTTCGTCGCCGGGTCGGGGACTTCGTACGGCGCGCGCGTTACGTAGCCGGAGCCGAAAATACCCTTGGGTTCCTGGGCGACGCGATGCAGGAACACGCGGTCGCCCGGCAGGATACTGCGGGCAAATCCGCAACCCCACACGTCAGCCACCGCTACGCCCGCGGCGACCCGCTTCGCCACGTCGGGCAACTCGGGCCACGGCCATTTCTTGGGGCTCCAGATCAACAGGAAGGCGGTCATAACGACGTTGGGACGGCAGGGTTGAAGGGCGCAGCGGACAGATTCGTGTCATGCCGCGATGCGTTCTGGCGGCAGCTTAACCGATTGGTGGCGCGGCTGTCGCGGCGCATGAATAGCGCAGGGCTACGCAAGCCCGGACGGGGCGGATGGTTTAACCGTCGCGTACAATTGGGGTCGTCAAGTTGCTGCTTTCCCCGTTTCACCGCGTTTCGCTGCCACTGAGGGCGCGGCGCTTCATCTGGATTCCCATGTCTCACGCTACGCAAAGCCGGCCCGATGGCCGGCTGATTCTATTGCTCGGTGCGCTTGCCGCCTGCGGGCCGATTTCCATCGATATGTATCTGCCGAGCCTGCCGACCATTGCGCAGGCTTTCGCCATCAGCACCGGCGCCGCGCAAACCACGCTCACCAGCTTCATGTTCGGCTTTTCGATCGGCATGCTGCTCTATGGTCCGCTGTCGGATACCTATGGCCGCCGGCCCGTGCTGCTCGGCGGCATCATCATGTATGCGCTGGCAAGCGTGGCCTGCGCGCTGTCGTTTTCGATCGGCTCGCTGGTGATGTTCCGGTTCGTGCAGGCGCTCGGCGCGGGCGCCGCCTCGGTGCTGGCGCGCGCGATCGCCCGCGACGCGCACGGGCCGACCGACGCCGCGCGCGTGCTGTCGATGCTCGCCATCGTCACATCGATCGGCCCGTTGCTCGCGCCGCTAATCGGCGGCCAATTGCTGTTGCTCGGCGGCTGGCGGGTCGTCTTTATCGTGCTGACGCTGTTCGGGACGGTGTGCGCGGTGACCGCGTTCCTCAAGGTGCCGGAAACGTGGCCGCCCGAAAAGCGCGCGCATTCGGCGCTGCTGAAATCGTTCGGCGCCTATGGCAAGTTGCTGCGCGATCCGGTCGCGTGGGGGCTCATGCTGTGCGGCGGCATGGCGTTCGCGTCGATGTTCGCGTACATCACCGCGACGCCGTTCGTGTACATCGAATATTTCCATGTCTCGGCACAGCATTACGGCTTTCTGTTTGCGCTGAATATCGTCGGCATCATGTTCGGCAACTTCATGAACACACGTCTGGTCGGACGGCTGGGTTCGCTGCCGATCATCTCTTTTGCCGCCACCGTGAGTTGCATTGCGTCCCTGTTCGTCTGTCTTGTCTCGCTGACGGGGTGGGGCGGCCTGTGGTCGATCGTCTTCGGTCTGTTCTTCGTGGTCGGGGTCGTAGGTCTGTTGTCCGCTAACTGCACGACCGATCTGATGCATCGGTATCCGGTGAATGCCGGCGCCGCGGCCGCCGTGTTCGGCGCCGTGCAGTTGGCGCTCGGTGCGCTGTCGAGTCTCGCCGTCGGGCTCTGGCAGGACGGTTCGCCCAAGGGTATGGGCATCGTCGTGGGCGTCGCTGGTGTGCTGTGTTACGTCGGGCGAATTCTGGTGGTCAAGTGGCACGGAATGAAGGCGCCGGTCGCTGTCGTTTGAGGCCGCGTGAAGCGGATAAGTGGGGCGTCCGCTGGGGGCATCCACTGCTAAAGGCGGATCATTGTTCCTTAGCCGAAACGCGCGGCGCGCTTGCTTCTTTATCGTGCGCGAACCACGCATCTACGGAAAACACCAGGTGTTGCGCGCGCGCGACCGTGCGTTTCAATTTGCATTGCTATGATGGAGTCACTGTTCCTCGGAGCGGCAATCATGGCGATCAGAGATTTGATGAATGGCGAACGGCAACATGCCGCTTTCGCCGAAGCGCAGAAGCTGGCAGACAGCGGCGCCTATCACGACTACACAGACATCGAATACGTCTTGCGCTTTGATTATGGTTTGTCTGATGTATCGGCGCTGCTCGACAGCCAGTTGATGCATCGCGACCTGAATCGCCGCTGCGCCGATGCGCGTGAGAAGCTGGATGCGCTTGCCTAGCATGTGACATGTGACACGTCGTGTGACACACACGCGTGAGTGATAGGCAGCGTCCGGCGCGTAGCCCTGCGCCGTGAAGGCGCTATCTCTTCTGGAGTTGTTTTCATGGCTGTGAGCCAGCACGACCCGCATCTGCCGCACGTGGACAATCCCGTTGCTTTGGCAAAACCGGGCGGACATTACAGTCACGTCGCGATGGCGAATGGCTTTGTTTTTGTCTCGGGACAGTTGCCGATCACCGCACAGGGCGAGAAACTTGCCGACGCTTCGTTCGAGGTTCAGGCCGAGCAGGTGTTGGCGAATGTTCAGGCCGCGCTCGAAGGCGCCGGCAGCAGCATTGCGCAACTGGTGCAGGTGCGCGTCTATATCGCCGATGTCGAACACTGGGCGAGCTTCAACCAGATCTACGCGCGTTGGGCAGGCGAGGCACGGCCGGCGCGGGCCGTCGTACCGGTTCCTCACCTGCACTATGGATTGAAGGTCGAGGTCGAGGCGACCGCGCTGGTTTAAGTTCGTTGCGGTGCCGGGGTGTTGCGGCTCAGTGAATGATGAGGCCGTTGAACTGGGCATTGCCCACGCCGGACGCGATATTCACGCCGACATTGCCGCTCACCGCAGCCAGTGATCCTGCGCCCAGTTTGGCGGACGCGCCGCCCGTCATTTGTGCGACGGAATGCACATTCTGTTGTGAGCTGATCGTGGCTTGTGGCGTGGTGATGAGGATGATCTCGTTGGCCTGAGCATTCAACGCACCGGCTGAGACATTTACGCCGATGTTGCCGCTTGCGCCTCTCAGCGTGTTGGCGCCCAGGGTAGCGGCGGACGCGCCCGCTTTCGCGCTGCCGCCGACGTCCTGCAGATTCGACAGCGTGGCTGAGCCGAATACCGCCGCGCTATCGGCGTCGGAAAGCGCCGTTGACGTGCCCGCAAGCGCGGACGATACGCCCGTGCTTGCGGCGACCCAAATCAGTGCAATGGCTAAAGTACGGACTTTCATGAGCAGCTCCCTCGCGTGCTGGCGGCACAGATAGTCTTGATATCGACCATGGGAGCGAGAGGTTGAGGGAGGGGTTCCCCTTAATGCGGACGGTGCCGAGAATTTGACCGATACGAACTTGGCCACGAACGCGCCTGGCCGGAAACTACCACCTCCCGCGGCCGCCGTAATAACCGCCGACGCCTACACCCACGCTGACGCTCGGGGCGGCGTAGTAGCCGGGCGCATATCCGTAGGCCGGTGCATAGCCATAGGGCGGTGCAACGACACACCCGGAAAGGCCTGCTGCGATGCTTAACGCTAACAGTAACTTGACCATGGTTCCTCCGTCTTTGTGAGTTGGAGAAACCGTGGGCCGCATTCGTTCGGGCCGCCTTGTGACAGCAAATTACGACGCGCCGGTCTGATCGGGCTTCATTTACAGTTGCTTACTCCCTCGACGCGTTGCGCATTCGCTGGTTGGAAATGAAAGCCACCTGCCTCAAATCAATCGACCTGTATCGAGCGCCGCAACCATCCTTTCACCGCCTCTTTCGAACAGGACGGGCCACGCCAACCGATATGCGCGTCAGGCCGCACGCCCCACACTGTGCCGCCTGGGGCACGAAATGCGATAGCGAATTCGTTTGCCGCATCGGTTAGCACGGTGAACCGCTCATTGGGCGGCACTTCACATCCCGGCGCCGCGACCAGCACCGCAGACGCCAGCGCATGAGGCAGGGCATCGAGCGCGGAGCAACCGTCGACGAACGCATCGTATTGCGCGCCGGGGGCATCGATATAGCCGAGTAAGACATGCCGGCCCCGGCCGACATATTCATGCAGGCGCAGTGCATGGCCGACGAACGTCTGCTGCAAGCCTCCCACTTCGGGAACACGGTCGCCAGGTGCGGGTGAAGCCGCATCTATCCCGGGACACTCGTCCGCGACGATGCGGCTGCCTCGATAGGTGACGAGCAACTGGGTTTCGCGCATGGCCGGTGTCGCCGCCGCGCGGGCGAACACCGCATTCAGCGCCGCGCTCGTCGACTGGACGACGTCGACCCCAACGGGATGCCGTTCTTCCGAATAGCTCTCAAGCAGGTCGGGCTGTGCGAGGCCTTTCGCGGCGAGCGATAGCTTCCACGCCAGATTGTGTGCATCCTGCAATCCCGTATTCATGCCCTGACCGCCCACCGGAGGATGAATATGCGCCGCGTCGCCGGCAATGAACACGTTGCCCTGGGCATACGCAGGCACGATCCGATGGCTGACACGGTAGACCGACGACCAGCGCATCGACGACAGTCGCGTGTTATCCGGTAAAGCCGGCTGAAGCAGCGCGCACATCGTATCGAAATCGGGCGACGCGGTATCGGCGAGCGCCGCCGCCTTGTCGTCGGGCACGATCACCGAGAGCCGGTAGCGTTGCTCCGAGCCGCGCACGGGAACCGCCGCGAGCGACGTTTTCGGGCGCGCGCCCGCACTCCAGTCGAAGCGATACATGGGCCCACGGGGCAGGTTCCACTCCACGTCGAGATCGGCGAGCGCGAATGTTTGCGGGTATTGACCGCCTTCGAACGCAAGACCGAGCGTCGAGCGAACCTTGCTGTGCGCGCCATCGCAGCCCACGAGCCAGCGGCAACGGATGGTGTGCGTTTGTCCGTTGGAGTCGGTGAGTTGCGCGTGGACCGCACCCTCGCGCTCTTCGAAAGCGATCAACTCGACGCCATATTCCACCTGTCCGCCCTGCGCAGCGAGCGCGGCTTCAAGCAGGCGTTCCGTTTCGAACTGCGCAAGCGACAACGAGCCGTACGGCAGACCTTGCATCTGGATGCTCATGCTGCGTTCGGGGACAGGCGTGCCGTCCTGCCAGGTTTGCACGCCGGTGAGCCATACGCCGGCCTCGATCGCCCGTTGGGCAATGCCGATGTCTTCGAAAATCTCGATGGTGCGTGGGGTAACCCCGAGCGCCTTGCAGTAGAAAATCCGACCGGGCATACGGTCGACGAGGCGCACATCGACGCCGTCGCGTCGCAGCTCTGTCGCGAGCAATAAACCGACCGGGCCGGCGCCGACGATCAGTATGTCTGGGGCATCATTCGGCATGTCAGTTAATCCTCAAAAGTGAGCGGCGGGACAACGGCCCGTCACGCCGGACTATCGATTTCACATACAAATTGCCGAGATGAGCCGGTTTGCAGAGGCGGCGCGCTTTCATGCTCGCGTAAGCGTCGGACGACTGCGGCAGCTCATGCAAATAGCTTAGACGCATATCGGGAGTGTCATCCGCCAGTTTCGTCAGAATGCAGTCTGGATTTCAGGCGGTTGTGCGCGTTTCTGATTGCCGGGAGGAATAGCGGGCAGGCCGTGATAGCTCTGTGTACGGGTTTTTATCGGCGACACGCCGCTTTGGTCGCCGCAAAGCCTTGCTGTTCTCGGCTTTGCGGGATTTGGTGAAAACTGCTGAATGTAATTCTGGCGGAGGCGGTGAGATTCACAATGAACCTTGTTGGCCTCTACCAGCTTGGCTCTGTCGTTTTCACGCTACAAGTTACCCAGTTTATTACCCAGTTCGATTCACGCTATCCGACGAACTTGAGTTCGTTTTCACCCGCGATGCAATCAATTGCAGAGCAGACCAACCAGAGTAGCCAGCGCTCCCAGCACCGTAGACGCTATCGTCCACAACGCTGCGCGCCGATTCAGCGCCGACATTTGATCGTTCAATTTGAATTGCGCCACGATCCAAGCTTGATTACTTAGCCCGATATTTCCCGCTGGTTCGATGGTAGTAACTCCGTCCCAACCGGGATCGGGTTGAAGGGCGGTAGCGTTGAGCAACAACACGGCGGCACGCACACCCGCAGCGGCGGCCAGCAGGGCGAGAGCGCCTACAACAATAGTAGAAGTGGTCATTTCACCGGCTCGCCGCTTGCCGGTAGCGTCCCAGGCCCTCTGCTCTCAAAATGGATCATCATTAATGATGTCGTCAAGCACTTCATCCACTCCGAATAGCTTTTCCTTTATGGTTGTATAAAGTTCATCGAACGTCTCGCTGGCTTCACGGGTACCGATCTCGCTCGACCTGTAAGTAACCATTTCAACGTCTTCCCACTCTTGGTGGTGACTCCTGCCGACCAACTCTTCCAAGGACTCTGCACGCGGATAAAACCAGAGCAAAGTGTCATCGTCCCGTTTGGCGATGGACCAGTGATACTTGCCGTTGTACGTAAAAAATATTTCCTTATCACCGGAGGTCACATCTGTAATGAGATTTTTTCGCGAAATCATTACATTGGCGGCTTGAACTATCTTACTCATGATTCACTCCTGCAATTGATTCAACATTTTCAATAGAAATGTTCTTTAAGCGCTCGCGTATTTCGCTGACCAGTGATCTTTTGTGAGTTTCTAAAATCGTTTTTGCGCTTCCCATGCGCTCGATTTTTGCGAGTAAATCAGCAAACGGTGTTGCGAGGCGAGAGTTTCCCCTAATTTGGCCAGCCATTTCATGGAGAATATATTTTATCTCTGGAACGTCCTGTGCATCCGTCGCCTTATACTCACTCAATCGCTCCACTTTGTCTTTAAGCTCGCCCAAGGTGGTGTGAAAAGAGTAATTAAGCAGAAGGTCAACGGCAGCAGATATTTTCTTTCTATTTTTGAAAAATACGTAGATCGCAATGGCTGATGCAATGATCACAAGCACGTTCGCCACATCCGCCAGTATTTCACCCAAGATTTTGAAAAAGGTTTCCATGCGCTTTTTGATTGGTTATCTGCTTTTAACCTTCGATTTGCTCCGCCTCCGCCCCCGGCACGGAACTACTGATGCGAATTCTACACCAGCCCCGTAGGCATCGAATTGCGTGTGTTTCCATCGAAGGGGCCTTCACAGCCAACCAAGTTTGTGCATCTCCCGTTCGACCTCAGTCTACACGCAGCGGCTTTTTTATCTAAAAAACCCTAATAGGGAAAATACCTAGTAACGAAAAAGTGTGATTTTCGCGGTTCTTTATCGAGTTGAGATTTTCTCTGAAAACGCGTTTCCGTACGTGTCCTAGACTTCCCTTGTCGGTGGCTGGCTACCTCGACAACGTGACATGTGGGCAGTACCGAACCTCAGACAGATCGTTTTTGAAGGGTGAAGGTGGTGCAGTTCCGTCCCACATGCGGAGCTTCACCATGGTCCGCCAGACCCGCCCGCCAAAAGCGCTTTAGCTGAGGTTTTTTTGTTGGTGCAGGACCGATCCGCCAGAAGGCGGACGAACAAGAGTAGTACTCGGCAGCAGTAAAAAAGAGCGGCCCCCCAAGGGCAGCTAAATACAGACTCGGCAAAGAAAAAGGCCCGATCTTTTGGAACGGGCCTTGAAATTCCTTGGCGTCTTAGCAGGACGACCGAGGCTGTCATGAGGCTTTTAGTTTACGCCCTTCATGACAGTCCTTCAACCGGGTCTGTATGTCATGAGGTAGCGAAATGTCGAATCACTCCCCCGCCGAAACGCTGGCCGTCGCCAGCACTTCGCAGAATACTGAGCAAGTTTCTGCGCAATTGATTGCGCCAGCCGCGCCATTCATCACTGGCCCATACGATCCGGCCAAGCATCCTAGCGGGCCGCGTATCCGACGAGCGAAAGACAGCACCAACACGCGCGCACTTGTCCCGCCACGCGATCACGAACCGTACGTAAGACTCTATGCCTCCAACGTGGACGCGCTGGGCTTGCTGGGGTCCGTGGTGTTCGACTACATCGCTGACTGGTATCAACCGAACGTCAAGACCGGCAAGGCAAAACTCAAGGCGCGCGATTGTCACGGCGGCTATTGGGTGGCCTGTTCGTACGACGACCTTAAAGAACACACCGGCCTGAAAAAGCGCGATGCTGAGCGGGGTATTGCTGACTGCGTGGAGGCCGGTGTATTCGAAACCACGGTCATGAAGTTCGACGGCAAACGCATGCTTCATATCAGGATCACCGCAGCCGGTGGACAACCGACATTGAAGGGTCCGCTTATCGTTGGCTCGACCGCTGGGCAGACACCAAAGCACACCGGTGTGCTTAAGAATGATTCTCAAGCACCTATGTGTGCTTTGCTAGGGGACCAAAGCACGCCGGTGTGCTTTCCATATACATCACCTATTTCTTCATCGCCTATTTTAGTCACATCCTTAGATTCTGCGGCGGCTTCGCCTGCCACCAAACCCGAGCCGGTTAATTCCCCAGAGCAAGCAGGGAAGGTCAACCCCAAAGTCAAAAGCGACACCCCAACTCCTGACGCCGTTGCAAGTGCCCCGAAATTTGATAACAGCCTGTTGAGCAATGGTAAGCGACCCCTGACGTTTGCCCGAGAGTGGCAACAACTCTTGAAGGAGCAAGGCAAGCTGGTTACGTTGACACGCATTGAAGGCAGACTTCTTTCTATCGCACGTAACAAGCTGTACGAGGCAGGAGTGGAGGGTGGCTTTACCCCGAGTGAGATTCTGCGGCTTGTGCTGGAGAAATGGGTCCACTTTGCTTGCCATGCGCGTGACGAAACACAGTCTGGCTTTGCGAAGCTGGAACCCGAGGTAGCGTATTTCACGAAATACCTGAGTTCGGCTATCAGCTTCAGGACAAAGAAGCTGACGGAGCAGGCGGCGGATGAAGCGCAAAAAGCCGCAATGATTATGGCCAATGCGGAAATCGAAGCATTGCAAGCCGCGAAGGCAGCAGAGCCACCGAAACCGAAAAAGAAAAGCAAAATTGCCCAACTCGTTGCCGATGAAGCCGCAGCGAAGGCCGCGCAGCAACCTGTACACCAGCCCGCACCCGCCGTTGGTCTGAGCTTCGAGGAAGCATTTGCGCTTGTAAATCAGGCCGCCACGCCCGCCGTTGATGCTTACCAAGAGGCTGATATGCCCGCGCCCGCCGAACCGGCTGCAGAGCCTGCTGTATGTCCGGCCATCGTCCACCAGGTGAAGGAGACGACACCACTGCACGTACTCGACGCTGACGAATACGAGGTGGGAGCGTGGCACGAACCGACGCCGGAACAGATTCGCGCATGGATGGCGACTGCCACCAAGCCCGCTCACGTCAATCCGAACAAGCTATACAACGTGAAATAGCCAATAGCGCTGGCGTACAGACTTTTGTCGGTCATGACAAAGGGGCATTGGTACGCGAGTAAGGGTAAGCAATGCGAACGGGTAACAGAGCGATTTTTTGATGACAGTCTGCGCAATTGATTGCAGGAGTCCTAATGCATATTAGACGATGTTTAGGATTGCGTTATAAACACCTTGCGTGACAGTGGCTCAAAAATGATACTGAGATTGTAGTCTCACCGTTCGATCAAGCCGACCATGCACACCGACGACGAAAGCCCGATGACTCTTTGGCCGCAAGCGACTATTGACGCGGTACTTGAAGATATCGCACGCGGTGCAAGTGTTGAGCGTGCATGTGCCCGTCCAGGTGCGCCGAGTCGTGCAACGCTGTTCCGGTGGATCGGTTCGAACGCAGACCTTGCAGAGAAATACGCGGACGCCGTGCGGGCACAAGTCCACTCCAGATATGTGAAATGAGCAAGCCATGTTGACCGTACCCGCCGTCATGCGACTTATGGAAGCCCAAGTCGAACAGGCGGGATTGGCCGCATGTCCGCTCGACGGAAAGATTTTTGCAAAGTTGAATCGTGCTGACGATACGGTTTTCTGGATCGTTGGTGGTCACAGAACCGCACGCCATGTAGTTGAGCGGCTCTTGTGTGAGCGCAACCAGCATTGAAGGAGCAGACATGCTGAACATAGCCGACACCATGAATTTAATGGAAGCCGAAGCTACCGAGGTGGGAATTGCCGCATGTCCGCTTAATGCGGAAATATATGCACGGAGGGAAATTGTCTGGATCAAGGCCGGTTCCAGAGTAGGACGTGACGAGGTTGAACAGGTGCTGCGCGAGGCATCCGGTTTTGCACCAGAAGTGCCGAACCCTTATCGGAGAGGAGATTGACATGGCTATTCGCAATCGCGCAGCTTGGGACATGTCCGCTGCGGAAATCGACCGCCGCGCCAAAGAGGTGAAAGTCGATAACTACTTTGCGCGCCAGCAACCGCAGCAGGTACGTGCAGATAGCGCCGCCGCAGCAGATAAAGCTATCCTCGACGCGCTGAGCAAAACCATGTCGCCCGACCAACTGCGCGACACCGTTCTGGCCTACAGCCGCGCTATCGAACGTGGTGAGAATTTTGATCTAGCCAGCTTTGTCCGTGCCGACGCCGTGAACGTGAGCCAGTCCGATGGTCTGCGTCAGATCGTCAATTACGACCAGATGGGCCGACCGCACAGCTACACGTACGAAAACACTACTGGGCGCAAATTGTGGCTCGACAAATACCGTGCACCTCTCATGGAGATGGTGCAATTGAACAAATATTGCATCCCGCAGGATCGGTTTCCAGAAGTCGAAGCACGCTGGAGAGCAGATCGTGAGAGGAAAAATCAGATTGCCCGCGATCTTGCAGCAGGTAAAGACGTGCGATTCACCGATTTTGAATCAGGGGAGCGCATGAAATGACCGCCCTACAAGACCCGAGAGTCACCGCGCAATTCGAAGCCGTCACGTCCGAATTCACCGCACCAATTCAGGCCGCTGGCCTGCCGACAACGGCTCTCAATCCGAGTTGGTACGACACGCCGCTCGACTATCGCCGTGCGATGGTTACGAAGTTGCAGAAAACCTTACCCCAAAACACACCCGCAAGCATTCGCGGCACGCTCTCGCCACAGGCAACCGCCGACATGGTGGGCACGACAGCGGAGCGCGTGAAGACCGCCGTCATGCAGGCCGCCAGTGCGGGGCCGACTCTGAGGGCGATGGTTCGACAAGATGCAACGGGCCGGGAAATCACGGAATTTGTGGGCGCTAAAAAAATGTGGATGCAGCAGTACACCGCGCCCGCCATGTTGATGAAACGAATTGGCGACGCCAAGTATTGATGGTGATCGACATGATAAAGCCGCTTACCAAGCAATGTGCAACGTGCAGGCATATCAAGCCGCTCGTTTCATTTGGTCGGTGTCGCAGTAGGGCAGATGGGTTTCAGCCGCAGTGTAAAGACTGCCGGTCAGAATTGATGGCAGCGTATTACGCGCGACACAAAGAAGTACTTCAGGCTAAAAGCCGCGAGTACGCCCGTAAGTACCAGAACCAGCGACGCGCAGAACGTAGGGCACAGCAGCAAGGGGAGCAGCAATCATGAGCGCCGGTCAGAAAATTGGTTCCCGCCGTGTCGGCTGGCTACAGCGCTCGCCGGTCAAGCCACGTCGCAGCGATCCGCCAGCGGGTTCGACGTGGGTAGAAAAATATTGCACCGAACAGCGACAGCGAGAAATCGAAGCGGGACCGAAGCGGAGAACGAAATGAACGCACCTATCGACACTGCACAGATCGGTATCTTGACGTCAATTTTTGTCGATATCGTTGGTGAGCGAATTCCCGCCTTATAACGTGCATGTAGTAGTTACCAGTCCCGCAGGCAGCAGCACGACCGTCACTGCCGGGGGGCTTGCACAGTAACTAGCCCCGCATAAAAGGCTTTAGTTGCGTTTTCATCCATATGTACTACTGATTGGAAATATCATGGCTAATTTCAACGGTTCGAATGTCGGCAGCGACACAGGCGGGGGCATTACAAACACAGGTTCAGATACGCGAGACCTCTACGCGCAAGGCACTGCCGCAGAACAGCATGCCCGCGCCCGACGCATGCTCAACAGCCCGCCACCGACAACAGGCGCAGGCCAGCGCGCGAGCGAGCAGCAGGTACGTGCAGCATGCGCGAAGGCCCGAGCAGCACGCTAACAGGGGAGAACATCATGGCCGTGGCAATCGTGAAGCCGAGAAGCGAGCAGCAACTATTAACGCTTGTCGTAAAGAGGGCCATTGTGAAACTCAATGCCGAGTACGCGGGGCCGACTGAGATTGTGGAACGGATAGCCGAGGAGTTCGGAATAAAGATTCCTTACTCACTGGTCTACCGATACAACCCGGATTTTGCAGCCGGATTGACTCTGAGTTCAGAGCTAAAGGACGAGTTTTATGCAGCCCGCCGAGCGTTCGCTGACGAACTGAATGCTGTTCCGGGATCGGTGCGGGCGACACGGATGGCACGGCTCGACAGCATCTATCACATGGCAATGAAGAAAGGCGATTTGAAGGCCGCGATTGCCGCAAACGAGGCACTACGGAAAGAAATGGACACGTTTGAATTCTTTAACGGTGGCGATGGAGGTGTTGAAACATGGCCCGCCAACTAGTTCCCAAAAAGGTTTTACGCGCGAAAGACCTCGAAGGCACCAGCTTGCTGGAATTGAATGTTTCTGGTGGGCTGACCGAAGGCGTTAGCGAACTACGCACCAAGCTGGAAACGCTTGTTCCGGAGATTGGATGCACGCGACGTGTGTACGTGCGGGGTGGTCTGCTAAATGAACTAGCAGGCGAACGCATGACCGCCGACGAACGAGCGGCCCATGACGCGGCAATGTACGGGGCAATTTTTGGCGCTACCGGAAAGTCTGCAATAGGAACAGGCAACACACCAGCCGAGGAGCAATCATGAACACCAACAACGGCACCAACAAAGACGATCCATGCGCGACCGCGCCGATGGCATCAGGCAACCAGAAGATAACCGACTTTTCCGCCGACAGCGCGAAGGCCAAAGCCGACACCGCGCGGGATCGTGATAGCCGCTCGCTGGTGCGAAATCTGCCGCTAGGGCCGATGAAACCAGCCAACGCCAAGTAGAGGTAAGCCGTGAAAACCGTTGAGGAGTTACTAACCGAAATGGAGACGCACGTGGCGCAGGCCGCGCCCGCGAGAGGCCACTATTTTCTCGTGTCGGGCGTCACCAGAATTGAAATCGAGCAGCACAAGGGCGTGACCCGCTGGCTAGTCAATAACCGCGTGTGTGACCGGGAATGTGCGGGCAGGGAACTTGAACACGCGAGAGCCTACAAATACCGGGTGTTCGTTGATTATCCGCCGAAGAAGGGATGATCTTGGATCAGCCGCCGACACAACCGCCGACACAACCGCAGCAGCTAAAGCGGTGCACGAAGTGCCACGAGAGCCGACCTATCGAGCAGTTCCACTGGAACGCAAAAACGAGAGATGGACGTACCCCATGGTGCAAGTCCTGTTGTGCGAAACAGCATCACGACCGGTGGAATATCGAAACACCGCTGACGCAGGCCAGAACAGACAAGCCACGCGAACCAACGCCGCCACCTTTGGTAGCTAAGTCACTCGCGCCACCACTATCAATCGTCAGTCACTTTCTGGCCGACGCGCCCGCACTCGCGCACGCGGTAGACCCTGAGCGCTACACGTGTCGGATGGTAATCGACGGGCATGAGGAGTAACGATGGAACGCCAACGCCTGCACGTGCTGACATGGCGTGATCGAATGAACGCCTATGAGTACACAGAAGCCCCCGCAGGATGCAGGCCGAAGAAACGCCCGAAGCACACCAGCGGTCTGAGCGGCAGCGGACTGACCCGCCACCAGTTAGGCGAAGCACTCAGGCTGGGCAAGATCGTGAGGCCGCTTGCAATCAATTGCGCAGCACGCGCGCCCGCACTCGCACGTCCCCTCTCACCATTCGACTGAGAAGCGCCGGAAACCCCTGAAAGCAGGCCAAATTGGCATTTTTTTTGGGCGGGGGCCGCGTCAGCGGCGAGAGAGATTTTGACTTATCGAATTAGACGTACCGAAGACGCTTACCCGCTATCAGGACGTACGAATCAGCACAAGGTCCAAACAGAACAGCACACCAGCCGGAAATCGTCCCCTAGGCAGTTCCCCCCAGCTTGCGCAACCAGCAAGGCCACCAGCGTGCACATACTCAGGCAGTTCCGCACACCCATGGTAGTTGTTTGTCCAGAATAACCAACCTTTCCCGCGTGTGCGAGCGCAGATGAATCCTGTAGCTAGTAGGTGAGGAGACACCTTTGCTACATGGTCCACTTGTGCACATGGCTACATTGGCTCACAGGGGAAGCGCCTCCCTCGCCCGCGTGCGCGTGAAAAATATTAACCGGACGGTACAAAATTGGTTGAGTGCGCAACTACATGAAATCGCCAGCGAATCGCTGTTTATCACGTCACCCACGCCGATCCCAGCCAGCCGCTTTTTACACGTCATCCCACGTTTCAGGCGTGAGCAGCAGAATGCTCGACGGCCAGCGCAGGCGATGCAGGTTTTTGCGCAGCTACAGCCCGTTATTCGTCAAGGTCAGGATTTTCGAAGGTGGACGGGGCCTTGCGCTGTTCAGACCGATATGGGCTAAAACGACCGGTTAAGCCCATATCCGGTACTGCCTTTTAGCACAGGTCATTAAAATAGCCTTCTGAAGTTAAGCACATGGGCTATAATAGAAGAGCGTTTTAGCCCATATGGAGTAAGTCATGAGCCGCGTATTCGCCTACTGCCGGGTATCCACCGCCGACCAGCAGGCAGAGAACCAAGTACAGGAAATACGGGCCGCTGGGTTCGACGTACAGCCTCAACGGGTAATTAGCGAGAGCATTAGCGGGTCCATTGCTGCGGAGGCACGTCCGGGCTTTACCAAGCTGTTGGAACGTCTTGAAAGCGGCGACGTGCTGATTGTGACCAAACTCGACCGGCTGGGCCGCAACAGCATCGACGTACTGGAAACCGTGCAGGCGCTAGAAGCCGGTGGTGTGCGCGTCCACTGTCTGGCCTTGGGTGGCGTAGACCTCACCTCACCGGCTGGCAAGATGACCATGACCGTGCTGGCGGCAGTAGCCGAATTTGAGCGCGACCTGATTATTGAACGCACACAGGCCGGTCTACAGCGAGCCAAGGCAGAGGGTAAGAAACTGGGCCGTCCATCGGCACTGACAGATCAGCAGCAGACCGAGATACTGGGCAAACTGGCAGCAGGTAGTACTATCTACGCACTGGCAGCGGAATACGCGGTAGACCGCCGTAGTATCAGGCGTGTACGCGATAGCGCCAGCGCCGCCACCTGAGCCGTGCACCCGAAGGGCCACGCAATCAATTGCGTAGAGTTGTCCAAACAATCCGCAACAAACTAGATTAGAATCTTTTCACCGGCAGGCACTAGCCACGGACTGATGCGGACCTCAATCAAGTCATTGATTTTCATAGGTTTTCGCTGGTCTAGCCTGTTCGGAAACGAAAAGCTCCCGACTAAGTTCTGATACTTGGCGGGGGCTTTTCGCGTTTACACCTACCGCTTTTTGAGGTTCAGATGAAAAACTATGGGAGCAACGATGACTTTGTGTTCGTAGGGTTCGGCATGAGTCTTCGCATTCCGTCCCCATCTCAGAGGGTTCGAGATATCGCTGTGCTGGCACTTACGGCTACGGCGATAGCAATTATGGGTGCGTTAGCCTATAACCAGTTGTCTGGTCCGGACAACAGCGATTGAGCGGCGATTGCGCATGGTTACCGACGACCCCGACGAGCGAGCTAGGGCGGCGCAGTAGAATGCCGACGATCAACCATCGACAGGGGAGCGCGGCATGAGCGCCAAGGAATTCAGGAACGACGATAAGCGCTATCTCGCTTGGATCGACCAGCACCCGCGCGGATTCGTGTTGAACCGCCGCAGTGCCGGGAATTCAGCGTCGTACATGGTGCTGCACAGCTCGACCTGTCGCACGGTCAGCCAGCTATCTGGCAACGGCAGTGAAGGCGGATTCACTGGGCGTGCGTACATCAAGGTGTGCGCGCCGGACAGGCAGGCACTGGCAGACTACGTGCGTGCTAACGGAAGGCCGGATGGATCATTTTCGAAAGAATGCTCGTTCTGCAAACCAAGCGCCGCCATCTGATCGCTGCGCAATCAATTGCGCAGGCCTCCCTCGTGGCAAGACCTGACCGTCTGCCGTTATGATTGCGGTAACAACTACCAGAGGTAGGCCATGACAAAAACGGGAACGCTTACGCCCGCCCAGATGCGCGCAGCAATATCCCGTCTTAAACTCAGGCTTGATGACTTGGCAAACTTCCCCGCCACAGCTATTTACAGTGTGACTGACCCACGTATCACGGCATTAGAAGCGAAGCTGCACGATACGCTTACCGAAATCTTTGGCCATAGCGGCAACAACTGGGAAAGATTCAGACCACAGGCTCTTGTGCCTGCTGTAATGGTATTGGGTCGGGAGCGTCCGTCGAGTACCAAACTGCATGATGCCCTTCATAACGGCGTGTATCGTGAGCAAACCAACCTGACGACGATCATCGAATTGTTTGAGGAAAAGCTCGCCCATGTGCAGGCCGATCCGGCAGATCGTGCCCGCCGCGCATTTGGTGACCTCGATTTACATCCGGATATCGCGCAGGAATGCACCAAGCTTTTTGAAGACGGTCACTATTCGCAGGCGGTCGAGACTGCATGCAAGGTGCTGGATATGCTGGTGCAGCGGCGAAGCATGAAGAACGACTTGACCGGCACGCCGTTAATGCGCTCAGTGTTCAGTCCCAAGACCCCGATGCTCAAATTCAACGATCAACAGAATGATTCAGAGAAAAGTGAGCAGGAAGGCATGATGCATTTGTTCGAAGGGGCGATGCTGGCGCTTCGCAACCCGCGCGCCCACGGAATCACGCAGGATCACCCGGAGCGCGCCGTGGAGTATCTGAGTTTTCTGAGCATGCTGGCACGTTCGCTCGACCGCACCGAACGCGTTTAACGCGCGTGTTCGTCCTGCCGCGTCCGTGGTCGCCGGTACGTGTGCCTTGACAGCGATACCCGCGCCGTGGAATATCCCCAGCAATCCGGGGGCAAAATGAATGAAAAACTGGGGGTTACAACGGCGGTCAGTTTGTTCGGGCTGGTTGTTGCTACGATCTACCTCATAAGCTACTGGGGATCGTTCGACATTGATATTTTCCAATACGCTGGTTTAACCGATTTTGTGAAGCTGGCAATTTACCCGCTCGGTCTGGCGTTGCTTGGACTTGTTATGGGTGTGGCTGTAACCACAATTTCCTTTCCATTCGAGAAGTTAACCCGCGCGACAGCCTCGATAAAGATCGAATCTCTACCGGTAGCGTTAAGAATTGTTGCAGTGATCGGCTTGCTTGTGGCGCTGGCAATTAATGTACTCGCACACGGTCAGTGGAAATGGTTTGCCACTGTCATGATTTTTTCACCCGCTGCTAGTTATGTATGTTTTCATGAGAAAATTAAAGAACGGATTCCCAGTCTGGCAACACGTTTCCACTTCGTGCTCTTGTGCGTGTTGATTCCATTATTTGCTGCGATGGTGGGTTCATCGCGGGCGCAAAACTTAAAAGACGGTAATGCTCACGTTATTGTTGATAACACTGGGGTGGCAGCGGGATTAAAGGCCACTCCCGAGCATCCCCTTATGTTTATCGGTTTTGTTAGCGATACGTTCGTAATTTACGAGACGCAGACCCGTAGTGTCGTGCTGATAAAACAATCCGATACCCTGCCGTTTGTGTTGAAACCAAACACCCGGAGCAAGGATGACATACGCTCCGCGCTCAGAAATATATTTTCCTGACTACCTTGCGCGCCGGTCTGCTACACACCCAGCACACCAGCCAATAACTACATGGCAGCAGCGCCAGCCGACGACGAGCAGGTAAGTGCTGTTCATGACTCACCCGCTGCGCGTGCGTACGGCCTGATAGTGCTGGTGAGCCAGAAGGGCATACGTCCATCCCGACCATCGGCGGCTGGGTAGCGCCCGCTTTTGATGCCATCAAAGAACGTGCTTTTTCCGACCTTCAGCACCCGTAGCACGTCACTGACCCTGAGTCGTTCATCACTATCCAGATTGATGACTCGCGCTCTTGCTGCTTTTGCGTAACCGTCCATCAGTACACCTGTATCGCATGTCCGACTCCATTCGGTGGTTAGGGAGAGGGCACGCCCCGAAGGGCGCGCGTAGCTGCACACACGCAGTGGCCTTGCGCACTTGATTGCGCGGTCATTCGCCTGCTGGCGCGAGCAGTTCATCGGGGAACAACTCCCCAAACAACTCACGTACTGTGTCAGCGCCAGCCGACTTCATAAGCTGTTTCAGCAATAAATGCTTGTCGTCGGATTCAGCGTGTTGATCGTCTTGTGCGGGCTGTTCGTCGTCAGTGCTTTCGGTTTCCACATCTTCATCAGCACCGCCGCCAGCTGGTTCAGATACCGGAGTGCTGGTATTGAATGACGAGGGTTGTACGAGACTCAGAGCCGCTGTCTGTGAATTGGGCTGTTCTGGTACGAACTTGAGTTCGTTATCGAGCGCGCGGACGGTCATGGCCTTACCTGCCGCTTTGGCAACCCAATCCGCTGCATTTTCTGCCGTGAGTTTTTGGGCGTTCACCAGCAGACGCAGCTTGGTCCATCCCAGCAGTTTTACCGTCGCCCACGAAATCTTCTTGTCTGTGAGGTATCGGTATGTCCGCATCAGGTGTTGCGCCTGACGAACGTCGAAACCGCAGGTTACGCGCACGAATTCAGGAAACGACTCGAAGTCGCCATACCAACCCATGTTACTCATGGCTTCCAGTACGCCGCCGAGGCAGAAGTCCAACTTCCCGCCATGCTCCACCATCGCGCTGACGAGCGTCAGAGCCGACGATTCATCAAGCGCCGCAATCTTCGCAGCTATATCACCAAGGGGGTTATCTGAATTGAAAGCATTCAGCAGTTTGCAGGTGGAAAGCGTTGCGCTTTCACTGGATTCAATTTGAAGAACGTCCGTCATGATCAACTCCATTTGATCTTGGAGACGCAGACGTGACTGCGCCGCCGTTGAGTAAACCGGCGGCAACCAATTTCAGGGGGATATGGGCGCGCCGGAACAATCGTTACGCCGTCCTTTTCAGACAGCAAACAATGGTTCCGTCACGCGTGAGTCTGCTCACAGGCATGGCGGTCCTACGGCTCTAACATACATACTTCGCGACTACACGAACCTGCTTCTGCCCGCTATGCGGGTCAGGTAACCGCGTATAGGCCACCGTAGGCCAATGGGGGCTCAGGCCCCGTGAATTCCAATATACTCCGACTAACTCCAGAGTCAAGCCGATGGGGTGGTTTGGTCTACAAACGTAGATTTGTGTAACAGCGAATCCAGATCGTTGGCCCACCAGTACATCATATCGGTGCGCTGTGGCAAATACAGCGCGCGGTTATACGCCGCCGCAACCTCATTCGTAGGCACATGTGCCAGTTGACGCTCGATCCAGTCCGGCTGGAACCTGTTCGATTCGTGCAGCGCGGTAGACGCGACAGCACGGAACCCGTGACCGGTCATCTTGCCTCTGTAGCCGAGGCGGTAGAGCGCGAACAGCATCGTGTTATTGCTGATTGGTCTGCTAGGAGTACGACCGGGCAGCACATACGGACTGTCACCCGCCAGTATCTTTAACTCGTTCAGCACGGTCACCGACTGCGGGGCCAGCGGCACCATGTGCGCCTTGCCGCCCTTCATCCTCGACGCGGGGATAGACCACATCGGGCCGCACTCGCCGGATGGCAGATCGAGCGGTGCGTCAAGATCGAATTCATCCCACGTCGCGCCAATCAGTTCGCTGGTGCGGACAAACGTCAGCGCGAGCAGTTGCAGACCGAGCCGGGTCTGCGTCTCACCGTTGATGGGTGGCTTGTCGTACGCGCTGATATCACGCAGTAGCTGCGGCAGTTGTTTGGCCTTGACTGCGTGCTGATTGTTCTTCACGTGAGGCGTGAGCGCCCCGCGCAGGTCTGTGGTGTGGTCACGCTTGCCCCTGCCGGTGGCGACGCCATAGCGCAGCACCTGGCCGACTACACCCATGACACGGTGCGCCAGATCAGTTGCGCCGCGATGCTCGATCTTGCGGATAGCCGCGAGTATTTCAGGTGCGTCAAGATCGGCTATCGGACGCGCGCCGAGCGTCGGATATATGTTGGTTTGCAAACGCCGTTTCACATCGAGTGCATGCGACGCCGCCCACGTATGGACCTGTTTGTCGTACCACTCGTTGGCGACAGCTTCGAAGGTGTTGACGGCGGATAACTTCGCCGCGACTTCATCGGCTTTGCGCTTTGCCGATGGGTCTACGCCGTCACTAAGCTGTTTAAGGATCGCCTGCCGTTTCTTGCGCGCGTTCGCCAGCGTCTCTTTGGGGTACACGCCGAGAGACAGCGATTTTTCCTTGCCGGTCCAGAAGTACCGCATACGCCAATATTTGCGACCATCGGCATAGACCCATAGGTATAGGCCGTCGCCGTCAGGCAGCTTGCGTATGGCCTTGCCCTCGCTGGTAGCGCTCTTGCACTGGGCATCGGAAAGGAGGTTGGTAGCGGCCATTGTGGTAACTCCTAGGCGCGTTCTGAGTTACCCCGGAAGTTACCACGGCAGTTACCCGGATTCCATTGGAGTAGACCGGAGTCAGATGGAGTCTTGACATCCCTGATACTCACGTCTGGCGGGGATTTTGCCGCTTGAAACCCTTGCTGGATAAGGGTTGGGTGGCGGAGGCGGTGAGATTCGAACTCACGGAAGGATCACTCCTTCGCCGGTTTTCAAGACCGGTGCCTTAAACCGCTCGGCCACACCTCCAAGCCCTAAATTGTAACCTGAAAAATCCTTGTTGCGGCGCTTAGCGGGGCTGCAATTACTGCGGATCTTTCAGAAACAGCGCCTGCAGATCATTCAGGAAGGCTTGGCCAAGCGGCGTCGGCGCGATCTTTTCATGGTCGCGCGTAATCAGCTTGCGCCGTTCCGCCTCCTGCAAAGCCGGTTCGATCGAGGTCATCGACAGCCCCGTGCGCTCGATGAAGCGATGCACCGGAAATCCTTCCACCAGCCGCAGCGCGTTCAGCATGAACTCGAACGGCAGATCGCGCGTCCCGACCTCATTCTCTTCCTGCACAGCCGTACCAGCCAACGCCTGCTCGATGAAGGTGGTGGGGTGCTTGTAGCGCACCTGACGCAGCACCCGGTTCGGAAACGACAGCTTGGTATGCGCGCCCGCGCCGATGCCGAGGTAGTCGCCGAAGCGCCAGTAATTCAGATTGTGCTTGCTCTGCCGATGCGGCTGCGCATACGCGGATACCTCGTAGCGTTCGTAACCGGCGGCCGTCGTGCGCTCGTGAATCCAGTCCTGCATATCGGCGGATGCATCGTCGTCGGGAAGCGCGGGCGGGAATTTCGCAAACAGCGTATTCGGTTCGAGCGTGAGGTGATACAGCGATAAATGCGGCGGTGCGAACGACAACGCCGTCTCCACATCAGCCTGGCATTCCGCGAGCGTCTGCTGCGGCAGCGCGAACATCAGATCGAGGTTGAAGTTGTCGAAGGTGCTTGCGGCCACTTCGACCGCGTGGCGTGCCTGCGTCGCGTCGTGAATCCGGCCGAGCGCCTTCAGATGCGCTTCATTGAAACTCTGGATGCCCACCGACAGGCGATTCACGCCGCTCGCGCGAAACTGCGCGAACTTGGCGGCTTCGAAAGTGCCTGGGTTCGCTTCGAGCGTGATTTCCGCATCGGCGTCGAGCGGCAGCAGCGCGCGCACGTCGGACAGCATGCGGTCGAGCCCGGCCGCCGACAGCAAGCTGGGCGTACCGCCGCCGATGAACACCGTATGCACCTGGCGCCCCCACACGAGCGGCAGCGCCATCTCGAGATCGGCGCGCAGCGCGTCGAGATATTCGGTTTCCGGGAACGTGTCGCCTTTCCATTCGTGCGAGTTGAAATCGCAGTACGGACATTTGCGCACGCACCACGGAAAGTGCACGTACAACGCCAAGGGCGGCAACGACGTCAGGCGAATGCTGCCCGGTGACGTAAAGGCCTTGATGACGCCGTTGCCGATATCCGCAGGCGCCGGTTTGATCGGAATCACGCTTCCTCCGTCAAACGCGCGAGCAGATGGCGCAAGGCAATCGCGCGATGACTGCTGGCGTTCTTTACCGCTGGTTCGAGTTCCGCGGCGCTCGCGTTCAGCGACGGCAGGAAGAAGTACGGGTCATAACCGAAGCCATGCGCGCCGCGCGGCGCATCCAGCATTTCGCCATGCCAGCGGCCTTCGGCGATCAGCGGTTCGGGATCCTCCGCATGACGCACGAGCGCCAGCACGCAGTAGTAATACGCGCGACGATCGGTCTCACCCTGCAAGGCGGAAACGAGCTGCGCATTGTTCGCTGCATCGCTTTTCTCGCCGCCGGCGAGTTGCGCGTAGCGCGCCGAATAAACGCCGGGCGCACCACGCAGGGCGCGCACGCACAAGCCGGAATCGTCGGCGAGGGCGGGCAGGCCGGTGAGTTTCGCCGCGTGACGTGCCTTGGTCAGCGCATTTTCGACGAAAGTCGGATACGGCTCTTCCGCTTCCGGCACGTTCAACTCGCCTTGCGGAATCAGCTCGATGCCGGCCGCGCCGAGCAGCGCCGCGAACTCGCGCAGCTTGCCCGGGTTGTTCGAAGCCAGCACGACTTTCCTCAACGGCGAGTCAGACGCCACAGCACCGTTGGTTTGACGAACCTCACTCACTCTTTTGCTCCAACGCTGCTTTCTGCTTCGCGATCAGCGTGTTGATGCCGTCGCTCGCCAGATCGAGCAGCGAATTCATTTCGTCGCGCGAGAACGGCACGCCTTCGGCCGTGCCCTGAATTTCGACGAAGCCGCCCGCGCCCGTCATCACCACGTTCATGTCGGTGTCGCATTGCGAATCTTCGTCGTAGTCCAGATCCAGCACCGGCAGACCGTCGTACACGCCGACCGAAATCGCCGCGACGTAATCGGTGATCGGCGAGCTTTCGATGCGGCCCGTGGCCAGCAACTTCGCCACCGCGTCATGTGCGGCCACGAACGCGCCGGTGATGCTGGCCGTGCGCGTGCCGCCGTCAGCCTGGATCACGTCGCAATCGATATGCAGCGTGCGCGCGCCGAGCTTCTCGAGATCGAACACCGAGCGCAGCGCGCGGCCGATCAGACGCTGGATTTCCTGGGTGCGGCCGGTTTGCTTGCCGCGCGCGGCTTCGCGGTCGCTGCGGGTATGCGTGGCGCGCGGCAGCATGCCGTATTCGGCGGTCAGCCAGCCCTGGCCGCGGTCGCGCAGGAACGACGGCACGCTCTCGGCGATACTCGCCGTGCAGATGACCTTGGTGTCGCCGAACTCGATCAGCACCGAGCCCTCCGCATGCTTCGTGTAGTGGCGCGTAATGCGCACGTCGCGCAGCTGATTGGCCTGGCGGCCGCTGGGGCGTTGGGTGTTGTCGGTCATGTTGGGATCGGTCTGGAAGAAAGCAGGAGGGAAACCGCGATTTTACCGCCGATCGCGCCGGACGCGGCGCGGTCTGTCCGGTGCACGCTTCCTCGCATGTGCCGAGGCTTTGCGGGAGGCAGCACGTCGCCCGTGGCGGTGCTCGTGTTGCCCGGTTGCTGGCCGCCTACGAAGCGGCCTCGTCGGTAAAAATGGGATAATACGGTTTCTCCGCCCCGCGTCTCGTACACGCCGGGCGATTCGACTCTCCGGCCATCGTCAAACGCATGGCCACAATCGCGAGAAATACGATGATCTACAGCATGACTGGCTATGCGAGCGCCACGCGCGAACTCGTCCCGGCCTCGGGCACAGGCGGCGTGAGCGTATCGGTCGAACTGCGCACGGTGAACTCGCGCTTTCTCGATCTGAACTTCCGGATGCCGGAAGACGTGCGCGTCTGTGAACCGACGCTGCGCGAAATGCTGATGAACAAGCTCTCGCGCGGCAAGGTCGATATTCGTATCAACCTGCAACGCAGCGAACAGTCGGCTAACGCGGGTTCGGTCAATCGCGAGGCGCTGACCCAACTGGCGCTGCTCGAGCGCACGGTGTTGTCGACGTTCCCGGAAGCCGGGCGTCTGCGCACCGGTGAAATTCTGCGCTGGCCCGGCGTGCTGGCCGAGACGGGTGTGGCGCCGGACGTGCTGCGCGACGCCGTGCTCGCCTGCGGCAAGCAGGCGATTGTCGATCTGATCGACGTGCGCGCTCGCGAAGGCGCGCAACTGGCGGCGGTGCTGCTCGCCAATGTCACCGAGATGGAAGCGATCGTTACGAAGATCACGCCGCTCGTGCCGGAACTGATCGCGCGGCATCAGCAGAAGATCGTTGAACGTTTGCAGGAAGCGCTGGGTATCGCTGCGCCCGATACGGCGGCGACGATCGTTTCGCGCGAAGAAATCAACGAACGGATTCGCCAGGAAGTGACGATGTACGGCATCCGCATCGACATCGCCGAAGAACTGTCGCGCCTCACGGCTCACCTGAACGAAACGCGTCACGTGATCGAGAAGGGCGGCAAGGTCGGCAAGCGGCTCGACTTCATGATGCAGGAGCTGAATCGCGAAGCGAACACGCTCGGCTCGAAGGCGGCCGCGAAGGAACTGGCCGATTCGTCGATGACCCTGAAGCTGCTCATCGAACAGATGCGCGAGCAAGTACAGAATCTGGAGTAAGGCAGGAGCCCCGAGAACATGACCGACCACACACGCGAAACCAGCGCACCGCGCAACCCTTACGCCGGTGCTTATCCCGGCAACCTGTTCATGGTGGTCGCGCCTTCGGGCGCGGGCAAATCGACGCTCGTGAACGCACTGCTCGCCGGCGACGATGCGATCCGTCTGTCGATTTCGTACACGACGCGTCCGCCGCGTCCGAAGGAACAGGACGGGGAGCACTATCACTTCACGACCGTCGACGATTTCCTGACGCGTCACGCGGCCGGCGAGTTTCTGGAAAGCGCGGAAGTGCATGGCAACTACTACGCGACCTCGCGTGTGTGGATCGAAGAGCAGATGAAAAGCGGGCATGACGTGCTGCTCGAAATCGACTGGCAAGGCGCGCAACAGGTGAAGAAACAGTTTCACAACGCAGTCGAAATTTTCATCCTGCCGCCGTCTCTCGACGCACTCGAAGAGCGCTTGAAAAAGCGCGGCCAGGACGAGCCGAACGTGATCACGCGCCGTCTGCTCGCAGCCGGCAGCGAGATGGCGCACGCGGCCGAAGCGGAGTA
The DNA here is from genome assembly GCF_046030355.1 of Paraburkholderia caffeinilytica. Lineage (GTDB taxonomy): Bacteria > Pseudomonadota > Gammaproteobacteria > Burkholderiales > Burkholderiaceae > Paraburkholderia > Paraburkholderia caffeinilytica_B. The sequence goes on from NZ_JAQQCQ010000009.1 coordinate 163,043, forward strand.
CGTCGTGATCAACGACAACTTCGATCGCGCGCTCGGCGAACTGCAGTGCCTCGTGGCCGCGACGCGTTCGCGCTTCGCCTCGCAATACGCGCGCCACACGCAGCTTTTCGTGCAGCTCGGCATTCATCTGCCACACGCGTGAACGCGGCGGCATGTCGAGCACATAAGGTAGAATAAGCAACATCAATTAACGCCCCCAGACCTGTCGCTTCGCGCCAGGCCCCCCGAGGGCAACAAGAAGACTTGGGGCGGCCCAGCGTTTTCTGGAAAGAAGGAACCCAACATGGCCCGCATTACCGTCGAAGACTGCCTCAAACAGATTCCGAACCGTTTCGAACTCGCGCTTGCCGCGACCTATCGCGCGCGTCAGCTCGCACAAGGTCACACGCCAAAGATCGAAAGCCGCGACAAGCCCACGGTCGTCGCACTGCGCGAAATCGCAGCCGGCCAGGTTGGCGTCGAAATGCTGAAGAAGGTGCCGGTTTAAGGCGCACTGTTCCGTTTTCGATTGCGCATTTACCCTACGCGTTTGCCCCATCCGTTTGCAACGCGTAATTGCATCAACGTACAGACCGGCGTCCAACCCTAACCGCTACGGAGGCGAAAATGAGTGCTACCCCGCCCACCGCCACGGAAGTGGAACACGACGCCGATTCGCCCTCGTCTGCACGGAAGTACATCGACGCGGTCCTCGAACAGTCGTTTCGCCATCTGTTCGGGCCGACCGCCACGCCGGAGCAGCCGCGCCGGCATGACGTCGTTTCGATCGCCAAGCTGACTTCCGTTCTGTCCGGCTATCTGCAGCCGGAAGAGATCAAGCAGATCAAGGCGGCGTTCCATTTCAGCGACGAAGCCCACCTCGGCCAGTATCGCCAGAGCGGCGAACCCTACATCACCCATCCTGTCGCCGTCGCGGAAATCTGCGCCGGCTGGAATCTCGACGACCAGTCGATCATGGCGGCGCTGCTGCATGACGTGATGGAAGACCAGGGTGTGACCAAGGCCGAACTCGCCGAGCGATTCGGTGCGAAGGTCGCGGAACTGGTCGACGGGTTGTCGAAACTGGACAAGATGGAGTTTCGCAATCGCGAAGAGGCGCAGGCGGAAAACTTCCGCAAGATGCTGCTCGCAATGGCGCGCGATGTCCGCGTGATTCTGGTGAAGCTCGCCGACCGGCTGCACAACATGCGCACGCTGGGTGCGGTGCCGCATGAAAAGCGCCGCCGTGTGGCGCGCGAAACGCTGGACATCTACGCGCCGATCGCCCACCGGCTTGGCCTGAACAATACCTATCGCGAGCTGCAGGACCTGAGCTTCGCGAACTTCAACCCGCATCGCTACGCCACGCTCGAAAAAGCCGTCAAGGCCGCGCGTGGCAACCGGCGCGAAGTGGTCGGCAAGATTCTGGAGTCGGTGCAGCGCGCGATTGCCGACGCGAAGCTCGACGCCGAAGTTACCGGCCGCGAGAAAACCATCTTCAGTATCTACAAGAAGATGCGCGACAAGCAGTTGTCGTTCTCGCAGGTGCTCGACGTGTACGGCTTCCGTGTGGTGGTCGAAAGCGCGCTCGAGTGCTACACCTGCATCGGCGCGCTGCATGCGCTCTACAAGCCGGTGCCGGGCAAGTTCAAGGATTACATCGCGATCCCGAAGGTGAACGGCTATCAGTCGCTGCACACCACGCTGGTCGGTCCGTTCGGCGCGCCGATCGAGTTCCAGGTGCGCACGCGCAAGATGCACGAGATTGCCGAAGCGGGCGTTGCTGCGCACTGGTTGTACAAGAACGGCGGCGCGGATCTGAACGATGTGCAGAAGCGCGCGCACCAGTGGCTGAAGTCGTTGCTCGACATTCAGAGCGAAGCGGGTGATTCGAGCGAATTCCTGGAACACGTCAAGATCGATCTGTTCCCGGACGCGGTCTACGTGTTTACGCCGAAGTCGAAGATCATGGCGCTGCCGCGCGGCGCCACCGCGCTCGACTTCGCGTATTCGATCCACAGCGACCTGGGCAACCAGTGTGTCGCAGTGAAGATCAACAATGAGCTGCTGCCGCTGCGTACCGAGCTAAAGAGCGGCGATATCGTCGAAGTCATTACGGCGCCTTATTCGAAGCCGAATCCGGCCTGGCTGGGTTTCGTGCGTACCGGCAAGGCCCGTTCGGCGATCCGCCACTATCTGAAGACTATGCGTCTGAACGAGTCCGTGCAACTCGGCGAGCGTCTCGTCGACCAGGCGCTGAAGGGTTACGGGCTGGCGCTGTCGGACGTCACGCCGGAAGCGTGGGAAAAGCTCGTGCAGTGGACGGGTAACAAGAATCGTCAGGAAATCTTCGCGGATATCGGTCTTGGCCGCCGCGTCGCCGCGGTCATGGCCAAGCGCATCGAAGTGCTGATGAGCGGCCGCGATGCGGACGACGACGGTTCACGCGATGGCACAACGTCGCATGCGCCGCCGGTCGTCATCACCGGTACCGAAGGCATGTCGGTCCAGTTGTCCGCGTGCTGCCGTCCGATTCCGGGCGACGACATCATGGGCTACATCGGCATCGGCCTCGGCATGGCGATCCACACCACGGATTGCCGCGTCGCACAGCGTATCCACCGCCGCGATCCGGGCCGCTGGATCGACGTGGCGTGGGCGCCGCAGCCGGGGCGTCTGTTCGACGTCGCGGTGAAGGTGCTGGTCAAAAATACCAAGGGCGTATTCGCCCGCGTGGCGGCCGACATCACGTCGGCGGATGCGAACATCGTCCACATCGCGATGGACGAAGACCTGTCGCAGGAATCCACGGTGCTGCGCTTCGTGATCCAGGTGAGCGATCGCGTCCATCTCGCCAACGTCATGCGCCGTGTGCGTACGAATCCGGACGTGATGCGTATTGCGCGCGAACGTCCGAGCGAGGAGGGGCATCACCGTCACGACGGCGGGATGCGGATCGACCGCGAACGGGCGGATTACTGACCTTCTGACGCGGCTGGTGAGTCTGTCGACGGAGGCCGCGTCTACTGGCCTCGGGCACCTTCAGGCGGCTTTCGTTCCAATCTGAACGCACCCGCCGCCAGCGAGTCTCACCGGAACCTCAGGGAGAACGCTTATGAACGTAGCTGACCTCGCCGGCGTGGCGCTCGATTATTGGGTGGCCCGCAGCCTGCACGACTTCGTGCGCGAAATCTACTTTACCGATGGCGGCGAAACCGTCTCGATCCGCGGCAATGACCGTGGTCGCCCGTGGGATGGCCGTTTTACGCCGTCCACGTCGTGGGAAGCGGCTGCTGCGGTGCTGGAACGCGCGCAACGGCTGGAGGTGCGTGAGCGGACCGATCGTGGCGCGGCACATTGCATCGCGGAGTTCGAAGGCGCGCATCGAACCGTCGAAGGGCGGGGCGACTCGTTGCGGGTTGCGCTGCTGCGGGCGTTCGTCGAAAGTCGCTTCGGCGAGCGCGTTGACGATGTGTTGCGGCAGGCGCAGGCGGTCACTGGCGATCGCGCGGAGCCGATCGGCGAGGAATCGGTGGGAAGTTCATTCGAGGATCTGCCGAGTCCTGACGGGCGCATCGGCGATATTCAGTCGGCACCGCGATAGTAGCGGGGGCGGCCCGCCATGGCCTTCAGGCTCGGCGGGACGGATGCGCTGAAGCACGACGACGCTCAAAATCGGCCACGCAAAAACAAAGGGCCTTCCGATTGGAAGGCCCTTCATAGGTGGTGCGGCTGGCAGGATTCGAACCCACGACCCCTTGGTTCGTAGCCAAGTACTCTATCCAACTGAGCTACAGCCGCACGCTAAACAGGTGACGCTAAATACGATAGTACTGCAATGAAACCGGGTAAAACGTAAGGGCCTCCCCGGAGGGAGGCCCTCGAATAAGTGGTGCGGCTGGCAGGATTCGAACCCACGACCCCTTGGTTCGTAGCCAAGTACTCTATCCAACTGAGCTACAGCCGCACGCAGAAACGAGATTATAGCAAAGGTTTTCAAAAAGGGAAGCATGTAACTGCGATTTGTCTCATTGCCCTGATCGTGTACCCTTGATAGGCAGTCGCTTGCTGCAGTTAACGGACCATCATGAACAAGGCCTTTGTCAAAGAGTCGAGTGAAGAGAATGACGACGATCTCGACGTCGCCCAGCCCGAAATCCCGCCGGGTACGAAAAACTACATCACGCCCGCCGGCTACCGGCGCATGCGCGACGAACTGCTGCATCTGATCGATGTCGAGCGGCCGGAGGTGGTCAGGCTCGTGTCGTGGGCGGCCTCGAACGGCGATCGCTCGGAAAACGGCGATTACATTTACGGCAAGCGCCGTCTGCGAGAAATCGACCGGCGGATTCGCTTTCTGACCAAGCGCCTCGATATCGCTGAAATAGTCGACAGCAGCAAACAGGAGAACGTCGATCAGGTTTTCTTCGGCGCGACCGTCGAATACGCGACGGAAGACGGCGAGGTGCATACGCTGACGATTGTCGGCGTCGATGAGGTCGATCTGGATGTCGGCCATGTGAGCTGGATTTCGCCGATCGCGCGGGCGCTGCTCAAGGCCAAAATTGGCGATACGGTGACGTTGTACACGCCGGCCGGTCCGCAGCCAATCGACATTCTGGACGTCAAGTATCCGCCGCCCGATACCGGTGGCGGGGCGGCATAAAAAAAGGCGCCGCGAACGGCGCCTTCGATACTGCAGGTGTTGCCAGCTGCTTTAGAAGCGGTGACGCAGACCTGCGGTCACAGCGATTTGCTTGTTGTTGTTCGAAGCGCCCAGACCGTTGATGTCGGCATCGACGATGGCGTTTTCGTTGACTTGCTGGTATTCGCCTTGCAGGTACACGTCCGTACGCTTGGACAGCGCGTACGCGGTTTGCAGGTTGAACTGGTTCCAGTGCGGACGCGTGCCGGCCAGGCTCGCACGCGTGTACGTGTACGAACCGGCGATGCTCACTGCCGGCGTCAGCGCGTAGCGAGCGTTAGCTTCGAAGTTCTGGAAGTGAGCGCTGCTGCCGCCGAAGCCACCGACACCGGCCGATTGACCCGATGCGCCTGCACCGATGCCGGCCAGACCCGACAGATTCGTTTGCGAGTACACGAGGCCGACGGTAGCCGGGCCGAACGCATAGTTAGCGCCTGCGCCCCACGTTTGCTGGCGGGCAGCAAAGAACGTGTTGTCGCTCGACACCGCGCCACCCGAATTGAACGCAGCAGCCGCGCCCGTCGCGCCGTTGCTGTTCAATTGCAAGTAAGCAGCCGCCAGGTTCAGGCCACCCCAGTTATACGACGCGCCCGCGCTGTACGCACGGTTGTTGGCGAAGCCGTCAGCCTGGTTCGAGAAGCCATACAGGCCGCCGAACTTGAAGCCGCCGTAGTTCACGCTCTGGTACTTGACCGAGTTGTTGACGCGGAACGAGTTGTTCAGGTTGTCGTTGTCGAACGGATGCGCGAACTGCGTGCCGCCGTATTGCGTGCCGGTCAGGGCCAGCGGACCTACGTAGTCGACCATGCTGTCGTATTGACGGCCGAGCGTCACGGCGCCGAACTGGTCGCTCGTCAGACCGACGAACGCTTGACGGCCGAATTCGCGGCCACCTTGTTTCAGCGTGCCGTCATTGATGCCGAAGCCGTTTTCCAACGTGAAGATGGCCTTGAGACCGCCACCGAGATCCTCGGAACCACGCAAGCCCCAACGGCTGCCGTTCACCGAGCCGCTCGTTTCCTGCCAGTTGCTGTGGCCGTGCTGGTTATTGGTATAGGTGATACCGGCGTCGATCAAGCCATACAGCGTGACGCTGCTTTGGGCATGTGCTGCCGTTGCAAAAACGCCCGTGAGGGCCGCGACCATGAGAGTCTTTTTCATCTTGTAACTCCGAGAGCGAGAGTGGGCGTTGAACCCAGGCTTAAGGAGACCTTCACGCGGGCGCTGCGAGAGGCGAAATCCGCATGAGAAACGCGCTGTACGCCACGCGCGCCGGTTTCCGGTTACGCAGAGTGTAGAGAGACGCTCGCAAAGCGGACGTTTCGATTTTCACAATAAAGTATTACTGGATGTGAAACGATAAGCGAATGCCGTTTAAGCCTTGCTGATAAAGGGCTGCAGCGGTATTGAGGGGGAGGTGAGAGGTGAGTCAACTGAATCGCGTTGCACATTTGCTACAGTAATCGATGCAAAAAAACAACGTGATAAATCGTAAAAAAGGATTGTTGTTGCTATAGAAATAGATGGTTGCCGATTATGCGAATAATCGATCTCGACTCAGCCGTTATACTGAAATTTCTGCTTTCCGAAGCAGACTTTTTCGTTGACGAAAAAGATCTCCAAACCTTTGTCGGCGCGACCTTCCCGTCGCGCTTTTTTTTTGCCTGCTGGTTGCGGATTCGCAGACGTCAGTCAGTGCGCCGGCGCGGCATCGTCCAGGTCGCTCCAGTCGGTCGCTATCGAGACGCTCCAGTCTTCCATCACATAGCGGCGCGCATCCATTGGGGACGAGAGCAGATTTTGCCAGTGGTCCCCATGCCACATAGGATCGACCTCGAAGGCCGAAGGCGACGGGGCCGCCGGCCCGGATCGTGCGGGAGTTGTCTTTGCGTGCGGTTGGGTGAGCCAGGCGACGAAGCGACGGAATTCGTTGAACAGCATGGCAATCTCCTGACGGCCATTCATTACTCTTCGGTACTGGTTTCCATCATGCTGGCGTGAGTGCGGCGCAACAACTCGGACAAACACTTACTAAAAACATCTTTTGTTACATATTCTCGCGGGCAGGTCGAAATTTTTTCCGGTATTGGTTGTGCGCGATCTCGAGTGAGTAATATTGACGTGAAAAGTTATTCTGTTTTTGCTGAATATGCCTTCGGAATTATTCGATTCATTTGGCATTGACTTATCGCGTTGTGCGCTAAGTGAATATGAAAAATTCTCTTGACGTCGATTCTTCGTTCCCCGTATAACAGCAAAGCTGAATTTCAGTTGCCAGGTATGAAAGTGCGAAAGGTATTCAGAAATGCCCGATCGCAGATGAATTGGCCATGAAACGCAGCTTGAGGGCAATGCCCTGATTTTGATAAATCCTCGAGGGAAACTGGAATATGGAAACGGGTATCGTCAAATGGTTCAACGATGCTAAGGGCTTTGGCTTCATTACATCGGATTCGGGTGGCGAAGATCTGTTCGCGCACTTTTCGGAGATCCGCACCGAAGGTTTCAAGTCGCTGAAGGAAAGCCAGCGCGTTTCCTTCGAGGTCAAGGCCGGCCCGAAGGGCAAGCAGGCAGCGAACATCCAGCCGCTGTAAGCCGCGCCGTTCCGCTCCGCGTGTGTCGCGGGCAAGCATGATGGTCAGAAAGCCTTCGCAGGACGCGAAGGTTTTTTTTATGATTATTCGCTGTTGTAGTTGAAACTATTAACTATCTGGTTCGGATTAATCCTGAGGGGCAGTCGATAAAATTGCGCCATGGAATTAAAAATAGACGTCGTAAAAATATAATAAGTCGTGAGTGATGAGCAGGTCGCGGGCCGCGAAGGAATGCAGTTTTTGCGCCGCGCGCCAAGAGGGAAAAGCAATGGTGGCTGGGTGTACGGCGGCTAACTGGTGCATACTTGCCGCAAAGCCACGCGTCCAAAGTATCTCTTTCCATGTCTGAACAGTTTTTGCCGGAACCGGCCCTAGATGTGCCGATTGTCTTCGTCGACCTTGAAACCACCGGCGGATCGACCACCGAGCATCGCATCACCGAAGTCGGCGTGGTTGAAATAGGACCGGCCGGCGTATCGCGCTGGAGCAGCCTGGTCGACCCTCAGCAACCGATTCCCTCATTCATTCAGCAACTCACCGGCATTACGAACGCGATGGTGCGGGGCGCGCCTACTTTCGATGCCATCGCGCCGGCATTGCTCGAGCGCCTGAGCGGCAAACTGTTCGTGGCGCACAACGCCAGTTTCGATCGCGGTTTTCTGCGCGGCGAGTTTCGCCGGGCCGGATTGGCGTTCGATCCCGATGTGCTGTGTACCGTACGCCTGTCGCGCGCGTTGTTTCCCGCGGAAAAGCGCCATGGGCTCGACGCGCTGGTGGAACGTCATGGTCTCGTCCCGTCCGATCGTCACCGCGCACTCGCCGACGCCGATCTGATCTGGCAGTTCTGGCAACGTTTGCATAGCGGGCTCGTGCCGCCGGACGTTTTGCGGGCACAGATCGAGCGCACTACACGGCGCTACCGGCTTGCTGGCGACATCACCGAAGATCTGCTCGACACCGCGCCGGCCGGATGCGGTGTTTACGCGTTCTATGGAGAAGGCGACCTGCCGCTTTATGTCGGGCGAAGCGTGCGTGTGCGTCAGCGGTTACGTTCGCATTTAACGGGCGAGCGGCGTTCGTCCAAGGATGTGCGGCTCGCGCAGCAAGTGCGGCGTGTCGAATGGCGCGCGACCGGCGGTGAGTTGGGCGCCATGCTCGCGGAGGCACTGTGGATCGCGACGTTGCGTCCCGGTCATAACCGCGTGCCGCGCGTCATGAAAAGCGATCCACTGGATGCGCCGTGGCCGTTCGAAGGTCCGATCGTATTTGAGGAGCGAGAAGAGGCGTCGGACGCGCGCGCTTTTCATGTTGTCGACCGGTGGCGTTACCTGGGGCATGCGCCCTCGCTCGCACAGGCGGCGGCGCTGCATGCTTCGAGCGCAGGCGGACCGTTCGAACTGTCGACTTACCGTCTTCTGCAAAGCCATCTTGCGCGCGGTTTGCGCGTGATGCCCTTGAGCGTTTCGAGTGGCACGCCTGTGCCGAGTCTGGCTTAACGCGTTTTTGTGCAGTGACCCATCGCTCAGGGTGGGTCCAATCCTTACCTGAGCGCGATGGACCGATCGACGTTCCGGCCTCCGGTCGACCACACCAACCGGTCAGCCGGTCGCGCCGACTCCGCCCGCTTCGCACACATGGCCGAGAGCGCGCGTCAACGCGCTCGAGTGGGCCGAGTCATAGCGCGTTAGCGATTTCCAGTTGGCGAGCGATTGCGCCACGCGCGACGGGCAATCCTGTGCCGCGCGCAGCGGTTGCACCCGTGCGAGTCCTGCCATGAGCGACTGCGTCAGCCGGTCCAATTGTGGCCTCGTGCTGGTGGCCAGGTCAGGCGCAGGACCTTCGGGCGGCCGCGTGCTGCGCCAGGTCGCAAACAGCGCGTTTTGCACGTCTTTGCTGGCGTCGATCTGATCCTGGAAGAAAGCGTGCGCAAACGCCGGATCGACGTTCGCGGCGACGGCGCGCTTTTCGACCTCGGCGAGCAACGCATTTTCGCGCGGCGTATCCGTGATCGCCTGATGGTTCGCCCATTTCCAGCGCGCAACGGGCTCCGCGAGGGCGAGGCGCTGAGACGCCAACGCGATCAGATTGGTGAGCGCGGTGTCGTCGCCTTCTGCGACGGCGGGGGCGGGCGCGAGTGCAAGCGCAGTGAACAACGCGAGCGCGCATGACGCGCCAAAGCGATACGAGCGATTCATGGAAGGCGGAGGTGGCCGGTCAGCCGTGGAAGAAAAAACAGAAGAATAGACGATGCGAGGATCAAGCGGGCACGTTGAGCGATGGGAAAGCAAACTACCGGGACATTCAAAGGCGCCTGTCAGAGACAAGCGCCATCAATGCGCCGGGCCGCGTCAGCCAGGCGCGCTGCAATCAAGCGGATGTAATCCGCGCCGCGAAGGCGGCAAACGACCATCGTAAGAGCGCGTGCGAACCTTCGCCGCGCGCCGGACACGCGGACGGCGATGCTGCATCGCGCCACTGCACCGTTACTTCGAGTCGCACGACTTACGTTGTTCGTCGAAAAATGCGCGAACGTGCTCAGGCAGTTCGGCACCCAGAAACTCGACGCCAGCGGGTTCCGGATCCGGGCTAAAAACTTTATCCGGGGTCGGAATCTTCGGTGGTTTGGCATCCATGATCTTTCTCCTTTACAAACCGATTATCTGCCTCGGTCCCCGTTTTGCACCAGTGTCTGATGCGGCTCACATGTTATGTGTTGCTTTAACGGTACAGCCCGACATTGGAACGGAATGTTTGAATAGAATTTATCGGTTGACTACGCGCGACTGAATTTGCCGCCGCGAATCAAAAACAGTCCGATATCTGCGCCGTTCCGTTCCCAGCCTTGCCCCGCAAGCCTTCCAGGCATTATCTCTGCTGCATCACAGCATCGTCTGTTCATTTCTGTCGATATGCAGGAATCAGAACGATTTTTGTGCACTGCCGCATCGGGAGGATTTTCTCCGCGTTAGTCCGAACGTTCGTTAATTACCGATTGGTCAGCGCGTTCATTCCGCCCCTCTAATTGTTTGTAAACGAACGATTGCGTGACTTCGTTGACGAGCGGGAATACTTTTCTGAATATTTTTTGCAAATAAAAAGGCGCCGCGTTCTGAACGAAGCGCGGCGCTCGAAGTGGACGATTCTTATGCGTTCGGTGCGGGAATTGTCACGGGAGCAGAGTAAGCCGCAGGCTTGTCGGCGACTTCGACCTGGCCATGAATCCGCGCCTGATGGCCGTCAGCGAACATGTAGTACGGGAATGGACGGGCAGGTTCCGAGACGGCGTCGAGCCGTGCGATCAATTCCGGCGCGAGCGTGAAATCCAGCGCGCCGAGTGACTCCTGCAACTGCTCCGGCCGGGTCGCGCCCACAATGATGCTCGACACGCCGCGCTTCTGATGCAGCCAGTTCAGCGCGACTTGCGCCATCGGCCGCCCCGCCAGATTCGCAACGGCCTCCAGTTCCGCGACGATGCGAAAGTTGCGCTCGGTTAGCTTGTCGAATCCCGGCGGCGGCGCGCTGGCTACGCTCGCAAGGCGTCCGTCGTCGGAAACAGCGCGTGCCGCTCCGCCTTGCGAAGGACGGTATTTGCCCGACAGCACGCCCATACCCAGCGGACTCCAGGGCACGAGCCCCATGCCCAGATTGGCGGCGAGATCGGCGAACTCGTTTTCGGTGTTGCGCTCGATCATCGAGTATTCGAGCTGCATCGCCGCGACCGGCTCGAAGCCGCGCCAGTCGGCGAGCGTTTGCGCCCGCCCGGCGAACCACGCGGGCGTATCCGACAGGCCGACGTAGCGGATCTTGCCCGCGCGCACGGCGTCGTCCATTGCACGCATCACTTCGTCCACCGGCGTGACGCGGTCCCATGTGTGCAGGTAATACAGGTCGATGTAGTCGGTGCCCAGACGTTTGAGCGAGCCGTCGAGCGCACGCAGCAGATTCTTGCGATGGTTGCCGCCGGCGTTCGGATTACCGGTCTCGGCGTTGTAGCCGTATTTGGTGGCGATGACGATCCGCTCGCGCAGACCGCGCGACGCGACGAATTTGCCGAGCCATCTCTCGCTGGTGCCTTCGGTGTACAGGTCGGCGGTGTCGATGAAGTTGCCGCCGGCGTCCACGTACAGATCGAACAGACGTTGCGCCGCTTGTTCGTCGGCGCCCCAGCCCCATTCAGTACCGAAGGTCATCGTGCCGAGGGCGATCGGGCTCACGCGAAGGCCTGAGCGGCCGAGCAGGGTGTAGCGGTCCATCGTCATGTCAGTCTCCTTGAGCGGTTAGACGAAGAGAATTGAATCGATGGCGCAATCGTGCGCCGATTCTTTCCTTGGAAAAATGCCGCTCATCTGCAAGGATTGTGAAGTCTGACTTAATAATGGAGGCCGTGATGGACCCAGCCCAGTTGCCGGCGCTCATGGCGTTCGCGTGCGTGGCGCGGCACGGCAGCTTCACGCACGCGGCCGCTGAAACCGGGGTGACGGCGTCGGCGCTGTCGCAAAGCATCCGTTCGCTGGAAACTCAGTTGAATGTGCGCCTGTTCAACCGGACCACCCGGCGCGTTGCACTGACGGAGGCTGGCGCGCAGTTTCTCGCGCGTGTGCTGCCTGCGCTGGGCGAGTTGGAGGCGGCCTTCGAGGCGCTCGATGAAACCCGCGATCAGCCGGCCGGCACGCTGCGCATCAATTTGCCGAGGGTTGCGAGCGAGTTGCTGGTGCTGCCGCATCTGGCCGAGTTCACGCGCCGCTATCCGCAGATCCGCCTCGACCTGACGCTCGACGATGGTTTCGCCGATGTAGTCGGCGAAGGCTTCGACGCGGGTATCCGGCTTGGCGAACGGGTCGCGCAGGACATGGTGGCGGTGCCTTTGGGCGGCGAAATCCGGATTGTCGTTGCCGGCTCGCCGGCCTACTTCGAGCGCTATCCAGCGCCGGCGACGCCAGCCGATCTCGCCGCTCACGATTGCCTGCGCTACCGCTTCTCGACTAGCGGCGGCATCTATCGATGGGAGTTCGCGTCGCCAGACGATCCGGCGCGTGTGTTTGAAGTCGAGACGCGCGGGAGTCTCGTCACCAACGATCTGTACACGATGGTGCGGGCCGCGGAGCAGGGCGTGGGTCTTCTCCACGTGATCGACGACTACGTGAACAGGCAACTCGAAGACGGCCACCTGATCCGCGTGCTGGATGCGTGGTGTCCGAGCTTTCCGGGCTTTTATCTGTACACGGCGAGCCGCGCTCAGATGCCGTTCAAGTTGCGCGCGCTGATTGATTTTCTGCGGGAGAAGCGCGAAGTCCTGTAGCGCTCGCGCGTAGCTCCAGCTTCAGGCCGCGAGCCGTTGCTTCAGATAGGCGGCCGTGCGGCTCTCCGTGGTGCGCGCAACTTCAGCCGGCGTGCCGCTTGCCACGATCGTGCCGCCGGCGTCGCCCGCGCCCGGGCCGACGTCGATGATCCAGTCGCTTTGCGCGGCGACCCGCATGTCGTGCTCGACCACCACCACCGTATTGCCCGCATCGACGAGTCCCTGTAGTTGCACCATCAGCCGGTCGACGTCGGCGGGATGCAGCCCGGTGGTCGGCTCGTCGAGGATGTACAGCGTGTCGCCGCGCTGCGCTCGCTGCAGTTCGGTGGCGAGTTTGATACGTTGGGCTTCGCCGCCCGACAGCTCGGTGGCCGGCTGGCCGAGCCGCAAATAGCCGAGGCCGATGTCGCGCAACACTTTCAGCGCGCGCATCACGCTTGTCTCGTCGGCGAATAAATCGCAGGCGGCGTCGACGGTCAGGTCGAGCACCTCGGCGATGTTTTTATCGCGCCACGTGATGTCTAGTGTCTGGGTGTTGTAGCGGGTGCCGTGGCAGGTCGAGCAGGGCGCATAGACGCTCGGCAGAAACAGCAGCTCGACGCTCACAAAGCCTTCGCCCTCGCATGTCGGGCAGCGGCCTTGCGCGACGTTGAACGAGAAGCGGCCCGCACCGTAGCGCCGCTTACGGGCGAGTGGCGTGTCGGCGAACAGCTTGCGCACGTGATCGAACAGGCCCGTGTAGGTGGCGAGATTCGAGCGCGGTGTGCGTCCGATCGGTTTCTGGTCGACGCGCACTAGCCGGCGCAGCGTGTCCATACCATCGGCGATGTGGCCGCTATTCGGCATCGTCTCGGTGGCGAGCAGCGGGTCCTGTTCGTCATCGTCCGGACTTTCGATGATCCGTCCCAGGCGGCTTGCGATCAGTTCCGGCAGGGCCTGGCTTACGAGGCTCGATTTGCCGGAGCCAGACACGCCGGTGACGGTCGTAAAGCAGCCGAGCGGGAACGCGACGTCCAACCCGTGCAAATTGTTGCGCGTGAGATTGGCAAGTTTCAGCCAGCCGGCAGGCGAGCGCGGCGTGCGGTCGACGGGCGCCGGGGGCGCGAACAGATACCGGCGCGTTTGCGACGCTTCGACCTTGGCGAGTCCCGCGGGCGGTCCACTGTAGACCACATGACCGCCAGCTTCGCCGGCTGCGGGACCCACGTCGACCAGCCAGTCGGCGCGCCGCATCATCTGCAGATCATGCTCGACCACGAATAGCGAATTGCCCGCTGCCTTCAGCCCTTGCAGTGCGCTGAAGAGCGCCTCGCCATCGGCAGGGTGCAGGCCGGCCGACGGTTCGTCGAGCACGTACACGACGCCAAACAGTTGCGACGACAACTGCGTGGCCAGCCTCAAGCGCTGCAGTTCGCCTGACGACAGCGTCGGCGTGCTGCGTTCCAGCGCGAGGTAACCCAGGCCGAGATCGATCAGTGTGGTCAGACGCTCGAGCAGTTCAGCTGAAATGCGCTGCGCGGCAACCCGCTTCTCCTCGGAGAGATTCGGCGTGCGTCGCACGTCGGGCGAGGCTTTGTGCGCCGAGCCGCCCGCGGCGACACGCTTGCCGACGGCGTCGCGCATCGCATTCCTGCTAAGCACGCTGCCTTTGCAGTCGGCGCCTGTCGCTGCATCGGGCCATTCACCTCGCGCGATCGGCTCGAGAATGGCCGCGAGCCTGGCGAGCGGCAACTGCGCAAATTCGCCGATATCGAGACCGGCGAACTTCACCGAGAGCGCTTCTTTCTTGAGTCGTTTGCCGTGGCAAGTCGGACAGACGCTGCCGACCATGTACCGCGACACGCGCTTTTTCATCAAGGCGCTTTGGGTGTTCGCGAAAGTGTGCAGCACGTAACGGCGCGCGCCGGTGAAGGTGCCCATGTAACTGGGCTCGGCTTCGCGTTTGAGTGCGGCGCGGGTTTCCTTCGGTGTCAGACCGGCGTAGACGGGCACAGTCGGCTGTTCGTCGGTGAAGAGAATCCAGTCGCGGTCTTTCTTGGGCAAGTCGCGCCATGGTGTATCGACGTCGTAGCCCATTGTCACCAGGATGTCGCGCAGATTCTGTCCGTGCCACGCGGGCGGCCATGCGGCGACCGCACGCTCGCGGATGGTCAGCGAGTCGTCCGGCACCATCGATTTCTCGGTGACTTCGTACACGCGGCCGAGCCCGTGACACGTAGGGCAAGCGCCTTGCACCGTGTTCGGCGAGAAATCTTCTGCGAACAACATCGGCTGTTTCGGCGGGTAGTCGCCGGTGCGCGAGTACAGCATGCGCACGAGGCTGGACAGCGTCGTTACGCTGCCTACCGAAGAGCGTGCGCTCGGCGTGCCGCGCTGCTGCTGCAACGCGACGGCAGGCGGCAGACCTTCGATCGCGTCGACTTCTGGCACGCCGACCTGGTCGATCAGTCGTCGCGCATACGGTGCGACCGATTCGAAGTAGCGCCGCTGCGCCTCGGCGTAGAGCGTGCCGAACGCCAGCGACGATTTGCCCGAACCGGAAACGCCGGTGAACACGACCAGTGCATCGCGCGGAATCTGCACGTCGATGTTTTTAAGATTGTGCTCGCGAGCGCCGCGTACGCGGACGAAGCCGGCCGGAGCGGGCGCATCGGCGGAGGTGGCGAGCGAGCGGGGCTTGTTGCGGATGGTGTCCATGTCGATTGATAGGGAAGCGTGGCAGCCTGGTTGGCCGGGCGAACGCTTATGAGGTTGCACGGAATATGCCCGGCGAAGTGAGGATGGTTTCCGGCGGGGTAAGGGCCGTGTACGAGTCCAGACTGCAGTGTTATCCAGCAGCGTAGCCGAAGCACGGCGGAAACGTTGAATCCGCGTAATGTTTCCGCTCGGGTCGAGCTGTTGCCGCGTTGCGCCAGAACGCTGACATCGGCTGACAAGCCGGTCAACGCGCGGGCCGCCTATCATTAACAGCAGCTATCCGCCGCGTACGGTGCGGTGGCTAACGGACGCGCCGGGTCTGGCGCGGAAGATAACTGTCTTCGCCCTGCAGAGAGTTCGCCATGGAAAACGCTGTCTACTGGAAAGGACGTCAGGTCGGTATCGAGTGCGCGGGTCGGATTTTGTGGTTTTCGTCGGCGCCGCAGGAAGCCGTATTGGCATATGGCAGGAAACCGGCCGGGAACGTGATTGTTGAAGATGCGGTCGTCGTTCGCAATCTCGGCGTGACCGCGCGAAGCGATCGATTGGATTTTGGCGGCTGAAGGGGCGCTCTGCCGCTGATTATTGTGACGGTGGATTGAAGCAGCAGCCACGTTGGCCGAAGTTCACGTCAGCGTTGACCTAAGTCAACCACCAGGTTGAATCTCGGCGGACGTCAGGAAGCTGGCGCGGGAGAAAGCGGAAATCGGGGGAAGATGCCGCACAAAAAACGCAGAACGCATTGGCATAAAGCAAAAAGCCCAGTCACGAGGACTGGGCTTTTTGCTTGAATCTTGTGGTGCCGGAAAGAGGAATCGAACCCCCGACCTTCGCATTACGAATGCGCTGCTCTACCATCTGAGCTATTCCGGCATCAGGAGAAACGAGATTATAGGGACTTCTTTAGGAACTTGGCAAGCCCCCGCAATCACTTTTTTGTTTCGAGATGGTAGCGCGTGACGCGGTCGACTTCGTTCTTCGAGCCGAGGAACACCGCCACGCGTTCGTGCAGACTTTTCGGCTGAATATCCAGAATCCGCTTCTCGCCGTTGGTCGCGGCGCCGCCCGCCTGCTCGACGATGAACGCCATCGGGTTCGCTTCGTACATCAGGCGGAGCTTGCCCGGCTTGTCCGGCGTGCGCTTGTCGGCCGGGTACATAAAGATGCCGCCGCGGTTCAGGATACGGTGGACGTCGGCCACCATCGATGCGATCCAGCGCATATTGAAGTCGCTCTGACGCGAACCGTCCTTGCCGTCCTTCAACTCGCCGATGTATTTCTCGACCGGCGGATACCAGTGACGCTCGTTCGACGCGTTAATCGCGTATTCACGTGTTTCGACCGGAATGCGCATATCACTTTGCGTGAGCACCCACGAGCCCAGCTCCCGATCCAGCGTGAAGCAGTTCACGCCGTTGCCGGTGGTCAGCACCAGCACGGTTTGCGGGCCGTACACCGCATAACCTGCCGCGACTTGCTGCGTGCCGGGCTGCAGGAACGATTGTTCGGTGGGCTGCTGGCCGTCCGGGCAGCGCAGCACCGAGAAGATCGTGCCGATCGACACATTGACGTCGATGTTCGACGAGCCGTCGAGCGGATCGAACACCAGCAGGTATTCGCCCTTCGGATAGTTGGCGGGGATCGGGAAGAACTGCTCCATTTCCTCGGACGCCATACCCGCCAGGTTGCCGCCCCATTCATTCGCTTCGAGCAGGATTTCGTTCGACAGGATGTCGAGTTTCTTCTGTACTTCGCCCTGGACATTCTCGCTGCCCGCCGTGCCGAGCGCGTCGCCCAGCGCGCCCTTGCTGACGTGGTAGCTGATCGCCTTGCACGCGCGCGCGACAACTTCGATCAAAAGGCGCAGGTCGGCCGGCAGGTTGTTGGTTTCGCGCTGCTGTTCGATCAGGTACTTCGTGAGAGTGGTACGACGTTGCAAAGCCATTGCTGTACTCCGGGAAGGCTTGGGGAATGTCTCGATTTTAACCGCTCGCTGTGTCGGTTCCGCGCTTTTGAGATGCGAGCGCGTGCGTCCGTGTTGCCAGGCGCTGTGAAGGCCCGTGAAACTCAGGCTTTGCGGCGAGTCTTGATCGCCGTGACATGGCCGGCCACGTGGGTGGCAAGCGCCGCGGCACGGGTGTGTTCGGCCGGGACCTTCGGCATTTTGGGCCGGTTCGCCTTCGGCATCGGCTCGATCTCGCGTGCGATCTGCTCGCCGACGGCCGCAGTGGCGACGCGCAGGTCGTAGGCGATCTGCAGATTCAGCCAGAACTGCGCGCTCGCGCCAAAGTAGCGTTCGAGCCGCAGCGCAGTGTCGGCCGAGATGGCGCGTTTGCCCCGCACGATGTCGTTGATGCGCGGCGCCGGTACGCGCAGGGCAAGGGCGAGCGCGTTGACGGACATGCCGAGCGGCTCGAGGAACTCGCTGCGCAGAATCTCACCCGGGTGAATCTCCGGGATGCTTTCTCCTGCGTCGATGTCGGAGAAATCGATGCTCTCCAGATCGGAGCGTTTGATGACCATGCCGGTCTCCCAATAATCAGTGATAGTCGACAATTTCGACATTCAGCGCCTCCCCGTCGACAAAATGAAAACAGATGCGCCACTGGGCGTTGATGCGAATACTCCACTGCCCGCTGCGCAGGCCTTGCAAGGCTTCGAGCCGGTTGCCCGGCGGCGCGTGCAGGTTGCGGATGGATTCAGCTGCGTCGATCATGAGCAGCTTGCGGCGTGCGAGCGCCTGCATGTAAAGCGGCAGTGAATGCACGAACTTGCCCTGAAAGATTGCTGCCGTAGCCTTGTCGCCGAATGTCGTGATCATGGGATGATATAACGCGTTGCGTTAAACGTAAACCGTTAAATGAATGCGTTTACTTTCACCCCGCCGAGCGGATACGAATAGTCGTCCAAACGGCTAACGTTGAGGTTCGCCTACCGCCCCATCGCGAAATTCAGGACGAAAAAAAGCCGGCAACACGTGCCGGCTTTTCGCTGCAAAAAGCGCTGTCAGACGATCGTCATGCCAACGCCTTCTCCACGATCTCGCGCACGTCGCGCGACTTCACCTGCGACGCCACTTTCTCCAGCGCCGCGCGCATACCGTCACGCAGTGTCGGCGTAAAGCGGCGCCACAGTTCCAGCGAGCGGGCGAGGCGGGCGGCCACTTGCGGATTGATGGCGTCGAGCGCGATCACCTGGTCGGCCCAGAACGCGTAGCCCGAGCCGTCTTCGGCGTGGAACTGCGCGGGGTTCGCCGCACAGAAGCTGAAAATCAGCGAGCGCGCCCGGTTCGGGTTCTTCAGGTTGAACGCCGGGTGCGCCATCAGCTTGCGCACGATCTCGATCACCGGACGCTGCGCGCTGCCGCGTTGCGTGGCTTGCAAGGCAAACCACTTGTCGATGACGAGCGGTTCTTTTTCGAAGCGCTGGTAGAAGTCGTCCAGTGCCTGCTGCGCCTCGACGCTGCCGCCATTCGCCGCCGACGCATTGAGCAATGCCGAGAGCGCTGCCGAGCGGTCAGTCATATTGTTGGCGGCGTCGTATTGCGCCGAGGCGAGACGCACGGCTTCGGCCGGATCGTCCAGTTCCGCGAGATACGACAGCGCAAGATTCTTCAACGCACGATGGCCGGAAGCCTCCGGCGTTGCTTCATAGGCGCCCGGCGTGCGGTGCTTTTCGTACACGGCGAGCCAGTCCTTCCTGAGCGCATTCGCGAGGCGCTTGCGCACGAACTGCCGTGCGGCATGGACCGCGGCCGGATTCGATTCGGTCATCTGTTCAGCCAGATACGCTTCCGACGGCAGCATCAACGCCAGCTCGCGGAACGAGGGCGAGAGCGTTTCGTCGGTCAGCACGCGGGCGAACGCGGCGACCACCGAGTCGTCGAGTTGCAGCGGCACGCCCGTGGCGGCGCGCCCGGCGAGCGTCAGCAGCTCGCGCGTGGCGAGTCGTTGACCGGCTTCCCAGCGGTTGAACGGATCGCTGTCGTGCGCGAGCAGGAAGGCGAGCTGCTCGGCCGAGTAATCGTATTCGACGACCACCGGCGCCGAGAAATTGCGCAGCAGCGAGGGCAGCGGTTCCTGCGCGACGTTGACGAACGTGAAGGTCTGTTCGGTCTGCGTGAATTCCAGCACGCGCGTGGTGGAGTCCGACACTCCGGCCTCGCCTTCCAGTTGCAAGGGCAGATCGTGGCCGTCCTTGCCGATCAAGCCGATCGCGAACGGAATCAGCAGCGGACCTTTTTGCGTTTCACGCGCGGCGGGCGCGGCATCGCCATAACCTTGCGTGAGCGTCACGCTATAGCGCTGTTGCGCGGCGTCGTACTTCGTGCGCACGGACACGCGCGGCGTGCCGGCCTGGCTGTACCAGCGCTCGAACTGCGCGAGATCTCGGCCGTTCGCGTCAGCGAGTGCGTGACGGAAGTCGTCGCAGGTCACGGCCTGGCCATCGTGACGCTTGAAGTACAGGTCCATACCCTTGCGGAAGCCGTCGCGGCCGAACAGCGTCTGATACATTCGCACGACTTCGGAGCCTTTTTCGTAGACCGTCATCGTGTAGAAGTTGTTGATTTCGACATAGCTTTCCGGGCGCACCGGATGCGCCATCGGACCCGCGTCTTCGGCGAACTGCATCTGGCGCAGCACGCGCACGTCCTCGATGCGTTTGGTGGCGCGCGCGGCTTCATCGGTCGCACCGCCCGCCATGTCGGCCGAGAACTCCTGATCGCGGAACACCGTCAGGCCTTCTTTCAGGCTCAACTGGAACCAGTCGCGGCACGTTACGCGGTTGCCTGTCCAGTTGTGGAAGTACTCATGGCCGACTACCGCCTCGATGTTCGCGAAGTCGGTGTCTGTGGCCGTTTCGGGGTTCGCCAGCACGTATTTCGTGTTGAAGATGTTGAGCCCCTTGTTCTCCATTGCGCCCATGTTGAAGTCGCTCACGGCGACGATCATGAAGCGGTCCAGATCCAGCTCCAGCCCGAAGCGCGCCTCGTCCCAGCGGATCGAGTTGATCAGTGAATCCATGGCGTGGCGGGTTTTATCCAGATCGTGCGGTTCGACCCACACCTGCAGCAGCTTTTCCTTGCCCGAACCGCTCTTCACGCGTTCTTCGAGCGCGACCAGCTTGCCCGCGACCAGCGCGAACAGATAGCTCGGCTTCCTGAACGGATCTTCCCAGCGGGCGAAATGGCGGCCGTCCGGCAGATCGCCTTCCTCGAGCAGATTGCCGTTCGACAGCAGCACGGGATAGTCGGCCTTGCTGGCGCGCAGCGTGACCGTGAAAGTCGCCATTACATCCGGGCGGTCGAGGAAATAGGTGATGCGGCGAAAACCCTCGGCCTCGCACTGGGTGAAGAAGTTGCCGCCCGACACATACAGACCCGACAGCGTGGTGTTTTCCGCCGGATTGCAGATGCTGGTGAGCGTAAGCTCGAAGTTATCCGGCACGCTGGCGAGCGTGAGGCCATGCTCGTGCGCATGCGCATGGGCGAACGGGGCGCCGTCGATCGTCGCGCTGACGAACTCGAGTTGCTCGCCCATCAGTTCGAAATTCGCGGCGTGGGACGCGTCCGGATTGCGGCGCACCCGCATCGTGTTCCTGACGACGGTGCGTTCGGGGACCAGATCGAACTCCAGTGCGAGGGTGTCGATCAGGAAGGCGGGCGGCGCGTAATCGGCGCGGCGGATCACATTGGGCGTTGCGGTATCGGCCATGGCGTTCTGTAGTGATGGGACTCGAGCCGTCAAGCGTGCTTATGGCGCGCGAGCCGGGCTTGTCGAGCCATTGTACAAAGGCTCGGCGGATCGTGCGGCTCGAACTTTTTACCGATTCGCCTGGTCAGCGTATTATCGGGGCCGCTCTGCGCAGCACGGTGTGCGCATGAGCCCACCCGCTCAAGAATGGCGACAACTGCATCACGAGGTAGACCATGAAATTCGATCGATGGACCCGCCGCGCCACGCTGCTGCTGGCTACGCTGACGGTGCTGCTGTCCGGCTGCACGAGCTACGTGACCTCCCAGGTCACGGCGTTCTCCGACTGGAGCGGCAATGACGCCACCCGCACCTATGCCTTCACGCGGGCGGCGGATCAGCAGAACAATCTCGAACTCACCACCTACGAGCGCTTCGTCGGCAACGAACTTGCCGCGCATGCGTTCCGTCAGGTCGACACGTCCCAGGCGCGTTATCTGGTCGGGCTGTCGTACGGGATTCGCTCGGACATGGTGACGGTCGCGCAGCCGGTGTATTACAACCCCTGGCCGGCGCCTTACTGGGGCCGGGCGTTCGATCCGTGGGGCCCATGGGGCGCGTTTCCGACCGCGTACGTGAACCAGAGCTACCCGATCTTCACGCATCTGCTCGGCGTGCGGATCACCGAGCGCGCCAGCGGCAAGGAGGTCTATAACGTGACGGCGCGCAACTCGGACGAGGAGTCGTCGTTGGTGAGGGCCATGCCGTATCTGGCGCGCAGCGCGCTGGCTGACTTCCCGCTCGGCAACGGCGTGGTCCATACCGTGAAGCTTCCCGTCGACAAGAACGGCGGGGTCACGAACGAAGTCGCGGCGACGGGTGCCCCGCCTGCGGCCGCGCCGGCTGCGGCGCCGGGCGCGAAGGTCGTGCAATAAGTCCTACGACGGGTCCGGCGGCAGGTTGTGCGATAAGCGTTGCGCCAACGCGGCGAGGGCATACGCTGCAGCGCAACAAAAACGGTCCGGCGGGTCATCCTGCCGGGCCGTTTTGCTTTGTATCCGCGCCATACATGCGTTTGGCCGACAGCGCGATGGCGCTACCGCCGCAGGGGAAAAATGTCCTGGCGGTAAGCATCAATCAGTAAGTGGCCGCGCGAGATTCAATCGATGCGCCGTGCACAACGCAGCAGATAGGATTCGCAGCATTGAAGTGTTCCGAAACGAAACACTTATCCAGAAAGTAAAATGAAAGTATTCGTGTCTATTTATGGGCGCGACAGAGCCCATCTGGGCCCCGAAGCTCGCTGCAAGCGGCTTTGCGGGCTGCTCGCGAGTACGTGAGGGCCGCCAGGCGTGCATTTTGACCTTGTCCAGGAATCCGTCGCACCCGCGATACGGATACAGATGGATACGTCTTTTGTGGCTGATTTAATCCAGAATATTCAGTATGATTCCGGCGACCATAGGGAGCCTGAGTCAATCCATCAGACTAATTGGCCAAGGCGCCTAAATAATCGGGGCCAAGTGCCGTTAAATCGCTGAACCTATATAAGAAGATTGGATTGACCCCCCGGCTGGAGATTGTCGTTCCGCGCGGCGCGCATACGCTGTGACGGCTGCGTATTCCGTCAGGCGCCCTCAGCCTCTCCTCGCTTCTACGCGCGAACACCGATATGCCCGATCTGCACTGGACCATTCCGGTCGCTCGCTGGTCTAGCTGGCCTGCTGCCGCATCTGCCGCACCCGACATCGGCTTTATCGAGCCGATCGTGCGGCGTCGCCTGAGCACGCTGTCCAGAATCGCCCTGAAGGTCGCGCACGACTGCGTGGCGCAAGACGAGGTCAGGGTCGTATTTGCTTCACGCCATGGCGAATTGCGGCGCACCACGGACATCTTGCGCGCCATCAGTGCGGGCGAGCCGGTCTCGCCGACGGCGTTCAGCCTGTCGGTGCTGAACGCCATGACGGGCGTGTTCGGCATCGCGCGCGGCGACCGTTCTGCTGCCAGCGCGATCTCCGCCGGCGCCGAGACGCTCGGCTACGCATTGCTGGAAGCGTACGCGCAATACGTAACGCAGCCCGAGGCACCGGTATTGCTGGTATACGCTGACGAACCGGCCGATCCCGCGTACGGCACGATCGAAGACGAAGTGCAGGGCGGCGCGATCGCGATCCTGCTGAACGGCGAAGCGGCGGCGGGGCAGTTGGTCTGCACGTTGTCGGGCGCGGGTGAGCCGGAGACAACGGCGGCCGCGAGTGAGGCGAATTACGCAGACGCGGGGATCGAGGCAACCGCGAAGGCAACTGCGGAAGCAACCGCAGAAGAAAGCTTTGCGACCCAGAGCCAGGCTTTGCAGCACTGTCTGGAAACGGGCAATCCCGCCGTGTGGCAAGGCGCCGGCGCTGCCTGGCATTGGAGGTGGCATGAACGCGCGGTTTGATTACGTTTGGCGGTTCTGCGCGACGGGCATGGCTTTCGTGGTGTTCGGCATCTGCGGCGTGTTGTTTTCGGTGCTGGTGTTCCCGCTGGCGTGGCTGTGGCCGCATCGGGCGTCGCGTCAACGCGCGGTGACGACCGTGATTCACTGGTTTTTCCGTGCGCTGGTCGCGGTGTTGCAGCGCATCGGCGTCATGGAGCTCGAGGTATCGGGCGTACAGAGATTGCGCGCCGGCGGTCCGGCGATCGTGGTCGCCAATCACCCGACGTATCTGGACGTGATGGTGTTGTTGTCGCTCACGCCGCGCGCCTGTTGCGTGGTGAAAAACGCGCACTGGGGCAACCCGTGTTTCTGGGGGATCGTGCGCTCGGCGGAATATGTGAGCAACGCCGACCCCTCGGAACTCGTCGAAGCCGGCGCGCGGCAGCTGGCAGCGGGCTACACGATGATTATTTTTCCCGAGGGCACGCGCAGCCCCGCGCCGAACCGGCTGCACGCATTTTCACGCGGGTTCGCGCATATGGCGTTGAAGGTCGGCGCGCCGATCGTGCCGGTGCTGATGGATTGCGATCCACCGGCGTTCACCAAGCAGATGCGCTGGTACGACGTGCCGGCGCGAGCTTTCCGGATACGCGTGAACGTGCTCGAGCCGCTTGGCGTCGAGCAGCTCGCGGACCACGACACCTCACCGTCTCTCGCGGCGCGCAGCGTGACCAGCGCCATCGAAGCTCACATTACTCAGCACCTGTTCGATTATGGATTCTTTAAAACTGGAAATTAAACAGCTTCTGATCGAGGCCCTCGATCTGGAAGACCTGAGCCCAGCAGATATCGACGACGACGCCCCGTTGTTCGATACCGACGGCATCGGTCTCGACTCGATCGACGCGCTCGAGATCGGTATCGTGCTGCGCAAACACTACCAACTGACCATCGCCGCGAACGACGAACGCACCCGCGAACACTTCCGCTCGATCAGCACGCTGGCCGCGCTGGTCGCGAGTCAACGCGAAACGGCGCATGCTGTGAACGAAACCACAAGAAAAGGGGATTAATCGTGTCCGAGGCAGAGATTCTTGAACGCATCCGCGCCATCTTCAAAGAGAACTTCGCGATCGAGCCGGAGCGCGTCACGCCCGACGCGCATCTCTTCGAAGACCTCGATCTCGATAGCATCGATGCCGTCGACCTCGCGATCAAGCTGCAGGAAATGACCGGCCGCCGCATCAAGCCGGAAGAATTCAAGTCGGTGCGCACGGTCGGCGATGTGATCGGCGCGGTCGAATCCCTGCTGGCGGCACAAGGCTGATGCCATCCGTGCGCTCGCGAATGCAAGCGGCGGCGAGCCAGCCCGCCGAGGCGTCGCCCGGCACTGAGCGCCACTGGGCCAAAACGGTGGTGCAAGTCCTGCTGAAACTCGCGTATCCCGCGTTGATTCTGTGTGCCTGGCGCTGGGACACGCCACGCTATGTCGGCTGCATGCTGTTTGCGATTCTGTGGCTGCAACGCTGGGCCGGCAGCGGTCCGGTCGCGACCTCGCTGCGCCGGCTCTCCTCGATCGACTGGGCCGTGGTCGGCTTGCTGAGCTGCGCCTCGGCGGCGATCGTGTTCACCAACAGCGAGCTGCTGTTGCGCCTCTATCCGTCGCTCGTCAATCTGGGCCTGTTGATTGCGTTCGGTGCGACGCTCGTGCGCGGGCCGTCGATGATCGAAAAATTCGCGCGGCTGGGCAATCCGGATCTGTCGCCGGGCGCGGTGCGCCATACGTGGCGCGTGACCCAGGTGTGGTGCGTATTCTTCGCGCTGAACGGCGCGTTCTCCGCTTATACGGCGCTCTACTGGAGCCGCGCGAGCTGGTCGCTCTATAACGGCGCGATCGCTTATGGGTTGATCGGCGTGCTGCTGGTGGCCGAGGTTATCTGGCGTTATCTGGTGGTGCTGCCGCGAGCCGCGCGTTCGGAGGCGGCATGATCGCGTTGCATGATCTGTTGTCGGCGGGCCATGAGGGCGCTGTCGTGAATGCGCCGGTATGCCGCGATGGCGCGACGGTGCTCGACCGCACAGCGTTTCGCGCCCGCGTCTCGGCGCTGGTCACGCTGATGCAAACGCAGGACGCGCACCGCTACGCGTTGTGTATCGACGATCCGTTCGATTTTGCCTGCACGCTGTTTGCATTGTTCGCGTGCGGCAAAGAGCCGGTGATTCCCGCCAATGCGACGCCGGGCTATCTCGCCGATCTGGCCGATGCCTACGACGCCGTGCTGACCGACGCCGACTTGCCGCACGGCGAGCGGGACACCGGCGTTCACGCCGCTGCCGCACCCACGCCAGGCGCTTCATACACGATCGATCCGCAAGCGCCGTTGACGCTCTACACCTCCGGCAGCAGCGGAACCCCCAAGCCGATCCGCAAGACTCTCGCGCAATTCAACGCAGAAGTGCACACGCTCGAAAAGCAATGGGGCGCGTTGTTCGGCGACGCGACGATGCTCGCGAGCGTGCCGCATCATCACATTTACGGCTTGCTGTTTCGCCTGTTGTGGCCGCTTGCAGCGGGCCGGGCGTTCGACCGCGCGATTAGCATCGAGCCTTTGCATCTGCAAAAACAGATCGAGCAATGCGGCGCGACGGCGGTCGTCTCTACGCCCGCGCAATTGTCGCGTTGGCCCGCGTTGCCGGGTTTTGCCGCGTTGACCCCCGCGCCGCGCGCATTCTTTTCTTCGGGCGGCCCGCTTGCCCTGGAAGCCGCGCAGGAATACGCCGCCGCTTATGGCGCGGCGCCGCTGGAAATCTACGGCAGTACGGAAACCGGTGGCATCGCGTGGCGCCGTCAGGATCAGACCGATGCCTGGCAGCCGGTCATCGGCACTGAAGTGCGCCGCGACGAAGACGGCGCGCTGAATGTCCGCTCGCCGCATCTCGATCACACCGGCTGGCATCGCACGGACGACAAGATCGCGTTCGACGCCGACGGCCGCTTCCGTCTGCAAGGCCGCCTCGATCGCGTGCTTAAGCTCGACGGCAAGCGTGTGTCGCTGCCGGAACTCGAAGCGCGTCTCGCGCTGCATCCGTATGTCGCGCAAGCGGCGATCGTGCCGCTGGAAGGCGCGTCGCGCGAGCGCGTCGGCGCCGTCGTGGCGTTGACCGAAGCCGGCTGCGAGGCATTGCGCGACGAAGGCCGCGTGCTACTCGCGAAAACCCTGCGCCGGCATCTCGCTGAATATTTCGACGTCGTGGTGCTGCCGCGCCATTGGCGTTTTCGCCTCACCTTGCCGTTCGATGCGCGCGGCAAACTACCAGTGGCGGCCGTCGCGGCGGCGTTCGAGCCGCGCGCGGACGGTGTGGAAGTGCTCGCCGAAGCGCGTAGTGCCGACACCTTGCACTACGAACTGCGCGTGCCGCCAACACTCGTCCATTTCGCCGGCCACTTTCCCGGCCTGCCGATCCTGCCTGGCGTCGTTCAGGTGCATTGGGCGATGCGTCTGGCGGCCGAACACGTGCCTGTCGTGCGCGAGCTGGTATCGGTCGACCGTCTCAAGTTCATGGCGCCGGTGCCGCCGGGCGCAGTGCTGAATCTCACGCTCGCCCACGACGCCGCGCGTGGCCGCGTGCAGTTCGCGTACCGGCTGAGCGGGCGTGAATGCGCATCGGGCGTGATCGTGTATCGGGAGCCTGCATGATGCGCTTCGCTCCTTGCATCGTCATTCCGATTTACAACCACAAGGACGCGATCGGCGCGACCGTTGCCCATCTCGCGGTGCACGGCTTGCCGATCTTTGTCGTCGACGACGGCAGCGATGAGGCGACCCAGCAGGTGCTCACCGCGCTCGCGCAACACTACGCAGGGCAGCTCACGCTGCTGCGTTTGCCGGTCAACGGTGGCAAGGGCGCTGCCGTGATGGCGGGACTGCGTGCCGCGCGCGCCGCAGGTTACACCCACGCATTGCAGATCGATGCCGACGGCCAGCACGACGCGACGGACGTGCCGCGTTTCATCGAAGCGGCGCTTGCCGAACCGGGCGCCGTGATTCTCGGCCGCCCGGTCTATGACGAAAGCGTGCCGAAATCGCGTCTCTACGGCCGCTATCTGACGCACGTGTGGGTGTGGATCGAAACGCTCTCGCTGACGATTCGCGATTCGATGTGTGGCTTCCGCCTCTATCCGCTTGCGCTGGCCTGCGAACTGATCGACAGCGTGCAACTGCCGACCCGCATGGACTTCGACATCGAAATTCTCGTGCGTCTGCATTGGCGGCGCGCCGCGTTCCGCTCGATTCCGACGCGTGTCACCTATGCAACCGATGGCGTCTCGCATTTCGACGTGCTGTGGGACAACGTGCGCATCAGCCGCAGTCATACGCGCCTCGTGTTCGGCATGCTGTGGCGCCTGCCGATGCTGCTCGCACACAAAGTGATGCCACGCCGCCCGGCGATCGCAAATGAGGCGATCAAGCAGGACGAACCGGGTAAGGCGAGCAACCTGAGCGAACCAGGTCGGCACGCGGAACCGCCCGAACAGAACCCGCAGGACTGGTGGCGAATCGCCGAACGCGGCAGCCATCTGGGCATGTCCTTGCTCGCGCTCAGTTGCAAAGTGTTTGGCCGCCGTTTCACCGCGCTCTGGCTGCATCCGATCGTCGCGTATTTTCTGCTGACGGGCCGCGCCGCGCGTGAGGCGTCGAGCAACTACTTCACGCGTCTTGGCGAGGCCGCGCCGCATGGCGATACGCCGCGTCCCGGCTGGCTGTCCGCCTATCGCCACATGCTGGCGTTCGCGCAATCAGGCTTCGACAAGCTCGCGGCATGGTCCGGCCGTGTCAATAACGCCGATGTCAAATTCGAAGACCCATCGGCATTCGAAGCACTGGTTGCAAGCGGCAAAGGTGCGCTCGTGATCGGCGCGCATCTCGGCAATCTGGAAATGACCCGCGCGCTCGCCGCACAAGGCGCCTACGCGAAAGTCACCGCCGTGGTCTACACCGAACACGCGCGGCGCTTCAATAGCGTGCTGGCGTCGGCGAATAGCCAGTTCGCGCGGCATCTGCTCGAAGTCAGCGATTTCGGGCCCGAGACCGCGATGATGATGCAGGAGCGCGTGGATGCGGGCGAGCTGCTGGTGATCGTCGGCGATCGCGTGCCGGCACACGAAGCGGGCCGCACGACCGAAGCGCAATTCCTTGGCTCGACCGCCCCGTTTGCACAGGGCCCCTACGTGCTGGCGCATGCATTGGGCTGCCCGGTCTATCTGTTCTTCTGTCTGAAAGAGCGCGACGGCTATCGTCTGTATTTCGAACCGTTCGCCGAGCGCATCGAGTTGCCGCGCCGCGAACGCGCACAGCATCTTGCCGCGTGGGCGCAGCGTTACGCCGCGCGCCTCGAACACTATTGCCGCAAGGCACCTTATCAATGGTTCAATTTCTTCGATTTCTGGGCCAGCCCCAAGCGAGGCACACATGGCCGAACATGATCTGATCGGGACGCCGGGCGTCAGCGCAAACGAGAACATGCGCGCCAACGCGGCGGCGGTGACGATCGGCGGCCGCAAGCTGACGATCGAAGAGGTCGTCGCCATTGCGCAGCATCGCGCGCCGGTTGCGTTGAGCGCCGATCCGGCGTGGCGCGCGCGCATTCAGCGCGGCGCGGATTTTCTGCGCCGGCATCTGGCGGCAGGCGCGACCGTGTACGGCGTCAACACCGGCTATGGCGACGCGTGCGTGGTCGACGTGCCGATGGAGCTCGTCGAAGCGTTGCCCTTGCAACTGACCCGTTACCACGGTTGCGGAATGGGCCAGCATCTCGACGACGCGCAAACGCTCGCCGTGATCGCCGCGCGGCTCAACTCGCTGGCGTACGGTTTCTCCGGCGTGCGCCCGGTGTTGCTCGAACGCCTTGCCGATCTGATCAATCATCGCGTGTTGCCGCGCATTCCGTCGGAAGGCTCAGTCGGCGCAAGCGGCGATCTGACGCCGCTCTCCTATGTGGCCGCCGCGCTTGCAGGCGAACGCGACGTGATGTTCGAAGGCACCCTGCGCGACGTGCGTGCGGTGTGGACCGAACTGGGTCACGAGCCACTGACGCTCGCGCCGAAAGAAGGCCTCGCGCTGATGAACGGCACCGCGGTGATGACGGGCCTCGCCTGTCTCGCGTTTGCGCGCGCCGATCATCTGACGCGTCTCACCGCACGTCTCACCGCGCTCTCCACTGTTGCGCTCGACGGCCGCGCCGCGCACTTCGACGCGATGCTGTTCGAAGTGAAACCGCACGCAGGCCAGGCCGAAGCCGCGGCATGGATTCGCGACGATCTGACCGGACGCGACGATACGCCGGGGCATCGTCTGCAGGACCGTTATTCGATTCGCTGTGCGCCGCACGTGATCGGCGTTGCGCGCGATGCCTTGTCGTGGGTGCGCCGCGACGTCGAGAACGAACTGAACAGCGCGAACGACAATCCGTTGATCGATCCCGACAACGAGCGCGTGCTCCATGGCGGCAACTTCTACGGCGGCCACATAGCGTTCGCGATGGACTCGCTGAAGGTCGCGGTCGCCAATCTCGCCGATCTGATGGACCGGCAGTTGGCGCTGCTGGTCGACGTGAATTTCAACAACGGCTTGCCGCGCAATCTGTCGGGTGCGGCTCCTGCGCGCGCCGCGATCAACCACGGCTTCAAGGCCGTGCAGATTTCGTCGTCAGCATGGACGGCCGAAGCGTTGAAGAACACGATGCCCGCGAGCGTGTTCTCGCGTTCGACCGAGGCGCACAATCAGGACAAGGTCAGCATGGGCACGATCGCCGCGCGCGACTGTTTGCGCGTGCTGGAGTTGACCGAACAGGTCGCTGCCGCGCATACGCTGGCGACGGTGCAGGCCGCGCGCCTGCGCTTGAAGATCGACAACACCACGCCGGTTCCCGCGCCGCTGCAAGCCTTCATCGATAGCGTGACGGCGCAGTCGCCGTTCGTCGACGAAGACCGTGCGCTGGAAAGCGACCTGCGTGCGCTGACCGCGCGCATCGCCGCCTGCGATCTGTTGCACGACTATCGCGGAGGCCCGAACGCATGACCGGCTCCCCTAAAGTGCTGACAGCGAGCGCGATGGTCGAAGTGCCGTTTCACGACGTCGACGCGATGAACGTGTGCTGGCACGGCCACTACCTGAAGTACTTCGAGATCGGCCGCGCGGCGCTCCTGCGCGCCTTCGACTATGACTACCGCGAGATGCAGGCCTCGGGTTACCTGTGGCCCATCGTCGAGGCGCATCTGAAGTATGTGCGTCCAGCCACCTACGGCCAGGCGCTCGAAGTGCGCACACAACTGCTCGAACACGAAAACCGCCTGAAAATAGGCTATGAAATCGTCGATTGCGCGTCCGGTACGCGATTGACGAAGGGCTATACGATCCAGGTCGCGGTCGATGCCGCGACGCAGGAATTGCAGTTCGTATCCCCGCCCGTCGTATTCGAAAAGCTGGAGCGTGTATGGGGACGATGAACTTGCGCGGGGCGGCGGCGAGCGGATTGCTCGCGCTAGGCACGCTGAGCGTATCGCTATCAAGCTTCGCAGTATGGCCGGCGATGGCGTCCGCGGCAGAATCCACGCAGTCCGCCGGTAACCCGGCGCTCGTCTCGCAGATCGCCTCTCATCTCGCACAGGCCAAGGGCGTGCGCGCGCAATTCACGCAAACGCAAACGCTCGCCGCGATGAAGCAGCCGCTCGTCAGCACGGGTTCGCTGTTGTTCTTCCGCGATCGTGGCGTGATCTGGCAGATCGACACACCGTACAAAGCCACCTACGTGATTACCGACGCGGGCGTCGCTGAAGTCGACGCCAACGGCCGGCGCGTGACGGCTCACAGTGCCCAGGGCACGCGTGGTGTGGCGCAGGTTTCGAAGATGATGCGCGCGATGCTCGGCGGCGATCTGTCGGCGCTGTACTCGCAATTCGACGTGCAGGCCGAAGGCAGCGCCGCGCAGTGGCGCATGCAACTCACGCCGAACCAGCCGCAGATCGCGCAGTCGATCAAGGGCTTGCAGATGAACGGCGGCGACTATCTCCAAAGCTTGCGCATCACGCTCGCTAACGGCGATGTCACCCGGCTCGATTTTGCGAAAAGTGCGGCGGTGACCGAGCCGACGCCGGCTGAGCGCAGTTTGCTCGGAGCGCCGTAATGCAGGTGCTGCAACAGCGGTCCGCGAAACAGGCGTGGGGCATGCGCGCCGCGTGGCTGCTGCTCGCGCTCGCTGCCGCGCTGTATTGCGGCTGGCGTTTCGCGGGACCGTCGCCGCTGCAGACCAATCTGCTGGCATTGCTGCCCGCTACCGAAGCGGATCCAGTCGCCGAAAAGGCGGTCGATACGCTGGCGAGCGCGCTGGGCGACCGCACCGTGTTCCTGGTCACCAGCAACGATGACGCGCATGCGAAAGCGGCAGCGAAACAACTCGGCGCATCGTTGCAGAAGAGCGGGGCGTTCGGCTCGGTGACGGCGGAGTTGCCGCCGTTCGATCTGTCGCAGATTGCTGCGTTGTATATGCCGTATCGGTTCGGGTTGCTGGCGCCTGTTGACCGCGCGGCGCTCGCGCAGAGCGATGCTGCAAACCCTACGCTGCCCGACACCCCGAAGGAAGTCCTCGTGGGGAATGGGGGAATGGGGCGTTTGAGGGAAGCACTCGCGCAGCGTATCTACAGCCCATTGCGCGGCGGCCTGACCACGCCGCTCGCCGACGATCCGTTCGGCTGGCTCGAACACTGGCTCGGCGCTTTGCCGCTCGCCACGTCGAATCTCGAACTCGAAGACAACATGCTGGTGTCGCATCGCGGCACCGCAACCAGCGTGCTGATTGTCGCGACGCTGCCGGGCTCGGCCTACGAATCGAAGACGCAGCGCGCCGTGCTCGCCGCGCTCGCGCAAAGCGAGCGTGCCTTAAAACAGGCGTTTCCCGACGTGTCGGTGGCGAGGACCGGTGCGGTGTTCTATGCGGAGTCGGCACGCAGCGCGTCGGAACACGAGGTGCACCTGATCGGCGTCGCGTCGCTGTGTGGGATTGCGTTGCTGATGATGTGGGTGTTCCGCTCGCCGCGTCTGTTGCTGCTCGGTTTCGTTTCGACGGCGCTCGGCATTGTTTGTGCGCTCGCGGTGACGATGCTCGTGTTCGGCCAATTGCATCTGCTGACGCTGGTGTTCGGCGCGAGCCTGATCGGCGAAGCGGTCGATTATTCGATTCAGTACTTCGTGGTCTATCTCGGCGCGGGGCGCGATTGGGATTCGCGCCGCGGCGCGCGTGCCGTCCGTCCGGCCCTGACGGTTGCGCTTGCCACCAGTCTGCTCGGCTACGCGATTCTCACGTGGGTGCCATTCCCCGCGCTCAAGCAGATTGCGTGCTTCGCGATTGCGGGCATTGTGACGGCGTATGCCTCCGTGCTGGGGTTGTTGCCCGCGCTGCTCACGCACCCGCCGAAGCGCAGCCCGCAGCGCGTGTTTGCCGGCGCGGCGCGTGTGCTGGCGGTCTGGCATCGCGCGATCGGCGGCAAGCGCGCGTGGTTCGTCGCGGCGCTGTTGCTGATCGTGGCGATTCCCGGCTGGTTGCGTCTGACGAGCGACGACGATATTCATCTGCTGATCCAGCGTGATCCTTCGCTGGTCGCGCAGGAAGACAAGGTGCGCGCGGCGGTGGGGGTCGATAACAGTGCGCAGTTCTTTGTGGTGCGCGGCGGGACGCCGGAAATCGTCTTGCAACGCGCCGAAGTGCTGGGCGCGAAGCTCGATGGGTTGAACGGTACTGCGAATAAGGTTGGCAGCTATCAATCGGTGGCGCAATTCGTGCCGTCTGCGAAACAGCAAAACGAAGACCGTGCGTTGCTCGCGCAGCGCGTATTTAACGACCCGACGGCGTTGCGCTCGACGCTGCTGCAGGCGGGCTTTAAAGACGAAGTCGCCGATGCCTGGCTCGCCACGTATGCGAAACCGCAGCCGCCGCTCACCGTCGACATGTGGCTCGCCACCCCGTGGTCGCAACCGTACAGGCACCTGTGGCTGGGCGAAGTCGATTCGGTTACCCGGGCGTATGCGGCAGTCGTCATTCCACAAGGCGTGACGCCGCAGAACGAACCCGCGTTGATCGCCATCGCGCGGGCGCTGCCCGGCGTGGTATTCGTCGACAAGGCGGCGAGCGTGTCGAAGCTGTTCGGTGCGTATCGGGTGGATAGCGGCTGGTGGCTCGGCGGTGCGCTCGCGCTCGTGCTCGTTCTGCTGATGCTGCGCTACCGCCTGCGCGGCGGCATCGCCGTCACGCTCCCCGTGTCGCTCGCGGTCGGCGTCACGCTCGCTGTGTTCGGCTACGTTCACGTGCCGCTCAATCTTTTCAACTGGCTCGCGCTGATGCTCGTGCTCGGCGTGGGCGCAAACTATGCGGTGTTTCTGCGCGAAGGCTGCTTGCGCGCGGACGCCGATCTCGGCGCGGTGTGGACCGGCGTGCTGCTGTCGGCGGCTACCACGCTGCTGTCGTTCGGCATGCTCGGTATGAGTGCAATGCCCGCGCTGAAGAGTTTCGGCGCTACGCTCGCGCTCGGCATTGCGGTTTCGGTGCTGCTCGCGCCGATCGGCATGCCATCGGAATCAGGGAGGGCCGCATGAAGGCGCCATCTGTTTATTTGCACGCGCTCGGCATGATCAATGCGCTCGGCGGCGACCTCGAGGCCATCGTCCCGGCGCTTGCCGCCGGTCACGCACCCGGTATGGCGAACGCCCATACGGGCATTGGCGAAGCATTTGTCGGCAGCGTGCTGACGCCGCTCGATCTGGCGCCGCCCGCCGGACTCGCACGGTACGACTGCCGCAATAACCGCTTGCTGCTGGCTGCGCTGATGCAGATCGCGCCTGCCGTCGACGCGGCGCGCGAACGTTACGGCGCGCATCGGATCGGCGTGGTGCTCGGCACCAGCACGTCGGGTATCGAAGCGGCCGAAGCCGCGTTCGTCTATCAGGCGCAAGCGGGCGACCTGCCCGCCAATTTCAATTACCGGCAGATGGAAATCGGTACCGCCGCGCCGTTTGCCGCCGCCGTGCTCGGCGTGCAGGGCCCGGCGTTTACGATCTCGACCGCTTGCACCTCGAGCGCGAAGGCTTTTGCGTCGGCGCGCCGGCTGCTGCAATTGCGACTGTGCGACGCGGTGGTGGTGGGCGGCGTCGATTCGCTGTGCGAGCTGACGGTGCAGGGTTTCGCCTCGCTCGAATCGACCAGCGGCGTGCGCACCAATCCGATGAGCCGCAATCGCTGCGGGATCAATGTCGGCGAAGGCGCCGCGGTGTTCCTGATGAGCCGCGAAGAGGCTGCCGTGCGACTCGCGGGCGTCGGCGAATCGAGCGACGCGCATCATATTTCCTCGCCGGATCCTCATGGAGTGGGCGGTGAACTTGCGTTACAGGCAGCGTTGGCCGATGCGGGCGTCGCATCGTCGGCAATCGGCTATGTGAATCTGCATGCCACCGCCACGCGCAAGAACGACGACATGGAAGCGAAGCTGATGGCGCGTGTCTTCCCCAACGGCGTGGCGACGAGCGGCACCAAGCCGCTGACAGGGCACCAGCTCGGCGCGGCGGGCGCGACCGAACTCGCCTTCGCATGGCTGACGCTGGCGCGCGCGCATGAGTCGCAACCCGTGCCGCTGCCGCGTCATCTGTGGGACGGGGAGGCCGATCCCGCTTTGCCGGTGCTGGACCTGGTCGAAAGTGAACGCTTTCTGCCGCGCGGCGCCGGAGCGCAGTACGTGATGAGCAATTCTTTTGCGTTCGGCGGCAGCAATGTCAGCCTGATCCTCGGATAGTGACGCGCGCGATGACCCAGACGCCCTCCATTCAGGATCTCGTCCTGCAACCGATCGAAGCGATCATCCCGCATCGCGGCACCATGCTGCTGATCGATGCCGTAAACACCTTCAGCGAAGAATCGCTGAGCGCGCGCGCCACCGTCCACGCCGACGCCTGGTATGCCGACGCCGACGGTGCGATGCCCGCATGGATCGGCATCGAGTTGATGGCGCAGGCCATCGCGGCGCACGTCGCGCTGCTGGCCATGCGCGGCGGCGGCCGGGCGCGTCCCGGCGTGTTGCTCGGCTCGCGCAGCTATCGGGCTTTGCAGGCGTCGTTCGCCGGCGGCGCCCAGTTGCTGATCCACGCAACAGAATTACTGCGCAGCGAAGAAGGCCACGGCGCCTACGAATGCACGATCCATCATGGCGACGTGTGTTGCGCCGAGGCCGTCATCAAGGTTTTTCAGCCGCGCGATTTTCAGTCATTCATTGAAGGGAGTTTCAATTCATGAGCCGGCGTGTTCTCGTTACCGGTGCAAGCCGCGGCATCGGCCGTGCGATTGCGTACAAGTTGGCCGCCGACGGCTTCGCGGTGTCCGTGCATTGCCGCACGGGCCGCACTGAAGCCGAAGCCGTCGCAACGGGCATCGCCGCGCAAGGCGGCACGGCGCGCGTGCTGCAATTCGATGTGCGCGAGCGCGCCGTGTGCCGAGACGTGCTCGAAGCGGATGTCGCGGCGCACGGCCCGTACTACGGCATCGTATGCAGCGCGGGGGTGACCCGTGACGGCGCATTTCCCGCGCTCACCGAAGAAGACTGGGACATCGTGATCGAGACCGGCCTCGACTCGTTCTACAACGTCGTCCATCCGTTGACCATGCCGATGGTGCGGGCGAAGCAGGGCGGGCGCATCGTGACCATCGCGTCGGTCTCCGGCGTGATGGGCAATCGCGGGCAGGTCAACTACAGCGCGGCGAAGGCCGGTCTGATCGGCGCGACCAAGGCGCT
This sequence comes from Paraburkholderia caffeinilytica, assembly GCF_046030355.1. Classification (GTDB taxonomy): domain Bacteria; phylum Pseudomonadota; class Gammaproteobacteria; order Burkholderiales; family Burkholderiaceae; genus Paraburkholderia; species Paraburkholderia caffeinilytica_B. The sequence goes on from NZ_JAQQCQ010000009.1 coordinate 199,258, forward strand.
CGCCGTCGAACTGGCGACGCGCAACATCACCGTCAATTGTGTCGCGCCGGGTTTGATCGATACCGGCATGCTCGACGAGATGCCGCTCGAGCACGCATTGAAGACGGTGCCGATGAACCGCGTCGGCCAGCCTGCCGAAGTGGCGTCCGTGGTCAGCTTCCTGATGTCGGATGCAGCCTCGTATGTCACGCGTCAGGTGATCGGCGTCAACGGCGGGATGGTGTGATGAAGCGCGTCGTCATTACCGGCATGGGGGGCGTCACGGCGTTCGGCGACGACTGGGACGCCATCGAAGCGCGGCTGAGGAGCGGTGTGAACGCGGTGCGCCGGATGCCCGAGTGGGATTACTTCGAGTCGCTGCATACGCGGCTCGCGTGTCCGTTGCCGGGTTTCACGACGCCGGCGCATTATCCGCGCAAGAAAACCCGCTCGATGGGACCGGTGTCGATGTATTCGGTGCGCGCGAGCGAACTGGCGCTCGCCGATGCGGGTCTCGCCGACGACGTCAGCATCAAGGACGGCCGCATGGGCGTCGCCTACGGTTCGTCGTCGGGCTCGGTGCAGCCGATTCGCGCCTTCGGCACGATGCTTGAAACCGGCTCGATGAGCGACGTCACGTCGAACAGCTACGTGCAGATGATGCCGCATACCACGGCGGTCAACGTCAGCCTGTTCTGGGATCTGAAAGGGCGGATCATCCCGACCTCGTGCGCATGCGCCTCGGGCAGCCAGGCCATCGGCTACGCGTATGAAGCGATCCAGACCGGCAAGCAGACGCTGATGCTGGCGGGCGGCGCGGAAGAAATGTCGGGTCCGGCAGTCGCCGTGTTCGACACGCTGTACGCGACCAGCACGCGCAACGACGAGCCGCATCTCACGCCGCGTCCGTTCGACGCCGCGCGCGACGGTCTCGTGGTCGGCGAAGGCGCGGCCACGCTGGTGCTCGAAGAATACGAGCATGCGGTGGCGCGCGGTGCGCGGATTCACGCGGAGATCGTCGGCTTCGGCTGCAATTCGGATGGTGCGCACATGACCCAGCCGACCGCCGAAACCATGGCGCTCGCCATGCAGCTCGCTTTGAAAGACGCGCAATTGCCGCCCGAAGCGATCGCCTATGTGAATGCGCATGGCACCTCCACGGATCGTGGCGACATCGCCGAAAGCCATGCAACCGCACAGACTTTCGGCGCGCGCATGCCGATCAGTTCGCTCAAGAGCTATGTCGGGCATACGCTCGGCGCATGCGGTGCGCTGGAAGCGTGGTGGACCATCGAGATGATGAAGCGCAACTGGTATGCGCCGACCTTGAATCTGGAGAACGTCGATCCGGCCTGTGCGCCGCTCGATTACATCGTCGGCGCCGGACGCGAGATCGACGCCGAACACGTGATGAGCAATAACTTCGCGTTCGGCGGCATCAACACGTCGCTGATTTTCAGGCGCGTTCGATGAGCGTGCTGCTGCAACGCGTGGTCGTCACCGGCATGGGGATCGTGTCGTGTCTCGGCAATACGCTCGACGACGTGTCCGCCGCGTTGCGCGCGGGCCGCTCACGCATCGAACGGATCGACGCGTGGCGTGAGCGTGGTTTCGGCTCGCAGGTGGCGGGCGTTGCATCGGTCGCGCAGGAGCCGCCGTTCGAGCGCAAGCTCGAACGCTTCATGGGCGACACCGCGCGCTTTGCGTGCCACGCCGCACGCAAGGCGATCGACGACGCCGGGCTCGATCCTGCCGCATTGCGTTCGCCGCGCGCCGGCACGGTGATCGGTTCGGGCGTCGGCACGATGTCGAGTTACGACGTCTCCATGTCGATTGCGAATGCACGCGGCGTCGATAAAGTGCCGCCGTATACGGTGCCGCATGCGATGAGCAGTACCGCGTCGGCCAACGTCGCGCAGGTGTTCGGACTCGAGGGTGTGAGCTATTCGCCGTCGTCGGCCTGCACGACGTCGGCGCTCGCCATCGGGCAGGCGATGCAACTGATCCAGACCGGCCGCCAGCAGATCGTGCTGGCCGGCGGCAGCGAGTCGTTGCACGACAACATGACGCTGATGTTCGACGCGATGGGGGCGTTGTCGCGCGGTTTTAACGACACGCCGCAGCACGCTTCGCGTCCCTACGATACGGCGCGCGACGGTTTCGTGATTGCCTCGGGCGGCGGCGTGCTGGTGCTCGAAGCGCTCGATCACGCGTTGGCGCGTGGCGCCCGCATTTACGCCGAACTGACCGGCTTCGGCGACTGCACGGATCGCGCGGGTATGGTCACGCCGCATGCGGCCGGCATCGCACGGGCGATGCGCGGCGCGTTGGACGAAGCGGGCAGGCGCCCAGATTACGTCAACACACACGCACCGTCGACGCCGCTTGGCGACGTCGAAGAATTGCGCGCTTTGATCGACGTATTCGGCGGCGAGATCCCCGCGTTCTCGTCGACCAAGGGCATGACCGGGCATCCCCTCGGGGCATGCGGCGCGCACGAGGCGATCTACACGTTGCTGATGATGCGCGACGGTTTCATCGCGGGGACGGCGGGCATCGGGACGCCGGAGCCGGGCGTCGACGGCATGCCGCTCGTGCGCACGACGCGCGACGCACGCATCGGTTCGGCGATGTCGATTTCATTCGGGTTCGGCGGCAGTTGCGCAAGCCTGATGTTTGAAGGGTGGCAGGGCGGTTGAACTGGCCGCGATTTAAAAAACGAGGGCAATAAAAATGAAAAACGTTTTTGTAGCAGGTGCGCTGGCAGTCGTAGTGCTGACGCAGGCGGGATGCGCCACGGACGTGAAATCGGTGCCGCTCGCGGCGGCCGGCGGTCAGTCGAGTGGCGGCGTGCCGGTATATTTCGGCCAGCAGAGCCATCCGGCGGTGACCGCCAGGTTGGGCGACGTGTCCTACTCGGTGCGGATTGCGCGCAAGGTATCGAACCCCGACGATGCCTGCCATGAAGCGCTGGCCGAAGCCGTGCAGAAGTTGCGCGCCGCGGCCCGGGCACGCAACGCCAATGCTGTGATCGACGTCTCGACGCGTTTTCATAGCACCGAGACGAACTCGTCGACCGATTTCACGTGCGGCGTGAGCCCGAGCGCGGCCGCCATCGCCGTGAGCGGCCAGCTTGTCGTGCTGGAAGCGCACTAGGTCGAATCGAATCTTAGAACTCACTAGAGCAACAAAAAACCACCAGGAGTTTCAATGAAACGCAATCTGCTGTTTTCCGCGCTGTTCGCTTCGCTCGCCATGCTGAGCGCTACGCAGGCTTTTGCTCGCGACACGGTTGATAACTATCCGGTTGCGCCCGCGCTGCAGAGCGAGCCGGGCAAGGTCAGTGACGACATCGCACTGTATTTCGCGGGCCAGCGGCATCCGGCCGTAGTCAAGACGATGGGTGAATTCGCGACCAACAAGAAGACCAACGCCTTCGGCAAGAGTGACCTGGAAGCGTGCCAGCACGTGTTTCTCTCGGCCGTGATCGAATTGCAGGAGCGCGCGCGCAAGGAAGGCGGCAATGCGGTGATCAACATCAAGAGCAACTACAAGAACGAAGTGCGGGAGAGCGCGACGGAGTTCACGTGTGGTGCGGGCGCGGTGATTGCTGGTGTGGCGCTGAAGGGCGATGTGGTGACGCTGCGCGGTAAATGATCACGGCGTGGTGTTGAGCGTGCGCAAATAGCGGCGCCGTGAGGCTGACCGGGGCGGTGGCATGCCACCGCCCTGACGAGATTCAATCTGCCTTGACGGCTGCGACATTGACCAGCGTTTCACGACGCTTGCCAGGCTGCGGACGGTACAGGCCGAGGCGTTCGAGCAGGCCGAAGTCTTTCGCGCGGCTCCACCAGAGATACGGCAGCGAGACGTTGCGCTGCTCGAAGCGGAAACCGCCGCGGCGGATCATGTCGAGGTATCCGTCGGCGCTTTTCTGCACATGCATGGGATGACGGAACAGCAGCCGGATCACCCACGATTTGATGTACGCGTCGGTGGATTCGGCGAACAGCAGGATGCCGCCCGGTTTGAGCACGCGGCGGAATTCGGCGAGCGCGCGGTCCTGCTCGACGAGATGGTGGAAGGTTTGATGGCAGAACACGATGTCGGCGCTGGCATCGGGCAGCGGCAAGTGCGCGCAGTCGCCGTGCAGCAGTTCGATATCGGCGAGCTTGTCGCGGCAGGCCTGGGCTGCATTGGCGGCAAGCCTCAGTGACGGTTCGTGAAAATCGACGCCGACAATGCGGCGCGGCTGGAACGCCTCAGCAAGCAGGCGGAACGAAATGCCTTGCCCGCAACCCACGTCGACGATGACCGGTGCGGCCGGCAAGGGCGCGTCGATCAGGCGTTTGAGGTCGTTGATCGCGACCCGCAGCACATGGTGTTCCCATGTATAGGTACGCAGGAACCAGATTCCGAAGGCCGTTTCCGGCACGAAAGGCACACTGGATGTTTCGGATGGCGACACGCTGGGCTCCCCGGCGAAATGGCGTTCTTGCTGCGACGCGTAATTGTAACGAGAAGTAAGGATGCAGCGTAACGCTGTTCCAGGCAAGCAAACGATTGAGGCAACCGTGAGTACACATTCGTCAAAGCGCATTACCGTCGACGTAGCGATCATCGGCGCAGGTCCGGCAGGCGCCGTCGCGGCGGCGCTATTGCGCCGGGCGGGCCGTTCGGTGCTGGTGCTGGAGCGCCAGCATTTCCCGCGCTTCTCGATCGGCGAGAGTCTGCTGCCGCAAAGCATGGCCTACCTGGAAGAGGCGGGCATGCTGCAGGCGGTGGTCGAAGCCGGTTTCCAGTACAAGAACGGCGCGCATTTCATTCACCGTGGCCAGTCGTCGGCGTTCGATTTTCGCGACAAGCATTCGCCGGGGTGGGGCACCACGTACCAGGTCGAGCGCGCGGTGTTCGACGATATTCTGATCCGCTGCGCGGCGGAGCAGGGCGCCGACGTGCGCTTTGGCCACACGGTCCGCGCGATGCAACCCGGCGATACGCCGGTGCTCGACGTCATCGACGAAGCGGATAACGCCTATGAAGTGGCCGCGCGCTTCGTGTTCGACGCGAGCGGCTTCGGCCGCGTGCTGCCGCGCTTGCTGAACCTCGAAGCACCCACGCGCATGCCGACACGTGCCGCGATCTTTACGCACGTACGCGATGGCATTCCGATCGGCGCGACCGACCGCAACAAGATCTGCGTGGCGACGCATCCAGAACGCCGCGACGTGTGGTTCTGGATGATTCCGCTGGCGGGCGGCCGGTCGTCGGTGGGATGCGTGGCGGAGGCCAGTTTCCTCGATGTGCCGGACGCTGAGCGCGACGCGAAACTGCGCGCGCTGATCCAGCAGGAGCCGACACTCGGGCCATTGATCGGCAATGCGCCGTTCCTCATGCCGGTGCGCCATATCGGCGGCTACGCGGCGAATGTCGAGCGCCTGCATGGACCGGGCTATGCGTTGCTCGGCAATGCGGGTGAATTTCTCGATCCGGTGTTTTCGTCCGGCGTGACGATTGCGTTGCGGTCAGCGCATCTCGCGGTCCAGACGCTGAACCGGCAACTGGACGGCGAACAGGTCGACTGGTCGACCGCTTACGACGCGCCGTTGCGCAAGGGGATCGATACGTTCCGCGCTTTTGTCGAGCGCTGGTACACGGGTGAATTGCAGGACATCATTTTCTATCCGGAGCAGACGCCTTCGATTCGCCGCATGATCAGTTCAGTGCTGGCAGGTTACGCGTGGGACGAAACGAATCCGTATGTCGCCGATCCGGTGCGGCGTTTGAATGCGTTGCATGAGGTGTGCACGCATCGTTGATCAAGGTTGTATGCGTCGGAACATTTCCCAGTTCCGCATGGGCCAATAAAAACGGCGCTTCTGAAAAGAAGCGCCGTTTTTTTCAATCGACTGCGTCCGCTAGAGAAGCAGGCTGGCGATCCAGTCAGGCCGCGATTTTCGCCACGCGCGGTGCATGCTGACGCACGTCGTCGCGGCGATGCACGCGCTTGCCCGCGGCATACGTTTCGTAGATCGCGCGGTCGTCGCCGAGCAGCGCGAACGCGAACAGCAGTTCTTCGAGCGATTCCGTGCGTGCGGTCCGGCGCGCGAGCAGCGGCGTGGCTTGCGGATCGAGTACGACGAAGTCGGCTTCCGACTTCGGCTTCAGCGTGCCGACCTTGTCGGCCAGATCGAGCGCTTCGGCCGCGCCGGCGGTGGCGAGATAGAACATCCGCGTGGCCGTCAGGTGGTGGCCCGTCAAACGCGCCACCTTGTGCGCTTCGTTCATCGTTTGCAGCATCGAGAACGAGGTGCCGCCGCCGACGTCCGTTGCCAGTGCGATCGGCATGCCGGCTTCGTCGGCCTTGTCGAAGTCGAACAGGCCGCTGCCGAGGAACAGGTTCGAGGTCGGGCAGTGCGAAGCCACCGCGCCGGTTTGCGCCATGCGCTTGCGATCTTCCTCGTCGAGGTAGATGCAATGGCCGTACACCGCGCGGCGGCGCAGCAGCCCGTAGTGGTCGTAGATGTCCAGATAGCTGCGGTGGCCCGGGAACAGATCGGCGACCCATTTCACCTCGTCGGTATTCTCGGCGACGTGGCTCTGGATGAAGATGTCCGGATGCTTGCCCGCCAGCACGCCGCACGCTTCGAGTTGCGCTTCGGTCGAAGTCGGCGCGAAACGCGGCGTGAGCGCATACATCTGGCGGCCACGGTTGTGCCAGCGGCCGATCAACTCGGCGCTGTCGTCATAACCCGATTGCGCGGTGTCGCGCAGAAACTCGGGGCAGTTGCGGTCCATCAGCACCTTGCCGGCCACCATGCGCAGATTGCGCGCTTCGCTCTCGGTGAAGAGGGCGTCGGCCGATTCCTTGTGGACGGTGCAATACACGAGCGCGGTGGTCGTGCCGCAAGCCAGCAGTTCTTCGACGAAGAAACTCGCGGTATCGCGTGCATACGCCGGATCGGTGAAGCGGCGCTCGGTCGGGAACGTGTACGTGTCGAGCCACGGCAACAGCCCGGGGGCCGGCGACGCGATCATGTCGGTTTGCGGATAGTGGATGTGCGTATCGATGAAACCCGGCACGATCAGCTTGTCGCGCATTTCCTGCACCTGGGTGCCCGGCGCGAGTTGCGACGCGAGCGCGGCATACGCGCCCGCTGCGACGACATGGCCGTCTTCGACGATCAGCAAACCGTCCTCGTTGAAGACCGCCGCGTTGGGCGATTGCGCGGGGTCGCCGTTGAAGGTCAGCAGTTGTGCGCGGAATGCTGATTGTGTCGCTTGAGTCATGGAAAAACCGTCTCCGTATTTGTGGGGAGCTAAGCAGCGCGGACGGCAGTTCGATGTTGGGTCTGAAACAACCCGTGCCGCCGCCGGCTGCCATTCATTGGCCCGTCAGTGCGGGCCGCCTGGGTGCCAGTGCGCGTCGAGCTTCGCGATCAGTTCGCTGCGTTGCTCGGGCGTGACGAACGACGCTTCGAAGCTGTTGCGGATGATCGTGTAGACCTCGGCATCGTTGAGCTTCAACGCGTCGATGGTGGCGAAATAGTTGGCGTTCACGTAGCCGCCGAAATAAGCCGGATCGTCGGAGTTCACCGTGACGGCGACGCCGCGGTCGAGCAGGTCCTTCAGTGTGTGTCTGGTCATGTCGTCGAATACGCAGAGCTTGAGATTCGACAGCGGGCACACGGTCAGCGCGACGCGCGAATCGGCGAGGCGCGTGACGAGCGCCGGGTCTTCGATGCTGCGCACGCCGTGGTCGACGCGGTCCACCTTGAGCAGATCGAGTGCTTCGTAGATATACGACGGCGGACCTTCTTCGCCCGCATGCGCGACCAGCTTCAGGCCGAGCGCGCGCGCCTTGGCGAAGACCCGTTCGAACTTCGAAGGCGGATGGCCGCGCTCCGACGAATCGAGACCCACGCCGATCAGGCGATGCTTGTATTGCTCGAATAGCGGCCGCGCTTCTTCGAACGTGGCGAGCGCATCGTCTTCGGACAAATGGCGCAGGAAACACAGAATCAGCTTGCTCGTCATGCCGCGCTTTTCCGCATCGGCCAACGCGCGATCAATGCCGGCGACGACGGTTGCAATCGGCACGCCACGTTCCGTATGCGTCTGCGGATCGAAGAAGATTTCGCTGTGGATCACGTTGTCGGCGAGGCAGCGTTCGACGTACGCCGCCGTCATGTCGTAGAAGTCCTGCTCGTGCAGCAGCACGCTCGCGCCGGCGTAGTAGATGTCGAGGAACGATTGCAGATCGGTGAACGCGTAGGCGGCGCGCAAGGCTTCGATCGAGTCGTAGGCGAGCTTCACGCCGTTGCGTTCGGCGAGCGCGAAGATCAGCTCGGGTTCGAGCGAGCCTTCGATATGGATGTGCAACTCGGCCTTCGGTGCGCGAGCGGTTTTCTCGGCGAGTGACGCAGGGGTAACGGTCGTTGTAGTCATGGTCGGTCAGGAGTTCGTTGGAGTCGGTTCGCGCCGGATGCGGGATGCAGGACAGCATGCAATCGCGGTGGGGCGGCAGGTCGATTGTGCGGCAAATCAGACCGTCTGCGCCGCGTGCGCGCCCGCATTTGCCTCCACGGCCTGCAACACCTGGGCGGCCGCGGAGATCGCAATGATCTCCGGCGACTTGTCGACGATGCCGTCAACCCCGAGCGGGCACTTCATCCGCGCAATCTGCGAAGGATCGATGCCGCGCGCAGCCAGCCGATGTTCGAACTGCTTGCGCTTGCTGTGCGAGCCGATCATGCCGAAGAACGCGAAATCGCCGCGTCGCAGAATGCGCTCGGCCAACTCGAGATCGAGCGCATGGTTGTGCGTCATCACGATGAAGTACGTGTGTGGCGCGGCCTGGTCGATGGCTTCGTCGGGTGCATCGTTCGGATCGATCTTCACGTTCGGCGCATGCAGCGTTTCCACGGGCGGAAACTGCGCGTCGCGCTCGTCGACCCAGCGCACGGCGCAAGGCAGCGTGGCCAGCACGCGAACCAGCGCCGCGCCCACGTGACCGGCGCCGAACAGCACGACCTGGAAGTCGCCTGGCGCGATGGTTTCGGTGAGCAGCGCGCCGCTGTCGTCGAAACCTGCGCCGTCCCACAGCAGGCAATCGGAGGCATCCACACCCGGTTCGGGGTCGGACAGCATCACCGCATCCGGTGCGGGGCCGAATGATACGCTACGCACCGTTGAAAGGCCTGCGGCCACGCGTTTTGCGAGCGACGTGATCCAGCCGAGGTCGCCGATGTCGAGGCGCTCGAAGGCGAGAATCACGGCGCCGCCGCAGCACTGGCCGAGACTGGGGCCCAGCGCGAATCGTTCGAGGCGGCGCATATGCGGCGAGCGCATGCCGTCGCGCAGCACCTGGCGCGCGGTCTCGATGGCCTTCCATTCGAGGTGTCCGCCGCCGATCGTGTGCTTGGCCGAATCGCGCGTGACGATCATCTTGGTGCCGGCTTCGCGGGGCGCCGAACCTTCGACGCGTGCGACCGTCACCAGCACGGCGGCGTCGCCGTGCGCGAGCAGTTGTTGCAGGTCAGGTAGCCAGGCTTGCATCCGGCGGTTCTCCATACGTGGCAGCGCGGGGTGTCCGTGCGGCCGGTTGAGTGTGGCGGAACGCGTTCGTGTCGCGTCGGGCCTGTGCTTTAAGTTGTTTAACGTCGTTCAACGGCTATCAGTTTGCTAAACCGGCGTGGTGGCGGTTGTGGTTGCAATTTCCGCTTTCGCTTCCGCGGGTTGTCCTGCTGCGGGCTCCGTCGTCGTCCCGGGCGATTGCAGCGCGTCCAGCGCGTCGAGAATCGCTTCGGGCGTCGCGGGTGCGCGCAATGAGGGGGTGGTTTCCGCGTCCGGCACCGCCGCCGCAATCGCGTCACGAATCGCGAGGAACACCGAGAACGGCAACAGCAGCGGCGGCTCGCCGACTGCCTTCGAATGGAACACGGTCGGCTCGACGTTCTGATTCTCATAAAGCCGTACATTGAACGCCGTAGGCGTATCGCTGACGGCGGGAATCTTGTACGTCGAGGGCGCGTGCGTCATCAGGCGGCCATCCCGGTTCCACCACAATTCTTCGGTGGTGAGCCAGCCCATACCCTGAATGAAACCACCTTCCACCTGACCGATATCGATTGCCGGATTGATCGATTGGCCGGCGTCGTGCAACACGTCCGCGCGCACCAGTTTCCATTCACCGGTCAGCGTGTCGATTACCACTTCCGACACCGCCGCGCCGTATGCAAAGTAATAAAACGGGTGACCGGTCAGCGTTTTTGCGTCCCAGTGCACTTTCGGCGTCGTATAGAAACCGTCCGACCACAACTGCACGCGTGCCAGATACGCTGCACCGGTCAATTGCTCGAACGGCATTGCACCGCCGTTCACCGAGACTTCACCGTTGACGAATTCCACCGCGTCGGCGGTGCCGCCGAGCTGTTTTGCCGCGAGTTCGGCAAGCCTGTGGCGAATGGTCCTTGCAGCGGCTTCGGCGGCTTTGCCGTTCAGGTCGCTGCCAGTGGAAGCGGCGGTCGCCGAGGTATTGGCGATCTTCGACGTATCGGTCGCCGTCACGCGCACGCGCGAAAGCGGCAAACCGAACTGATTTGCGACGACTTGCGCGACCTTCGTATTGAGTCCCTGACCCATTTCGGTGCCGCCGTGATTGACGAGCACCGAACCGTCTTTGTACACGTGCACCAGTGCGCCGGCCTGATTCAGAAACGGCACGTTGAACGAGATGCCGAACTTCACCGGCGAAAACGCGAGGCCGCGTTTGAGCACCGGACTATGTGCATTGAACGCGGCGATCGCTTCGCGGCGTGCGCGGTAGTCGCTGGTGGCAAGCAACTCGTCGGTCAGCGGCGCGATGATGTTGTCTTCGACGCGCTGTCCGTACGGCGTCGTGTCGCGTTCGCCGATGCCGTAGTAATTGGCGAGCCGCACGTCGAGCGGATCGCGGTGTAATTGACGCGCGATGCTGTCGATCAACACTTCCATCACCAGTGCGCCTTGCGGGCCGCCGAAGCCGCGGAATGCGGTGTTCGACTGCGTATTCGTCTTGCAGCACAGCGCGACGATGTCGACGTCGGACAGGTAGTACGCGTTGTCGAAGTGACAGACGGCACGGGTTGCAACCGCGCCGGAGAGGTCGGCGGAATAGCCGGCTCTCAAGGCGATTTCGACGCGCGCGCCGAGGATGCGACCGCTATCGTCAAAGCCCGCTTCGTACTCGTAGACCGCATCGTGGCGTTTGCCGGTGATCATGAAATCGTCGTCACGGTCGGCACGCAGTTTGACCGGCCGGCGCAATAATTTCGCCGCCAGCGAGGCCACGCACGCGAACAGCGCCGATTGCGATTCCTTGCCGCCGAAGCCGCCACCCATGCGCCGGCATTCGCACACGACGTTATGCGCCGGCCAGCCGAGCATATGCGCGACGACCTGCTGCATTTCGCTCGGATGCTGCGTCGAACTGTAGACGAGCATGCCGTCCATTTCCTTTGGCACGGCGTACGCGATCTGCCCTTCGAGATAAAACTGTTCCTGACCGCCGACTTCGAACGTGCCGCGGATTGTATGCGGCGCGGCGGCGATTTTCGCGTCAGGGTCACCGCGCTTCAGATGCAGCGGCGGCAGGACGAATTGCTTATGTGCCTTTGCTTCGGTGGGCATGAGGATGACTTCGAGCGGTTCGTATCGAACGACGTCATCGCTTTTGGCCAGCGCTGCGGCGCGCCGTGCGAGTTCATGACTTTCGGCGATCACCGCGAATACCGGCTGGCCGAGATACAGGACTTCGTCTACCGCGAGAATCGGATCGTCGTGCAGCACTGGGCCGCAGTTGTTTTCGCCGGGGATGTCTTCGGCGGTCAGCACCGCGATCACGCCAGGCGCTTTTCTGACGGCATCCAGATCGAGCGACACGATCCGCGCGTGCGCGTGCCGCGACAACCCCAGCGCCGCGTGCAGCGTGCCTTGCAATTCGGGGAGGTCGTCGGTGTAGGTGGCTTCGCCGCTGACATGCAGCGCGGCCGATTCATGCGGCAAGGAGACGCCGATCGCTGTCTCGCTCTCCTGAACGGCGGCGTGCTTGTCCGCCTGGTGCGCAGCAGGTTCGACGAAAGCATCGGTCCGGTTCATCACGACGACTCCTTCGCAACGGCCGCGTCCGGCACGCCGGCTTCGTACGCGAACGCATTCACGTCGAAGAGGGCGAGCGGCGCGTCATCGCGCGTTTCGAGGTGGAAGCGCCACAGCAGATTGCGCGCCACCTTCAGTCGATAGGCGCTCGAGGCGCGCATGTCGGTGAGCGGCTGGTAATCGGCGACGAGTGCGTTCATCGCTTGCCGCGTGGTGCTTTCGTTCCATGTTGCGCCATTCAGCGCGGCCTCGGTTTGCGCGGCGCGTTCAGGCGTCGCGGCCATGCCGCCGAACGCGATGCGGGCGTCCCTGATCGCGCCGTTTTCGCCGATGTGCAGCGCGAATGCGGCGCACACTGCGGAGATATCCTGATCGTAACGCTTCGACACTTTGTACGTGCGGAAGCGCAGATCAGGCGCCGGACGCGGCACGCGCAGCGCGGCGACGAATTCGCCGGCCGCAAGCGCGGTTTTCTGATAACCGAGGTAGAAGGCGTTGAGCTTCAGCGCGCGGGTTTTGGCGCCGTGGCGCAACACGACTTCGGCGCCGAGCGCGAGCAGCGCGGGCATCGAATCGCCAATCGGCGAGCCGTTCGCGACGTTGCCGCCGAGCGTGCCGGCATTGCGGATCGGCAGCGACGCGAAACGCGTCCATAACTCGGCCAGTTCGGGGTAATCGACCGCGAGCGCCGCATAGGCGTCTTCGAGCGTAACGGCGGCGCCGATCGTCAGCGTCTGCGCATCGCGCTCGACCGTCTTCAACTCGGCGACGTTGCCGATATACAGGATGTCGCCGAGATCGTGAAACTGCTTGGTCACCCAGAGCCCGACGTCGGTGCTGCCGGCCAGCAGGCGCGCCTGGGGATGCGCCGCGCGCAGTCTGGCGAACGCGTCGAGCGTGACGGGGGCGTGGAAGGTGGGCGAACCGAAGTCGGCGCCGCGTGTGTCGGGCGCGCTGTATTCGAAGGTGTCGCGTCGCCGAATGTCGCGCAGTGTGTCGGCGACCGCTTTGCGGTCCAGCGTGACGCGCGGGTAGTGCGGGTAATCGAACATCTTCTGCGAGGCGTCGACAATCGGCCGGTAGCCGGTGCAGCGGCACAAATTGCCGGATAACGCAGCGTTGATCTCGTCGCGAGTGGGCAGGCCGGCGGCGGCCGGCTGGTTTTCGTACAACGCCCACATCGACATCACGAAGCCAGGGGTGCAGAAACCGCACTGCGAGCCATGGCAATCGACCATGGCCTGTTGGACAGGGTGCAGGGCGCCGTCGGCGGCGCGCAGGTCTTCGACGGTGAAAAGGGCTTTGCCGTCCAGCGTCGGCAGGAACTGGATACAGGCGTTGACGGCTTTCAGCGCGACGCCGCCCTGGGCATCCAGTTCGCCGATCACCACCGTGCAGGCGCCGCAGTCGCCTTCCGCGCAGCCTTCCTTGGTGCCCGTGCAATGCAAATCCTCGCGCAGGTGCTGAAGCACGGTGCGCGTCGCCGGGACGCCCGCGACCTCACGGACGGACCCCTGGTGATAAAAGCGGATGGTTTGCGTTGTCATGGCGAATCCAGAAGACAGTGCGGACCGGGCGCGCGTTACGCATGGGGTCGCGCCAAAGCCGGCCTCGCGCACGTAGATCGCCATCCAGTTCCGAAGATAGCATTACCTTATCCTGAAAAGATTTCCCAACTCGCATGAAGCTTATTCGGAAGCGGTCATGAAATAAGTACGATTCGCGCTAAGGCGGGAAGTTGCGTGGGGCGGGATGAGTGGCGCAAAGCCTTGAGGGACGGGGCGCGGCGAGAAAGGGCGGTGCCAGATGTGAAAACGCCGGCCTTCAGACCGCCAGAGAAGACGGTTCGAAGGCCGGCGTCGATTCGGTCAGATCGACAGGAAGCGCCGATCAGGCGATCCGGCGGCGATTTTTAACCAGGCTCAGCGCCAGCGGCACGAAAGCGACGACGAAAGTCACCAGTGACCAGGTGGGCAGCGACAGGCCCAGAATCGGCGGATAGGCTGTTTCGCAAAGGCCGGCAACCTTGAAGACGCTTGGCAGCCAATGCGCGGGCGGCAGGCTGTCGACCACCGGCTGCAATGCGTCGAAGCCGCAGCTGAAGCCCGGATTGGCCTGGACATACACGTGCCGCGCGGCGGCCACGATGCCACCCAAGGCCGACAGGGCCGCCAGCACTTCCAGCAGCCGTACGCCGCGCCAACTGTTGAAGCGTGCGCCGAGGAACGCAAAAATCGCGATCAGCAGGAAGAAATAGCGCTGGATGATGCACAGCGGGCACGGGTCTTCGTGCAACCCATATTGCAGATACAGCGCGCCGGCGACGAGGCCGACGCAGATCAGGCCAAGCAGAACCAGCAGGGAGCGCTCGCGGCGCAGCATCGCATTGTCGTTATTCATGGATCGTGTGGCTGTCTGGAAACGGAAAGGGCGGGTGCCCGCGATTCTAGCGCGAACCCCCGCCCTGGCGCTTATCGCGCTTTTAAGTCGTCGTCCCGCTCAGGTATTGCTCGGGGACGGCTCCCGGACTGCTCAGATCACGATCAGGCCCGACCCGATCAGCGGATCGCGTTGAGCACCGCTTCGGCGCCGCGGCCGATGGCCAGCAAGGCGTCATCGCTGTGCGGTGCGCCTGCCAGCATCAGACCGACCGGTGCGTCGCCGCGCAGATGACAAGGCAACGACAGCGCGCAGGTATCGAGGAAATTGAACACGCTCGGGTTGCGCAGGATCAGCGCGTTGGTGCGGCCAAATGCGTCGTCGTCGTCGATCAGATCGGCCACGCGCGGCGGCAGCACCGGCACCGTCGGTGCGACGACCGCGTCGAAACGCTGCCACAGCGTGCGCGCGGCTTCGTCGAGCATGGCCTGGCGCTCGGCGAGCAGATCCAGATAGTCGGCGGCGCTGGCCGGCTGGCCTTTCAGAATGCGCACCAGCACGCGCGGATCGTATTGATCGCGGTGCTTTTCCAGCAACGGACGATGCCATGCATAGGCTTCGATCGGCGAAAAGCCGAAGCGGTTGATCTCGGGCAGACGGTCGAGCGGCGCAAAGCGCACTTCGCTGACAATCGCGCCGGCCGCTTCCAGATGCTTGAGGGCGGTGTCGATCGCGGCGGCGACCGCCGGCTCGACGCCGTCGGTCACGAAATTGGTCAATACGCCGAGGCGCACGCCTTCGAGCGGCCGGGCCGCCGGGATGCGCGGCTCCAGCCCGGCCAGCATCCGGTCGACCAGCGCGCAGCACGCGACCGAGACGCCGATCGGCCCGAACGAATCGAGCGTCGAAGAGAGCGGCACGCCGCCTTGTTTCGGGATGCGGTCGGCGGTCGGCTTGAAGCCGGTCAGGCCGCACAGCGCCGCCGGGATGCGGATCGAGCCGCCGGTGTCGGTGCCGAGCGCGATGGCCGCCATGCCGTCCGCGACTGACGCCGCCGCCCCCGACGACGAACCGCCCGAAATCCGCTCGTCACCCTTCACGCCGCGCTGATACGGCGACAGCGGATGTCCGTAGTGGGGGTTCAGGCCGAGTCCGGAAAACGCGAACTCGCTCATATTGGTGCGCCCGACAATCACCGCGCCCGCCCGTTTCAGGCGGGCGACCGCGACGGCGTCAGCTTTGGCGGCGGGTGCATCGGCCAGCACCACGGAACCGGCGCGCGTCGGCTGGCCTTCGATATCGAACAGATCTTTGACCGACACCGGAATCCCGGCGAGCGGCGAGAGGACGGTGCCGGCGGCGCGCAGGCGGTCATGCGCATCGGCGGCGGCGCGGGCGCTATCGGCGTCGACGTGCATGAAAGTGACCGCGCCCTGGCCGGCCGGATCGGCGATCCGTTCGAGCGCGGTTTCAACGAGCGCGCGGCTCGTGGTGCGGCCGGCGGCGAGGTCGGTGGCGAGCTGGGCTAGCGGCGGGAAGGGCGTGAATTCGGTGGCCATGGTGTCGGGAGGAATCCGGTTGAACCGGGTGAAGCCGGTTGAGGTGGACGAGAGGCGGTGGATGAGAAGCGGTCGATATGAAGCCGTCGATATGAAGCCGTCGATATAAAGCGTTCGAGAGATCCGGTCGATCAGATGCGGTTGAAAAGCGTCGCGCGGAACGCTTCGATATGCTTTTGCACCGATTGGCGAGCGCCTTCGGCGTCGCGTTCGCGCAGCAGGCGAAACAGTTCCAGATGCTCTTCGTGGACGTCTTCGAGATGATGCGGCTCGGACAGCGAAATGAACCAGAAGCGCAGCGAGCGTTCGTGCAAGCCGCGCAGGATGTCGGCCAGCACCGGATTGCGCGACGCCGCCGAAATCGCCAGATGAAACTCGCGGTCGATATCCATCATGCCTTCGATATCATGCGCCGCGACGCACACCGACGAGCGGTCGAGCAATGCCTGCATCGCGTCGAAATCGTGCTGCTGCGCGTGGCGCGCGGCCAGCTCGACGCAGTAGCTTTCGTTGACGAGCCGTACGTCGATGATCGCCAGCACGTCGTCGAGCGAAACCGGGCGGACCATGATGCCCTTTCTCGGCATGATGGTGAGCATGCCCTCGTGCACCAGCCGGTGCAGCGCCTGATGCACCGGCGTTCTGCCGATGCCGGTCAGCGCCATCAATTCCGCTTCGTTGAGCACCTCGCTCGGCCGCAAACGCATCGTGATGATTTCGCGCTTGACGAAGGCATACGCCTGTTCGGCGAGGCTCGCCGTAGCGGTCTCGCGGGGGGCACTGGAGCGGCGGGCAGTCTGCAAAAGCGTCATGTGAAGAGGGGAGCGGGCGGTGTCGTCCGCATTGTAGAACAAGGTTTTGCGCGGGCGGTGCGGGGTGGAAGTTTGCTCACCGGCGCCGTCTGTGCGTGACACGCGATCCACACGTCACAGACAGTGCGGAAATCAGGGCAATCACAGAGATCACGGCAATTGCCACGTGTCAGGCGCTGCTCGGCGTCACCGTCGCGGCGTGTTGCACCTTGACGCGCGGCATCATCAACGTCACCAACCCGCCGATGATCAACGCCCCAGCGATCAGCACCAGCCCAAAGGTCACGCTATGCGTCGCGTCCTTGACGATGCCGAGGACATACGGACTCACATAGCCGGCCAGATTCGCAATCGAGTTGATCACGGCGATGCCGGCCACGGCTGCGGTGCCTTGCAGGAACGTGGTGGACATCGACCAGAAAATGCCGAAGCCCGCCAGAATGCCGACATACGCAATCGACAAACCGGTGACGGCGAGCGGAATCGAGTTCGTCACCGAGGCGCTGCCGAGCAGGCCCGCCGCGCCAATGAAGCAGCACACGGCGTAATGCCAGCGCCGTTCGCCCGTGATATCCGACGAACGGCCGATCAGGATCATGCCGATGCCCGCCGCGAGATAAGGAATCGCGGTGACGAAGCCATTCGTGACGAGATTCGTGACGCCGAGGTCCTTGACGATCTGCGGCAGCCAGAACGAGAAGCCCGCATTGCCGGTGACGAGGCAGAAGTAGATCAGCGTCAGCAGCCAGAAGCGGCCCGAGCGCAACGCAACCGCGAGACTATGCTCGGCGCCGGCTGCGGCCGCCGCCGTGTTTTCGCGCGCGAGGCGGGTGAGGATCACGCGTTTTTCGTCGTCGGTGAGCCAGGCGGCTTCAGCGGGTGTGTTGCGCAAGACGGCGAGAGCCCAGCAGCCGGCGAGGATCGACGGAATGCCTTCGATCAGGAACATCCACTGCCAGCCGCGCAAACCGTGCGCTTCATGCAGCGCCGACATCAGAAAACCGGACAACGGCGCGCCGATGATCCCCGCCACCGGAATCGCCGCCATGAACACGGCGACCATCCGCGCGCGCCGGTCGGACGGAAACCAGAAGGTCAGATACAGCACCACGCCCGGCACCAGTCCGGCCTCGGCGACGCCGAGGAAAAAACGCAGCACGTAGAACATCGTTTCCGAGCGGACGAACATCATCAGACACGACAGCAGCCCCCACAGCATCGTGATGCGGGCAATGGTGGCGCGCGCGCCGAACTTCTTCAGCAACAGATTGCTCGGCACTTCGAACACGAAGTAACCAAAGAAAAAGATCCCCGCGCCGAGTCCGTACGCCGCGTTCGAAAGGCCGAGGTCGCCGGTGAACTGCAGCTTCGCATAACCGATGTTGACGCGGTCCAGGTACGACAACACGTAGACGAGAAACAGGAACGGCATGATGCGCCAGGTAATCTTGCGCAGGGCGGCGGCTTCGAGCCACGCGTCGGAAGACGCATCGGCGTTGGCGGACAGCGAAGGGGGATTCATGGGCGCCTCATTCGACGATAGGTAGCGCGTGCACGCGGTAGGCGTGGCGCAGTGTGCGGTTCAGGATGGGGTCGTGCAGTTCGAGTTCGAGCGCGTCGCCGTCGGCCATGCCGACGATGCCGCCTTGTACCGCCAGCGTGCCGCAGAACATCGCGGCGCCTTCTGCTACGGGCGCGCGTTCCAGTAGATCGGCGGCCGGCAGCAATGACGCGACGGAGCCTTGCTGGTAGACGCGCCGCTCGTCGTTGTTTGTCACTGCGAAAGCGCGCAGTTCGAGTTGATCCCAATGACCGGCGACATCGTCGAAACGCCATGCGTCGCGAGCGACCGGTTTCGGGCACACCTGTTTGGAAACGGTGACGCCGTAGGCTTCGACTTCGCGGTCGGTATGGTCGGAGCCGATGGTGACGAGTAGCCCCGCCTTCGAGCGCACCAGCACGCATTCGGCTTCACCGCTGGACTTCACGCCGACCACGTCGATCTGTTCGGCTTGCGTCAGCAATTCGGCGCCGAGGCGGTAGAAGCAGGGCGTGGTTGACGGCCGCTTCACGCCGAGTTCGGCCAGTTCGGCGATGTGATGCTCGATCGCCGCCTGATCACGCCCGGCCCAGCCGGCGATCGTCAGACGATTCACCTCGACGATATCGGCGCGACTGTTGCCGGAACGATCTACAACGTTGAAGGACACCTGCTGCATGACACCACTCCCAAGAAAATATGCGACAAATATTATTGTGATATTTTACAGGTGTCCAGTGTGTCAAAAAAGTTTCGGGCCGAGGGTTCGTCCATGAGCCGCGTGATCCGGCCAATCCCACGCCCTTTCGGCGTTTGCGCGATTCGGTGCGTCGCATGAGTGCGTTACACTGCGTTTTTAGGACATTACTTTTTGTAAGGAACGCATTCATGCATCATGGCATCGGCTTCATTCAGGATCTGGCGGTCGTGATGGCGCTCGCCGGCGTCGTCACCGTGCTGTTCCATCGCCTGAAACAGCCGGTGGTGCTGGGCTACATCGCCGCGGGCGTGATCATTGGGCCGTACACCCCGCCGTTCCAGCTGATTCACGACGAGCAGACCATCCAGACGCTCGGCGAGTTAGGCGTAGTATTCCTGATGTTTTCGCTCGGCCTCGAATTCAGCCTGCGCAAGCTGTTCAAGGTCGGCGCGACGGCAATCGTCGCGGCGCTCTCCGAAATCGTGCTGATGCTTTGGATCGGTTATGAGATCGGCAGCGCGTTCGGCTGGAGTTCGATGGACTCGCTGTTCCTCGGCGCGATCCTCGCGATCTCGTCGACGACCATCATCGTCAAGGCGCTCTCCGAGCTGGGCCTGAAGCGCGAGAGCTTCGCGCAACTGGTGTTCGGGATTCTGATCGTCGAGGATATTCTCGCCATCGCGATGCTGGTGCTGCTCTCCGGCATTGCGCAGACCGGGCAGTTGAGCGCGGGCATCGCCGTCGTCACGCTCGGCAAGCTGCTGCTGTTCATGACGGTGTCGTTAGTGGTGGGCATTCTGGTCGTGCCGCGCGCGTTGAACTATGTGGCGCGTGCCAAAAGCGACGAAATGCTGCTGGTGTCGGTGCTCGGCTTCTGCTTCGGCTTCTGTTTGCTGGTGGTGAAGCTCGATTACAGCATTGCGCTCGGCGCGTTCCTGATCGGCGCGATCATGGCCGAGTCGCGCCATCTGCATCGCATCGAACATCTGATCGCGCCGCTGCGCGACGCCTTTTCCGCGATCTTCTTCGTGACGATCGGCCTGATGCTGAACCCGGCTGTGCTGGTCGATTATGCGTGGCCGATTGCGGTGATTACGGTGGCGGTGATTGTCGGCAAAATCGTTTCCTGCGGACTCGGCACTTTTCTCGCCGGCAAGGATGGGCGCACGGCGATGCGCGTCGGCATGACCGTTTCGCAGATCGGCGAGTTTTCGTTCATCATCGCGTCGCTCGGTCTGACCTTGAAGGTGACGAGCGCGTTTCTGTATCCGATCGCGGTGGCTGTTTCCGCGTTGACCACGCTTTTCACGCCTTACCTGATTCGCGCCGCCGATCCGCTCACGCAGCGCCTCGGGCAGGCGATGCCACGCACGCTCGCCAACGTGTTCGGCATGTACGGGCAGTGGCTGCGCAGTTTAAGTACCGGAACCGGCGAGCCGACGCTTTTCAGCATGACGCGGCGGATCATTTTGCAGATCGCCGTCAATCTCGCGCTGGTCGCGGCGATCTTCCTGATCGTGTCGTATAGCGCGCCTTACACCAGCACCTGGCTCGAACGCTGGATGACCTCCGAGCCGATGCAGCGCGTGTTGCTGTGGAGCATCGCGCTGGTGCTGTCGATGCCGTTCCTGGTGGCGGTCTATCGCAAGACCAAGTCGCTCGCGCTATTGCTTGCCGAGGTGAGCGTGCAGCCGGCGACAGCGGGGCGCTTCACCAGTGCGATTCGCTACGCGATCTCCGATCTGGTGCCGGTGGTCTCGATGGTCGGCGTGTTTTTGCTGGTCGCGGCGCTCTCCAGCAGCATCTTGCCGCCGACAGGCCTCCTGACCGCGGTGCTGGTGTGCGCCGCACTGCTGCTGGCGCTGGTGTGGCGCTGGTGCGTGAAAATTCATGCGGCGATGCAGATCGCCCTGCGCGAAACGTTCGAAGAACAGCCGGATCCCTAACTTGGGTGACCCTCCTGCTTGCCCCCTTGACCCGCAACAATGTGAGCAATTGTGTGCGGGTTTGCCGGGCTTGCCGCGCTAGCGGATAATCAGGGCATATTCATTCGTTCGCGTGGAAGGCGCCTGTCTGACTGTCATGAGCGAAAACAAACCCGAAAACGCCGGCGAGCCCGGCAGCCCATCGTCGCCTTCGGCGGCGCCAGCGTCTTCAACGTCGTCCGGCGCAACGCCTGACGCGTCGAAATTGCCGCCTGAGCCGGCGGCCTCACTACCGCTCTCGCACGAAGATTCCATCCAGTCCCCGATCAAGGACGTCGTCGCGCCGTCGGCAGCCTCACCGGCTGCCGAGGAGGCCGCGGTGAGGTCGTCGACCGACGACCCTGACAGCGCGTCTACCGTCACGCCCACCGATCCGCAAACGGCGCGGCAACGCGACGCGGCCGAAGCGCGCAGTTCGGCGGCGGCATCGACCGCGCAACAGGAGGCCGAGGTTCACGAGCGGGCGGCACGCAAGGCGGGACAGGTCTATAAGAGTCCAGTCACACGTCCCGGCACGCTCGGGAGCAGCGACCCGCTAGCCGGCGAATTGAGCGCTCCGGCCGACGAGGCTGCCCTCACCGAAAACGAGGAAAAAGCGCAAGAAGCGGCCGCGGCCGCCCGCCGGGCCGGTTCGCCACCGCCGGGTTTCGGTGCCGCGCCTGACTTCACCGCCACCAACCCGCCGCCGCCGAACGCGTTGCCGCCTTCGCCGCCGCGCTATCTGAAGCAAAACGATTCGGCGTGGACCGTGTTCGGCCGCATCATCGCGGCGCGCGCGCGTCAGCTGTTCGATCGCGCCGGCCAGCGGATCACGCAGCGTACGCTGCGCATTGGCGTGTCGGCGCGCATCTTCCACCCGGAGCCGGGCGCGAAGGGGCTGCGAGGCAAGACGCTGCAGTACCTCGAGGAATCGATTGCACACTGGGTCATGTCGCGCGACGTGCTGGTGTTCATGATTCCGACGGTCGGCCATCAGGGCATGCTGCACCCGAGCAATATCCGTTTGCGCGACTACGCGAAGCATCTCGACGGTTTGCTGCTGCAAGGCGGTGCGGACGTCTCACCGCAGTCGTACGCGGAACAGGCGACGAGCCCCGAGTGGCCGGGCGACCGCGTGCGCGACATGTACGAACTCGAACTGCTGCATGAGTTCATCGAATCGGGCAAGCCGGTGCTCGGCGTGTGCCGCGGTTGCCAGTTGATCAACGTGGCGTTTGGGGGCACCTTGTACCAGGACATCGCCACCGAAGTGCCAACCGCCGGCGCACACGTCAACGAGCACTACGACCAGCATCGGCACGGCATTCACTTTCCGGACGGCTCGACGCTGGTCAACATGTTTCCGGGTCGCCGCGAGGCGATCGTCAACTCGATTCACCATCAGGCCGTCAAGACGCTCGGCCGCGATCTGAATATCGAGGCGGTGTCGGCGTCGGACGGCATCATCGAGGCCGTGCGCTATCGGCGCGCGCCGTTCGTGATGGGCGTGCAGTGGCACCCGGAGTTTCATCGCGCGGGCGGTCCGGAGTTGCTCGATTGCACGCCGTTGCTCGATACCTTCCTGCGGGTGGCGCGCGAAACGCGGTTTTAAGGCTGGGCTTTTAAGCCGCGTTTTCGAGTTTCTAACTTTGTCTTTCAAGCGTGATTCGCATGGGGCGCCGCCGTGGCGCCCCATGCGGTTGTTTTCCTTCTCCGGATTTCAGTCCGTCTTCGTCTTCGCTATTAGCTGATGCCGACCTCTGGCAGTGCGATGACCGCGAAACTGGTGCATGCGGATCAAGGCGTTGGATCAAGACGTGGGATCAGGGCGTGGGATCAAGGCGGTAACGGGTTATGCGTTGAGCATCGACGGCGCGTTTTCAAGCCATCTATCTCCATATCGCCGCTCTGCCTGATGTTGGATTCGCGCGAACGTCATGCAGATTGGGAAATGTCCGCATGCGTCATAGATGAGTCAAATTGTTGCGCTTTTGTCTTATCTGAAATCTTTTATTTCGCGACGGGTGTGTCCATCCAGCCAAATCATTCGTTATCGATTTATCTCGATTTAAAGTCCGTCAGCGCGACACTTGAATGCTTCGCTTAACGACTAATCCGCGCGATAATCCAAGGCTGTTTTGGATTTGCATGGAGCATGCACGTATGAAGTACCCCTTAATTGTACGGCGCGCCATGCTGCTCGCGGCCTCGTGTGCGCTGTTGCAGCATGGCGGTTTCGTACTGGCAGCGCAAAGCGACGAGACGGCGCCTCTGGTCGGCACGCGGCCGGCCATGAACACGCTCACGCCGCAACCGGTCGCCGCAGCGCTGCGCAGTGCGGCATCGGCCACGCCGGCTAGCGCCGGTGATGCGCAAGGCAATGTCGCCGAATTGATGCAGATGATTCACGACGCGAAGCTGAGCGAATTGCGCACTACATATAACGGCAGTTACGGCGCGAGTCTTTTCTTTTATCCGGAGGAAATGACGTATTACGTTGCACTCTTTCAGGACAAGCATTTCTGGCGCGTGATCAAGTCGGAAGATGCAGGCCGCGCCGAAGCGATTTATGCAGGCTTCGTCCAGCAGACGGCGCAACTCGCGGACGTCGAAATTCGCCGCACGCAGTTGCAGGCGCAGAAAGCGTATATCGAAGACATCATCGCGTTATCGGAAGAACGAGCGAAGCGATTGCAGGCCGATCTCGACGTCGCGCGCACCCAGCAGGCCAAGGTCAACGACTACCAGCGGCAGGCGCAAGGCGAAGCAGCCGCGCTGCACGCGGAAAAGGAAAAAGCCCAGGCGCAGTTGCGTCAGGTGCAGGGCGAAGTCATGCAGTTGCAGCGGCAGACCGAGTTCGGATTGCCAACACAGAAGTAGGCGCTTGACCGTAAAAAAGCCCGGCCGTGAATGGCCGGGCTCGGAGTGCTGATCAACCCCACGTTTTTTTTGGAGCGTGGGGTTTTGTTTTGTGCAACGCGATTTTTCGGAGGTGATGCGCCTACTTCGCGAACTGATCGGGAACCTCGGTCACGCGACGCTGCGACATGTGATTGATCCATTCAGTGCTGCTGGTAGCGCCGCTGGTCGCCGGCGGATTGATCGACGAAGCCGGGCGCGATGGCGGCGCAATATTGCGCAGATGTGTGCCAGCCGACAGGGTCACCGACGCGTATTCGTCAGTGCCGGGTTGGGACGGTGCGGGCGGTGAGTATGGACCCGCCGACGATGGCTTCGCTGAGGTTTGTTGTGCATTTGCCGACGCGACAATCTGCGGCATGTCGTAATTCGTTGGCTCGATGTGTGATAACTGCGGTGAACGCGGCGTCGTGATCGGGGTGTGCGAACTGCGGCCGCTTTTTTCGTGTAGGCTGACAGCGCCTTTGCGTTGCATTTCGCGGGGACGCGATGCAGTGTCGCCGCCCATAGCACGCGCTGGCGCTGGCGCTGCCGCGACGGGTGTGACGATTTCCGTGCCGCGAGCCGCCGTGAAATCGCGTAGCGGAGCCGCGTCAACTGCGTTCCGCAAAATCTCTGGCGATGCGGATGCCGATCCAGACGCGCCACCCACGAGCGCGGGCGACGACGCGGCGCCCGGCGCAAGCGCCACTGCATGGTTGTCAGCCGAAGCATAGGACGAGACAGCGGCATCGGGAGAGAGGCGATTCTCCGGCTGCGCCTCCTGGCGGACCGAGACCTTGCCCGCTGTTTGAGAGCCGCTAGTCGTGTGACGCTGCGCCAGATGACCGAACGCAATCGAGGCAAGCATCGCGGCACCGCCGAGTGCACAGGCGCCACCGGCCAGCGCTCCCCAATGCATCGGGCTGCCACGCGGCGAGGTCGGAACAGCGGGGGCATCAACCGGCGAGAAAGGCGTGGTTTCCGCGGACATTCGCAAAGATTCGTCGGCCGGTGCGTCGAACACGGTTGTCGAACTAGCGGGTTGGTTGGAACCCGAGGATATTGCCGGCGGCTTGCGCAACGATTCCCACTGACAGAGCGCGCGGATGGTCTCGGCATTCAGACAAAAGGTACGCAACACGGCTGCATAGAGCGCCTTGAGTTCAGCACGCAGACTGTAGCCTGGGGGGAGCAATGCCCAATCGCGGCCGAAGGGTGCAGGCAGGTGGCCGAGCGGGCGCAAGCGCGGCAACGCCATGGAGCCTTCGATCAGGGTAAGGGGAATGGTGGTGGACATCGGTCTCTTCGCAGCGCCTCTTGATGGATCCGAGGATCCGGGGGTATCGGGGGCTTTGGCTTCGGAGCGATGCGTATGAAAACGCTGTACACAACGCCCTATGGAAACGCCGCACTCAGGTCGAGCACGCCGTCTGAGGGATCGCTGTGAAGCCATCGGGATGTGGAAGATAATGCCTGGAAGTGGCTGAACTAACGATCGGATTGTTCCGAAAAGCATGTGCCGGCTCATCCCGAGCCGAACCTGCTTTGGATGACGATCAAGCCAGGCGCATGTGTCTCAGCGATCGAGCCGGTAGATATAGCGCAACGCAGTAATATCCACGCCGCCCATATGATCCGGTTCGGCGCCGACGAACTGCCAGCCCTGCCGTTCATAAAAGCCGATTGCCGACGTGTTGCCTTCGAGCACGTAAAGATACAACTGCGTCTCTCCCTGGGCGCGCGCCCATTCTTCGGCAGCACGCATCAACAGCTTGCCTGCGCCGATACCCTGATGCCCAGGTAGCGCATGCAGGTTGTCGAGCAGGACACCCCACGCGGACTCCGGCTGCCGTTCGACGCAGACGAAACCGATCGGCTCGCCCGCGAGTTCGGCGATCAGAACGATGCGGCGCTCGCCGCCCGGTGCGCGCAGGCGCGCTTCCCAATAGGCGGCGCGCTCCCGCGCCACCTCGCCGTCGAGGAACGCATCCGGCAGCAAGCCGCGATAGGTGGCCTGCCAGCTGGCGCTATGAATCGAAGCGATCAGCGCCGCATCCTCGAGGGTCGCAGGGCGCAACGAAAGTGCGCGGGAGGTTTGCATCGGGATGGTGGTCAACGGGAATGGCCTGTCTGCAAAAAGTTTATCGCAAGGGCGGGCACGTGGTGTCTGTAATGAAACTGTATGGAATGCGCGACAGCGCCATGAGCGGTAACATTACGTGTTGCGGACTCCGGGTATTTCACAACGTTTACCCTGATATCGCGCGAATGTGTTCAGCATGAAAATGCAGCGCCTCCGGCGCGTTCTAATCGAGTTCCTGTGGCATCCGCTTGCCGAACGCAGTGGATCGTTTCAACTGCCTGAGCGCCGCCCGTCTGCATGGCGCCAGGCTCATCAGAGAATGTCATGTCTACTGCGTCACATGCCACCGCTTCATCGCAAGAATCCAAGGTCAAGACAGTTTTCCGCGTGGTCAGCGGCAACTTTCTTGAGATGTACGACTTCATGGTCTACGGCTATTACGCGTCCGCAATTGCCAAGACCTATTTCCCGAGCGGTAACGAATTTGCCTCGCTCATGCTGTCGCTGTCGGTATTCGGCGCGGGCTTCCTGATGCGGCCGCTCGGCGCAATCGTGCTGGGGGCGTACATCGACCATCACGGACGGCGCAAAGGGCTGATCCTCACCCTCGGCCTGATGGCGCTCGGCACCCTCACGGTCGCCGCGATTCCAGGCTACGCCACCATCGGTGTCCTTGCCCCGGTGCTCGTGCTGTTCGGACGGCTGCTGCAGGGCTTCTCCGCCGGGGTCGAACTGGGTGGTGTATCGGTCTATCTGTCGGAGATCGCCACCAAGGGCAACAAGGGTTTCTATTGCGCGTGGCAGTCGGGCAGCCAGCAGGTTGCCGTGGTGTTCGCCGCGCTGATCGGCGTGGTGCTCAACAAAGTGCTGCCGGCCGACCAGATGACCGCCTGGGGCTGGCGCGTGCCGTTCCTGATCGGCTGCCTGATCGTGCCGTTCCTGTTCCTGATCCGCCGTTCGTTGCAGGAAACCGAGGAATTCAAGGCGCGCAAGCATCGTCCGAGCATGGGCGAGATCATGAAGACGATGGCCGCCAACTGGGGCATCGTGCTGGGCGGTATGGGCATGGTCATCATGACCACGGTGTCGTTCTACATGATCACGGCCTACACGCCGACCTTCGGCAAGGAAGTGCTGAAGCTGTCGTCGATCGATACGCTCGTCGTCACCGTCTGTATCGGTTTGTCGAACCTGATCTGGTTGCCGCTTGCGGGCGCGCTGTCGGACCGCATCGGCCGCCGTCCGGTGCTGATCGCCTTCACGATCCTGACGATCGTCACCGCGTACCCGGCGCTGCAATGGCTGGTTGCCGAGCCTTCGTTTGTTCGTCTTCTGGCGGTTGAGTTGTGGTTGTCGTTCCTGTACGGCAGCTACAACGGCGCGATGGTGGTGGCGCTGACCGAAGTGATGCCGGTCGAAGTGCGGACCGCCGGCTTTTCACTGGCCTACAGCCTGGCTACGACGATCGGCGGTTTCACGCCGGCCATCTCCACGTTGCTGATTCATACCACCGGCAACAAGGCCGCGCCTGGTCTGTTCCTCGGCGTGGCGGCGATTTGCGGGTTGATCGCGACGCTGGTGCTGTATCGCACGCCGGAGTCGCGTGATCAGTATCGAACTGCCTGAGGCTAAGCTTACGGTTCACCTCTCATCGGGACAAACAAAAACCCCGCGCTCTCACGAGCGCGGGGTTTTTTTCTTGTGCGTCACACCGGCAACGGATTTTGCCGAGTCTGGTTGAATTAGCCGTGGCGCAATTCGTTCGCCACGGCGTCCACCACGTCGGCCCATGCGCCGGGTTGTGGCTGGCGCAGCAACGTTGCGCCCGGATACCACGGACTGCGCGTTTCGCCGACGAACCAGCGCCAATCCGCGGCGAACGGCAGCATGAGCCACAGCGGTTTTCTCAGCGCGCCGGCCAGGTGAGCGATCGACGTATCGATCGACACGACCGCGTCGAGCCGCTCGATGATCGCCGCCGTATCCGCAAAATCGCCGATCCGTTTATCCAGCCGATGAATCGCGCCCGCACGCGGATGCGCATCGAGCGCCGCGCGTTCTTCGGCGCTTAATTCAGGTTGCAGCACGATCCAGTCGATCCCTTCGAGCGCGAATAGCGGCGCGAGCGCGGCAAGCGGCATCGAACGGGTTTCGTTCTGCTGGATGCGCCCTGACCATGCGATGCCGATCTTGCGCTTCGCGTGACCGCCGAGCGAGCCGCGCCATTTGCGGCCGTAAGCCGGCGGTACGCTGAGGTAGGGCGTGCGGGCGGGAATCGTGTCGTAGGTTGTGCCGAGCGCGAGTGGCAGGCTCAGCAGCGGGCATTGCAGATCCGCCGCTGGACGGGGCGCCCCTTGGGCGATCAGGGTCACGCGCCACGTTTGCGCGGCGGGTGCAAGCAGCGGCAGTAACTGCGGCTGCACTTCGAGCACGACGCGCGCTGCACGCTGCGCGGCCAGCGGCACGAAACGCACGAATTGCAGCGTATCGCCAAAACCCTGCTCGGCATGCACGAACAGCGTACGTTGTTCGATCGGCTCGCCGTGCCAGCGCGGCAATGTCTGGATGACCGGTTGCGCGGTAGTTTGCAGCCGCCATTCGTATTCCGGCAGTCCGCGCGCGAAATCGCGCAACGCGAGCCAGGCCAGCGCGCGGTTCATGTGCGCGGATGCGAGATCGGGGCGCAAGCGCAGCGCCTGATCGAAAGACCGCACCGCGGCGGCGTGTGCGCCCAGTGCCTGGTGCGCCGTGCCGAGACTCAGCCATGCGAGTGCGAATTGCGGATCGAGACCCACTGCGCGTTCGAGATACGGCAACGCTTCCGCGTGACGCCCCAGCGACGCGAGCGCGTTGCCAAGCCCGAAGATGGTGGGCGGCAGGTTCGGCTGCAGGGCGAGCGCGGCCCGGAAAGAAGCGACTGCTTCTGCGTGCCGGCCGGTGGCGTCGAGCGTATTGGCGAGATTGAAGTGCGCGGCGACGAAACGCGGTTCGGCCGCCAGCGCAGCCTGAAAGCGCGAGATCGCCTCGTCCGCGCGGTCCAGCGCGTTCAGCGACATCCCCATGTTGTTGAGCGCGCCCGCATGTCCGGGGCGCAATTCGAGCGTACGCTGGAACGATGCGATCGCCTCCGTATGCCGGCCGAGCGCGTGCAATGCATTACCGAGATTGTTATGCGACGAGGCGTCGTTCGGTTGCAGACTCAGCGATTTCTCGAAGGCGTCGGCGGCGTCTTCGTGGCGGCCCAGCGACGCGTATGCATTGCCCAGGTTGTAGTGCGCCATCGGGAAAGACGGCGCGAGCGTGAGCGCATTGCGGAACTGTTCGATGGCATCGTCGATCTGGCCGAGCGCCTTCAGCGCGTTGCCGAGGTTCAACTGCAGCGCGGCGTCTTCCGGGCGCAGGTTCACCGCGCGCCGTACGAGTTCGGCGGCTTCGGCGTGCTGGCCCTGCTGGTGGCGCAGGACGCCCAGCAGGTGCAGCGCATCGACGTGCACGGGATTGCCGTCGAGCGTCGCGCGGTAGCCGCGTTCGGCGTCGTCGAGGCGGCCGTCACGATGCGCCGCGAAAGCGCGGTCAAATACTTGTTGCATGACGGAGGGATGGCATTCGGGTGAGGCAGAGGCCGCATTTTCCCACACTCGCCGGGTCGCCCTCCAAATTGACCTGTTGTCTCGATATCTGTAACATGTGAATACCTGTTCATATGTGTGTCAATCATGCCGCTTGCCATGGTGTCCGCTGTCTCTCCCGTGAGTTTCGAAGACCGCTCGGTGGAGACGATCGTGCCGCTGGCCGACCTGTTTCGCCTGCTTGGCGATCCGACGCGTTTGCGCATCGTGCTCGCGTGCGTCGACGAGCGGCGCGCGGTCGGCGCGATTGCGGAGGGACTGGGCTTGTCGCCGTCGCTGGTAAGTCACCATTTGCGGCTGCTGCGCGCGGCGCGGATCGTGCGCGCGGAGCGGCAGGGCAAGCAGGTGTTCTATCTTGCCGCTGATCGTCATATCAGCGCGATGCTGGCCGGCATGCTCGAGCATGTGGCTGAGCCGGCCGGCGAATTTCCTTTGGACCAGTCATGAAGAAAACCACTGTCCCGAACCGGGCCGCCGAAGAACGCGAGGACGACCACGCGCCGGTGTGGCTCGAAGGGGAGTTCGACGGGATCGATGGCGAAGATGTACCGGTCGAGGGGCGGGCGGGCGAGGTTCGCGATGAGGCCGAGCTTCGTCACGGCGCGGTTCGTCGCGATGACGACGATGCACGTGAGAGCGGCACGCAGGGTTACGAAGCGCGTGAGCGGGCAGGAAACCCACACGGTTTGCGTGAGCAGGGCGCACATGATCGCGGCGCGGACTATAGCCAGAGCGCCGGCAGTCAAGGTAGCCATGCCGACCACAACCACGACCGCCACGCCGCTCAGCCTCGGAGCGCTCACAGTCACGCCGCCCAGGCTCACAGCGCCCACGACCACGACAGTCGCGCCGGTCAACCTCACCGCGACCACAGCCACGGCAGTCACGCCGGTCAACTTCACAGCGCCCACAACCATGGCAGTCACGCCGGTCAACCTCACAGCGACCACAACCACGACAGCCACGCCAGCCACAGTCACAGCGCCCACAACCACGCCGGCCATCACCACGCCCACGCACCCGCCGCCGGCCACGGCCGTGCCTTCGCACTCGCCGTCGCCCTGAACGTAGCGATCGTAGTGGTTCAAGCCGTCTACGGCGTACTCGCGCATTCCACCGCGCTGCTCGCCGACGCCGGCCACAATCTCTCCGACGTGCTCGGCCTGCTGCTCGCCTGGGGCGCAACCTGGCTCGCCGCGCGTCGTCCGTCGGCACGCTATACCTTCGGCTACGGCAGTTCGTCGATCCTGGCGTCGCTCGCCAATGCGGGGTTGTTGCTGTTCGCGTGCGGCGTAATCGTCGCCGAGGCCATTGGGCGCCTGGTGAACCCGGCGCCCGTCGCGGGACTGGTGGTGTTCGTCGTCGCGACGGTCGGCGTAATCGTGAACGGCTTCTCGGCGTGGCTCTTCATGCGCGGTCAGAAGGACGATCTGAACATTCGTGGCGCTTTCCTGCATATGGCCGCGGACGCCGGCATCTCGGCCGCGGTCGCGATCAGCGGTCTGGTGATTCTCTATACCAACTGGACGTGGCTCGACCCGGTAATGAGCCTGCTCGTGGTTGCGGTGGTGGTGGCCGGAACGTGGGGCTTGCTGCGCGATTCGGTGCGCATGGCGCTCGACGCCGTGCCGCCCGGCGTCGATCTGCAGCGTATCCGCGACTATCTCGCCGGACAGCCCGGCGTCACCGACGTGCACGACCTGCACGTCTGGGCGTTGTCGACCACCGGCAATGCGCTCAGCGCGCATCTGGTGATGCCGGCAGGCCATCCCGGCGACGAGTCGATCGACGCCATTGTCATCACATTGCGCGAGCGCTTTTCGATGCAGCACGCCACGCTGCAAGTCGATCTCGGCACCACCGAGCACCGATGTGCGATGGATCACTCTCACGATTGATGCAGCGCACCGTTGGGCGGATTATCGTCGGCGTACACTAGAACGATCTGTTGCCTCCGGAGTCCCGCATGGACGCTGCCGCACATGATGCGTCGCCGGTGCTGATCGTTGGGGCGGGGCCGACCGGCCTCGCCGCGGCGATGAGTCTGGCGCGTGCCCACATCCCCGTGCGTCTGATCGACAAAGCGCTGCAACCGAGCCCGTATTCGCGGGCCATCGGCATTCAGGCGCGCACGCTCGAACTGTTTGAACAGCACCGGCTGATCGAGCCGTTTCTCGAACTCGGTCATCGCGCGCGCATCGCCAATCTTTTTTCCAACGGCATGCGTCTCGCACGCCTCGATTTCGATCCGTTGCACACGCGCTATCCCTATCTGCTGTTTCTCGATCAATCGGTAACCGAACGTTTGCTGACGGAGCATCTCGCGACGCTCGGCGTGACGGTCGAACGCGGCGTTGAACTGACGATGTTCGCGCAGGGTGCCGCCAGCATCCAGGCGACCTTGCGGCACGCGAATGGCCACACGGAGACCATCCGCCCGTCGTACGTGATCGCGGCTGACGGGGCGCATAGCACGATCCGCCACCGGCTTGGCCTGAGCTTTGCGGGCAGCACCTTCGAACAGACGTTCCTGCTCGCCGACGTGCATGCCGAAACCGATTGGCCCGAAGATGAATTTCATATCTTCGCGTCGAGCGAAGGTCTCGTCGCTCTGTTTCCGATGGGTCATGGCCGTCATCGTCTGATTGCAGATCATCCGGTCGAGCCGACTTCGGTTCCGGCACCCGCCACGCCCGCGGTGCTCGGCGAACCGCCCCTCAGCCTGGTCTCGCCGCCGTCGCTCGCCGAATGCAAGACGCTGATCGCCCGGCGCGTGCGGGAACGCGTCGACGTGTCGGACCTGACGTGGTCGTCGTATTTCCATCTGAACAGCAGAATGGTGGAGCGGCTGCGCGTCGGCCGCGTCTTCCTCGCGGGAGATGCGGCTCACGTCCATAGCCCGGCCGGCGCGCAAGGAATGAACACGGGCATTCAGGAAGCACTCAATCTCGGCTGGAAGATCGCGCGTGTTCTGAAAGGCGCGGCGCCTGATCGCCTGCTCGATACGTATCACAATGAACGGCACCCGATCGAGCGCGACGTGTTACGGCAAACGGGCTTCATCACACAGATGGCCGAGGCCAATCATGGGCCGCTGAAGCTGCTGCGCGAGCGCGTGATGCCGGTGCTGGCCGCGCTCGGTCCGCTGCGCGATGCGGCGCGGATGACCATCAGCGAGTTGTCGATCCAGTACCGGCGCAGTCCGCTGACACTCGAGCGTGTCCTCGACGGCGGCCCGCATGCCGGCGAACGCGCGCCGGATGCGCTGGTGCATGTGGTCGACGGGCCGCTTGGCCGTGCGCCGGGTGTCGGATGCATTTTCGATCTGCACGATCCCGCGTTCTTCTCGCTGTTTCTGCTGGTCCCGCCGCAGCCCGTCGACGATACGCCGCTCGATCCGGCCGCGAAACACGCATCGCCGCCGGACCCGGAACTGGAGCGGCTGGCTGCGGAAGTCGAGAAATTGCTGCCGGGCGCGGTGCGCATCTGGCGCGTGACCGACACGAGCGGCGAGGGCGGCCCGGCGCTATCCGAATCGTATGGACGCACCCGGCCGTCGTTCTATCTGGTGCGGCCGGACGGCTATATCAGCGCGCGTGGGCGCACGGGGTCCGACCTGCACGGTCTGCTGCGGCATTGCGAAGCGTGGTTCACCGTGGGTGGTGAGATACCGGAGCAGGCGGCGTTGTGAGTTCACCGTGCAGGCCGGCCCGTAAAGTGGGCCGCCTTGTGGATGGCAGGCGCCGCGCGAACGGCGCTTTGCCTATACCGCCGTAGAAAGCGCAGCCGGCGTCAAGCTGTCACGATGTTTGACGAGCGCTTCCCTGACAATGCCCGACATCTCGATGCCACCCGCATCCGGCTCATCCAGCGCGGCCAGCAAAGCGCGCCGCATGCGCGGTTCCCAGAAGCGGCGGATATGATCGGCGATGCCGGCGAGCGCTTCCTCGCGATCCGGCATCGAATCGAAAAAATCGCCGATCCGGTTCGCCATATCGATCAGATTCTGATTGTCCATGGCTTGCCTCACTTACCCGATGTCGCGTTGGCCAACTCGCGCTGCTTCAGCAGATCGAGCTGCTCCGTGTTGAAGCGCGAATAATCCTTCTGCCATTGCGACGGCTGTTCGACCGGCATCACCTGCACCGCGGTCACCTTGTATTCGGGACAGTTGGTGGCCCAGTCCGAGCTATCCGTGGTGATCACGTTCGCGCCCGATTCGGGGAAGTGGAACGTCGTGTAGACGACGCCCGGCTGCATCCGCTCGGTCACCTTCGCACGCAACACGGTTTGTCCCGCCCGCGATTCGATGCCCACCCAATCGTCGTGCCTGATGCCGCGTTCTTCCGCGTCGTGCGGATGGATCTCGAGACGATCTTCGTCATGCCAGCGCGAATTCTCGGTGCGGCGCGTTTGCGCACCGACGTTGTACTGCGACAGGATGCGGCCCGTGGTGAGCAGCAGCGGGAACTTGCGTGTGACCTTTTCTGGCGTCGCGATGAACTTCGTAATCACGAACTTGCCCTTGCCGCGCACGAAGGCGTCGATGTGCATGGTCGGCGTGCCATTGGGCGCGTCCTCGTTGCACGGCCACTGGATACTGCCGAGCTCCTCGAGTTTCTTGTACGACACACCATGGAAAGTCGGCGTGAGATGCGCAATCTCGTCCATGATCTGCGACGGATGCGTGTAACCCATCTCGTACCCGAGTGCACGCGCGAGCATCACGGTGACTTCCCAGTCGGCGTAACCCGGCACCGGCGGCATCACCTTGCGCACGCGCGAGATGCGGCGCTCCGCGTTGGTGAAGGTGCCGTCCTTTTCGAGGAACGACGAACCCGGCAGCAGCACGTGCGCGTACTTCGCGGTCTCGTTGAGGAAAATGTCCTGCACGACGATGCATTCCATCGACGACAGCGCTGCCGACACGTGATGCGTGTTCGGATCGGATTGCACGATGTCTTCGCCCTGGCAGTACAGGCCCTTGAAGGTGCCGTGCACGGCGGCGTCGAACATGTTCGGAATGCGCAGGCCGGGTTCGGGCTGCAGCGTGACGTTCCAGGCTTCCTCGAACAGCGCGCGCGTGATCGAATCGCTGATATGGCGATAGCCCGGCAGTTCGTGCGGGAACGAGCCCATGTCGCATGAACCCTGCACATTGTTCTGACCGCGCAACGGATTCACGCCCACCCCTTCGCGGCCGATGTTGCCGGTTGCCATCGCCAGATTCGCGATGCCCATCACCATCGTGGAACCTTGCGCGTGTTCGGTGACGCCGAGGCCGTAATAGATCGCGGCGTTGCCGCCGGTGGCATAGATGCGGGCCGCTTCGCGGAGGGATGCGGCGGGCACGCCGGTGAGTTCCTCGGTGGCTTCCGGTGCGTTCTCAGGCAGGGCGACGAATGCGCGCCATTGCTCGAATGCCCGTGTTTCGCAGCGCTCGGCGATGAACGCTTCGTTCAGCAAGCCTTCGGTCACGATTACATGCGCGAGCGCATTGACCACGGCGACGTTGGTGCCCGGACGCAATTGCAGATGATGCGAGGCCTTCACGTGCGGCGTATCGACGATATCGATGCGGCGCGGATCGATGACGATCAGCTTCGCGCCTTCGCGGATACGGCGCTTCATACGCGAGCCGAATACCGGGTGGCCGTCGGTTGGATTCGCGCCGATCACCATGATCACGTCGGCTTTGTCGACCGAAGCGAAGGTCTGCGTGCCGGCCGATTCGCCGAGCGTGGTCTTCAGACCGTATCCAGTCGGCGAGTGGCACACGCGCGCACAGGTGTCGACATTGTTGTTGCCGAACGCGGCCCGCACGAGCTTCTGCACGAGATACGTTTCTTCGTTCGTGCAGCGCGACGACGTGATGCCGCCGATCGAATCGCGGCCGTGCTTCGCCTGAATGCGCCGGAATTCCGACGCCGCGTAAGTGAGCGCTTCTTCCCAGCTGACTTCGCGCCACGGGTCCGTGATCTTCGCGCGGATCATCGGCTTGGTGATGCGGTCCTTGTGCGTCGCGTAGCCCCAGGCGAAACGGCCCTTCACACATGCGTGGCCTTCGTTGGCCTGGCCGTTCTTGTGCGGCACCATCCGCACGACCTGGTTGCCCTTCATCTCGGCCTTGAACGAACAGCCGACGCCGCAATACGCGCAGGTGGTGACGACCGAGTGCTCGGACTGGCCGAGCATGATGACGGTTTTCTCCTGCAAGGTCGCGGTCGGGCACGCGGCGACGCATGCGCCGCACGACACGCATTCCGATTCCATGAACGGCTTGTTTTCGCTCGCCGCGACGCGCGATTCGAAGCCGCGTCCGGCGATGGTCAGCGCGAACGTGCCCTGCGTTTCTTCGCACGCGCGCACGCAGCGATTGCAGACGATGCACTTCGACGGGTCGTACGTGAAGTACGGATTCGATTCGTCTTTCTTGTCCTTCAGATGGTTCGCGCCGTCAAAGCCGTAGCGCACTTCGCGCAAGCCGGTGACGCCTGCCATGTCCTGCAATTCGCAGTCGCCGTTGGCGGGGCAGGTCAGGCAGTCGAGCGGGTGATCGGAAATGTACAGTTCCATCACGTTACGGCGCAGCGACTGCAGACGATCGGTTTGCGTGCGGACCTTCATGCCGGCTTCGACAGGCGTCGTGCACGAAGCGGGGTAGCCGCGTTTGCCTTCGATCTCGACCAGACATAGACGGCATGAGCCGAACGGTTCGAGGGAATCGGTTGCGCAGAGCTTGGGCACGTTGACGCCGGCTTCGACGGCGGCGCGCATCACGGACGTGCCGGCCGGAACCGTCACCGCCTGGCCGTCGATTTCCAGCGTGACGTCGACGTCGGCATGACGCGCGGGTGTGCCGTAGTCGGTGTCGTCAAAGAACGAACGGGGCGCACGTTGTTGCGCTTGTGCCTGCGATTTGCACGCGCAATTACCGGAGCCGCAGCCGCCCCCTACGGGGATTTCCTTCGGGGCGCCGGCAGGGGAGGTGAGCACATCGGACATGTGAGGCTCCTGGGTCAGGCCGCAGCCGCTTTGGGCGCGAGGTCGTGTACGTTATCGAGCCCGAAGTCTTCGGGGAAATGGTCGAGTGCGGACAGCACGGGGAACGGCGTCATGCCGCCCATCGCGCAGAGCGAACCGGACACCATCGTGTCGCACAGATCGCGCAACAACTGCACTTGCCGCGTGGACGTATCGCCGTTGCGGATCCGTCCGATCACTTCGACGCCGCGCGTCGAGCCGATCCGGCAGGGCGTGCATTTGCCGCACGATTCGAGCGCGCAGAAGTGCATCGCGTATTGCGCGAGTTCGGCGAGATTCGACGTGTCGTCATGCACGACGATGCCGCCGTGGCCGACCACCGCGCCGACGGCCGCGTACGCTTCGTAGTCCATGGGGATGTCCCACTGGCTTTCCGGCAAATACGTGCCGAGCGGGCCGCCGACCTGCACGGCGCGCGCCGGGCGGCCGCTGGCCGTGCCGCCGCCATAGTCGTAGAGCAGCTCGCGCAGCGTGACGCCGAACGCGAGCTCGACCAGACCGCCTTGCTTCACGTTGCCGGCGAGCTGGAACGGCAGCGTGCCGCGCGAGCGGCCCATGCCGAAGTCTTTATAGAACGCCGCACCGCGCGCGAAGATGATCGGCACCGTGGCGAGCGTGATCACATTGTTGATCACGGTCGGCTGGCCGAACAGGCCGACTAGAGCGGGCACCGGCGGCTTCGCGCGCACGATGCCGCGTTTGCCTTCGAGCGATTCGAGCAGCGCGGTTTCCTCGCCGCAGACATAGGCGCCCGCGCCTTTCGCCACGAACAGGTCGAAGCGATGTACCGA
The DNA here is from genome assembly GCF_046030355.1 of Paraburkholderia caffeinilytica. Classification (GTDB taxonomy): domain Bacteria; phylum Pseudomonadota; class Gammaproteobacteria; order Burkholderiales; family Burkholderiaceae; genus Paraburkholderia; species Paraburkholderia caffeinilytica_B. Next base: position 236,777 of record NZ_JAQQCQ010000009.1, read on the forward strand.
CGAGCCGAGCACGCTGTCGCCGAGCCAGCCGGCGGCGCGCGCCTGGGCGATCGCGGCTTCGAGCGTCGCGATCGAGTGCGGATACTCGCTGCGCACGTAGATATAGCCAACCGTCGCGCCGGTTACGATGCCCGCAATGATCATTCCTTCGATCAGCATGTACGGATCGCTTTCCATTACCAAACGGTCGGAGAAGGTGCCGGAATCCCCTTCGTCCGCATTGCAGACGATGTATTTCTGCGCCGCTTTGGCGCCGCGTACCGTGCGCCATTTGATGCCGGCGGGGAAGGCGGCACCGCCGCGGCCGCGCAGGCCGGATTCGATCAGCGCTTCGCAGGCGGCGTCACCGTCGGTTTTCAAGGCGTGCTTGAGACCTTCAAGGCCGCCGTGAGCAATGTAGTCGTCGATGGAAAGCGGATCGGTGATGCCGATGCGCGCGAAGGTCAGGCGCTGTTGTTTCTTCAGATACGGGATGTCATCGACCACGCCGATGCGGCTCGCGTGCTCGCCGCCTTCGATAAAACCAGCGTCGAACAGCGCGGCAACGTCGGTCTCTTCGACGTTCGCGTAGCCGACCCGGCCTTCAGCCGTCGCAACTTCGACGAGCGGTTCAAGCCACAGCAAACCGCGCGAACCGTTGCGAACCAGTTCGATTGCGATGCCGCGGCGTGCGGCTTCAGCTTCGATTGCCTGAGCCAGCGCGTCTGCGCCGAGCGCCAATGCTGACGAATCACGGGGAACGTAAATGCGTGTCATGCCGTGACCTCCACGCATTTGCCGGCGGCTGCGAACACCGCGTCGAACTTTTGTGGCGTGACCTTGGCGTGCAGCGTGCCGTTGAGCATCATCGCCGGCGAGAGCGCGCATTGGCCGAGGCAATACACCGATTCCAGTTCGACCGTCGCGCCATGCTGATGCTCCGCGTCAAAACGGCAGCCGGTGTGCGCTTCGATATGCTGCGCGAGCGCCTCGGTACCCATGCTGCGGCATGCTTCGGCGCGGCACAGTTGCACCGTGACAGGCGCGGCGGGCTGCGTGCGGAAATGGTGGTAGTAGGTGATGACGCCGTGCACTTCTGCGCGCGACAGGTTCAGGGCACGCGCGAGCGGTGCGACCGTGTCGGGCGGCACATAGCCGAGTTCGTCCTGAATGGCGTGCAGTACCGCTAGCAGCGACCTGCCCGGTTGCGCGTGACGCTGCACCAACTGATCCGGCGCGACGGCGATGGAATCGTCCAAGTGGGGGCTCCTCCAAAGTCATATATGCACTTGTTATTCATAATGCGTGCACTTATGCTTCGTATATTCGATATGGAATAGCCGAACAATAGGCGGGTGATACGCCGCGTGCAATAGGAAAGAGTTGAACATATATGATCAGGATCGAATGCCAGGCGCAGCTGGTTGTGAAGGGTCCGGATGGCCGTGAGGCAAGCCTGTCGGACGTGGTGCCGCTGCTCGCGCTCGTGGACGAATCCGGCAGCATCGCGCAGGCGGCGACGCTTAAGGGTTTGTCCTACCGTCATGCGTGGGGTTTATTGCGCAGCATCGAGGAGCGTTTGGGTGGTCCGCTGATCGCGAAGGAGCGCGGGCGCGGCTCGGTGCTGTCCGAACTCGGTCAGGCCGTGTTGCGCGCGCAGCGTTTGTGCGGCGAGCGGCTCGACGGCAACATGCAGGCGCTCGCGAGCGAAGTCGCCAGCGACCTGAACCGCTGGCTCGCGCCGGCCGCTGACGACGTGCGGATTTACGCGTCGCACGGTTACGCGGTGGCAGCGCTGGTGACGGCGCTGGTCGCGAACGATCTGCCGGTCGATATCAAATACCGCGACAGCGCGGATGCGGTTAGCGCGCTCGCCCGCGGCGAATGTGATCTGGCCGGCTTTCACTTACCGCTGGGCGAGTTTCGTGCGGCCTGCGCGGATACGTATCGGCGTTGGCTCGATCCGCAACGTCATGTGCTCTTGCATCTGACGAGGCGCAAACAGGGCCTCTTTCTCGGCAAGGGGAATCCAAAGAGAATCGGTGGCCTGAGCGACCTCGCGCGCGACGACATTCGCTTCGTCAATCGTCAGCCCGGTTCCGGCACGCGCATGCTGCTCGATCTCGCGCTACGAAAAGTCGGGGTCGATCCGGATCGGGTCAATGGTTATGCGTCGGCGGAACTCACGCATTCGGCGATCGCGGCGTTCGTGGCGAGCGGCATGGCGGATGTGGGTTTCGGCGTCGAACCGGCGGCGCATCACTTCGGGCTCGACTTCATTCCGATCGTCGACGAAGACTATTACTTCGCCTGCGACCGTGCCCGGCTGGAGCGCGCGCCACTCGCCATGGTGATCGGCTTGCTGCGCGGCGCCGCGTTTCGGCATAGCGTCGAACAGCTCGAAGGCTACGATCCACGCGACTGCGGCAAGCTGCTCGATCTCGATGCGGGGCTGGGTCCATCTGCGGTGTAAGCAACTGTAAACAAATTGATGCCGTCGCCGCTGCGTGGGGCGTTTGTTTGGGATAATCTCTAGCCTTCCGCTTACGCCTTAACCGCGCGCTATGCCGCGCTGAATCGATATGAAAGTTCTTTTTCACGCATGTGCCGCTGCAGTAACGGCCGGGGTGCTTCTCGCCACCGCTTCGGTTGCTTTCGCACAGAATTCGCCAGGTGTGCCGGGCGGTATCCTGCAAGACCAGTTCCGGCTTGCCGAACATCCGCAGATGCCATTTGCGGCGTCGGCGCCCTCGGATAAATACCAGTCCAACAAAAAGTCAGCCATGCGCAAGCGTGGCGATAACGGCGATCCGAACGGATGCAATTTGCAGTGTCCTAAAGACGAATAAGCGCGCGAATCGGCGCTTTTGTCTTCCGTTTTCGTGTTTTGCTTGTGTATTGCGCTTTTGTATTTGTTTGAGACGCCGGCATGTTGCCGGCGTTTTTCGTTTGAGCGTTCTATCAGGTCTCCCGGTTCTGGCTTCGTCGGTCAGCGGCTAGCGGTTATGGCTTTGCCGTGTGCCACATGTCCTTGAAACCGTCTCCCTTCATGTCCCCCGCCTGCTTGTCGGCTGCGTAGCGATATAGCGGATGGCCTTTGTATGCCCATTGCTGTTTGCCGTCGGCAGATGGAATCACGGTCCAGTCGCCTGACGGCTTGTCCGACGCGCTCGCCATGGCCGCAGGCCAGTAGTTCATGCAGCCGCCGGTGCAGGCGCTCACGCCGGGCGTGGTGTCCTTGTCGAAGGTGTAGAGCGTCATGCCGTCCGCGTTGACGAAGCGGCCGTCGACGATCTTCGGGGCTTCGGCAAAAGCAGTCTGTTGCAGTGCGAGGAGAGTCAGCGTGGAGAGGCAGAAGAGAGTCTTGCGCATGATGTCGGCTCCTGATTTTGACGTTGGTCTCGCGCGGAACGCGGCGGGCGGACGCGCGTGGGGAATAAACGATTGAGGGGATGCGTTTATTCCCTTGGTTTCGCGCGATTTTGATACCCGCAAGCCAGAAGGCCCGCTTGATGAGCGGGCCTTCTGGCTTATATGTGGCCAACAAAAAACCCGTAAGCAGCAGGCTGCTTACGGGTTTTGAGTGAGTCTTGATGGTGCGGATTGAAACAATGTTCTGGTGGAGGCGGCGGGAATCGAACCCGCGTCCAGAAGCACTCTACGACTAGTTCTACATACTTAGTTCTGTCATTTGATTTAACCACCACGACGCGGACGAACACGCTGCGTGACGGCGATTCACTAGATTTTCGACCTTGGCGTCGTGACGCCGCCAAGACTTAACTGACGTATATGACCTCTGTCGGTATTGCTACCGGTCTTGCGACTCTAGCCCGTCAGTGAACTAGGCAGAGGACGGCGGCCCTTAGGCTGCCAGTGCGAACGTTTCGTCGTTTGCAGTTACGTTTTTCCCATTGATTAACGAGGTGACGGGTCCTCGGTATGCCCTAGCCGCTTCGCAACCCCTGTCGAAACCAGGTCGCCCCCGCGGTTCGTTGCCCAAAACGTCAGGGCCAAGCGCAGATTTTACAATAGTTTGACGGCCACGTCCTGGCTGATTGCCGTTTGTCTTGCCGTCTCGACGGGCTGCTGAATTGACGCGGTGAATTGGCAAGGCAGTGGGACGCAGAGGCGGCGAGACGCGTTGCGTGCGCTGTGTGTCCGTGTTCGCGATATGCGCTCGGGCCTTCAGCCGATGTCGCGCAGCAGCTTTTGCAATTCCGCAGGCGATTGCACGACATGCTGCGCGTGCCATTGCGTCGGCGGAATGTCGTTGCCGCAGTAACCGTAGGCGGCCGCGATGGTCTTCATGCCGGCCGCGAAACCCGCCTGCACGTCGCGTAGGTCGTCGCCGACATAGACGATGCGTTCCGGCACCACATCCAGTTCGCGCGCGGCGTGCAACAGGGGCGCGGGGTGTGGCTTCGAATGCGGGGTCGTGTCGCCGCTCACCACGCAGCCGGCGCGCTCTTCCAGGCCGAGTTGTGCGATCAGCGGCTCGGTGAGCCTCGCGACCTTATTCGTCACAATGCCCCAGCGCACGCCCCGTGCGTCGAGATCGTCGAGCAATTCGGGGATGCCGGGGAACAGGGTGGTTTCGATGCACAAGTCCGCTTCGTAATTGGCGAGAAACTCCTCGCGCATCGATGCGAACTCGTGATCTTCAGGGCCGATGCCGAAGGCCCCGCCGATCAGCCCGCGCGCGCCCGCGGAGGCGAGCGGCCGCAGGTCTTCGAGCGGCACCATCTCCAGGCTGCGATCGTGGCGCATTTTATTGACGGCGGCCGCGAGGTCGGGCGCGGTGTCGGCCAGCGTGCCGTCGAGGTCGAACAGGACAGCCTGGCAAAGACCGAGCGCATTGTCGTTGTCTTCGCGTTGGGGCAGGGGCGTGGGATCGCTCATTGAGTGGGTCGAGTCCGGGCAGGTGGGGCGGATCAGACGTCGCGGCGGCAGGCGAGCATGTAGTTCACGCTCGTGTCGGCGGACAGGGTGAAATGCTTGCTGAGCGGGTTATAAACGATACCTTTGATGTCGACCGTATGCAGGCCGGCGGTGCGCACGAAGCTCGCCAATTCCGACGGACGGATGAAGCGCGCGTAGTCGTGCGTCCCTTTGGGCAGCATCCGCGCGATATATTCGGCGCCAATCACCGCGAACAGGTACGACTTCACGTTGCGGTTCAGCGTGGAGAAAAACACCCAGCCACCCGGTTTCACCAAGGTCTTGCATGCCTCGACGATGGCAGCCGGTTCGGGCACGTGCTCAAGCATTTCCATGCAGGTGACGGCGTCGTAAGTGCCCGGTTCGCGGGCGGCCAGCGCTTCAGCGGCGATTTCTTCGTAATTGACGGTTACACCGCTTTCAAGGCTGTGAAGATCCGCGACGCCGAGCGCCTGGCTCGAGAGGTCGATCCCCTTCACATGTGCCCCTAATCCCGCCATCGACTCCGACAGAATGCCGCCGCCGCAGCCGATATCCAAAACGGTTTTACCCGCGAGATGCGCGTGTGCGTCGATCCAGCTCAGGCGAATCGGGTTGAGTTCATGCAGGGGTTTGAATTCGGCGTTCGGGTCCCACCAACGATGCGCGAGGTCGCTAAATTTCTGCAGTTCGTGGGGATCGGCGTTGGTCATGGCGGAAGCTGCCTCGATGAGAGCGTTGAGCGGGCGCTCGAGGATAAACCCTGAGTATATAGGTCGGGAGACGGGGCGGCAAAATGCCGCGCGGCGTCTGGCGCGTCCTGTTCCGGCGGATCGGGCGCGTGCGCGGAGGAGGCGGGCGGCGCCCATCACAGCGGCATAAAAAAAGCCCCGCCGAAGCGGGGCTTTGATACTGCAGCAATGTGTAGCTTACTGCTTCGAAGTACCGACAACTTCGACTTCCACGCGACGATCCGGTGCGAGGCAGGCGATGAGTTGCTTGTGGTTCTTCTGGTTGCAACCGGTCGTGACCGGGTTGCGCTTGCCCTTGCCTTCCGTATAGATACGGTTGGATTCGATGCCCTTGCTGACGAGGTATGCCTTGACAGCTTGAGCACGGCGCAGCGACAGACGGTCGTTGTACTTGTCCGAACCGATGCGGTCCGTGTAACCCGTTGCGACGACGACTTCCAGGTTCAGCGCGCCGATCTTCGATGCCAGATCGTCCAGCTTTTCCTTGCCAGCCGGCTTCAGGATAGCCTTGTCGAAGTCGAACAGAGCGTCAGCTTGATACGTAATCTTTTGGCTCGTAATAGCCGGTGCAGGTGCGACCGGAGCCGGCGGGGTCGGAGCCTGGGCAACCAGGGCGCCATCGCACTTAGCGTTGGCCGTTGCCGGCGTCCAGAATGCATCGCGCCAGCAAAGCTCGTTCGTGCCGTTCATCCACACGTATTCGCCGGTACCATTCACCCAGTTGTCATTCGTAGCTTGTCGCGACGCCGGCACCGATTGGGCCATGGCGGATGCAGCCATAACTGCGGTAGCTGCAATGAACGCGAGCTTTGAAAGTTTATTCATATTTCTCCTCTCGAAATTGAGATTACCGCAGGTTTACTGCGAGCCTGTTGACGAAGACAAGTCATACATTGCTCGAAGTATAACATCGGTGTAGAACAAAAAACGTGCTGTGTAGACTTCGAGCAGTGTCTAACTCTTTGTGCGTTGGCATTTTGCCATATCGTTCCCTTCCAACGATAAAAAAATCTGCCCCCGATCAAATCGCCTTCCAATTGTGGTGCATGCGCAACAGAAGTAATCGGCTGGAGGCGCCGCCAGTCATGGCTGAGCGGCGAATTGCCCCACGCACGAATCGAGCCTGCCCTGTTTTTATTACGGAGCGTTCAGGCGCCGTTCCGGCTCGCCTGCTAATAGGTATACGTACCCCCGCCGGGGGCGGATGCGCGGCATGTTAGAATCGCGTGATGCGTTGCGCCTGCAATGCTTACGCGAAGGCGCGGTTAAGTGGTGCGCAATTAAAGCGATCTTAAGTCAGCGAGTTAAGTCGCCGAGTGAGGTCGCCGATGTTAGGTCGCGTCAACGCCGTCGCCTTGGCACGTAAAAGATACGGATAATGGATCAATTCGCCAAAGAGACTCTGCCAATCTCCCTAGAGGAGGAAATGCGCCGTTCGTATCTCGATTACGCGATGAGCGTGATCGTGGGGCGTGCGCTTCCCGATGTTCGCGATGGCCTGAAGCCGGTGCACCGGCGCGTGCTGTACGCGATGCACGAACTGAATAACGACTGGAACCGGGCTTACAAGAAGTCGGCGCGTATTGTCGGCGACGTGATCGGTAAATACCATCCGCACGGCGACACGGCTGTTTACGACACCATCGTCCGGATGGCGCAGAACTTCTCGCTGCGCTACATGCTGGTGGACGGCCAGGGCAACTTCGGTTCGGTCGACGGCGACAACGCCGCGGCGATGCGGTACACCGAAATCCGCATGGCGAAGATCGGCCACGAACTGCTGGCCGACATCGACAAGGAAACGGTCGATTTCACGCCGAACTACGACGGCAGCGAAAACGAACCGGCCATTCTGCCCGCGCGTATTCCCAATCTGCTGATCAATGGCTCGTCCGGTATTGCGGTCGGCATGGCGACCAACATCCCGCCGCATAACCTCAACGAGGTTGTCGACGCTTGTCAGCACCTGCTGAAAAACCCGGAAGCCACGATCGACGAACTGATCGAGATCATTCCTGCACCTGACTTCCCGACCGCCGGCATCATCTACGGTGTGGCCGGTGTTCGCGACGGCTATCGCACCGGCCGCGGCCGCGTGGTGATGCGCGCGCTCACGCACTTCGAGGAAATCGACCGCGGTCAGCGCATGTCGATCATCGTCGACGAGTTGCCGTACCAGGTGAACAAGCGCTCACTTCTGGAGCGCATCGCTGAGCTGGTCAACGAGAAGAAGCTCGAAGGCATCTCCGACATCCGCGACGAATCCGACAAGAGCGGCATGCGCGTCGTGATCGAGCTGAAGCGCGGCGAAGTGCCGGAAGTGGTTCTCAACAATCTGTACAAGGCGACCCAGCTTCAGGATACCTTCGGCATGAACATGGTCGCGCTGGTCGACGGCCAGCCGAAGCTGTTGAATCTGAAGGAAATGCTGGCGTGCTTCCTGTCGCATCGCCGGGAAGTGCTGACGCGGCGCACTGTATACGAACTGCGTAAGGCGCGCGAGCGCGGCCACGTGCTCGAGGGCCTGGCTGTTGCGCTCGCCAATATCGACGAGTTCATCGCGATCATCAAGGCCGCGCCGACTCCGCCGATCGCCAAGCAGGAATTGATGGCGCGTCCGTGGGATTCGTCGCTGGTGCGCGAAATGTTGTCGCGCGCCGAGACGGAAAACGCGTCGGCCGGTGGTCGTGAGGCGTATCGCCCCGAGGGTTTGAACCCGTCCTTCGGCATGCAGTCCGACGGCCTCTACCGCTTGTCCGACACCCAGGCTCAGGAAATCTTGCAGATGCGTCTGCAACGCCTGACGGGTCTGGAGCAGGACAAGATCATCGGCGAGTACCGCGAAGTGATGGCGCAAATTGCCGACCTGCTGGACATTCTGGCTCGCCCGGAACGCATTACGGCGATCATCGTCGACGAACTGACGTCGATCAAAGCCGAATTCGGCGACGCGCGCCGCTCGAAGATCGAGCTGAACGCAACCGAACTGAACACCGAAGACCTGATCACGCCGCAGGAAATGGTCGTGACCATGTCGCACGCCGGTTATGTGAAATCGCAGCCGTTGTCGGAATACAGCGCGCAGAAGCGGGGTGGCCGCGGCAAGCAGGCTACGGCGATGAAAGAAGACGACTGGATCGACACGCTGTTCATCGCGAACACGCACGATCACATTCTGTGCTTCTCGAATCGTGGCCGCGTCTACAGCGTGAAGGTCTACGAAGTGCCGCAGGGTTCGCGGAACTCGCGCGGTCGTCCGATCGTCAATATCTTCCCGCTTCAGGACGGCGAAAAGATTACGGTTGTCTTGCCGGTCAAGGAATTCTCGGCTGACAAATTCGTCTTTATGGCCACCGCGTTAGGAACTGTAAAAAAGACGCCGCTGGAAGCCTTTGGCCGCGTGTTGCGCAAGGGTATTATTGCGGTCGGTCTGGATGACGGTGACTACCTGATCGGCGCAGCCATCACAGATGGCCAGCATGACGTGATGCTGTTCTCGGATTCCGGCAAGGCAGTGCGCTTCGACGAGAACGATGTCCGTCCGATGGGCCGTGAAGCGCGTGGTGTGCGCGGCATGCAACTCGAAGACAGTCAGAGCGTGATCGCCTTGCTGGTGGCGGGCGACGAGCAGCAGTCGGTGCTGACCGCAACCGAAAACGGCTATGGCAAGCGCACGCTGATCACCGAGTACACGCGTCATGGGCGCGGTACGAAGGGAATGATCGCAATTCAGACATCGGAACGTAACGGCAAGGTCGTCGCCGCCACGCTGGTGGATCAGGAAGCGCAGATCATGCTGATCACCAATACAGGCGTGCTGATTCGTACGCGGGTATCGGAAATTCGGGAAATGGGACGCGCAACCCAAGGTGTTACACTCATCAGCCTTGACGAAGGGACCAAGCTTTCAGGTCTGCAACAGGTTGCCGAGGCGGAAGCGGATATCGACGTGGAAGGCGACACCGAAGGTCCTGCCGAAGGCGACAACGGCGGTGAAAACGGTGGTGCAGCCTGATTCGCGTCGGCAGCTTTCAGTCTCCGTTATTGATTGAAAGCTGCGCAGGAAACAATGGCGTGTCGGACCGATACGCATCCCGCGCAGCTCGCAGTTCAAATTAATTTCTCTTAGGGAGTAATGATGCAAAAACGATTCAAACAACTGATGTTGCTGGCTGCTCTCGTGCCGACCTTCGCTATGGCTCAAGCGCTTCAGAGCTCGGCCCCGGCGGCTCCGGCTGCAGCTGCTGCACCGGTTGATCCGGCCAAGCAGGCTGCAATCAAAGACCTGCTGGACGCAATCGACGCACAGAAGCTCGTCGGTGCAATCGGCAACAGCGCCCAGATGCAAGCCAAGCAACTGGTTCCGGCTATCCTGTCGGACGCCCTGAGCGAAAACAAGACGATGACGGACAAGCAGAAGCAGGCTTCCGTCCCGACGCTGCAAAAGAACGCAGTGCCGAAGCTGGTTGACGGCGCAGGCCAGGTGTTCGCAACGGACAGCTTCCGCCAGGACGCAATGCAAGCTCAGTACGACGCTTATGCAAAGTACTACAGCACGTCGGAAATCAAGGATCTGACCGCGTTCTACAAGAGCCCGACCGGCCGCAAGTTCATCCAGGTGCAAGACCAGGTTGGCCGCGACGTCGTGAACGGTTTGATGCAAAAGTACATGCCGCAATCGATCAAGGCAACGCGCGACCAGGCTGACAAGGAAGTCGCTTCGGTCAAGCCGGCGAAGTAAGTCGGCTAAGTAAGCCAGCTAAGTAAGCTGGCGAGTCGAGCCAAAAGGTCGAAAGGCTGCGCTGACATCGCGCTGGCCGCCGCTCGGCAAGCTATATAGCGTGCCGGGTTTGGCGGGTTGGCGGTGACAATGCGATAATGGCCGTTTGCGCACACGCGCAGACGGCCATTTTCTTTTTGGGCGCGAAATTGTCGTCGAATACGCGTCGTCAAATTCGCGTTACCGATTCGCGCCGTTAACTTTGCAGCGGTTGCCGTTGCAATGGCTGCCTTCGCGGTTGCCAACTTCGCCGATTTTTGCGCGATCTGTTCGTTTTTCGCGCCAGCTTCCAGGATCTCACGATGCGCGTCTTTAATTTCTCCGCCGGCCCGGCTGCGATGCCCGAAGAAGTGCTGCGTCAGGCAGCCGACGAAATGCTCGACTGGCAGGGCAGTGGCATGAGCGTGATGGAAATGAGCCATCGCGGCAAAGAATTCATGTCGATCCACGAGGAAGCGCTCGTCGATCTGCGCGAGTTGCTCGAGGTTCCGGCCAGCCACCGGATTTTGTTCCTGCAGGGCGGTGGCCTTGGCGAAAACGCGATCGTGCCGATGAATCTGATGGGCGCGAAACCGCGCGCGGATTTCGTCGTGACCGGTTCGTGGTCGCAGAAATCGCTGAAAGAGGCGCAGAAGTACGGCACGGCGCATCTGGCGGCGAGCGGTCAAACGGCAGAGGGTTTCACGCGTGCACCGGCTCGCTCGGAATGGCAACTCTCGGACGACCCGGCGTACGTGCATCTGTGCACCAACGAAACCATTCACGGCGTCGAAACGTTCGAAATCCCCGATCTCGGCGATATCCCGCTGGTGGCGGACGCCTCGTCGCACATTCTCTCGCGCCCCATGGACATCGCCAAATACGGTGTGCTGTTCGGCGGCGCGCAGAAGAACATCGGCATGGCGGGTGTGACGGTCGTGATCGTGCGCGAAGACATGCTGGATCGCGCGCAGTCGATCTGCCCGTCGGCGTTCGAATGGAAAACCGTCGCTGAGAACAATTCGATGTACAACACGCCGCCCACGTACGCGATCTACATCGCAGGGCTGGTGTTCAAGTGGTTGAAGAAGCAGGGCGGCCTTGCCGCGATGGAAGCGCGTAACCTCGAAAAATCGAAGCTGTTGTACGACGCGATCGATTCGAGCCGCTTCTATCTGAACAAGGTCGAGCATGGCTCGCGCTCACGGATGAACGTACCGTTTTTCCTTGCCGACGAGTCGCGCAACGAAGATTTCCTGGCCGGCGCGAAAGCGCGGGGAATGGTGCAGCTAAAGGGCCACAAGTCCGTCGGCGGCATGCGGGCGTCGCTTTATAACGCCGTCCCGCTCGAAGGCGTCAAAGCGCTTGTCGAATACATGAAGGAATTCGAACAGCGCAGCGCCTGATCGTCTTTGACATTCAGGCACGCGCATCCTTTCCAGCACGCATTTGTGCAGCAGCTACCGGCAGGGCCGTTTTCACGCATGGACGACGAACTTAATACCCGACTCAAACCCCTTCGCGAACGCATCGACGCGCTCGACGCGCAGCTGATCGCACTTCTCAATCAGCGCGCCGCGGTGGCGCTCGAAGTGGGCGAGGTCAAGAAGCATTTCAACGCGCCGGTGTTCCGCCCGGAGCGCGAGCAGCAGGTCATCACGCGTCTGCAGGATATGAGCGACGGCCCGCTGGCCAGCGAGCATATCAGCGCGATCTGGCGCGAAATCATGGCTGCGAGCCGTGCGCTCGAAAAGACCATCAAGGCTGCTTATCTCGGCCCGGTCGGCACGTATAGCGAACAGGCGATGCACGAGTACTTCGGTCAGTCGATCGAAGGTCTGCCGTGCCCGTCAATCGACGAAGTATTTCGCTCGGTCGAAGCGGGCGCAGCCGAATTCGGCGTTGTGCCGGTCGAGAATTCGACCGAAGGCGCGGTGTCGCGCACGCTGGATTTGCTGTTGCAAACCCAGCTCACGATCGGCGGCGAACTGGCTTTGCCGATTCACCACAATCTCCTGACGCTGAACGGCGGCCTCACCGGCGTGACGCGGGTGTGCGCGCACGCGCAGGCGCTCGCCCAGTGCCAGCGCTGGCTCGCGACCAATGCGCCGCATCTTGAGCGTCAGGCGGTGTCGAGCAATGCCGAAGCCGCGCGCATGGCGGCGGAAGATCCGACCGTCGCCGCCATTGCCGGCGACCGCGCCGCAACGCATTACGGTCTGCAGGTTGCGTACGCCCTGATCCAGGACGATCCGCACAACCGCACGCGTTTTGTGATGATCGGCAAGGAGCGCACCGGCGTCAGCGGGCACGACCAGACGTCGTTGATCGTTTCGGTGGCGAACGAGCCGGGTGCCGTGTTCAAGCTGCTGGAACCGTTGGCGCGTCACAGCGTGTCCATGACCCGTTTCGAGTCGCGTCCGGCACGCGTCGGCACGTGGGAGTACTACTTCTATATCGACGTCGAAGGCCATCGTGACGAACCGGCGGTCGCGGCCGCGCTGACCGAACTCGGTCAGAAGGCAGCGTTCCTGAAGATACTCGGCTCGTATCCGCGCGCCCGTTGATGTCGGCCCTCGCGCGCCTGTTGCCCGGGCGCGCCTGTCGCAGGTTCACTTACTACTCATTAGTCGTTCGGAGATTTTCATGACAACGTCCTTCGGTCCTTCCTATGTGCGCGCGATCGCGCCTTACATCGCCGGCAAGCCGATTTCGGAAGTGGCCCGCGAGTTTGGCCTCGACGAAGCGACCATCGTGAAACTCGCGTCGAACGAAAATCCGCTCGGCATGCCGGAATCGGCGCAACGCGCCATGGCGCAAGCGGCGAGCGAACTCGGCCGCTATCCGGATGCGAACGCATTCGAACTGAAGGCCGCGCTGAGCGAGCGCTACGGCGTGCCGGCCGACTGGGTCACGCTCGGCAACGGCAGCAACGACATTCTCGAAATTGCCGTGCATGCGTTCGTCGAGAAGGGGCAGTCGATCGTCTACGCGCAGTACTCGTTCGCGGTCTACTCGCTCGCCACGCAGGGCTTGGGTGCGCGTGCGATCGTCGTTCCGGCCGTCAAATACGGCCACGACCTCGACGCAATGCTTGCCGCGATCACGGACGACACCCGCCTGATCTTCGTCGCGAATCCGAACAACCCGACCGGCACATTCATCGAAGGCGCGAAACTCGAAGCGTTTCTCGCCAAGGTGCCGCGCAACGTGGTCGTCGTGCTCGACGAGGCGTACACGGAATATCTGCCGGAAGAAAAGCGCTACGACTCGATCGCATGGGTGCGCCGTTATCCGAATCTGCTGGTGTCGCGCACGTTTTCGAAGGCGTTCGGCCTCGCCGGCTTGCGTGTCGGTTTCGCGATCGCGCAGCCTGAGTTGACTGATCTGCTGAACCGCTTGCGTCAGCCGTTCAACGTGAACACGCTGGCGCAAGCCGCGGCAATCGCGGCGCTGAACGACAAGGCGTTTCTGGAAAAGAGCGCCGCCCTGAATGCGCAAGGCTATCGTCTTTTGACCGAGGCGTTCGACAAACTCGGCCTCGAGTACGTGCCGTCGGACGGCAATTTCGTGCTGGTGCGCGTCGGCAACGACGACGCAGCCGGCAACCGCGTGAACCTCGCGTTGCTGAAGCAGGGCGTGATCGTTCGTCCGGTCGGCAACTACGGTTTGCCGCAATGGTTGCGTATCACGATCGGCCTGCCGGAAGAAAACGAAGCGTTCCTCGCAGCGCTCGAAAAAGCGCTCGCCACCGCGTAAGCGGTTGACTTTGACCCGCGCGCCGTATTTCACAAAAGGCGCGCTTTTTCTGTGACCGACGTGGCCGCGTTTTCATTTAATAAGCTGGTGATTTTTGGTGTCGGCCTGATCGGCGGATCGCTCGCGCGCGCGCTGCGTGAGCGGGGCGAGACAGCAGGTGCGCGAACCGTGATTGGTGTCGGGCGTTCCTCCGCGTCGACGGCACGCGCGCTTGAGTTGGGCGTGGTCGACGGGGCCGCGGCGTTAAACGATGACGCCGCGCTGCGCGCCGCGTTGTCCGGCGCGGATTTCGTGCTGCTTGCCGCGCCTGTCGCGCAGACGCAGCCGCTGCTCGAACGCATTGCGCCGTTTCTCGACGCCGGTACGATCGTCACCGATGCCGGCAGCACCAAGTCTGACGTGGTGGCTTCCGCGCGCGCGGCGCTTGGCGCGCGCATCGGCCAGTTCGTGCCGGGACATCCGATTGCCGGCCGTGAGGCGAGTGGCCCGGATGCGGCACTCCCCGATCTGTACGTGAGCCGCAATGTCGTGTTGTGTCCGCTGCCGGAGAACGCGCCGGAAGCGGTCGAACGCGTTGCCGCAATGTGGCGCGCTACCGGCGCCTGTGTGCGGGAGATGACACCCGAGCAACACGACCGCGTGCTCGCATCGGTCAGCCATTTGCCGCACGTTTTGTCTTTCGCGCTGGTCGAGCAGATTCTCAATTCGCCCGACGCCGCGCTGAAATTCTCATTCGCCGCTGGCGGCTTCCGCGACTTCACGCGCATCGCCGCGTCGAGCCCGGAAATGTGGCGTGACGTATGTGTGGCCAATCGCGCTGCGCTGTTGGACGAACTGGATGCCTACACGGCGGTGCTCGCGCGTTTGCGCGCGGCGATCGAAGCAGGCGACGGCGCCGCGCTCGAAGCCGTGTTCGCGCGCTCGCGCGTCGCGCGCAGCGGATGGCAAGAACAGCGCAGTGCGGGGGCCGCCCTCGGCGACGCCTCGAAATAACCGGAACTGGACTCAATCATGGAATTCCTCGATCTCGGACCATTCTCTCGCGCGTCCGGCACGGTTCGTTTGCCCGGCTCGAAAAGCATTTCGAATCGCGTGCTGCTGCTCGCCGCGCTCGCCGAAGGCGAAACGACGATCACGAATCTGCTCGATTCCGACGACACCCGCGTGATGCTCGACGCGCTCGAAAAGCTCGGCGTGCGTCTGAAGCGCGAAGGCGACACCTGTGTCGTGAGCGGCACGCGCGGCGCGTTCACGGCGCGCACAGCCGATCTGTTTCTCGGCAATGCCGGTACGGCGGTGCGTCCGCTGACTGCGGCGCTGGCGGTGAATGGCGGCGACTATCGCATCCACGGGGTGCCGCGCATGCACGAGCGTCCGATCGGCGATCTGGTCGACGGTTTGCGGCAGATCGGCGCGAGGATCGACTACGAAGAGAATGAAGGCTATCCGCCGCTGCGGATTCGCCCGGCGCAAATCACGGCCGACGCGCCGATCCGCGTGCGCGGCGACGTGTCGAGCCAGTTCCTGACTTCGCTGCTGATGACGTTGCCGCTGTTGCGGACGGAAAGCGGCGTGAGCATCGTGCAGGTGGACGGCGAGCTGATCTCGAAACCGTACATCGAGATCACGATCAAGCTGATGGAGCGCTTCGGCATCAAGGTCGAGCGTCATGAGTGGCATCAGTTCGTCGTGCCGGCGGGGCAGCGCTATCAGTCCCCGGGCACGATCATGGTGGAAGGCGATGCGTCGTCGGCGTCCTATTTCCTCGCGGCCGGCGCGCTCGGCGGCGGCCCGCTGCGGGTGGAAGGTGTGGGCCGCTCCAGCATTCAGGGCGATGTCGGCTTCGCCGATGCGCTCATCAAGATGGGCGCGAACCTGCAGATGGGCGACGACTGGATCGAAGTGCGCGGTGTCGGTAACGACAGCGGCAAGCTCGATCCGATCGACATGGACTTCAACCTGATTCCGGACGCCGCGATGACGATCGCTGTCGCCGCGCTGTTTGCGGACGGCACGACCACGCTGCGCAACATCGCCAGCTGGCGTGTGAAGGAAACCGACCGGATCGCCGCGATGGCCACCGAGCTGCGCAAGGTCGGCGCGAAGGTGCAGGAGGGCGAGGATTTTCTCGTCGTCACACCGCCTGAAAAGCTGATTCCGAACGCCTCGATCGACACCTACGACGATCACCGCATGGCGATGTGCTTCTCGCTCGTGAGTCTGGGCGGCGTGCCGATTCGGATCAACGACCCGAAGTGCGTCGGCAAGACGTTCCCCGATTATTTCGAGCGCTTCACCGCGCTCGCTCAACCCTGATTCGCTCCTGAATCGACCGACGTGCGACTTTTTCGATGAAACCGATCCGTCCCTTTCACCAGACGCCCGTCATTACGATCGACGGCCCCAGCGCTTCCGGCAAGGGCACCGTGGCCGCGCTGGTTGCCGCGAATCTCGGCTTCCATTTACTGGATAGCGGCGCGCTGTACCGGCTCGCCGCGCTGGCCAGCATGCGCTACAACATCGTGGCGGATGACGTCGACGCGCTTGTAAAACTGATCGACGATCTGCACATCACCTTTCGCGAAGGGCTGGCGCTGCTCGACGGCGCCGACGTCTCCGCCGACATTCGCGCCGAGGAAGTCGGCAGCCGCGCGTCGGCGATTGCCGTGCACGCGCCCGTGCGAACCGCGCTGGTGGCCCGTCAGCGGGCTTTCCGCAAGGAACCGGGGCTGGTCGCCGACGGCCGCGATATGGGTACGGTGATCTTCCAGGACGCGGTGCTGAAGGTGTTCATGACCGCCAGCGTCGAGGCTCGCGCGGCGCGCCGGCATAAGCAATTGATCCAAAAAGGATTTTCTGCTAATATAGATGACTTGCTCCGGGATTTGCGTGAGCGCGACGAGCGTGACAGTCAGCGCGCGGCCGCGCCGCTCAAGCCCGCAGCGGATGCAAAGCTGCTTGATACCTCCGCATTGTCCATCGACCAGGCGGTCGAGCAGGTGGTGCAATGGTATGAAGCATGGGTCCCGCATGCCTGATGTCCGAGTGGCATCTGAGCAGTGGGCGCAGTAGAAAAGAAGTGAGAAGTAGCGTTGTCAGTAGGTGCTCCGCGAGTGTCGTGGAGCGTGTTTTAACCCCTTAACCCCGCGTGGCATTCGCATTCGCCGAAGTTGCTGACCGTCCGGCCAGCCGGGCACCGCGAGCACCATGCAAATTTTGATTTTTATGTCCGACCTGCAAACTTCCAACCCGAATACCGAATCTTTTGCGGCTCTGTTCGAAGAGTCGCTGACCAAGCAAGACATGCGCGCCGGCGAAGTGATCTCCGCCGAAGTCGTGCGTGTTGACCACAACTTCGTGGTCGTCAACGCTGGTCTCAAGTCCGAAGCCTACATCCCGCTCGAAGAGTTCCTGAACGACGCGGGCGAGGTAGAAGTGCAGGCGGGCGACTTCGTTTCCGTCGCGATCGACGCGCTGGAAAACGGCTATGGCGACACGATCCTGTCGCGCGACAAGGCGAAGCGCCTGGCTTCGTGGCTGTCGCTGGAAAAGGCTCTCGACAACAACGAACTCGTGACCGGCACGATCACGGGCAAGGTCAAGGGCGGCATGACCGTCATGGTCAACGGCATCCGCGCGTTCCTGCCGGGTTCGCTGGTTGACACGCGTCCGGTCAAGGACACGACCCCGTACGAAGGCAAGACGCTGGAATTCCGCGTCATCAAGCTCGACCGCAAGCGTAACAACGTCGTGCTGTCGCGCCGTGCCGTGATCGAAGCGACCCAGGGCGAAGAGCGCGCAAAGCTGCTCGAAACGCTGAAGGAAGGCGCGATCGTGGAAGGCGTGGTGAAGAACATCACGGATTACGGCGCGTTCGTGGACCTCGGCGGTATCGACGGCCTGCTGCACATCACCGACATCGCATGGCGTCGTGTGCGTCACCCGAGCGAAGTGCTGTCGGTTGGCCAGGAAGTCACCGCGAAGATCCTCAAGTTCGATCAAGAGAAGAACCGCGTTTCGCTGGGTATCAAGCAACTGGGCGACGATCCGTGGGAAGGCATTTCCCGCCGTTACCCGTCGGGCACGCGCCTGTTCGGTAAGGTCACCAACATCACCGACTACGGCGCATTCGTCGAAGTCGAATCGGGCATCGAAGGCCTGGTTCACGTGTCGGAAATGGACTGGACAAACAAGAACGTTGCACCGTCGAAGGTTGTTCAGCTGGGCGACGAAGTCGAAGTCATGGTTCTCGAAATCGACGAAGACCGCCGCCGTATCAGCCTCGGCATGAAGCAATGCAAGCCGAATCCGTGGGACGACTTCAGCCGCAACTTCAAGAAGGGCGACAAGCTGCAAGGCGCAATCAAGTCGATCACCGACTTCGGCGTCTTCATCGGTCTGCCGGGCGGCATCGACGGTCTGGTTCACCTGTCGGACCTGTCGTGGAGCGAAACGGGCGAAGAAGCAGTTCGCAAGTACAAGAAGGGCGACGAAGTGGAAGCGATCGTTCTCGGCATCGACGTCGAGAAGGAACGCATTTCGCTGGGTATCAAGCAACTCGAAGGCGACCCGTTCAGCAACTTCGTTGCAATGAACGACAAGGGTTCGATCGTCGACGGCGTGGTCAAGACGGTAGATGCGAAGGGTGCAGTGGTTACGCTGTCGGCGGAAGTCGAAGGCTACCTGCGTGCTTCGGAAATCGCCCAGGACCGCGTGGAAGATGCGCGCAATGTGCTGAAGGAAGGCGACAAGGTCAACGCGATGATCATCAACATCGATCGCAAGTCGCGTGGTATCAACCTGTCGGTCAAGGCCAAGGATTCGGCTGAGCAACAGGAAGCGATCCGCGGCCTGGCTTCGTCGGATTCGAATTCGGCTGCTACCGGCACGACGAACCTCGGCGCGTTGCTGAAGGCCAAGCTCGACGGCCAGAACCAGTAAGCCTTGAGTTTTCTTGAGAGGTCTGCTGCAGTATGACCAAATCGGAATTGGTCGCCCAGCTGGCTACGCGATTTCCGCAACTTGTACTTAAAGATGCGGATTTCGCGGTGAAGACGATGCTTGATGCGATGTCGGAGGCGCTTGCCAACGGTCATCGCATTGAAATTCGCGGCTTCGGCAGCTTCGGCCTTAATCGTCGTCCCTCCCGCGTCGGGCGTAATCCGAAGTCGGGCGAGAAGGTGCTGGTACCTGAGAAGTACGTACCGCACTTCAAGCCGGGCAAGGAGTTGCGCGAGCGGGTAGACCGACGTTCGGGCGAGCCGCTTAAGGCTGATGAGCCGGATGACGACGACCTGTAAATGCTTGGCTGTGCGGTTCGCAGCATGGCATGGGTAGCGTCAGCGGCCAAAGCCAGACGGCAAAAGACCAGAAAAAGCGCCTTCGGGCGCTTTTTTTTCGTCCGCAGTTTCTCCCGCGTCAGTCCTCCATCAGCCAGTTCCTGCCCAGTCGCGAGGGCTTCCATTACAATACGGGTCACTTCGGCGCGGGCAACACCGTGGCGCGACGCGTCATCAAGCCGGCGTCCTCCCGCAACTGCCGTCAAGAGACCTATTCATGAAATTTATCGTCTGGCTGATCCGTGTGCTGGTGTTCGTGCTCCTGCTGGTGCTCGCGCTCTCCAATACACAACCCGCTACGCTGAATTTCCTCGCTGGCTATGCGTGGTCGGCGCCTTTGATTCTGATTGGCCTCGCGTTCTTCGTGGTGGGGCTGCTGGCCGGGCTGGTGTCGTCGATGCCGGCCATGGTGCGCCTGCGCATGGAAAATGGCCGGCTCAAGCGCGAGTTGCGTGTGGCGCGCGAAGCCCCGGTCGTGGTCGAGCAACCGCCCATGCCGCCGCTGATCTAAGTTGTCTTCTGCCGCGCGTCTGAAGCGTGGCTTTCCGTTTCCGCTGTCCCGCACATTTGCATTAATCGCATGGATCTAGACTTCTGGTGGCTGCTTGTCATACCCGTCGCTTTTGCGTTCGGCTGGATGGCCGCACGCTACGACCTCAAGACGCTGCTGTCCGAAAGCGCCAACCTGCCGCGTTCGTACTTCCGCGGTCTGAATTTCCTGCTCAATGAGCAGCCTGACCAGGCGATCGACGCGTTTATCGAAGTCGTCAAACTCGACCCGGAAACAGTCGAATTGCACTTCGCGCTGGGTAATCTGTTCCGCCGCCGCGGGGAGACGGACCGCGCGATTCGCGTGCATCAGAACCTGCTGAGCCGCACTGATCTGCCCGTCACCGAACGCGATCACGCGCTGTATGAACTGGGCCAGGACTTCCTGAAGGCCGGTTTGCTCGATCGCGCCGAAGAGACGTTCCGCTCACTCGAAACAGGCAATTACGCATTGGGCGCGCAGCGTGCACTGCTCACCATCTACCAGATCGAGAAAGACTGGGTTAAGTCGATCGATATCGCGCGCCATCTGGAAACAATGGGCGCGGAGTCGCTCGACAAGGAAATCGCGCAGTTCCATTGCGAGCTCGCCCAGGAAGCGCTTCAGCAGAAAAACGCCGATGAGGCGCGCCGTCAGCTGGGCTTTGCGTTGAAGGCTAACTCCACTAACGTACGCGCCACGATCCTGTTCGGCGACGTTGACGCGGCGGCTGGCTCGCAAGAAGCGGCTATCGCCCAATGGCGGCGCGTCGAGGAGCAGAATCCCGCCTATTTGCCGCTCGTCGCTGAAAAGCTGATGAAGGCGTATGAGGCGCTGGGCCGTCCGCAGGATGGCGCCGATCTGCTCATTACGTGGGTAGACCGCTATCCGTCGAACGATCTGCTCGACGTGACCTATCAGCACATTGCGGCCGTCCGCGGACCCGACGCCGCGCATGCGCTGGCGCGCTCGCAGATGCAGAAGTCGCCGAATCTGGCAGGTATGACGCGTCTCCTGGAAGCGCAGGAGGCCGCTGCGGAAGAGCCGCGGCGCAGCGAACTCGAACTGATGCGTACGCTGATTCGCCAGCGCACCAAAAATCTGCCACGGTATACGTGCCAGAATTGTGGCTTCAGGGCGCGGCTGTTCTACTGGCAGTGCCCGGGTTGCAGCGGTTGGGAAACCTATGCGCCGCGTCGCGTCGAACCGATCACGGCGTCGAATTGATCGCCAATGCAATCTTATAGCCGCGCCGCAACGACGGCAGCTCGTCAGGCGGATTAGGCCGGGCGGGATCATGACGGCCTTGGTCACTACGAGAAACCCTCACCGGAACCCTCTACCGGAAAGCGTATGAAAATCACCATTATCGGCACGGGCTATGTTGGCCTTGTCACCGGCGCGTGCCTCGCCGAAATCGGCCATGACGTCTTCTGTCTCGACGTCGATCCGCGCAAGATCGAAATTCTCAACAACGGCGGCGTGCCGATCCACGAGCCGGGTTTGCTTGAGATGATCGCCCGCACGCGCAAGGCGCGCCGCATCACGTTTTCGACGGATATTGAAGCGAGCGTGGCGCACGGCGAGGTGCAGTTCATCGCCGTCGGCACGCCGCCGGACGAAGACGGCTCGGCCGATCTGCAATACGTGCTCGAAGCGGCGCGCAACATCGGCCGCACGATGAACGGTTTCAAGGTGATCGTCGACAAATCGACGGTGCCGGTCGGCACGGCGCAACGCGTGCGCGCAGTGGTCGAAGAGGAACTGGCCAAACGCGGTCTTGCCAATAGCGAGCAGCACCGCTTTTCCGTGGTGTCCAATCCTGAGTTTCTGAAGGAAGGCGCGGCGGTCGACGATTTCATGCGTCCTGATCGCATTGTGCTCGGCAGCGACGAAGACGAAGCGGGCCTGCGCGCGCGCGAGCTGATGAAGCGGCTGTACGCCCCGTTCAACCGCAATCACGAACGCACACTGTATATGGATGTGCGCTCGGCCGAGTTCACGAAATACGCGGCCAATGCGATGCTCGCCACGCGCATCTCGTTCATGAACGAGATGTCGAATCTGGCGGATCGGGTCGGCGCGGATATTGAAGCGGTGCGCCGCGGCATCGGCTCAGATCCGCGCATCGGCTATCACTTCCTGTATGCCGGTTGCGGCTACGGCGGCTCGTGCTTCCCGAAGGACGTGCAGGCGCTGATCCGCACCGCCAGCGAGAGCGGCCACAATCTGCGCATCCTCGAAGCGGTCGAGGAAGTGAACTACAAGCAGAAAGACGTGCTGGTGCAAAAGATTACCGGCAAGCTCGGGGAAGACCTGAGCGGCCGTACATTCGCCGTGTGGGGTCTCGCGTTCAAGCCGAATACCGACGACATGCGCGAGGCGCCGAGCCGTCGCGTGATCGCTGAATTGCTGGCACGTGGCGCCCAGGTTCGCGCGTACGATCCGGTCGCGGTGGCCGAAGCGCGCCGCGTATTCGCCATCGATCTGCACGATGCACCGGAGCAGCTTGCGCGTCTCACATTCACGGGCACTCAGGACGAAACGCTCACCGGCGCCGATGCGCTCGTGGTCGTCACCGAATGGAAGGAATTCAAGAGCCCGGATTTCGTGTACCTGAAATCGGTGCTGAAGTCGCCGCTGATTTTCGACGGCCGAAATCTGTACGAGCCGGACGCGATGATCGAGCTCGGCATCGACTATCACTCGATCGGACGACCTTATGCCCAGCCCTCTGAATTTCCGGCCGATGTCTCCAGCAATGCCTGAGGCCGCTCTGTCCACGCCCACGTCCGCATTGACCGTGGTGCCGCGCGAGCGCCTCGGTGCGGCGCGCGTGCTGGTGGTCGGCGACGTGATGCTCGATCGCTACTGGTTCGGCGACGTGAACCGCATTTCGCCGGAAGCGCCGGTGCCGGTCGTGCATGTGCAGCGCCAGGAAGACCGTCTCGGCGGGGCGGCGAACGTGGCGCGCAATGCGGTTGCACTCGGCGCGCAAGCGGGTTTGCTGTGCGTGGTCGGCCATGACGAGCCTGGCGAGCGCATCGTGCAACTGCTCGGCGAAAGTGGCGTAGCGCCGCATCTGGAGCGCGATCCGGATTTGCTCACCACGATCAAGCTGCGTGTGCTGTCGCGTCAGCAGCAGTTGTTGCGCGTCGACTTCGAAAACTCGCCGGCGCACGAAGTGCTGCTCGCGGGTCTCGCGCGTTTCGACGACCTGCTGCCGTCGCACGACGTGATTCTGATGTCCGATTACGCGAAGGGTGGCCTCACGCACGTCACGCAGATGATCGCCAGGGCGCATGCGGCGGGCAAGCCGGTGCTGGTCGATCCGAAGGGGGACGACTGGGAGCGCTATCGCGGCGCCACGCTGATCACGCCGAATCGCGCCGAATTGCGCGAGGTGGTTGGGCAGTGGAAATCCGAAGAGGATCTGCTCGCTCGCGTAACGAAACTGCGCACCGAACTCGAGTTCAAGGCGCTGCTGCTGACGCGTTCGGAAGAGGGCATGACGCTCTTCGCGGACGACGGCATCCTGCACACTTCGGCTGTCGCACGCGAAGTGTATGATGTATCGGGCGCGGGCGACACCGTGATCGCCACGCTCGCCGCCATGCTCGGCGCGGGTCTTACGCTGGTCGAGGCGGTCGGGCTCGCGAATCGCGCGGCCGGTATCGTGGTCGGCAAACTCGGCACCGCCACCGTCACCTACGACGAACTTTTTCATTGATGCGGCCCGCGGGGTTTCCTGTTTTGCGCGCTTCAGTTTTGGCGGCGCACAAGAGGGATCCGCGAGGCGTCAATTGAGCTGTCGATCGGAGTGGGTGCCGCGCACTTACTCTGATCCCATGCAAAGCCCATTACCGCAGGATCATCATGACCCTCATCGTCACCGGCGCAGCCGGCTTTATCGGCAGTAATCTCGTCAAGGCGCTCAACGAGCGCGGTGAAGATCGCATCATCGCGGTCGATAACCTCACGCGCGCGGACAAGTTCAAGAATCTCGTCGACTGTGAGATCGACGATTATCTCGACAAGACCGAATTCGTCGAGCGCTTCAAGCGGGGCGACTTCGGCAAAGTGCGCGCGATTTTCCACGAAGGCGCCTGCTCGGACACGATGGAAACCGACGGCCGCTACATGATGGACAACAACTTCCGCTATAGCCGCGAAGTGCTCGACGTCTGTCTTGAGCAGAACATCCAGTTTCTGTATGCGTCCTCGGCGGCCACGTACGGCGGCTCGAGCCGCTTTGTCGAAGAGCGCGAAGTCGAGCAGCCGCTGAACGTGTACGGCTATTCGAAGTTCCTGTTCGACCAGGTGATTCGCCGCGTGCTGCCCACCGCGAAGAGCCAGATTGCCGGCTTCCGTTATTTCAACGTGTACGGGCCGCGCGAAACGCATAAGGCGCGTATGGCGTCTGTGGCGTTTCACAACTTCAACCAGTTCCGCGCGGAAGGCAAGGTCAAGCTGTTCGGCGAATACAACGGTTACGCCGCGGGCGAGCAGACGCGCGATTTCGTTTCTGTCGAAGACGTGGTCAAGGTCAACCTGTTCTTCTTCGACAATCCGGATAAGTCGGGCATCTTCAATCTGGGCAGTGGCCGCGCGCAGCCGTTCAACGACATTGCGAGCACGGTGGTCAATACGCTGCGCGCGTTGAACAACGAGCCGCCGTTGTCGCTCGCGGATCAGGTGCAGCGCGGGCTGATCGAATACATCCCGTTCCCCGATGCACTGCGCGGCAAATACCAATGCTTCACGCAGGCCGACCAGACGAAGCTGCGTGCCGCCGGTTACGACGCGCCGTTTCTGAGCGTGCAGGAAGGTGTCGATCGCTACGTACGTTGGCTATTCGGCCAGGTGTAAATCTTTCGGATACCTCTTTAAACTGGAATCTCCCGGTTGGTGATGGTCGCCAACCGGTTGTACGAGGGAGATTCCATATGTTTCGAAAAATTCTGGTTACCGCGGCCATGCTCGCCGCTTTTGGCCACGCGTATGCGGCGGTCGACGTCAACACGGCTAACGAGGATGCGCTGCGTGGCATCAAGGGCATCGGTCCTGCCAAAGCGAAAGCCATTCTCGAAGAGCGTACAGCGCATGGTCCATTCAAGGATCCGACCGATCTCGGCAAGCGCGTCAAAGGCATGGGCGGGCATACCGTCGAGCGCCTGCAAGCGGAGGGTCTCGCTGTCGGTCCGGCTGGCGCGGCTGCTAACCCGCAGGCTGCGGCGTCTGCACAGAGCAAGGGCGCGGCCGTTGCGGGCAATGGCGCCAATGCGGCCACTGCCCAGAAGAGCAATGCCACTGTGGCGGTGAAGAAATAGCCTGACGCGGGCCGGGCGTGCGAGGCGGGTCACCTCCGCGCGCCCGGTCCGCTCCCGTCGTTCCCCTTCATGGTCGGAGTGGGTAAGAACACTCCTTCAGCTGTCATGCAGATGACTGGCTCCCGCGGTTCTCAGCCGCGGGTTTTTTGCGTTGCGCGCGCTCGTCGGCCGGCGCCTGCATCCATGCGGGCAGAAGGGCCGCACGGCAGCCGCGCCCTCGGTGGTTTAGAATCGATGGATTGAAGACTCCGCGCATCGACAGCACCAGACCCGATATGGCTTACAAAACGATTGAAGACACGATTGGCGATACGCCGCTCGTGCAACTCGTCCGGCTTCCTGACGACGAGATCCGCAGCCGCAATAACGTGATCCTTGCGAAGCTCGAGGGCAACAACCCCGCAGGCTCGGTGAAGGACCGCCCGGCGCTGTCGATGATCAAGAAAGCGGAAGCGCGTGGGCGCATCAAGCCGGGCGACACGCTGATCGAATCGACCAGCGGCAACACCGGCATCGCATTGGCAATGGCGGCGGCGATCCGCGGCTACAAGATGGTGCTGATCATGCCGGAAGACCTCTCGGTGGAGCGTCGTCAGAGCATGGCCGCCTATGGCGCGCAGATCGTGCTGACGCCGGTCACGGGCGGCATGGAATACGCGCGCGATCTGGCCGAACAGATGCAGCGCGAAGGCAAGGGCATCATCCTCGACCAGTTCGCGAACCCGGACAATCCCGCCGCGCACGTCGAAGGCACCGGCCCGGAAATCTGGCGCGACACCGAAGGGCGTATCACGCACTTCGTCTCGTCCATGGGCACGACCGGCACGATCATGGGCGTGTCCACCTATCTGAAGGAACAGAATCAGGCGATCGAGATCATCGGCGCGCAGCCGGAAGAAGGTTCGCGCATTCCGGGCATCCGTAAATGGCCGGAAGCCTATCTGCCGAAGATTTTCGATCGTAGCCGCGTGGACCGCGTCGAGAACGTGAGCCAGGCCGCAGCCGAGGCGATGGCGCGGCGCATGGCCTCGGTCGAAGGGATCTTTGCCGGTATCTCGTCAGGCGGGGCCTGTGAGGTGGCGCTGCGCGTCGCGCGCCAGGTCGAGAACGCGACGATTGTGTTTATCGTCTGCGATCGGGGTGACCGGTATCTGTCGACGGGTGTGTTTCCCGCTTGATTGTGCTGCGGCGCAGTGAGTGGCCCGCGAGACGAGTTAGCCAATAAAAAAGCGCTGGTTTAACCGGCGCTTTTTTTTGCTTGCTACCCCGCGTGCTATGCGTTTGTGACGCAGTGAGTATCTGGCGACTGGTATCTGATAGCCGCCGCGGCTCAGCTCATTGCGAAGCCGCACCCGGCGCCGCCGCATTGCTGCCGGCGTTCGCCGCGTCGCTCGCTTCCATCTGTGCTTTGACCCGCTGGCCCAATTGATAAACCGCCAGGGCGTAGAAAAAACTGCGGTTATAGCGCGTCAGCACATAGAAATTCTTCAAACCCAGCATGTACTCGGTGCCGCGCCCCGGCGACGGCAGATCGACCACCGTCACCGGCGTGCCGGCTTCCGACGCGATATCGATTCCCGGCTCGTTCAGCAGCAGTCCGGCACGGAGCAATTGGTCCAGCGGCCAATGCGGCTCCGGCTTACCGTCGGCGGCCGCTTGCGCCACGCCCAGGCTGCCGGCGTCCGAGCCGATCTTCCACACCACGGGCCGGCCGTTTTCCCAGCCGTTCTGGCGCAGATAGTTCGCCACGCTGCCGATCGCATCCGCCTGGCTCGTGCGCAGGTCGATCTGCTTGTTGCCGTCATAGCTCACCGCGTACTGCACGATGCTGCTCGGCAGGAACTGCGGAATCCCGATCGCGCCGGTGTAGGAACCGAGCACGGTGGTCGGGTCGATTTGCGAATCGCGCGTCCAGACCAGGTAGTCTTCAAGATTCTTGCGGAAGGTCGCCTGGCGATCGGCGCGATTGGCGGTATTCGGATAGTCGAAGCTGAGCGTGGTCAGCGCGTCGAGCACCCGGAAGTTGCCCATGAAGCGCCCGTAAATCGTCTCCACACCGATGATGCCGACGATCACTTCCGGCGGCACGCCGAACTCTTCGTAGGCGCGTTGCAGCGTGGCCTGGTTGGCGCGCCAGAAGCGCACGCCGGCGTTGATGCGCACCGGGTCGAGAAAGCGCGACTGATAGACGCGCCAGTTCTTGATCGACGGGGAGGGCGACGGCGTAACGAGCTTGACCGCGGTAGCGGAATAGCTCACGCGCGCGAAAAGGGCGTGCAATGCGGCCTCGTCGAAGTCGTAGCGCGCGGACATATCGGCGATGAACGCGTCGACATTCGGGTTGTTCGCGTAGCGCTGCGGAATGATCTCTTCTTCGAAGGTTTGCCCTTGCGGCACCGCCGGTTGCGGTTGGCTTTGCGTGAGCAGCAGCGGTGGCTGCTTCCCGGCGCTTTGCGCCATTGCCGGACTGGTTGCCATGAACATGCACGATGCGACGGAGAGTGCGGCAGTTGCGGTCTTCATGCGTAGCCGGTTTCGTGCAGACAGAGCAAGCTTGACGGTCATAGTGAGCTAGGGGCGCAGTGCGAAAGAGACGGGGGAAACGGACAGGGCAGTATACCCGACGCCTTCTGCAAAACTGTGCCCAGCGCGTCACAGTCGCATGGTGTGGTAACTTGGCAAATGTTGGCGCGCCCAGTGTGCGCGCCCCCTGGACGGAGACACGCCGCGCGCGCCTTGAAAGCGCCGCGTCGCAGACGAGAATCATGGCAACAGGCTTCTATTCCCACGCCGATTGTTTGCTGCACGATATGGGGCAATGGCATCCCGAATGTCCGGCGCGCCTGCAGGCAATCGAAGATCAATTGATCGCGAGCCGCATCGACTCGCTGATCGAGCGCGAATCGCCGCCGCTCGCCGATGAAGCCGCGCTATTGCGCGTTCATACGCAAGCCCACGTCGATTACGTGCGCAGCCGTTCGCCGGCGGAAGGTCTCGCCGAAATCGATCCCGACACGTCGATGAACCCGTACACGCTGCAGGCCGCGTTGCGCGCGGCCGGCGCCGCGGTGGCCGCGACCGATGCCGTGATCGAAGGCCGCTACGACAATGCATTCTGCAGCGTGCGCCCGCCCGGGCACCATGCGGAGCCGGCGCGTGCGATGGGCTTCTGCTTTTTCAACAACGTCGCGATTGCCGCACGTCATGCGCTCGAGGTGCATGGCATGCAGCGGGTGGCGATCATCGACTTCGACGTCCATCACGGCAACGGCACCGAAGCGGCCTTTTCGGGCGATTCGCGTGTGCTGATGTGCAGCATCTTCCAGCATCCGTTCTATCCCTTCACCGGCGCCGACAATCAGGCGCCCAACATGTGCAACGTGCCGATGCCGGCGCGCTCCAAAGGCATGGCGGTGCGCGACGCGGTCGATATGCTGTGGCTCCCGCGCCTGCATGAATTCAAGCCGGAGATGATCTTCATCTCGGCCGGTTTCGACGCGCATCGCGAGGACGATCTCGGCAACATGGGCCTCGTCGAAGACGACTATGCATGGATCACCGACCAGGTGCGCGAGATCGCGAAGCGCTATGCGCGTGGACGGATCGTCAGCTGCCTCGAAGGCGGCTACAACCTGTCGGCGCTGGGGCGCAGCGTGGTCGCACATGTGCGCTCGCTGGCCGGGATCTGAACTGCCACGCGACAAAAGCTGCGCGAAGGTCGCGAAATGCATGAATTCAACGAGGAGCGAGCCATGAATGCCGAGGTGCGCAGTGCGTCGCTGATCGAAATCGAACACGACGCCTACGGCGTGCCGGGTGTCGTTCGTTTGACGATGAACCGGCCCGATGCCTTCAACGCGCTTTCCGAAGCCCTGCTCGACGCGTTGCAGTCGGCGCTGACGGCGCTGGCGGAATCCGATGCGCGGGTGGTGGTGATCGCCGGCGCCGGCCGCGCGTTCTGCGCGGGGCACGATCTGAAGGAAATGCGCGCGGCGCCGTCGCTCGCTTATTACCAGGCGTTGTTCGCGCGCTGCACGAAACTGATGTTGACGATCCAGCGCCTGCCGCAACCGGTGATCGCGCGTGTGCACGGCATCGCTACGGCGGCGGGTTGTCAACTGGTCGCGATGTGCGATCTGGCGGTTGCGGCCGATACCGCGCGCTTTGCCGTCTCGGGTGTCAACCTCGGTCTCTTCTGTGCGACGCCTGCGGTGCCGTTGTCGCGCAATCTGTCGTGCAAGGCTGCGCTCGAAATGCTGCTCACCGGCGATTTCATCGACGCCATCCAGGCGAAGCAGCAAGGCCTCGTGAATCGCATCGCGCCGGCAGATGCGCTCGACGCAGAGGTCGCACGGCTCGCGAAAAGCATCTGCGCGAAGCCTGTCGAAGCGGTGAGCGCCGGCAAGGGCCTGTTCTATCGCCAGCTCGAGATGGGCATCGAAGCGGCGTATCAGTTAGCCGGTCAAACCATGGCCTGCAATATGATGGACGACTCCGCGCTCGAAGGCGTACAGGCCTTCATCGACAAACGGCCGCCGGACTGGAAACACTAGCCGGGCCAGGTCGCTCGTGTCGAAACCCGCGCTCGTCCCACGCGTGCGGATGCCGGCGTTTCTAAATGCCGCCCTCCGATGCTGAAATCTGGAGCGTCCGCGCATCGGCCCACGCAATCTCGTTTGTCGATGTCGAAACGCTGTGCAGCGCTCAGGCTTTGGGTAGCCGTTTCTCGATCCAGTCGATCAGCGCGCCGATCACGCGATCGCGATCGAGATCGTTCATCGTCTCGTGATAGCTGTCTTCGTGCAGGGTGAGCGTCTTGTCCGGCGAGCCCGCGTGCGCGCCGAAATCGCGGCTGCCTTCGGGTTCGGTGAGCTTGTCGGCGGTGCCGTGATACACCAGCAGCGGTACGCGCAGGCCCGCACGGCCGCGTTCGATGCGCGCCATCGCCAGCAGCAGTTCCGCGCCCGTGCGCGCGGGAATCGCACCGTGATGAACCAGCGGATCATTGCGATTGGCGTTCACCACGGACTGAAGACGCGACAGCAACGCCGCGTCGATCTTCATCGCCGGAAAGGTCGGCCAGATGCGGCTGATCACCTGGCTCACTTTGAGCATCCAGCGCGGTACATCGTGACCGGGCGCGAGCGCGGGGCTCGACAGGATCAGACCGCTCAGACGACGCCCGCTTGCCTCGAGCCGTTCGATCGCGTAAAGCGCCGCGATTGCGCCGCCCATGCTGTGGCCCATGAGGAACAGAGGGGCGCAGCTAGTTGCCGCTTCATCGAGCAATGCCTGAGCGTCGAGCAGATAATCGTCGAAGCGGTTGACCCACACACGTTTGCCCGGCGCATGCCCATGTCCGCGCAAATCGATGGCGACGAGTTCAATGCCGGCCGGGTTCAGTCGATCCGCCAGCGCCGCGTAGCGCCCGGCGTGCTCCGCGAGCCCGTGTACCAGCGCGACCGTGCCGCGCAGGGGTGCCGTGGCGGGCCAGCGATACAACGGCAGGGCGACGCCGTCGCTTGTCGTCACCGTCGAGCGCGGCGCGGCACCGCCTTTCGGGGCGTCTGCAGGGGCATCCGCTGCGGGACGCACATTGCCGGATCGAGTTGTTTCCATAGCTTCTGATTGTCCTGAACGTGTCCTGATTCCGAATCGCCCGATCATAGTCGTAGCGGGCAAGCGCACGCGAGCATCTCTCACCGGGCACGCCTCTAATTCCATGGGGTTATGAAAAGATCGTAATTGATTATTAAAGGGAATGACGGCGCTGCGGTAGAATTGCGGGCTCAAATCCCAATAAAAGCAACGGCGGCCGCTTGTCGGGAGCGCACAACGCTCGTTGGCAACTCCGCCGTTTCGTTTTTCCATGATCGAAATACGCAATATCTCCCAGCGGTTTGCCGGACCCCGGGGCTGGGTCGAGGCGCTGCACAACGTCAATCTGTCGATTCCGGCGGGTGAGGTGTTCGGCATCATCGGCCGCAGCGGCGCGGGCAAGAGTACGCTCGTGCGCACCCTCAACCTGCTGACGCGCCCGAGCGAAGGCAACATCGTCGTCAACGGCCGCGATCTGACGACGCTGCCGGCCGCGCAATTGCGCGAGGCGCGTCGCGAAATCGGCATGATCTTCCAGCACTTCAACCTGCTGTCGTCGCGCACGGTGTACGAGAACGTGGCGTTGCCGCTCGAACTCGCCGGCATGAAGCGCGATGAGATCGAGGCGAACGTGCTGCCGCTGCTCGAACTGGTCGGTCTGTCGGCGCAGAAGGATCGGTATCCGGCGCAGATCAGCGGCGGGCAGAAGCAGCGCGTGGGCATCGCGCGTGCGCTGGCAAGCAAGCCGAAGGTGCTGCTCTCCGACGAAGCGACTTCGGCGCTCGACCCCGAAACCACACGCGCGATCCTCGAATTGCTCAAGCGCATCAATCGCGAACTGAACCTGACGATCGTGCTGATCACGCACCAGATGGACGTGATCAAGCAGGTCTGTGACCGCGTCGCAGTGCTGGATGCCGGCCGCGTGGTCGAAGAGGGCAAGGTCATCGACGTGTTTCTGCAACCGCATCATGAAGTGACGCGTGCGCTGATCGGCGACGTGATCGCGCAGGAACTGCCGCCCGCGATGAAGGCGCGCGTAGCTGAACGCCTGAAGACCGGCCGTGGCCACCTGCTGCGCCTGGCGTTCACCGGTTCGGGTGTCGATCAGCCGATCCTGTCGGAAACGATCCGCCGCTACGAACTCGACTTCAACATCCTGCATGGCCAGATCGACGAGATCCAGGGGCAGGCGTTCGGCTCGCTCGCGGTGCTCGCGGGCGGCGAACCGGCGAAGGTGGCAGAAGCGCTGACGTATCTGCGCGAACAGGGTGTAGTGGTAGAGGAGCTGTCGTATGTTGAGTGAAATGTTCGATATGTTCGTCCAGTCTTTCTGGGAAACGCTCGTGATGGTGGGCATCTCCGGACTGGTCGGCGCGGCGGTCGGTTTGCCGCTCGGCGTCCTGCTGTATCTGACTGATCGTCAAGGCGTGTTGCAGAACATCGCCGTGAATCGCGTGATGGGCGTGATCGTCAACGCGGTGCGTTCCACGCCGTTCATCATCTTGCTGGTCGCTGTGATTCCGTTCACGCGCCTCGTGGTGGGTTCGTCGATCGGCACGGCTGCGGCCGTGGTGCCGCTGACGATCGCCGCGGCGCCGTTTATCGCGCGTCTGGTCGAGACCGCTTTGCGCGAAGTCGATCGCGGTCTGATCGAAGCGGCGCAGGCAATGGGCGCGACCACCAGCCAGATCGTTTTCAAGGTGCTGTTGCCGGAGTCGCTGCCGGGTGTGGTCGCCGGGTTGACGATTACGTTTGTCTCCCTGGTCGGCTATTCGGCGATGGCCGGCGCGATCGGCGGCGGCGGGCTCGGCGATCTGGGCATTCGTTACGGGTATCAGCGTTTCCTGCCGGAAGTGATGGTGACGGTCGTGGTGATCCTGATCGTCTTCGTGCAACTGGTGCAGTCGTTCGGGGATTGGCTCGTGCGTCGTTTGAGCCATAAATAAACAAGGGTCATCGGAACCCGTCAGGCAGATTCGAAAAAGGTCCATCATGCAACGTCGTTTCATTCTCAAGCTGGCCGCCACATTCGGCGCCGCATCGCTGTTCGCTGCCGCCACGGCGGCCCACGCCGAAGACACGATCAAGGTCGGCGTCACCGGCGGCCCGCACGCGCAGATCATGGAAGTCGTGAAGACGGTCGCGGCAAAGAACGGCCTGAACATCAAGATCGTCGAGTTCTCCGACTACGTGCAGCCGAACGCGGCGCTCGCCGGCGGCGACCTGGACGCGAACAGCTACCAGCATGACCCGTACTTGCAGGCCCAGGTGAAGGATCGCGGCTACAAGCTGATTCGTATCGCCGATACGGTCACGTACCCGATGGGCATCTACTCGAAGAAGGTGAAGACGCTGGCTGAATTGCAGCCGGGCGCGAAGATCGCTGTGCCGAACGATCCGACCAATGGCGGCCGGGCGCTCCTGTTGCTGCAGAAGCAGGCGCTGCTGAAGCTGCGCGCGGACGCAGGCCTGAAGGCGACGCCGCTCGATATCGTCGACAATCCGAGGAAGCTGAAGATCGTCGAACTCGACGCTGCGCAAATACCGCGTTCGCTGAACGACGTGGACGCCGCCGCGATCAATACGAACTTTGCGATGGAGGCGGGTTTGAAGCCCAAGCAGGACGCCATCGCGATCGAAGACCCGCAGGGTCCGTACGTGAACATCATCGCAATTCGCGAAGCTGACAAGGGCAAGCCGTGGGTTGCGAAGCTGGTCGCGGCGTATCATTCGCCGGAAGTGAAGCAGTTTATCGAGAACAAGTTTGGCGGGGCGGTGATCACCGCCTGGTGATCTGGCGCCGATTTTTTCGACCGGTTCGCCTGGCAAAACATGACGGCAATGCAAAATTAGAGTCGTAAGTCTTAACCCGGGGTTGTCTCCCGGGTTTTTTCGAGATTAAAATAGAACGATCGTTCGTTATTGCCGTCACGCCACTGAGGAGCGATATCCTTCTGCTAGAGCGCCCGCGACAAGGCGGCCATGAGGGCAGTCGCTATAATGTCCGTTGGGTTGACGTATTCGTAACTTTGGAGCGTGTGCATGAAAATCCTGGTGCCAGTCAAGA
>NZ_JAQQCQ010000010.1:0-263293 GCF_046030355.1 Paraburkholderia caffeinilytica
CCAGCCAGATAGAAATGTCGTGTTTTTGAACGCTGGCATGCTGGTCGGCCCGTTGCGAGCTTTCGGAGTCGACCATGTGTCCAGCCACACTGGTGACATTGAACATGCGCGAACTCGACCGTCTGAAGGTTATCCAGGCCATTGTCGAGATGGGCCTCAAGCCTGGTCGCGCGGCCGAACGTCTGGGCTTGACCGTGCGTCAGGTTGAGCGCCTGGTAATCCGCTATCAGGAATCTGGTGCGGCGGGACTGGCCTCGCGCAGACGTGGCCGTTCTGGCAACCGGCGGCTGGACGAAGAACTGGCTCAGCGGGCGCTGGCGATCATTCGAGAGCGCTACGTTGATTTCGGGCCGACGCTGGCGTGCGAGAAACTCGCCGAGTGTCATGGCGTGGTGCTGGCGAAGGAAACCGTGCGGCGCTGGATGCGTGAGGCCGGGCTGTGGATTCCGCGCAAACAGCGGCCGCCGAAGCTGCACCAGCCGCGAAACCGCCGTGCGTGTCTGGGCGAACTGGTGCAGATCGACGGCAGTGATCACCGCTGGTTTGAGGAACGCGCGCCGGCGTGCACGCTGCTGGTGTTCATCGACGATGCGACCAGCCGGCTGATGGCGCTGCATTTCACGGCGACCGAGTCGACCTTCAGTTACTTCGAGGCGATGCGCCACTATCTTGAACAGCATGGCAAGCCGGTCGCGCTATATAGCGACAAGGCCAGCGTGTTCCATTGCAACAGCCATTCGGTGACGCCTGGCAAGGGCGTGACGCAGTTTGGCCGCGCGCTGTACGAACTGAATGTGGATACGTTCTGTGCGAACAGCAGTCAGGCCAAGGGGCGCGTCGAGCGTGCCAATCTGACGTTGCAGGACCGGCTCGTGAAAGAACTGCGGCTACGCGCAATCAGCACGAAGGAGGCGGCCAATGCTTACGCGCCCCACTTCATCGCTGACTTTAACGGCCGGTTTGGCAAGATGCCGCGGAGCACATTCGATGCACACCGGCCGCTGCGTGCCGACGACGATCTTGATCTGATCCTGACGGTTCGTGTGCCGCGGCGCGTGTCGAAGGTATTGACGGTGCAGTACGACCGGGTGATCTACCTGCTTGAGGACACGGTGACGAACCGCAGCCTGATCCACCGTTATCTGGATGTGTTCGAGTATCCGGACGGACGTATCGAGATCCGGGTGAATGGCGCTGCCCTGCCCTGTGTACCGTATGACCGGCTCTCGGAGATCGATCAGGCGGCGGTGGTCGACAACAAGCGGCTCGGACACACGTTGCAGATGGCGCAGATCATTCAGGCGCAGCGTGATGACCGGCGGACGTCGGGTTCGCCCTCGAGGACCAATCAGGGTGAAGCGCCGCGACTGAAGGAGCGCAAGGCAGGCACACGGAAGCAGCGCGAACTGACGCTTGAAGGCGCGGTGCTGCGCAACGCCAGAAACGAAGGAAGGGTTACAAGCGGAAGTTTGTGACCCCTCTCGTTACTACTCAAAGTTTTTGAATTTAAATTGTCCGTCTTAAGACGACGGGCTTCCCGCCCATCTTCTGTTTGGTCATCCATGCGGCAAGCGCTGAATCGAGATAGTCAGCGTGCCCCGGAAACCAGCTAAACAGGTGCATGCCGATATCACGGACCATCGCAGCGCCCGCCTGGCCCTGCTCAACTGCCGCCTTGAGTTCGCGAACCGATTTCAGCACGGCAGCGTGTTCATCGATGTGGCAGTCACGCGGGGGAAAATTTGTCGTGCGCATCCATTCGTCTTCCTGGTCGAAATGACTGATCGCGTGTATCTCGAATGCCTCGATTGCAGCTAACGCGGTTGCATCCGAACAGGTCACGAGTCCGAGCGCCACCTCGTAGAATTCCTTATGCACATCATCCATCGGCGTGAAGCCCAGCAGCCGTGCGTCGGACCAGTCCATGCTGTTATCGCTAGCCCGTACCGGGGCTTCATTGTCTCGTGCTCGTTCCATCGTGCTCATTGCTTTAGAGTAACCCGCCCGTTGCATCCCTTAGCGCCGGCACCATGTTGCCAAGCAGGGACGGAGACCAGGTGATTGAAAAAATGCGATCGAAGATCACCCACAGCGCAACGGTCATCAACATCGACAATAGTACGGAAGTGCGCCACCGCTCGGCAAACTCGAAACGCGCGAGCAGCAACATGAAAACGAGCAGCGCAGGTATCAAACCAATGGCATACCCCAACACCAGTGCGCCGGAAATCCAGATGAAGAAGCGCAGGCCCCGGTTACGTACCACGTGCGCCGGTACCGACTCTGAGTATTGCGGCATTTCGTGCGTGTGAGCGTTCGACGCTTCAGCAGCTACCGTACCGCCCTCGATCGTCACAAGGTGTCGCAGGAAGATCAACACGCAAAACAGCAACGCGGCTGATGCCGCCGTCATCGGCATCAGCCTTGCACCGAAATTCCAGTCCCGTGCAGACCAGACTGCAGCGGCCGGAACCAGCATCATCGCGAACGCAAACAGCGTGCGATGATCGAAACGGCGCACGACCCAGCCGGTTTTCGTGTGCTGCACCACCTCTGCCGCGTTCCTGTTCTTCAAGCGTCGATACCCACGGCGCACGGCAGGCCCGATCACGACCCACAGCGCGGCCAGCAACACGATCAGCACGACCGGACGCATAAAGAAGCCCGCACCGTAGACCTCGGTCGAAATGAAGTAGTAGCGCTCGCACATGCTACCGAGCACCAGGCCGAGAATCAGAGGCGGCCGAGGCCAATCAAGACGCTTCATGATCCAGCCGAACACACCAAACAGCACGAGTGAACAGATGTCGCCCCAACTCATGCTTGCGTTGAACGCACCGAGAAAGAGAATCGCGAGGATCAGCGGCAGCAGTACACCGACACGTACGGTCGCAAGCTTCGCGAACAGACGGCTAGCCGACAGACAGATGACGGCACCCATCATGTGAGCAATCGCCAGCGTCCAGATGATCGCGTAAGTGACGCTGAGATGCTTCGTCAACATTTCCGGGCCGGGTGTGAAACCGTGCATCATGAATGCGCTCAGCAATAGCGCCATCGATGCACCCGCAGGCATGCCGAACGCAATCGTCGGAATCAGGTGACCACCTTCCTTCG
This sequence comes from Paraburkholderia caffeinilytica, assembly GCF_046030355.1. Taxonomy (GTDB): domain Bacteria; phylum Pseudomonadota; class Gammaproteobacteria; order Burkholderiales; family Burkholderiaceae; genus Paraburkholderia; species Paraburkholderia caffeinilytica_B. The sequence goes on from NZ_JAQQCQ010000010.1 coordinate 3,118, forward strand.
CGTTGTTCGAGCTTTCCGCTGCAATCACGCCGCGAACGTCGCCCTGTCCGAACGATTCGGGATTCTTCTCAGTGCGCAGCGCATGCGCGTACGCCATCCAGTCGATCACCGCTGAGCCGACGCCAGGCACGGCACCTAGCACAGCGCCTAACGCGCTGCAACGCAGGACAAGCCGCCAATTGCGCATGGCGTCGCGAATGCCGTCCCACTGGCTGCCGCTGACCGCTGTCGTATCCGTATGGCGCGCGATACTCGTGCGCTCGATTGCCATATCCGCCAGTTCGGGAATCGCGAAGATACCGAGCGCGACCGGCACGAGCGGTAAATGGTCCCACAGATAAAATGAACCGAAGGTCCAGCGAAGCGTACCGGTCTGTGGATCGGAACCGACGAGCGACAACATCAGCCCGAACGACGCGACAGCCAGTCCTTTGAGTGGCGCCTTGCCGCTCAGCACCGCAATCATGGAAAGGCCAAATATGCAGAAGGCCAGCAACTCGGCCGAGCCTATGTACATCACAAGCTTACGCAGAAAGGGCAACAGCAGCGCGAGCAACAGCGCACCAAAAATGCCGCCGGAAAGCGAGGACATATACCCTGCACCGAACGCACGTGCCGCCTGCCCCTTACGTGCCATCTGATGACCGTCGATCACGGTTGCCGCCGCTCCAACCGTGCCGGGCACGCCGAATAGAACAGCGGGAATCAGGTCTGACACAGTAGTCACTGCCGCCATGCCGAGCAGCAGCGCAAATGCGGTGTAGCCGTCGATATGGTAAGTGAACGGAATCAGCAGCGCGAGCCCGACGATACCGCCAAGGCCTGGCACGACACCGAGTGCGAGACCCAGGATGACACCGCCCAGCATCGTGAGCAGTCGCATCGGGTCCATCACGATGACGAGCGCATGAAGGGCAGCGTTTAGCATGATGGTCGCTCCGGTTGAATATACACGCGCAGTGAACCCATCAGCTCATGATGAGCGGACATGTTGTTGTCTCCGTTGTTATCGTATTACCCATGGCCCAGCGGCGCTGCTTTCGCCAGAAACAGCGAGTGGCAGCGCCGCCAGTCCTTGTATTGCTGTCCGCGTTCAGACCGCAGTGCGATTCACCTTGCGCTGCAGGTAATCGAAATTGATGGTGAACTGCTCCGGTCGGGTCACCTGATCGTGCAGACGACGCACGTCTTCGTCCGGGAACACGTCGCCCTCGCCGCCTGCCGCCTCCATCAGCAGCTGGATATGGCAGGCCTCATCGAGCGCCAGCGCGAGAATCACAGCTTCCTCGATCGTGTGACCGGCGATCGCTACGCCGTGGTTGCGCATCAGCACCGCTTTCGAATTGCCGAGCGCCTGCGCCACGCCCCGCCCCATATCCTGCGTGCGAATCAGGTTCACCGTGTCGGTGTAGTACGGCACGCCATCTGCGAAAGTGCAGGCAGGCTGACTGACCATCTTCAACGGCTTGCCGGTCGCAGACAGTGCAACAGCGTGAATCGGGTGCGTGTGAATCACGCTCATCACGTCAGGTCGCGCCTTGTAGATTTCCGAGTGAATGAACACCTCGCTGTGGCGCCGCCCTGCGCCGCCGATCTTCTCGCCGTCCAGGTTACACACGACGATATTCTCGGGTGTGATTTCATCGAAACCGTAGCTGTGCGGCTTCATGATGAACATCGACGCGTCACCCGGCACGCGCACCGACACGTGCCCACGCGTGAAATCTCCCTGGCCATTGGTTTCGAGTATACGGCCGGCGTCGATGAGCTTCTGTTGCGCTTCTTCAAGTGTCATAAAAATCCCTCGTGCAATTGACGAACTGATGTGTTGATGGATTGCTCAATTGAGCAACGGGGCAGCGCCTCCCCGTTCATGTGCCGGTTGCGTTACATCCGCCCGCCAACTGCAGCCTTGGCCTTCGCAATCTGCTCCGGCGAAGTCTGGTACACGTCTTCCAGCACCGTGCTGATCTGTTGCGGCGAAACGTAACGGACCTCGACACCCAGGCTCTTCGCATCGGCAAGGAATGCCGGGTCTTTCATCGTGTCTGCGAATGCCTTGCGCAGCGCGTCAGCACGATCGGCCGGAATGCCGAGAGGCGCTGCGAACGGACGGGCAAGCACCTGGCTTGCTGCAATAACCTTCAGTATTTTTTTCGTCTCTGGATCGGACGTAAGATCGGACAGCAGCGGCACGTTCGGCAGGTCGGGATGCTTCTCAAGCGCCATCTGCACGATTAAATTGACCTTGTGGTCTCGCAGCCAGTCCGGGTGACGCATGCGCAACGTGCTCCATGACGTGCCGCATTCGCCGTCGATTTCGCCGCGCTGCATCGCGAGCGCACTTTCGTTGCTGCCGGGGTAGCCTGTCACGAGTTGCAGTTTCGCGTGGAAGAGATTCTTGATGGTGTTCGCCATCACGTCAGGATCGGAACCGGCACCCTGACCGCCAAAGCGCGAGGGCTTCGTGAGCAGGTCCTGGAACGTCTTGATGGCCGACGTATGCCACGTCACGCACAACGACACATCGCTGTCCATGCTACCGAGCCAGACCAGCTTGCGCGCATCGTAATCCGCTTGACCGAATAGCGGCTCTTCCGGCATCGTACGACCGAACGTACCAATCGTTGCGCCGTCCTTCGGCGCAACGCTGTAGAGATAATTGGCCGCCTTCAGACTGCCGGCACCTGGCATGTTTTGCGGCGTGATGGTCGGCTTGCCGGGCAGGTGATCACCGAGGTGCTTAGCGAGCAGCCGTGCGTACATGTCATAGCCCCCACCGACCGAGTAGCCGATGTTCAGGTTCACCGTACGGCCGCTGTAGAAATCCTGCACACTCTCGGCGTATGCGATACCGAGCCATGCGGTAGATATTGCCAGTGCCGCCGAAATGATCCGGTGCCAGCGGTCACGACTCTGCGTTGTTTGCCCTTTCATCGCTTGTCTCCTTCCAGTGTCTTATGCACGTGATGTCTGTGGCAGTACCCGGCCGCAGTCAGACACGGCCGGGTACCACGGTCTTTAATACTGGAAGCTCGGGGTCTCTTCCTTCCTGTTGCCTGCCGCATTGCGCCCTTCGAACACCTTCACAATATCCTGCGCGATAGGCGAATATTTCGCATGCGTGCGCAGCATGAAGCTGGAGAAGCCGTCACTGTTGTGATGCTTGTCCTTCTCGTTCGGCAGCACGATGCACTCGTTCTTCGCTGCATCGCGGACAATGCCCTTGGGGTCCTTCCCATCTGCCACGTTGCGGATTTCACGACGCAGCATCTTCCGGTACATTGCAATGCCGATATCGGTCGAACCCAGATTCTCGGCCGTGCGATCCGCAATTGTGCCCTGCGTGATCCAGGCCATCATGTCCTGACCGTCAACGTTGTCCACGATGAACTCGCCGTCCGCATCCTTGTACGGTACGTTGTACGTGTACACCTTTTCATACAGGTGCGCTGGCACTTCGGCGCTCTTCGGCGGAAGATAGGCGTTGTACCAGAGGTGCAGCGTATGCTCGTCGTCAACCGGCACGCGAATCTGGAACGAGTAATAGCGCGTGGCCTCGCTGCCGTTGCCGACTGCCAGCATGTTCGGGAACACGATCGGGTGACCGACCTGCCAGTCGTCCGACTGTTCCGAGTGGCCCTCCAGCAGACGGTGTTTGGTCATGCCGTACTCGAATTCCTTGAAGTCGATCTTCGCGTGGTGCGTGCTGATTGCGACCTTGATGCCTTCCTGTTCCTTCAGGAATTCGTAGTGGTGACCGTGCAGCCACTCGGTGTGAATCGGATCGAGTGAATTCTCCATGATCTGCAACCAGTTGATCGGCAGCACCACGCGGCCCATCATGCGGATTGCACCCTTCGCAACGAAACCGTCAAACTTCGGCAGCAGCGGTTTCAGTTCGGACGGCCCCATGTATGCAAACAGCAGGCCACCCAATTCCTCTATCGCATAGGAGTCCGTTGCGACTGATTTTCGAAATTCCGGATTGTCCTTTTCATTGGGCTGGTTCAGGCACTCACCTGCGCCATTGAATTCCCACCCGTGATACGGGCAGCGAATGCCATTCTCGGTCGGAATACCGTGCAGGAACGATGCGCGGCGGTGCGGACACTGTGCCGCGATCAGACCGAGTTTGCCCTGACGATCCCGGAACAGCACGAGGTCTTCACCCAGCAGCCGCACGCTCTTCGTCCACTTGCCATCCATTTCCGACAGCGCGGCAAACGGCTGCCAGTAACGGCGCATCAGGTCGCCCATCGGCGTGCCGCGCCCCACGCGCGTCAGTTCGTCATTCTGCTCTGCAGTCAACATACAGGTTCCCTCAATAGGTTACGGTGAAATGATTCGACAGCTAACTTTCCATAAATAATAAACTTAGGCGACTAAGTAACAATGCTGGTAAACACTTACCCGAAACTTTTCCAAAAATTTCCGGGTCGAGCCCTATTCCATCGCAACGTGGCTCACGCAGGCGAGATTGGCGAAGTGAACAATAGCAATTAATTGACAACATAAACTTAGTTAGCTAAGTTTACGCCAATCACACGGAGAATCCATGAACACAACCACGAACCCGGCAGCGCGTGTGCGCGTTGGCATGGTCGGATTCGGTACGGCAGCGCGCGCTTTCCTGCCTGCCCTCTCTCATCGCCCCGAATTCGAACTGGCCGCTATCGTTGACCCTGTCGAGCACATCCGCGCGGAAGCCGCTGTCGAATTCGGCATCGCGACCTACGCCCGGATCGAAGAGATGCTGCTGCATCCCGGTCTTGATTGCGTGTATGTCGGCTCACCTACGCAATTGCACCGCGAGCACGTAGAACTGGCATGCCGTGCTGGCAAGCATGTGCTGGTGGAGAAACCCATGGCGGTCAGCCTTGGCGATGCGCAATCGATGGTCGAGGCTGCAGCCGGGTCAGGCGTTGTGCTGCTGGTCGGCCATTCGCATAGCTACGACGAGCCGATTCACGCGATACACGGCCTGATCGCAGGCGGTGACCTGGGTCGGGTGCGGATGGTGAACACCTGGTGTTACAGCGACTGGATTTATCGTCCGCGGCGCCCCGACGAACTGGATGACAGCGAAGGCGGTGGCGTAACAATCCGTCAAGGCGCGCACCAGTTCGACATCATCCGGCTGTTGTGTGGCGGTGAGGCCCGCACAGTGCGTGCCAAGACGTTCGATTTCGACCCGCAGCGCAGCGCGACCGGCGCACATATCGTGTTCATCGAATTCGCAAACGGCGCGGCGGCAACGGCTGTCTACAACGGCTATGGCCGCTTTGCCAGTACCGAACTGGTCGGCGGCGTCGGCGAATGGGGTTTTGACGCACCCGCGCATGCCCCTGCACGCTCACGCACGACCGCCGCGCCCGAGGACGAATTGCGCGCCAAACAGGCACGCGCAAAGCACGCCATTCCCGGCCGCGCGCCGCATCAACCCCATTTCGGCCTTACGGTCGTCAGCTGCGAGCGCGGAGAAATTCGTCAGTCGCCGGACGGGCTGCTCGTCTACACAGATAACGGCATGTCCCCACTCCCGTTGCGCACAGACACATCACCACGTGAGCGCGTGATCGCGGAATTTTACGACGCCATCACCGGGCGTCGGCCCGCGCTGCACGATGGTCAATGGGGACTGGCAAACCTCGAGATCTGCCTGGCAGCACTGGAGTCGTCGCGCAACGGCTGCGAAATGTCGCTGACGCACCAGTGCAAGCCAAAATCCTTTTAATTCTGGGAGACACCGGCAACACCGGTTTGAAGAAACATGAATGACACGATGCTGCTCAATGTTACCGGCAAGACTGCGCTTGCTGACGGCATTTACCAATTCGAATTCCGCTCGCCTGACGGCAAACCGCTACCGCCGTTCACTGCCGGCGCGCATGTACTGATCGAAACGCCGTCGGGTATCGGTCGCCGCTATTCGCTATGCAATGCACCGTCCGAGCGCGACCGTTACGTTGTTGCGGTCAAACTCGATCCGGGCAGCCGGGGCGGCTCCGTCAGCATGATCAATGATGTGAAAGTCGGCATGCGCATCCGGGTATCGGTACCGGAAAATTACTTCGCGCTCACAGACGACGCGTCCGACTACCTGCTGGTCGCGGGCGGTATCGGCATTACGCCCATCCACGCCATGATGGCCGAACTGGATGCACGCGCTGCGCGCTACCGTCTCGTGTACTGCACGCGCTCACCGGAAACGACGGCCTTTCTCGCCGAACTTTCATCGCTGCCGTCGAGCCGCGTGCAGATTCACCACGACTACGGCAACTCCGACCAGTCACTCGACTTTGCGAAGCTGCTCGCCACGCGTGAAGGTAATACGCACCTGTATTGCTGCGGCCCCCGCCCGCTCATGCAGGCTGTCCGTAACAATGCGTCGGGCTGGCCGTCGTTGGCGGTGCACTTCGAGGATTTCGGCACCAGTGTGTCGAATGGCGAAGCATCCAGCGGCTTTACCGTCACGCTGCAACGCAGTGGCATCCGCGTGAATGTGGCGGCGGGACAAAGCATCCTCGAAGCGGTGCGTGAGGCTGGCGTCGAAACGCCGAGTTCTTGCGAGGCCGGAACCTGCGGAGCCTGCCGGACGACTCTTTGTTCCGGCGAGGCTGATCATCGAGATTTTGTGCTTGATGACGACGAACACGACAGAGCGATCATGATTTGCGTTTCGCGCGCGAAGTCGGATGAACTGGTCATCGATCTTTAATTCCTGAAGGAGATAGTGTGAGCAAATTGCAGCTTTCGGTTGCGGTCGGACCCTACGACCGCATGCGCCCCCTCGTTGACGGGGAAGTACAGATTGAGGGCGTCGATCCGACGTTCATGTTGCAGGAGCCTGAGGAAATCTTCTTCCGCGCATTCCGCCATGCCGATTACGACATCTGCGAACTGTCGCTGAGCAGTTATTCCGTCAAGACCGCAGCCGGCACATCGCCGTACATCGCCGTGCCTGTATTCCCGTCGCGCGCGTTCCGTCACACGTCCGTGTACGTCAACGCGAATGCCGGCATCAACAAGCCGGAAGACCTGAAGGGCAAGCGCATTGGCGTGCCCGAATATCAACTGACTGCGAATGTCTGGGTACGCCTCTTTCTTGAAGAAGAGTACGGGGTCAAACCGTCTGACGTGACCTGGGTGCGCGGTGGCTACGAAGACCCGGCGCGCGTCGAAAAGATCACGCTGAACCTGCCCGCCGACGTGAAGCTGGAGAACGCAGGCGAAGGCAAGACGATTTCGGGCATGCTCGAGGCCGGGGAAATCGATGCGTTGATCGGCCCGCGCGCACCGTCGTGTTTCGATCGCGGCTCCCCGAACGTGAAGTATCTGTTCGACAACCCCCAGGCCGCCGCCGCCGACTGGTATCGGCGCACGAAGCTGTTCCCGATCATGCACACGCTTGGCATCCGCCGCACGCTCGTTGAACGGCACCCTTGGCTGCCAATGTCGGTGATGAAGGCATTTGAGAACTCGAAAACGGTTGCGCTCGCGCGCCTGACCGATACGTCGGCTACCAAAGTCACGCTGCCGTTTATCGAAGATCAGTTGCGTGCTGCCCGCACGCTGATGGGTGAAGACTTCTGGTCATACGGTTTCGCGGCGAACGAACACGCGATGAACCGCTTCCTGAAACGTCACCATGAAGAAGGTTTGTCCAGTCGTCTTCTCGACGCGAAGGAACTGTTCCACCCGGCCAGCCTCGAAAGTTTTGGCATTTAATCCGCTGCACTGCACAGAGCCGCTAGCATAAAAGAGACGCCGGCAAATTTGAACTGCACCCCAAAAGTTGGACGCCCGTCCAACGATTAGGGGTGTTTTTTCATGAGCAAGTACAGCGTGCAGTTCAGGCAGTCGGTTTCAGGGCAGCTCGGTGCTAGCCAGCGAGGCAGACCTCACGATGAATGAGGTCACGCAGCAAAACACAGCCCTGGTCGAGCAGGAAGCCGCCGCGCAATCGATGCAGAATCAGGCCACGAATCCGCAACGTGGAGTCGGTGTATTTCAGCTGTAGCGAGGGCCCAGCGGAGGCCCGTTTCGAGCAGGAACAGGATTGCGCGTTGAGGGCGGCCCGATGCTCGACGGAGCCGACGACCCGTGGGGAACTCTCCCGGCGAAGTTTCGGCGCCGGGAGTCAATCTTGTTTCATTGCATCAGAAACGTTTCTCGAGACCGAGGCGCACGTACGCCTGGTGATTCGTTGAAGACGGTGTGATGTTGTAGATCGACGCAACAGCAGCGTGCCCGGTTGAATCCGTACCGCTCGCCTTCTGGTAGATACCCAGCAGATAAAGCAACGTCGTCTTCGAGAGTGCGTACTGAGCGCCAAGCGCGGCCTGATTGTACGATGCACCCGTGTAGCCGCTCACACCGGATGTTTTCGTGTACTGGTACACGGCACCGAGCAGGACAGCACGCGTTACCTGCCAGGTAGCGTTGATTTCGCCCGTGTTGAAGGTTGCCGTTCCGCTGATCCCGCGCGCTGGAACCGGTCCGGCCGAACGATTACCGAGGCCCCGGAACTGCGTATTCGAATAGTTCGCACCGAGCGTCATCGATCCTAACTGGTACGCCGCACCGACCGCGATCGCCTGCGTCGAATTCGCGGACGCAAATCCTGTCGTCACGGGCGAGCCGGCGAAGTTTGCACCCGGCACGCCGTTCGATGTCGCAGCGGGCGCCCCCGTATCCCCCCAGAGCGAGACATTCGGCTGACGCACGTTCAGATAGCCGACGCCGGCGGTAAAAGGACCGTGCTCATAGCTTCCACCGAGCGAATAAATCTGATTGCGCGAGAAGTCGCCCGGCACCCCGCCCATTCCATACAAACCACCGGCGCGAAAGCCGTAGAAGTCCGGACTCATGTACTTGATCGAACTGTTGGTACGATTGGTGTGCGCCATCTGGTCAACGTCGCCGGGGTGCGCAAGCGGCGGCCCGCCCCACGTGTTGGCAACAGCAAACGGATTGACAAAATCGACAATCGAATCGTACTGGCGACCCAACGTCACGGTGCCGTAATGCTGGTTTGCCAGCCCAACATACGCCTGACGGCCGAACATCAAACCACCCTGTCCGAGTTTGCCGTTCGTTATGTCGAAACCGTTCTCGAGCCGAAATACTGCCGCCAACCCGCCGCCCAAATCTTCCCTGCCCACCAACCCAAAGCGACTGCCGTTCAACATGCCCGAAGTCATGTTGACAAGCTGCTTTCCGCCTGCGTTGCTCGTATAGTTCACACCTACGTCGAGCAAGCCATACAGTGTCACGCTGCTTTGCGCGAATGCTGTACCAGCAATGCCTAGCCCGGCACCTAGAACAATCCATTTCTTCATAAGGCCTCCTTTGTTGATATTTATCTCGCAGCATTCCTGTCAGGACGGGAATTTCGATGTACCTCAGGCGACGCACGTACGGCACGCTTCGACTTTCGGCGCCTCCGTGTTCAACACCTTGATTTACTTAGGTGACTAAGTTAATATTTTCCAATGCTATCATCTTCGTCAAATACATGGATGCTAGGGTTAACTCACATATACGGTGTATGCGATCGCGAGCTCGGTTGATCATAGACAAGTGTTTTACTTAGGCATCTACTAAGATGACGTACCTAACTCACGGAGTGCACCAGATGAACTTAGCCAGAATCGATACACCGAAATCCGCACCGCGCGTGGGCAATGACGAGCGCATCGCGCATCTGGTCAAGGATGCTTACCGTGGCTTGTCGAGTGCGCTACAGAGCCGCCTGAAAGCACATGGCGTGATGTATGGCCACTGGACATTCCTGCGCATCCTTTGGCAGACGGACGGCATTACGCAGCGGCAATTGAGCGAGCAGGCCGGCGTCAAGGAACCTACGACTTTCACGGCACTGCAGTCGATGGAGAAACTGGGGTACGTCACGCGCCAGAAAATGCCGGACAACCGCAAGCAGGTCAGAGTGTTTCTCACGTCCAAGGGCGCGTCGTTGCGGGCGTTGCTGGTACCTGCCGCGGAGGAAGTCAACGAAATCGCGCTCGCCGGTATTCCAGCAAAGAATGTCGCGATCATGCGCGAGACACTGCTTGCGATCATCGACAACCTTGCGCGCGCCAACGCCTTTGCACTGAACGATGCGCAAAACGACGAACCCACCGCATAAAACTTCTCTATGCAACAATCCGCGACGCAGCAGGATGGATTGACCGGCGGTCGGTTTTATTTCGGTGTGTTTGCTATTTCACTTGCTACAGCACTCGGCATGCTCGACAGCGTGATTGCAAATGTGGCATTGCCGACCATCACGAAGACGATTCACACCAACCCGTCGGATTCAGTGTGGATCGTCAACGCGTACCAGCTTTCGATCATCATGTCCCTGCTGCCGCTGTCGTCGCTGGGAGACCGTGTGGGCTACGCGCGCATCTATACCGCGGGGCTCGCGCTTTTCACGTGTTCATCGCTGATGTGCGCGATGTCGCATTCGCTTGATGCGCTCATCTTCGCGCGCGTTTTGCAGGGCTTCGGTGCGGCAGGTATCAGCAGCGTCAACACTGCACTCGTCAAGACGATTTATCCGTCGCGGCTGCTCGGCCGTGGTGTAGGCATCAATGCTTCGGTCGTTTCGATTTCTACCGCTGCCGGTCCAACGATTGCGGCGGCGATTCTGTCCGTTGCGCCGTGGCCCTGGTTGTTCGCGATCAACGTGCCGCTTGGGCTTATAACGCTCTTTGTCAGCTTCTCGGCGCTGCCCCGTCCGCCCGTAACAAAAGCGCCCTATGACTATGGCAGTGCCCTACTGAATGCGGCGGCGTTCGGCCTGCTTGTGCTAGGCGTGGATCGTATGGGGCACAGCAATGGGATCACCGCAGGCGTCGTAACCCAGCTCGTTGCGGCCGGGCTTTGCGCGTGGCTGCTCGTGCGTCGCGAGCGGGGTCGCACACAACCGCTGCTCCCCGTCGACCTACTGCTCAAACCCGTGTTTCTTCTGGCCGTACTCACTTCGATTTGCTCTTTCACCGCACAGATGCTGGCGTTCGTGTCGCTGCCTTTCATGTTGCAGGACGCGCTCGGGCACAGCGCAATGGAAACGGGCGCGTTGATTACGCCGTGGCCGCTCGCCATCATTATTGTGGCGCCTCTCGCTGGAGCGCTGTCGAACCGCTACGAGGCGGGCGCACTCGGCGGTGTCGGACTCGCCATTCTGGCCGCAGGTCTGACGCTGCTCGCGCTGTTGCCTGCGCACCCGGCTTCGGCCGATATTGGCTGGCGTATGGCTGTGTGTGGAATCGGTTTCGGATTGTTTCAGACGCCGAACAATCGGGCGATTCTCGCTGCCGCGCCGCCGGGTCGCACCGGTAATGCGAGCGGCATGATCGGAACGTCACGCACGCTCGGCCAGACCCTCGGCGCTGTACTTACCGCGCTTATTCTGATGGTGGCGCCGGGTCACGCAGGTCCGATCGCGTTGACTACCGGAGCGGTCTTCGCTGCGGCTGGTGCGATGCTCAGCCTGTCCCGCCTGGTGCGGCAACGCCCGATCTGAGTGCGTGCGGCAAGTCCTGGAGAACAAGATACGGAATATCGCTTCATGACCGCGTGCTGCCTCGTGCAAAGGGCATACGCGCCCGAGCCAACCAACTCTGCTCGGCAGCACGCGCCCCCCCGTTGTCGCCACTTCCGTGGCAAGCGGTTGAACGGCAGAATGACTGTCCTGCCCTGCACTGCCATCCAGGTAGGCACCTCGTTAAAAGCTTCGCGGCCGAAATGGCGCTGTCGGTGGGTACCAACGGATTCCTCAGTTCATGCCCCAACATGGCTATGAAATCGTTATGCCGCTGGTTGCTTTCCCCTCCAAGGTCACGAGTGTCCACCAATGTCAGGGCCGAGCCGGCGAAAACGGCAAGGTCAAACTGCGGTCAGCGCGATGTGACATGACCCAGATTGCCCTGAGTTGAGCACCGCCCATCGCATCTTGAATTCGTCCTGCAATCTCGTCCTTGCGAACAGCTCGCCAGGGCGGAGGCTTGCCTCGGAAACGCAGCGGCTGCTCCACTGGGCCGTGTCGGGATCAGCTTCTTGCAGATTCCGCCAATGATGCTCACAAAATCCCATGCTCACCACCAACGCGTCCGTCAGTGCGTCACGCATCTGGCGATCGGTCTGCAACCGGCGAAGATAACGTAGGTCAGCCTCCACGAGTTGCCTGCAAACGATGCAGTACTCGGAATGGGCTGCTGCAGGATTTTTCATGACGCTCCGACGTCCCGCGCCATGTACGTGGTGACGCCCGCCGTTAGCTGACGAATCTGCGCGGCTTGCTTTGCTGTCAGCGCAACAGCCACGTTTGCGGCGCTCTCTCCCGCAACTGACGCTAATCGCAGCGCATTACTATCGCCATAAAAATGCCAGCATGGGTTACGGGTGCCTAAACGGGCAAAGAGGAGATTTGATTCCCGCTTGGCGCCCATCGTCGCTCCCCGACCGACCGCTTCCGGAAGAAGCTGGAACGAGGTTGGACGACGATGCCCGGAGCAACGACCGCAGAGATGCCAGGGCGGAACGCAAAAAAGAAGGAATACGAAGCCCGGCCATGGACGATCCAGCAAAGGCAGCAATCGGGGAAACAGACCATCGGTCCACCTATAGTCAGGAAAATGCCGTAACGGCAGGTCAGATCGGACTATAGGCATCATCAGCCACGAGGCCCTGGCGGTTGAAGGAGAATGCCATCTCCATTGGCAGAATACGCGTGGACCGAGGCCGCTGGCAAGCGGCACTCGTCAGTCCCACAAGTCGACAGCGTCTCGCCCTATCTCCGCAGCGCTCCCATCACGTCATCGTGCCGAATCACCCCGCTGTTGATATTGACCTCACGTTTGAAGACGAGCCTGTTCTCGTCGAATTCGCATACGAGCGTATCGCGAAAGGCCGTTTCGGCGAATATCCATGTCATCTGCAAGCGCGACGCGTCGAGCCAGCATGCTCGCGCAAGCACCGGACTGCCCCGCAGATGATAGTTGTGGTGCAGATCGCTGCCGGGCATCTCGTTCGGCGCTTCGATCCAGCGTCCCAAGCCCGCCACGATAACGTGCTGCCCGTCCGCATCGGTCAGACGGAATGTGCATTCGCTGTCGGTAAATTCGAATTGCAGTTCCTCGATGCCCTGCGCGTTCGGCTCCATCGCAAATCGCCGGATACCGGCGGCATCAGGCGGCATGCCGCCAATCGAGCCTTGGGGTTGCGACGCGCGAAGATAAGCTTCTTTCCATACAACCGGCGCGTCCTCTTTCTGCCATTCGACAAGCTTCGCCGCGAGCCGCGCATCGGCGCCCTCTTTCGACCCCGCGCCGAATGCCGCCGGAAAATATCGGTCGATAAAAGGCATCAGCTGTGCGCTGTTCCTGATCGCGCCAGTCACGGCCAGCGTCGCGCCATGTTCGGGAAATACCACGGCCATCTGAACGAATACGCCTCTCGCGCTGTATGCACCGTTCGGATGCGTCCACCAGTGATACCCGTAACGCCCCGACTCGACGTGTGCCTTCGTCGAATCAGCAACCCACGCGGCAGGCAGCAAACGCTTGCCTTCCCAGACGCCGTTCTGCGCATGCAGAATGCCGAGTTTCAGCAGATCGGCTGTTTTCGCCCATAGTCCGTTGCCGCCGGGGTTGATGCCGTCTGGACCGACGTCCCACGTTTCACCGGTAATGCCCAGCGGTTCGAGCAAGCGCGGCTTCAGATAGTCGTGCAGCGTATCTCCTGTCGTGCGGCTCAGGACGGCCGAGAGCATGTAGCTCGCGGCGCTCGTGTACAAAAAGGCGCCGCCCGGCCGTTCGACGAGCGGAATCCGAAAAAATGCCTCGGTCCAGCTACTGCCCATCCCGCGCCATCGCGCGCCGGACGTCGTGGTCCCATGGCCCACGCGCATCGTGAGCAAGTCCTCGATCGTCATCGCCGCGAGCCAGTCGTCCACCACGTCCGGAAGCGCCTCGGGGAAAAACGACACGACCTTGTCGTCGAGGCGGAAGTGGCCTTCTTCGATCGCGAGGCCGATCGCGCAAGCGGTGAAACTTTTCGCGGTTGAATGCAGGTTGCGCAGTCGATCCGCGCGGTACGGCCAACGCCACGCTTCTGCCACCACGTTACCGTTGCGGTGGATCATCAGCGCGTGCAAGTCGAGGTTGGCGGCCTCCACGTCATCCAGAAACGCCACGATCGCGTCGGCATCCACGCCCATGGACGACGGATTTGCGCGCGTGAGGCCATCCAGCGCGGTACCGCTCAACAATAACGAAGGTTTTACACCACGCTCGGAAAAAGAGTCTGACATGTTGTCTGCAGATTGATTAACGTTGGACAGCAGCGGCAACATTTGCCCCCTTCGCTAGGCGAGCGTGCGCGCTTCGGACGCCACGACTGCCCATACGCGACCCTGCTCGCCGGCTCCCGTATGGACAAGCTGGACAAGCACTCATGCCGTCAGCGCAACACGCAGCTGCCCAGCCGTCGTTTCCAGTACGGGTGCAACGAACTGATAGAGATCCTTAGGATCTGCCGGTGCGGGAATCAGGTCAATATTCTCGCCGATGTTCCGTGCGTCGGTCACGTCGCGCAGATAGCGCAATGCCGAGAAATCCTCAAGCGCAAAGCCGACTGAATCGAACACCGTAACCTGCGCCGCATCCTGACGTCCGGCGACTTCGCCCGACAGAACCCGCCACAACTCGATCACCGGAAAATCCGCGGGAAGCTGCTGGATGTCACCTTCGATCCGCGTCTGCGGTTCGAACTCGACGATCACGCGACCGCCCTTCAGCACGTCCGCATGCAGTTCGGTCTTGCCCGGACAATCGCCGCCGACGGCATTGATGTGCATGCCCGGTTCGATCATATCCGGCGTCAGAATCGTCGCGTTGGTTTTATCCGCGGTTGCCGTCGTGACGATATCCGCGCCGCGCGCCGCTTCAGCCGCGCTGCCGGCACGGATGAAGGTCAGGTCCTCGAAGCCGGACAGATTGCGAATCAGTTTTTCCGTTGCAGCCGGATCGATATCGAACAGACGGAACTCCTTGATGCCGAGCATCGCCTTGAACGCGAGCACCTGAAATTCGCTTTGCGCGCCATTGCCGATCAAAGCCATCGAGCGGGAATCCGGCCGCGCCAGTACTTTCGCGACGAGTGCCGAAGTTGCGGCGGTGCGCAGCGCGGTCATGATCGTGAACTCGCTGAACAGCACCGGGAAACCGGAGTCGACTTCCGCCAGCACCCCGAACGCCATCACGGTCAGCATGTTGACGTGCGTGTTTTTCGGGTGACCGTTGACGTACTTGAAGCCGTATAGCGTGCTATCGGACGCCGGCATCAGTTCGATCACGCCGCCCGGCACATGGTTGGCGACGCGCGCCGACTTCTCGAATTCGTTCCAGCGCAGATAGTCCGAGCGGATGTAGTCCGCCATCGTGGTGATAAACGCTTCCACGCCGATCGATGTCACCAGCTTGCGGACATCGCTTACATCAATATATCTCGTCATTTTTTGCCCAGCCTTGTCAACATTCGAAGCAGGTCATGCGCTCAGCAGATTGCCCGAGCGGATCACTTCGTGGCCCGACACCCGCCCAAGCGGATCGCCTTGCCGCACGTATCGCGCGTCTCTTCGCATATAGAAAATACCCGCGGTACGCGAGTGAATCGATGTTCTCGTGCCGTCCACTGTATCGACGATCACGAAAATCTGTTGCCCGACGCGAACGTCCGCACCGGCTTCCACGCAATGCAGCAGGATGCCCGCGGACGGCGCGTAGAACTGTTCGCTGCCGGCCAGCGGCGTCGCTGGCCAGGTGAGCGGCGGCAACGGAGCCGCTGGCACGTCGATCGCGCCGCAATACGTCAGGTAGTCGACGATCGCTGTGGCGTCCTCTTGCGCCAACTCGTCGGTCACGTCACGCTGGCCGCGATGTTCGACCGTGATCGCGGTGCTGCCGCGCGGAATCGGGAACTGCTCGCCCAGGCGTTGTTGCAGTTGCCACCAGGTGAAGCTATGCGCTTCGTCGAACGACTGGCCGCCCGAATCCACCGCCAGCAGCGACGCCCTCGCCCCCAGATAGCGCGCGAGCGGCTCCGCGTCCGGCCAGATCGCTTCGCCGGTATAGAGATGCAGCGTCGCTTCGCGCGAGCAATGCAGGTCGAGAATGATGTCCGCGTCCAACGAGAGCAGCATCAAGGTGCGCTGCAAATCGTCGAACGCCTGGCGAGGCTGTTGTGCGAGCAACAACTCGCGCCACACTGCACGGATCGCCGCACGGTTCGCGTCCGCGTCGGCGCCCAGCTTGCCTTCCACCGCCGCGGCGATTTGCGGCGCGAGCAGCGGAAAGCCCCGATTGAAGTTGCGGCCGCTCGCCAGGTCGAACCGTCCAATCCCATAGCCGAGCACATATTGATTCAGGCCAATCGGATTGGCCGCGCTGACGAGCACCACTTCACAGCGCAAGCGCCCTTGCTGCTCCAGGTGTTGCAGCTTCTCCATCACGGTCAACGCGACCAGCATGCCGGGGATTTCGTCCGCGTGCAGACCGGCCTGGATATAAATCTTCTTGCCGTGGCCTTCGCTGCCGAAGTGATGTGAAATCAACTGATGCGCGGTGCCATCGGAAGCGGCAAGAAGGCGGTGTTTAGCGCTGTGCATTAAAGAATCGTCCTGTGGTTCATCAACTGACCGCGACGATTGTGGCAGGCGCGCCGGGTTAGCTTACTTCGCGCGCCCGGCGGATTGCCGCCTTGCCTGACGAATGCCAGCAACGTCGAGGTACAGATGAGATGCTAAGCATTCGCGCGAACAGCAGGAAGCGTGCTCCGGGTTATCGTGATCGGCAATTTAGATCGCCCTCACCCATGCAGCCGCCGCGCCGTGTCAGTTGTTTCTCGCCATGCCGCGTGTGAGCCGCGCATACGAAACCATCATGCTCGCCAGTTCCTGCGAGATCGACGTCAGCGGCGAGTTGCTGCGACGGATCAGGCAAATGTCGCGCGGCTGGAAGGTCTCGCGGATCGGCACCCTGACGAGCGACCCCGAAAACAGTTTGAAATCGGCGAGCACGCCGGGGTCCATCGTCAGATAGTCGGTCTCGCAGACGAGAAACAGCGACTCCAGCAGCGTCTCCGCGGTCACGACGATCTTCGGCATGCCCAGCCCGTTGGCGGCGAACATGCCCACCAGCCGATTCGCCGCGATGCCCACCACCCCCTCGCGCTTGAAGCCCACCCATTCGGAATCGGCCAGTTCGGCAATCGAAGTCGCGTTAGCCTTCGGGTGGCCGGCGCGCGCCAATACAGCGGGCGAGGAACGGTAAAGCCGGTCGATGTGCAGGTCGACGACGTCGTCGAGTTCTGGCGCGAGCGGGCAAAGCGCGAAATCGAGGTGGCCGTCGCGAATCCGTTCGATCAACATTTGCGACGACCCGTTCGACAGATGCACGAGCACGCGCGGATAACTCGCGCTGAAGCGTTTGAGCGTCGGCACCAGCAGTTCGGCGAGCGGCTCGGACGTCAGCCCCAATGCGATGCGTCCGGTCGGCTCGCCTTCCAGTTCACGCATGTCCTGATCGATCCGCTCGCAATCCTTGAGTATCGACGACGCCCGCGCAAGCAGTTTCTCGCCGAACGGCGTGAGGCTGATTCCCAGATGCGAGCGGGTCAGTAAAGGCACGGCGAGTTCGGCTTCGAGGCTCTGGATCGCGTGGGTCAACGCGCTCTGCGCGATATCCAGCGAACGCGCGGCCGCGCGAAAACTGCCCTGCTCGACGACCGCGCAAAACACTCTGAGTTGACTCAACGTCATGGGATCACCTTATGCGATTGCGCTTGCTGTGCGCTTGTTTTGCATTCACTAACAGTTCTTCGGCCCGCTGCACATACGGGTATTTCTGTGATCTGCCGATTAGATCGTGATGCCATGGATCGGTCTTCCGAGTCAAAAAATGAACACATAGGATTTGCCGCAACCCGTGCTTGCGCGCAGGCCCGCTTCACTGCCACCCGTTTCACTTCACCTTACTTGCATCCGGCTATGCCGAGGATAAATACGATGAAAAAGACCTTACCCATGATCGCCGTACTCGCTGCATTCTCCGGCGTCGCGCATGCGCAGAGCAGCGTGACGCTGTATGGCCTCGTCGACACCGGGTTGGCGTTCAATTCGAACGCCAAAGGAGGCCGGCAATACTCGGCGGCCTCCGGCAATCTGCAGGGCGATCGCTGGGGCCTGCGCGGCACGGAAGACCTGGGCGGTGGGATCAGCGCGATCTTCCGTCTCGAAGGCGGTTTCAACATCGACAACGGCACGCTCGGCCAGGGCGGCGCGTTGTTCGGCCGTAAAGCCTACGTGGGTCTGTCCGGTCCTTATGGTACCGTCACCCTCGGACGCCAGTACGACCCGCTCGGCGACTACGTCGGCAGCTTCGAATCGGCCAATGCCGAAGAGCTCGTGACCGGCACCGAATGGGGCAGCATCTACGGCGCTCACCCGGGCGACATGGACAACCTCGACAACTCCGACCGCATCAACAACGCCATCAAGTACGCGAGCAGGAACTACGGCGGCTTTACGTTCGGCGGCATGTACAGCCTCGGTGGCAAAGCCGGCGACTTCACCAGCAACCAGTTGTTCGGCGTCGGCGCCGGTTATCACAACGGTTCGTTGAGCCTCGGCGTCGCGTACGAAAAAGCCAAGGACCCGAACTACTCGGTATTCGGCACCAACCCGAGCGCCAATTCGCCGACGTCGACGAGCACGCTCAACATGTCGAGCCCGGTGTACAGCGGCTTCGCTTCCGCCGGTGCATGGCAGGTGATCTCGGCCGGTGCGGCTTACCGGATCGGCAATGCGACGATCGGCGGCGTGTATAGCAATGTCGCGTTCCAGAACCTCGGCAGCGAAGCCGGCGCGGGGCTGAACCCGAAACATCTGAGCGGCACGGCGTCGTTCAATATCGGTGAACTGAACTTCGCGTATCTGGTGACGCCCGCCCTGCAACTCGGCGCGGCCTACACCTACACGCGCGGCAGTTCGGTCGGCAGCATTTCCGGTGCATCGTATAGCCAGGTCAATCTCGGCGCCGACTACTTCCTGTCGAAGCGCTCCGACCTGTATCTGGTCGGCATCTACGAACACGCAAGCGGCGTCGATTCGACGGGCAAGCAGGCGGTGGCGGCTATCGCCAATCTGTCGAACTCGTCGACAGACGTGCAAACCGCCGTCGTGGTCGGCATCCGTCATAAGTTCTAACGTACTGCCTCCTCCACCGCAGTCAAAAAAGGTGCCTCCGGGCACCTTTTTTATTGCGACTGCTTCTACTGTTTGCGCCGTCCCGACTGCCCGATTCGAACCGGCAATCCAGACGGCCTCACGCAGACTCAAGCGCCGTCACGCAAAGCAATGCGATGCCCTTGCGCGCCTCGCGCGACCTCGACCAGATGCGGCGTTCCGTACTGCGCGCTTTGCTGCGCCTCGTCGGGATTGAAGTACGCATCGTCCGCGAGACGCTGCACCGGCACGTCGCGCGACAGCACCTTGAAACCGTCCTGGCGGTTGCCGCGCAACTCCGGCACGGCTTGCAGCAAACGGCGCGTGTACGGATGGCACGGATCGTCGAATACGGCGTCGCGCGAACCCTCTTCGACGATATGCCCGCGCAGCAGAACCAGCACCCGGTCGGCGATCTGTTCGACCACGCCGAGGTCGTGCGAAATGAGCAGACACGCAAAGCCGTAGCGCGCCTGCAGCGACACCAGCATATCGAGCACCTGTTTCTGCACGGTCACGTCGAGTGCCGAGACGGGTTCGTCCGCGATGATCACGGCCGGACGGCTCGCCAGCGCTCTCGCAATCGCCACGCGTTGCCGCTGGCCGCCAGACAACTCGTGCACGAAGCGGCGCGCGTGATCGCCGAGCCCGACGTCGGTCAGCGCGGTCGCGACCCGTTCGGCGCGTTGCGCCGCGCTCAGCGTGCGGTCCGCACGCAGTCCTTCAGCCACCAGCGCGCCGACTCGCATGCGCGGATCGAGCGATGAATACGGGTCCTGGAAAACCATCTGGATCGCACGGCGCGCGGTTTGCAACTGCTTCGCCCCGGTGCCGAGAAAACGCTCGCCGTTCAGTAGCACCTCACCCTCCGCCGGTTCGACGAGACCGAGCACGACCTTCGTCAGACTTGTCTTGCCGCTGCCCGATTCGCCGACGATCGCCAGCGTCTCGCCGGCGCGCAAGCTGAACGACGTGCGATGCACCGCACGCACGCTCCGCTTCGCGCCGAACCACGACGCGACGCCGCCGCTCGCCGCCTGATAGTCGATCACGACGTCACGCACGTCGAGCACCGGAGCGGGCGCCTGAAGCGATTCGGACGATTCGGGTGATTCAGGCGATTCCAGTGACTCGGCCGATTCCGGCGCTGCCGCAGCAGGCAGCCGCCGTGGCAGCGCATCGAGCAAGGCCAGCGTGTATTCGTGCGACGGCCGTGAAAGCACCTGCCCGGCCGCGCCCGTCTCGACCGCGACACCCGCCCGCATCACCAGCACGCGCTCGGTATAAGCCGCCACCAGCGCGAGGTTGTGACTGATGAAGATCAGCGCGGTGCCCTCTTCGCGCGTGAGCTCCGTCATCAGATCGAGGACTTCCTTCTGCACGACGCAGTCGAGCGCGGTGGTCGGCTCGTCGGCGATCAAAAGACGCGGGCGCAGCAGCATCACGGCCGCGAGCATGATGCGCTGACGCATGCCGCCCGAAAACTCATGCGGATAACGCTTCATGCAGCCTTGCGGATCGCGCACCCGAACCCGTTCAAGCATCGCCACGGCCTGCGCCCACGCCTGTGCGCGCGGCACGCCGCGCCGCCGCACGAGTGCTTCGGTCAACTGCTCGCCGACGCGGAACGCCGGATTTAGCGACACCATCGGCTCCTGAAACACCATGCCGATGCCGACCCCGCGAGTCGCGCGCCACTGCGCCGGCGTCTGGTCGAGCAACGACTGGTCCGCGAACGTCACGCTGCCGCCGATGATCTGCGCCGCGTCCGGCAGCAAGCCGAGCAGCGTTTTGCCGATCAGCGTCTTGCCGCTGCCGGACTCGCCCACCACCGCCAGCGACTGTCCCGCATCGAGGTCGAAGCTGACGCCATGCACCACCGGCTTCGCGCCGCCATCCGGCGTGCCGAAACCCAACGTCAGATCGCGCACGCTCAGGAGCGGCCGGCTGGTTTGAGCGCCCGCTGCATGAACGCCATGCGCGGATGCCGCGCTGGTTGAAATAGCGGGCGCGGATTCACGCGTCATCATTTAGCCCCTCCGTTCATGCGCGGGTCGAGCAGATCGCGCACCGCGTCGCCGAGCATATTGATGCCGAGCAGTGCGAGCGAAATCGACATGCCCGGGAAAATCGCCAGCCAGATTGCGCGGTCGATGGCGTTGCGGCTGTCGGCGAGCATCCCGCCCCAGGTCGGCGCGGGTGGCGGCACGCCGAGCCCGAGAAAGCTCAGCGCGCTTTCGGCCAGCAGCGCGGAGCCGAACAGCGAAGTCGAAAAGATCAGCAATGGCGCGACGCAGTTCGGCAGCACATGGCGGCACAGCGTCCACACACCGCCGTTGCCCATCGCCTGCGATGCGACCACGAAATCGCGGCTGCGCAGGGACAACGTGCCGCCACGCGCGAGCCGCGCGACCGACGGCGTATACGCGAGCCCCAGCGCGAGCACGACGGACCACTTCGACGGCCCGAGCACCGTCATGATGCCGAGCGCGAGCAGGAGTCCCGGAAACGCCATCAACGCGTCGACCAGCACCAGCATCAGCCGGTCGAGCCAGCCGCCGATATAACCGCACACCGTGCCGAGCATCGTGCCGAGCGAGAGCGCGAACAGCACCGAGCCGATGCTGACGGTCAGGCTCACCGACGCGCCGGCCATGATGCGCGACAGCACGTCGCGGCCGAACTCGTCGGTGCCGAGCCAGTGATGCAGGCCAGGCCCCGCGTAGCGCGTCACCAGATCGACCTCGGTCGGATCGTAGGGCGTGTAGACGAGCCCGATCAGCGCGGTCGCCACCAGCAACCCGACCAGCACCACGCCGATCTTCAGATTGAATCGTTTGAAGGATCGCAGTTTCATTTAGAGCTTCATGCGGGGATCGAAAATCGGATACAGCAGATCGACGACCAGATTGACAAGGACGTACAGCAACGCGATGACCAGCAGGCAGCCCTGCACCACCGGATAGTCGCGGGCATAGATGCTTTCCACCAGCAGGCGTCCCATACCGGGCAGCGTGAAGACGGTTTCGATCACCGCGCCGCCCGCCAGCAGATGGCCGAGGATCAACCCGACCACGGTGAGCGCCGGACCGAATGCGTTCGGCAAGGCGTGGCGCAGTAACACGCGCGGCTCCGACAGCCCCTTCGCGCGCGCATGGGAAATGTATTCGAGCCGCAGTACTTCGAGGCTGCTCGCGCGCATCATGCGCGTGAGCACCGCGATTTCGCCGAGCGCGACCGCGACCACCGGCAGCACCAGATAGCGCACCGTGCCCCAGCCGACGTCATGGAAAGATTCGTAGCCGAAGGTCGGCAGCCATTGCAGCTTCACGCCGAACAGCCACATCAGCAGAATGCCGATCCAGAAGCTCGGTAGCGAGACCAGCAGAATGCTGGCGAACACGATTGCCGGATCGGCACGCCGGTTCTGCGACCACGCGGCGAACAGGCCCGCCGGAATCGCGATCAGGCTCGCGAGCGAGGTGGCCGACAACACGATTTCCGCAGTGACCGGAAACGTCGAGCGGATCAGTTCCGCGACCGGCTGATGACGCGCGATCGACATGCCGAGATCGCCATGCAGCAGGTGCGTGACCCACAGCATGAATTGCTCCGGCACCGACCGGTCGAGTCCGAACTGATGACGCAATTGCTCAAGCAAAGCCGGATCGTTGACGTCGCCGAGCATCAGCGAAGCCGGGTCACCGGGAATCGCGCGCATCATGCCGAACACGAGCAAGGTCACGATCAGCACGGTGGGCACCGCCATCGCAATGCGTTTGATCATGTAGGAAAACATCGCGTTCTTTAGTCCTTGCTCACGTTAAACAGGCGGATGCGGCGCATCGGCCACGACGACACACCGTGCAGCCGGCTGCTGACCAGCATCAGATCGGGCGTGTAGTACATCCCGAGAAGCGGCGCGTCGACGAGCATCATCTGGTGCAGCCGTTCGAAGGTCTGCTTGCGCGTCGCCTCGTCCGTCACGCCTTCGAGGCTGTGCAGCAGTTCGCGCGCCGCCGGGTTTTCCCACTGCGCCATCGGTGTTTTCGACTTGTCGCCGAGCACGTCGCCGAACATCAGCGCGGGATCGATCCGCGCGGAATAGCCGAACGACATCATCTGAAAGTTGCCCGAGCGGAAATCGCTCACCTGCTTGCCCCATTCGACGATGTCGAGTTCGGTGCGGATGCCCGCTTTCGTCAGCAGCGACTGCGCGTAGACCGCCAGCGTGTACATATGCTCGAAGCGCCGGCTGGTTTCGAGTTTCAGCGTCTGACCGTGATAGCCCGCCTCGGCCAGCAGACGCTTCACCTCGGGCAGGTTCTGCGTATAGCCGCTTGCGTCGATCGGCGAGAACAGCCTGTTCGCGTCCGGCACCAGCGACGGGTTGTAGCGTGCGTGGCCGTCCGTCACCGCGTTGACAATGCCGGGCAGATCGAGCGCGAGCGTAATCGCGCGGCGCATCCGTACGTCGGACAGCAGCGGGTCGCGGGTCTGCATCAGCAGCGCGGCGGGGTCGGCGCTCGGACCTTCGACGATATGCCAGCGCGGATCGGGTGGCAGCAGACTGTTCTCGCTGATCGCCATCAGGTCGATCTGGCCAGCCGTCAGCGCGGACTTCTGCGCGGCTTCGTCGGGAATCACCACGAAGCGCACGTCCGCATGGGCGACCTTGGCGCCCGCGCCGCCGCTCGGCGGCTCCGTGCGCGGCCGGTACTGCGCAAACGGCTTGAGCAGCACGTACTGGCCGCGCTTCCAGTCGGCAAAGACATAAGGGCCGGTCGCGACCGGCTTCAGCCATTTGCCGTCGCTGTCGACGCTGGACGGATGCAGCACCGCCAGCGGACAGCGCGGGTCGACTGTCTGCTTGAGAAAGAGCGCGTGCGGCCGGTCCAGTTCGAACACCACGGTGTACGGGTCCGGCGTGCGCACAGCCAGGACCTTCACACCGCGCCGGCCGTCGAACACGCTGCGGCACTCGAAACCCGAACTGCGCTTCATCAGAAACTCGAAACTCCACTTGACCTCGGCCGAGGTCATCGGCGCACCGTTGTGAAACAGCACGCCATGGCGCAGATGAAACGTGTAGGTCTTGCCGTCGGGGGAAATCGTCCAGCTGTCCGCGAGCATCGGCCCGACGCTCAAGTCGGCACGCAGCGCAACCAGCGATTCGACCACGTTGCCGAGGATGTTGTCGGTTGCGGTGTTGCGCTCCACGTTGCCGGGCATCGAAGTCGGCGTGTCCGTGCCTTCGGCCACCCTGATCTCGTGCGTGACCGGCTGAATTGCCGCCCGGCCCGGCGCCGGCTCCGTGGGCGAAGCCGACGCCCAAACCGCCGAAGCCGCGGCACACCCGCTGAGCAGCACGGCGATCTGCAGCAGATGCCGGGAGAAACGAGTCCTGCAGTCGGTCACGAACGGCACTCCACGAAGGTCTGCGCCTCGATGTGGGGGATACAGTCGACACCGGGTAGCACAACGGGAATACACGTTTGCGGGAAAAGATTGGGCGGGAACATCGGGTCTCCGTGCGTGGGAATCGATCTGCTTGGGTTTGTGGACATCGACCCATTGCAGCGATGCTAAGCACGCCGCTATAGCGAAGGAAGTCACGACAAAATATCGTGATCTATTTTTTAGATCACTCTCCTCGCGCAAAACCCTCAATTGCGCGAGAGGAGCAAAGACAAGGGTCGCCGCGAGGTGCGCCCAGAGCGGGCCTGCGCGTCAGCCGGCAGGCGCGACCAGCGCCCCATCTATGCGATGGCGAGCCAGCGCCTCGGCCACAAATCCGGACGACTTCATGTCCTCGACAAACTCGCGCAGGAAGCGCGCGGCGTCGCCGCCCCGGCTTCCCGGCATGCCCATCGCCTGCCGGATGACCATGAAGCGCTCGTCCAGCAGCCGCAAACCGGGGTGGCGCGCGGCGTCCGCTTCGAGCTGCTGCCTCACACCCGCAGCAACCTCCAGCCCGCCATCGAGGAACGTCCGCACCACGGTGGGCGAACTCGGCGCCCGCACGATCTGCGCGTGACGCAGTTCGCGCGTCAGAAACAGGTCATAGGCACTGCCTTTGCCAACCGCGACGCGATGAGCCGCGACGTCGACGTCCGCATTGCTGCGAATCGCGGATTCGTTGCGCACGAGGTAATAGCCTTCGATCAGTACATAGGGCGCGGTGAACTCGATGCTCGCGCCCCGCGCGGGATCGACCGCGAAGAAACCGATGTCGGCCCGCTCATCGGCGAGGGCCTCGACCGACTTGCCTGCGGTGTCGAACACGACCTGCTCGACCTCGACGCCGAGGCGCCGGCCGAATTCGTCGGCCAGATCGATGGAAACACCAAACAGCCGGCCGGTCGCGGCATCGCGGTTGGCGAGGATCGGATTGCCGAGATTGAGCGATGCTCTGAGTTTGCCAGTCGGCGTGAAAGCAGCACGGATCGAATCGGTGACGGCCATGGTCGAGTCTCCAGACGGCGCGATTCGGACGCGCCGCGTCTACAGTTCAAAAATCAGGGTTTAAGGAGGCCGGCAATCTTCGACAGCGCGTCGAGCGTATGTTTCAGGTGTGCTCGCAAAGCCTCGGATGCCTCTTCGTTGCGATCTTTCTCGAGCAGGCTCAACACCTGCAGATGCTGCTTGCAGTGCTTCACATAGCGCTGCCGGTCCTGCATCGAGCGGTACGAAAGCAGCCGGCGCACGCGGTTCACGCGCCTGATCGTATCGATGAAAAACGGATTGCCGGATGCTTCGACCAGCGACTCGTGAAACCGCACACCGCGTTCGTGCAGTTGATCCGCGGTATCGGTCTGAATGCCGCCGTCGAGCAAGTGCTGCTCCGCGGCCCGGCAGCGCGCGAGCACGCCCGGCGCCAGACGAAAGCCCGGCTCCAGCAACGCCGCGGGTTCCAGCGCCAGCCGTAGCCGATATGACTGCAGCAGACTGTCCGGCGTCGTCAGCATGGTGGAGAACACCCAGCCATAGCCCGGCTTCCGGTCGGCCCATCCTTCCTGCGCGATACGGCCGAGCACGGCGTTCAGTTGCGTGTTGGTCAGGCCGTAGCGCGTGCGGATCAGTTGCTCGGAGAAGGTCTGCGGTAGCGCGCCTTTGAGCAGATCGTCGGCGATACGGAAGTAGACGCTCGTCACCACATCTGATTCGGCCAGGCCGAGCGCGTCGACCACGTCCGAAAGCGGCGCTTCGACGGGCTTGGCGAGAAAGAAGCCGCGGTTGCGTTCGCGGCTCAGCACACCCTTCTCGTGCAGAAGCGAAAGCGCTTCGTTCACCGGCGAGCGCGACACGCGAAGCCGGTCGGCCAGCATCTGCGCGGGCAGATGGCTGCCCACCTCGATGCCGTTCGCCTGGATCAGTTCGACGATTTTGCTGGCAATGGATTTGTCGTGATTCATCAGTGTGAAGTCGTATCGCGGCCGCGCTGTCGCCCGGCCGCTCGCATCAGCGGGATTGCGCTGCGATCGTGCTGCGCAGGATCGAAGGTATCACGCCACCCGAGCGCAACAGTTGCACCTCCAGCTGTGTTTCAATCGCCGCGCGGGCTTCAAAAGCGTCCGCTGCACCACTTGTGCGAACCACGCGAATCGCCACCGCGCAGCGCGGCGCCAGCGCGTCGGCGGGCGCGTCCACCTCGATGGTGTCGCCAGGCTCAATGCGCAACGTCGCGGGATTCACGCCAGGCGGCAGACGCAGCGGCAGAATCCCCATCCCGATCAGATTCGAGCGGTGAATCCGTTCGAAGCTCACTGCAAGCACCGCGCGGATGCCGAGCAGACGCTGTCCTTTGGCCGCCCAGTCGCGCGACGAACCGGTGCCATAGCGCTCACCCGCGATCAGCACGACCGGGTCGCCGTGCTGCCGGTAACGCTCGGCCGCGGCGAAGATCGGCAGCACGTCGCCGCTCGGCACATGCAGCGTATGGGCGACCGGCACGTCGGGCTTGAGCAGGTTGACCAGCGTTTTGCTGTGGAATGCGGCCCGTACCATCACCTCCCAGTTGCCGCGACGGGACGCGAATACGTTCAGGTCGTTGCGGTCATCGCCACGTTCGACCAGATAATCGGCGACGAGGCTGTCTTGCGGAATCGCACTCGCCGGGGAGATGTGGTCGGTCGTGATGTCGTCGCCGACCACGAGCAGCGGATACGCCCGATAGCAGCCGAGTTGGCTCGCTTCTGTCACGGTCGCGAAAGGCGGCCGGCGCAATGCGGTCGACGCCGGGTCCCATGGAAAGCGTTCGCTCTCCGGCGCCTTCAGCGCATGCCAGACGGGATTCAGGCTGGCGGCGGCGAATGCGCGCGGATAGTCGTCCGGCTGTGCGGCAATGCTTAACAGTGCGGTGATTTCCTCGCGCGCCGGCCACAGATCGCGCAGATGCACCGGCGTGCCGTCCGCCGCGATCTGCACCGGCTCGCGGCTCAGGTCCACCTGCGCGTCGCCGGCCAGCGCGAACGCGATCACGAGTGGCGGCGACATGATGAAACCGAGATCGAGATCCGGATGAATGCGGCCGGCGAAGTTGCGGTTGCCGGAAAGCATCGCGACTGGATGAATCGAACCGGCTGCGAGCGCCGTGCGAATGGGTTCGGTCAGCGGCCCCGAATTGCCGATACAGGTCGTGCAGCCGTAGCCGACGATATCGAAGCCGACTGCGGCCAGGTCGTCGATCAGACCGGCCCGCTCGAGATACGCGGCGGCGGCGGGCGAACCCGGCGCGAGCGACGTCTTGACCCAGGCGGGTGTCGTCAGGCCGTGACGGCGCGCGTTGCGCGCGACCAGACCCGCCGCGATCAGCAGCGCGGGATCGGACGTGTTCGTGCAACTCGTGATCGCCGCGATCGCAACCGGGCGTTTCGGCAAGCCGGCCGGTTCGCGGGCCGGCCTGAAATTCAGCGCGGCCAGCGCCGTCGCGGTATCGGCATAGCTCAGCAGGTCCTGCGGCCGGCGCGGCCCGGCGACGTGCATGCCGATCGCGCCCAGATCGATGTCGAGCACGCGTGTATAACGCGGCTCCGCGTCCGGGTCGAACCACAGGCCGGTATTTTTCGTGAACGCCTCGACCAGTTCGATGGCCGCCGCGTCGCGATGGGTCGCCTTGAGATAGGCGAGCGTGTTTTCATCGACGGGGAAGTAGCCCGTCGTCGCGCCATATTCCGGCGCCATGTTGGCCACCACCGCGCGGTCGCCGGCGCTCAGCGTCGAGACACCGGGGCCGAAGAACTCGACGAACTCGCCCGATACGCCGATCTGACGCAGGCGTTGCGTGACCGTCAAAGCCAGATCGGTCGCCAGCGTCCCGGCCGGCAACGCGCCGCTCAGACGAACGCCGACGACATCAGGTATCCGCTGCATGACTGGCAGGCCGAACATCACCGTCTGCGCTTCGAGTCCGCCGACGCCCCAGGCCAGCACGCCGATGCCGTTGATCATCGGCGTATGGCTATCCGTACCAATCAGCGTGTCCGGCACCGCCCAGCTTTCGCCGTTACGGTTTTCGATCGACACGACGCTCGCGAGTTGCTCGAGGTTGATCGTATGCATGATGCCGGTGCCCGGCGGATGAATCCGCACGCCCCGCAACGCGCGCGACGCCCAGCGCAGGAACCGGTAGCGCTCCTCGTTGCGGCGCAGTTCGAGTTGCAGGTTGCTTCCCGCGGCGTCCGGGCGGGCGAAGTACTCGACGGCCAGCGAATGGTCGACGGACACGTCGACCGGCAGGACCGGATTCAACGCGGTCGGGTCGATGCCCTCCTCCGCCAGCGCGTCGCGCATCGCGGCTACGTCGACAAGCGCCGGGGTGCTGGTCGTGTCGTGCATCAGCACGCGGCCTGGATGAAACGCGATCTCCGATTCGCTGGTGCCGGGTTCGAGCCACTCGAAAATAGCCTGGACTGCGCTATCGCGATCACGTCCCTCCGTGCTGCGAACAATATTTTCGAGCAGCACCCGCAGGACAACCGGCAGGGATCGCAGCTGCGCGCCGAAGAGTGCAGGAAGATTAATGAACCGGTAGGACGCCTCGCCTACGCTCAAACAGTGTCCGCAGGGCGGATAAACGTTACCCACGATTGTATTTTTTCACCGAAAAATGCAATATACAGGAAATTTCGGCGATCCGTAAAGCGGCGTCGGAGCAGTTATTGGAGCGACGCAAGCATCCTAAAGAAACCCAATCGAAATCCACGGCACCGCCGCCACCAGAATCAATCCCACGCCCAGCGCCAGCATGTACGCGATCATCGGCTTCATGCCATCTTCCGGATTGATGCGATTTATCGCGCAAGCCGTGTAGTACCCCACGCCGAACGGCGGCGCGAACAGCCCCATGCCCATCGCGAGGATGGCAATCATCGCGTAATGCACGGGATGCACACCGACCGTCGCGGCGATGGGAAACAGCAACGGGCCGAACAGCACGATCGCGGGAATGCCTTCGAGCAGGCTGCCGAGTACGATGAACAGCGCGATCGATGCAATCACGAACGTCACCTTGCCGCCCGG
Source organism: Paraburkholderia caffeinilytica (assembly GCF_046030355.1). Lineage (GTDB taxonomy): Bacteria > Pseudomonadota > Gammaproteobacteria > Burkholderiales > Burkholderiaceae > Paraburkholderia > Paraburkholderia caffeinilytica_B. The sequence goes on from NZ_JAQQCQ010000010.1 coordinate 32,933, forward strand.
CAATTGCGTGAAGAGCGTGGCCAGGTCGTCGGAAAAACCGGATTGCGTCAGACACCATGCCATGCTCGTCGCCGCACCGATGATCAGCAGGATCGCGCCTGATAGCGCGGCCGTTCCCACCAATATCGGCCAGACGCGCCGCACGTCGAAGCGGCGGTAAATCAGCAGCCCCGCCAGCACGGTATAGACAATGCCGATGGTCGACACCTCCGTCGCGGTCGCCACGCCTTCGACCACGGCAAGGCGAATCACGAACGGCAAAGCGAGCGCCGGCAAAGCGATCCAGAAACTGCGCAGCAATTCGCGGTGCGTGGGGCGGGCGGCGCCCTGCCCGTCCTCGTGTGTCATATGGCGATGCCGCCACCACACCAGCGCGCACAACATCAGCCCGACCACGAGGCCGGGCAACAGACCGCCCGTGAACAGCGCGCCAATCGACACGCTAGTCACGGAACCGAGAATGATGAGCACGAGGCTCGGTGGAATCGTTTCGGTTTGCGCGGCGGTGGCCGAGAGCAGCGCGACGAATTCACCGGGCTTCGTGCCGCGCGCCTTCATCTCGGGGTACAGCACGGGCGCCAACGCCGCCATATCCGCCGATTTCGAGCCTGAAATGCCCGACACCAGATACATGGCGCCGACAAGCACATACGACAAGCCGCCGGGCACATGGCCCAGCAGATTGGCGAGGAACGCCACCAATGCCTTCGCCATGCCCGTCATTTCCATCAGCATGCCGAGGATCACGAAGAGCGGCACCGCCAGCAGCACGATCTGCGACATGCCCTGGTCCATCCGGCTCGCCATCACGAGCAACGGCAGATGTGTGGCGATCGCCAGATAGCCGAACGATGCGAGGCTGAACGAGAACGCGATCGGCACGCCGGAAAACACGCACAAGCCCACCACCCCGACGAAGAAAATAATCAGGTTCCAGCTGCCGATACCGAGCAGCATGGGTTGCAGCAGATAAAGACCGGCACCCACCGCGCCGGTCAGCGCGATCGCGGCGAGCACCGGCCGCCAATGCTCCAGCCGGGCGAGTTGAAACAATGAACTCGCCATCATCAGGCAGATGCCGGTGGGCATCGCCGCGGCTCGCCAGGCATTTGAAATGTCGAGGGCCGGGTCGGTCAGATTGGCTTCGTCGATCACGTAGTCGAGCGTCGCGCCGCACACCAGTACGAGGAACGCCAACGGCGCGATCAACGCCAACGCGCGCCAGAAAGCCTGCCACGCCGGCGGCGCCATTCGGACAAACGCGGCCATGCGCATATGTTCGTTGCGCTGGAACGCGATCACCGCGCCCATCATCGCCAGCCAGAGAAAGAGCAGCGAGGCGAGCCCATCGGACCAGATCAGAGAGTGGCGAAACACATAGCGCGACACCACGCCGATTAGAAGCAGCACGATTTCCGTAGCGACCAGCAAGCCGGCGACGCCTTCGGTGAGCAGCACGAGGCCACGCTCCAGCGCCCCGAACAGATGCTGCAGTTTGAGCCGGTTCTCAGCCAGAACAATGCGCATGGTTCACCCCAGCGGACCGGTGTATTTCTCGAGCAACGCCCAGGCTTGCGGGCCGAATTTCTCACGCCATTCCGTGTAGTACCCCGCCTGTTTGAGCTTGTTGCGAAAGAGCTCACGATCGGGATTGATGATCGTGATGCCGGCCTTCGTCATCTGGTCCGGCACGACCGCGTCCACTTTCACCATGTCATCGCGTTGTGCGAGCACCGAGCGCGTGAATTCCTCCGTGATGACGCCCTGGAGATCTTTCGGCATCGCCGCCCACATGCGCTGATTGCCGAGAATCCAGTAGCCGTCCCACATGTGGTTGGTCATGCTCATGTACTTCTGGATCTCATACAGCTTCATCGCGTAGAGCAGCGACGGGTAGTTCTCCGCGCCGTCCACTACTTTCGTCTGCAGGGCCGTGTAGAGCTCGTTGATGCTGATGGGCGTCGGACTCGCGCCCAGCGCCTTGAACTGCGATACCCACATCGGGCTGATCGGTACGCGAATCTTGAAGCCTTGCAGATCGTCCGGCGACTTGATGGGCTTGTTGCTGATGATTTGCCGCCAGCCGCCCTGCATCATTGCCGGAATGGCGAACAGGCCGACCTTTTCCATCTGGCCGCGCAGATAGGCGCCCACGTCGCCGTCGAGCGCCTTGAAAGCATCCGGCGAGTCCTTGAGGCCATAAGCGAGCCCCGGCAATGCACAGGCAGGCACGATCGGCACCGCGAGTTGCGACGACGACAGGAAGAAATCCAGCGAACCGCTGTGCACCTGGTTGAGCATGTCGCTGCCCAACTGGCTATTCGGAAACAGGTTCATTTCGACGCGGCCATTGGTACGCGTTTTGATCCGTTCGGTAGCCTCCTTGATCCGCACATTCATCGCGTAGGCCGGCGGCGTGTCGCTGCCGATCTTGATCCGGTACTCCGCCGCGTGCGCAAAGCGCGCCACCAGAGGCGCCGCAAACAATGCCGCGCCACTTTTCAACACCAGACGACGAACTGGCTTGTCCATGATCCTCACCCTCCTTTACCTTCTCGTGCCGGTCTATCCGGCTGGTACTGCATGTCTCCGATTTTTTTGGGGCGATACCGATGAAATCGGTGCTATGGCACCGCGTCCAGCGATTCCGCGTCTTGCACCACGGCAGGCAGCTCGACGGTGCGCCCGCTCCGCATCGCCTGATGCACGGCATCGAGCGTACGCATCAGGCGGATGCCTTCGTCGGCGCTGACCGAGTGATTCGGCTGCCCCGCAATGGCGAGCGTGAACTCGCGGAACTGGCGCTGGAACTCAATCGCCTCGTCGAGGTAATGGCGTTTTTCATCATCGCCTTGCGCCACGATCAGGTCGCCGTTGAACACCAGTTGAGTGTCGTTCTCGATCACGGCCGTACCGCGTTCGAACACCAGCACCTTGCGATTCTCAACGGGCCGCTGATTGAACGACAGATGCACCGAGGCGAGCCGTTTGCCAGAATACGCGAGCAACATCATGGCTTCATCCTCGCCGGCCCAGAAATCGTTGCAGCGCACCGCTTCGGCATGCACGCGCAACGGGTCGTCCCGCATCACCATCTGCACGAAATCGAGCACATGGGGGCCGTTCAACGCGACCACGAGGCCGCTCGCCTTGTCCGCTTCACGCCACCATGGCGCCTGCGCGTCGGGCCAATACACGCCGAGGCTGACCTGCGCGGAAATGAGTTTGCCGAATTGCGATTGATGTTCCGCCAGGTAGCGGATCGCCCGGAAATGACGCCGGCATTGCGCGACGGCAAGCACCACCTGACACGCGCGCGCGGTTTCGGCCATCGCGCGCGCGTCCTCCGCGGTGTCGGCCATCGGTTTTTCGACCAGTACGTGCTTGCCGGCGCGTGCGGCCTGGATGGCCACCGGTGCATGCAGATGATTGGGCAGGCAGATCACCACCGCGTGCACATCGCTGCGTGCGAGCGCTTCGTCCACGCTGTCGAACGCCACCTGGGCGCCGTAACGCGTCGCGGCATCGCGCGCGAGGCGGATATCGCTGTCGACCGTTGCAATCAGCGTCGCCAGTTCCGGCTGTGACGACACCGCAGCCAGATGCGACCGCGAAATGCGTCCGCAACCGATCACCGCAATTCCAGGCACAAGGCTCATACCGACCTCCGGTTATCCTGTCTCCGGCCGGGATCGCACCCGGCGCGTTTGTGGTTCATTCCGATTCGTTGTGACGCGTCTGGCGTTCGCGCGCCGGGCCGTCGCGCGAGATCGCCTTGAAGTCGCGCGTGCGCTCCGTCAAGGCAATTTCCGTCGGCAGCCGCTCCATTGAACTGGCGCCGTAAAAACCGTGGCACGACGGGCACGCTCGCAACACATAGGCGGCATCCTCGGGTGTCGAGATGGGGCCGCCATGGCACAGCACGATGATGTCGCTGCGCACCCGCGTTGCCGCGCGCGCCCAGGCCTCGATCAACGCGGGGCATTCCTCCAGCGCGACGCCGGTCTTCGCGCCTATCGCACCGCCGCTCGTCAGCCCGAGATGCGCGACGATGATGTCGGCGCCAGCTTCGGCCATCGCCGCGGCTTCGCTCGCGTTGAACACGTAGGGCGTGGTCAGCATGCCTTTGCGGTGCGCCATGCGGATCATTTCCACTTCGAGTGCGTAACTCATCCCCGTTTCTTCGAGGTTCTGGCGAAATACGCCGTCGATCAGTCCCACGGTCGGGAAATTCTGCACGCCTGAGAAACCCATCTGCATGAGTTCATCGAGGAACCTGTCCATATCGACGAACGGGTCCGTCCCATTGACGCCGGCCAGCACCGGCGTGCGCCTGACGACCGGCAAGACCTCGCGCGCCATGTCCTTGACGATCTCGTTGGCGTTGCCATAGGCGAGCAATCCCGCGAGCGAGCCGCGCCCCGCCATCCGGTAACGCCCCGAGTTGTAGATGACGATCAGATCGATTCCACCGGCCTCTTCGCATTTGGCCGACAAACCTGTCCCTGCGCCGCCACCGATAATCGGTTCGCGCCGCGCGATCATCTCCCGATAGCGGGCGAGCAGTGCAGTTCGTTCGAAACGTGGCATAAGTGGTTCACCTCGTCGTGAGAGGGTGCCGCAGATGCGAGCCGGCGAGCTCGCGGTACGCGGCAACGACCGCATCCGCAAAAGCGGCGTCGTTGATATGCAGCGGCAAGCGCTCGATACGCCGTGCCGGTGTCGTCTGAAGCGTGGCTTCAAGCGCCTCGAATAGCGCGCGGTCAGCGTCGGGGTCGTAGAACGGCATGCCCTCGGCGTCGATGGCCGACACGCCGCGCTCGGGAATGAGCAACCGTACCGGTCCTTCACAACGGTTGAGCCGCTGCGCGATCCATGCGCCGATTTGCCGGCATTCCTCGACGGATGTCCGCATCAGCGTGACCTGCGGATTGTGCGGATAAAAGAGCCGCTGCGCGTAGCGCGCCGGCACGGATTCAGGGGCGCCGAAGTTGACCATGTCGAGCGCGCCGCACGAAACGACGTAGGGCACCTTAGTGCGCGCGATGGCGCCGAAGCGATCCGCGAGACAGGGAAACACGCCGCCCGCGAGAAAGTCCGCCACTTCGGTGGTGGTCAGGTCGATCGCACCTTCTATCATGCCGCTGTCGATCAGCTTTTCGAGCGACTGGCCACCGGTACCGGTGGCATGAAATACCAGACATTCGTATTCCCCCTCCAGCCGTTCGCGCAACTGGTCGACGGCGGGCGTCGTCACGCCGAACATCGTGATGCCGACAGTCGGCCTGGAATCCGTGGCCGGTGATCCGTCCTCGCGCGTCGCGTCGCGTTTCACCATGCCGACCATGGCATTCGCCGCATTCGAGAGAATCGCGCGGCTGATGCGATTCAGCCCGGCGATATCGACCACGGAATACATGAGCAGGAGATCGCTCGCGCCGACGTACGGCGCCACGTTGCCCGATGCCACGGTGGACACCATCAGCTTGGGCAGACCGACCGGCTGCGCGCGCATTGCCGCGGTGACGAGCGCGGTATTGCCCGAGCCGCCGAGGCCGATCATGCCGCCCACGTCGTCGCGTGCCGCCATGAACCGCGACAGCGCGTGACCCATCATCGCGATGGCCGCACCTCGATCAGGAGCGTGGCGCACAGCGTGCGCGCCGTCAGGATGGCAGGCCGCGACGGTGCCGGCGTCGACGTCCGGTTGCACATGGCCGCGTGGTTCGCCGAGCGTGCCGACGTCCACCAGTACCGCGGGCACGCCGGCCGACCGCAGCCGCTCCCGCACGAAGCCGAGTTCAGCGCCCTTCGTGTCACAGGTCCCGATGACGTACACCGTGCGCATGATGTCTCCCGTGTAATGACGGCGAGCCGGCTAGATGGTCAGCACGCCGCCGTTGACGTCGATCGTCGCGCCCGTGATGTAGCGGGCGCGATCCGACAGCAGAAAGACCGCGACGTCCGCAAGATCGTCTGCTGTGGTGAAACGGCCTAGCGGTATGCCTGCCAGTTGGCGCTCGCGATCTTCCTCCGTCAGCAGGCCCGCGACACGCTCGCCCTCGGTCGTGCCGGGCGCCACTGCGTTCACGCGCACGCCATGTGCACCGAACTCCTTCGCCAGATGGCGCGTGAGCCCCAGCACGCCCGCCTTTGCCGCCGTGTAGGGGGAACCGAGCGCCGGACTCGTCTGTCTGCCGGCGAGCGAACTGAAGTTCAGGATTGCGCCGCCGCCGCGCTTGATCATCAAGGGAATCGCGGCCTGACAGCACAGGAATGTGCCTTTCAGATTCGAATCCATCACGAGGTCGTATTCCGCCTCGGTAATATTCAGCGTCGGCACGAGCGGCGCATAGCCGCCCGCGCAATTCACCAGCAGATCGACACCGCCCGCTTCTTCGTCCAGGTGGCGAAAGAATGCCTTGACCTGCTCCGCGGAGGTCACGTCCAGCGTCGCCGCTTTCGCCGATGCGCCCAATTGCTGCGCCGCCTGCCGCGAACGCTCGCTGTCCAGATCCGGCACATGAACCGTGGCGCCCTCGTTGATCAGATAGCGGGCGATCACGGTGCCGATGCCCCGGCCCGCGCCAGTCACGACGGCAACTTTCCCTTTGAACGTGTCCATCTGCTGCTTCTCCTTTCTGACTTCATGCAGTTGCGATTGCGCGTCCAGTCTGGCGCGCGACGGTTAAGCAAACTGGTTAATCGAGCACCACACCGCCGTCCACCATGAGCGTTTCGCCGTAGACGAACGACGCCTCGTCGGAGAGCAGAAACAGCACGCCTGCCGCGATTTCTTCCGGTCTGGCGAAGCGGCCCATCAGCACCGAGTTTTCGACGGTCGCACGTTCCTCGGCGGTCATGCCGAGATGCATATCCGTCCAGATTGGGCCGGGGCAGAGGCAGTTCACGCGGATCGCGCCGCGATGCACCGCGAGTTCGCGCGCGAGCGAGCGTGTCAGCGTGACCACGCCGCCCTTCGACGCGCCATACGCGGAGGTGGACAGCCGTCCCGCGCCGCGCTTGGCGGTATCCGACGCAACCGTCACGATCCGGCCGCGTTTGCGCGGCACCATCGTGCGAAGCGCATGCTGGACACACAGGAACGTGCCGCGCAGATTGATGTTCATCACCCGGTCCCATTCGCTGACGGTCAGATCGAGCACGCGCGTCTTGTTCGTGACCCCGGCGCAGGTGACGATGCCTTCCAGCACGATGCCGCTCTCGCCGGCTTGCTGGAACACATTGGCAATCGACGCTTCCGACGCCAGATCGGCGACGACCGGCACACAACGCACGCCGAGACGCTCGGCCTCGCTCGCGGTCTTCGCGAGACCGTCCGCGTTCGCATCGACACAAATCGTGTCCACACCGCGCGCGGCCAGATCGAGTGCGACTGCGCGGCCAAGGCCGCCGGCACTGCCCGTCACCATCACGCCCTGAAGATCGAAGTTCATGCGCGCCCTCCCGCGATTGTTCGGTCTTTCACCGGCCATTCGAACAGCCCGACCGCCGACGCCGCCGCTCGCGCGGCGATCGACGCCGGCTCGGCGCGAGCGTAGTCGGGATTGAAAAGCTCGACGGTCCACCAGCCGTCATAGCCGCATGCAACGAGCGCATCCACCACCGTCTGGACCGGCGCCACGCCCTCACCAGGAAATACGCGGTCCGCGAGCATGTCCAGTTGCGCGAGCGGCTTGTCTTTCGCGTCGGCGAGTTGCACGTTGAAGATGCGTTCGACTGGAATGTGCTGAATGTCGCTGACGCGGGAGCCGCCCTGATGAAACAGAAACGTATCGATCAATATTCCGCCGTTCACACGATTGGCCATGTTCACGAGTTCGGCGGCACTCGCCAGCGTCGAGATTTGCGGCGAGGTTCCCATGAATTCGAGGCATAGGCGTACGCCGTAAGGCCGCGCGAGATCGCACAGCGAAGCGAATTCTTCCGCGGCAACGGCGAGATCCCCCGTTTCGCGCAAGGCCGGCACGGCAGTCACGTTTGCGCACTCGAACGCCTCGCAGTGCTGCAAAAACGTATGCAGACGACGCAGCAGGATCTCACGCGCTTCGTCCGCGCCACCACCGCGTTGCCGCCGGCTCACGAGCGGCACGCCGCCGTGGTACTGCCATTCCGCAAGAAACGCAGCCTCGGCGAAATGCAGACCGTAAGCGCTCAGCCAGCCGCGTACCTCGGTTGCCTTCCCGCCTTGCGCGAGGTAGCGCTCAAACTGGTCGTAGCGCAAGCCGATGCCGCTGAAACCCGCTCGCGCAGTCTGTTCGAACGCCTGCTCGAACGTGCATTGCGCGAGCGTCACGGGGCTCAAGGCGAATCTCCGCTGCGAAGGCGCGCGATTCACGATACTTCTCCGGCAGCGCGCGTTCTGGTGCCCACTGGCTTCTTTTCACGCCTGAGTTGCGCACCCTCGGCCTTTGACGTGTCCGCAAGCGGCTTCGCTAGCCGCTCGGGCAGCATGATTTCATTGGTCATCAGGCGAGTCGGCAATCTGACGATTTCTCCCTCAGCACCGTTCCGGCCGATCAGACCCAGCAGCATGCGCACCGCGATCCGGCCGATCTGATGCGTGTCCTGCGCGATGACGGGCATCGGCGGATCGACGAGCCGCGCCCACGGCACGTCGTCGAAACCAATCACTTCCACGTCGCGATTCCGTTGAAGACCGAGTTCGCGCATGGCGAGCAGCGCCCCCTCGGCGATCGTGTTGCTGGTCGCGAACAACGCGCTCGGACGATCTTCACTGTCGAGCAGCGCCAGCGCCGCGGCGCAGGCCGAATGGGCCTGCAAACCGCCGAACCTGATCCAGTCCCGGCGCACGGGAATGCGTGCTTCCTTGAGCGCGTTTCTGAACCCGGTCATCCGTTCACGCGAGGTCATGAGGCCGCGTGACCCCGCTAGCGCGCCGATCCGCGTATGGCCCTGTTCGATCAGATATTGCACTGCAAGGCGCGCACCGCCCTCGTTGTCGCTCAGCACCGCGCCGCAGGGAAACTCGTCGATCATGCGATTGATCGCGACGAGCGGAAACCGCTCGGGCAAGTCGCGCTCCATGTACCTGTGGTCGCCTTCCGCGGGCGCGACGATCAGGCCGTCCACGCGTCGCTCCATCAGGCCCATCACCGCCGCCCGCTCGCGTTCGAGATCTTCACCGCTATTGGCAAGGATTACGGAGTAATGGTTGAGCGCCGCTTCTGCCTCGACACCCCCCACCACTTCCGCAAAAAAGAGGTTGGCCACATCCGACATCACGAGTCCGATGGTGCGCGAACGATTCGTGCGCAAGCTGCCTGCCACGCGATTCATCCGGAATCCAAGTTGCTGCGCTGCGGCGATGACAAGCTCGCGTGTGGCGGGACTGACCCGCTCCGAGCCGTTCATCACACGCGAAACAGTCTGATAGGACACGCCAGCCTGTTTGCCGACGTCTTTCAATGTCGGCGCGCGATCGTTTTCGTCAGATTTCATTTTTCCCGGCAATGTGATCGTTCACATGACCAACTATAGAAAACCCGACGCGGAAGTAAACCCGCTTATGCGAACGTTCACACGGTTTACGGGTAAACCTGATCGGTACATGGGAAATAACGAAAAGCGTGACGTACGCTGTATCGCTGGTTGTTTTGCAATCAGGCTTTAAGTTGTCCATCGCGGCATGTTGCGCGATGGACATGCGATCTTGTGCGTCGCGAATGCGGCGACCGGAGAGGAATGACCTGGGCGTCGCGATTGCGACTGCCGGAGGGAAGTGAGGTCGTGCGAAAGCGCGGCCAAATGCGAAGAGCCGGTGCAAGCGCCAGGCGTTGTTATTCGCGCATCATTGCGCCCGAAGAATCCGCTGCGCCTTCAGAATGACCGGCATGTCCACCATCTTTCCATCCACGGCCACCGCCGCGCCCGCGCTCCTGTCTACGGCCTCCATCACACGCGCCGCCCACGCGCGCTCGGCGTCACTCCACGCATAGGCCCGATGCACGGCCTCGACCTGTTTCGGATGAATACACAGCTTTCCGCCGAAGCCGAATTTGCGGGCAAAACGCGCATGCTGTTCGACGGCCTGCGCATCGTCTATGACGGTCGACACACCGTCCACTGGCGCTTCGATACCCGCCAGACGCGAAGCGAGCACGATCATCGAGCGAAAGGCGTTCAGTTCCTCACCGTCGCCATCAATGCCGAGATCGATCTGAAAATCGAGTGTGCCGAACGCCACCCGCGCGACGCGTGGCGCGCCACACAGTTCATCGAGATTGGCCATGCCGCGCGCGGTTTCGACGAGCGGCATCAACGCAAGCGCGTCGTGCGCGTGCTCGAGCACGGCATCGATCTGCGCGCGTGTCTCACACTTCGGCAACACGATGCCCGCAACGCCGGCATGCGCAGCCAAGGCGGCTACATCGCCGGCAAACCAGCCGGTGTCGGCCGCGTTCACGCGTATCCACATCGGGCGTGAAGAATCGCGGTGCGCGCAAGCCAGGTACGCAGCAACAGTGGCGCGCGCGGCCTCCTTGTCAGCGGGCGGCACCGCGTCTTCGAGATCGAGGATCACCGCGTCGGCGCCTGCCGAGCGGGCTTTCTCGATACGCTCGGCGCGGTTGCCGGGAACGAACAACCACGAACGTGGCGACGCGGCCGTCATGCGGCCCCCTCCGGAAACAACGTGACGACCGTATCGCGTGAGGCAATCTGCCAGGCGTCGGCGATGATCCGCGACACCTCGTCGTCCGACGCCGCACCCGAAAACGCCGCCAGCCGACGCACCTTCTCCGTGATTTCATCGCGCGACAGCGTGTTGCCCGGATCGCCCTTCGGTTCATCGACACGGCCTGTATGCACGCGGCCGTCACGCGTCCTGACGGTGACCTTGCCGATCCATCGCGCCGGATACGCGCGATCGACTTCGTCGTCGTAGACCATCTGCACGCGGTCGCGGAACGCCGCGATGTCCGCTGCGTCGTAACCCTGTTCGAACTCGTTGACCCCGGCGTAACCATGCACGGCCACGAGCCCCAACACCGTGCCCATGTTGAATTTCGCCTGATGCACGGTGCCGGGCACGATCACCGCGCCCAGCACGTCGAGCGCGCCCTGGTGAACGTGCGCGGTCACCGATTCGATATCCTGCGCGCCGAGCCGCTCGCGCGTCATCACCGCTAGCAGCGCATCGGCGGCCGGGTGCGTATGGCGGCACGACGCGTGATACTTGAACGACGTCTCCGCGGTCGCCCAGCGCTCGCCGAGGCGATCCGTCAGGCGCGCCGGATCGGCGTCTTTCGACATCCCCGCAGCCATGCCCTGCTCCCCTTCCAGAATCCGCTTTGCGCCCTTGAAGCCGTCGCGCGCCAGTTCTGCTGCCATCAAACCGTTCGCCGCGGCCATCGCCGTGTGAAGCTGCTTCGAATCCGCCACGTCGCGCAGGAACTCCCAGAGCCCGCTCGCCCGTGTGCCGGCCGAGCCGAACGCATCCAGCATCTGCTCCGGCGAGAGCGCGAGCAGGCGGCCTGCGGTCGCCGCGGCCGCGATCGTTCCCACGGTGCCGGTCGTATGAAAGATCTTGTAGTGGGAACGGCCGAGAAATTCGCCGACACGGATTCCGACTTCATAGCCCGCGACCACCGCCGCGATGAACTCGCGGCCGCTCGCCCCGCGCGCCTGAGCCAGTGCGAGCGCGACGGGAAACACCACGGTCGCCGGATGGAATACCGAGCCGTTGTGCACGTCGTCCTGCTCAGCGAAGTGCGACGCGGCGCCGTTTATCATCGCCGCGAAGTACGGGGTTGCACGGGTCCGGTCGATCAGTACGTCGGCCGTGCCCGGACCGGACGGCGAGCTGCCCGCACGGCGCGCAAACGCCGCGATCGTTTCGACCGGCCGCGCGCCTCGTCCGGCGAGCGCCGAGCCGAGCCAGTCGACATACAGGTTCACGGTCCGCTCGACGACCTCGCCCGGAATCGCGTCGAAGCGCACTCCGGACGCGAAAGTCGCGAGATTCAAGCTGGGATGAGATAACGTATTCGTCATGGCGTAGAGGTCCTTCAGATCGTGCCGGCCGCACGCAACGCGTCGATTCGCGCGCGATCGTAGCCGAGTTCGGTGAGGATGGCGTCGGTGTGCTGGCCGAGTGCGGGCACCGCATCCATGCGTGGCTCGACGCCCTCCGGCAGCCCGGGTGGTAGAAGCGCGGGCACCGTGCCGGCCGCTGTCCCGACCGAGCGCCAGCGTTCGCGTGCCGCGAGTTGTGGATGCCGCCACACATCGTCCAGCGTGTTCATTTGCGCGTTCGCAATGCCGGCGGCATCAAGCCGTTGCATCACGTCCGCCGCGCTCAGCGCCGCAAAGGCCTCGACGATCAATGCATACAGCGCCTCGCGCGCCGCATTGCGTTTCGAATTGGCATTGAAGCGCGGATCGTCGGCAAGTGCCGGCTGCCGCAGCACCTGCTCGCAAAACAGTTTCCACTCGCGCTCGTTCTGCAGTCCCAGCATCACGATCTTGCCGTCCCCAGCCGGGAACGGACCATACGGATAGATCGTCGCGTGTGAGGCGCCCGATAACGCCGGCGGACTTTGCCCGTCAATCGCGTAATAGAGCGGGTAGCTCATCCACTCGATCATGCTTTCGAGCATCGACACGTCGATCCGGCAACCCTGGCCGGTTCGGCCGCGCATCAGCAGCGCACTCAGGATGCTCGAATACGCAACCATGCCCGCCGAAATGTCCGCGATCGAGCATCCGGCCTTGGCGGGCTGGCCCGGCGAGCCGGTGATCGACAGAAAGCCGGACTCGCTCTGGATCAGCAGATCGTAGGCCTTCCTGTCGCGATACGGTCCGTTCGAACCGTACCCCGAGATGTCGCAGACGATCAGGCGCGGATGCCCCGCTTTCAGCGTCTCGTAGCCGAGACCGATACGCTCGGCCGCACCGGGCGCAAGGTTCTGCACCAGCACGTCGGCATCGGCGAGCAGCGCCTTCAGAATTTCCACCGCCTCGGGCTGCTTGAGGTCGAGCGCGAGGCTTTCCTTCGAGCGGTTCACCCAGACGAAATGCGACGACAGTCCGTGCACACGTTCGTCGTAGCCACGCGCGAAGTCGCCGCTGCCCGGCCGTTCGATCTTGATGACGCGCGCGCCGAGATCGGCTAGCTGACGTGTGCAGAACGGCGCCGCAATCGCGTGTTCAAGCGTGATGACCTTGATTCCGTCCAGTGGCCGCATGATGATCTCCACTCAGAACGAACGCGGCAGGCCGAGCAGATGCTCGGCGACGTACGACAGGATCAGGTTCGTCGAGATCGGCGCGACCTGATACAGGCGCGTCTCGCGGAACTTGCGCTCGACGTCGTATTCGCATGCGAAGCCGAAACCGCCGTGAAACTGCAGGCATGCGTTTGCCGCTTCCCACGAGGCGTCGGCCGCGAGCAACTTCGCCATGTTGGCCTGCGCGCCACATGGCTCGTGCGCATCAAAACGGCGGGCTGCCTCAAAGCGCATCAGGCTCGCCGCCTCGACATTGACGAACGCGCGCGCAATCGGAAACTGCACGCCCTGGTTCTGCCCGATCGGGCGGCCGAACACGACGCGCTCCTTCGCGTATGCGCTCACCTTGTCGATGAACCAGTAGCCGTCGCCGATACATTCCGCAGCGATCAGCGTGCGCTCGGCGTTCAGTCCGTCGAGAATGTATTTGAAGCCCTGCCCTTCCTCGCCAATCAGGTTCTCGGCCGGAATTTCCAGGTTGTCGAAGAACAGTTCGTTGGTCTCGTGATTGACCATGTTCAGGATCGGTTGAACCGTCAAACCGTTGCCGATGGCCTCGCGCAGATCGACGATGAAGATCGACATGCCTTCGGATTTTTTCTTCACGTCGGCGAGCGGCGTGGTGCGGGCGAGCAGGATCATCAGGTCCGAATGCAGAACGCGCGAGATCCACACTTTCTGGCCGTTGATCACGTAGCGGTCACCGCGGCGCTCGGCCGTCGTCTTGATCTTCGTGGTGTCGGTGCCGGCGGTCGGCTCCGTTACGCCCATCGACTGCAGGCGCAATTCACCGCTCGCGATCTTCGGCAGGTACTTCTGTTTCTGCGCGGCCGAGCCGTGACGCAGCAGCGTGCCCATGTTGTACATCTGGCCATGGCACGCCCCCGAGTTGCCGCCCGAGCGGTTGATCTCTTCCATGATGATCGACGCCTCGGTGAGGCCGAGGCCGGAACCGCCGTATTCCTGCGGAACCAGCGCGGCCAGCCAGCCGGCCTTCGTCAGCGCCTTGACGAAGTCGTCCGGATAGCCGCGCGCTTCGTCGATCTTGCGAAAATATTCGCCGGAAAACTGCTGGCACAAATCACGTACCGCTTCGCGGATGTCCTGGTAGGCGTTCTGTTGCGTCGTTTGCATGATCGATATTCAGTTATGGATTGGAGCCGGTTCAGACAAGCATCGCGATGGCCTGCATCGTCAGAGATTGACGCATGCAGGCGGGCCCGGCAATTTGTATCTTGCGAATCCGGGATTCGGCCCGCGTTAACCGGATGTGCGGCGACACGCTTGTTTTTCGTTCCGCGAGCCGAAACATCCGGATTCAGACTGGTCGATCGCATCTGCGCTTACCATGGTCCGCAAACGCTGCCATCAGGATTTCTCCGTACTTCCGCCAATTTTCGTGAGCTGGGTGGCAAGCGATAATCCGGTGACATTCAGGAATGACCTCATGCGTTTCGATCTGATCGATCTCAATCTCTTTACTCATATCGCCGAGGCCAACAGCCTCACCCGAGGTGCGGAGCGTTCGAATCTGTCCCTTCCCGCGGCCAGCACCCGCATCAAGAATCTGGAGGAACAGGTCGGCATCAAGCTGTTGAGCCGCACGAGCCAGGGAGTCAAAGTCACGGCGCCGGGAGAGACGCTGCTCACGCACGCCCGCCGCGTGCTGCGGCAACTCGAACAGTTGACCGGCGACCTCCAGGAGTACGCGTCCGGCATCAAGGGGCACGTCCGCGCCTTTGCGAATACCACCGCGATGAGCGAGTTCCTGCCTGCCGTGCTGCGCGGCTATCTGGTCGATCATCCGGACGTGACCGTGGACATCCAGGAGCGGCTGAGTCCGGACATCGTCCGGGCGGTGCAGGAAGGCGTCGTGGACTTCGGCATCGTTGCCGGCAATGTGCATACCGAAGGGCTCGAAGTGATGCCCTACCGGCGCGATCGTCTGGTCCTCGTCTGTGCGTTGAACCATCCGCTCGCGGCCCACACGCACACAGCCTTTGCCAATACGCTCGATTGCAATTTCGTCGGCCTTCTGGAAGCGAGCGCGATCCACAACTTTCTCAAGCGTGCGGCGGCGGATTTGCAGCGCACGCTGCGCTGGCGTATCCAGGTCAGCAACTTCGAGACCGCCTGCCGGATGATCGAGGCGAACGTCGGCGTCGGCGTACTGCCCGAAGGCACGGCGCGCCGCCACGCAAAGACCATGGCGCTGCGCATCGTTCAACTCGACGACGATTGGGCCGAACGCCAGTTGCAGATCTGCGTCGCGGATCTTGACGCGCTGCCGCTGTTCTCACGCAAGCTCGTCGACCTGCTCGTTGAAGATGGCTTGGGGCGCCAGGGTTGAGCAAGGCTCCGTCGCAAATCATGTGGCTGGCGCGGCGAACGGGTTGGGCGTGGCGCCGGGGGATCTGAATCTCGGCGAAACGAATCTGACAGGCGGCTCACTGATAATGCCGGTCAAGCGAATGGCAGAGACCGGGACTAGACCCGGTTGCTGCGTTCGGAGAAATAGCGGCCCGGTGACTCACCGAACGCCTTGCGGAACATGGCGATGAAATTGCTCGGCGTCGCGTAGCCGAGCACGTCGGCAACGTTCGCAACGGCCTCCCCGTTTGCGAGCTTTTCGAGCGCCAACGCGAGGCGGGCCTGTTGGCGCCACTGCACGAAACTCATGCCGGTCTGCGCCATGAAATGCCTGCGCGCGGTTCGCGCCGAAAGACCGGCCCACGACGCGAGTTCGGGAAACGTCCGCTCATCTTCGGGATGCTCGATCAGAAGGTTCGCTATCGCCAGCAGCCGGCGCTCGGCCGGCATCGGCAGATGGAGCACTTCGCGTCGAGCCAGGCGGATTTCGTCGAGCAGCACGGCGACGACGCGCTCCTGCTCAGGCTGCAGATCGTCCCTGGCGGTCCAGCTTGCCGCCCGGCGTACGAGCGCGCGCAGCATCTCGCTGACACCGATCACACACGGGTCTTCCGGCAAGCCGGCGGTGACGTCCGGCCTCAGCATCACGCCCCACCCGCTCAATGCCCCGCTTACACTCGCCTTGTGATCGACGCCGGGCGGGATCCAGCCTGCGCGATGCGGCGGCAGCAGCCATGATCCTCGCGCGGTGCGAACGCGGATCAGACCGCTTTCGATGCAGAAGAGCTGACCGCGCGCGTGGCGATGCCAATCGTATTCCCGCGTTCCAAGCCGGAATTCGTCTTCCGGCTCATCCATGCTCCAGAAAGCGAACAGGGCGGGACCATCCGGGCGATCGTTCGGATCCGACATGCGCTTATCTCCCCGTTCGAAATTGGCCATGTTTCATTGTTTATCGTCCAACTGTCATTATCAGGCTACCACGGTTGACCGTTAGCCTTGAGTGCATCCGAGGAGTGGAATGGCCGCTCCTGATCCAACCAGGAGGACGAATGCAACGTGCGCATATTTCGATCATCGGTGCAGGCCTTGGCGGGTTATGCCTCGCGCAGGGTCTCAAGCGGGCGGGCATCGACTTCGATGTCTACGAGCGGGATCCGGCCGCCACGAGCCGCGGCCAGGGGTATCGGATCAGGATCGACGCCGACGGGCAGCAGCCGCTGTCGCAATGCCTGCCTGCCGGCCTCTACGCGCTATTCCGGCAAAGCTGCGGCGCCGCCAGAAGCGTCCAGTTCCTGAATGGCAACCTCGAGCAGACCGCAGGACGGCCGGCCAGAAGCTGGCAGGCATCCGCCGTCGAAAGCGGCCCACAACCCAAGGCCCACGATCTCAGCGCGAACCGGCAGACCTTGCGTGAAATTCTGCTGAGCGGCATCGAGGAGCGGGTGCATTTTGCCAAGGCATTCCGGCGCTTCGAGCTCATCGGAGAAGGCGAAGTGCGCGTCCGGTTCGACGGCGGCGAGGCGCGGACTTCGACGTTGCTGGTGGGCGCCGACGGCGTGAACTCCCTTGTGCGCGAACAACTCGCGCCCGCAGCGGAGCCGGTCGATACCGGCGCGGTCTGCATCTATGGCAAAACGACGGCCACGACAGCGCTCCGGGACAGCGTCGGCGCGGCATTGTGCAGCGGCACATCCGTGATTTTTGCCGATGGCTTCGCGATGATTCTCGATCCGATGCTGTTTCCAGAGCCGCTGCCCAGCCTCGCGGCAAGGCTGGCACCGGCATGCCGGCTTAACCCTGTCGACGATTACCTTTACTGGGCGTTCATCGGGCCTCGCGCCAGGTTGGGCGTGAGCGCCGCCGCGTTGCCGGATCAGAGCCGCCTGACGGCGCTCATCGACACGATCGTTCACCGCTGGCATCCCCGGCTTCGCACGTTGTTCGCAGAGGCTGATGCCGCCACGCTCACGATCGTGCCGGTCCGCAGCGCCTCGCCGGCCATCGCGACGTGGCGCGCCGGCCCGGTGACACTGCTCGGCGACGCGATCCATGCGATGAGTCCTGCTGGCGGCGTCGGCGCCAACTCCGCGCTGCGGGATGCGGCGGCACTCGCCGGCGCGGCGGCGAACGGGCCGGACCTGCGCCAGGCCGTCGCCCGCTATGAAATCGCGATGCGCGCGTGGGCAGAAGCCGCGATCCGCGCTTCCGAAGCCGGTGCGCGCCGTTTGTTCGGCGCGACATCCGGGATTTCGCCCCCCGTGTTTGTCAGCCAATAGCCATACAGCCCACATCCCCAACAGAATGGGATGTGCCTGCCATATAGGGAGGCATGCGTGGTTGCCGCAAGCAGCCGTTCCTGCAAAAGGAAAATCGTATGTTGATGCGAGACACAATCCCTACCGCCCTGAACCGAGGTGCCGCCCTTCTTTCCGAAGACCCGCTCGCCCCCGCCTCGCTCAAGACCTTCCACCACACGTTCGACATCTATCTGAAGGACTCGAACGCATTCATGAATACGTACTTCTCCCGTTACTTCGAGTGGCAAGGTGTTTGCCGGGAGCGGTGGTTTCATGAGTGCATCCACAACGATCTGCTGGGATCGGACGGCATGTTCGTGACCAAACGCGCGCATCAGGAGTACGTCCACGAAACCTTTCCGTTCCAGCACGTGGATTGCTATCTGAACACGGTGCAGGTCAGGCAATGCTCGGCCTACCTGCTGTTCCGCTTCTGCGTGGATGGGCGGGAGGTGTCGCAGGGTTACCAGCAGATCCTGTACGCCGGGCGGGACCGGAAGATCAGGCGGTTCCCGGAAGGGATCGTCGAGCGGGTCAAGGAATATGAACTGCCGTGGACGGCGCTCGCCGCCTGATCCCAGCGGCGGACTTTCGCCGTTCGGTTTTACCGCTGGGTTTTATCTTTGAGTTTTACCGCTAACTTCCAACCGTAACGGTTACTCGGGACGCCGGCGCAAGGAGCGCGTCGGCGCTTTACTCAATGCACGGTCCGCCGGCGAGCCCGGCACCGGCAAGCGCACGGTGAAGGTGGTGTGCGAACCGCGCATCGACATGCATTCGATCGTGCCGCCCAGCAGCTCTGCCGCGCGGCGGCAGAATGCGAGTCCCATCCCCGCGCCGCTTCCGTGCCGCTTGGTTGAGAAGAAGGCGTCGAAGATATGCGGCAGCACGTCGGGTGCAATGCCGGGCCCCGTGTCGCGGAATCGCAGGACGCAGAAGCCATGCTCCCGAACCGCGCTGATGGCGATCTCGCCCTCGCCGCTCACGTGAATAGCGTGTAGCGCGTTTTTCAGCAGATTGAACAGGACAAAAACCGCCAGCGTGTCCGAGCCCGAAAAGGATAGCGCAGCGTCGATCGGCGCCACGGTGACGCGCGCGCGTTCGTCGCCGCGGAACGGATAGCGCTCCAGCGCCGACGCCACACATTGCTGCATGGAATGCGGGCTGAAGCGGGTGCGATCCAGACGATCCAGAGTAAACGACGCAAGCGCCATTTCGATCATCGCGCTGGTACCGGAGACCTCCCGCCTGATTGCCGTAGCGAGCTGGCTGATGCGCTCGGACTGCCCGGAATGCACCTCCTGATCGTCGTACAGCCCATGCGTGACGGCTAGCCGGTAACCTTTGAACACATGCGACCAGACGCTCGATATTTCATCGGCGTGCATGGCGATTGTCGCGAGCGGTGTCGCGATTTCGTGCGCGATGGTCGCGGCGATCGCATAAGGGTGAATCAGGTGATAGCGGACGATCGTGATCGCGAGCAGCCCCAGACTGAGGGCAATGAACAGCACGCCCGGCGGATAGAACGCGTAGCCGTAGTTGACCGCATAGTCGACGGCGGCGAACGAGTACAGGCAAAGGCTCGCAAAGCAGAGGTCGAGCCGCCTGCGCGCCTCACCGCCGGCCTGTTTGCGGGCGGCGAGCAGAAGCTGTCCGCTGCGAGCGGCCAGCAACACGGTCTGCAGGACGTGCAAAGGATGCAGCGGCCCGGCGCTCGGATAGTAGCCAAAGAAAAAATGCCGGTAGCCGGCGACCACTTCGTTGCCGGGCAGCAGCACGGCGAGGACAAGACACATGCCGTAAGACGCGAGCAATACCGGCTGCTCGCGGCGCCTCGCCGCCACCTCCGTGACGAAGTGATAGAACGTGGTGGGCAGGAAGAGAATGAAAAGATAACCGATCCGGACCAGCACGCTTGCAATGTGGGGATCTTCCGTCTGGAACAGCACCGTCCACGTGCCCTGCCAGGCAAAGGTCGCCGTGCACATCAAAAGAAACGGCGCGGACAGACGCGTCACCCCTTGTGTAATGAGCACGTAAAGGCCGAACACCACGAACAGCGCAGACACAAAGGCAGTCGGAATGGCGTACATGTGGCTCAATGGGGCTGGAAACGGGGGGCTATGCCGGTATGTTTATAGCAGAGTACGCGAAGCGGCCGGTGCTTCACGTGTGGACCTGTTGATTCCGGTCACTGCGCCATTGAGAAAATGTCGTCGTGTTCAGACCCACGTCGGTCGGATCTATTCGGGTCCAGCAATAGAAAGCGTCTTCCCAGCCCGGGATGGTTTGCGGCGTGACCGTCCTGAAGTCCGTACCCGGACGGAAAGCCAGGTGGGGCCAGAAAACCGGCATCGTTTCGCGCACCGCCATCCGCCTCAGCAGATCCGCCGGCCCGCTCTCGTCCGCCACGATTTCCGCCTGAGCGATCCAGTCGTTCTCGGCCCACGCGAGGAAAACGCTCGGGTTGCCGGCGCGGTCGAACATCAGGATGGCATTCTGCTCCGGGCGCCAGTAGTACTCGACGATGCCTTCCGCGGCAACCACCGCGTCGATGGCTTTCCTCGTTCTGGGATCGCAATAGGTCATGCCGTTTTCGCCCAGACCTAACCAGCCGGCCTCTGAACAATGCCTGTTTCTGGCGTCTTTCAGAAAATGAACCAGCCGCTCGGCTGAATCGCTGTCTGTTTTTCTCAGATACAGATCGACGATGCCGGCATTGAAGGCTTTCACCGCCACGGTTTCGTCCGCGACGCCGGTCAGGAGCACCTTTGCGCAACGTAAATTGGATATGGACGAAAGGAATTCGACACCACTTAGTCCGGGCATATCGTAGTCGACGACCACCGCGGCCACTTCTGAAAATCGGGAATCCCGGGCCAGCACGTCCCGCTCGGCCGAGGTTTCGACAAACCGCTCCATGCCGACCTCGCTCAGACCGGCCGACGCCGGCGCAAACACCAGCGAATTCTCGCGGGCATGGTTGCGGATAAAAGCGAGTGCCGTTTGAGGCCGCGTGAAAAACAGATTGGTGGAAATATCCGGAAAGAATCGGCGTAATGCATCAAGGTAGCTGTCGCTGTCATCCACGAAAACGACGGATGCCGGATAGTAAACAGGGGGGCGAATAAAATTGTTCATGTTTTTACGTGGCATAGGCGGCGTGTCTCGCACCGGCTTGCACGCCGGCTTCTCTCGCGCGGGCTCCCGGGCCGATTCCCGCTGAACCATATAGTACCGGGGTCTTTGCATAAACAGTGCAAACCTGGGCAGCCTTTGCGTCAGAGTATGCGGATGGAATAATTTAATTTTAATCGGTCGAGCCGATTAATCCGCGCGCGATGAAAGGTAATGCCGGGCATCACGGTTTTTCCAGCGTCCCAGCCTCCTGCCCGGCAAACCACTGCAGGATGCGTTGCCGCCCCGGATGCAAAGCGCCTGCGGTTTGCAGCCAAAGCACATAGACCCCTTTGGTCTTCAAAGGTGTGCCGAAAGGGACAACCAGATCGCCGCGATTGATTAATTCCTGCGCCAGGGTCAAGTCCGTCATCGCGACGCCCAAGCCGCGAGCAGCAGCATTCATGGCGAGCTCGTCGAGATTGAAGGTGATGTGCTTGTAATGTCTGGCCGCCGATCCCCCCTGCGCCTTCAACCACGTCGTCCACTCGTGCTGGCCCGTGGAACCGTGAATCAGCGTGTGCTGCGCCAACGCTTCCAAAGACCTGGGAAGCGGTTTGTTGTTGACAGAGGAAGGTGCGCATACCGGCACCAGGACTTCCTCGAACAGCGTGAGGAACGTCGGCGACTCCGGTGACGGATCCTCCCGCGCTTCGGGCAGATAAAGGATATAGGCGTCGCAGTGACCCGATGGATCGACCACTTCCGTCGCAACCGTTTCGATCGAAAGGGATAGATCGGGATGCCGGGCATAAAAATCGGTCAGCCGCGGCAATAACCAGCGGACCGCCAGCGATACGAAGATGCGGATGCGGAATGGCCGGTCCCGCGGCGATATCCGCTCATCGAGCGTCTGCAGCTCCCCGAGTATCTTGCGCGTCACCTCCAGTACCGCCTTGCCTTGCTCGGTCAGTTGCACGCTGCGGCTATTGCGAACGAACAGCGGCACGCCGTAGTGGCTTTCCAGTTGCTGAATCTTCCTGCTCACCGCACTTTGGGTCAGATGCAGCTTTTCTGCCGCATCGGTGAAGTTGTCCGACTCCGCGACGAGCAACAGCGCCTGAAGGCTTCGGATAGACGGCGGACGATAGAGCTTATCCATGCGTTTTTGGAATTCTTCAATGAATTTATAGCGCTGGATAACGCATCCAGCTCCCAATATATTGACACTCAAGCCAAGGCGATGTCGATCAAGCATGCTGATTATTCATGCTTTCGGCAGCCTGGTCATCTACGGCATCGAGAGGGGACACTATTTTGGTCAAAAATATATGCGGCTGGATCGCTCAGGCCGGCGTCTCGCCTCCAGGCGCGAGCCTGACGGGAACGCAGAAGGCGGATTGGCTGGTGATCGGCGGAGGTTTCACCGGATTGTCGGCAGCCCATACGCTTGCCGAACTGCATCCGCAGTCGCGCATCGTGGTGGTCGATCGGCAGCGCGCCGCTCAAGGCGCTTCAGCGCGGAACTCGGGTTTCGTGGTCGCTTACGAGCGGCCTGCCGCTGACGAACTCGCTGGCCGGCCGCGCAATGCGCATTACCACGTCGCGACTGCAATCGGCAAAGCCGCATGCGCCGAAGTTGGCCGGCGTGTGGCGAACCTCGGCATCGCGTGCGATCTGAGCGACGCCGGTTACTTCTTCGCGGTTCACGATCCGGCCAAACTTGAAGAAGCGGACGTTCAGGTGCAAACCCTGCGTGAAGCAGGTGCGGCGGCCGAATTGCTGCAAGGCGAAGCATTATCGCAACGGCTGGGCTCGCCCTTCTACCGCGCGGGGATTTGGTGTCGCGGCGGGAACGGGCTATTGCAGCCGGCGAAGTATGCAAGAGGTCTGCTGGATACGTTGCCCAAGAATGTTTCAGTCTACGAGAACACCGAAATCGCCGGGCTCGAGCACTTGAGCCGCGGCGGTATCCGCGCACGCTCCGTCGACGGTGACATCGAGGCGAAGCAGGTGCTGGCGTGTGTCGGGGCATTTCTGCCACGGGTCGGCCTGGCGGACAGTGCGGTCTTCCCGCTCGAGCTCAGTGCCTCGCTGAGTCGGCCGTTGAACGACGACGAGTATCTCCGGCTGGGGCGCGCGGCCCCCTGGGGCGTACTGTCGACTCGCCCTGCCGGCGCCACGCTGCGCCTGACGCCGGACCGGCGGCTGCTGATCCGCAACACCGTGGAATATCGGCACCGCGACCTTGCCGGCCCTTCTCTGGCGGCGCGCCGGGCCCGGCACCTGCGCGGATTGCAGCGACGCTTCCCGTGGATCACGGATGAACATCTGCAATTTACCTGGACCGGGCACCTGAGCGCGACGCGATCTGGCGAGCCCCGTTTCGGAAAACTGGCGGAAGGGGTTTATTCCGCGGCCGGATGCAATGGCTCCGGGGTCGCGCGCGGCACGCTGTGGGGCCGGCTGCTTGCCGAAATGGCGTCGGGCGGCCAGTCAGCGTTACTGACTTCCGTGCTTGGCAATGCAAACCCTGGCTGGCTCCCTCCCCGGCCATTTTTCGACATCGGCGCCTCGATACGTTTGCGATATGAAGCGCATCAGGCAAGAACCGAGTCTTGAGCGCGGCATGCGTCATTCGCATAGCCACGCGAACCCACCTGCTCAACTTTCATCCGCCAAGGAAAACACCATGCGCGCCTGTCATCCCGTCACCCGTCTGCGCCGCGCGGCCTTCACCAGCGCCTGCATCGCGGCAGCCCTCTCGGTATGGACGGCGTCCGCCGCCCGCGCCGCGGACACCGAACTGAACGTGTACAACTGGTCGGACTATATCGCGAAGGATACGATCCCGAGCTTCGAGAAACAGACGGGTATTCATGTCCGCTACGACAACTACGACAGCAACGATACGCTGCAGGCGAAGCTGCTCGCGGGCAGTTCCGGCTACGACATCGTGGTGCCGACGTCGAACTACATGGCGAGGCAGATTCAGGCCGGCGCTTACCAGAAGCTCGACAAATCGCAACTGCCCAATCTGAAGAACCTCAGCCCCGTGCTCATGCAGATGGTTGCGGGTGCCGACCCGGGCAACCAGTACGGCGTGCCCTGGGCATTCGCCGTCACGGGCATCGGCTACAACGTGCAGGCCGTGCAGAAGGCGCTCGGGCCGAATGCGCCGGTCGACAGTTGGGCGTTGGTCTTCGATCCGGCCAACCTTGCGAAGCTCAAGGGTTGCGGCGTCTCGTTCCTCGACGAGTCGGTCGACGTGTTCGCCGCGGCGCTGCAGTACATGCATAAGGACCCGAACAGCACCAACCCGGCCGACTACCAGGCCGCGTTCGAGATGCTGAAGAAGGTGCGCCCGTACATTACCGAGTTCAACTCGTCCGGCTACATCAACGACCTCGCGAACAATGACGTCTGCGTAGCGATCGGTTTTGCCGGCGACGTCGGCATCGCGCACCGGCGCAGCGCCGAGGCCAAACGTTCGTATGACGTCCGGTTCTCAAACGTGAAGGAAGGCGGTCTTCTGGCGTTCGACGTGATGGTGATCCCGAAAGACGCACCGCATCCGCAAGCGGCGCTCAGATGGATCAACTATATCGAGGACCCGAAGGTCAACGCGGCGATTACCAACGAAGTGTTCTATCCGACGGCGAACCACGCGGCACGCCAGTTCGTCATCCCGGCCGTCGCGCAGGACCCAACGGTGTATCCGCCGGACGACGTGCTCAAGAAGATGACGCTGATGAAGCCGACGCCGGTTGAAATCGTGCGCCTTGAAAACCGCCTGTGGGCGCAATTGAAAACGATTCACTGATGCGGTGAAGCGCGGCGCGGGACTCTGTCGGGTCCTGCGCCGATAGCGCGGATTTGAGTATTTCCTCTGAGTATTTCAACGGCCTTACCGATCCCTGCGTGCCGGTAACGCGCGTTTTTCTGCCGGACGATTCCGCAGACTCGCGTTTCCCACAAAGTGCGGCCGCGTGCCCCAATCTTGACATTCACCTTTCATTCGATAAGCCCGGCACGACCGCCGGACACTTTTCGTTTCCTGCTGTTACTTTCACCCCCACTGTCACCCCAGCCGCGAACAACCTCCTTTCCTTGCCCAGCCTGCCAGCACACGGCGATGAAATCCGCAAATACGCTGTTGCAAGGCTTATTTTCGAAAAGACAACATCGCCAGCAAGCCGTCATACTCTGTCTCTTTATTGCGGCGGACGGTCCGACCCCGCAATCGGATCAGTTGCCAGACACCTGATCGACGCCTGAGACCGTCCGCCCCGTCTTTTCGACGGCAATTTCCGCGTAGCGCCACGCGCGGATCATGTGGAGCGTATTTGGTAATGAGTTACACCCCCGACGTTCCGTTCACCCGCAACAACGCTGATGCCGGTGCCTTCGTGGGCGGCGCGCCAGCGTTTCGCCAACTGGTCCGGATGATCGATCGGGTCGCCCCCACCGACCATCCGCTGCTCATTTTCGGGCCGACCGGTTCGGGCAAGGAACTGGTCGCGCGCCGCGTGCACGCGCACAGCCTGCGCCAGGATCAACCGTTCGTCGACGTCAACTGCGGCGCGATTCCAGAGAACCTCGTCGAAGCCGAATTGTTCGGGCACGTCAAAGGCGCGTTCACCGGCGCGGGCGAAAACCGCCAGGGGCTTTTCCAGCAGGTCGGCAAGGGCACGTTGCTGCTCGATGAAATCGGCGAACTGCCGCTCGCGTTGCAACCCAAACTGCTGCGCGTGCTCGAAACGCGCACGTTCCGTCCGATCGGTTCGTCCACCAGTCTGCACTTCGCGGGACGGGTGGTGGCCTCGACTCACCGCGACCTGCGCGAACTCGCGCGCGAAGGGCTATTCCGCGAAGACCTCTTCTACCGGCTCGCGGTTTTCGTGCTTGCCGTGCCCGGACTCGAGCAGCGCGTCGAGGACATTCCCGCCCTGGTCAGCCACTTCGCTGCGCAGCACGCGCGTCGTCTGGAGTTTTCGCCAGCCGCTGTCCGCCGACTTGCCCAGCATGCGTGGCCAGGCCACATCCGGCAATTGCGCAATCTGATCAGCCAGTTGAGCGTGCTCGCCGAAAACACGCTGATCGACACCGACGCGCTCGAACCGTTTCTCGCCAACGAAACCGGCGGACCGGTGTCGCGCGCGAGCCTGGCCGACATGCTGTTGCAACTCGAAGGACGCGACAAACTCGCCGCCGCCGAAGATCTCCTGATCGACCGCGCGCTCGAACGGACCGCCGGCAACAAGAGTGCGGCGGCCACCCTGCTCGGCGTGGGCCGCAAGACCATCGAGCGGCGTCTGAAATCACGCGAGGAACATCACCGGGAAGCGCGCAAGTGTCTCGAACAGGCGAGCGCGCTGATCGAGGAATCGAAGTTCGCCGAAGCCATTCCGCCGTTGCGACGCTGCCTCGATCTGCTGCAGACACCGCACGAACAGGAGGCCGCGCGCCGTCTTCAATTCGACGCCTACCGGCTGCTCGGCATGAGCCTGCGTAGCGTGCATGGTTGGCTGTACGCGGAGGCCACCGCCTGCTACGCCGCCGCGCTGGCCGTCGGCGAAGGCGTCTGTACGCCCGCCGAAATCGCCGCGATCCAGTTCGGCGTCTGGACCACGCAGCTGACGACGCTGCAACTCAAGCAGGCGCGTGCCACCGCGCAGAACATGCTGGAGCGCGCGCAGAACGGCGGCGACCGGGTTTCGCTCGACGAAGCGCACGTCGCGATGACCAACACCCTCTTCTGGCTCGGCGACAGCGAAGAAGCCTTGGCCTGCCTCGCGCGCGGCAACCTGCTCGGCGTGGCGCGCGACGACACCCGTACGGGTTCGCAAGGGATCGATCTCGCCAGTCTCGCATTGACTTTCGAAGGACTCGCGGCCTACCAGATCGGCGCATTCGGCCAGGCGCGACGCGCCATGGAGATGTTGATCCTGCGCGCGTCCGAACCCGGCGCGCACGCGTTCGCTCATGCCGTCAACCTGCAGGGCGCCGCCTGGCTCGCCTGCCTGTTCGAAGACATGGACCGGCTGGGAGACCTCGCGAGCGAACTCGAATCCGTCTCGATCGCGAACGGCTTCGCGTTCTACCGCGGCGTCGGGCAGATCCTTCGCGCATGCCATCTCAGCGCGCTCAGTCATTCCGATGAAGCGGAAACTGTCATGCTCGACGGCTACGATAATCACGTCGTTTGCAATGGCGGTGCGCTGTTCTATTCCTTCATGGCGTGGCAGCACGGCGAGCTGCTGCTGCGCGCCGGCCGCGCGAAGACCTGTGAGGCGATTCTCGCTGCCGCGATCGACGAGACCCTCGCCCGTCAGGAACGTGTCTACCTCGGCGAACTCCTGGTCACCCGGGCGCGTGCGCAGTGGGCACTCGGCGAGGTGAACGCGGCAGAACTGGGTCTGCGTACCGCGCTGTCCACTGCGCTCGCGTTCGGTTCGGTGCCGGCGCGCGTGGACGCCGCGCGTTACCTCGCCGATCTGCTGCGCGCCACCGGCCGTATCGCCGAAGCAATCGACATCCTCGAACGAGGCTTGCGTTCGCTGACGACTGATTCAACCACGCGTGTCACCAGCGCCATGAGTTTGCTCGCCGAACTTCAGCGCGAAGTTTCTATCGACGTCTATACGAAAGGAATAACAAATGGCCTATGAATTACGTAAGGAAGATCTGGAACCGCTGCTACTGGGTGCAGCGTTCTTTGGCAGTGGTGGCGGCGGCACTATCGAATCCGCACGGCATCTGGCCGCGCATTTTGTCCTCGGCGATTACTACCCGACAGACACGATCAAGGTTGTGTCCGTCGAAGAAGCCACCGAAGGCGCGGCTGTCATGGTCGCCTATCTGGGCGCCCCTGAAGCGATCAACTCAGCGATCTATCCGCTAGGACCAGTAACGGCCGTGCAGAACGTCCAGGCCCGGCTCGCTTCGCAATCCACGAAGCTCGCCTACGTGATGCCGCCGGAAAGCGGCGCGCTGGGCTTCACGGTGGCGGCGCTCGTGGCGGCGAAGCTCGGCCTCGCGGTCATCGACGCTGACGGGGCCGGTCGCGCCGTCCCCTCGCTGCCAATGCTCACCTTCGCGGCCGCCGAGATCGATCCGCGCCCGGCGTTCATCGTGAGCCAGGGCGGCTTGTGCGTCGAACTCGACGTAACGCCGCGCGATAGCAACCAGGGCGGCCCGACCCATCAACGCGACGTGTCGGCGATTGTCGAGCAGATGATGCGTCCGGTCGTCGCCGATCCCGAGTTCGGCCAGTTCGGCGGCCTCGCGATGTGGGTGATGACGCCGTCCGACATCGGCCGCGCGACACCCATCCGCGGTACGTTAAAGCGCGCGCTGGACCTCGGGCGCGCCGTGCAGGCCGGGCAGATCGGCAGCGTCCAGCAGATGATCGGCTATCTCGCCGAACATTGCGGGCTCGCCGCGCGGGCCATCTCGGCGCCCGGCGAACTGGTTTCGGCCAAAGTCGACACGAGCGGCGGCTTCGACGTCGGCAAGATTGGCATTCAGGCCGGACAGCGCACCTACACGGTGATCTACCAGAACGAGTCGCTGCTCGCGTGGGACAGCGAGTGTCCGCAGCCGATCGTGCTGGCGCCGGACAGCGTCGCGTATTTCGTCGGCGGTGAAGGCCAATCGATCTTCACCAACGGTGACCTCGTGCAGGACGACGGTTCGCTGAATCCGGCAATCGGCAAGCGCCCCGTGACGTTGATTGCCTGGCGCGCCGAAGCCGAACTGCGCAAACCGGGCCTGATTCTCGACAGCTTCATGCAGTTGCTGAACTCGCTCGGTTATCTCGGGCCGTATGTGCCGCTGGAATCACACCAGTCGCTCCAGTCAGCACGCCAGTCCGCACACAAGGGAGACGCATCTTGAACGCCCCTTTGCATTCACCGCTGCGCATCTGTGTGCTTGTGCCGGTCGCCACGTCGCAATACAACGACCGCATCCTGAAGGCGGTTGCGCCGGTCGTGCCGCCGGATGTACAGGTCGAGATTCGCAACATCACGCAGGGGCATCCCGATATCGAGAATCGCACGAACTGGCTGCAGAACGGCATGCCGGTGGTCGAACTCGCGCAGTCCATCGCAAACGACGGTTTCGACGGCATCTGGCTGACCGACTTCGATATGTGCGGCGTTGAAGCCGCGCGCGAGGTGATCGATATTCCGATCATCGGCGGATTTCCCGCGTCGGCCTTCACGGCGCTCGCGCTCAGCCAGCGGTTCTCGATCGTCACGATCCTGCAAAGTACGCTCGCGATGCAGCGCGGTCATCCGCAGACCTATGGCATCCAGGACACGTTTGCTTCGATCCGCGCGATCGATTGCCCTGTCGCGCAGCTCGACAACATCGACGTGGTGGTCGTTCGCACCTTCGAAGCGGCCCTGAAGGCGATCAAGGACGACGGCGCGCAGGCCATTCTGCTCGGGTGTACAGGTTTCGTGGACGTCGCGAGCCGCGTCTCCGCGCTGCTTACCGACGAACTGGGCGCTTATGTTCCCGTGATCGATCCGAATCAGGCCGGGTTCAGCTTCCTCGTCTCGCTGGTGCGTATGCAGGTGCGCCCGAGCCGGCTGACCTACAGCAAGGTCAGCCTCCAGTCGTAACCGGCGGCTTCTCCCGGTTTGTCTATCCATCCGGCGCGGCATGTGATTGCCGCGCCGGATGTTCTCGCTTTAATCTGCCCTGCCCCAACACGCTCCCGCCTTCTTGCCGATTCCGTCGCCATGCGGACGAAATGGTCCGTCCACGCACCCGGAATAGCCAAATGGACGAAATCGTCCATTTCCAGCCAGACACGTGGACGGGAATGTCCAACGCCTCGGCTGAAATATTCCCCTATTCCCGCAGGCATGCGGCTTCGCCGCATGGCATGACGATTGCTTATATTGAGACGATGTCTGCCACCGCCTGATAAAAACAACCCACCCAGACGGTAGCAGCGCCCAGAACGTGCAATAAACCTGCCCGACAGACTGGGGAACCTGAGGGACCAAAAAAAGACCGCGCGCTGCATTGTGTTCGACGTACCGACGTCCGGCGATGTCCTGTTTGTTTCTGGATAGCCGACGCTGCTGATCGGGGGATCAACGATGAATCATCACGTCCCCCCGATTAGTGATCCGAACCATGTCCGACGTGCAGGTCGACGCTGGCGATGCTGAATCGCCGGTGAAAGATTGAGAGAGGGCTGTGCTGTTGTTGTAGCTGTAACTGTTGTATGTCGACACGTAGCGACCGAATACTTCCATAGAGAAGATCGTTGCAATGCGTAACGTCGACAAGGTGGAATCCGCGTGGCTATGTATCAGGCGGACCACTGCGAGGTTCGGCCGTCGTTGCCTCCCTTTCCGGGGACAAGCAGCGGCGGCTAGTCCTTTCCTGATTTGCCTGCACCCATCGCGGCAAATTCATCGATTCTCCGCAGAGCAGTCTGCGGCACTCGCACACCCGGCCACCCCAACGGATTGTTCTGGATAGCCAGGTAAGCGGTCTTTTTGCATGGTATCAACGCGGAGATCCACTTCGCCGCGGACGAGAATCTGCTTTAGAAGCCCTGAGCGGTGTCAGATAGTTAATGGCATCGCGAACGGACCAGACTGGCCATCTCCGGGGGAATCGAAGAATGCATCACCAGCTTTTCGAAAGCGAGCTCATTCATCTCGAACGGGTCATCGCCTGCGCGCAGCAAAAACCTTTTCCGCCGACATATTGGCGCGATCGCGTCGAACATCTGAAAAACTCTCCGCAAGCGCCGATGTATCGCCACCGTATTGCCCGCCTTTCCCGCCTTGTGGGGGAACTGCACGGATAGGTCAACCCAGCGATCCTGATCGCGCCTTGAACGTGCCTGCTACGCTACCCCTTGAGCCACCATCGCAAGCAGTAACCGTTCTGCGCCGATGCCAAAACCCGCGCCTTCCCGATACGCACCGCCGCCGACGATCTGCTGCTGCGCTCCGAGTTCGGCGCAGCGCATCTCGAAGCCCATGCCATTCAGGTAGTAGCTAAGACCGCGTCTGGCCCTGCTGTCGAGTTCGTAACGCAGTCCGAGTGAATCAAGAAAACCCGCCACGATCTCCTGGCTGCGCAGGTTGGCCCATTCAGGGTCCGGGCAAAGATATTCGAAACCGAGTTGAGAGAATTCGCGGTAACGGCCCGCCTGCGGCCGTTCATATCGATAGCATCGCGCGACGTAGAACAACATGCGCTCTGTCTGCCGTCCCAGCAACTCCTTGCGGCGCTCCTGGAATAGCGCCGTCGCTTCCGGGATCAGACAGCAGGGTCTGCCCTTCTTGTCCGGGAAAGCCCACATCTGCCCGATGACCTCGCTGCCACCGGCTTTCTGGATGAAGGTATCTTGTCCCCACAGCGCAGGAACGATCGCCTCCTCTGCCCCGGCCTCAATGAAGGTAGCTCCGGAAGCGGTTTTCGAGTGCACGAATCTGTGCGGCTTCGGTTCCGACGATAAAACGGGTTCCACGGATCATGGTCATGTCTGGTCTCTTGTGCGTAAAAAATAAAAAAGGCGCCCTGGGCGCCTTGGTCGTTGGTGCATGAAACGGGATCAGTGAAGTCCCAATTCCCTGCTATGGACGTAACGAACCACGGCGCAACAGCATGCGGCCGTGATGGTGGTGAAAATTGAACAGTACGCTACGGGATTCCATGCAGGGCATGGTCGCACATAGATTTAATTTTGGGAATACGTTGCTGCAGCAGCATTCAATTGACGTGTCGGGGGTGCCAGTTTCGTCGTTGCAAGCTTGCGGCGACTGCATCTTCGCGCAATCGCCGACACGCCCCACTCAATGCCGCCACGACCCATGCGGTAACTCGACGTCCCGCTGCGCTGCCGCCAATCCTTCGGCGATGCCCGCGCGATCCAGCGCAATGCAATAGACCGGCTTCGCTCGCTCAAAACGCCAACTGTCCGCGAGCGCTCCGGCGTCAACTGCATCGAAGCCGAACTGATCGAGAAGCCCACTCACGACGTGTTTGGCCTGCTCGTCATCGCCGGCGAACGGCAGTGCCCGGCGGTTTGGCGCGTCGGCTGGCTTGCCGTCCGTTTCGAGGTCCTTCGCCAGAATCGCGTTGAAGGCCTTGACCACTTTCGCGCCTGGCAATGCGGCAGCCAGCATCTGACTGGTGGTCGTCGCGCGACTGTCGAGCGCCTCGATCTGGCCGTCGCGGTGGGGATAGTAGTTGCAGGTGTCGATCACGATCTTGCCGTCGAGCGCCGCAACCGGCAGCGCGTCAATGCTGCTGAACGGCACGGTCACTACCACCACGTCGCCGAACTTCGCCGCCTCTTCAGCCGTGCCGAGCGCACAGCCAAGCGCCGCGGCCGCACTGATCAAGGTCCGTGGATCACGGGAATTGCTGATCATCACTTCGTGACCATGGTTCTTCGCGACCGTCGCCATTGCGCGGCCGAGAAAACCGGCGCCAAGAATGCCTATCTTCATGTTTCACACTCCCTGTTTGTCTGAGGACCTGGCCGTTGGGCGCACGCCCATCGGTAAGAAACACTATGATTCAAAACTTAAGCTGGATAAACATTGATAATCTGACGACTGTCGAAACCATGAGTGGGGAATAATGGATCGCTTGACCAGCATGGCCGTGTTCGTGAAAACGGCCGACAGCGGCTCGTTTGCCGCAGCCGCGCTCGCCTTCGGCATCTCCTCGCAGATGGCGGGCAAGCATGTCAGCACGCTGGAGGAACGCGTCGGCGCGCGTTTGCTCAACCGGACCACGCGCCGTCAGAGCCTCACGGAGATCGGCCAGATTTTCTACGAGCGCTGCAAGGCGTTGCTCGCGGATGCGGAAGCGGCCGAGTCGGTCGCACAGGAACTATCCGCCTCGCCGCGCGGGCGGTTGCGCATCACCGCCCCGGTAACCTTCGGCACCTGCTGTCTCGCGCCGATGATCACGCGTTATCTGAAGGCCCATCCCGAGGTGCGGGTCGAGTTGGCGCTGACCGACCGTTTTGTCGATCTGATCGACGAAGGGTACGAAGCCGCGATCCGTCTCGGTTCGCTGTCGGATTCGTCGTTGATCGCACGGCCGTTGATGCCGTACCGGCTGGTCGCCTGCGCGTCGCCCGGCTACCTGGCCGAACGCGGCGAGCCGCAAACACCGCAAGCGCTGGCGGACCACGAGTGTCTGAGCTTCGTCTATACGAGCCTGCCGGTTGAAACCGAATGGCGTTTTGCCGATGCCGGGGGTGAACACGAGGTGCCGATCTCGGGCCGCTTTCAGGCCAACGACGTGAAAGCGCTGCTGGCCGCGGCGCTCAATGGCGGCGGCGTGATCCTCGCGCCCGAAGTGGCGGTGAAGGACGAGCTCGCCGCGGGCCGGCTGGTGCGCCTGCTGAACGGCTACGAAGCGCCCGCGCGGCCCATGCATCTGGTGTTTCCGGCAAGCCGCGTCACCCCGAAACTGCGCGCGTTCATCGATCAGGTGGTGGCGGAATTCGGGCCGCACGCCGCGTGAAATGGGCAGCCGGGCGCATCCGGAAGACCGCCTCCGGTACCCGCCAATCTCCACCCATTAGCCGCTAGAATTGCCGGCTTTGCCCGCTTCGGCCGCGCGACAAGGCAAAATACGGGTTTTGCGCGTGCAAAACGCGCCGCAAGACCGGATGAATCAGACCTCGGCGGCAGCGCTTGCCGCCGACCCTCGCAAAAAACGCATGACGACGGCCCAGCACGCCGGGCCCGTCGCGTGCGGCGCAGCCAGGACAGCTCGTCCTTTAACAGAGCCCCTCAGGAGCATTCATGACCGATTCGAACCCGTCTTTTCTCGGCAGGATTTCACTTGCCGTCAGTACATTTTTCAGCATCCTCGGCGATGGCGAATTCGCCGCCGGGGTACTGCGTCTGCGTAAGGGGGGCGCGAGCGCCGCACCTGCCACGCCCGCTGCCGCAGTACCCACGTCCGCACCTGCCGCTGCGCCGGCTCCCGCCCCGCAACCCGTGCCCACGCTGAAGGAAGCGAGTCCGGACGCCGCGCTCCAGTTGCTCGGCCTGCTGCAACGCGACGCGCGCTTCATCGATTTCGTCGAGGAAGACATCAAGAGCTATAGCGACGCCGACATCGGCGCAGCCGCGCGCCTCGTGCACGACGGTTGCCGCGCGACGCTGCGCGAGCATTTCACGATCCGTCCGGTGCGCGACGAAGCCGAAGGCAGCCGCGTCACGCTGGCCGAAGGCTTCGACGCCACCTCGGTTCGCCTGACCGGCAATGTGGTCGGCAAGGCGCCGTTCAACGGCAGCATCAGCCATCGCGGCTGGCGTGTCGACGAAGTCCGTCTGCCGAAGCTGACCGACAGCCACAACGCCAAGGTAATCGCACCGGCCGAGGTGGAGCTATGAGCGACGCACGCTTTTCAATCGGCATCGATCTGGGCACCACGCACTGCGCGCTGTCCTACGTGGACACCACGGCCAGCGACGGCGAGAAAACCGCCCAGGGCGTGCTACCGGTCGCCCAACTCACCGGCCCCGGCGCGATCGACAACCTCGATCTGCTGCCCTCGTTCCTCTACCTGCCGCATCCGGACGAACTCGCCTCGGGCGACCTATACCTGCCGTGGACTGGCCAGCGCGAATTCGCGGTCGGTGAATTCGCCCGCAGCCGCGGCGCGGCCACGCCGATCCGCCTCGTGTCGAGCGCCAAGAGCTGGCTGTGCCATCCTGGGGTCGACCGTCGCGCGGCGATTCTGCCGAACGATGCGCCGCCTGAAGTCGCGCGCGTCTCGCCGCTCGAAAGCTCGGTGCGCTATCTGACGCATCTGCGCGAAGCGTGGGACCACGCGCATCCGGACGCTCCGTTCAGCCAGCAGGACATCACGGTGACGATTCCCGCCTCGTTCGATCCGGCCGCGCGCGAGTTGACCGCCGAAGCCGCGGAAGCCGCCGGTTACGGCCGCATGACGCTGCTCGAAGAGCCGCAAGCCGCGCTGTATAGCTGGATTCAGAAGAGCGGCGGCCAATGGCGCAAGCAGGTCAAGGTCGGCGACATCATTCTCGTGGTCGACGTGGGCGGCGGCACGACCGACCTCTCGCTGATCGCCGTGATCGAGCGCGAAGGCAATCTCGAACTGCATCGCGTCGCGGTCGGCGAACACATCCTGCTCGGCGGCGACAACATGGACCTCGCGCTGGCCCACGTGGTCGCGCGTAAACTCGCGGCGCAAGGAACCCAGGCCGACGCGTGGCAACTGCGCGCCCTCACCTATGCCTGCCGCTCGGCAAAGGAAACGCTGCTCAGCGATCCGTCGACGGAGACCGTGCCGCTCGTCGTGCCGAGCCGCGGCTCGAAGCTGATCGGCGGTTCGATCCGCACCGAACTGACGCGCGCCGAGTTGACCCAGACGATCCTCGAAGGCTTCTTCCCGCAGGTCGACAGCGCGGCGCGTCCGGTGAGCCGGGCGCGTGCCGGTCTGACGCAACTCGGCCTGCCGTATGCGCAGGACGCGGGCATCACGCGGCATCTGGCGGCCTTCCTGGGTCGTCAGGTGGGCGCGCTGGCCGAACTCGACGGTCTGCGCGACATCGCGACGGTAGAAGGCGCGACCTTCCTGCACCCCACCGCCGTGCTCTTCAACGGCGGCGTGTTCAAGTCGCCGCTGCTGGTCGAGCGGATCATGGGCACGCTCAATGGCTGGCTCGGCGCCGAAGGCGCGCCGCAGGCCCGTCTGCTCGAAGGCGCGGATCTCGATCTCGCCGTCGCGCGCGGCGCGGCCTATTACGGCTATGTGCGACGGGGCCAGGGCGTGCGCATTCGCGGCGGCACCGCACGCGCGTACTACATCGCAATCGAATCGGCGATGCCCGCCGTCCCCGGTCTCGAGCCGCCAATCCAGGCGCTGTGCGTCGCGCCGTTCGGCATGGAAGAAGGTACGGACGCCGAATTGCCGGCGCAGGAATTCGGGCTGGTGGTCGGCGAGCCGGTGCACTTCCGCTTCTTCGGCTCGTCGGTGCGTCGTCAGGATCAGGTCGGCACGCTGCTCGACTTCTGGGGTCCCGAGGAATTGCAGGAACTCGAGGAAATCCAGGCGACGCTGCCGTCCGCCGGCCGCACCGCCGGTGAAGTCGTACCGGTGAAGCTCCACGCACGCGTGACGGAAGCCGGCACGCTTGAGCTCGAAGCCATGCCGCGCGGCACCGACGAACGCTGGAAGGTCGAGTTCGACGTGCGCGGCAGCGCCAATGCATGACTCAGATGAAGCGTTACAGCGTCGGCATCGATCTCGGCACCAGTAACACGGTGCTGGCGTACGCCGCGGCGGGCTCGCAGGAGATTCGCGTCTTCGAGATCGAGCAGTTGGTGAGTCTTGGCGAAGTCGCCGCGCGACCGCTGCTGCCTTCGGTGCGGTATCACGCGGCGCCGGGCGAACTGAGCGCGGGCGATCTGCAGTTGCCGTGGCGCGCGACGAGCAGCGCGGCCGATGGCGCTAGCGGAAATCAGCAAAATCCGCCGGTGGTGATCGGCAAGCTCGCGCGTGTGCTCGGTGGTCAGGTCCCCGGGCGGTTGGTGGCGAGTGCGAAGAGCTGGCTGTCGCACGCGTCGGTGGACCGGGTCGCGCCGATCCTGCCGTGGGGCGCAGCGGACGACGTCCGCAAAGTCTCGCCCGTCGAAGCCAGCGCGAGTTATCTGGCGCACGTGCGAGCGGCCTGGAACCAACGCTTTCCCGACGCGCCACTCGAAGCGCAGGACGTCGTGCTAACCGTGCCCGCGTCGTTCGACGAAGGCGCGCGAGCGCTGACGGTGGAAGCGGCGCGGATGGCGGGCCTGCCCACTTTAAGGCTGCTCGAAGAGCCGCAGGCCGCGTTCTACGACTGGCTGTTTCATCATCGCGAAAGCCTTGCAACCGAACTGTCGGACACGCGGCTCGTGCTGATCTGCGACGTGGGCGGCGGCACCACCGACCTCACGCTGATCGAAGTCAATATGCGCGACGGCGAGCCGGCGCTCACGCGTATCGGCGTGGGCAACCATCTGATGCTCGGCGGCGACAACATGGACCTCGCGCTCGCGCATCGGGTCGAGGCGCGTTTGTCCCAGGCGGGCAACGAACGCACGCGTCTATCGGCGGCGAGCCTGTCGCAACTGGTCGAGCGTTGCCGCGGCGCGAAGGAACAACTGCTCGGCCCGGACGCGCCGGAGTCGGCTTCGATCACGCTGCTCGGCGCGGGCTCGAAGCTGATCGGCGGCGCGCGCACGGCGCAGGTCGCGCGCGAGGAAGTCGAGCAGATCATCGTCGACGGATTCTTTCCTGCGGTGACGTCGAACGAACGGCCCGGCAGGCCGCGCGGCGCGATCGTCGAGTTCGGCCTACCCTATGCCACCGACGCAGCGATCACGCGTCATATCGCGGCGTTTCTGAGCCGTTTCGCGGCGCAGTCGCGTAAGGCGCTGGGGTCTGCGCCCGGTTCCTCCGCGCGGCCCTCCGATATCGGCGAAGAAGCCCAAGGCGAGCCTTTACCGGTGCCCGACACGCTGTTGCTGAACGGCGGCGTGTTCCGCGCCGAGGCGCTTGCGCAACGCCTGTCCAGCACCCTGGGGACGTGGCGCGGCGAACCGCTCAACGTTCTGCACAACGACAATCCCGACGTCGCCGTGGCGCGCGGCGCGGTCGCTTATGCCCTAGCCCGCACGGGCCAGGCGCCGAAAATCGGCGGCGGCTCGGCGCGCAGCTACTTCCTCGTGCTGGACGAAACCGGCGACGGCGCGCGCGACGCCGAACCGGCGCAACACGGCATCTGCCTGCTGCCGCGCGGCACTGAAGAGGGCCACGAGATTCTCATCGCCGACCGTACGTTCGCGCTGCGCCTCGGACACCCGGTGCGTTTTCACCTGGCCTCTTCAAGCGCGGATACGGTTTATCGACCCGGCGAAATGGCCGACCTTACGCAAGGCGACTTCATCCGGCTGCCCCCCATCGCGACGATCGTGCAAGCGCGCGGCGCGAGCACGGCGCGTGGCGAAACCGCGGTACAGATCGCCACATCCCTCACGGAAGTCGGCACGCTCGACGTGCACTGCATCGAGCTCGACAATCCGGCGCAGCGCTGGCTGCTCGAATTCCAGGTGCGCCGTGCGGACGCCCAGGTGAACCTGCCGGTGGATGCCGCGCAAACCCGGCATCCCGCACTCGATCAGGCAATCGACCACATTGACCGCTGCTTCGGCACGCGCGCGCAAAACGTCGACCCGAAAGAGGTCAAACGCCTGCGCTCGCAACTCGAACAACTGCTCGGACCACGCGAGGGGTGGAACAGCGCGTTGCTGCGCGAATTGTTCGGTGCGCTGTGGGAACGTGCGCGCCGGCGGCGGCGCTCGGCGGATCATGAACGCTTATGGCTGAATCTGGCCGGCTATTGCGTGCGGCCGGGCTTCGGCTATCCGCTCGACGAATGGCGCGTGGAGCAACTCTGGTCGCTCTTCGACGACGGCATTCAGTACGTCAACGAAAGCCAGGTCTGGTCGGAATGGTGGACACTCTGGCGCCGCGCTGCCGGCGGCCTCGACGAAAGCGCGCAACTGCGCGTGCTCGACGCGATGGCCTATCTGCAAACGGCCGCGCAATCGCGTCACAAGCTGCCGTTCGACGTGTCGAAAACCGGCTTCACGGATATGGTTCGGCTGAGCGCATCGCTCGAACGTATTCCGGTCGAACGCAAGATCGAGCTCGGCGAATCGGTGCTCACGCGCTTGAAGAAGCCTGCGGAAAATCATCAGAGCTGGTGGGCGGTCGGCCGCATCGGGGCGCGGCGGCCGTTCTATGGCAGCGCGCATGGTGTCGTGCCGCCGGACATCGCGGCAAACTGGCTGAACGCGATCCTCGCGCTCGACTGGAAGAAGGTCGACCCCGCGGCATTCGCCGCCGTGCAGATCGCCCGTATGACCGGCGACCGCTCGCGCGACCTGCCCGACGATTTGCGTCATACCGTGATACGCAAATTGGAAGCGGCCAATGCGCCACGCGCGTGGATCACGATGGTCGGCGAGACCGTGGAACTCGATGGTGCCGACGAGGGCCGCGTATTCGGCGAATCGCTGCCCGCGGGGCTGAAGCTGATAACGGCAACGTCATGAGCGGCCGTCAGCGGAAATCGCGCTAGGCCATCGTCACCCGGTTTCTACCGTCGTGTTTCGAGCGATACAGTGCCCGGTCCGCGCTCGCGAAACCCTCGCGATGCGCCAGCCGTGACCCTTCGGTCATACGCGTCAACGAGGCGCCGACGCTCACCGTCACCATGCCGAGCGGCGATGCGCGATGTTCGATCGCCAGATCCTCGACGCCCTGCCGCAGCGCTTCGAGCGCGTCTTCAAGCGCAGCCGGCTCCGCTCGCAGCACCAGCAGGCCGAACTCCTCGCCCCCCATGCGCCCGGCGATGACGCACTCGCCGTCGGCCGCCGCCTGCATCACCGAAGCCACTTTGCGCAAGCAATGGTCGCCCGCCTGATGGCCATAGGTGTCGTTGTATTGCTTGAACCAGTCGACGTCGACCACCACCGAGCCCATCACGTCGCCTTCTCGCGCATCCTTCCACTTGCGCGCGATGCTTTCCAGCAGGAAGCGGCGGTTGCACAACTGGGTGAGCGGATCGATCGCGGTGGCCGTGCGCATTTTCAGATCGTTTTCGATCATCGCGCGCAGGTGGTAAAACACGCTTCGTTGCGACGCATCGAGGCGGCCGGGCGCCGGGTCCATCGCGCATAGCGCGCCGACAATTTCACCGTTCGGCGCGCGCAGCGCAATCGCCGCGTAAAAACGCACGAAAGGATGGCGCTGCACCAGCATGCACTCGCCGAAACGGACGTCGTCGTGAGCATCCTCGATGACGAACAGTTCCGCGTCGCGCACCGCATAGTCGGCCAGCGAGCGCGCACGGGTCACGAGCGGCATGGTCATGCCGACCTCGGCCCGGTAATGCTGATACTCCTCGTCGAGCAGCGTGATCGCGGTGATCGCCGCGCCGGTCACGCTCTTCAGGATTTCCGCCGCGTGGGTGAAGCACTCGCGCATCACCTGATCGTCATGCAACAGCCATTCGATGACCGGCGACTCCACCTCGGGTTCGCCGGTGGCGGATGGATCAACCGACATCCTGCTGGACAGACGATCGTTACTGTAAGCGAGTTGCACGGCAGGGTTCCCGGGAGTGATTAGCTCGTGTCAACGGCATCTGCGTGTGAAACTTGAGCGACATGAAGCGGGCTCATTCAACAGACAATTGTTCCGTGTCGTTATTGATTGGATCAAAGTGACGCTGCCCACCCGCAACAAAAAAGCGCACTGCCTCTCAGCAGTACGCCTTCGAAAACACAGCGGGAGAACCCCCGCCCACCAAAGCCCGCGCTCCGACAGCTTAAGGCCGCTCGCCTCGCGCCAGCCGTGCATCGATATCACGCACCACAGGCATCAGATCCGCCACGCTATCAATCACATAATGCGCGCCGGCGGCCTGCAACTTCTGAATCGCAGCCTTGCGCCGCCATGCAAATTCATCCGGCGCCAACGCCTTGACGTCGTCCTCGGCCATGCCGAAAGCATTGCCGCTCACGGCAACGCCCACCGCCCACGTGCCGCCGTTGATGCCTTCCTCGATGCCGACCTCGGTGTCGTCGACCTTGATCGCATCCCTGGCGCGCCACACGCCCAGTTCCGGCAGCGTCCTGTAGATCATGTACGGCGACGGACGCCCTTCCGGCGTGTCGCCGGTACACACGATACTATCCGGCGAAAAACCCTGAGCCGCCGCGCCGGGCACGATCTCGGCCATGATTTCGCGGGTATAGCCGGTGGTCGTGCCGATCCTGATGTCGTCGCTGCGCAGCGCGCTCGCCACTTCCGCCACGCCCGGAATCACCGAACTGTAGCTCGCGGCTACGGCGATGTTCTTCGGCACAAAGACGTCGTACACGGCGTCGATGTCCGCTTCGCCCGGCGTGCGGCCATACTTGTCGGCCCATGCTTGCGACACGCGCGGCAAGGCCATCAGCGCCGCAATGTGCGGGCGCTTGGCCATGCCCATCGGGCCGCGCGCTTCGTCGATCGTGATCGACACGCCGAACTGCTCGAACGTCTCGACAAACGCGCCCATCGGCGCCAACGAACCATAATCGACCACCGTGCCGGCCCAGTCGAAAATCACTGCTTTGACGTGTTTCATGTACTTCGATTCTCTGGAGGTTGTAAAGCTCGCGCGGCGTGCCGCGCGTTTGCATGACTGTATTTACGACTACCTGGCTAACTGCAATTTGACGACTGCGATCCGCTTACTGGAAGAGTTGATCCATGCGATCCATCCATCACGGACGCACGGATCAACGCCAGGCCGTGTTGATCAAGCCGCGTCGCCCAGCAACTTGCGCTCTTCCAGCGCCGCCGCCGGCGGCGCGGCGTGCGCAACGCCCATGGCTTGCAACGACTGCGCGCAGGCTTGCACCACGCGGTGCATCACGCGCTCATCCACCTGACCGATGCAGCCGATGCGGAAGCTGTCCACCACCGTCAGCTTGCCCGGATAGATGATGAAACCCTGCTTCTTCATCAGGTCATAGAAGCGCTCGAATTTGAACGACGGATGCGCCGGCGCGAAAAACGTCACGATGATCGGCGAGCGCCAACGCGCGTTCAGCAGCGGCTCGAAGCCGAGTTCCCGCATGCCGGCGACCAGCACGTCGCGATTGTTCGCGTAACGCGCAAGACGGCCTGCCTGCCCGCCTTCGAGCTTATGCAGACGCAATGCCTCGATAAACGCGGCCACGGTGTGCGTCGGCGGCGTGAAGCGCCATTGGCCGGTGCGATTCATCACATCCCACTGGTCGTACACGTCGAGCGAGAGCGAATGGCTGCGGCCCTTGGCTTCCTGCAACGCGCTCTTGCGAGCAATCACGAAGCCGAAACCGGGTACGCCTTCAATGCATTTGTTCGCCGACGACACGAAGGCCTCGCACGGAATCTGACGCACGTCGAGCGGCACCGCGCCGAATGCGCTCATCGAATCGATCAGCAGCTTGCGGCCTTTTTTCGCGGTGGCCGCGGCGATTTCCTCGATCGGATTGAGAATCCCGGAGCTCGTTTCGCAATGCACCGCGACCACGTGCGTGATGCTCGGATCGGCGTCCAGCATGCTTTCGACTTCGGCGCCGCGCGGTGGCAGGTAGTCGCCCTTGTCGAGCACCGTGCAGGCACGGCCGAGATAACCGAGGGTGGTCGCAATGCGCTTGCCGTAAGCGCCGTTGGCCAGCACCAGCGCATGGCCGTCGCGCGGAATCAGGCTGCCGAGCATCGCTTCGACGCAATAGCTGCCGCTGCCCTGAAGCGGTACGCAGTCGTATTCGCCGGCGGTGTCGCCGGCAATGTCCAGCAGGCTGCGGCGCAGTTCGGCGGTCATCGCGCGGAAATCGCCGTCCCACGAACCCCAGTCGCGCAGCATCGCTTCCTTGGTCGAGCGCGCCGTGGTCAGCGGTCCCGGGGTCAACAGATACGGCTCACCCTGCGCCGGCGCGGCGCACGTCGCGGGTGAAGACAGTGGGGACACTGTCGGGGGACGGTCGATGACGCTTTCCATGGTCGGAATCTCCGATATCGCTGTTGCGGTCATGACACAGTACAGAAAGGCTGTCCATCGGTAAAATCGATATAATCGATGCAGGTATCGCAAAAACTTATCTCTCGGCGAGGCAAACGTGCAATACGCGCAATTGCGGGCGTTTCATGCGGTCGCGGAACATGGCGGCTTCTCCAAAGCGGCACAGGCGCTGTCGCTCACGCAGCCGGCGGTGTCGGATCACGTGAAGCGGCTCGAGCAGGACTACGGCGTCAAATTGTTCGAGCGCGGTCCGCGCGGCGTCGAAACCACCGAACTCGGCTTGCGTCTGTTCAGCGTGACGCGGCAGATGCTCAGTTGCGAACGCGACGCGCGGCAACTGCTCGAATCGGCGGGTGGGCTCGAATCCGGCTCGCTCTCGCTGGTCGCGGACGCGCCCGATCTGGCGGTCGCGCTGATCGGCGCGTTTCGCAAGCTGCATCCGGGGATTGTGGTGACGCTGTCGATCGCCAATGCCGCGGACTGCATGCAGCGCGTGCTGTCGAGCGCGGTCGACGCCGCCATTACCGCCGCTCCGCAGGTGCACAGCCGGCTCGAGTCGCGCGTGCTGCGGCGCGATCCGCTGGTGGCCATGGTGCCGGTGAGCTACCCGGTGGCAAAGAAACGCAAGCTGAGTTACGCGGAACTCGTGCAGCAGCCGATGATTTTTCGCGAGCGGCAATCGGTTACGCAGCAGTTGCTGGAGATCGAACTGGTGCGCGAGTCCTTGCAGGTCGAGCCGGTAATGTATGTGGACGGGCGTGAAGCGCTGGAGGAAGCGGTTGCGCAAGGCATGGGGGTGGGCGTGATCGCGCGCGCCGAATTCAATGAATCACGGCGGATCAGGATGATTCCGCTTCAGGATTGCCGGGTGCAGATGATCGAATCGCTCACGCGGCTGGCTGAAAGGCCGGGGTCGAATCTGCTGGATGCGTTGTTCGCGGTGGCGTTGACGAGCGCCGTTACCGCGACGGATCAATAAAACGGTAAGCCGCCGCCGGGCAAGCGTTGCCCGGCGGCGCTTTAATGCCGCTGCCGCTTATGCCGCTTTAGCGCGGCGGGCCTGCCGTGTCGAGGCGGCGCATGGCATCACCACACGAACACACGGCGACGCCACGCTGCCCGCCAATCCTGTTACCGCGCACCGCCACTGGCGATCAGGCTTTCGCCGGTCATCCAGCGCGAGTCGTCGGAGGCGAGGAACGCGGTGACGCCGGCGATATCGTCAGGCTGACCGATGCGGCCAAGCGGCGTCGTGCTGACAGCCCATGCCTCGAAATCCGAGCCAATGAAGCCGGCGCTATGCGTGCCCTCGGTTTCCACCATGCCGGGATTCACGGAGTTGACGCGAATCTTGCGCGGGCCGAGTTCGCGGGCGAGCACGCCGGTGATGGCATCCACGGCGCCCTTGGTGGCGGTATAAACTGAGCTGCCCGGCGGCGTGATGCGGCTGACCACCGAACTGACGTTCACGATGCTGCCGCCTTCGCCCAGATGCTTCACCGCTGCTTGCGTGACGAGCAGCAGACCCAGCACGTTCACATTGAACTGCTTGTGGAAGTGAGCTTCAGTGATGTCTTCAATCGGCGCCATCTCGTACACGCCTGAATTGTTGACCAGAATGTCGAGGCGGCCATACGTTTCGACTGCCGCATCGATGATGCCTTTCGCGTCCGCTGCCTTGGATACATCGCCGCCAACCG
Source organism: Paraburkholderia caffeinilytica (assembly GCF_046030355.1). Classification (GTDB taxonomy): domain Bacteria; phylum Pseudomonadota; class Gammaproteobacteria; order Burkholderiales; family Burkholderiaceae; genus Paraburkholderia; species Paraburkholderia caffeinilytica_B. The sequence continues at coordinate 77,335 of NZ_JAQQCQ010000010.1, forward strand.
CGACCGCCTTGCCGCCCGCAACGCCGATTGCTGCGACCACTTCGTCTGCCCCCGCCTTGCTGGACGCATAGTTCACCACCACCGACGCACCCTGCGCCGCCAGTGTCTTCGCAATCGCGGCGCCGATGCCTTTCGATGCGCCCGTTACAACCGCAACCTTACCTGTGAGCTTGCTCATGATCGTTTCCTTTGGATGGAGTTCGCGCCGACGCCGCTGCCGCGAAGATTCGCGGGGCCGACGTCGATGAAGCCGGACATGCAGTGGCGCTGTCACTGGACACAATGTAGGCACACTGGCCGCATGGATAAAGCGGCTGAAAACGAATAGATACGTCGGATGAGCCGAACAATCGGAATCGACGGGTTGTTTTACCCCGCTCTTCCCATCGCTCCCGTCGCCGCTCGCCCTACCGCTTCGTGAGACTTCGCGGGTTTCAAAAGCCTGTCCGCCTGTACCGAAACGAAAGCCACGCGACAGCAGCGGGTCGAGTCAGGATTTTTCGGCAGCAGCGAACGGCCACCCGTACCACGGAATGGTTGAGTGAGTTGAAAAGTGAGCAATCGACAAAACGCGATAGGCAGTGCGCAAATAAAGTGCGCCGGAGCCGCCTGCAACGGCACTTCGGCGTAGGGACGCAACGACGCGCGGCGCAACGGAAAGCGAGTTGCCGCCAATCATCAGGACTTCTACCATAGATGACACTATCAGGTGCGTAAGCAAACCTGCCTGCAGGAAATCTGAATCGGGACACAGAAATGACAGCCCCCTCCGCGTGATCAAAGCCGGAGTTGGTGGCTCGCGCGCATGCGCAAATGAATTACCGCATTCACTTCAACGCAATAACCCGGAATTGATATGACCTCTGCGCTGTTCAAAGGCATCATTGCCTACCCCATCACGCCCTTCCGCCCCAGCGATGGACGGGTCGACATCGATGCTCTCGAGCGCTCGATCGACAGGCTGCTCGCCACCGGCGTGCACGGCATCGCCCCGCTCGGCAGCACGGGGGAAAGTGCATACCTGAGCGATGACGAATGGGACGAAGTCGCGCACAGCGCAATCAGTCGAGTCGACAAGCGGCTGCCCGTCGTCGTGGGAATCTCCGATCTCACCACGCGCAATGCGGTGCGTCGTGCCACATTCGCGGAACGTGCAGGGGCGGACGCCGTCATGGTGCTGCCGGTCTCCTACTGGAAGCTGAGCGAGCACGAGATCGTGAGGCACTACGCGGCGATCGGCAGCGCCATCAACATCCCCATCATGGTCTACAACAATCCGGCCACGAGCGGCATCGATATGAGCCCGCAGCTCATCGCGCGGCTGGTTCGCGAGATAGACAACGTCACCATGGTCAAGGAAAGCAGTGGCGACATCCAGCGCATGCACGTGTTGCATCAGCTATCGGACGGACAGATTCCGTTTTACAACGGCAGCAATCCACTCGCGCTGGAAGCATTCGCAGCGGGCGCGGCAGGTTGGTGCACCGCTGCGCCGAATCTGATTCCCCAATTGAATATCGATCTGTACAAAGCATCGATGTCCGGCGACGCCCTTGCGGCGCGGCAGATCTTCTACCAGCAGCTTCCGTTGCTCAAGTTCATCCTCAAGGGCGGCTTGCCCACAACGATCAAGGCAGGGCTCCGCTTGCAAGGCTTCGAGGCCGGCGTGCCGCGCCAACCGCTTCTCCCGTTGTCCGAGGAAGGCGTGGTCGAATTGAAGACGCTGCTGGACATGGCCACCGCGCATTCGTAAGACGCCACGGCGTTTCGTCCGCGCCCGCCGCGGCGCCTGGCGTCACATCAGATCAGATACCCCCGTTATACCTGGAGTACAAATTGACATCACCGAATGAAGACAGCATCGTCACCCACCACGCGCTGATGCGCGACACGATTGCCGCGGTTCAGGCGGCGGGCAATCACATGAAGGAGATCTTTTCGCAAGATGCCCGGCCTGCAGACCTGCAGGCGCTGGTCAAGGCAATCCATGCGAACGACGCCGAATCGCTGGGCGTCATGCAAGAAGCGCTGCTTGCTGCCCGTCCGCAAGCACGCTGGGCCGAAGACGAACTCGAAAGCGGCGAGTTGCCGCCGGGAGAATGGTGGGTCACCGACCCCGTGGAAGGCAACATCAACCATATTCATGGCATGACCGACTGGTGCGTGACCGCCACCCTCGTGAAGGACAACCGGCCCGAACTGACCGTCGTATACCTCCCGCTCACCGGCCACACCTACACCGCGACACGTGGAGGCGGCGCCTACCTCGATGGGGTGCGGATCGAACCGTCCCGCAAGAAGGAACTCAATGCCGCGCTGGTCGGCACAGGCCAGGCGAAACCCGGCGAAGACGCCGCGACGTTCCGCCGGATCGGCGAATCCGTGACGGCGATGCTGGGCTCGGCGCTTGTTGTGCGTGTCTCGGTTCCCGCCACCCTTCAGTTGATTCAGGTTGCCGCCGGCCGCATGGACGTGTTCTGGCAGTTCAGCCAGGTACGATCCGGGCTGGTTGCCGGGGCGTTGCTGGTTAGCGAGGCCGGTGGCGCAGTCACGGATACCCATGGACAAGCGTGGCACCTTGCCAGCCGTGACTTCCTCGCGGCTGCGCCGGCACTGCACGAGGCTTCCGTTCACGTACTGTCGAAAATCCTGTGAGCACCCTCAACGATCCAACGGTATCCACGTTGCTCGACCAGTTATTCGCGGCGTCGGATACCACCAAGGCTGAATTCTCCCGCCAGTTTTCCAGCCTGAATGCCGCCGAACGAAACAGGCTGGTCGCCGACGGCAGTCACCGCGAACTGTATGCGTATGCAAAGCACGCGCATCTTGCGGTCTCGCGCAGCACCGGCAAACTATTGTACGGATTGGCCCGTCTGATGAACGCCCGCACGATCGTGGAGTTCGGCACATCGTTCGGCGTATCGACACTGCATCTCGCCGCCGCCGTGAAAGACAACGGCGGTGGCAAAGTGATCAGTACGGAAGCCGAATCGTCCAAGGTCATCCGTGCACGCGAGAACCTTGCGAAAGCGGGCCTGGCGCAATGGGTGGACATCCTCGAAGGCGATGCACTGGAGACGCTGTCGTTGCGCGCCCCCTCTGCCATCGACGCGCTCTTCCTCGATGGCGCCAAGCCGCTCTATCCCAGCGTCTTCGCCCTTCTTGAACCGCACCTGCGTGTGGGAAGTCTCGTCATCGCCGATAACGCCGAAGGCAGCCCGGAGTACCTTTCCCAGCTCCGCAACGACCCGCGATATTGCTCGGTGCGTATCCACGAGGACGTCGAGTTGTCGATCAAGCTGGAAGAATGACGCCCGCGCTCGAATACATGCGCCGGCTCGACGTGTGCGAAGTCCGGCGCAGATACGCCGGACGCCTATGTGAGGAGACCCAGAAGTGAAAAACGTCGACGAGCGCTCAACTGCCTTGATGAGTTTGAGCGCAACAGATGCCGTAGCCGCAATGAAACGGGGCGACGTCAGCGCGGAAGCCTATGCCGCCGCGCTACTGGCGCGCGCGAGTCAACAGGCCGCGCTCAACGCCTTTGTGACCCTGGCGCCAGCCCAGGTAATGCAGGCCGCGCGCGACGCGGATCTCAAGCGCGCGAGCGGCCAGGCGCTCGGTGTGCTCCACGGCCTACCGGTACCCGTCAAGGACAGCGTCAATACGCGCGCCTTCAGAACGACGAATGGAACGCGGGCGCTGCGTGATTTTCAGCCTCAGGCAGATGCCGAACTGGTGCGGCGACTCGTCGACGAGGGCGCGATCGTGATGGGCAAGACCAACCTGACGGAACTCTCGTTCGGCTGGACCAGCAACAACGAAACATTCGGCGCAGTGCGCAATCCCTACGATCTTCGGCGTGTTCCGGGCGGCAGCAGCGGCGGTTCCGCCGCAGCCGTGGCGGCCAGAATAGCGCCGCTGGCCGTTGCAGCGGACACCTTGGGATCGATACGTGTCCCCGCGAGCTTCTGTGGACTGGCGGGATTACGGCCGACGTTCGGACGCTACCCGAATGAAGGGGCATTCGCGCTAACCGATCAAAAGCTCGATCAGATCGGCGCACTCGCACGCTGTGTCGATGATCTCGCATTGTTCGATTCGACGGTGACGGGAGACCATACGCCGCTCGATACTACAACGCTCGCCGGCGCACGTATCGGCGTCTGCCCATTCTACGAAAGCGGCCTTGATCCAGACGTGGCGCGCGTGTACCACGAGGCGCTGGCGCGCCTGAGCGACGCGGGAGCCGTCATCGTCCGCGCGGACGTCCCCCCGCTGATGACCCGTGCGTTCGAGATCGCAGCGACGATCATGCTCTACGAAGCAGCGAGCGGTTTCGAACGCCTGCTAGCCGGCAACGATATCCCGCTCACGTTCGACGAAATGTTCGCGCAGGTCGGCGAAGGCATTGGCACCCTCGTCAGGCAAGTTGCCCTGCCGCCGAACCGGCCGACGCACGACACCTATGTGGAGATGCTGAAGCAACGCAAAGGCATCGAGTCGAGTATCCGTGGCCACTTCGAGCAGCACGGCATCGTAACGATGGCATTCCCGGCGACTGCTGCATTGCCGCCTTTCATCGGCCAGGAAGGCGAAGTGGAAATCAACGGCGAGATGATTTCGTTCTTCGACGCTTTCGGCCGCAATACGGCATTGAGCGCGGCAGGAGGGATTCCCGGACTGGTGCTGCCCGCAGGCAGTTCATCTGCTGAAAGGCTTCCGGTTGGCATTGAGTTTGTCGCACTGCCCGGACACGACCGGGCACTGCTCTCACTAGGCCGCGAAATCGAAAATGTGCTGAAGCCGGCCACGCTTCTCTTCAGATAAGCGCACCGCCGAACGGCGGCCACCTGGCGTCATGCCACGCGGCACGGCGCATGGCTGCCCTCGCGGCGGCGCCCTGCCGATGCGCGCAATCCGCCCCACCCCACCTGCTATACAATCGATTACCCGTCGTCAGCCAGCGAGGATACTCATGTCAACCGGCCAGCCATCCGATCCCCTGAGCCCGAGGAAGTTGCCTGCACAGGGCCGGGCCGCCAGGACCGTCGACGCGATCCTCGATGCGGCAGCTGACGTGCTCGACCGCCTGGGTCTTGACGGCTACAACACGAACTACATTGCAGACCGAGCCGGTGTCAGCATCGGCTCCCTGTATCAGTATTTCCCGAGCAAGGACGCCGTCACGGCGGCCTTGATCGAGCGCGGACATCAGCGGATTCTTTCCGCGATCAGCGGACACGATTATGGCGACGATTGGCGACGTGCGTTGGAACATGTCATCAGCGTAGCCGCGGAGCATCAGTTGTCGCGGCCGCAACTCGCCCGCCTGCTCGATTACGAAGAAAGCCGCTTGTCCATTTCGGGCCGCGACAGACATATCGCCAGGGAAGTCCACGGCGTGATTACCCGAATCGTCGCGGCGGCAGCCGAGCGAAACGGCCAGGATCCCGCTGCCTGCGCATCGGACGTGATGGCGCTCACGCGGACATTGAGCGACGCGGCGAGCGAACGAGGCGATACCGACATCGAAAGCTTGCGACGCAGGATTACACGGGCTGCTTTCGGGTATCTCGAAGGCGACGGGAGCAGTTGAAAGCAGGCGTTGGCGTTGCGAGCGAACGTCACATGCGTTGCTTTCCACGTGGCGTATCAGCAGCGCGCTGGCGTATCACGATGCGCAGCGGACTTTCGGCAGCACCTGCTCGATGGCCGCCGCCACGGCGAGCAGCCGCCGGTCGCTGCCCGCCGGTCCGTCCAGCTCAAGACCGACAGGCAGGCCCGCCCCGGTTTGGCCGGCCGGCACACTAATGCCGGGAAGGCCGGCGTTGCTGGCATAGTCAGTGTGGCGGATGAAGGTCGCGAACGTGGGCACCTGTCTGCCTTCCAGCTCCACGGTTTCGTCAGCGCCGAGTGGCCGCGCCGTCATGGGTGACGTGGGGAGGATGATCGCATCGAGGCGGTGAGTGGCGAAGCATTGGCTGTAGGCCTCCTTCAGTTCGAGGCGAGCGTTCAGCGCCTCTGCATAGAGCGCATCTGGGACAGGATCGTCGATGGCAAGCCGCATCAGTTGTGCAACGTCCGGGCTGCCGATCTGTTCGATGACCGCTTGAATTGTTAAAGCGCTTTCGCGCGACTGCAAGTAGGCAGGTAGATCCCTGATCAGCTCGTACAGCACAACCGGAAAGCCCGCTGCCTGATTCAAGGGTTCCAGATTTTCGACGCTCACATCCACCAGCTCGACGCCGGCCTTTCGAAGCAGGTCGAGCGCCTCGTCGCAAACCGTTTGAACCTCGCGCTCCAGTCCTCCCCATGTCGCGTGACGCAGCAATCCCAGGCGCAAGCCCGATAGTTCGACAGCATCATGGTCACGATCGCCCGTTATCACGGCATCGAGAAGCGCAACGTCTTCGACGCATCGTGCCATCGGCCCGGCCGTATCCCGGGAGTGCGAAATCGGCACGATGCCGGCTTGTGAATAGCGGCCCGCTGTCGGCCTCAACCCAACTACGCCGCAAAGGGCCGCCGGCAATCTCACAGAGCCCCCGGTATCGGTTCCGATCGCACCCGGCACCAGGTGTGCGGCCAATGCCGCGGCATTCCCGCCACTGCTTCCTCCCGGCGACAGGTCCGGATCAAACGGGTGGCGGCAAGGTCCTAGCCAACCGTTGTTACTGGTAATGCCAAGAGCCAGTTCGTGCATGTTGAGCTTGCCGAAGAATAGCGCTCCGTCATTGAACAGGCGCGCGGCAACTGCGGCATGTTCCGTCGCGACGTTGGCATGCAATTTTCTCGTGCCTGCCGTTGTGGGGACACCGCGCACATCGATATTGTCCTTGAAGGCAATTGGAACGCCCGCGAGCCGTCCCGCCCGGCCAGCCTCCGGCTGCTCGTCAAAAAACCGTGCCTCTCGAAGAATGCGTGCGGCGTCGACATTCACAAAACAGTTCAGCGCCGAACGTCGGTGAGCTTCATCGAGTAAGGCGCCTACGTATTCGGCACAGGAAAACTGCCTGGTTTGCAGACCACGACGGACGTCGACGAGAGAGAGATTGATCAGGTTCATATTGGGTCAGAAAAAAGTGCGGCACGATTGCCACCACGAAAATGCGAGCATTTCCCACAGAATCGGCGACACCCGCCTAGAAGAGATGCATCACGCCGATCGTCGCGCCCATCTGGCTTTGCCCCAGCGCTGTTGTCGTGTATGGGTTCAGGCCAAAGTTGGCAGCGCCCCGATTGTTCACAAATCCGCCGAGGAGATACAACGTCGTGCGCTTGGAAAGTGAGTAACTCGCAGTAGCGACATAACCGGTGGCGGACGAGTTGCTTCCCCTAAAGTCATAGCGGTAAATTTCAGCGCTCAGGTTCAAGGCCGGAGAGACCTGATACGCCACGCCGCCGAAATAGGTACAACCCGCCGGCGAGAGCTGCAGAGAACCTGAGATGTTTTCGTAACCGCCGGACACGGTGATCGATTCGAACGTATATTTCGCCGCCACGGCAATGCGAATGTCCTTCTCGGAGGCCATACCGGCGTCGCCATTCGTTCCTGAATAAGTGGCGCTACCGGCAAAGCCGCCCGACGCGTATTTGAGTGAAGCCTCAATGACACGTCCCGCCCTGTTGTCGCCCGCCACGCCACCAAACCGATAGAGAAATTCCGTGCTCAAGCCTGCTATTTCGGGCGACTTATACTTGATCGAGTTGTTCACCCAGAAATTCTGCGCCGGAATGAAATAGTCCGAAAAAACCGAGTACTTCGCGAAGTAAGATGCGTCGTAAACAATCGTGTTGTCGAACAGCACACTGTAGTGACGGCCGGCCGTCACCGTGCCGAAGTTCAGGTTGGTCAGGCCAAGATACGCCTCATTAGAAAACTCAACGCCGGGAATGAACTGGCTGCCGTCATTGGAATTGAATACCTGCGAGAGGTTGACCACCATGCTGGTTTTCGAACCGAGGTCTTCTGTCGCGCGGATGCCGAAAAACGTGGGCTGCCGGCTTCCCGTTGTCATTGATAGCTGCGAACCGCCGGCCGCATCCGCGTGAGTCAGGTATTGAATACCCGTGTCGATCTCGCCATAAAGGGTGACGGACGACTGCGCATTCGCCTGATGCGCCGAAACGAGCGCACCCAACGCCGCAACCGAAACGAAAGAGCTTAACTTCATCAGCACATCTCCTTAATCATTGCTTTTCTAATCCCCATTGCCGACTAACCGCTTCAATGGGTGCAAGATTAAGTAGCCGAAAACGCGATGGAATCCCCAGGAATGACGATGGCGGCGGCGAGAATCACACGGGAAGCGATGCGATAGGCGAAACGCTGTCGTACGCGCAGAACCATATTTTTTTACGCGCTTCTTTGAGCACGCCTGGGGTCAACGCGAAGGGCAGACGGATTTTCGTTGTGCCAGTATCTGAGGCATCAGATGATCTGCGTCTGACAAAGACATCACCGGAAAGTTGGCGACGTATTGGCCCCGGCAACGGTCAACAGACGAACCACTGCGCCGGCCACGACGGCCGAGACGGGTGGCAGCAACTATCACGAACCCATGCGACGAAGGAATCGGCCATGTTTCTTACGACTCAGCAGACGATTCTGTTACCGCAAATCATCAAGGTTCTCGCGGAACCCCAACCGGATTCCGCGTTGCGGCTCCGTCTGGGCGATCTGCTGACACGCCTCCTGCACGCGGACCAGTTTGTCTCCTACCTCTGGAATCCGGCTGGACAATGCTTCGACGACCGCGTGGCGATCGACATGTCCGACGCGAATCTTCGCAATTACGAAGCCTATTTCCAGTACCACGATCCGATCACTCACCGGTTGCGCGCACGCAGCAGGCCAACCCTCGTGACGGAAATCATGCCGCAGTCCGAACTGGTCCGTACGGAGTTCTTCAACGATTTCCTCGCCCGCGATCTTCTGTTCTGGGGTATGAATGTGCACGTTCCAATCGACGGCGAAAGCACGGGCGATATTCGAATCTGGCGCAGCCGGAAAAAGGGAAACTTCGACGCAACGGATCTGGCGCTGCTGGCGATCATCGCGCCCGCATTCGGCGCGGCGCTGAGGCGTTGCAAAGACACCGCCATGGCCGAACCCGGTGACGCCGATGGATCGGACGAAGCGGTTGCGCTGGGGCTTACGCGTAAAGAACACCAGATTTCGCGGATGGTCGCCATGGGTCTCACAGATAAGCAGATTGCGAGCCGCCTGGATATTTCGTTCTCAACCGTACGCACCCATCTCAAGCATGCTTTCCACAAGCTCGGCGTGAACAATCGCACCCAGTTGATTCGGGCGCTCCGCTAACCGGGCCTGGCTGCCCGTTGTCGTTGCCTGTTGCCCAGAATCTTCTAGCTGAATAACGCGCCCGCCAGACAGCGGGCCTCTGTTTTCCTGCTCGACGTACCCGGTTTGCGATAGCGCCGAGGCGCCTGCTGACGGCTCAAATGCGAGCAAAGGTTCATCACAGAGCCGCCGGGATAGCACGCGCCCCTTTGCATACGGCTTCATAAGGCCATTCAAGCGCCACTTATACCCCCTGGGATTGCGAGTACTCAATATGCCCGCCACGCCCTATCATGCATTGCGTGTACTCGACGAGCCAGCATTGCAGGCAGTGGAGTGTCCTATTGATCGATTAACTTAATGCAACCTGTAAACGTCGTGCGCGTTTTCTCGTTGTTTCGAAGGATTCCTATGAAGCTTGGTATTTTTGGCGCAAGTGGCGCAACGGGCCGTCATCTGGTTGAGCAGGCCGTGGCGGCCGGACACGAGGTCACTGCGATCGTAAGAACAGCCGACGCGCTGTCGAGTGGCGTCCCAAACCTGAAGCGGGTTGTCGCCGGTTTCGATCAGCCGGATGCATTGAAACAGGCCGTAAGCGGACAGGACGTGATCATCAGTGTGCTCGGCGTTCGCAAGGGCGGCCCAACTACCGTCTGCACCGATGGAGCAACGAGTATCCTGAACGCAATGAAAGCCGCGAACGTGCGCCGCTTCGTTGCATTGAGCGCCTATGGGGCGACAGAAACGAAAGACGCGTCCCTGTTCATCAAATTTGTCCGCACGGTCATTGCGGACAAGATGCGCGACAAGGACCAGATGGAGGCGGTAATCCGCCGTAGCGGAGTCGACTGGACACTCGTGCGTCCGCCAGCGTTGACGAACGGTCGGCGAACCGGTGAGTATCGGTTCGGAGCCGACTTGAAGGTCGGCGCATTGGGGCGCATATCCCGGGCGGACGTTGCCGATTTCATTCTGCGGCAAGCCATTTCAGGCGTATTCATCGGCAAGGCTTTAACGGTGTCGATGTAGAGGGGACTGCCGTGGCATGGCGTGCGCGTTCTGCATCTCGCGTCTTGACGGACAGGAGAAGGGTGAGTCTGGCCATTCACTCGTTTCCGCGTTTGCGGATGAACGCGATCTGCACGGCCACGCTTGCCAGTACGGCCAATGCGCCCAGCGTATCCAGAATAGTCGCCCACACGATCCAGCCCTCCCTGTTCACACTCGCCACTTCCTCATCAAACGAACACGCGCGCCAATAACTGAATCCCCAGGCCCAGCAGACAAAGAAAAAACCAACGGCGGAAGGTCGCCGGACTAATGTGTCCGCGCACCCGTTGACCGATCCACATGCCGAGCAACGCGGGCACTACGGCGCAAAGCGACTCGCCCAGGTCGTCGACCGCAAAGGCATGCTCCCGCGCCAGCCCGATAGCGAGCGCGATGGTGGAAACGGTGAACGACAGGCCGAGCGCCTGAACCAGGTCCTCTTTCTTTAACGTCAATCCCTGAAGATAAGGCACGGCCGGCACGACGAACACGCCGGTCCCCCCGGTGATCGCGCCGGTGACCACGCCAATCGCCGGCGACAGCCAGCGCTCGTGGCGCGCCGGCACCGAGAAGTGCCACGCCATCAGCCCGGCCGCGGCATAGAGCGTCAACGCGGCGCCCAATCCCGCCACGGCCCATTTGCCCCCGCCTCCGGCAATGAACGACGCAGCCGCCAGCGTGCCCGCGACGATGCCCACCATCATCGGCCACAAGCGCTTGACCAGCGTCCGCACGCTGGGCCCCGCGAACAGTTGCCAGACGTTCGTGACGAAAGACGGCAGCAACAGCATCGCGGCGGCCTGCGCCGGCAGCATCAAGGTGCCGAGCACGCCCATCGCAACGGTCGGCAGGCCCATGCCGGTCACGCCCTTGACGAAGCCGGCCAGCACGAAGGTCGCGGCAACCACACTCGCGTGCAGGGCAAAAGAAGAGGTCATCGGGGTGATGGGCTGGATGTCATGTCCGCGATTTTCGATTGCCTCAGCGCCGTCCACAATGCGTAAGATACGTACTGTGACTTAGGCTATGACTAAGGCTGAAATTAAAACCGCAACTGCATCTGCAGCCACGGTTACGGCATCCACTCAAATCCGACCCATGCGCTTCGACCTGATCGACCTCCGCCTTTTCCTGAACATTCTCGACACGGGCAGCATCACGCACGGCGCGGCGCGCGCGAACATGTCGCTGCCATCGGCCAGCGCGCGTTTGCGCGGCATGGAAGACGCATTGGGCGTGCCGTTGCTGGAACGCGGCCGGCGCGGTGTGGAATCCACGGCGACCGGCGATACGCTCGCGCATCATGCGCGCCTCGTGCTCGGCCAGATCGACCGGATGCAAGGCGAACTCGGTGAACATCAGGCCGGGCGCAAAGCCTGCATCCGTCTGTGGACCAATACCGCGGCGATCACCGAGTTTTTGCCTTCCGCGGTTGGGCTTTTTTTGCGCGATCACCCCAACGTGCAGATCGATCTGAAGGAGCGGCAAAGCAGCGAAACCGTGAAAGCCGTGCTGACCGGCGCGGCGGAAATCGGCATCATCTCGGATGCGGTCGAACACGGCGCGCTGCAGACGCTGCCCTTTGCCGTCGACAAACTCGTGCTGGTCACGAGCCGTGACGACCCGCTCGGTGCGCGGCGCCGCGTGACGCTCGCGGAAGTGGCTGAGCGTGAATTCATCGGCTTGAGCACCGGTAGCGCGTTGCACGCGTACCTGGGCGAACGCGCCCTGCTATCCGGACAGCCGCTCAGCATCCGGGCGCATATGCGAACTTTCGACAGCATCTGCTGCATGGTCGAACAGGGCGCGGGCATTGCCATCGTGCCGGCCACCGCCGCGAAACGCTATCGCGGCACGCCGGGCATTCGCACCATCGAACTGACGGACAGTTGGGCCACGCGTCAGTTGCTGATTTGCATGCGCGACCTGAACGCGCTGAAACGGCCGGAAAAGGCGCTGGTCCGGCATCTGGCGGGTCTGGAAGGATAACGAGGATGCGTGGCTGTCGTCCTATTATCAATGCCATTTATTTCATAGTCGATTTTTAATCGATTTGCCTGATTGTCTGTGGTTTCTTATCCTTGATGCACAACCGGCCGCCGCGCATTGCATGCGGCGTCTGCTCTGCCCCTCTCTGTCCTTTGGCCAGCACGATCATGGAAAGAACCACCTTCAGCGTACGCGTCGACAGCGTACGTGACGAAGCGCACGGCGTGCGCTCGTTCAGCGTCTCGCGTCTGGACGGACAACCGTTCGACCGCTACGAACCCGGCGCACATATCGACGTCACCGTGCCCTCGGGCATTACGCGGCAATATTCCCTGTGCGGCGACCCGGACCATCATCAAGCGCACCTCTTTGCCGTCAAGCGCGAAGATGCGTCACGCGGCGGCTCGCGCTCGCTGCATGACGACGTGACTGTCGGTTGCGAATTGAAGATCGGCGCGCCGCGCAATCTGTTTCAGCTTGCGTCCGGCGCGAACGAGCACATTCTGATTGCCGCAGGCATTGGCGTCACGCCGCTGTTGAGCATGGCCTATCGCCTGCTCAAGCAGAACGAGCGCTTCATATTGCATTATTTCGCGCGCAGCGCGGAGCATGCGGCGTTCTTGCCGTTGCTGTCACGCGCACCGTTCAGTGATTTCGTGCGGTTTCATTTCGGTGTCGAGAAAGAACAACTCGATGCGGTGCTGGCCGATTGCGTGGCAAGTGCGTGCGAAGGTTCACACATTTATACCTGCGGCCCGGCGCCCTTCATGGAGCGCGTGGTGGCGATCGGCGAACAGCGCGTGGCTGCCGAGGCGATTCACCTTGAACGCTTCGCTGCCGAGCCCGCTTCGGCGGCTAGCGGCGAAGCGAATACGCTCGATGCATTCGACGTACAGATCGCCAGCAGCGGCGCTACCGTTCACGTCGATAAAAACACGACGATCGTCGCGGCGCTGGCGTCGATTGGTATCGAAGTCGATACCTCATGCGGCGAAGGCGTATGCGGGACCTGTATGGTCGATGTGGTGAGCGGCACCCCCGAACATCGCGACCATTGCCTGAGCAAAGCTGAAAGGGCAAGCGGCAAAGTGATCTGCTGCTGCGTCTCGCGCGCCACGTCACCGCTGCTGGTGCTCGACCTCTAAGACGTTTTAACGCACACCAGGTGCTGCATTCGCAGCACCTTCTTCCTTCCGCCCTTACCGGTCGTCGTCGCGAATCGACGATGCATGCCGGCACAGCGCGCGCACTTCGACATCCATATACGGGAACAGCGGCAACTGGCTCAGCACGTCGTGCAGATGCGCGGGGCTCTCCACATCGAACACGCTGATATTCGCGTAGCGCCCGGCGATGCGCCACAGGTGCCGCCATATGCCCTCCTGCTGCAGCTTCTGCGACATCGCTTTCTCATCGGACTTCAGGCGCGCGGCACGCTCGGCGTCCATATCGGGCGGCAGGTTGACGGTCATCTCAACGTGAAACAACATGCTGGTTCTCCTTCCCTGATCGGTAACGAAAAACCCCGACTGCGCGGAAAACTACACCGCGCTGCCAGGGTCGATAGATTCATGCGGTACATGTCATACGTTTTCATGCATCGGCGCATCTGCGCATCGGCACACCTCAGGCCTTACGCTTCAGCGCGCACCCGTTCCACTTCAGCGCCCGGCAGGTTGTCGCGTTCCTTGAACAACGTGAAGTCGAAGTCGATCAGCGCGAACTGGCCTTCCACGCCATAAGGCTTGCCTTCCGCGCCCTCGGCTTGCTTGACCGCCGGCACAAGACCGTCGCGCGTGGCGAATGCAAAGTCGTCCCACAGATACGGATCGCCGTCGATGTTGATCTGCGTGGTCAGCTTGCGGCAACCCGGCGCCGACACGAAGAAGTGGATATGCGCCGGACGATGTCCATGACGGCCCAACTGATCCAGCAACAACTGCGTCTGCCCTTGCGGCGGCACCGAGTAACCGACCGGCACGACGCTGCGGAAGCTGTACTTGCCTTCGGCATCCGTGCGAATCGAGCGGCGCAGATTGAAGGCCGGCTGCGACTTGTCGAAGTACGAGTAATTGCCGAGGTGATTCGCGTGCCACACTTCGACCAGCGCGTTCGCGAGCGGCTTGCCGTCTTCGGCCAACACGCGGCCACGCATCACCAGCGTCTGACCGGGATCGGTGCCGTCATCGAGTCGCGCATGCCCGTCGGACACCGGTGCGCCCGCCACATACAGCGGCCCTTCGATGGTGCGCGGCGTGCCGCCTTCGATACCTGCCTTGGCTTCCGCTTCGTCCATACGCAGATCGAGAAAATGCTCGAAGCCGAGTCCCGCGGCCAACAGACCGAGTTCGCCGCTCTTGCCCGCGTCGCCGAGATAATTCAGCGCGGTCCAGAACTCGTCTGGCTGCACGTCGAGATCCTCGATCGTATAGAACAGATCCTGGACAATGCGGTTGACGATCTGCTTCGTGCGCGGATTGCCTTCACTGGTGGCGCTGTCGTTGATTTTCTGCAGCAGCGCGTCGATAGCTTGCTTGTTCATGGGGTATCTCCTTCGTTTAATGTTCTCGGCGGTTAGCGGATGAACCGTCAGTTCGTGGTGACGCTTGCGCCTTTGCGCGTATCGCGCCGCAAGCGGTCGATCTTGTCCCAATCGAGCGTGATGCCAAGACCGGGCCCTTGTGGAAGATGCAACGCAAAGTTTTCGTAGCGCAGCGGCTCGGTGAGAATCTCCTCCGTCAGCAGCAAGGGTCCGAAGAGTTCAGTCCCCCACTTGAGTTCGCCGAAGGTGCTGAAGAGCTGCGCCGATGCGATCGTGCCCACCGCGCCTTCCAGCATCGTGCCGCCATACAGGTCGATGTTCGCGGCAAGCGCAATCGCCGCCACCTGCGCGGCGCCCGTCAGGCCACCCGATTGCGCGATCTTGACGGCGAACACGTCGGCCGCGCGCGCGCTGGCAAGGGCGAAGGCATCGGCCGGGCCGTGCAATGCTTCATCTGCCATGATCGGCACCTGAGCGAGATCCGTCAGACGTTTGAGGCCCGCGCGGTTCTCCGCCGCAATCGGCTGCTCGATCAGCGCCACACCGGCGTCGGCGAAACGCTTGCCGGCCCAGATCGCTTCGGACTCGGTCCATGCCTGGTTCACGTCGACACGCACCTCGCCGCGCCCTTCCAGCGCTTTCTGAATCGCGACGACGTGTGCAACGTCGTCGACAACCGCGCGCGAACCGATCTTCAGCTTGAACACACGATGCCGCTTCGTTTCAAAAACGCGCTCGGCTTCGTCGATATCGCGGGTCGTGTCGCCGCTTGCGAGCGTCCACGCCACATCCACCGAATCGCGCACGCGGCCGCCGAACAATTCCGACAAGGGCACGCCGAGACGTTGCGCCTGGGCATCGAACAAGGCGGTTTCAACCGCGGATTTCGCAAAACGGTTGCCCTGAAACAGCGCGCGCAGCTTCGCCATTGCCGCGCCTGGACGGGTCGCGTCCAGGCCTTTGAGCAGCGGCGCAAAATACGTATCGATGTTGACCTTGATACTTTCCGGGCTTTCCTCACCGTAGGCGAGACCGCCGATGGTCGTGCCCTCGCCCACGCCGACCACGCCGTCGGAAGAGCGGATGCGAACCAGCACAAGCGTCTGGCAGTTCATCGTTGCAACCGAAAGCCGGTGCGGACGAATGGTCGGTACGTCGACGAGAATCGTCTCCACGCTTTCGATCTTCACGGGTGTTGCTATCATTCGTTGCGCTCCTGAACCACGTTCCTGAGGCACCATAGTAGAAACAACCCGCGAAGCAGTCCAACACCGATTCCGACTACTTCCATACCTTAGGGGTATGCATGGAACTTCGCCAACTCCGCTATTTCATTGCGGTCGCCGAAGAAATGAACATTACGCGGGCCGCCAGCCGCCTGCATATGACACAGCCGCCGCTGAGCCGCCAGATCCAGCAGATCGAGGAGGACGTCGGCCTCGCGCTGTTCGAGCGTGGTTCGCGGCCGTTGCGGCTGACCGAAGCCGGCCGCATTTTCTATGCGCAAGCCAAACGGCTGGTCGACGACGCCGACGAACTCGCCCCGCTCACGCGGCGCCTCGCGCAACTGGCCGAGCGCATCGTGATCGGCTTCGTGCCGTCGACGCTCTACGGCGCGCTGCCCGCGGTGATCCGCGCGTTTCGTGAGGCGGCGCCGCATATCGAGTTGTCGCTGATCGAAATGTTTACGATCGAGCAACTCGGCGCCCTCAAAGGCGGCCGTATCGATGTCGGTTTCGGCCGCTTGCGTTTCGATGACGCGCAACTGGCGCGCGAAGTGCTCGTCGAAGAACGGATGATTGCCGCACTGCCACAAAACCATCTGCTCGCACGCCAGAAGAAAGCGCTGACGCTGGCCGCGCTCGCGGAGGAAACGCTGATTGTCTATCCGAGCACGCCACGGCCGAGCTACGCGGACCAGCAGCTATCGGCGATGCACGACCATGCGCTGGAGCCGAAAGCCGTTCATGAAGTGCGGGAGTTGCAAACGGCACTGGGGCTGGTTGCAGCCCAGGTCGGCGTGTGTCTCGTGCCGGAAAGCGTCGAGGGCTTGCGCGCCCATGGCGTGGTGTACCGGCCGGTTCCGGCGGCCAATATCGCGTCGCCGATCATCATGAGCCGGCGCCTGCAGGACGAGTCGCCGACCACGACGTTGCTGTGTTCGCTGGCGCGGGAGTTGTTCAAGCGGGGTTGAAGGCGCGCAAGGAGGCGCGCAACGGTCCGTCGCGGCCGCTTCAACGCTCATCGAAACGCCGCACGATATCGCCCATCAGATTGCGCAACCACACGTTGCCCTCGTCCTGATCGAAATGCTCGTGCCAATGCATCGTGACGGCTGCCATCGGCAACGTAACGGGTAACTCATAGAGCTGGAATCCGCCGGTCCGGTTGAAAATCTGTGCAAGACGCCGCGGCAGCGTCGCGAACAGATCGGTCACGGCCAGCACGCTCGGCAAAGCCACGAAATGCGGCAGTTCCAACGCAATATGCCGCCCCACGCCTTGCGCGCGAAATGCGTCGTCGAGTGCATAGTGGCTATGCTCGACCGATGTGATCTGCACGTGCGACGCGTCCAGAAACGCCTTCATGCCCAGTTCTTTCGTACGCGGCAAGCCACGCCGTTTGCGTGTCATACACACGTAAGTCTCTTCGAATAACGCCTCATGACGCGTGCGCGCGGTCAGCGTCGGCAAATTGCCGATGGCGAAATCGAGCCGGCTGGCACGCAACGCATCTTCGATTTCCGACACCGGCAGCGGCTCGATGCGCAATTTCACGCGCGGCGCCTGCCGGTGCAACGCCTCGCAAATCGGCGGCAGGTACGCCAACTCGCCCGCATCGGACAGCGACAGGCGGAATGTGCGCGTACTCACCGCAGGATCGAAGTGCTCCGCGTAACGCAGCGCCTCGCGCACCGTATCCAAAGCCCGCGCGACGATGCCTGACAGTTCGAGTGCGATCGGCGTGGGCTGCATGCCGGCGCGCGTGCGGATAAAGAGCGGATCGTCGAACAGCGTCCGCAAACGCCCCAGCGAGTAGCTGATCGCCGGCTGCGATAACGCAAGCCGCAGGCCGGCCCGCGTGAGGCTGCGCTCCTCGACGATCGCCTGGAAAACGCGCAGCAGATTGAGGTCGACGTGGTCCAGTGAATTCATCGAGATATCCATGAGATTGATCTTATATTTTATTTTAGATCAATTTGACGCATATCAGTGGGTGAACGAGACTGTGCTTCATCGACCACCCCCACCTACACCACAATGAGCGATTCCTCATATCAGACCGTCGACACGAGCGCCTTGTATCAGCGCGCGCAGTCCGACCGCGTCGCCCCCTCGCTGTACTACGACCCGGCAATTTTCGAAACCGAACTCGACCGCATTTTCTACAAGACCTGGATCTGGGTCGCGCACGAAAGCGAACTGCCCAATCCGGGCGACTTCCGCACCACCACGATCGGCCGCCAGCCGGTGATCGTGGTGCGCGACAAGAGCGGCGCCGTCAACGTGCTGCAAAACCGCTGCCGCCATCGCGGCGCGACGGTGTGCGAGCAACACAAGGGCAATGCGAAAGGCTTCACATGCCCGTATCACAGCTGGACCTATGGCCTCGACGGCGCGTTGCGCGCGCTGCCCTACGGCGACGGCTACGAAGGTGTGATCGACAAGACCGAGTTGCCGCTCGCCAGCCTGCGCGTGGGCATTTATCAAGGTCTGATCTTCGCGAGCTTCAATCAGGAGATCGAGCCGCTCGAGGATTTCCTCGGCGGCGCCAAGCCGTGGATCGATCTGTTCATGAAACAGGGCGCGGGCTATCCGATCAAGGCGAACGGCGAACATCGCTTCCGCTTCAACGGCAACTGGAAGATCCAGCTCGAAAATACCACCGACCTGTATCACTTTCCGGTCGTCCACAAGTCGTGGATGAAATCGATCGACGACGAAACCGCCGCCGCGATCACCAGCTTCATGACGAGCGACGACGCCTTCTGCCGCTCGCTCGGCAACGGCCACAGTCTCGCCGTGCTGGTGCCCGAACTCGTCGATCTGGACAAGGACGACGGCGCGCCGATTCCTGAACGCTTCCAGGAACTCGCTGCCACGCTCGGCGAAAAGCACACGCCCGACCAAGTGCGCCGCATCGTGCGTTCGCTGATGGGTGTCGGCTTCAACCTGAATCTGTTTCCGAACCTTGCACTGTCGATGGCGTTTTTCCGCGTGCTGCGGCCCATCTCCGCGAACGAGACGGAAATCCGTCACGTCGCCCTTGCCATGGATGGCGGCCCCGATGAAGCGAACCGCGTGCGTCTGCGCATTCACGAACACTTCCAGGGCCCGTTCGGTTTCGGCAGCCCGGACGACGCCGAAGCCTGGGAGCGCGTGCAGCGCGGCTCGCATGCCGGTCCCGATCTGCCGATCCTCGTGAATCGCGGCCTGAACCGCGAGAGCACCGCGCCAAACGGCGAAAAGACCGCACACGCTACCGACGAAACCGGGATGCGCGAAGCCTACGCGCAATGGCGCACGATGATGGAGCAAGCATGATGGATGACAGGAATACGCTGTTTTCGCAGCAGACCTTTGCGGACGCAATCGAACTGATCTGGCGCGAAGCCGAACTGCTGGACCGCAAGGACTATCGCGAGTGGCTTTCGCTGTGGGACCCGGCAGGCTTCTACGTGGTGCCGATCGATCACGACACCACCGACTTCGCCGCCACGCTGAACTATGCCTACGACGATCAGGACATGCGTGAAAAACGCGTGCAGCGCATGACGTCCGGCTATTCGGCCTCGGCAAGCGACGCCGCCCGCACCGTGCGCACGGTCTCGCGTTTCACGCTGACGAGCGATACGAGCAGCGAAGTCGAAGTGAGTTCGGCGCAGATCATTGTTGCGTACAAACGCGGCAAGTCGACCCTGTTCGCGGCGGATCTCACCCATCGCATCCGTTTCGCGAGCGACGAGCCGCGCATCGTGCAGAAGGTGATCCGCCTGATCGATTCGACCGAGGCGCTCAGCGCAATCGGGTTCCTGCTGTAATTGACCCGCAACCAGCGAGCACGGTGATGCCAAACGACACGCTTTCTCCCACGGCCGTCTCAGCCGCCACGCCCGCGGCGCCTGCGACCTCGCGGACACTGCGGCGGATCATCGTCGCCTCCGTGCTCGGCAACGCGCTCGAGTGGTACGACTTTTTTCTGTACGGCACGGCAGCGGCCCTGATCTTCGGGCCGCTGTTTTTCCCGCTGCACGGCGACCCGTTGATGGGCACCCTCGCCGCCTTCGCCGGTTTCGCGATCGGCTTTGTGGCGCGCCCGCTCGGTGGCATCGTATTCGGCCACATCGGCGACCGGCATGGCCGCAAACGTGCGCTCGTCGTCACCCTCATGATGATGGGCGTGGCGACCTTCGGCATCGGACTATTGCCGACCTTCTCGCAAGTCGGCTTCCTCGCGCCCGCCGCGCTCGTCTGTCTGCGGGTCGTGCAAGGCATTGCCTCCGGCGGCGAATGGGGTGGCGGTGTGCTGCTCATTAGCGAAAGTGCGCCCGCCAATCGCCGTGGCTACTACGCATCGTTCAGTCAACTGGGCGTAGCCGGCGGCTTCGTATTGTCGGCCGCCGCGTTCTATCTGGTGCAACGGCTGCCGGTCGAAAGTTTCATGTCGTGGGGATGGCGGGTGCCGTTTCTCGCGAGCGTGCTGATCTTCGGCGTCGGTGTGTATATTCGCCGAAGCCTTCCGGAGAGCCGCGACTTCACGGCCGCCAAACCGAAGCACATGCCGGTGCTGACCGTGCTGCGCAATCATCCGAAACAGGTATTGCAAGCAATGGGCCTGCGTGTCGCCGAAAACGGCGGCACGTATATCTTCCTGTCGTTCGTGCTGGTGTACGGCAAAACCATCGGCGTGCCGGTTTCGGTGATGCTCGGCGGTGTGATGCTCGCGATGCTGCTCGAACTCGTCACGATCGTGCTGTGGGGCCGGCTATCGGATGTGATTGGACGCCGTCCGGTATATCTGATCGGTGCGCTCGGCCTGGTCGTGATCGCGTTTCCCGCATTCTGGCTGATCGATACGCATGAGCCCTGGCTCGTGTTCCTGTCGCTCGCACTAGGTTTGCCCTTCTGCCACGGTGCGATGATCGGCACGCAGCCCGCACTGATGGGCGAACTCTTTCCCACCGAGGTCCGCTATTCAGGCATGGCGCTGGGCCACGAAATCGCTTCGATATTTTCCGGCGGACTCGCGCCGCTGGTCGCCATCGCGCTGTATTCGAAGGTCCATGCGCCGTGGCCGGTCGCGTTGATGCTGATCGGCTTCGGCCTTATCACCGCGATCACGCTCGCGACCATTCCGAAAAGCGTCAGCAGCAGGCATGATTGAGACTGTGCCCGGCACGCCCCATGCGTGGGGCGCTTCCATTGCGTCGCCAATCGCACATCTGCTGCGATCAACCCGCAGTAACGGTCGCGAGCGGCAGCGTAAAACTGCATTGAAGTCCGCCCTGCGGCACCGGTTTCGCCCAGATCTCGCCACCATGCCGCGTGACGATGTTTTTGCACAGCGACAAACCGATGCCATTGCCGCCCGCCTTCGACGAAGAAAATCCATCGAACAGGCGGCTGTGCGCTTCGGCGGCTACGCCCGGGCCGTTGTCGATGACCTGCACGAGCGCATATTTCCCACGCAGGCTGGTGACGAGGCGCAATTCGCCGCGCCGTGCCGCGGCAGGCGTGCATTCCGTCAGCGCCTCGATCGCGTTGAACGCCAGATTCAGCACCACCTGGCCGATCAGCACGCGCTCGCAATACACCGGCAGGGCTTGCGGCGCCTGCTCGATGGTGACCGCAACGCCCGCCTCCTTCGCACGCAATTCGATGAAGTAGGCAACGTCCGTCATGACGTCGCGCAGATCCACGTTCGTCTCACTCGGCTCCCGCTTGACGATGTAATCGCGCACGCTCTTGATGATCACCGCCGCGTGCTCAGCCTGACGATCGGCGCTGCGCAGGCCCCACACCGCATCGTCGACGGCGCCGGGTTGCGCGAGGCGCAGGATCGCGCCTTCGATGAAATTGCGCACCGCGGCGAGCGGTTGGCTCAGCTCGTGCGCAATGGCGGTCGCCATTTCACCCATCGCGTTGTAGCGCCCCGCGTATTCCAGCAGCCGCGCCTCGTTGCGGCGCGCCTCTTCGACGGCGACCTCGTCCGTGATGTCGCGAAAGTGCAGCAAGCGGCCGTTGAGGTCGTTTTCGATCTCGATTCTTCTGCACGTGATGCGCAACCAGCCCGGCGCGCCGTCACGGCGCGTGATGCGATAGCGCTGCGGCGCCGAAGGCTGGATGCGCGGTGCGCCGGCGAGCTGTTCGAGCAGGCGGTTGCGATCGGGCTCACTGCAGTAGTCGAGCACGTCGCCCATCGGCGCGCCCTCTTCCAGACCCAGCACGCGGCGTCCGGATTCGCTGATGAATTCCACTTCGCCGGTGGGCGTCAGTACGGCCACGCCTTCACCGAGGTCCTGCATGAACTCGCGCAGCCGGGACTCGTAGCGCCGCAGCGTCTGCTTGAGCGTGTCTTCGACGCTGATATCGCGGAACTGCACCATCACCACCGCGCGCTCGCGCAGCGGCACGTAGGTCGCAAAGGCTTCGGACAGCATGTCGGCGCCCGTACGCGAGCGGTAACACCATTCATAGACCTGCGGGCCTTCGGTGATCGCACGGTCCATGGCGCCGGTGGCGATCTCACGCCGGTACTTCGGCACCGGGCGGGTCATGTCTTTCGCTTTCAGCGGCAGCAATTCCTCGAGCGAAAAACCGAGTGCCTCGCAAGCCGCGCGATTGGCCCACACGATCGCCTTCGTTTCGGCGTCGTGCAGCAGCACGCACAGCGTCAGCGCGTCGAGCAGGCGGTGGAAATCTTCTTCGGCGGGGAAATTCATCGGACGAGGCTGCTCAAAAGTTCGATCACGTACGTGAAGGAACATAACACCAGTCGGCATGGTTCGCGTCTGAAGATTTCTTTAGGCACCCCCGGCGCGGTACCTAAAAACACGCCTCGCATCCCAATTGAAGCGTTCTTTTTGCATTTCTAGACTGGCTTCACCCTGCACGCGTCGTCGCCCGCTCCCTGGTTCGCGACCGAAGCGTGCCTTGTGCTTCTGTCAAAAACGAATCAAGGAGATGCCCCGCCATGTCAGACACCGCCATCGACCCTATTGCCGCCGTCGCGGAATCCAGCCCGGATGCGACACGTTTGCCGCTCGCCGACGTCATCGCCGAAATCGCCGCACGGCGCGAGGAGTTCGATCGCCTGTCACATGTGCCGCGCGAGATCATCGGCAAACTCAAACGCGCGGGCGTATACCGCGCGGCAACGCCGAGGCGTTTCGGCGGCGATGCGCTCGCGCCTACCGCGTTCCTCGACATGATCGAACGCATTGCGGTAGCGGACGGTTCGGCTGCGTGGGTCGCGAGTTTCGGCTCGGCGAACGTGTATCTCGCGGCCTTGCCGCTGGCCACTCAGGCGCACCTCTACGCCGACGGTCCCGATCAGGTATTTGCAGGCGGCCTCTTCCCGGTGCAACCCGCTCAGCCCGCTGAAGGCGGTTGGCGTGTGAACGGCACCTGGAAATTCGCGAGCGGCTGCAAGGGCGCGGATTGGCTCGGCGTGGGAATCAGCACAGGCGCCCCCGGCGTGCCCGGCAAACCCCGCACAGCCGTGTTTCGTCCGGATCAGGTCGAGATCGTCGAGAACTGGGACGTGGTCGGCATGCAGGGCACCGGCAGTCACGATCTGCGCGTGACCGATCAGTTCGTCGCCGATGACTGGACCTTCGTGCGAGGCGGCGAATCGTGCGTGGATGAACCGCTGTATCGCTACCCGACTATCGCGTACGCGGCACAAGTATTGGCCGTAGTGAACCTCGGCCTTGCGCGCGCGGCGCTCGATGTCGCCAACCAGATGGCCGGCGGCCGCAAGACGACGACCGGTGCGCCGCAACTCGCCGACCGCGCGTACTACCGGATCGAACTGGCAAAAGCCGAAGCGCAGTTGCGCTCGGCCCGCGCATTCTTCTACGACGCCACCGACGACGTCTGGCAATCGATCCTCGCCGGCAATCCGGTTACGCCCGAGCAAACCAGCCTGCTGCGGCTTGCCGCGACGCAGATCGCCCGCGAAGGCGCCGAGGTCGTGCAGCGCGCCTACCGGCTCGGCGGCACGATGGCGATCTACCGCACGCATCCGTTGCAGCGCCTGCTGCGCGACGCGATGGTGGTGACCCAGCACGCGTTTCTCGGCGAAGGCAACTTCGACGGCGCCGGTGCGGTGTTCGTCGGCGTGCCGCCGATTCCGGGCTACCTGTAAGCCACATTCCGATTCTGGTGTTTAAACGATTTCATGGAGAACCACACAATGTCCGATAACCCGACCCTGCCCTTACGCGTTCTGTTCTGCTGCGGCGTGACGCAGAATTTCTTCGACTTGCCGCGCGAGAAGATCGGCGAAGTCTGGCAGGCCTACGGCAAGATGCTGGCGGCGGTCGAATCGATGGACGGCGTCAGCGTGCTGGGCATCATGGACGACGACCGCCTCACCGTCGGCAATGCCGACAACTCGCCGTGGACCTTCTACATCATGGCCGACGTGCGCGACTTCGATACGGCCGTGGCGGTGTGCAATCTGTATCGCACCACACCGGTCGGCGAATACAACCTGTGGCGCTACGGCAAGATCGAAGCGCGCGTCGGCCGCGCGCTGCAAGTCCCGCCGCAACACGCTAACGCGGCTTGAGCGTGCCGGAACACGATTCGATGAACGCAACCCCGGATACCCTTGTCAGGCTGACCGAACGGCTCGCCGCGCTCGAAGCCGAATCGGCGGTACGCCGCACGATGGCGCGTTATATGGCGCTCTGCGATGTGCCTTCGGGCGCGCTCGAAGGCGAGACGCTCGCGGCCCTCTTCACTGCCGACGCGATCTGGGAAGGCATCGGCCCGCAGTACGCGAACAAGTTCGGCCGTCTGAACGGTCAAGCGGACATTCTCGCGATGCTCACGCGCTACCTGCCGCCATCGCCGCATTTTTCGGTCAACGTGCACTTCCTCACGTCCGAAACCATCGAGGTGCATGGCGCAACCGCGAAAGGCCGTTGGATCATGCTGCAAGCGTCCGGCTACGTCGACGCACAGGCGGAGTTGATCTCGGCGCGTCTGGAAGTGGACTTTGCTCCCGCCGGCAATGGCCGCGACTGGCTCATCACGCACTTTCGCACCGAACGGCTTTTCGACGCGCCCTGGCAAGTCAATGCAAGGAAACCGAATCCATGAATGAGTTTATCCATACCTTGTCGTTAGGCGGCACAGGTCCGAGCATCGCGATCAAGGACACGATCGATATCGCCGGCTACGCGACCACGGCCGCGAGCCGCGCGTTAGCCGACACACCTCCTGCGCAGCAGCATGCGGAGGTCGTGGAGCGCCTGCTCGCTGCCGGCTGGCACATTGTCGGCAAAGCGAATATGCACGAACTGGCGTTCGGCATGACCGGTATCAACGACTACACCGGCACGCCGCAGAATCCGCAGGACGCCACGCGTATTCCAGGCGGTTCGTCGAGCGGTTCGGCTGCGGCTGTCGGTTTGAAGCTTGCCGATGCCGCGCTCGGCACGGACACCGGCGGTTCGATTCGCGGCCCCGCTGCGTGCTGCGGTGTCATCGGTTTGAAGCCGACTTACGGGCGCGTCTCCCGGCGCGGCGTCGCGCCGCGTGAATCGACGCTCGATTGCGTCGGGCCGTTCGCGCGCGAGATGCAGATGATCGTCGCGGCGATGCAGGCGATCACCGCTGATTTCGACGTGCATGCGGCCCACGCATCACGGACAGGCGCGTTGAATGTCGGTATCGTGCAGGTCGACGCCATGCCCGATATTCTTGGAGCCGTGACGCGCGCGGCAAGCCAGGCCGATTGCACTGCTCGCACGCTGGAACTCGCGGGGTTTGCCGCCGCCTTCGAAGCGGGCCTCTCGATCATCAACGCCGAAACCTCGCATGCGTTCGGCCACCTGGTCGCGACCGGCAAGATCGGTGCCGACCTCGACGCACGGCTTCGCGCCGCGGCGAATACCACCGCTGCGCAAGTCGATGCCGCGGAGTCGGTACGCCGGCAATTCACGGCCGCCGTCGATCATGCGCTTGAAAGCGTGGACGTGTTGATTCTCCCCACACTGCCGGCGTTGCCGATCACACTCGACGAGGCACGCGGCGGCACCCCGGTCATCGCCATGTCGTCGTTGATCCGGCCGTTCAATCTAAGCGGCCATCCGGCACTGAGCTTGCCCTTGCCTATCGACGGCTCGCCGCTCAAGGCGGGCTTGCAGATCGTCGGACGCAAGGGCGCGGACGAGCAGGTGTGCGCGATTGCGGCACGCTTCGAAGCGGCCCTCGCCGCATAAGGCGGCAGTTTTCTCACGGAGCACATGCAATGCAGAACAGAGTCGTCCTCGTCACGGGCGCCGCGCGCGGTCTCGGCGCCGCGATCGCTACACGCTTTCACGCAGCGGGCTACGCGGTAGCCATCGGCGACATTGCGTTCGATGCCGCACAAGCCCTCGCCCGCGACTTGAGCGCCGACGGTTCGAGCGCTTTCGCGCTACATCTCGACGTCACCTCGAAGAGCGCGTTCGAATCCGCACGCGATGCGATTCTGCAACGCTGGGGACGCATCGACGCGTTGATCAACAATGCGGGTGCCTCCAAAGTCGTATCCGTCATGGAGATCACCGCCGAGCAATTCGATCAGGTCATCAACGTGAATCTGCGCAGCGTGCTGTTCGGCTGCCAGGTGTTCGGTCAGCATTTCGCCGACGCTGGCGCGGGCCGCATCGTCAATATCGCTTCGCTGGCGGGACAGAATGGCGGATCGGCCACCGGCGCACACTATGCGGCGGCCAAAGGCGGTGTCATCACGTTGACCAAGGTGTTCGCGCGCGACCTCGGGGCCGCGGGCGTGACCGTGAACGCGATTTCGCCCGGGCCGATGGACCTGCCGATCGTGCATGAGAGCGTCGCAGCCGACAAACTGAAAGCGGTGATCGCCAACATTCCGGCGGGACGTCTGGGCTCAGCGGACTATGTTGCGGACGTTGCGGTAATGCTGGCCGCCGAGAACGCTTACTTTGCAAACGGCGCGTGCTGGGATGTGAACGGCGGCTTGTTCATGCGTTAAATGCCCGGCGCGTTCACGAAGACCTACATTCGTGGCATGCGCCAACCTTCACGCAGTGGGGTGAGCCTTCCCCTCAGCGAGGCTCACCGCCCGCGGCCGCCTCCTGCTCCCACACCGCCATCACGTCGCGCACCAGCATCGCGATGGACGCCGCGCCGAGCTTGTCCTTGATGCTTGCACGATGCACGTCGACGGTCTTCACGCTGATCGACAGATCGGAAGCGATACGCTTGCTGCCTTTGCCGTCGATCACGCCGCGCAGCACTTCTTTTTCGCGTGCCGTCAGCGACGCCAGGCGCTTGCGCAACTCACGCTGCTTCTGATCGGCGGCGTGACGAAGCGTGGCGAGCTTCAACGCACGCTGCACGCGATCGAGCATCTGCTGCGAGTTATACGGCTTCTCGACGAAATCGATCGCGCCGTTCTGTAACGCACGCACCGACATAGGAATGTCGCCATGACCGCTGACGAAAATGATCGGCAGCGTCGCACCTTGACGGTTCAACTCCGCTTGCACATCGAAACCGCTTTGCTCCGGCATCCGCACGTCGAGCACGAGACAGGCGGCCAGGCTGGGATCAAAAGCGTCGAGAAATTCCCTGGCATTGGCGAAACCCGCCGACTTCACGCCGACCGATTCGAGCAGCCAGGCAAGCGATGTACGCATGCCGTTGTCGTCGTCGACGATATAGACGATCGGTGCGAGGGGTGAAGCGGACTGAGGCTGCTGGGACATGGAGTCAGTGGAACGGTTCGGGAAGTGAGGAGCGATTCGAAGCGTCTTGCAAGCTCATGATAACCAGTGAAAAAAGCGCTGCAAAGCGATAGTTACCCTGTAGTTTCCCTGTCGTTACCCTCTAGCGCCAATTAAAGTCGCATAGACACGTACCACGCGTGCCACGTATTGGGGAAACCTTTAGGCGGATTGGGAAAGACGCCCCTACGCGCACCGCTCGCGCTGATTTTTTTCCGCGCGTGGATTGATTACGCTTGAATCCAGCCCCCACTGCGCCCAGAGGAACCCCGAACATGAAGCCGAACCCGCAACCGATGCAACCGACTCCCACGACTGACGCCGAACTGGCCGCAAAGCAGCAATTCCGTCAGGCCATGGCGCATCTATCCGCGGCGGTGAACGTCATCACGACCGCCGGCCCGCATGGACGTTGCGGTGTCACGGCGAGCGCCGTATGCTCCGTCACCGATACGCCGCCCACGCTGCTCGTCTGCCTGAACCGCTCCAGCGCGATGCACGCCACCTTCGAAGGCAACCGCCACGTTTGCATCAATGTACTGCCAGGCGAGCACGAATTGCTCGCGCGCCACTTCGCCGGCATGACGCAGGTACCGATGGAAGAACGCTTTGGCTGGCCGATCTGGGACGAAGGCACGCACGGCGTGCCGGTCTTGCGCGACGCGCTCGCGAGCCTGCAGGGCGAAATCGTCGATCTGAAGGAAGTGGGTTCGCACTCGGTGATGTTCGTCAAAATCGCCTGCATCAGCGTGCGCACGGATGGTGATGGGTTGATCTATTTCGATCGCAATTTCCATCGCATCAAACGCTCGACATCGCATTGATGCACGAGAGCGGCAATCGGATTCAGTCGCGCCACCCGGCCCGCTTAAATCACGCCCGCGCTATCGGCATGGGCATCGAACTGAAACTGCGGCACGGCCGCGACGGCTTCGACGAAACAGTCGATCAGATAATCGCAGGCTGACGTATTCAATGCGTCACGCCGCGAGATGATGCCTACCGACACGCGCGGCAACGGTTCACGCACCGGTATCGCAACGAGCCGCTCGCGAATCCAGTCGGTTTCCAGAAAACTCTTCGGACAACACGACAACAGATTGCTGCTCACCGTCAGCGAAAAGCTCGCGCTGAACGAGCTGCATTCCACCACCACGTTCGGCGCGCTCGCCCCATGCCGCACGAAAAAATCCTGCAACGACTGACCAATGCTTTCGGGTGTGGTGTTCAGCATCCATTCCGCACCGTCCAGATCCGCGATCGATCCGGCATTCGCCAATGGGTGCCCTTTGCGCGCGGAAATGATCAACTCGCCTTCAACCAGCGAGCGGAACACGAATTCCGGCGCGAGCTTCTTTTCATCGACGATCGCGATCACGAAGTCCAGTGAGCCATCGCGCAGCCGTGCCAATGCCGCCGTCAGAAAACCTTCCTGAACCGAGAGCCGCGTCTTCGGCATGCGCAGCCGGAACGAGTGAATGGCGCGTGACAGAAACTTCAGCGACACCAGCGGCGTGACCGCGCACGACACCGTACCGCCCGCCTGACCGGATAGATGGACCACGTCGTCTTTCGCGTGCTGCATCTCCGCAAGGATGAGCCTCGCGCGCGCACACACGGCGTGGCCGAACTGCGTGAGTTGCGCGCCACGCGCGCTGCGCGATACCAGCGGCACGCCCAATTCCTGTTCGAGCTCACGAATCGCCTTGGTCAACGCGGGCTGGGACAGACACACCGTTTTAGCCGCGGCGCGAATGCTGCCGTGCTGGGCAATCGCCACTAAAGCGCGCAACTGGTTGTATTTCACGGGTTAGAGCGGTCGGATGAACCGTTGGAAAGAGGAAATCACAGTCGGCATCAACCTGCGGCTGACGGCTCGAATCGATGGTACACCGCGAGAAAGGCCCCTGCCATGCTCTCAAATACTCATTGCAGCGCCGTCCGCATAAGCCCTGCCCCCGCCCGAATCCCGGCCCAGCGCGCGCGATAACCCAGCGTTATCACAATAAGAAAAAGCAAATTCAGCATGCTTTTTTGACTCCCTAGACTTTTCCTGTCGCCGTCATTGAAGGCGCTCTGCCCGAGCAAAGCGCTCGAACCGATAGTGAAGCGCGCTCGACACGATATCGACGCATCACGGATTGATTCACCTCCAGAGGGATCCCGTTCATGAAGTCACCTTCACTCAGTTCTTCGCTCGACGACGCCAGTCAAAGCGCGAGGCATGGCCCATCGACTCGCGGGCTGATCATCGCAACGACGATCGGCAATGCGTTCGAGTTCTTCGATCTCACCGTCTACAGCTTCTTTGCCGTGCTGCTCGGCAAGCTGTTTTTCCCACTCGCTTCGTCGCAACAGCAACTCCTGCTTTCGGTCGGCACGTTCGGCATCGGCTTTATCGCGCGACCGCTCGGCGGCGTGCTGTTCGGCGTGCTGGCGGACCGCTTCGGCCGTATTGCCGCGATGAATCTCACCCTCGTGACGATGGCGGTCGGCACTGGCCTGATCGGCGTGATGCCCACCTACGCACAAATCGGCATCGCCGCACCGCTTGCGATTGTCGCCGCGCGCTTGCTACAGGGTTTTTCCGCCGGCGGCGAAGTCGGCGTGGCGACCACGCTGCTCGCGGAACGCGCTTCTTCCTCGCGACGCGGCTACATCACGAGCTGGCAGTTCGCGAGCCAGGGCGCAGCGGCGCTGGCAGGCTCGCTGGTCGGCTTTCTACTGTCGCACTACCTCGACAAGGCTTCGCTCGAAGCATGGGGATGGCGTATCCCGTTTCTCGCAGGCGTGCTGATCGCACCGCTCGGCCTCTATCTACGCTCACGGCTGGGCGGTGAAGCAGATGCGCCCGCCGACACCGCGCGCGATTCCGCAGGCGTGCTGAAGACTGTTCTGCAACGCGACTGGCGCCTCATCCTGGTCGCCCTTTTTCTGGTGGTCGGCGGCACGTCGGCGCATTTCATCGTGATCTATTACATGTCGACGTATGCGATCAAGGTGCTGCATCTGCCGATGGACGCCGCGCTCTGGTGCGGGATTCTCGCCGGTGCCGTGATGCTGGTGATATCGCCGGTAGGCGGCATCTGGTCCGACACGTTCGGCCGCAAACGCGTCGCCTTCATCTCGCGCGTGCTTCTGACCGTGCTCATTCTGCCTGGCTTCTATCTGATTCAGCATTCGCCTTCGACCAGCACGTTATATCTCGTGATCTGTGCGCTCGCAGCGCTGCACTCCATCAACGCCGGTGCGACCGGCTCGATGCTGCCGGAAATGTTTCCGCGCGGCACGCGAGCAACCGGGCTTTCCATTGCCTATGCAGCAGGCGTGTCGATCTTCGGTGGCTTTGCGCAATTCATCGTGACGTGGCTGATTCAGGCGACCGGGAATCCGGCCGCGCCCGCCTGGTACGTGATCGTGTGCGGAGTGCTCTCGCTGGTCGCGCTCCTGTTCGTGGTCGACCGCACACGTCAGGACATTTAGGCCGCTACATACGCGTCATTCACTTTTCACTACCGCGAAATTTCTTATGTCAGACACTCTTCATGCCGATACGCCGCTCGCTACGGGCAGCGAACTTTGTGACCTCTCCGCCCTTACGTTGCTCGATCTGCAGCGCAAAAAGGAAGTGAGCGCCGTCGAAATTCTGAATGCGCACCTCACGCGCATCGAGGCCGTCAACCCGCAGGTCAACGCACTGGTCACCATCGCCGACGCAGCCACCTTGCGAAGCCAGGCAGCCGAAATGGATGCGCAGTGGGCGCGCGGCGTCTGGCAAGGTCCCCTGCACGGCCTGCCCGTTTCGCAGAAGGACCTGACCGCGACGCGTGGCGTGCGCACGACGTTCGGCTCAAAGATCTTCGAACACCACGTGCCCGAGCACAGCGCATTGATCGCGCGGCGCTGTGACGCCGCGGGCGCCCTGATGATCGGCAAATCGAACACCCCTGAATTGGGCTCTGGTTCGCACACGTTCAACGATGTGTTCGGCGTGACACGCAATCCGTGGGATCTGAGCAAATCCGCTGGCGGAAGTAGCGGCGGCGCGGCGGCATCGGTGGCGTGCGGGATGAATCCGCTTGCGTGCGGTAGCGACATGGGCGGCTCGCTGCGCAATCCGGCCGCGTGGAATGCGGTGGTGGGCTTGCGTCCGTCGCCGGGACGCGTGCCGCGCGCGCCGGATTCGAACGGCTGGGCAACGCTCGGCGTAGATGGGCCGATGGCGCGCAACGTCGCCGATACCGCCTTGCTGCTAAGCGCGATCGCCGGACCTTCCGGCGAAACCGCGACCGAAATCAGCGAACCAGGCTCGCGTTTCGCGCAACCGTTGCAACGCGATTTTCGCGGCACCCGCATCGCCATGTCGGTTCAGCTCGCCGGTCTTGCAGTCGATCCCGAGATCCAGCGCGCCGTGCAGGCTCAGGCCGCGGTCTTCGAGTCGATGGGTTGCGAAGTGGAATTCGCCGACCCTGATCTCGGCGATGCCGAGGATGTCTTCCGCATAGAGCGTGCGTGGATGATCGGCAGCCTGGTGGACCGGCTCGATGCCGATGCACGTGCACAGCTGAAACCTGAAATCGAAGCGGAGTGCCGCCTGCATCGCTCGTTATCCGCGGCGGATCTGGGCGACATGTTCGTGCGCAAGACGGCGTTGTTCGAGCGCATGCGCCGCTTCATGGACAACCACGCCTATTACGTGCTGCCCGCCACGCAGATGCTGCCCTTCGACGCCGATCTGCGCTGGCCCACTGAATTCATGGGCACGCGCTACGATTCGTACATCGACTGGATGCGCATCTGCTGGTATCTGTCTTCCACCGAATCGCCGGTACTCGCTTTGCCATGCGGCTTCAGCGCGTCCGGCTTGCCGATCGGCCTGCAAATCGCGGGACGCTTCCGCGACGACTGGGGTCTATTGCAGTTCGGCCATGCCTATGAGAGCGCTGCGGCGCACAGCCCGATGCGGCCGCCGCTGATCGGCGGGCGTCATTAAACACCGTTAATTCCGAGGTTCCACCCGTAGCCGGTTTCGCCGCCGGCTGCTCGCAGGCAAGCAACGCGTGGCTCGCGGGAGTGAACACGTCCGTCACTTTTCGCACTTTCTCTAACTTGAACGTCCGACCCCATGAAAAAAACGCTACTGGCAGTATGCCTTGCCGCGACCTTTCCGGCCGTGGTGCATGCACAGAGTGCCGTCACGCTGTACGGCATTATCGATGAAGGTTTGAGTTATACGAGCAATGCAGCGACGGCCAACGCCAACGGCAGTGTCTCGGGTCATAGCGCGGTTCGCCTGCTGAGCGGCGTGATGCAGCAAAGCCGCTGGGGCTTGCGCGGCGTGGAAGATCTTGGCGGCGGCATGAAGGCGATCTTCATGCTGGAGAACGGCTTCGACGCCAGCACCGGCAAGCTCGGCCAAGGCGGGTTGCTGTTCGGCAAGAAGGCCTGGGTGGGTTTGTCGGGTCCGTTCGGCACGGTCACGCTCGGCCGGCAATACGACACCAACGTCGATATTCTCGGCCCGTTCGAGGTCGGTGATCAATGGGGTGGCTATATGGCGGCGCATCCTGGCGATCTCGACAACATCAACAACACCAACTCGACGAACAATGCGATCAAGTTTACGAGCAACACCTATGGTGGTTTGACGGTGGAAGGGATGTATAGCCTGGGCGGCGTCGCGGGTAATTTCTCGCGTAACCGTATCTGGTCGGTGTCGGCTGGGTATGTGAACGGGCCGTTGGCGCTGGGTGTGGGTTATCTCGACGTCGCGAATCCGAATACGTCGTTCTTCGGCAGTACGGGTAGTCCTGCTGCTGTTGCGAATGGCGTGCCTGGCAGCAATATGGCGTCGCCGGTGTATTCGGGGTATGCATCGGCGAAATCGCTGCATGTGATCGGGGCCGGGGCGTCGTATCTTTTTGGCGCAGCGACGTTTGGGGCGACTTACTCGAATACGAGTTTTCGCGATCTGGGGGATCTTTCTTCGGGACCGAACCCTGCGGGCCTAAGCGGCAATGCCACGTTGAACAATGCGGAAATCAACTTCAAGTATCAGATCACGACTGATTTGCTGTGTGGCGTGGCGTATGACTACACCAAGGGGAGTTCCGTTAAAGGCATGACGGGCGCTACTTATCAGCAGGTCGCTTCAGGCATCGATTATTTCGTGTCGAAGCGCACTGATGTCTATCTGATCGGGGTGTATCAGAAGGCCTCCGGCACGGACTCGACCGGCAAGCAGGCAGTGGCCGCTATTAACGGGCCTTCTGCGTCGGCTGACGACAAGCAGGCCGTTGTTCGGATTGGCCTGCGGCACAAGTTCTGATTTGCTGTCTCCTGGTGCGGCGCGCTTCTGTTCGCCATAACGGACACGCCGCGCCGTCGTTCTTGCGATGACGCGGTGCATCACGGGTCCGGTTACTTCACATCGAATGCGTAATCGCCGTGCGTGCGGTGCCCGTCGGAGGCAACGGCCACCCAGTGCACGGTGTAATGACCACTCGCGAGCGGCGGCAGCGGCACGGCCATTGCCGCCGTCTGATGGGTGTCGACTGCGGATTTCTCCGTGTTGACCTGCTTGCCGTTCGTGTCGGTCACCGTCAGCGAACTGAACGACGGCTCGAGCGGCCCGTCGAATATCACGCGAACCTGAGCGGGCGAGGCCACCGTCGCGCCCGCCCCCGGCTCCTGCTTCTGCGGAAATACATGGGCGAATACGGCGCTCGCGAATGCGAGTCCCGCCATCAGCAAGGGCACCTTCGTTGCGGTGCGCAGCCAGTCATGTCGATCGTTTTTCATCGCTTGCTCCTGCGTTGCGGTGTTTATACATTACTGAAAAAGCGGCTTGCCGATCGTGGTCGGCGCGACATCGTCGAAGAAGATGTGCGTCTGGACCAGAATGCCCACGTGCGAGCCACTTGCGTGATTGATAGGGATTTGTGCTTCCACACCGAACTGACCATAGCGGTTGATCCAGATGAAACCTGGATTGATCGTGCCCGTCGTCTGTCCCTGGCTTCTCGAGAGCGGAATTTCCACCAGCGGAATGACGTTCGCCAAGGGTTGCGGCAGACCGATGTCATGCACGTGCTGTTGCAGATACGGCAAGCTGTATTGCACGGTGAAGCCGTAGTTGAACGCGTTCGGCTGCCCCGCTCCGGTTGTCAGCGCCGGACCGGCTTCACCCGTGATTGCGATCGGCCGCAAATACGCAAGCGACGCGGGGAGATCGCCCATGCCCTTGCCGGCGTAGATCGTGGGAGAGATCGTCGAGAAGTTGTCCGCGATCGCGCGGCTTCCCGTGCCGCCGAGTTCAGCATCCACGCCGACCGAGGTCATGAATTCGTGTTCATCGTTGACATACAGCAGGTACTTCAAGCCGACACCGAAATTGTCGAAGCCGCGCGCCTTGGGATTGTTTTGCATCGCATAGGTGCCGTCCACGGACACCGCCAGTCTCGGCGTGATCAGCTTGTCGTATTCGAAATCGAAGGTGTTGATGCTTTGATCGCCGTTGTCGCCGGGCACGCGTTGATGGCCGTATTGAAGGTTGCCTTCGTCGCCGACGCCGGGATCGTCGACGGCCATCGTCGACGGGAAGATGCGATTACCCGCAATGGCATGAGCACTGGCGAGTGAAGGGGCGAATAGAAATACGCTGGCGGCCGCCGCGACGAGCGACGCCGCGCACAACGGTTTCCCGTTGCGCGTTACCTGGGTTTGCATGGTTCATCCTGTTCATGGGTCGTGACAATGCCGGCGCGCGTCTCTGCAAACGGACGTGCGGCGGCGTCGCGATGCAGTCATGGCATCGCGACGGTATGACTCGAATCAGGAGGTGAACGGAGGCGCGCGAGGCTGCGCGAAGGTGAGCGGTTCGACGCGGCGAACGCGTTCGAAGCGAGTGGCGACAGTGTGCTGAACCGCGCGAACGGTAACGAAAAACAGTGCCTCGACGCTGGGCACCGCCGGCATGTGAGCGAGCAGACTGCAATAGCCGCAGGCGTCGCCGTCGGACATGGCGGCGTGTTGAGTCTGTTTGCTGCCGGGGTCGTGCGATGCCTGACCTTGCATCGAGGGCATCGAGGACATCGAAGACATGCCGCCCATCTCAGGCATGGAAGCCATCGACGGCATCGAGCAATGCTCGCCCTTCATGCCGGTTTCAAAGCCGTTGCGCGCAGCGAGCGAATGCGAGATCGTTGGCGCGAGCGTGGCCATCAGGATCGCAAACAACCCTAGCCAACTGCCGATCTTCTGATGGAAACGACTCAAGATGCGCCCGGCGACACGATTAGAAGCTGTCGTGGATTATGCCATGGCCTATTGCCCAGCCTGGCCGGCAAACCGCCGGTTATGCCGAACATTTCGCGTATAGGCCGCGGACAGTGGACAATGCCTCATCCCGGCTACCGGCACGGAGTGCCCATGAAAGCGTATCGCCCGCGTCCCCCACACTTTCCCGGCGATCATTCGCATGCGGAGTGGCGCGATCACACCCTGCCTTACATCATCGTGGCCGCGCTGTTCGTGCTGATGGTCACGCTGATCGTCTGGGTGGTCGATCCGGCGCCGCCGAAGACCATCACCATGAGCGCGGGCCCCCACGACAGTTCGTTCCTCGTCGCCGCCGATCAATACAAGAAGATCCTCGCCCGCAACGGCATTACGCTGAAGGTGCTGGAATCCGACGGCTCGGTGCAGAATCTGCACCGCCTGCTGGACCCGAAACAGCATGTCGACCTCGCGCTCGTGCAAGGCGGCGTGGCCGATGGGCTCGATACGTCGTCGCTGATGTCGCTCGGCAGCGTTTTCTATATTCCCGTCGTGGTGTTCTATCGCGGCACGGGTATCAGCCAGCTTTCAGAACTGGAAGGAAAGCGGATTGCGATCGGCCGCGAAGGCAGCGGCACGCGCCTGCTGGCGCTCAAACTGCTGGAAGCCAATGGCATCGAACCGGGCGGCGACACCGTGCTGGTGCCAAGCGACGGCTTGCAGGCCGCCACGCAACTCGTGGCGGGCGACGTCGACGCGGCGATCCTGAACGGCGACTCGGCCACGCGAGGCTTGATGCTGCGGCTCCTGAAAGTGCCCGGCATCTCCGTGATGGATTTCGACGAAGCCAGCGCCTATACGCGCCTCTTTCCCTATCTCGACGAGATCGATCTGCCGCCCGGCGTGCTGGATCTCAAGCGCAGAATTCCGCCGGACACCGTCCACCTGATCAGCCCGACCGTCGAACTCGTGGCGCGGACCGGTCTGCATCCGGCGATTTCCGACTTGTTGATCGAGGCCGCGCAGGAGGTGCACGGCATGCCCGGGCTCTTGCAGCACGCGGGGCAATTCCCGAGTCCGGTCGCCCGTGAGTATCAGATCAGTGAAGATGCGCAGCGTTACTACAAGACCGGCAAGAGTTTTCTATACCGCACGCTGCCGTTCTGGCTCGCGAGCATCGGCGATCGCACGCTCGTTCTGCTGCTGCCGGTGGCGGTGCTGCTGTTTCCCGCCATGCGCCTGATCCCGGCACTGTACCGGTGGCGCGTGCGCTCGCGCATCTATCGCTATTACGGCGCGCTGATTGCGATCGAACGCGGCGCACTCGCCGGCTCGACCGGGGAGGAGCGCAAGCGGTTTTTCGCGGAACTGGATCATATCGAGGCGTCGCTGAGCCGCTTGCGCATGCCGCTCGCCTACGCCGACGCGTTCTACGTGCTGCGCGAACACGTCGGCTTCGTGCGGGCCCGGCTCGCCGCGCAAGGCGGCACCCCTTAACGGGGCGGCGAGCCTTCTTTACGCTTCGGCGGTGGCCGGCGGTGCGGCCGGCGGCGTGGTCGAATCAGCGGACTGGGCGTCCGTCGAGGCGGCCTGCGGCTGGCTCTGCGCCTCGGCTTGTGGGACGGCGGCTGCTTGCGCTGCGGCATCGACCGGCTCGGCCGATGCGGCAGAAGCCTGAGCGGACGCGTCAGCCGACGCAGCCGCGGCTTTCGCCGCGCTCCGGCCCGCACGGTGCGCCTGCAGACGCTGCGCGCCGGCCGCTTCCTGGGCCGTCACCTTGCCGGCTTCGCCGCCCGTCAGATCGACGCGCGCGGCGCCTTCGACCAGGCACTTCCAGTAGCGGCTGCCACGGCACCAGGTTTTGATCGCGTCGCGCAACTCGGCTTCGCTCAGCGACAGTTCCTTCGCGTGAACCACCAGATCCTCGAAGATGCCGACCTTCAGCGGCAGCTTGGGCGCCGGATTCTTCGGGAAAGCATTCGGAAAGCGCTTTTGCAATCTCCCGATCGACTTCACCACCGGGTCCACCGGCTTCGCGTCAACCGCGGGCCTGGCCTCGGCCGCGGGCTTGGCGGCGGGCGCGGCACGGCGCGGCGGCGACGGCTTGCGCGCAGGCTTCGCACCGGGCTTGGCCGCGGGCGCAGCTTCGGCGCGTGCCGCAGCCAGTTGCTTCTTCAATTCAGCGAGTTGTTCGAAACCCATAGCGCACAATCAATCGAGAAAGACTGGATTGTAGCAGCGTGTTGAAACATGCTCGCGAGAGGCGCTGAGGCACGCCGCGCGCCGGTAACACTCACAATGAGTCGGCGGACCGGAGGTGGCGGCGGGACTTCCCACATTGGAGGTCAAGTCCGGGCTAACCCAGCCAGATTCAACACGTCCCCAAAGCCGCCCACCCGGGCCCCGGAATCCCGAATCGCATCAGCAACCCGAGGCGACAAAAGCGCCGCTAATTCCTCGACATGCCGATAATCCCGCATCCCCGGGCTCAATATCCGATCGCCTGCAAAAGCCGGATGACAGTAAATCTCCCCCACGCCCTGAGGCAAATCGGCAAGCGCGGCAAGCCACGCCGCTTCGTCCATCCGCCCGCTATGGGTAATTCCAACGACATAATCGTTGTGTGCGATCCCCGCCCGATCCAATCTCGCCCGCACCTGTGCGATCCACGGCCGCAACCACAGCGGCGCGCCGACCTCGAACGGCAAACGCATCGCCCGCATCCCGTACTCGCGGCCAATTTCCAGAATCAATCCAAGCACCGTCGGATGCAAATGAAAATGCTTGTGCGTGTTGACGTGGTCGAGCGTCAATCCCGTCCTCGCAAAAGCCTCGAACTGCGCGCGAATCTCTCGCGCCAACTGTTTGCGGACATGCGGCAAAAAGAAAAAACGCACCCCGTCCCGCACCATGTTGTCGCCAAAGCGGCCGTGCTCGTCGAGCAATGCGGCAATTTCCGCGCGCGGCGCGACCGCGTCGCCGTCGGCGAGTACCAGATGCAGACCGACCCGCAACCCTGGCAGCGCGCGAGCACGCACCACCGCATCGGCTGCGGCAGGCGCGCCGATCATCAGACTCGCGGCCGTCAACACGCCGCGCCGGTGCGCCTGCTCGACCGCCAGATTCACCCGCGGATGCAGGCCGAAATCGTCGGCCGTGACGATCAGGCCGCGTGGCTCAGCCGCCATCCGAAGTCTCCATGACATCCATCACCGCCAACGCCGCAGCGCGCGTCGCCGATGCGGAAGCCTCGACCGGCACGCGCGCGCCGCGCCACACTACATGCGAGCCGAACGCACCCGCGAGCCATTGCAACGCCAGCAAGCTGTCGCGTAACGGTACTAGCGGCAGGTCGCGCCAGAACGTACGCGCGTGACGCGCAGCACGCAAATGCAGCAGCATGCGCGCGGCAAAACCGGCCGCCGTGCTGACGCCGCCCGCCAGCGCCGCCCACCGGTGCATGCCGTCGTACGGACCGCTGGCGAGGCTGCCGGTGAGCCATGCGCCGGCAATCAACCACGGCGTGGGGAACGTGATGAACAGAAACGCAAAACCAAGCGGGTTCACCGAGCGGATCGTGCGCAGCCAGCGCGTTTCACGCTGCCACAGGGCGGAAAAAGTCGGCTCGATGACATCGGTGGCCACCATCACGCGCGAAAGCACCGTGCGAAGTCCGAGCGCGCGCACGTGTTCGGCGAGCCAGTAATCGTCCGCGAGACAGTTTTTCAGCGCGTCGAAACCGCCGATGCGCTCGAGCGTCGCGCGGCGTAATGCAAGCGTCGCGCCGAAACCGAAGCAGCGCGATCCGGCCGCATGCGCAACCCGCACCGACGGCGCAAACCACTCGTTGATGAACAGCGCGCCGACCTGCGGCCAGAATCCGCCGACGCCTCGCGCCACGTAGAGACAGGTCACCACGCCCACACCCGGATTGGCGAGCGGCGCT
The DNA here is from genome assembly GCF_046030355.1 of Paraburkholderia caffeinilytica. Lineage (GTDB taxonomy): Bacteria > Pseudomonadota > Gammaproteobacteria > Burkholderiales > Burkholderiaceae > Paraburkholderia > Paraburkholderia caffeinilytica_B. Next base: position 117,431 of record NZ_JAQQCQ010000010.1, read on the forward strand.
GCCACGGTGTCGAGATAATCGGCCTCGACCGCGATGTCGCTATCCGCAATCACGATCACGTCATGGCGTGCCCGCTCCGCCATGTTGATCAGATTGCTGACCTTGAGATTGCTGCCATGCACGCGCGTGTCGACGGCCAGCTCGATGTCGTGCATCGGATAGGCAGCCTGCAAACGGCGCACCACGCCGATGGCGGGATCGTCCGGCGAGGAGACCCCGAGTACGAGCTGGAAATGCCCGTGGCGCTGGTCGCAGAAGGTTCTGAGATTCTCGTAGAGACGCGGCTCGGTGCCGCACAACGGCTTGAGCACGCTGACGCCGACATTCGCGAAAGGAGGTGGAGGATGCGAAACCTGGGCTGCGGCACCTGCAGCCCTTGCCGCACTCGAGACGCTAGCCCCCTCCCGCGCGCCGCGCCGCGCACCGCGAAGAACGGCATCGCCACCGCTGCCAGCATCGCATACAGCGAAGCGGAGATGCAGCCGGATAGCAGGATCCATTGGCATGCCGTCAATGCGTGCGCCGCCATGGCCTGGTGCCGTCAGTGACCGGCCAGCACGAACGGTTTACCCGTAAAGCGCAGATGAAGAACGACTAACCCGCGCCGCGGACAATTCGCCTCGACCAACACGGACCGGCCGGCAAACCTTGCGTAGTGGCCCTGAATGGCGAGGTTGAAAGCGACCAGCGCGAATTGGCGCATCACAATGACGCCGCTCGCGATCAACGCGAGGGCAAGAAACTGGAACGCCGGGGAGCTGAAGACCTGCTGCGACACCGGCAAGACCAGCAGCGCCATCAAGACGAGTACTTCAGTCGCCATGGCCGTGAGCGAAGCCGCCATTAGATGGGCTCGCAGCATGTCCGTGGTGACTGGATTCATGACGTGGTCTCGTAACCTGAAGGAACGCATGGCGGACGTCATGCTGGGGCACGATTCGCCGGTACAAGCGCCGGCAAAAAGCACCGGCCATATATTCCATCGATGTACTGACGATCGAGTTGCGATGATCTGATAACACGACGTAATTCGCGCTTAGGTCGAACCACGCGACAGTCACCTTATGTGGGGCGATAGTAGCGATTCAAGCTGAAGGAAACCTTAAGGAAAAACAGATATGAAGCGTGTCAGGAACATGACCGTTACACTTCGTGTGTGTGACGCTGAGCTTGCTTAAAAACTGTCACCGCCGTGCACTAGATATCGAACGGAATCTCTCCCCTATGCGCGTACTCCTCGTAGAAGACGACGACCTGATCGGCTGCGGCATCGAAGCGGGACTGCGTCAAGCCGGTTTCACGGTCGATTGGGCTCGCGACGGCCACAAGGCCGGCCTCGCCCTCGACACCACCGCTTATGCATTGGTCCTGCTCGATCTCGGCTTGCCAAGGGTCTCGGGCATGGACCTGCTGAAACGGCTGCGCGACGCCGGCAAGGACGTGCCGGTGCTGGTGCTGACCGCGAGGGGCACGGTGGTGGATCGCGTCGGCGGCCTCGAAGCCGGCGCCGACGACTACCTCGGCAAGCCCTTCGACCTGACCGAGCTGATTGCCCGTTGCCGGGCCCTGCTGCGCCGCGCGCAAGGGCGCAGCGTCGAAGTGATCCGCTATCAGGATCTGACCGTCAATCCCGCCGCGCAAACCGTCGAAGTCGGCAATACGCGTGTGCCCCTCACCTCACGCGAATGGGCGATCCTGATGCAGCTGCTGACCAATCAGGGCATTCCCCAGTCACGCTCGCGCCTCGAAGAAAGTTTGTATGGATGGCAGGAAGAAATCGAAAGCAATGCAATCGAGGTCCATGTATCCAACCTGCGCAAAAAGCTCGGCGCCAAGCTGATCAGAACGGTGCGCAATATCGGCTACGTGGTGGAGAAAGTCTGATGTCGGCGTCGATACGCCGCCGTCTGGTGCTACTGGTCCTGACCAGTATCGTGCTGATCTGGGGCATCGCGCTGATATCGAGCTATCGTCAGGCGAAAAACGAAGTCGGCGAATGGGAAGAGGCGCGACTCGCGGAACTCACGCAAATCCTCGCCCTGCTCGATCAGCGCAATCTGACCACTCTGGCCAATGCGCGCATCGATGTGCGCGAAGAAGAGGAAGGCGGCGAAGCCGGCGCGAACGACAGCGACGACGACGACGCCTTGCCACGCGACGCGCTGTTCCAGGTGCGCAGCGCCAACGGAGAGGTGCTGGCCGGCAGCCCGCAATTGCGCGCGCTCAAGGCGTGGGATCTACCCGTGCCCGCCGCGAGCGGCACGCAAGACATCATCCTGGGTGGTCAACTGTGGCATTCATTCACCTTGCGCGATACCTCGCTCGGCCATACGGTGCGCGTGTTCGAACCGGCCAATACGCGCAGCGACCTGGTGAGCGGTGTGGCCAGCCGGATCGCCCGCCCCACCCTGTTCGCGCTGCCGGTGCTGGCGCTGCTGGTGTGGTTCAGCATCGGCTGGAGTCTGGCGCCGCTCAAGGTGCTCTCCGGCGCGATTCGAGCGCGTGACATCAACCGGCTGGAACCGGTGGACATCGGCCGGGCGCCGACCGAGGTGCGGCCGCTCGTCGACGCGATCAACCTGGTGCTGTCGCGCTTGCGGCACTCCATCGAACGCGAGCGCGCGTTTACCGCCGACGCCGCTCATGAACTGAAAACGCCGCTGGCCGCCATCAAGGTGCAGGCGCAGGTCGCGCTGGCGGAATCGGACACGGCGCTGCAGCGGCTGGCGATGGAACGCGTGGTGCAAGGGGTCGATCGCAGCGCGCGGCTCGCCGAGCAGTTGCTGCTGCTCGCGCGCCTGGATGTGCATGAAAAACTCTCCACCGCGCCGCTCAGAGTCGCCGCGGTAGCGAAAGACGCACTGCTTGCCAATGAACGCAATGCGCAGCAGAAGAACATCACCGTGACGCTCACCGGCGACATGCGCGCCCAGATCAATGCGGAGCCCGTCCTGATCGGCATTCTGCTCGACAATCTGCTCGATAACGCCGTCAAGTACGGACACGCCGGCGGCTGCATCGAAGTGGCGGTGCAATATGCGGTCGGCCGGGTGCAACTCACCGTGCGCGACGACGGCCCTGGCGTCGCGCCCAGCGATCTCGCGCGCCTCACGAACCGGTTTTTCCGCGCAACCGGCAATCAGGCCACCGGCAGCGGGCTGGGCCTCTCGATCGTCGCGCGCATCGCCGAGCATTTCGGTGCAAGCCTGCATCTCGGCACGGGTATCGGCGAGCGCGGCCTGGCGGTGGAAGTATCGTTTCCCGCCTATGCGGACACGGAAGAATGAAGCCGGTGTACTAGCGCCGGCCTGTTTCGCTCACGACCACCCGCCCCGCCAGTTCCGCCCGCTTCGGCTCGCGATTCGACGACTCGGCAAACTGCCACGCAATGAGTCCGGGCACGAACATCAGCAGATCGCGAATACGCCGCGCGCCGGCGAGCGCGAGGCAGATCGAAGGATCGAGCCCCAGCGCGCCGCCGATCAGAATGAAACCGCCCTCCTGCACCCCCAGTCCGCCCGGCACGAAGAAAGCCGCGCTGCTGATCGCCTGGATCAGCGATTCGATCACCACCGCTTCGACCAGCGTGACCTGAACGCCAAGAAAATAGAGTGCGAGCCAGATTTCGAGCGACGTCAGGAAGCACTGCAGCGGTTGCCAGAAGAACAGATAGCGCAGCACCACGCCGCGCCGGCGCCAGATCAGCTTGATGCACCGGTCGATCTGCGCCGATTGCCCGACGAGCGCGGCGAGTTTGCCGCTTGTCATACGATTGAGCACACGCGTGATGCGCTCGAACGGGTTGGCATGCTGCACGAGCGCGAACAACACCAGCAGCGGCGTGAGCACCACCACGCCCCACGCCAGTTGCCCGGCGAGCCGCAGCGTGTCGGAGTGCGCATGCGCGAAGAGAAAGCCGATGCCGACCATCGTGAACAGCAACTGGCTGATCACGGTGAGCTGCATATCGACGATGATGCTGCCGATCGCTATGGACGGCCGTACGCCCCAGCGCTTGATCATCCGGAACGACACCACCTCGCCGCCGATGCGCGCCACCGGCAACATGCAATTGACGGATTCACGCACCCAGACCGCATGCAGCATCTGAACGACGCCGGGCCGGTTCGCGCCGCGAATCAGCGAGCGCCAGTCGCAGGCGTTGGCGACCATCGGCAGCACGTGCGCGATGGCGGCCAGCAAGAGACCGGCGCCCGCGGCGCGCAGTGCGCCGAGCACGGCGCCGGGATTGTCCTGCCAGACCAGCCACAGTGACACCAGCAAGCCGGCAAGCGCGGCGAGACGGCCGACATGCTTCATCATGCGGTCACCTTTCGCGCGGGCGTCAGGCACGCTGCATTGTCCTCGCGATCACCTTCCGGATACCCGCGCATCATTGCCTACCCAACTTGCTGTTCATCCGCCATGCCGTCCTGAGCCGCCGTCAACAGGCCGTTGCCATCCACCTTGAAGCTCAGACCGCGCCAGATCACGCGCGAGGACCAGAAGCTCGCCACGAAAATCGCAAACGATACGATATCCCATATCGGCAATAGCCACAGATCGCGATGTGCCTGCCGCAACGCGCGATCGGACAGCAGCTTCAATGCCAGCCGGGCGCAGACAGCGACCAGCGCCAGCGACCATGCCCACCCTGCGCCGCCCGAGAACGCGACCGCTAGCAATGCAAAGGCGAGCGGAAAAATCAGCACCGAGCCGAGGTGGCCGAGCGGATCGATGCTGCGGATCGTGCGGCTCCAGCGCAGTTCATGTGCGATCAGTTTCGTCGCGCTGTTTTCAACGCAGGCATGCGAAATCGTGAACGGTGGAATCACCACTTTTTCGCCGATCATGCGCACGGCCTCGCCGATCGCGTGATCTTCGGCCAGATGCTGCACGAACGGCGTGAAGCCGCCGATTTTTTCCAGCGTATCGCGTCGCATCGCGATGGTCTGCCCAAAGCAGGGACGCGCGAGACCGAGCGCAAGTCCCGTCACCACGCCGGGCAGGAACTGGTAGTTGGTGGCCTTGGCCGACAAGCGCGGCCAGAAACCGGGATCGGGCGCACCGCGATATATGCAGGTGACGAGACCGACGCCTGGTTTCTGCAATTCGCCGATCACATTGCGCAGATAATCCGGCCCGACGCTCACGTCGCTATCGGCGAATACCAGGACGTCGTGCCGGGCTTGCGGCAGCATATTGAGGATGTTGCTGATCTTGCGGTTCGGACCGTACAGGCGTGCGTCGGCGACCACGGTGATGTCCGCTTCCGGATGCAGCCGCCGCAGATCGTCGACGGCTTGCAAGGCAGGGTCGGCCGAGTCGTGTACGCCGAACACGAACTGCACGGGGCCCGGATAGTCCTGCAGACAGAAGCTCGACAGATTGGCGAGCAGCGCCCACTCGTTGCCGTGCAGCGGTTTGACGATGGTGAGCGGCGGAAAACTGGTCGGCTCGGACACTGCTCTCGCGAAGAACCGGCCGATCAGCGTGCCCGCCAGCACCGTGTAAACAACGCCTAAAACTGCACCCGCCCCACACGCACAGGCGAGCGTGAAGGCGAGCAGATGCACGGCGCTCACGCCCCGTGGGCGCGCAGGAAGCGGAAAAATTCAACGCCTTCGCGCAGGCGCCGTTTCATCATGTCCCAACTCGTCAGCATCTCGCGCAGAATTTCCCAGATTTTTGACGGCCGGAAATAAAAGCGTTTGTAGAAGTTCTCGAGCTGGTGATAAATCTCGTCGCGCGAAAGATGCGGATAGCCGATCGCCGCCACTTGCACCCCTGACTCGCTGACGAGGTTGATGACCTTGTTCTCTTCCAGCCAGCCGTTCTCGACCGCCTGCTTGTAGAGTGTCGTGCCGGGATACGGCGCGGCGAGCGACACCTGGATCGTCAGGGGATTGATCTCTTTCGCGTACTCGATAGTCTTCTGGATCGTTTCCTGAGTCTCGCCCGGCAAACCAAGAATGAAGGTGCCGTGAACCTTGATACCGAGCTTGCGGCAATCCGCGCTGAAACGGCGCGCGATGTCAGTGCGCAAGCCCTTCTTGATGTTCAGCAGGATCTGGTCGTCGCCGGATTCGTAACCCACCAGCAGCAGGCGCAGGCCGTTTTCCTTCATGATCTTCAGCGTTGCAAAAGGCACGTTTGCCTTCGCGTTACACGACCATGTCACACCGAGCTTGCCCATGCCGCGAGCGATTTCCTCTGCGCGCGGCTTGAAGTCGGTGAAGGTGTCGTCGTCGAACATGATTTCCTTGACTTCAGGCATGTTGTCGCGAATCCACTTCACTTCTTCCAGCACGTTCTCGACCGAGCGGGTGCGGTAGCGATGGCCACCCACCGTTTGCGGCCATAGGCAAAAGGTGCACTTCGAGCGGCAACCGCGGCCCGTGTAGATGGATACGTATGGATGCTTCAGGTAACCGTTGAAATAATTCGCGATCTTCAGATCGCGCTTGTAGACCGGCGCCACAAAGGGCAATTCGTCCATGTTCTCGAGGATCGGGCGTGCCTCGTTGTGCTCGATCGAGCCGTCGCGGGCGCGATAACTCAGACCTTTGATCTGCCCGAACGGCTTGCCCGCGGCGATTTCCTGACAGGTGAAATCGAATTCTTCGCGGCAAACGAAATCGATCGCATCGCTTGCTGTCAGCGAGTTGTGCGGGTCGACGGCGACCTTCGCACCGACCATGCCGATCAGAATCGAAGGCTTGCGCTTCTTCAGGTGTTCGGCAAACAGCGCATCAGTGGGGAACGACGGCGTGCTGGTATGAATGACCACCAGTTCGTATTGCTGCGCGATATCGAGCGATGCGTCGACGGAAAGGCCGTCGGCGGGCGCATCGAGCACGCGGCTATCGGCAATGAGTGCGGCGGGCTGGGCGAGCCACGTCGGATACCAGAACGAGCGGACTTCACGCTTGTTCTGGTAGCGCGAACCCGCGCCACCATCGAAACCGTCAAATGACGGCGCCTGCAAGAACAGGGTTTTCATGGATGCTCCAACGGGCCTTGATGGACACTTTCGGTTTTCTTCCGAAAAACTATCGGAACTATCGCCCGCAAGGATGCGCGCAGGCACGGGCAATCGCGCAAATACTACGGAGCAAAGCTGAAGGAAACCTTAAGGAAAATATGTCTGGGCGGCCCACCTCCGCCATAGCGTCCGATCTGCTTTGATTGTGAGTTTTTATTCGTTCAGTTCGGCACGCGCATTGTCTACATTGGTCGGTCACAACTAAACGACCATCACAGGACCAGGCAATGAAAATTCCGCGGGGCTCGGCGCGCTTTTCGCTTTCTTCGATTTCCTCACGCCCGCAACAGCATGCGAAACGTCTGCAAGCCGGTCTGAGCGCTTTGCTGATGGCGGCAACGGCCACGCTCGCCTTCCTTGCACCGGGCATTGCGCGCGCCGCACCACCCGCCGAACTGAAACTCGACTACGCCTACTATTCGCCGGAAAGCCTCGTCATCAAGCGCAACGGCTGGCTCGAGCAGGAACTTGCGCCGCAGCACACCGCAGTCAAATGGGTGCTGAGCCTCGGCAGCAATCGCGCGCTCGAATATCTGAACAGCGGCGCAATCGACGTGGGGTCGACGGCGGGTCTGGCCGCCGTGCTCGCCAAAGCCAACGGTAATCCGATTCGCGCCGTGTACGTTTTCTCGCGCCCCGAATGGACCGCGCTCGTCGTGCGCAAGGATTCGCCGATCAAAACCCTCGCGGACCTGAAGGGCAAAAAGATCGCCGCCACCAAGGGCACGGACCCGTTCCTGTTCACCTTACGCGCGCTGCACACGGCGGGCCTCTCGCGCGACGACGTGGAAATCGTCAATCTTCAGCACCCGGACGGACGCACCGCGCTCGCCAACGGCCAGGTGGACGCGTGGGCCGGCCTCGATCCGCACATGGCTGCCGCACAAATCGACGACGGCGCGCAACTGCTGTATCGCAACGTCGACTTCAACACGTGGGGCTTGCTCGACGCCCGCGAGGATTTCATTCGCGACCATCCCGAAACGCTCGCGCAGGTGCTGAAGGTGTACGAAAAAGCGCGCCTGTGGATCGCCGCGCATCCGGACGAAACCGCGAAGATCATCGCCGAAGAATCGAAGCTGTCGCTGCCGGTCGCCCGGCTGCAACTGAGCCGCAACGATTTCAGCCATCCGCAGCCAGGCGCGCAGCAACTCGCCGCGCTGAAAGCCGCCGCGCCGATTCTCCTGCAGGAACAGCTGGTGAAACCGGGCACGAATCTGAATCAGGTCATCGACGCCTTGATCGACGTGAAGGCGTCGCAACCTGTCATTGCCGCGAATGGAAGCCAGTGAGTCCGCGCGCCCACTGCTCGAGGCTTAGCTGACCGACGCCCATGGCTACCGACGAATCACTCGCGCTTCATCGCCGATCGCCTGCAACGGACGAACACGCGCTTTATCGCGCGCCGCAAAGCACCGATGCACCGCAGGTCGCGCTGCGGCCGCGCGATCCGCTCAGGCGCTGGCGCATCGCCGGGCTGATCCTGCCGCTGGCCTTCCTTGCCGTGATCGAAGCGCTGGTGCGCACTTCGGTATTGCCGGAACATCTCGTGCCGGCGCCGAGCACAATTGCCGAAACACTCTGGCAACTGGGTGGCGAGCGTCTGGGGCGCCACATCGGTGCAAGCGCGATCCGCGTACTCGCGGGTTTCGGCATCGGCTCAGCATTCGCCCTGCTGCTCGGTGCGGCGATGGGCTTGAGCCGCCGCCTCGACGCCCTGCTCGACCCCGCATTTCAGGCGCTGCGGGCGATTCCGTCGCTCGCCTGGGTGCCGATTCTGCTGTTGTGGATGGGCATTGACGAAGCGCCGAAAATCACGCTCGTCGCCATCGGGGCGTTTTTTCCCGTGCAATTGAGCGTCGTGGCCGGCATTCGCGGGGTCGACAGGAAGTTGATCGAACTCGGCGAGGTCAACCGTTTGAGCCGGCGTGCGCTATTCACGCGCATCCTGTTGCCCGCGTCCTTGCCGCAGATCTTCACGGGATTGCGCACGGGCCTGAGTCTCGCGTGGATGTTCATGGTCGCAGCCGAACTGATCGCCGCCACTCGCGGACTCGGCTATCTGCTCAGCGACGGCCGCGAAACCGGCCGGCCCGATCTCGTGTTCGGCGCGATCCTGTTGCTCGCGCTGCTCGGCAAGCTCAGCGACAGCATTCTTAAAACGATCGAAGCACGTGTGTTGTCATGGCGCGATACCGCGAACGATCAGCCTTCGTCACGAGGTGGGCATTGAACGCGGCCGATCTTTTCGTTCAGCCGCCGCTGCTCCAGGTTCGCGCGGTGAGCAAGCATTACGCTGCCCGTGCCGTGCTCGAACGCGTGTCGTTCGATATCAGGCGCGGGGAGATCGTGAGTCTGGTCGGCCCGAGCGGCTGCGGCAAGAGCACGCTGTTACGCGTGCTGGCCGGCCTCGATCGCGACTTCGAAGGAGAGATTGTGCTCGACGGGCTGCCGCAAGACGGCCCCTCGCCGCGTCTCGGCGTGATTTTTCAGGAACCCCGCCTGCTGCCCTGGCTGAGCGTGGCCGACAATATCGCGTTTTCCGCGGGGCCAAGGCGCGGCGCGGACCCGCGTGTGGGCCAACTGCTCGATGAGGTCGGTCTGGCCGGCACCGACGCGGCGCTGCCCAAGCAGCTTTCGGGCGGCATGGCGCAACGCGTGGCGCTCGCGCGCGGCCTGTTTTCCCAGCCCGATCTGTTGCTGCTCGACGAGCCGTTCAGCGCCGTCGACGCCATGACCCGCTGCCGTCTGCAGGACCTGCTGCTGTCTCTGACGCGCGCGCACGGCACGGCGGCGCTGATCGTCACGCATGATCTGGATGAGGCGCTTTATCTGTCCGATCGTGTACTGCTGCTCAACACGACCGGGCAGCATGGCGCCGGACGACTGGTGCGCGAGATCGACGTCGACGCGCCGCATCCGCGCGACCGCCGTGACGACGCGCTCGCCGATCTGCGCAACGACTTGCTCGTTGGCATGGGCGCGGCGCAGAACGCCTACGCGTAACCCGACTCGCGTTTGACGTCAAAGCGACGTCAAACGCGCGCGGGCGAAGCGCCGTGCTTTCCAATCATTCTGCCGGCCCGCCCACCTGCGCGCGCGGACCGGCTACTGCTGTCACACCGGCTTGATATCCGCCGCCTGCTTGCCCTTCGGTCCCTGCTTGATTTCGAAGCTGACCTTCTGGTTTTCCTGCAGCGATTTGAAACCTTCGCTGCGAATTTCCGAGAAATGGGCAAACAGATCCTCGCCACCGTCGTCCGGTGTAATAAAGCCAAAGCCCTTCGCGTCATTGAACCACTTCACTGTACCGGTTGGCATGTCGATTCCTCGTTCGCACCTTGGTTGATTGGGTTGCATTCGCCGGCTCCCGCCGGTTCCTGCTACTGCTGCTTGACTTTACGCCTGTTTGCGAGGCGACGCTCAGGCGGCCGTTTCTCCGCCTCAGCAAGCGGATCAGCAAAGGCCGTGCCGCGCACCATCCGTGGGGGCTGCGCCGATGCGATCCGGCGCAATCAGATAAGATGATTGGTATCGGCAGTCCATCCTTGGCCGCGCTGCGTCAGCCCAATACATCAGCCCCATGTATCACGACCGCGCGACCTATCGTTTTCCCCATTTACAGGAACCCAGCATGGCCACCTCGAGCTATACCGATACCCGTCTTCTGATCAACGGCGAATGGTGCGACGCCGCCAGCGGCAAAACCCTCGACGTCATCAACCCCGCCACGGGCAAGGCCATCGGCAAGGTGGCTCACGCCGGCATCGCCGATCTGGACCGCGCGCTGGCCGCCGCACAACGCGGCTTCGAAGCGTGGCGCAAGATTCCGGCCAATGAGCGCGCCACGACCATGCGCAAAGCCGCCGCGCTGGTGCGCGAACGGGCTTCCGACATCGCCCGCCTGATGACGCAGGAACAGGGCAAGCCGTTCGCCGAGGCGCGCATCGAAGTGCTGTCCGCCGCGGACATCATCGAATGGTTCGCCGACGAAGGCCGCCGCGTCTACGGCCGGGTCGTGCCGCCGCGCAATCTGGCGGTTCAGCAAACGGTGCTCAAGGAGCCGATCGGCCCGGTGGCCGCCTTCACGCCGTGGAATTTCCCCGTCAACCAGGTCGTGCGCAAGCTGAGCGCGGCGCTCGCGTGCGGCTGTTCGTTCCTCGTCAAAGCGCCGGAAGAAACCCCAGCGTCGCCGGCGGCACTGCTGCAGGCGTTCGTTGAAGCCGGTGTGCCGGCCGGTACGGTCGGCCTCGTGTTCGGCGATCCGGCGGAGATTTCCGGCTACCTGATTCCGCATCCGGTGATCCGCAAGGTCACCTTCACCGGTTCGACGCCGGTCGGCAAGCAACTGGCCGCGCTGGCCGGCGCGCACATGAAGCGCGCGACGATGGAGCTGGGCGGTCATGCGCCCGTGATCGTGGCCGAAGACGCCGACGTGGCGCTGGCCATCAAGGCAGCAGGCGCCGCGAAGTTCCGCAATGCAGGCCAGGTCTGCATCTCGCCGACGCGCTTTCTGGTGCACAACAGCATCCGCGAAGAATTCGCCGCGGCGCTCGTCAAGCATGCCGAAGGCCTCAAGCTCGGCGACGGTCTGGCGGAAGGCACGACCATCGGGCCGCTCGCCAACGCGCGCCGTCTCACGGCGATGAGCAAGGTGCTCGACGACGCGCGCAAGACCGGCGCGAAAGTCGAGACGGGCGGCGAACGCGTGGGCTCGGAAGGCAACTTCTTCGCGCCGACGGTGCTGACCAACGTGTCGCTCGAATCGGACGTGTTCAACAACGAGCCGTTCGGTCCGATCGCCGCGATCCGCGGTTTCGACACACTCGAAGAAGCGATCGCCGAGGCGAACCGTCTGCCGTTTGGTCTCGCCGGTTATGCGTTCACGAAGTCGTTCCGCAACGTGCATCTGCTGTCGCAACAGCTGGAAGTCGGCATGCTGTGGATCAACCAGCCCGCTACGCCGTGGCCGGAAATGCCGTTTGGCGGCGTGAAGGATTCGGGCTACGGCTCCGAAGGCGGCCCGGAAGCCATGGAAGGCTATCTGGTCACCAAGGCGGTTTCTGTAACCGCGGCTTAAGACGCCACGCCGAAGGCCGTCGTCAGGCTTTCAGTTCAGGGCGAGGTTTCTGACTTCGCCCGTCTGATTGATCGCTGTGCCAGGTCCGCGAGCGCCCGTTCGCGGACTTTTTTATTTGTATCGCGCTTCGCCTCTCCAGTCGCCCGTTGATTCCTCCCTCGGTTCTTCCTTCACTCGCGGCTCATTCGCTTCGTTCGGCGCATTCTTCGCTTTATGATGCGCAGTCATACAACGAGAATCTGCTTCGTCATGAACGACACCGCCGCGAGCCTCATGCAACCCACGTTGACCGGACAGGTCGTCGAACTCCGGCCGCTTCAGCAAGAACACACTCAGGGTCTGCTCGACGCCGCCGCGGGCGGTCAGTTGTGGAACATGAAGCTGACCGTCGTGCCCGGTCCCGAAACCGTCGGCAGCTACATTGCAACCGCGCTCGACGGGCGCGCGGCCGGCACGGTGATGTCCTTCGTGATCGTCAGACGGGACACCGGGACGATTGTCGGCAGCACACGGTTCTGGAAAATCGACCGGGTGAACCGGAAGCTGGAAATCGGCCACACGTGGCTGGGTGAATCGGTGCAGCGCTCGGCGGTGAATACCGAGGCGAAGTACCTGCTGCTGAGTCATGCGTTCGAAGTAATGCAGTGCGTGCGCGTGCAGTTCACGACAGACGAGCTCAACGAAAAATCAAGAGCGGCGATTCTGCGGATCGGCGCGAAACAGGAAGGGATTGTCCGGCATGAGCGGATCATGCCGGACGGGCGTAAGCGCAACTCGGTGCGCTTTAGCATCATCGACGAAGAATGGGCGGAGGTTAAGGCGATGCTGGAGAAGAAGCTGGGGCGATGAAGCCTCGCCTCGCGTAACGCGCTACACCTTGCGCTTCACTTCGCCCGTCCTCGCCTTTCACCTCGCTCTGGTCAAGCGCAACACGCAGCGCTTCCATACCTTCAAACGTGCACGTCCCGCTCGCCAAGCGGCGGTGGCGTCGTCGCTGCCGCGAACTCCTCGCGCAACGCGTCGCGCGCTTGATGCCGGCGTACCCAGAGTGCGGTCAGGATCGGCACCAGAATCGCGGTCACGAGACACGCTGTCGCGACCATCGCCGTCGCCGCCGGCACCAGCGGCTTGAAGCGCGGAATCATCTCGCCGATGATCGCCGGGTTCGCCACCGCGGCCCCCGCCGTCGACGACGCCGCGAGGCCTGCCGCCCCATTGCCGCCCGCGATCCAGCGGTCCGCGAGAATCAACGGAATGCCCGTCACGACAATCACCCCGAGGCCCAGCACGATGCCCGGCAAGCCGCTCGTGACGATCACGTGCAAGTCGATACCGTTACCGAGCGCAAAGCCGAAAAACGGAATCAGCGGATGCACGCAGCGGCCAAAGAACGCGCGCAGTTCACTGTCCAGATTACCCAGCGCGAAGCCGATCAGGAACGGCAGCACCGCGCCGACGAACAGCCGCGGTTCAAAGAACGCGACACCCGTCGCGCCAAGAATGATCATGCTGACGAGCGGCCCCGATTCGATCGACATCAGGACGAACGCGCCCGCCTCTTCCTTGCTGCCATATTGCTGCATCACGGCCGCATAGAGACCGCCGTTGGTCATGTCCATCGACGTCGTGATCGCGAGCACCGAGAGGCCGGCGAACAGGCCCGCCTTGACGCCGTCGATCGGAATGAAGTGCGAGGCGACCAGCGTCGCGATCCAGGCCACCACCATCTTGGTGACGAGCAGCGTGCCCGACTTGCGCAGCACCGTGCCCGTCGCCCGCAGGTCGATCGTCGCGCCCATGCAGAAGAACCACACCGCCAGAATCGGCACGGTGCCGGTGATCAATCCGTTGGTGAACGACCCGAGGTATTTCCCACTGCCCGGCGCAAACGTGTGGACACAGGCGCCGAGCAGCAACGGCACCAGCATCAGGCCGCCAGGAACGCGGTCGATGGCCTTCTTGAGCTTCATGCCTCCTCCATGGACTTTGCGTCCAGTTGCCGGGTGGATCACCCGGGGTGATGTGCCGTTCTTACGCCGGCCGGCTCCCTTTCGGCGCAATATAGCACCGGGATAGGAACAACGTTCCGATTTTGATAGACTTCCTGCTCATCGTTTACCCGCGTTCGATTTGAATGCCTTGCCACGCTTGATGTGGCGTTGCAATATTTTCGGACCGATGTTCCATATTCAATGTTCTGCGCTACAGTCGATAACCGAACACTGCCGTAAAACAGCACGACAACACGCCCCAGCCGGCCGGAGACACGAACCATGGAAGTGAGACAGAGCATCAACAGCGAGCACGCGAAGACGCTGGATACCGCGGGACTGCGTCAGCAGTTCCTCGTCGAAGACGTGTTCGAACGCGACGCATTGCGGCTCACCTACAGCCACATCGATCGCATCATCGTGGGCGGCGTGTGGCCGGCGACGCGCGCGGTCGAGGTGCCGGCTTCGCTTGGCAAAGCGATCGGCGTCGGCTATCTGCTCGAGCGCCGCGAACTCGGCGCGATCAATATCGGCGGCGACGGCTGGGTCGACGTGGACGGCACCCGCTATGCGGTGCGCAACGAAGAGGCGATCTACATCGGCAAAGGCAAACAGGCCGTCGCGTTCGGCAGCGACGACGCGGCGCGCCCCGCGAAGTTCTACCTGAACTGCGCGCCCGCGCACGAGTCGCATCCCACCCGCACGATCTCGCTCGCCCAAGCGTCGCCCGAAACGCTCGGCGACCCCGCCACGAGCAATCGCCGCACGATCTACAAGTTCATCGTCCCCGAGGTGCTGGCCACCTGCCAGCTCTCCATGGGCATGACCAAGCTCGAACCGGGCAACCTCTGGAACACGATGCCGTGCCACACGCACGAGCGCCGCATGGAGGTGTATTTCTATTTCAACATCGCCGACGACGCGGCCGTCTTCCACATGATGGGCGAGCCGAACGAAACGCGGCACATCCTCGTGCACAACGAGCAGGCTGTGATCTCGCCGAGCTGGTCGATTCACTCGGGCGTCGGCACGCGCGCGTACACGTTCATCTGGGGGATGGTCGGCGAGAACCAGGTGTTCAGCGATATGGATCACATTGCGGTGCGCGACCTGCGTTGAAGACGGGCGGGCGCCTTCACTGAGCACGGCACAGGAACGGCGAGCACCACGGGCAAGCACCAACGGCGCCCATCGGCGCCACGCGCACCCTGGCCGCCACCGGCGCCGATAACGACAGAGGACCTACGCACAGTGAACAGCTTCGATCTGACCGGTAAGGTCGCCATCGTCACCGGCAGCAATACGGGCCTCGGCGCGGGCATGGCCGTCGCGCTCGCCACGGCCGGCTGCGATATCGTCGGCGTGAGCCGCGCGGACGCCGGCGCTACGCCCGCGCAGGTACAGGCGACAGGACGCCGCTTCGCGGAGGTGCGCGCCGACCTCGCCTCGATTGCTCCGGTCGACGACATCGTGCGCGCCGCAGTCGAAGCGTTCGGCCGCGTCGACGTGCTCGTGAACAACGCGGGCATCATCCGCCGGGAAGACGCGCTCGATTTCAGCGAAGACGACTGGGACGCCGTGATGGACGTCAACCTGAAGAGTGTCTTCTTTCTTTCGCAGGCCGTGGCGCGGCAGGTGGTGAAACAGGAAAGCGGCGGCAAGATCATCAACGTCGCGTCGATGCTGTCGTTTCAGGGCGGCATCCGCGTGGCGTCGTATACCGCGTCGAAAAGCGGCGTGCTCGGTCTCACGCGGCTGCTCGCGAACGAGTGGGCCGCGCACGGCATCAACGTGAACGCGATCGCGCCGGGCTACATGGCCACCGCGAACACGGCGGCGCTGCGCGACGACGCGCAGCGTAACGATGAAATCGTCGGACGTATTCCGGCTGGCCGCTGGGGCACCCCGGCGGATCTCGCGGGACCGGTCGTGTTCCTGGCCTCATCCGCGTCGGACTACGTGCACGGCCATACGCTCGCAGTGGACGGCGGCTGGCTGGCGCGCTAGCGTGACGGCAACAGGGAGGTCACGCGGCTCGCGCGGCGCGGTATGCTCTCGGCACTGGGTTCGATCAGGGTCCGGCAATGAGCCGGCAATGAGCGGACGCTGATCGGTGTGGCATCAACAGGGAATGACGGACATGGCAGCAATGGGCAAGCAACGCAGGGACGACGACGTCGCGCACATGCAGGACGCGGACAGCGCGGGCGGCCTCGCCAACGAGAGAGGCGAATCGGCCACGTCGATCGGCCGGGTCTTCGCGATTCTTGGCGCGATCGGCGACAGCGGACAGATCGGCATCAGCGAATTGTCGCAGCGGCTCGGCATGTCGAAGACCACCGTGCACCGCGTGATCCAGACGCTGAAAGCGCTCGGCTACGTCACGCAGGAAATCGAAACCGAGCGCTACCGGTTGACGATCCGCCTGTTCGAACTCGGCGCGAAGGCGCTGGAAAGCGTCGATCTGGTGCGCGAGGCCGACGTCGAGATGCGCCGCATCGGCCAGGTCACGCGCGAGGCGGTCCACCTCGGCGCATTCGACGAAGACGCCATCATCTACATCCATAAGATCGACGCCGACTACGGGCTGCGCATGCAGTCGCGAATCGGCCGCCGCAATCCGCTGCACAGCACGGCGATCGGCAAGGTGCTGCTGGCGTGGATGGACCCGGCCGAAGCGCGCGAAGTCCTCTCGCATGTGGAATTTCGCAAGTCGACGCAAAAGTCGCTCGCCTCGGCCGAGGCCGTGTTGAGCATCCTGCCGCGCGTGCGCGAGCAAGGCTACGGCGAAGACAACGAGGAACAGGAGGAAGGGCTCCAGTGTCTCGCGGTGCCGGTGTTCGATCGCTTCGGCCGTGTGATAGCCGGCCTGTCGATTTCGTTTCCGACCATGCGCTGCGGCGCCGACACGAAGTCGCACTACGTCACGCTACTCAAGCAGTCGGGGTTCGCGATCTCGACGCGGCTCGGCTATCGCGAGACGACGGCGCCGGAGCACATGGCCGTCGCGCAGGGTTGAATGCCTGACGAACCCACCGGAGCCTGTCGGAGCCCATCGGGGCGGTTTCACCACGCGAAACTCCCCAACTCGATTTCCCTAACCGGCGCATGCAACCTGACGTGCCCCGCTTCCTCGCCTAGCAGCGCCTCCGTGATCGTCTCGCGATACACGTGAAAGTCGTAGCTCGACCGGCTGCGCGGACGCGGCAACGCGATCTCCACGACGCTCGCTATCGTGCCCGGCCGCGCTTTCATCACCACTACGCGGTCGGCGAGAAACACGGCTTCATCGACATCGTGCGTCACCAGCACCGTCGTGATGCGCTCGCGTTCGCGAATCCGCAATAGCTCGTCCTGCATCTGGTGACGCGTCAGCGCGTCGAGCGCGCCGAACGGTTCATCGAGCGTGAGGATGCGCGGACTCGCCACGAGACCGCGCGCAATCGCCACGCGCTGCGCCATGCCGCCCGACAGTTGATGCGGCAGCGCGTCCTCGAACCCTTGCAGTCCCACCAGCCGCACCGCTTCCGTGACGCGTGAACGCACCGTTTCGTCGGGCACATGCTGCGCGGCAAGACCGAGCGCGATATTGCGTGTCACCGAAAGCCACGGAAACAGCCGATGCTCCTGAAACACGATCCCCCGTTCGGCGCCAATGCCCCGCACCGGCGCACCGTCGACCAGAATCTCGCCGTCGAAGCCCGCATCCAGACCGACCAGCAGCCGCAGCAAGGTCGACTTGCCGCACCCGCTCGCGCCGACGATCGCCACAAACTCGCCCTCGGCGATATCGAGCGAAAAATCGCGAATCGCTTCGTAGGCACGGCCATTGACATCGAAACGCCGGCCGACGTGCCGGAACGAAACAGCCGGTTGCGGATGATTCATCACTGATCCCTCACCCGAACACGCGCGTGAATTCCTGCACGCCGTTCTCCACGACATACGCCTGCCAGTGATCGAGCAACGCGGCGAGTTTTTGGGGTTCATCGACAGCACGATCGCGGGTCTCGCCGGGATCCTGCGCGAGATCGTAGAGTTGCCATGCCCCCGGCCCGACCGGCTGCGGGATGAACACCGCCTTCCAGTCGCCCTGCCGTACCGCACGCATGCCGAACAGCTCCCAGCCTGTCACGCGATGCGCGTCGTGCACGGTGTCTGAGGTCCGGTTCAGATACGGCAGCAGCGAAGCGCCCTTCGGTTGCGCGACCGTGCGGCCCTTGTACGTACTGCCCGGATGCTTCACGCCCGCGAGTTCGAGCACGGTGGGCACGACGTCCATCACCGTGGAAAACGCGTCGCCGATCCCGCCCTGGCGCGCGAGCGCCGGATAGTGCGCGAACGCAACCACACGAATCCCGCCTTCGGTCGTGAACGCCTTATAGAGCCGCGACGGCGCGGTCGCCGCCTGGGCCCAGCGCGGTCCGTACCAGACATACGAATTGCCCCGCCCCACGTTGGGCAGACTGTTGTCGTAGTGATCGCTGATGAATTGCTGCAGGTTCGGGCCGAACACCGGCAGCGCTTCGAGCAAGGCGCCCTCCGCGCCGTTATCCGAGAGGAACAGCACGAAGGTGTTGTCGAGTTCGCCTGTCGCTTTCAGATACTCGACCACGCGGCCCACATTCCAGTCCAGACGCTCGACCATGCCCGCGTAGACTTCCATCGTGCGTGCCGAGAAGGCGCGCTCGTCGTCGCTCAGTTGATCCCATTCGGCATTGCGTGCGACCACCGGATGCGCCGCGACGTTTTCGCCGAGCAAGCCAAGCACGCGCTGTTTCGCGAGGCGCTCGTCGCGCAGCGCGTCGGGGCCGCTCGTATAACGGCCGCGATAGTGCTCAACCGTTTCCGCCGGCGCCTGCAACGGCCAGTGCGGCGCGGAAAACGGCAGATAGGCGAAGAACGGACGGCCGTCGTCGGGACGTTCGTCGAGGTAGTGCAGCAGCTTGTCGGTAAACGCGTCGGAGGAATAGAAATCTTCCGGCAGTTCCTCGACGAAATGGTCGTCTTCGACGTACAGCGAACGCGTCGAGCGATGCAGACGCGGTTGCTCGGCGTCGATCGCGACCGGCTCGAAGCCGTAGTGATTCGCCGCGCCCGGCAGCAGCGCGAACGAACGCTCGAAGCCCCGCGCCGACGGTGCGCGCTCCAGCGTCAACCCGAGATGCCATTTGCCGGCCATCGCCGTAAAGTACCCGGCGTCGCGCAGCAGTTCTGGCAACGCGACCACGCGGTCGTTCAGATAGCCCTCGTAACCCGGCTTGCCCACGAGTTCCGGCGGCAGCGCCTCCGCCATCGTGCCGATTCCGGCGATGTGGTGATCGGTGCCGGTGAGCAGCATCGAACGGGTCGGCGAGCAGGCCGAGGCGGTGTGGAAGTCCGTGAAGCGCACGCCAGCGCGCGCCAGCGCGTCGAGGTTGGGCGTCGCGATCTCGCCGCCGAACGCGCCGAGGTCGGAGAAACCAAGATCGTCCGCAACGATCACGAGGAAGTTGGGGCGCTTCGATGCTGTGCGTGCTGCCGGATCAGAAGACATGGTGTTCCTTAAGGAAAAGTTTACAAATCGCGGATGGCGTCAAAAATAAATCTGCTGTCACCGTGGCCCGCGCCAGCGTGTCGCGGCCGCTTCGAGCCGTCCGCCGAGCCAGCCGAACAGCGCGCCGAGCGCACCGACCACCACCGCCGCGCTCAGCAGCCGGTCCATCCGGAACAGTTGCTGCGCATCGAGCATGAAGCTGCCGATGCCCACGCCCGACGGCATGAAATACTCCGCGCCGATCGCACCGAGCCACGCATACACGAGCGCCAGCCGCAGTCCGGCGAACACCCCCGGCACGATCGCGGGCAGAATCAGCCAGCGTAGCCGCTGGGCAAAATCGAGCCGCAGCGTCTGCGCGACTTCGGCAAGCTGGTGCGAGAGGTTTTCGACAGCGTGAGCAGTCGCCACCCCCGTCGGAAAAAACGCGGCGAGCGCGACGAAGATCACCTTCGCGAGATCGTCGATACCGGCCCACGCGGTGAGAAGCGGAATCCACGCGAAGATCGCGACCTGGCGCAGCGCGGCGAGCGTCGGCCCGACGGTACGCCGCAGCGTGGCACTGAGGCCGAGCGCCAGGCCCGACAGCATGCCGGTCGCCGTGCCGAGCGCCAGCCCTTCGATCGCGCGCAGCAAGGTATGCAATAGCGGGATCGGCAATGCACCGCTTTTTATGTCGAGCCATGTGCTGGTCAGCACAACCAGCGGCGCCGGCAGAATGCGGGCGTCAACCCAATGCTCATGCGCAGCCACGCCCCAGGCGAGTAACGCGACCAGCGGCAGGACTGCGCCGTAGCCGTATGCGAGCCAGCCGCGCTTTGCATGCGCAACGTGTTCCGCCAACGCGACGCGCGGCCAGCGAACCACCCGCCGGTCCAATGCATGAATCCCGCAATCCATCGTGAAACCGGCCACACCGATCACGGCAATGCACACGAACACGATGTCGAGCTGGAACATCTGCCGGCCCCACACCATCAGGTAGCCGATCCCTTCGGACGACGCGAGCAGTTCGACCGCAATCAGCGTGAGCCACCCTTGCGCGAGTCCAAGGCGCAGTCCTGTCAGAAACGGCGGCAGCGCAGCCGGCACGATCAACAGACGCACGGCCTGCCCGCGCGGCAAGCGCAACACCGCCGCCATCTCGCGCAAGCGCGGCGGCACGGTACGCACGCCGAGTTGTGTATGAATCGCCACCGGCACCAGCACGGCCTTGAAGATCAACACCACTTTCAGCGACTCGCCGATACCGAGCACCACCATCAGCAGCGGCAGCCACGCAAGCGTCGGAATCTGCGCGAGTGCGTAGAAGCTCGGCGCGATCACAGCATCGACGGTGCGGCTCGTGCCCATCGCAGCGCCGAGCAGCGTGCCGCCCAGCACGCCCGCTGCAAGACCGAACGCGAGGCGTCTCAAGCTGATGAGCAGATTCGTCACGAGGTTGTCGCCGAGCAGTTCGGCTGCGGTTTGCCAGACCAGTTCGGGCGTCGGCAGAATCTGCGGCGACATCCACTGATGGTGCGACGCGAACCACCACAGCGTGTACAGCAGCACCGGCAGCGTCCATGCGGACAGGCCGCGCCAACTCACCGCGGCGGATCCGCGCGGACGGTGTTCAGCCGTCGGGCGCGACGGCACTGACGGCCACCAGGACAATCGCGTCGAGGGCTGATTCGAAGGGGATAGCGTCGGTCTCAAGATCGGGGTCCGTGAAGAATGGCTGCCGGGCTGTTCAGTAGTCGTATCGCAGCGTCGCGCCGAACATCCGCGAATCGCCCACCGAGGCCGTGTACGCGCCGTTGTAAGTCGCGAACGAGGCAAGGTAATAGCGCCTGTCGAACAGATTGCGCGCCCAGATCGACAGATCCCATTGATGCTGTCCCGTGGACAAACGCCAGCCCGTCGCGATGTTGACGATGCCGTAGCCGGGCAGCTTGCCGTACTTCGAATCGTCGAGCGTGCCGTACTGATTCGAACGCAGCGAGTAGGCGGCGGCGAAGTATTCGTCGATGTCGCGCGCGAGGTGGAACTGGTACTGCGCGCTCAGGTTGAGGATCCAGCGCGGCGCGCCGGCCACCGGGCGGCCTGTCAGGCTGCAGGTCGCTTTGGGATTCGGGATCGCCACTTCCGACGGGCACGGCGCGTTCTCATACGACGTGTACGTCGCGTCGATATACGAGGCGTTGAGGCCCAGCGTGAGGTTGCGGATCGGCATTGCGCGCAGATCGATTTCAGCGCCGCGGCTGCGCACGTCGGCGGCATTCGAGAGCACGGAGATCACGCCGGTGGGCGTGCCGACAAGACTCGTTGCCTGATAGCCGCTGATCTGCGTCCAGAACAGATTGGCGTTGAGCATCAGGCGGTGTTCGAGGAACTCGCTCTTAATGCCGAGTTCGGCGTTATTGGCGCGCTCCGGTCCGACGATCAGCGAATTCGCCCCTTGCGTGGGCGCGGACGACACCGCCATGTTCACGCCACCCGACTTTTCGCCGTGCGACAGCGTCGCGTAGGCGAGTACATCGGGCGCGAGCTTGTAGCCGAAGTTCAGGAGCGCCGAGGGGCTCACATTCGACAGATGCAGATCGCCTGATGCATACGCGCCGATCACGCTGTTGCGCACCGCCTGCGCGGCGGAACCCAGGCTTGCGCCGCCGACCGGTGCATTGCGGCTGACGTCGGCGGTCTTCTCTTCATACGTGCCGCGCACACCCGCGGTCAAATCGGCGCGCGAATCGATATGCCACGTGCCCTGCGCAAACAGCGCGAAGCTGTTGGTGGTCATGTGCGCGGGCGCGGTCGAGGTCGTGTTGTCGAGCGCGCCGATATCGCGGCCGAGGATCACCGCATCCGCGTTCGGGCCATAGAACGCGAAGGTGTTGTTGGTCAGTTGCTGGTAGAAATAGTAGGCGCCCGCCACATAATCGATCGGACCGCCGGTGGGCGACGCCACCCGGATTTCCTGCGAGAACTGATGATCGTTGACCGACACGCCGGTGTCGACGATGGCCGGCTTGTTCAGGTTATCGTCGTTGGCCGGGTCGAAATGCCAGAAGCGGCCGGCCGTGATGGACGTCAGCGCGAAGCCGCCCGGCAGCGTATCGTTCACTTCCACCGACAATCCGCCCTGATGCACGCTCACATGCTGGCGTGAATCGAGATTGACCTGATAGAGCGAAGGATTCGTCGCCGGCGTGGCGCCGATCGAGGCCGCCCGTCCGAGGAACTGGTTCACGCCGTTGATCGTGGGGCCGAGACCGTACAGCACTTGCGTGCCGTAGCTCGAATCTTCGGTGTTGTAGTCGGCGATCACGCGCACGTTCAGATCGCCGGTCGGCTTGAACAGCAACTCGCCGCGCCCGCCTTCGCGCGTGCCGCCGTTCAGTTGCGAACCGGTGAACAGGTTCTTGACGTCACCGTCGTCGTGCGTGCGGTATAGCAGCAGGCGGCCTGCCAGCGTGTCGGTGATCGGACCGGACAGCACGGCCTTGGTTTGCGCATAGCCACGCTGACCGATCGATTGTTCGAGCGACGCTTCGGTCGTAAATGTCGGCCGTTTCGTCGTAATGTTCAGGATGCCGGCCGTGCTGTTCTTGCCGAACAGCGTGCCTTGCGGACCGCGCAGCAATTCGATCTGGCTGATGTCGAGCGCGTCGAACACGGCCATGCCGGGACGCCCCAGATAGACGTTGTCGAGATAGACGCCGACGCTGCCTTCAAGGCCGTCGTTCGCCGGATTGTTGCCGATGCCGCGCACGGAGATACTCGACTGCCGCGCATGAATGTACGCGACATTCGTGCTCGGCAAGGTGTTCTGCAAATCCTGCACACGGTAGTTACGCTGCGCTTCGAGGTCACTGCCGCTTACGGTTGAAATCGGCGCCGGCACTTTCTGCGCGTTTTCCTTGCGGCGGCGAGCGGTCACGACCACTTCCTTCAATGCAGCCGGGGCGGCTTCGGTGCCCACTCTGGCGGCGGTGCCGCCCGCAGTCGCAGCCGTGCCCGCTTTGGCGGCCGATGCCGCCGCCGGCGTCGCGGCCTGGGCATACTCGGGCGCGCCGGCCGCCTGACTGGCGTCCTGTGCCCAGGCGGCCGTTACGGGCAGCAAAGCCGCTGCCATCAAGGTCAAATGCCGGTGGGTTTTATTGTTTTTCATCGAGGTGTTTTTGTTGGAGCGCGAAGCGCATGCAGCCGGTAATCAAATCGACTTGTCGGCCTGGCCGAAGGCGCGGTACGCCTGCCAATGATTCGTCAGATTGAGATCGCGTAACGCCTGAGTCAGATACGTGCGGTCGACCCACTGTTCGACGTCGAACGGACGGCGAATCAGCCCCTGTTGCTTCGCGGTATCCACGTCGCGTTTGAAGGCGTCGACGAAATAGGTGTCCAGCAGCGGCGAGAACGTCACCGCCGGATCGCTCGATGCAAGTTCATTGCGCCATACCGTTGCCGGTACGTTCGCCTGGTTCTGCTCCAGCGCGATATAAGCATCGAGATTGTGTTTGTCGGACAGCCATTGCGACGCCTGCACGACGGTGCGCACCACGCGCGTCGCCAGTTCCGGATGCGCTTTCAGAAAGTCCGACGACGCCACCAGCCCCGCCTTCAGCGTGCCGACGCCCTGCTTGCCCTGCGTGCTGACGGGCACGTCGGCGAGTCCCTTGTCACGCAGCACGAACACGCCGGACGAGCCCCATAGCGCGTCGATGCGGCGTGCGGCAAGCGCCGCGGCCGCCGCGTTCGGATCGAGATTGACCACGCGGAAATCGCGCTCGTTCAGGCCTTGCGCACGCAGCACGCTGTCGAACGACAGTTGCAGCGCCGTGCCGCGAAACACGGCGACCTGTTTGCCCTTCAATGCGTTCAGATCGGTGACGCCCTGCCCCGGCACGACGGCGAGAAAGCCGTTGATGTCACGGCCAAGCGCCGCGATCAGACGCGTATCCAGTCCGTTCGCCTTGCCGATCACGCCGGCCAGGTCGCCGAGAAAAGCCAGATCGACCTGATGATTGGCGAGCGCCTCGTTGATCGCCGGACCCGCGCCTTTGAAGAACGTCCAGCGCACTTCCACGCCGTCTTTTGCGAATTCCTTGTCGAGCAGCTTGTTGACGTAAATCACGTCGACCACGCCACCGCCGGCCGGCTTCGGCCCGGCGCTGATGTCCGGCACGGCGATGCGGATCACCGTCTGGGCAGCGGCAAAACCGGAGCTGGCGAGCAGCCAGGTCAGCGCGACAAGCAACAGCGGCTTGGCCCATTTGATCGAAAGGTTCATGGGTTCTCCTGGCGTTCGTGAGGATGAATGTGGCAAGTGCGCGGGCCGTGTGACGTAAGCCGCCCGAGCGGCCCGCGAGATTTATGCGGCCTTCACGGCCGGATTCGGCTCGACGCTGCGCGTAAAGCTGCGGCGGCCGTCGACGCTCACCGGCACGTCGCCCTTCAGCGTCACGCGACGCACCACGCGATGAGCGTCGCCGTAATCGTTGACGGCATAGTGCTGGGTCGCGCGGTTGTCCCAGATCGCGACGTCGCCCGCCTGCCAGCGCCAGCGCACGATGTTCTCGAGACGCGTCACGTAGGCTTGCAGCAGTTCCAGCAAATGCGCCGAGGCACTCGGCGTGAGGCCGACGAAGCTCTTCACGAAATGACCTAGAATCAGCGTCTTTTCGCCGGATTCCGGATGCACGCGTACAACCGGATGTTCGGTCTCATAGCGTGTCGACACGAACACTTCGCGATAGCGTTTGAGCGCTTCGGCGTCACGTCCACGTTCGCCGACGTTGGCGTAGTTCGCGTAGTCGTATTCGTTGCTGTGCACGGCCCACAGTTGCTCGGCGAGCGCTTTGAGCGGCGGCGGCAGATCGTCGTAGGCGGTGGCGGTATTGGCCCAGACGGTGTCACCGCCCACTTCCGGAATCGTCACGCCGCGCAGGATCGATGCTTGCGGATACGCGTCGACGAATGTCACGTCCGTATGCCACGAATTCGCGCGGCCGCCGCGATGCGAATCGAGTTCGAGCAGATAGTCGGTACCGTCCACCACCGGCACCGTGGGATGCGAGACCGGTTCGCCGAGCAGCTTGGCGAAGGCTTCCTGATCGGCGTCCTGCAGATGGGTCTGGCCGCGGAAAAAGATCACCTTGTGGCGCACCAGCGCGGCGCGAATCGCTTCGATGGTGGCCGGTTCGAGCTGGCCCGACAGGCGCACGCCGCGAATTTCGGCGCCGATGCGGCCGGTGACGGGATGAATGTCCAATGCGTTGGACGTCGCGAGACTGAGATTCGACATGCGATGCAACTCCTGGGTTGAGGACGAGACAGGTCAGCGCGCCACGAGGCACGCAGGGCGAAAATGGATGTCTGAAGGGGACGTCGACTCGAACCGGCCGGGTGCGAATCAGCTCGTCAGCGGGCCGGTTGAATCAATACGCCGGGGCTATGCCTGCATAGCCTTCATTAAGCAGCGCGTTGAACACGCGTGACCGGAGCGGCGACATGATGGCGCCCGGCGCCACGCAGAGCGTGGTTCGCGGCGGGCGCCCTGATCGGCGGTCTCGGCGGTATGTGGATGGATCAACACTTGAGTGGCTCTGTCTGTTGAATCGATGAGCCATTATCGGCAGAGTAGGCGCCGCGAATCTATCGCGCTTTGGACACTTGATAGAAGGGCTTTTTATATCGTTATGAGTTTTCTCACGCAGCGTCGCTCACTTCCCGCAGTGCCGCCATATCGATCACGGTGATCCGGCTATAGCGCACATCCACGATGCCCTGCTGCACGAGCCAGCGCAGTTCCTTGTTGATGCTTTGCCGGGACGCAGCGAGGAGCGCGGCGAGGTCCTCCTGCGACAGCTTGATCGTCAACTCCACACCCTGCTCCGTTTGCTTGCCGTGCCATTCGGCGAGTCCAAGCAATTGATCCGCGAGGCGCGCGCGAAATCCGGCGAGCGCCGTCTTGCCCATCCGGCCATGCAGCGCGCGGCTGCGCAGGCAGATCAGATCGAGCACGTTGCGCAACAGCGCGGGCTCGCGAGCAAACAGTTCGAACAAGGCGCTGCCGGGAATGTGGAACAGCGTGGTCGAGCCGTGCGCGCGCTGATCGTGCATCGAGCCGCGCCGGTCCATCACCGGAATGAAGTTGATGACCTCGTTCGGCCACATGTACACCGCTACCGCGCGCACGCCGGCCGAGTTGGTCCAGCTCATTTCGATCGCGCCGGAAAGGACGACCTGGATGTCGTCGCACGCTTCATCGCGCGCGAAGATCAACTCGCCGTTGGTCCAGGTGCGCAATTGACCGGCGTCGCATAACGCGTCGATTGCGTGCGCGGGCCAGCTTTTCAGGCAAGGGTTGGCGGTAAACGCTGCGTGGATCGCGTCACGAACGCCCGCGTCGAGCGAACGGCCATCACACCGCGACGAGAGCAACGGTGCGGGCCACGCAGAAGAGCTGCGCACGGAAAGCGCCGCCGGGGGCCGCCCTGCGAAGCGCACGTTGGACGGCAGCCCCGCCGATGGCGGCCCCACGGATGGCCGTCCCGCGGATGGCCGCCCCGCGAGATCCGGGTCGAATGCGTCGGTAATTGTGCTCATGGCTGACCGGCAAGAAATGCGGTTGGACTTGAATGACTGACAGGCAGTCGATCCTCCGATCTAACCAGTGTTAGCGGCGCACGTAAAAGACTTGTTTTTTATGTGCTTATCACACCCTCGGGTGTGACGATCGCGCGCCGATGCAATGACGTCGGAATCGCCATGATCCAGGCACCAGGGAAGCATATCGATGAATCCGTCGGCCACGACGGAATGCGGCTGATACGTGGGTGGTGGGCGTCTGACGTTCGCTTCGGATGGCATGAGGCGGCAATACATGGGCAACGCACTCGCGTGCCGTGTAGAAAGTGCGATTGGCGAGCCATCACGTCGCCTCGCATGCCGAGTCTGCAACTGAATGTATCCGTCAGGCATACATGTAGTGGTCTGGCACGTATCGCATGATCGAACGGTCCACACGCATGCGCTTCAATGTGACCGAGCACGGCGAATGCACGAAAGCCCGACATTTTTCATAGCGTGCTCAACGGGTTGCCCCCGGATTTATCGCCAGCGAAACGGTTAATCGCAGCGTGGCAACGCATCCTCATACCGTGTCGTCTGCATGCCTGACGTGCAAAAGACTCGACACGTCCTGTTACACACGAACACACCGGTAATCCAGCCGCTCAGTAGAGTTCGATCACACGTAAAAAGGAAGGCAACGTCATGAAACGAATTTTCGCGCTGGTGCTGTTGGCGGTCACTCTCGGGAGTGCATTGGGCGGTTGCATCGTCGTGCCGGAGGGCGGCTATCACGATCATTACCACGATCACGACCATTACTAAGCGCTGCCCGCGCGGCGCGCTCCACGCTCAATCGTAAAACCGAGAATAAAACATGAATCATTCACGAAGCCGCTGGCTGTCCATGGCGATCGTTGCAGGCGTGGGGATCGGTGCATCTTCTGTTGCGCTGGCGCACGTCGATGTCGGCGTCAATATCGGCATTCCGGGCGTGGCGTATGCACCCGCACCCGTCTATGCGCCGCCTCCACCTCCGCCTGTCTACGCACCCGCTCCGCCGGTGGTGGTGGTGAGTCCAGGCTGGTACGGCGATCGCTATTACGACGGTCACCGCTACTGGGAACGACGCGAGTGGGAAGAACACCATCACGGGCGCGATTGGCATGAAGCGCGCGGCTATCGCGACGGCCCGCATGGCCACGACGGCGATCACGGCGATTGGCACGGCCATGGCGATGATCACAGCCGGGGCGATCACTAATGCAGGGGCCGGAGCCGCGTCGCTGACGCAGCCGGCCCGCGCAGGCATTCGCGCCACACCTTTTGCAGGAGCGACGATTTGCTACGCAGCGATCCACGGCGTGTAAGCGCACAAATCGACGGTACGGTCGTCTCCGCCGAATACAGCGAGCAGACCGGCCAATTATGTTTGCGTCAGGACGGCGTCGTGCTCCGCGAATGGTTTCCACCTCATTCGTGGATCGCGATTGCATCGGTCGCCGGAGCGCGGCACTGGGGCACGCGCCCCTCTGACGAGGATCTTCAGGCCTTGCTGCGCAACGAAATGACCTTGTTGCGCACGACACCATAAACGCGTGACGGACACGAAAAAAGCCAGTCATCGGACACGTTCCGATGACTGGCCTTTTACATTCCACTCGCAGACAGAGATTGAACGGCCCGGAAAGCGCCGCATTGATCCGCGCAGTTCGTTGGCTCTTAACGCGCGTTGTAGATCGGCGGCGAATACGAGCTGACCGACGTGTCACTTCCGCGACCCGCTTGCCACGTCCCATGACTACCCGAACCATAGCCACTGGTATCAGCCTGAGCGGTGCCCTGCTGGGTAGACACCTGCGCTTGCGTGCCCTGGGTGTTTTGCAAGGCCGGTTGATTCGATTGCGCAAACGAAGCGATCGGGGCGCCAAGAACAACTGCAATAGCAACAGCTTTGATGAGCGATTTCATGAAACCACCTCCAGAGAATGTCTGATACGCGCTGCAGATATGACATGTCGTGCAGTCGATGGGGACAGTCTAGGGGTCGAACAGGCGCGGATAAATCCTCCAATCCTGAATTCACTGTTGCTTTTGAAATGACAATGGCGAAGGCAGGCCCATCAAGGGTTTGGCGGCATGCGCGGGGCCCGGCTGGGTTCGTCTGAGCGAAATTTCCAGCGCATTCTATAAACACTTGCGATACAAAGCAGCGCGCGCCGACTCTCCGCCCCTCTTATACCGCAGCGATACCCACGTAGTTCTCCGCCATCGCGGTAGCCGCCGCACGCGACGTGGTCACGTATTCGAGTTCGGCCACCTGCAGTTGTTGCTCAAACGGCGATGCGCCTTCAATGCGGTGCATCATGCTCGTCATCCAGTACGAGAAATGCTCCGCGCGCCAGATGCGTTTGAGCGCGGTTGCGCTGTAACTGTCGAGCAGATCGGTGCGATTTTCCACGTAGAACGCGTTCAACGCCTGGGTCAGCACCCGCACGTCGGCAACCGCGAGGTTCATGCCCTTCGCGCCGGTGGGCGGCACGATATGCGCGGCGTCGCCGGCGAGAAAGAGCCGGCCATGCTGCATCGTGGCCGACACGAAACTGCGCATGCCGACAATGTTCTTGCGGAAGATCTTGCCCTCCACGACGTGCTGGCCGTCGTGCGAATCGACGCGTGCGTGCAGTTCAGCCCAGATCCGGTCGTCGGACCAGTGCTCGACCGAATCCTTCGGATCACATTGAAAATACATGCGTTGCACGTTCGCTGAGCGCGTGCTGACCAGCGCAAAACCGCGTTCGTGACGCGCGTAAATTAATTCATCCGACGACGGCGGCCCTTCGCACAGAATGCCGAACCAGCCGAACGGATACACGCGCTCGAAATCTTTGCGCAAGGCCTGCGGGATCGATGCACGCGACACCCCTTGCGAGCCGTCGCAACCGATCACGAAGTCGCATTGCAATTCGCACGCTTCGCCTTCATGGCGATAGCGGATCGACGGATGATCGGTATCGATGTCATGCAGTGACGTGTCCGTCACGCCAAAACGGATGGCCCCGCCGGCGGCCACGCGCGCGGCGACCAGATCCTTGATGACTTCGTGCTGTGCGTAGACCGTGATCGAATGGCCGGTAAGTCCGGTCAGGTCGATACGGCGCCGCTTGCCTTCGAAAGCCAGTTCAAAACCGTGATGCAGCGCCCCTTCCGCCTTCATGCGCGCGCCGACACCTGCCTCGGTGAGCAGATCCATGGTGCCCTGTTCGAGAACGCCGGCCCGAATGGTGGATTCGATCTGTTCGCGAGTGCGCGATTCGAGTACGACCGAATCGATGCCGCGCAAGTGAAGAAGATGGGAAAGAAGCAGGCCTGCGGGCCCGGCACCGATGATGCCAACTTGTGTGCGCATGAGTTGTCTCCTGAACGCGGCGGTTGATATGCACGCAGTTTGACGATCATGCGCCGTATCGCGCAACGCGATATAGCGGATAGGCTGTATCTAATTTTAAGATAACGATGCGCCCATTCGAGCAGGCGGAAAGACGCGCAAATGCGCCATCCCGTTGCCCAGACGGGCCTTGCGGTTACCCGGCCGAGAGTCGGCCGTCGGCCTCGCTTTGCGCGGCCTCGAGGTAAACCCTGGCTAATTTACGTATCTCGGCAAGCAATTTCCTGCGCACCGCGGGCTTCTCGTCATTCGCTCCGGCGACTGCTTTGAGCACATGCAACAGCACCACCGCCATCGTCTCGGATTCCGCCTTCGTCAGATGCGGAATCACGTTGCGCAAAATCGTGGCGACACCGCCGCGCGTCGTTTCGCGAAAGCGGGCGCGCCGCTCGTCACTGCCGGCGCGCGCGTCCACCAGCGCGACCGCCAGGCTGCGCTGCGATTGCAGCGACAGCATGAAATCGACGAAAGCATCGGCGAGCTGGCCTGGAGTCATGGCCCGCGCCTGATCGGCGAGCGTGGCAAAACGGCTTGTCGTGTGCTGCACGTAGCGCGAAAGCAATGCATCCGCCAAGGACTCCTTGGACGGGAAGAACCGGTACAGCGAGCCAATCGCGGTGTTCGAGCGCGCAGCGATCTCGGTCATGGTGGCCGCGTCGTAGCCCTTCTCGGTAAACACCGCTACGCCCGCTTCCATGATCGCCGCGACCCGCAGATGTCCCCGTTGTCGTTTCGGCTCCTGCGCGCCGCCAGAAAGTGTCGTTGCCATATTGAAGAGTTTTAACTGCTGTTTTCCCGCGAGCTTAGCTTCGCATCGTGACGTGGATTCCACGCGTGCATGTTAACCCCGCGGCGGCCGACGGCCAAGACGCCGGCGCGTACGTCGATGTTTTATCGTCCGCAGTCAGGTCGGGCCGCGTTTGACATATGCGAGGGTATCCTCTACTATCTTTTGCGAGGATATCCTCGCATAACTGCGGCATGGCCCATGCCGTCCCAGCATATTTTTCGCTAACCAGACAAACCCTTCCATGAGCTATCTCGCCCTGTTTTTCTCCGGCGCGTTTCTGTGCAATTGCGTCCCGCATCTCGCGAGCGGTTTGCGCGGCGAGCCGTTTCCCACACCCTTCGCGAAACCGCATGGTGTCGGCGATTCGTCGGCGTTGGTCAACACGCTGTGGGGCTATTTCAATCTGCTGGCCGGCTTCTATCTGCTCACGCGGCAGCCTGTCACGATCGGTGTGAATGCAAACTGCCTCGCGGTGTTTGCCGGCGCGCTGGTATTGGGCATCTATACGTCCGTGCATTTCGGCAAAGTCTGGCAGAGTAAGCACGCGCGCTGATACCGCCTCCTGTCACGGTGCGATTCGCTCCGTTACGCAAGGAACAAGCGATACACCGGGTTCTGTGTCTCTTCCCAGTACGGATAGCCAAGCGTCGCGAGAAAGCGTTCGAACGCGCTGTTCTCGCTCTCCGGCACCTGGATGCCGACCAGAATCGAACTGTAGTCCGCGCCCTGGTTGCGGTAGTGGAACAGGCTGATATTCCAGTTCGGCGCCATCGACGACAAAAACTTCATCAGCGCGCCCGGCCGCTCCGGAAACTCGAAGCGGAACAGGCGTTCGTCATGGGCCAGCGGCGAGCGGCCGCCAACCATGTAGCGGATGTGCTGCTTCGAGAGCTCGTCGAAGGTCAGATCGACGGTGGCGAAGCCGTGGGCTTCGAATGCACCCGCGATCTGTGCCGATTCGCTGCGATTCCTGATCTGCACGCCCACGAAGATATGGGCTGAATTCGCGTCCGCAATGCGGTAATTGAACTCGGTGACGCTGCGCGTGCCCACCAGTTCGCAGAAGCGCCTGAAACTGCCGCGCTCTTCGGGAATCGTCACGGCGAATACCGCTTCACGTGCTTCACCCACTTCTGCCCGCTCCGCCACAAAGCGCATGCGGTCGAAGTTCATGTTCGCGCCGGACGTGATCGCCACCAGCGTCTGGTTCTCGATGCCTTCGCGCTCGGCGTACTGTTTGGCGCCGGCCACGGCCAGGGCGCCAGCCGGCTCCAGCACGCTGCGGGTGTCCTGGAACACGTCCTTGATCGCGGCGCACAGCGCGTCGGTGTTCACGAGCAGCACGTCGTCGAGATAGTCGCGGCAGAGGCGGAAGGTTTCCTCGCCCACCAGCTTCACCGCGGTGCCATCCGAGAACAGCCCGACTTCGTTCAGTGTGACCCGTTCGCCCGCTTTCAGCGACGCGGCCATCGCGCACGAGTCGTCGGTCTGGACGCCGATCACCCTGATCTCCGGGCGCACCGATTTCACGTACGCAGCCACGCCTGCCGCCAGGCCACCGCCGCCGATCGGCACGAAGATCGCGTGGATCGGACCCTGATGCTGGCTGAGAATCTCCATCGCGACCGTACCCTGACCGGCGATCACGTAGGGATCGTCGAACGGATGGACGAAGGTCAGGCCGCGCTCTTCCTGCAGTTTCACGGCGTGCGCATACGCATCGCTATAGGACTCGCCGAACTGCACCACCTCGACCGTCGCCCCGCCATGTGCGCGCACCGCATCGACCTTCACCTGCGGAGTCGTCACGGGCACTACGATGATCGCCTTCACGCCCATGCGGGCCGCCGACAGCGCCACGCCCTGC
Source organism: Paraburkholderia caffeinilytica (assembly GCF_046030355.1). Classification (GTDB taxonomy): domain Bacteria; phylum Pseudomonadota; class Gammaproteobacteria; order Burkholderiales; family Burkholderiaceae; genus Paraburkholderia; species Paraburkholderia caffeinilytica_B. The sequence goes on from NZ_JAQQCQ010000010.1 coordinate 150,742, forward strand.
GCATGATTGCCCGCCGACGCGGTAATCACGCCCCGCGCCAGCGCATCCTCCGGAATGTGCGCCATCTTGTTGTACGCGCCGCGCACCTTGAACGAGAACACCGGCTGGTTGTCCTCGCGCTTCAGATACACCGGATTGGACAGCCGTGCCGACAGATTCGGCGCGCGTTCGAGTTCGGTCTCGCGGGCCACGTCGTAGACGCGTGCGGTCAGGATTTTCTTCAGGTAGTCGTGGCGCAAGGCCACGCTGTCAGCGACAGCGGCAGCGGCAACCTGATCGAGTTCGTGTAATAGCAAGGCAAGCTCCTGTGCGGCAAGGACAAGTCATCAAAGAGATCACCAGGAGGCAGGCAGAAAGCGGACATAAAAAAACCCGCCTCGTGGGGCGGGTTGATGTCACTGCTATCAGACGCGCGCTAACCCACCATTCGATGAATGGTGATAATAATCAGCGCAATACGGATGTCGAGGCAGTTCATACAATCGATCTTCGTTGACTTGGCAGGCTTTGTCAATCCCTGTTCGTTAGATCGGGCAGCGTCGCCGGTGGGCTGCACATCGCAGCCGACGGCGCGCTTTTTCACACAGATGGACTAATCACGCACGCCGCTTTGCTTCCTGAAAGCATCCAGAATGCGTCGCTCCAGTGCGTTGTAGTCTCGGCCGAAGTGATGATCGCCCGACGTGCGAATCACCTCGACGCCGGTTTTGGTCAGCGCCGGACACAAGGTGTCCTTCTCGTCTTCACCGTAGAAGCACTGCACGATCGCGGGCGGCACGCGTGTCAATTCGGGCTGCACCTTCAAGGCTTTGTCGCTCGCCGGCATGCCGAGCCAGCCGCCCACACGAATCTGGAAATCGGCGTCGGGCGCGAAGCCGAGCAGCGCAATCAGCGACACTTTCGCGCGCAGCGCTTCGGGCAGACGGTTATAGGCGAACGGCATCACGTCAGCGCCGAACGAATAACCGACGAGCGCAATATGGTCCGCATGCCAGCGCGCCCCGTAGGTCTGCATCACGCGCGCGAGATCGCGGCTCGTCTGCGCCGGCGTCTTTTCGCTCCAGAAATAACGCAGGCTGTCGATACCGATCACCGAAACACCGTCTTTCTGCAAGGCGAGCGAGATGGTTTTGTCGAGATCGCGCCAGCCGCCGTCGCCGGAAATCACGATCGCCATGAGGCCGTTCGGATGAGCCGCCGGCAATTCGATCAGCGGCAGATCGGAGACGTCGTCATCATTCGTCGACGCGGTCTGCAAATGCGGCGTGACCATCGCCACGAGCCGCGTGCGATCGCCGTTGCCGGGCGCCGCCTTTTCAACGAAGCCCGGCACTTTGTCGCGGATGATCGTCGGGTCCGGCGGGCACGGTTGAAAACGTGAATCCAGATTGCGCTCCGCATCCACCGAGACCGCGCCGGCGACTGTATTCGACGGCGCCTGTTCGAGCACATGCATCGCAAGCGTCGCGCCCTGCCCCGTACCCGCGACGATCGGCGCGAAATAGCGGCTCGATTGCGATTGCCGTTCGAGTTGATGGCTCAACGCTTCCGCGTCGCCCACCAGTTGATGGCAGGCTTCTTTTTTCTCGCTCAGGTTGGCGGCATAGCGCGCCGTATCCACGCCGACGGTCATCGCGCCGGCCTTGGCGAGCGTGTCGGCGGTTTGCTGGTCGGCTGCGCTCCAGCCGGTGGCCGGCGAATACAGTACGACGAAACCGCGCAAGGGGCCGACCGGCTGCGTTACCGTCACGTCGCCATAGCGGCCGCCGGAAACGGTGGTGGTTGCGGCCACGGCGGCCGCGCTGCCAGCAACGAGGCCCGCCGCAATGGCGAGCCTGAAAAACGGATGCAGTGTCATGAACGCCGGCCTCCTGCCAGCAATGACAGGTCCGCGAGCGTGAAGAACACACCCATCGAACCCGACGCCGCGAGATAGCGCGGCTCCCAATGCGGCTGGAACTTGCTCTTGAAAGCTCGCAGTCCGCGGAAGTTATAGAAGCGGCCGCCGAAGCGCCACACGATGCCCGCCAGCCGATGCCAGCGCGACGCGAGCGGTGTCGGCTGCATGCCCGAGAGCGGTGCGATGCCGAGACTGAGCGAGCGGAACCCCGCCTGCTTCAGATGCAGCGCCAGCTGGGTGAACAGATATTCCATCGCGTACGGCGACGCGCTTTCCACGTGTCGCATCACGCCGACCGTCGCCTCGGTGTTCATATCGGTCGTCATGAAGGTCACGAAAGCGGCCGGTTCGCCGTTCTGGCGCACCAGCATCACAGATTGCGCGGCGAGGTATTCGTCGGTAAACGCGGCTACCGAAAAGCTCTTTTCGCGCGCGTCGCGGCTGTCGAGCCAGCCGTCGGAAATCTCGCGCAGCGTTTCGAGCGACGCGGGCACATCGGCCTGATCGATCACTTCGACCGTAAAACCATCACGTTCGCCACGCTTGAGCGCATAGCGAAGATGCGCGCGATGCGAGCCCTTCAGGTCGAAATCGTCGAGCACCACGTGAGCTTCTTCACCGAGCTTCATCAGCGTGAGGCCGGCGTCGAGATAAAGCGGCAAGGCATTGGCGCGCACCTGATAGAACGCCGCGCGGCCACCGTGCGCATGCGCGAGCGCGACGAACTTGCTGATCAGGCCGGCCCATTTTTCGCGCGGTCCGACCGGATCGTGCAGTGCGGCCCACGTGCGGCCATTCTTCGCGTACATCAGAAAGGCTTCGCGCGATTCGGAAAAGAGAAAGCTCTTGTCGCCCATCAGCGCGAGGCCGGCGTCGCTGCGCTCCTGGGCGCGTACGATGCGCGCCGCGTCCTGCAAATCCTGCGGCGCGGGCATGACGAAACGGCCCGCCGCGGGGCGCAACAACTGCCAGAAAGAGAACGTGGCGGCGAACACGCTGGCGGCAAGCGTCGCGCGCAGCGCACGCGGTGCGCGTTCGTCGAAGGCGAATTGCCACCACAGGTCGCGCGTGTACGGCACGTCGCGGAACGCAAACAGCATGACCCACACGGCGAGCGCGAGCACCATCGCCACCGACACCAGCCAGCCCGCCGTAAAACGCTCGGCAAACAGCGACGAATGACGGTTGAAACGGCGGCGCGTGGACAGCAGCAGCACGATCAGCATGCCAAGCACGCCCGCTTCCACGAACGCAAGACCTTTGGTCAGCGAGAGCGCGAGGCTCAGCACCGCCAGCAGCAAGGTCATCCACCACGCGGCATCCAGACGCCGCAGCAAACCACGCGCGACGAACAACAGCAGCACGCCGAGCACGCTGCACAGCATTTGCGAGCTCTCAAGCACCCACAGCGGCAGCACGTCGCGCAGAATCCGGATGCGCTGCCAGAACGCGGGCGTCGCGCTGGAAATCACCAGCATGCCGCCGACCACGAAAGTCACGAGGCTCAGAAACAGCGGCGCGAGCTTATACGCGCCTGCCGCATGCCGCAACGGCAGGCGGCTTTTCAGCGCGCGCCCTTCGAAGCCCGCGAGCAACGCCGCCGAAACGATCAGTGGCAGGCCGAAATAAATCGCCCGATACGCGAGCAGCGCCGCGACCATCTGATGTGTTTGTACGCTGCCGTTCAGCGTGAACACCATCGCGGCTTCGAACACGCCGACGCCACCGGGTGTGTGGCCGATCATGCCGAGCAGCATCGCGGCGGCATAGACGGTGATGAAGGTCACGAAACCGACGTCCGCATGCGGCAGCAGCGCCCACAGCGCGAGGCCGGCGGCCACCACGTCGAGTACGGCGAGGGCCACTTGCGCGAGCAGATCGCGGCGCGCCGGGATATCGAACGACAGCCACTGCCAGCGCGTGCGGACCGGACGCGTGTCGCGACGGCAAGCGGCCGCCGCGAGGCCGAGCATGGCGAGCAGCACAGCGCCGCCCCAACGCAGCGTGAGCGGCGGAAGCTTCAGCATCGTCGCAAGCGGGTCGGCGAGACACGTCATGCCGAGCGCTGTCATCAACACCAGCGCGAGCGCCAGCGACACGCTCGTGAATACCGTCATGCGGCCGATCTGCACGGGGGTGACGTTCGACACGCCGTAGACGCGCGCGCGCACGGCGCCGCCCGTCAACGCGCCGAAGCCGGTCGCATTGCCGAGTGCGGAGCCCGCGGTTGCGCCGACCCAGAGTGCCGCGCGTGGCACCGTGGCGCCCAGGTAGCGCAAGCCGACTGCGTCGCGCCCGACCAGGGCGATATAGCTGAGCACGGTCGCGCCGAGCGCCGCGGCCCACTCGCCCGCCGTCAGGTGACGCAGCTGGCGCATGATCGAACGATAGTCGACCGCTTGCGAGAGATGTTGCAAGACGACCAGCAGCAGCCCGCAAATGACGAGAGCGAGCAGGGGCGAGAGGATGCTCCGCTTGCCAAGCGTGTTCGATGCACGGTCGAACATCGCGCCTAGCCGGTCGAATTTATTGTTATATCGGTGGAACATGGTCAATGCGGGCCTTGCGTAGAGCTGTCGTAGCGACGGGTCGTCTGCCACGGCGTCGCCTTACTTCGGCGATTACAAATGGATAACGGCAAAGTGTTGAAAAGGTTGACAGCGTCAGCCAATGTCAGTCAATTCGTCGGGTTTTAACCTGAACCGGTTATTGAAACTGAATGCACTTCGCGGCATGACGGAGTGCATGGATAGAGCAATCTGGCCGATAAAAGGGCCAATATTGCCAATTGGCCTGCCGTGCTGATGAAGACCACTGCGCGCAGCAAGGGGCTGGATTTTAAACGCTTATTGAAGATCGCGAGACGAAGATTCGCCGTGACCTCGACGCGGTTCGTTCGCGCACCGTTTTAAAGACTGATGCTTAAAGACTGCTTCGCTCCTTCAAGATTTTCGCTGCGCGTGCCCACAATCCCGAGGTGGCCCTCCAGCGCGCTGACGCGGTTTGATGCTCTAATCGATGCCGATGCATCGATTCCGAAGCACGCTTCCCTCTGGACAGGAGACACGGATTGACGAACGAACAACAACTCGAGCGCTGGCTCGCCCACGAGCAGGAAGTATTGGCAGCGCTCAACGCCGGCCCGGGCCCTGGCGTCGCCAGCCCCGAACAGGTGGCGGGCAAGACCGGCCTGGAAGTCATGCAGGCGATGATGAAGGGGGAACTGCCCTACGCCGCGATCGCGCGCACGCTGGACTTTACGATTGTCGAAATCAGCGCCGGACGCGCAGTGTTTCAGGGCACCCCGCTCGCGCAGCATCTGAATCCGCTGGGCACCGTGCACGGCGGCTGGATCGCGACCTTGCTCGATTCCGCGTTAGGCTGCTCGGTACACACGATGATGCCGGCGGGCCGTGGCTACACCACGGCCGAGTTGAGCGTGAATTACGTGAAAGCCGTGACGCCGCGCTTGCAGCGCGTGCGCGCCGAAGGCAACGTGATTCACTGTGGACGGCAACTGGCCACGGCGGAAGCTCGCCTCGTCGGCCCCGACGGCACGCTTTACGCGCATGCCACGACGACCTGTCTGGTGTTCGAGATCCCTAACCGCTAAGAGATAGATACGGTTAAAACCACCGGTTGGCGGCCCCGGTCGGCGACCTGGTGGCGAACCGGCTGCACAAGCATGAAGTCCGGTGGCTGGCGCTGTGCATGTGCATATGCGCCTCAGCCTCGCCTTGCAGCGCCCTGCTGACGCTGGCCCTGACTAAAGCGCTTACTGCGGGCGGCGATGCGCTTCAGCGAGCACTGCGCAGGTTTGCAGATGCAGGTCCAGCGCATGCAGAGCCAGTGCACGCAGCTTGCCCAGCCACGTGTTATTAGCGGCAGCAGCAGTACGGACGGTAGCAGTGTTGGAAGCGGTGTTCATGACGGACTCCTGTATAGGGTTTATACCTAGGCAATAACCCGATTATAAGCCTCTCATGCCGCACCGCAACAAATATCAATAATATCGCCAACATGCTGTGCGACATCCACCTCGGCGGTCCTCGCAATCTCGAAAAGGGGCAGCAGCCGGCGGCGCACTATTAACCATCCGCACCGTACAGGTGCAATAATGCCCCCTTTGCCTGCAGCCCTTCGCCGCAGATTGCCCGCCCGTCATGACCGTCGCCCAGAAAGCCCTGATTGCGCCCCTCATCGTCGCGTGCGCGATGTTCATGGAAAGCGTCGATGCGAATGTGATCGTCACCGCGTTGCCCGCCATGGCGCGCGACTTCGGGCGCGATCCGGTCACGCTGAAAATCGCGGTGACGAGCTACGTGCTCGGTCTCGGCGTGTTCATCCCGGTGTGCGGGTGGCTTGCGGACCGCTTCGGCGCGCGCACGATTTTCCGCACCGCAATCGGCATCTTCGTGACCGGCTCGCTGCTGTGCGCCGCGTCGAACTCGCTGGCCACCTTCACCCTCGCCCGTTTCGTGCAAGGCGTCGGTGGCGCGATGATGGTGCCGGTCGGGCGGATCATCATCTTCCGCGTGGTCCACAAGTCCGACTTCATCCGCGCGATGAACTACCTGAGCGTCCCGGCCATGCTCGGACCGGCAGCCGGACCGCTGCTCGGTGGCTTCATCACCACCTATCTGCACTGGCGTCTGATTTTCTTCATCAATGTGCCGATCGGCATTCTGGGTATCTATCTGACTAACCGGTATATCGCCAACACGCGCGAGCCGGACCCCGGGCCACTCGACTGGATCGGTTTTTTTCTGTCGGCCGCCGGCGCCGTGCTGTTGTTGCTCGGACTATCGCTAGTCGGCGGCGAACTCATTTCGAATTGGAACGCTTTCGGCATGTGCGCGTGCGGCGCCGCGCTGCTCGTGGGCTACGTCGCGTATGCACAGCGCGTCGCCTTGCCGTTGCTCGATCTGCGCTTCTTCAAAGTGCCGACTTTCCAGGCGAGCGTGCTCGGCGGCTCGCTGTTTCGTATCGGTCTCGGTGCCCTGCCGTTTCTGCTGCCGCTGATGCTGCAGGAAGGGCACGGCATGAGCGCCTTCGAGTCCGGTTTGATTACCTGCGCGTCCGCGTTCGGCGGCATGTTCATGCGCACGGTCGCCTCGCGCGTGCTGCACCGTTTCGGCTTCCGCTCGGTGCTGGTGGTCAATGCGGCGCTGTCAGGGATTTCGATCGCGGCGTGCGGACTGTTTTTCCCCGGCACGCCGACCTGGATCATCTGGTTTGTCGTGTTGCTCGGCGGCTTCTTCCCCGCGCTGCAATTCACCAGTCTCAACTCGCTGACTTACGCGGAAATCGCCAGTCGCGACGTGGGGCGCGCAACGAGTCTCGGCAGCGTCGTCCAGCAGATGTCGCTCGGCCTGGGTGTCACGGTGGGCGGTATCGTGCTGCAGATTTCGCGCGTGCTGCACGGACATCCCGGCATCATGTGGTCGGATTTCTGGCCCGCGTTTCTGGTGGTGGGCCTGTGCTCGTTCGCTTCGATTCCGGTCACGCTGCGCATGCCGCATCGCGCGGGCGAAGAAATCGCGCGAGGCGGTCGAGGCTAACGTCTCTACAGACTCGCCCCTTCAGGCCTTCTTCCGGATCACGCTGACCTCGCCATTGCGTTCGAGGATGGCAGCGGCCACATTGTCCATCGAGCGCGAGCCGGTTTTTTGCCGGACGCTTTCGTGAACATCGGTTGTGGTAACCAGCGCCGCAGCCATTTCACGCGCATTGAATTTGCCGTCGCTGAACACCTCGCGTTCAACGCCGCCCACCAGCCGCTCCAGCGCCTGCGAGCGCAGGCAGGCCCAAGCCAGCAGCCGGTGCGCGAGGACGATCGCGAACGAGGCCACCACCGTCGCGACAAACGGCGACGCACCGACAATCGCCCGGCTCAGTGTTGCGCCGAGCAGAATCACCACCACGGAATCGAATGGCGAGCGCTGCCCGAACGAACGGCGGCCCGACAGCCGGATCAATATCAAAGCGATCAGAAATACGGCGATCGCGCGCATACCCATTTGCAGCGAATTGAGATTCCTGCCTTCGCCAAATAGCACGAAGAATGTGTCCATCCTGTCGCCTCCTCGCGACGTGCCGTCGTCCTGATCTTGTGTTCCCGAATGAGACGTGCAGCGGACTGCGGCCACTGTCCGCGTTTATCCGGTCGCCCATGCGGCGAGCGTGTCGCCGAAACCGCCGCGCGCGCGGGTCAGCGTCCGCGCGCTCGTGATCACGCGCGGCGCGGCGCTCCACGCGATGCGGGCGCCGGTCGCGATCAGGCGGTCGACGAGCGCGACGTCTTCGCTGCACGTGAGCGGCGGAAAACCGCCGGCGCGTCGATACGCGTCTGCCGAGACGCCGAGATTCGCGCCATGCACGTGGCGGTGACCATCGGCGTCCACATAGGTTTTGCGAAAATATTCGCGCACGCTGTGCGGATGCGCGGCCCAGTCGTCGACGGCAATCGAGCCGCACACGGCGTCCGCGTCCAGCGCCAGTTGCGCGACCAGCCAGCCCGGCGACACGCGGCTGTCGGCATCGGTGAAAGCGAGCCAGCGGGCGCCGTCCGCCAGCAGGAAATCCGCACCCGTCGCGCGCGCGATACCCACGTTGCGTGCCTTCAGCGTTAACGTCCCGGTGCCGTAAGCACGCGCGATCGCGCCGGAAAAATCACTGCATGCGTCGAGCACGACGACGATGCGCACCGTTTCGCCGGCAAGCCCAGGATGCCGTGCAGCGTCGAGCAACGCAGCGAGACACGGCGCCAGCAACGCCTCTTCGTTATGCGCCGGAACGATCACGCCGATCATAGAAGCCCCTCGCGTTGCGCCACCGAACGCGCGTCGCGCGACCAGACGTCGATCAGCAGATCGGCTTCGTCGTGATGCGCGAGATGCGACAGGCCGCAGCGCGTGTCGAATATCGCATGCGCAAGATCGGCGGATTCGAGTGCCTCGGCGAATGGCCGGCGCCAGTGGCAAGCGAGCAGCGTGCCGTCCTGCGTGAGCGATCCAGCGATTCGCGCGGCCAGTGTGTCGAGGTCGGCTGCTGCGAGGTAATACGCCAGTTCGCTGATGACGATCAGGTCGAACGGCCCTGCCCCGGTCGGCCAATCGTGCGGCACGGTACGTCGCTCGACGCAGACCTGCGGCATCCCCGCAACCCTCTCGCGCGCAAGACGCACCGCCGTTTCGTGCAGATCGGCGGCGAGCAACGCCTCACAGCGAGTCGCCAGTTCAGCCGTGAGTTCGCCGTTCGCGCAGCCTGGCTCGAACGCATTGCGATAACGCGGACGCGGCAGCAGTGCAAGCGTAAGCGACCGTTTGCGGCGCTCGTACCAGCCTTCGCGCAGATGCCACGGGTCGTCGCTGCTTTTGTATAGTTCATCGAAGTAAGCCACCGTCGAGGACATGTCAACGACCCTCCGTATAGTGCGTCAGAGCATCCATGGCGCACCTCCGGCAGCGGAGGCAGGGTCGAACCTTGCGTTGACGGTCAACTCGCCGAGTGCGGCAAGATCGCGTTCAGCATGGCTTTGCCGCAGGAACACCGGCAGATCCGCCAGCGCGCGGGCAAAGCGCGCATCGCGACACAACGGACCGGCGCCGAGCGCGCGCGTTGCGTGACTCATCACGGCAGTCGCCGCTTCTTCAACGACGAGGCGCGCGCGCATGGCTTCACGTTGAGCGTCGGCGTGGGAATGCGCGTCGATATGAGCGGCGGTTTCATGCAGCACGGCGGCAGCGCCGGCTAATGCGACATCGACCGCGCCGAGATGCGCGAGCCGATAAGCGTCGGCGCGTTGCATGGACGCTTCACGCAATCTCCGGCCGATTTGCGAAGCGGCGCCGTACCAGCATGCGGCAATCCCGGCGCCGCCCTGCCAGAAGCCCGGCCGACGCACGTAGGCATGGGCCGCGCCGACGAGCGTGGCCGGTGTCCGATCGAAGGTAACGTCAGCACTAGCGGTGGCGTGCATGCCGAGCGCTTGCCACTTCGATGTGTCGATTGAAATCGACGCGTGATTCATCGCGACGGCGGCAAGCACCGGCTCGTCGTCGAGCCATACGGTGACTAGCGCGTGGCTGACTACCGCCGCGCCTGAACACCAGGCTTTGGTGCCGCTTAGATACAGTTGCCCGGCATCGTCTGCACGCGTCGCACGTTTGCCGGCCTGCACGCGTGCATCAGGCGGCTCCGCGGCCCATACCCCCCAGCGGCTCCCCGAAGGCGGTGTGGGACCGTGCAACTCGGCGAGAATCGCCAACGCATCGGTATGCCCTTCAAACAGTTTGACCAGACCGAGATCGCATGCCGCAACAGCGGCAAGCGCACGCCAGCGCGTCAGGGTCTGCCCGTGTCCTGGCAACGGTACGAAGGGAAAACGGTCGTAGCCTCGTTGAACCAGTGCGCGCAAGACATCGCCCAGCGCGGCGGAATCGCTCGCGTCGAAATGCGCGTCACGCAGAAAATCGTCAAGCGCCCCGGCACAACTCGCCGCCTGCTGTGTATCGAGCGCGACATGGGAATCGCGAATGCGACTTCCGCCGAGTCTTTCCGGCGGCCGCGCACTCACGCCGGCCGCACGATCACGCGTATCGAGCATCGTGCCTCCCTGAAACTGTTTGACCTATGCGCGCGAACGTTTGATAGCCGCATCGCGTGCAGACAAACAGCAAGCGGCGTGCCGCAGGTATCGAATACCGGAGACACGCCGCTATCTTTCAGGGTTATGGCGCGCCGGAGACGGCGTGCAACGCTCCCGCAGGAAGGAAGCGCGCCGTGGACATCAGGCGGGACGGCGTTGCCGGCGCCGCGCTTCCGCCTGCTCCAGCAATGCATCGAATAACGCGAGTTCCACCGGCTTGACGAGATGGGCGTCAAAACCGGCCGATCGCGTCCGTTCACGGTCGCTTGCGTGACCAAAGCCGGTCATGGCGGCGAACACCGTGCCGGCCAGCATCGGCATTGCGCGCAACGCCTCAAGCGTCGCATAACCGTCCATTTTGGGCATCGCAAGGTCGATCAGGGCAAGGTGGGGCTCGAGGCGCGGCGCGACCGCGAGCGCCTGCGGACCGTCGTAGGCAATGCGGACCTCGTGGCCCTTGAGCTCGAGCAGCATGGCGAGACTGTCGGCGGAGTCGCGGTTGTCGTCTACCAGCAGAATACGCAGCGGCGCCACCTTGTTTCCCTCCATGCCCCCATGATCGTCCTGTCCTGCGGGAAGCGCGGCGGCAAACGGCAAACTGAGCGTGAACGAACTGCCGCACCCCGCGCCCTCGCTGCTCGCGATGATGCTGCCGCCATGCAATTCGACCAGCGATTTGCACAATGTAAGACCGATGCCGAGGCCACCTTCGCCGAGACTCTGTCCTTCCTTTTCCTGCGCGAACAACTCGAAGATCGCATCGAGCGAACGTACGGGAATCCCGCGGCCATGGTCGCGCACTTCCAGCACCGCCATCTGATGATCGACGCGCCCCAAAATTTCGATGCGGCTGCCGGACGGCGAAAATTTCGACGCGTTGTGCAGCAGGTTTTGCAACACCTGCACGAGCCGCGTCGTGTCGCCGCAGACAATCAGCGGCTCGGCCGGCAGATACGTCGCGACACTCTGCTCCCGCGCATCGGTAAACGGCCGTGCGGCTTCGATTGCACGCGCCACCACCTCGGCCAGATCCACCCGCGTCAGCCGCAACTCGACCTTGTCCGACATGATGCGGCCGACGTCGAGCAGATCGTCGACGAGACGCGTGAGGTGCGTGACCTGCCGGTCGATCAGATCGCGCGAGCGCGCCAGCGTCGGACTCACGCCCGCTTCGAGCTGCATCACGCCGATCGCGTTGCGCACCGGCGCCAGCGGATTGCGCAACTCGTGGGCGAGGGTCGCGAGAAACTTGCGCATATGCTCGCCGGAGCGCTCCAGCTCTTCGCGCTCACGGCGCTCGGTCAGATCGCGCGTGATCTTGGCGAAACCGCGCAGCCGGTTCGATTCGTCATACACGGCGGTAATGTTGACGTTGGCCCAGAAGGTCGTGCCGTCCTTGCGCACACGCCAGCCCTCGTCTTCGACGTGGCCGATCTGCCTCGCGATCGCCAGCTCACGCGCGGGCTTACCGGCGGCCGCTTCTTCGCGCGTGTAGAAAGTCGAGAAATGCCGGCCAACGATTTCATCGCGCGTATAGCCCTTGATGCGCGCGGCGCCTGCGTTCCAGCTCACCACGTAACCGTCTGGATCGAGCATGAAAATTGCGTAGTCTTTCACGTTGTTGACCAGCAGACGAAAGCGCTCCTCGCTCTGCCGCAACGCTTCCACGGACGCGCGCTGACTGGTCAGATCGCGGGTAATCTTGGCGAAGCCGGTCAGCTCACCGGCGTCGTTGCGCACCGCCGTGATGACCACGTTGCACCAGAAGGTCGTGCCGTCTTTGCGAACCCGCCAGCCTTCGTCCTCGAAGCGGCCGGTCAGCGCGGCCTGCTGCAGTTCGTAAGCGGGCCAGCCGCGCGCCACGGCTTCGGCAGGGTAGAAACGCGAGAAGTGCGAGCCGATGATTTCGTGCGCCGCGTAGCCCTTCAGCTTCTGTGCACCGGCGTTCCAGCTGACGATATGCCCGGTCGGATCCAGCAGGAAGATTGCGTAGTCTTCGATCGACTGGACCAGCCCCCAGTAGTCGACCGCGACGGGCGCGTTGGCACGGAGTACGGACGGCGCGTTGGCGGCCTCGCCGTTATCGCCTGCGGGGTGAGCGTCAGTCTCGTTCATGGTGAAAAGAGTCTATTGGTATGTTCAGGCAGCATACACCGACTCACTTTCATGTTTCGTCTATTGACCCACGTTATCGCCTTACCCCGCCGCCCCGACCTTCTCCGCCAGCTTCGCGTCGTAACTGGAATGGACATGCACCCGCTTCTTCTCCGGATAGGCGTACGTATACGCCTTGCGCAGCGCCAGCGACGCCTCATGAAAGCCGGACAGAATCAGCTTCTGCTTGTTCGGATAGTTAGCGATGTCGCCGACGGCGAAGATGCCGGGCCGCGAGCTTTCATAGTTGGACGTATCCACGTCGACGCGGCCGCCGTGAATCGACAGATTCCACTGCGCGATCGGCCCGAGATCGGCAACCAGCCCGTACAGCACGACGAGTTGCTCGGTGGCGAGCTGTGTTTCGCCTTCGATATGCCGCAGCGCGATCGACTTCAACGTATCGCCCTCGACCTTGAGCCCCGAAATCGCGCCGACAATGAAGTCCATCTCCCCTGCCTCGACTGCGTGCCGCATCGACTCGACGCTCGAATCCGCCGCGCTGAAGCCGTTGCGGCGATGCACCAGCGTCACGCGCCGCGCGACCTTGCGCAGTGCCAGCGCCCAGTCGAGCGCGGAGTCGCCGCCGCCCGCCACCACCACCGTCTTGCCGGCGAAATCGGCGAGCCGTTGCACGCTGTAGTGCACGTGACGCGATTCCAGCGGCACGGCTTCGGCCAGCGCCAGCCTTTGCGGCACGAACGCGCCATTGCCGGCGGCCAGCAGAATCGCCGCCACGTCGAATACGAGGCCGCGGCCGGTGCGCACGGTCCAGCGGCCATCGTCGCGCTGCTCGACCGATTCGACCCGTTGCTCGAGATGGATGGGCACATTGAACGGCTTGCATTGCGCCATCAAACGTTCGACCAGTTCGCGCGCGGTACACGAGGGAATCGCGGGAATGTCGTAGATCGGCTTGTCCGGATAGAGCTCGATGCACTGCCCACCCACCTTGTCGAGCCCATCGACAATCTGGCACGACAGGCCGATCACACCGGCTTCGAAAGCGGCAAAAAGGCCCACGGGGCCGGCGCCGACAATCAGGACATCGGAACGAACCGGTTGCGGAAGTGGGTCTGTGGCGGGCGTCATTCGGAGTCTCGTGGGGTGGATCGATGAGCCACCATACAGAATCGCCCGAAGCCCGGCAACGATGTCATTACAAGCGATAAGGACGCTTCGGTTCAGCGAACCTCAGAACGCCGGTTCACGCTCCGCCGCGTGGCGGGCGACTTTAAAGGCCGCGGTCAATTCGCTCAATTGCCGTGCCTGATCCGCCAGCGAGTTCGCGGTCGCCGCACTCTCTTCGACCAGCGCGGCATTGTGCTGCGTGACCTCATCCATTTGCGTGACCGCGAGGCTCACCTGCCGGATGCCTTCGCTCTGCTCCTTCGAGGCCGCCGCAATCTCACCGACAATCCGCGCCACGCGCCCGATTGCCGCTTCGATTTCCTGCATCGTCTCGCCCGCTTCGTCGACGAGCCCCGCACCGCTTTCCACACGCGAGGTCGATTCCGCGATCAGCGTGCCGATTTCCTTCGCGGCAGCCGCCGAACGCTGCGCCAGACTGCGCACCTCGCCCGCTACGACGGCGAAGCCACGGCCTTCCTCACCCGCGCGTGCAGCTTCGACCGCTGCGTTCAGGGCAAGAATGTTGGTCTGAAACGCAATGCCTTCAATCGCGGTAATGATGCCCGTCATCTTCGACGAACCCGCGTGAATCACACGCATTGTCTCGACCATGCTGCCCACCGAACTGCGTCCGCGCGCGGCCATCTCCGACGCGCGCCCCGCCAGCTCGCTCGCGTGATGCGCGTTTTCTGCGTTCAGTTGCACGGTCGACGTGAGCTGTTCCATCGCCGCCGCGGTTTCTTCCAGCGACGCCGCCTGCTCCTCCGTGCGTTGCGACAGATCGAGATTGCCCGCGGCGATCTGCTGCGTCGACGAAGCGATCGAATGCGAACCGGCGCGCACTGTCGTCACCGTCGCGCCGAGCTTGTCCTGCATGGACGCCACACCGCGCAGCAGCGTCGCCATTTCGTCGTTCGAGCGGATCGGCACCTGCGTGGTCAATTCACCAGCGGCGATCGCATCGAACTGGCGCAGCGCGTCGTTCAGCGGCCCCATGATCGCGCGGCGCAACGTGCGCCAGCTGATGAACGCCACCGTCAGGCCGACCAGAATGCTGCCGATACACGCGACCAGCAGCGTGTGAAAACGTGTGGCCGAGCGCTCGTTCGCCTCGCTCGCCTGCTGGTTCAGATAGTCTTCCAACGCGCCCTGGCTCGTGTTCATCGCCGTGTAAAGGCCGATCAGATGAGTCGCGCGGCTTTCGTCCATCCAGCTCGCGTCGCCCGTGCGGATCGCATCGACCAGCTTGTCGATGCCGTCGCGCCGCACGGCGGTGCGCTTTGCGTCGAGATCGTCGGTGAGACGTTGCAGTTCGGGCGTTTTCGGCAGATCGCGGAAGCTGTTCCACCACTTGTCGGAATCGGCGAGCAGCATGCGGGCGCGGTCGAGTTGCGCGCCCAGTTGCGGCGAATGCGGATTGCTCATCGCCCAGTCGAGCCCGAAGCGGGCCCGTGACATTGCCGTGCCCGATTTGCCGAGCGCCACGACCGAAGCGAAATGCACCGTGTAAGCGTCGTGCTGCGCCTCGTTGCTTTCGTTCATGCCGAGGATGCCGAGTGCGCCGGTGGCGATCAGCAGCGCGCCGAGAAACGCGATGGTGATCGCGATCCGTAGATTGATGGTCAGGTTCTTGGTCATAGTGGCTTTTTGTCGTTTTGTTCCATATACGGAACACATAACCGTATATGGAAAGTATAGCGATTCGCCCTAAGCCGAAAAAATTTAATTCGCGAGGCGCGGCAAACGCGCAACAAGCCCCTGGCCCATGTTCCGTCGGTGGTCGACGGAGATTTCATTGAATAGATTAAATTTATAGAACCATAAGAAAACAACATTATTTTTATAGCCGACGGCTTCGTATAGTCGAGCCCAGTTCGAATGCGCCCTCCGCTCGGCGCCCTCCTTTCCCGCTACTGGACCACGATGAAACTACTCAAGTTCGCCCCTCTCGCGATCGCCGGCGCACTCTCCAGCGCCGCCTATGCGCAAAGCAGCGTGACGCTGTATGGCCTGATTTCGGCGGGCGTCGGCTATGCAACGAATCAGGGCGGCAAAAACGCGTGGCAGGCGCTCTCGGGAACCGACCAGAATCCGCGCTGGGGCTTGAAGGGTGTCGAAGATCTGGGCGGCGGCACGACCGCGATCTTCCAGCTGGAAAACGGCTTTAACGTGATGACCGGCACGGCCTCGCAAAACGGCCGCGAATTCGGCCGGCAGGCATTCGTCGGACTTGCCAGCAAGACATTCGGTACGCTGACCTTCGGCCGTCAGTACGACACGGTGCACGATTACGTCGGCCCGGTGATCATCGCGAGCAACGGCGTGAACATCGGCGACAACGACAACGGCTATAACGACATCCGCGTGCAAAACGCGGTGAAATACGTGACGCCCGACTATCGCGGCCTGAAGGCCACGGCCGAGTATGGTTTCAGCAACGCCACCGGCTTTGCCAACAACAATGCATACAGCTTCGGCGCCGGTTACGAAAATGGTCCGCTGAAGTGGAGCGTGGTCTATGCGCAGTACAACAACCCGTTTAGCGCGACCAATCCGGACGGCGCGATTTCGAACGACTACGCGTCGTCGCTGCTGATCTTCGCGAAGAGCGCGCTGCATCCGGCCGCCTACGCGAGCAAGCAGCGCATCTTCGGCACGGGTGGCTTTTATACGATCGGCGCGGCGCAATTTGCAGCGCTCTTCACCGATGTCCGCTACGATTATCTCGACGGTTCGCATCTGCATTTGCAGAACTACAACCTGAACCTGAACTACCACGTGAGCCCTGCGTTCATTCTCGGCGCAGCGTATGCCTTCACCGACGGCAAATACGATGTGATCAACACGAGCCCCAAATGGCATCAGGTCAATCTGCAAGCCGACTATTACCTGTCGAAACGCACCGACGTCGCGCTGACGGTGATCGCGCAGCAAGCCGCGGGCGATGCGCAACACGCGCAGATTTTTGCGTACGCTCAATCCACCGGCATCCGTCAGATGATCGCGACGGTCGGCATGCGCCACGTGTTCTGACGATGATGAACGCCTTCGATCCGACGCAGGACCGGCGCGCGTTTTTGCGCACCGCCATGGGACTGGCTGCGGGCGCATCGGCGTGGCCGATGCTGGCCGCCGCTTCAGGTGTTGCCGATACGGCTAACGCAGCCAGTGGCTCCGCCGCTTCGAGCGTGCCCGCTTTGCAAAGCGGCGCGCGTCGCAGCGTAATCATCGATTGCGATCCTGGTCAGGACGACGCGATTGCGATCCTGTTCGCGCTAGGCGCGAGTGACCGGCTCGACGTGCGCGCGATCACGACGGTCGCGGGCAATGTGCCGCTCAACCTCACCGAACGCAATGCGCGCATCGTGCGGGACTGGGCCGAACGGACGCAATCGCTGCCGGTCTATGCCGGCTGCCCGCGCCCGCTCACGCGCGAACTGATCACGGCCGCCAACGTGCATGGCAAGACCGGCCTCGAAGGCGTGCCCCTGCATGAACCGCTGGCGCCGCTCGCGCCGCAACACGCGGTCGCCTTCCTGATCGACACCTTACGCACGGCGGCGCCGCATAGCGTGACGCTGTGCGCGCTCGGGCCGTTGACGAACCTCGCCACGGCGTTCACGGAAGCGCCGGAAATCCGCAACGGCATCCGCGACATCGTGCTGATGGGTGGCGCCTTCTTCGAACGCGGCAACATCACGCCTGCCGCGGAGTTCAATATCTACGTCGACCCGCAGGCCGCGCAGGTCGTGTTTGCGAGCGGTGTGCCGATCGTCGTGCTGCCGCGCGACGTCGCCGTGAAAGCGCCGATCACGCCGGCCCGCATCGCGCCGATTCGCGCACTTGGCAATCGCTGCGGCACCATGGCCGCCGACATCATGGCGGCGGAAGTCGCATATCAGAAGGGACGCCGGGGCGTTGAAGAAGCGCCGATGTACGACCCCTGCGCGACCGGCTACCTGATCGAACCGTCGCTATTCAAGGGACGCGAGGTCAACGTGATGATCGAGACAACCGGCGAATGGACGCTCGGCGAAACCGTGGTGGACTGGAGCGGGCATAGCGGCCGGAAACCCAACGCGACCTGGATCACCGAGGTCGACGCGGACGGTTTTTATGCCACCTTGCGCGCCCGGCTCGCTACGCTGCCGTGATCCGGCACACTCACGAACCCGTAAAGGATTCGACAACGGCCATGCATACCGTGCGCCTTGCGTCGTCAGATATGCGCGGCGAGCCACTCGCGGCAGGCCCGCACGTGCGGGCCGCGATCGTCGCCGGCAAGCGAGATCAGCGCGATCGAACGGGTGACGCGCGGCTTGTCGAGGCGCAACGCGACCAGTTCCGTGTCGTGCAGATGCATGGTGTAGAGACTGGGCAGCACCGCAATCGCCAGACGGTGGCGCACGAGTTCGTACAAAGGCTCCGTGTACTCGACGCGGTAAGCGACCGTCAGTTGCAGACCTTCGGCCCCGCCGGTGCGCTGCAACGCGTCGCTGACGCTGCCGCGCACGAACACCGCCAGGTCGCGGCCCACCAGCTTTGCCCACGCAAGGCTCTTCTTCTGCGCGAGCGGATCGTCGCGCCGCACCACCACCACGATCTGGTCCTCGAACAGATCCTGGTAGCGCAATGCGGCTTCGCCGTCATGGTCCGCCGCGGCGGCATCGGGCTCGTGCACACCGACGCCGAAATCGGCCGCGCCCTGGCGCACGGCGTCGATCAAGGCGGTGTTCGGCATGTCGTTCAACGTGAAGCGCAGCGACGGTTGTTGTGCGCGCAACGCGGCGAGCGCGGGCAACAGGCGCGCCGCAGCCGACGGAATCAGTCCGATGCGCACCGTCTGAATGCGTTCGGCGAAGGTGCTCGCCATATCGTCGAAGGTGCCGCGTGCCTGATTGAGCAGGCGCTCGGCGAGCGGCAACACGCTGGCGCCCGCGTGCGTGAGCGTCAGCCGATGCGCGGAGCGCGCGAACAGCGGGCCGCCGAGCAGGAACTCGATTTGCCGGATCGCCGCGGTCAGCGCAGGCTGCGTCAAGGCAAGCGACTGCGCGGCCTGCGTGAAGCTGCGTGCATGCGCGAGCGTGACGAAGTACTGGATTTGCCGCAACGTAAGCGCGGGCAAGAGGGACGAACGGTCGGTCATGAGAGCAATGCGTCGACGCAATGCGCAGCAGTATAAATGGCGTGGTTACAGGATGAATCAATTGATCAATAACGAATTTTCAATGCCGAAGACAAACAACCCGGTACCCGCGGCGCACGACGGCTGGCTCGAACGGCGTTTCGCGCTCGCTGAGCGCAAAACCAGCGTGCGGATCGAAACGATTGCCGGCATCACGTCGTTTCTCGCGGCCGCCTATCTGCTGGTGGTGATTCCGTCACTGCTGTCGGCGGGCGGCATGGATCGCGGCGCGGCGACGACCGCAACGATTCTCGTGTTCGTGTTGAGCACGGTGCTGATGGCGCTGTATGCGAATCTGCCGTTTCTGGTGGGGCCCGGCATCGGCGGCTCGGTGATTCTCGGTATTACGCTGGCGGGCGAGCACGTCGCGTGGCAAACGGGCCTCGGCATCGCGTTCGTGTCCGGCGTGCTGTTTCTGATTCTGACGCTGGTGGGCGCGCGCAGTCTCGTGGTGCGGCTGGTTCCGGCACAGATCAAACTCGGGCTCGGTGCCTCGATCGGCCTGTTCATCGCGGTACTTGGCTTCCGCAATGCCGGGATGGTGATTGCCAACGCAAAGACCAATGCGCTCGCGCTCGGCGATTTCTCGCGACCCGGCACCCTGGTCGCCTTGATCGGGCTCGGCGCGGCGGTCGTGCTGCAGGGCCGCCGCGTGCCCGGCGCGATTTTGTGGGCGATCCTGATTGCGGCCGGCGCGGGTGTGCCGCTCGGCGTTACGCATATGCCGGCCTCGATGCTGTCGTGGCCGCATAGCATCGCGCCGATCGCGTTCAAGCTCGACATTGCGAGCGCCTTGAGCGTGTCCGCGATTCCGTATCTGTTCGTGTTCTTCGCGGCGGAATTCTTCTCGACGCTCGGCACCACGCTCGCGGTCGGCGCCAAAGCGGATCTGCTCGACGAGAACGCGAATCTGCCTAACATCAACCGTCCGTTTCTCGTCGATTCGATTGCGGCGACGCTCGGTCCGGTGTTCGGCATTCCGGCGCTCACGGCGCTGGTGGAATCGGCGGCAGGCGTTGAAGCGGGTGGACGGACCGGTCTTTCGTCGCTCGCGGCCGCCGCGATGTTCGCTCTGATGTTGCTGTTCGTTCCGGTCGCGCTCGCCATTCCGAAAGAAGCCACTGCGCCCGCGTTGATCCTGATCGGACTGTCGATGTTCAGCACGATTCGCCATACGCATTTCGACGATTTCAGCGATTCGCTGCCGGTTCTTTCAATGGTTTTGCTCACCTTGATGTCGAACAGTTTCGGCACGGGCATCGCGGGCGGGCTGCTCTGCTATGTGCTCGTCAAGCTGCTCGCCGGACGTTTCCGTGAAGTCCCGTGGGGCCTGTATGTGCTGGCCGTGCCGCTCGGCTATTACTTCTATACCGTGGTCAAGCCGCATTGAGTGCCGCACCTTGGCACCTTGGCACCTTGGCACCTTGGCACCTTGGCACCTTGGCACCTTGGCACCTTGGTTACCCAACGCAGCCGCACAGTTGCATCCTGCACTTGCACTAAACTGATTTAGCGTCGAGTTTTACGCACTACCGAAAACCATACCGACATGAAAGAGACACTGGGCAACGTGCCCGCATCGCGCCTCGGCATTACGCTCACCGATGCCCATCACGCGTTCTTCAACGCCCTGCCAAAGGTCGAATTGCATTGCCACCTGCTTGGCGCAGTGCGTCACGAGACCTTTATCGCGCTCGCCGAAAAGAGCCACGCGCCGATCGGCCGCGATGAAATCGATGCGTTCTATACGCGCGGCGAAAAGCCTGTCGGCGTATTGCGTGTGCTGCGCGCGCTCGACGAGCATCTGCTCACGCACGCAGACGACCTGCACCGCATCGCCTACGAATATCTCGCCGATGCCGCCGCGCACCAGGTGCGCCATAGCGAATTCTTCTGGAATCCTACCGGCACGGTGCGGGTCTCGAAGATTCCCTATGCGGATGCGCAAGCCGCCATCGTGACCGCGATTCGCGACGCCGCACGCGACTTCGGCATCACCGCCCGGCTGATCCCGAGCATCGACCGCGAAGCCGATCCTGACGAAGCGGTCGCGCTGGTCGACTGGATGTGCGCGCACCGCGCGGACGAAGTGGCGGGCCTCGGCATCGACTACCGCGAAAACGACCGGCCGCCCGAGCTGTTCTGGAAGGCGTACCGCAATGCGCGCAACGCCGGCTTCAAGACCACCGCGCATGCGGGTGAATTCGGCATGCCATGGCGCAACGTCGAGACGGCCGTCGACCTGCTGCACTGCGACCGGATCGACCACGGCTATACGATTGTCGATAACCCCCAGTTGGTGGCCCAATACGCGGAGCGCGGCATCGTGTTCACGGTGGTGCCGACCAACTCCTACTACTTGCGCACACTCGCCCCGGAAGTCTGGGCCGAACAGCATCCCATGCGGCGCATGCCGGGCCTGGGCCTGAAAATTCACCCGAACACCGACGACCCGACGCTGCACAAAGTGACGCCGAGCGAAGCATGGCAATTGATGCATAGCCACTTCGGCTTCAGCATCGCCGAATTGCGGCAGTTCATGCTGAACGGCATCGACGGCGCATGGGTCGACGAAGCGACGCGCCAGACATGGCGCGCGGCGTGGGGTGCGGAGTTCGATGCGTTGGCGGCGGCGTTGCCCGCTTAAGTGCGGACCGTGCATCGGGTCAGGCTAGCCACGCCCACGCGGTTTCACTCACCAATCCACGAGCCGCGCAAATCACTGTCGTGCAGCAATTGGAGCAAGGTGCCCGCCGGACGGCTCAGCCGTTTGCCGGCCAGCGCGATGAATTCCACCGACGGCAGCGTCGGCAGACTGGCCGCGTTGAGCGGCGGCGCGAGCCCCCGCGCGGCGAGGTACTGCGGACGAACCGTAATGCCGAGGCCGCCGCGCGCGGCCGCAATGCAGCCCGAGTGACTGCTGCTCGTGCAGACCACCTGCCAGCTGAAGCCGGCTTCGGCGAGCGCATCGAGCACCACCGCGCGGGTCACGCTCGGCTCGGCGACCAGAATCAGCGGTAACGGCTGATTGAGATCGACCCGCGTACCGACGCGCGCCAGCCACTCCAGCCTCCCCGTGAACAGCGGCACGCCGCGGCGGTCGCCCAAACGCCGCTTGCCGACCAGCAGATCGATCGAACCGGCATCCAGCAACTCATACAGCCGGCCGGTCATACCGATGGTGATTTCCAGTTCGACGTCAGGATGCGCGTCGCGAAACGCCGCCAGCACCGTGGGCAGCGGCCCAAGCGCGATGTCGTCCGATGAACCGAGCCGCACCCGCCCTTTCAGGCGCGGCGCCCGAAACTGCGACTCGGCCCGCGCGAGCGCTTGCAGGATGACGCTGGCGTGCGCGAGCATGGCCTCGCCGTCCGGCGTCATGGCGAGCGAATGGGTATCGCGCACGAACAGGCGCCGTCCGACGCTCTGTTCGAGCCGACGGATGTGTTCGCTGACGCTCGACTGCGTGAGATCGAGTTGCCGCCCCGCTTCGGTGAAGCTATGGCAGGCCGCGACTGTCGCGAAGGTCTTGAGCCAGATGGGATTGAGCATGCGCCATTGTCGCCCTGGTTATCGGCAAAGTCGATAACAGTCAGCGTCCCTAGTGGGGTTCCCGATTGACGACGATGTCAATATCATGACGGAATCCCCCAACGATCGCTCCGAGCCCGGGCCGCCGGTTCATCCGTCCCGCCGCCCCCGCCGCTCAATTGAACATGAACAAGAATTCCGCTCAGACCGCGCTGCTCTGGATCGTCGCCGCCGGCTTTTTCATGCAGTCGCTCGACACGACGATCGTCAATACCGCGTTGCCGTCGATCGCAAAGAGTCTGCACGTCGCGCCCCTCGCGATGCAGCCGATCGTGGTCGCCTACACGCTGACCATGGCGATGCTCACCCCCGCCTCGGGCTGGCTCGCCGACCGTTTCGGCACGCGGCGCGTCTATTTCGTCGCGATTCTGATATTCGTGCTCGGGTCGGTCTGTTGCGCGAGCGCGCATACACTCGGCCAACTGGTGATGGCGCGGGTCCTGCAAGGCCTGGGCGGCTCGATGCTGCTGCCCATCGGCCGGCTCGCCGTTCTGCGCAGCGTCTCGGGCGAGCAATACGTGTCGGCGCTGGCGTTTATTTCGGTTGCGGGCCAGTTGGGGCCCATCGCCGGTCCGACACTCGGCGGCTGGTTCGTTCAGGCCATCACGTGGCACTGGATCTTTCTGATCAATGTGCCGATCGGCGCGTTCGGTCTCTACGCGGTGCAGCGATTTTTGCCCGCGCATGGCGAAGTCCAGGCGCCGCCGTTCGACTTCGTCGGTTGTGGCCTGCTGTCGCTGTGCATGATCGCGTTTTCGCTGGCCGTCGACGCGCCGGTCGAGACACACCGCATAGCCTGGTCGGCGGGTCTCTTCGCGCTGGCGGTGGTCAGCGCGCTCGCCTATATTCCGCACGCAAAGCGCCGCAACAACCCGCTCTTCAAACTCTCGCTGTTCAGCGAGCCGAATTTTAGCGTCGGCCTGATCGGCAACCTGATCTGCCGCATTGGCTCGAGCGCGGTCCCGTTCCTGGTCCCCTTGCTGCTGCAATTGCAACTCGGCTACACGCCGCTGCATTCCGGCCTGATGATGCTGCCCGCCGCCCTTGCCGGCACCGTCGCCAAACGCTGGATCGCGCCGCTCGTGCGCCGCTATGGCTATGACACGTTCCTGCTCGTCAACACGGTGATCGTGGGGTCGGCAATCGTTGCGTTCGCACTGATTACGCGTAGCACGCCGCTTATCGTCGGGATCGTGATTCTGGCCGTATTCGGCGCCGCCAATTCCATGCAATTCGCGGCGATGAACAGCGTGACGCTCAAAGGCCTCTCGCATGAAGATGCCGGCAGCGGCAACAGCCTCTTTTCGATGGTGCAGATGCTGGCGATCGGATTGGGCGTCTCGATCGGCGGCGGGCTGGTGAATCTGTTTTCGGCCCAATGGGGATCGGCTGCGTTGGGGTTCCGCCTGAGCTTCGTGTGCGTGGGCGTCATCACCCTGGTGTCGGCCTGGGTATTTCGCCATCTCGACGAAGCGCCCGTCCCGCGCGACGTGCGTGGCCCCGTGACCCAAGGCGCAGGGCGCTGAATACAAACGGTGTTTCGCGTTAGCTTGTCATGCATTCATGCCTGACAAGGAAACATCACAGGCCATTTGACGAGCGCATGTTTAACATGCATGGGCGTGCTGACGGCATTTTTCGACTTCATCATTTCGCTGACTGGCGGTCCGGCACGCGGGACGGCCGCTTGAGTCGCGGGTAGATGAATGGCGCCGGTGGTATGTTGCCGGATTCCGGATGAGCCTGCGGCGCGGCTGCAAATAGAAAAACCGGCTTTACGCCGGTTATTTCCGTACCGAATGCCTACAGCGCAACGGGTTTCTTTTTGAGCATCAAGGGTCGGCGCGTTTGCATCAGCGTACGTTTCGCGCCCAGCCACTTCGTCACGTGCTTGACCCATTGCTTTGGTGTGGCTTCATTACCCTGCGCCTTCTGCGGCTCGTTTGCCGTGGGTGCGGCGGCTTTTTCACTTTCGGCGAGGCGTGCTGCTTCGCGTCGCCGTTTGCTGTCGGCAATCTCTTCCAGATTGACCTGGTCATCATCCATGTTGGAACTCCCGCGACAAAACAAGAGTGAGCGCCGGTAGGCGCCGTGCTGCTTCGTCTGTGGAACGAGGCGGCGCACGGCAGGTCCGGTTGGACTCGCCGCGCCGCGCTCGCTGTATCAAGAAATCGTGTAACGGTTTTGCGGACCGCCGACATA
This sequence comes from Paraburkholderia caffeinilytica, assembly GCF_046030355.1. Lineage (GTDB taxonomy): Bacteria > Pseudomonadota > Gammaproteobacteria > Burkholderiales > Burkholderiaceae > Paraburkholderia > Paraburkholderia caffeinilytica_B. The sequence continues at coordinate 175,555 of NZ_JAQQCQ010000010.1, forward strand.
CAGACCGCGAGCCAGCGTGAGGATTTGCTCGCGATGACGGTCGAAGGCCGCCAGCACTGCCGGCTCGTCGGCGCCTACGCTCGGACTCAGATTCGAAATGACCGAATTGTTGACAGTGAAGGCGATTTCGCGCGCATTGTCATAGCCCCAGAAATTGACACAATGACGGAAGGCGTCATAACTGCGGCTTGGGTTCGGGAAGTTGAGGGACATTTCACGCTCCCGTGGTGTTTTTCCTTCTTCACGGTGCGCTGAATGTGTGACGGGGTCAAGGTGTTGTTTGTAAATACAGGGTTTGCCCCGCGGAAGCTGCCCCGTTCGCGACGCAACGCGACGGGGAAATCCGCAGCCGGCGAAGCACGCATCGGCGACCCCTCAATTTTCACCTGCCTGAACGCTGTAAAAAGTCCTCCCTTGCTCAAGGATCGCAAGCGCCTGCAACGTATCGTTGATGGCATCCAGCAAACCGACGTCCTCCGCCGTCGCCTTCTTTTGCTGAACTCGCCGCAGCGCAAGATAAAACGTAAGTTTTCCGAATGCTACGTCGTCAGTCCCACTCCCTCCCCTGACTATCTTCGTAGCACTCTCGTTGATTTTTTCTTCAACCAGTTTTTCCAGATCCATACTGTTCTCCACAACAACGCAGCGTCACAACGAACTGAAAGATGCGTCACCCATCATTGATCGATATGGATACCGAATCTTCGCTGGTTTCAAGTATAACGATTGCCGCCGTTTAAATTCGTCGTGCGACGCCCGGCCGCGCCGACCTGCGCAAGCTGCCGCACCCGTACGAAAATCAAAGCTGGCTATCGTGCCAGCCACGCAAACCGATACGCGATACCCATGCCGTGATGGCAAACAGCACGACGCCGGTCACGGTGATCAGCAGCAGCGCCGCAAAAAGCCGCGGAATATTCAGCTGAAAACCCGCTTGCAGAATCTGATAGGCGAGCCCCGCGCCACTGCCGCCCGTCCCCGCGACGAATTCGGCAACCACCGCGCCGATCAACGACAATCCGCTCGAAATCCGCAAGCCGCCAAAGAAATACGGCAACGCGCTCGGAATGCGCAGGCGCACCAGCGTCTGCCAACGGGTCGCGCGATTGATCTTGAAGAGGTTGATCAAACCCGGATTCACGCTGCGCAAACCGAGCGCCGTGTTCGAGATGATCGGAAACAAGGCCACCAATGTCGCGCACAACACCAACGCCACATTCATGTCCTTGACCCAAATAATGATCAGCGGTGCAATCGCCACGACCGGTGTCACCTGCAACAGAATCGCATACGGAAACAGGCTCGCTTCGATCAGCGGACTCTGCACGAACAGCAAGGCGATAACGACACCCAGCACCGTGGCGAGCGCAAACGCCAGCAACGTGATTTTCAACGTTGCCAGCAAACTGCCGAACAGTAAGGGCGCATCCTGCACCAGCTCGGCGACGATCGCCGACGGCGCCGGCACCAGATACGCCGGCACCTTCATCAGCACGCACCAGCCCTGCCACAACGCCAGCACCACCATGCCGACCACCCACGGCGCAATCGCCTTCGTCATGCCGGGACGTTGCAACCACGGTCGGCGCGCGGGCTTCGCGGCCGCGGGACTCCGCTTCGTGTCCCTCGTGTCTCCCGTCTCTCTGGTGTCGGCCGAATGACCCGCAAGTACGTTGCCTGTCATGATTGCACTCCTGTTTCTTCGTTCTCAAACGACGCGCGATGCGCATCGGTAATCAGCTCCGAGAGCGTCTTGCAGTGCTGCATGAACGGCTCGCTGACGCGGAATGCGTCGTCCCGTTCAAGCGGGCCATCGATCGGTACTTCAGCGATGACGCGGCCCGGCCGCGCCTGCATCACCACCACGCGGCTCGACAGATACACGGCTTCGTAAATGCTGTGCGTGACGAACACGACCGTCATGCCGCGCCGTTGCCACAGCGCGCGCAGATCGCTATCGAGGCGATTACGGGTGAATTCGTCGAGCGCACCGAACGGTTCGTCGAGCAGCAGCAGATCCGGCTCGGTGACGAGCGCGCGCGCCAGCGACGCGCGCATCTGCATGCCGCCCGACAACTCGCGCGGCAGCACCTTGCCGAATTTCGCGAGTCCCACGCCATCGAGCGCGCTGGCGACACGCAGGTCGGCTTCATGGCGCGGCACGTTGGCGAGATCGAGCGGCAGGCGCACGTTATCGGCGACGGTTGCCCACGGCATCAAGGTCGCTTCCTGAAACACCATCGACATGCGCCGCCCTGTCGAGCCGACCGTGTCGAACGGTTGCCCCCACCAGCGCATATGACCGTGCGTCGGCGTTTCGATGCCGGCAAACATTTTCAGCAAGGTGCTCTTGCCGCAGCCGGACGGCCCGAGCAGGGAGATGAACTCGCCTGGTTCGATCGACAGCCGCACGTCTTCCAGCGCAACCGTGCCGTTCGGATAGCGCTTGTCGACGCGCTGCACCGACAGCAACGGCGCAGGCGGCTTCGGCGAATAAGCTTCAGTCGATGCCATGATCATTCCTCCACGTTGATGGTAACGACATCGCGAAATACTTCAGATTCACCGTTGTCGTTCAACAGCTTCAGCAACATGCGGCGCATCAGCAAACCGGGCTGATCCGATTCCATGTGACACTCCTGTTGACGGCGTACGTCGATGCACGCGTCGTAGTCGGTGGCTTCGAGAATGTCGCGGTCTTCGTCGGTGATCGGACGGTCCCAGTCGATCAGTTCCTGCGTCGAGCATGCGTCTTCGGTGTCGTTGCGATAAAGCCATTGCGACAGCATCAGCGTGCGGTCGTCGATCGGCGTCGCGCAGTTATAGATGATGTGATGGATGCCGCTCGCCGGATACACACAGCCGAAGCGGCGCGCGAACGGCATGAACCAGCGATTGATCAGATGGCGCTCGGTGACCTCTTCGGTCGTGCCCGTGATGCGATGGCTCGCCGGCGGATTGCGCACGGGAACATGCGTCTCGGCTTCGAAGCCCCACTCGTTCGGACGAAACTCATACTTCGACGGCTTCGGGCTGTCGAACAGTCCGAAGTTGCCCTTATGCACGAAGCTGAAGTGCGAGTTGTCGAACGAGTTTTCCATCATGCGCAGCGGGCTCGTTTCCCACCGCTCGTAGAACTGCAGAATACGGCGGTAGCCAGGCGCGTCTTCTTCGGGAAACGCGGGAATCGGTTGCAGCGGCTCTTCGAGCGCGACCCACGCGTAGCCGTATCGTTCTTCGCAGCGATACGACGGCACGATTGCGCGCGACGGAATCGCGCTGCCGTTGTTCTGCGGAATCTTCACGCATTGGCCGCTGCAGTCGTAGGTCCAGCCGTGATAGCCGCAAGCGATATTGCCGTCGCCGTCGACGAAACCCTTCGACAGTTTCGCCGTGCGATGGCAGCAGCGATCGCGCAGCGCATGCGGCTTGCCGCCCGCACCCTTCCATAACACGATCGGTTCGCCGAGCAAGGTGAACGGCTGCGGGCCGGCATCGAGTTGCGTCATCGGCATGATTGCGTACCAGAAGCGGCGCAAGACGTTTTGACGGGTGACCAGCATGGGGAAACTCCTTCTTCAAGCGTATAGGCGGTGCAAACGGTATAAGCGATGGGATCGGCGATCCGGCCTCAAGGCATCACTTTCGCGTTCTGGATGTATTGCAACGTGTAGGCCGCGTGATAATCGGTCGAGGGCTTGAGCAGCCTGGCGTCGACCATGTAATCGAAGGTTTTCTTCCAGCGCGCATCGGTCATCGTGCCGATGCCTTGCGTCGCCGCGTCGCCGCCCGTCACGAGCTTGAGTTTCTTCAGTTGCGCCACGCCGTAGGCGAGCTGCCCGTCGCTCATCTGCGGGTTGTCTTTCCTGATCAGCGCATTCGCGGGCGCAGGATCGTTCAGATAGCTCTTCCATCCTTCCATCGACGCCTTCACGAAACGCGCCACCACATCCGGCTTGTTGCTGAGCGTGGCGCGCATCGTGACGATGGTCGAGTTGTAGGGCGGATAGCCGTCGTCGGCGAACAGGAAGAAATGCGCGTTCGCGTGGGCCTGTTCGGCCTGGTAAGTTTCGGACGACGGATACGCCTGCATGGCCACGTTCTGATCGGCAAAGAACGGTTGCAGGTTGAAGGTGTATGGGCGCACTTGTGCTTCGGTGTAGCCGTACTTCGCTTTCAACCACGGCCACCAGGTCGTGCGGCCCGCACCGGCGACGAGAATCGTTTTATTCTTCAGGCCGGCGAGACTGGTCACGTCGGCGTGGGTCATCATGCCTTGCGGGTCGTACTGGAATGCCGCGGCAACCGTGGTGACGGGAATGCCAGCTTCGACGCTGGAGAGCACCTGGAAGTCGTAGCCGAGCAGGAAGTCCGCCTGGCCGCCGGCGAGCAACTGCATGCCGTTGACTTGCGGGCCGCCCATCCTGATCGTGACATCCAGACCATATTTCCTGTAAATGCCTGTCGCGACCGCTTGATAGAAACCGCCGTGCTCGGCCTGTGCGTACCAGCTGGTCAGCAAAGTGACGTGATCTTCGGCATGGGCCAGCGGTGCTGCGAGCGTGACGCCTGCGAACGCGGCGGCACCGGCCGTGCGCGTCACGAATGAGCGACCGCCAGCGGCAATTCGTGCAATGCGGGAGAGAAGATGCAGAACGCGCATGACTGAACTCCGTGTGAACGTGGGGATAGTTGAGAGAGTGGGAACGCAAAGCAACAGGGAACGGGCGACGCGCGCCATGCGGTACAGGCGAACGGGACCCGGCAGAGATGCACTGGAACGGGCACGGACGCGCGCGTGCATAAACGCATGCGCGAACGAACGTCGATCGCCGAACGTGATCGCACGGGCGCATAACAGTCGGGTGAAAATTTGGGGCAACTGCATCGCACGCTCCTTGTTGGCGGAACCGGACGGTTCCGTTCAAACGCCGAATGGCTTCGACGTGGGCGCACGATGCGCCCCAAGAGCAATGCCCCACGATGACCGGCACCTGCATGCCGGCTCGCTAGCCGCTTCTACTCTGGTTTTGCTTTAAGCGAATGTTGTGCCAGTTGTTGCAACCGCCCTATAACACGGCTATTCAAGCCTTCTGCCATGTCGCGCCTCCGCGTATGCGCCGTTTTTTTGCACTCGCGCGAAGCGGTACGGCACCGCGTGAGTGCATGCCGTGCGCCTTTAGCGCCCGCGCGGCGCTGCGCCAAGCCTGAAAACAGCACTATCGGGTCCGTGCCTTGCTGTCCGATAGGTGTTCTCACACCAGGAGCATGCAATGAGCGAAACGAAAGAACGCAAAGGCGCCAAGCCTGGCGACATCGAACATCCGCAGCCCACCACTCACAGCGACAACGAAAAGAGCAAGCTGCCCGAACGCCACGACGAAGGGCGCGATCAGTCGCCGGCGGACCGGCCCGGAAAAAAACCCGGTGAAGGCGAGCCGTCAGTAAGTTGAGCCGTTAAGCGCCAACCCAAGCGGCTTTGCTGCATTTTTGCAGCAAAGCCGCATAAATTTCCCCTTTCGAACGCCTTCCACAAGACGGACATTTCTTCCGATTTATTGCGGATTATTTTTTTCCTGCAATGGACTATTTTTCTGCATGCAGCAATGTGTGCGCAAAGCGAACCGGCTGCCGCCCCTTAACGGATAAGAACGGAGACGCCCGTGTTCACCTTCTCCACGCCCTCAAGCTCGTCCCATCCCGCTCCCACGGTTTCCATCTGCCTGCCAACCTGCAATCGGCCTGAGTTGATTGTGGAGTGCATCGATTCGTGCCTCGCCCAGACGTACGGCAACGTGGAGATCGTGATCGGCGACGATTCAAAGGACGATCGCACCCAGCAGTTGATCGCGCAGCGCTACGCGAACGAGCCGCGCATCCGCTATGCGATGAACCAGCCGCCGCTCGGCCAGGCGCGCAACGTAGCGAGCCTGTTCGAACGCGCACGCGGCGACAAGATCCTGCTGATTCACGACGACGACCTGCTCACCACCGACGGCGTCGAAAAGCTGGTGTCGTTGTGGAAGCTTCATCCGCAACTCGAAGCGGCCTTCGCCGATCAGTACGAAGCGGATCACAGCGGCGCCATCGACTTCGAAGCCAGTACACGTCTGAACACCGCGTTTCGACGCACGCGGGACGCTGAAGGCTTGCAGGCGTTGCCGGGCAGAACCGGGCTGATCCAGATGTTCCCGAACAACGGCTGGATGGCCAATGCCGACCTCGTGAAGCGGATCGGCTATAAAGAGCAGTACGGCATGTGCTGCGATTTCGTGTTCGGCACAGAACTCTGTCTCGCGGCGCGCGAGGTGTTTTATCTGCACGAGTACGTGTCGGTGTATCGGAAGACGGCGACGTCGATCTCGCATAGCACGCGCGGCACGACCGTCGCTGCGACCGTCACTGCGTATGCGTTCGTCAAGGCGCTGAAATTGCCAGCGCAACTGGAACCGTCACGCAAGCTGGCCTTGCGCCGTCTCGCGCCGATCGTCGTTTCGGTTCATGCGAAGAATCGTCAGCCATTGTCCGGGTTGAAGATCGCGTTCACGCATCTCTTCGCCTACAACTATGGTTTCAGTAAGCGGCTCTATTACCACCTGTTCATGCTCTCACGCGCGGCGGTGAGCATGCGGCCGCGCGCAGCGGTGGCTGCCGTGGTTGCCGCCGCGCCTGCTGTCATTACCGAGCCGGCCGCGGCTGTGACAGAACTCGTCACTGACCTCGTGACCGATCGATCCGAAATGATCTGATGCACGCGTAGTGGGACGCGACTACCCGTTCCTTCGCCGCAGCGAGGTCAATCCGATGATCGGATACACCTCGCTGCGGCTGTAAGAAGGCTGGCCGGTTAGTCGCCGGACAACGCCTGCGCGGCGGCCGACGCGTGCGGTGGCACGACGCGCTTATGACGGGTCAGCGCATAAGTGGCAATGCGGTCAAGCGCCGTGCACAACACGAGATAGATGAAGCCGACGAACAAAAAGATCTGCGCGGGATACACCATCAGCCGATTGCTGACCTGCGTCGCGACGAACGACAACTCGCCCACGCCGACGATATACGCGAGCGAGGTGTCCTTCACCAGCGACACCCATTGATTCACGAACGAAGGCGCCATGATGCGCAGCGCCTGCGGCAGCAATACATAGCGCAGGGTCTGCGTGCGCGTGAGGCCGAGCGACAGCCCGGCTTGCCACTGGCCGTCGCCGACCGCGCGAATGCCCGCGTGCACCGAATGCGCAAGGTACGCGCCGCCGATCAGCGAGAGCGCGCACACGACCGTCGCGAGTCCGGGGACATCGATATGGAAAACCACCGGCAACAGGAAATACGTCCAGAAGATCAGCATCAGCACGGGAATCGCGCGGAAGAAACCGATCACGAGCAGCAACGGCACACGGGCGATACGCCCCGTCAAAGCCAGCGCAATGCCACCCGCAAGCCCGAGCACGGCCGACGCAAGCGCCGAGCATACTGCCAGCACCAGCGTGAGCGCCGCGCCGCCGAGCGGTCCTTGCGGAAATGCACCGACCAGCAGATATGGCAGATTATTGGTGAACAGTGTCCAGGTCATGCTCAGCGCCTCGCGAATGAGCGGTCGCGCGCATGCGCCACCGTATGCGAAACCGCTTCGATCAACGCGACGGCGGCGATATACAACACGGTTGCCACACCGAACGCCTCGAACGTTTTAAAGCTCTCCGTCTCGACCTGACGCGATGCGTACGACAGTTCGGCAAGACCGATCGCCATCGTCAGCGAGGAATTTTTCACGAGGTTCATATACTGGCCGAAGAGCGGCGGCAGCGAAATGCGCACCGCTTGCGGCAAAACAACGTAGCGGAACGCCTGCAATGGCGTGAGACCCAGCGCCGCGGCCGCGGCATGCTGCCCCACCGGCACGCCGCGCAAACCGGCCTGGAACTCCTCGGCGATAAACGCCGCCGTATAACACGTGAGTCCGACCCACCCGGCGACAAATTCGAACGACGGCCAGCGCAACACGTACGCACCGACGTGCACGCCATGCGGCGTGTTCAACCATTGCATCAGTGCGTCAGGCATCAGCGTGGCCGCGCCGAAATACCAGAAGAACAGTTGCACCAGTAACGGTGTGTTGCGAAACACCAGCACATACGCGGCCGTTGCACGACGCAGCCAGCCATACCGGGCATGACGCGCGATCGCCAGCACGAAGCCGGACAAGGTCGCCGCGAACGCCGCCGTCAACGCGAGACCGACCGTGACGCCGAAGCCTTGCCACAACCACGTCAGATACTTTGGAGCAAGCCACGCTTGCATCTTTGAACCTGCTTCATTGAACCTGCTTCTTTCACTTCTTTCGAAAAACGCCGACGGGCACGTTGCTAACGTGCCCGTTCATTGCCCGGTGTTACAGCAACTCGCCGGTCAGGTCTTGTCGCCGATCTTGAAGATGCGCACGAGCGGCGTCTTCGTTTGCGGACCGAACCAGCGGTTGTAGATCTTCGCGGCGGAACCGTCTGCTTCCAGTCCCTTCAGCGTGTCGTTCACGAAGCCGACGAGACGGGTCTCACCCTTCGGAATCCCGACGCCCATGTAGTCGTTCGAAATCGTGAACGCCGGAATTTCGTAGTTCTGCTTGTCCGGCACGTTGGCGAGCAGGCCGACCAGCTTCGGACCGTCCTGCGTGATCGCCTGAACGTTGCCCGCGCGCAAAGCTGCGAACGCGAACGGCGTGTCGTCGTAGGCGACGATCGTGGCTTGCGGGAATTTCTCGCGCAGCGTGATCTCGTTGGTGGTGCCCTTGTCGGCGCCTACCCGCAGGCTATTGATCTGATCCGCCGACTTCAGCACGCCCTTCTTCGCCAGAAACTGCTGGCCCGACGAGAAATACGGAATGCTGAAATCGACCTGCTTGGCGCGCTCGTCGGTGATCGTGAAGTTGGCGAGCACGAGGTCCACTTTCTTCGAGGTCAGGAACGGAATGCGGTTGGCCGGGTTGGTCGGTTGCAATTCGAGTTTCACGCCGAGCTTGTCGGCGAGCGCCTTCGCATAGTCGACGTCGAGGCCGACAATGTGATTGCTGGTTGCGTCGACGTAGCCGAACGGCGGATTGCTGTCGAAAGTCGCGACGCGCAGTACGCCGGCCTTCTTGATGTCGTCGAGACGGTCGGCATGGGCGAGCCCCGATACCGTGAGCGCAAGTCCCGTCATTGTCATTAACCAGGCAGCGAGTATTTTCGACTTCATTTTTTTGGATCTCTTGGTTTGTGTGCGATGCGTATCGCGATGTTTCGGAAACGGATGCGTGTTGGCGATCGCCGTCGCAACCGCGAGGTGCAACCGATGGCCACGCATGGGCGTCACCTTAGCAGCGGCGCAGCGCGGTTCGAACCAAGAAATGCTCCTGTAATAAGCGCGTTTTCTGCTAAGCATCCGCTCATTAGCAAACGCGTATTTGTCGCTTGGGCTTGCGCGTGCGGCTGATTAGGATGGACCTCGAACCGTCATCAGCCCGGAGGTGAATCGCTATGTCCGACAGTGCCTGTTTCAAGCCGCGTGTGATCGAACCGGTCGTCGTCAATCAGCCAGAAGGATTGGGGCTTGCCGTGGAGTTGTGGCTTGCGCATCCCGTCGACGGGATCGCGGGGCGCGCCGTGCAGATTCATTTGCGCAGCGATGCGAAGATGGCGCAGGCCGAGGCGCTGCGCGACCTGCTTCATGTGCTGGGGACGGAGATTGTGGTGGCTTGAGCGTGCGCTCCGTGCCGTGCTTGCCGATGGAATAAAAAACGGCGGCCGGGTTGCCCCGGGCCGCCGTTCTCACGCAGCGCTCATGCGCGCTGTTCTAGCGTATTGCTCACGCTCAAGGCTCGTGCCGCAGATAGCCTTCTTTCGAAGGATCGCGCATGCGCAGCGACACGAGGCCGGCGATCGCGCACAGCGCGGTCACATACCAGTAGAACGTCGACTCGCTGCCCACCGATTTCAGCCACAGCGCGACGTATTCCGCCGAACCGCCGAAGATCGCATTGGCCACCGCATACGACAACCCCACGCCGAGCGCGCGCACTTCCGGCGGAAACATTTCGGCCTTGATCAGGCCGCTGATCGACGTATAGAAGCTGACGATCGCCAGCGCCACGACAACCAGACCGAAGGCCGCATACGGGCTCGTCACGTCTTTCAGCGCATGCAGCAGCGGCACGGTGCCGATGGTCGCGAAGAAGCCGAAGAACAGCATCGAACGACGGCGGCCGATGCGATCCGACAAGGCGCCGAACGCCGGTTGCATCACCATGTAAACGAACAGCGCCGCGGTCATCACGTTGCTGGCGGTCTTGGCGTGCATACCGGCCGTGTTGACCAGATACTTCTGCATGTACGTGGTGAACGTATAGAAAATCAGCGAGCCGCCGGCCGTAAAGCCGAGCACCGTCGCGAATGCGCCCTTGTGCTGCCACAAGCCACGCAGCGTGCCGGCTTCCTTGCGTTGACGCGTTTCGGCCGTGGTCGTTTCGTCGAGCGATTTACGCAGATACAGCGCAACCAGTGCCGCCAACGCGCCGATCACGAAAGGCACGCGCCAGCCCCACGCTTTCAGTTCTTCGTTGGAGAGGGTTTGTTGCAGGATCACCAGCACCAGCAGCGCGCACAACTGGCCGCCGATCAGCGTGACATACTGGAACGACGCGAAGAAGCCGCGCCGGCCCTTGAGCGCGACTTCACTCATGTAGGTGGCGCTGGTGCCATACTCGCCGCCCACCGACAGGCCCTGGAACAGGCGCGCGACCAGCAGCAACGCCGGCGCCAACGCGCCGATCTGCGCATAGGTGGGCAGCACGGCGATCACGAGCGAGCCGCCGCACATCATGAACACCGAGACCATCATCGCGGTCTTGCGGCCGTGCTTGTCAGCGAGCCGGCCGAAGAACCAGCCGCCGATCGGGCGCATCAGGAAGCCCGCGGCGAAGACGCCGGCGGTGTTGAGCAACTGCGTGGTGGTATTGCCGCTTGGGAAGAAGGCCGGGGCGAAATACAGCGCGCAGAACGAGTACACGTAGAAGTCGAACCACTCGACTAGATTGCCCGATGAAGCGCCCACGATCGCGAAGATGCGGCGCCGGGTGTCGTGTGCGTCGGGAGCCGTGGCCACGGTTTGGTCGGATAGGTCGGTCATGCTGTTGTCTTTCCTTGTCTTTAAACGGAGGTAGCGGTCGTGGCGCCGCCTTCACAACGCGCACGTCGAGGTGCCGCGCTGGCACCGCTAGCACGCGTGCGCGAATTTTACAGAATTGCAAGGGAAAGATGGGAGTTTGTTAGGGAGTGACAACACACCGACCGGCGTGATGCTGCAGCGCGGCAGCGGTTATGGCTTATCGGCTTTCAGCGCGTACCAGCTAGCCCATTGCTGCTTGATCAATGCCTCGACGTTGCCCACGCTCGCGATCAGGTCTTCGACAGCTTTTATCGATGGCGGCGGCGCAGGCGATTCATAGATTTTCTCGTTGCGTTGCCGCGTGGCGTATTCAATCTCCGACCGGTCGTCGAGATCGAGGTCAGGTTTGACGTGATCGAGCAAGGTCCCGATTACCTTAATACGATGTCCGTCCCCGCCAGCGGGCGCCAGGCCGTGAATGTAAATAAATCCAACTGCCAACGCGTGCACCGATTCATAGGCATTGGCATAGCGCACGATGGGCGAATGCCTGTCGTCCTTCGCCGCCTGGAAAAACGACACGGCGTTGCGGCGAAACTGCACGGCGTTCGCGGCAGTGAACGGCGTCTTACGAACGTAGCCGGCGTTGAGCATGCCGGTTAGCTTTTCAGTCAGTTGAAGTGGAAACATCGAGCATGATTTTCGGACCTTGATCGATTGACTCTAGCACGGGATCCGAACGGCGCTTTTGCTCCCACTCATGTTCCGGATATACGTTCACATGGATTTCCCGGCCAAGCGCCTCACCTGCCGCGTCGAGTTCGCGTTGCACGCGGCCGGGACGCACGTCGCCGATCACCATGACGTCAATATCACTAGCGGGCCCAGCCGTTCCAGCGGCCATCGAGCCAAAGATGAACGCGTGCTTTATTTTGTCGCCGATCATGGCCAGCGCACGTTCGATCGGTTCCTTCAGGCCAAAACTCTTGACCGCGATTTGTCGTAACTCCGGGTAAAGCGGATGCTGAGTGTTCGCCTGGTAAAGCGCACGTCCGCCGGGCAGCTGAAGGACCACATCGCCTCCAAGCAATTTCGCGACAAAGTCCTGAGTGGAGCTACGGCCGCCACCGCTCAAGTCAAACAGTTCAGAAAGCGAATAAGCGCGCTCCGGATTCAGAACAAACGCGCCCAGAATGCGCTGTTGTTTAGGCGTGAGAAGAAAGTCCGCGAGCATCCAATACCCTTTTTCGGTACTTTGTTACCGGAAATCGGTACTTTAAATCAAATACCGGAAACCGGTAAAATAGTACCGCTTTCCGGTAAATGCTGCAATATGACTACTACAGCTTGCTCAACAAAAAGCCAGCTCGAAAGCTGGCTTTTCATTGAACCGATGGGGTGACCGGCTGGGATCCGTCAAACCCTTATCGCCGGCGGCACATACTTACACTCATACCGCTTCCTCACCGTGCCATTCTCATCGACGCTTTCCAGGTAGACGTCGAACTGCCACAAGCGCGCCATGTGCTTGAGCACTTCATCGCTATCGTTGGACAGATGCCGGTTGTCGCTCATGAAATGCCGTAACGTCAGGCTCCGGTCGCCGCGCGTATTCACCGCCCACACCTGGATATTCGGCTCCCGATGATGCATGTCGTACTGCCGCGACAGCGCCTGACGCACATACTGATACCCGCTGTCGTCATGAATCGCGGACACTTCGAGCGCATCGCGCATGTCGTCGTCCAGCACCGAGAACAGACGCATTTCGCGGATCAGATGCGGCGACAGATACTGCGCCACGAAACTCTCGTCCTTGAAATTGCGCATTGCGTAGTGCATCGCCGGCAACCACGGACTGCCGGCCAGCTCGGGGAACCACCTGCGGTCTTCCTCCGTCGGCGATTCGCAGATGCGGCGGATATCGCTCATCATCGAAAAACCGAGCGCATACGGGTTGATGCCGCTGTAGTACGGTTTCGTGACCGGCGGCTGGTAGACCACATTGCTGTGCGAATGCAGAAACTCCATCATGAAGCCGTCTTCCAGCTTGCCCTGGGCGTACATCGTGTTGAGCAACGTGTAGTGCCAGAACGTCGCCCAGCCTTCGTTCATGACCTGGGTTTGCCGTTGCGGATAAAAATACTGTCCGACCTTGCGCACGATGCGGATCACTTCTCGCTCCCACGGCTCGAGCAACGGTGCGTTCTTCTCCGCGAAATACAGCAGGTTTTCCTGCGGCTCCGGTGGATAACGCTCCTCGATCTCCTCCGGCAATGGCGTATGCCGGTTCGGTAAGGTGCGCCACAGTTCGTTGACCTGCGATTGCAGATAAGCCTCACGTTCGCGGCGCGCCGCAAACTCCTTTTCCAGCGACAGTTTCTGCGGACGTTTGTAACGATCCACACCGTAATTCATCAATGCATGGCACGAGTCGAGCAGTTCTTCCACCCGGTCGAGCCCAAAGCGCTCCTCGCACTCGGCGATGTAATTTTTCGCGTAGACGAGGTAATCGATGATCGCGTGCGCATCCGTCCACAGCCTGAACAGATAGTTGCCCTTGAAGAACGAGTTGTGGCCATAGGCCGCGTGCGCGATGACGAGCGCCTGCATCGTCATCGTGTTCTCTTCCATCAGGTAGGCGATGCAAGGATTCGAATTGATGACGATCTCGTACGCCAGCCCCATCTGCCCGCGACGGTAGCTTTTTTCGGTGGAGAGAAAGTGTTTGCCGAACGACCAGTGACGGTAGTTCACCGGCATGCCGACGGACGCGTACGCGTCCATCATCTGTTCGGCGCTGATGAGTTCGAGCTGGATCGGATACACGTCGAGTTCATATTGCTCTGCAACACGGGCAATATGCGAGTCGTACTCTTCGATCAATTCGAAGGTCCAGTCGGACGGGCACGGCAGAGGCCGTCTATCGGCTACGTTCATACGGACTTCCCTTTGCCCCTCAGTGGGCGTTCCGGTGTGTCCCCGTGCTGCAGCTGCGTCGACTGCTCCGGCTGCGGCGGCGCCTGTATCGTCCGCCTTCGCCTCGGCATGCCCCGACTGTTGCTGCTGCGGCACGCCTTTCCCGCGCGCCGGCTCATCGCCGCGCGCTTCGTTGGGCAGGTGCTTTGCCGTCATGAAGACGCCACCTGCTTTTCAAACAACTCCCGGAACACCGGATAAATGTCAGCCGCGGTCTCGACCTTCTTCATCGCCATGTGCGGCTGGCTCAGCGCCAGCTGCGCATATTCGAGCCACAAGTTCTGCTCTTCCGGCGTCACCTGGATATACGCAAAATAGCGCACCTTCTCCAGGATGTCATCCGAAAGTATCTTGCGGCACTTGGGCGAATCGTCGGTCCAATTGTCGCCGTCGGAGGCCTGAGCGCCGTAAATATTCCATTCAGTCGGCGAATAGCGCTCGTCCATCACCTTCTGCATCAGCTCCAGCGCGCTCGACACCACCGTGCCGCCGCTTTCCGTCGAATGAAAGAACGTGTCTTCGTCGACCTCCTCGGCGCGGGTGTGGTGGCGAATGAACACCACTTCGATCTTTTCGTAGTTCCGCTTGAGGAACAGATACAGCAGGATGAAAAAGCGCTTGGCGAGATCCTTGCGCTGTTCGTCCATGGAACCGGAGACATCCATCAGACAGAACATCACCGCCTGACTGGACGGCGTAGGCTGCTTCACCCGGTTCACGTAACGCAGATCGAACGGATCGATAAACGGAATGCGCCAGATGCGCCCACGCAAATGGTGAATTTCCTCTTCGAGCAGTTTGATCTCGTCGCGACGGTCGTCCGGGTCGGCCTTCATCACATCGAGTTGCCGTTCCATCTCGTGCAACTGGTTGACGAGCGGCGCACCGAGCGCAATCCGGCGGCCGAGCGCGCTGCGCAGCGAACGGACCACGTCGATATTGTTCGGCGTGCCTTCGGCCGCCCAGCCGGCGCGGATGCTTTTCCACGTGGGCACGGCCATCAGATGGGTTTTGACGAGACGCGGGAGTTCGAGGTCGTCGAAGAAATACTGCATGAATTCTTCGCGGCTCAGCTCGAACACGAAGTCGTCCTGACCCTCGCCTTCGTTGCTCGCCTGGTTGCCCCCGCCTCCGCCGCCGCCCCCTTGCGGGCGCTGGATCTTGTCGCCGCGGATGTAGTCGGAATTGCCCGGATGCACCATTTCCCGCTTGCCGCCGGGACCATGCCGGAACGACGGTTCCGCGATGTCCTTGCGCGGGATGGTGATGCTCTGGGTGTTCTGAATATCCTTGATGCTGCGATCGCGAACCGCTTCCGAGACGGCGCGACGAATATAGTTCTTGACGCGGCGCAGAAAGCGCTCGCGGTTTGCAATGCTCTTGTTCTTACCAGCTAACCTGCGGTCGATGATTTGATGAAGCACGCCCGGTCTCCAGCTGTAATTTCGGCTGCGCGAGACGCACGTTGCACAGGCATGTTTGCCCATGCAACGCTATGTCCATGCAACTTGCGCCTCGCAAGGTGCCCGCGCGATCGGACCGCGCGGGCGGCACGCAGTGCGTATCATGACGACTTGCGCACACGCAGATACCAGTCACACAGCAAGCGCACCTGCTTCGGCGTATAGCCCTTCGTCACCATGCGATTGACGAAGTCTTCGTGCTTGCGTTGCTCTTCCGCCGAACCCTTGGCGTTGAACGAGATCACCGGCAACAGTTCTTCCGTGTTCGAGAACATCTTCTTTTCGATCACGACGCGCAGCTTCTCGTAGCTGATCCACGCGGGATTCTTCCCCGCATTCGCAGCCCGCGCTCGCAGCACGAAGTTCACGATCTCGTTGCGGAAGTCCTTCGGGTTGCTGATGCCCGCGGGTTTCTCGATCTTCTCCAGTTCGGCGTTCAGCGCCGCGCGGTCGAAACTCTCGCCGGTGTCGTGGTCGCGGAACTCCTGATCCTGAATCCAGAAGTCCGCATACGTCACATAGCGATCGAAGATATTCTGACCGTACTCCGAATACGACTCCAGATACGCGGTCTGAATCTCTTTGCCGATGAACTCGGCATAGCGCGATGCCAGCACGTCCTTGATGAACGACAGATACTTCTGCTCGGTTTCCGGCGGGAACTGCTCGCGCTCGATCTGCTGTTCGAGCACGTACATCAGGTGCACCGGATTCGCCGCGACCTCCGTCGAATCGAAGTTGAATACGCGTGACAGGATCTTGAACGCGAAGCGGGTCGACACGCCAGTCATCCCTTCGTCCACGCCCGCAAAATCACGATACTCCTGATACGACTTGGCTTTCGGATCGGTGTCCTTGAGATTCTCGCCGTCGTACACCTGCATCTTCGAGAACAGGCTGGAATTTTCCGGCTCCTGCAAGCGCGTGAGCACCGACATCTGCGCCATCATCTTCAGCGTACCCGGCGCGCATACCGCGTTGGCCAGCGACGAATTACGCAACAGCTTCTCGTAGATCTTGATCTCTTCGCCGTAGCGCAGGCAGTACGGCACCTTCACGACGAAGATCCGGTCGAGCAGTGCTTCGTTGTTGCGGTTGTTACGGAACGCCTTCCATTCCGACTCGTTCGAGTGGGCGAGAATCACACCGTCGAACGGAATTGCGCCGAAGCCTTCCGTGCCCTTGAAGTTGCCTTCCTGAGTGGCGGTAAGCAACGGGTGCAAGACCTTGATCGGCGCCTTGAACATTTCGACGAACTCGAGCAAGCCCTGGTTCGCCAGGCACAGACCACCGGAGTAGCTGTATGCGTCCGCATCGTCTTGTGCATACTGTTCGAGCTTGCGGATATCGACCTTGCCGACCAGCGACGAAATGTCCTGATTGTTTTCGTCACCCGGTTCGGTCTTGGCGATACCAATCTGACGAAGGATCGACGGATAGCGGCGCACCACACGGAACTTGCGGATGTCGCCGTTATATTCGTGCAGGCGTTTCACCGCCCACGGACTCAGAATGTTTTTCAGGTAGCGGCGTGGAATACCGTATTGCTCTTCGAGGATCGGACCGTCCTCGTCATAATCGAACAAACCGAGCGGCGACTCGTTCACGGGCGAGCCCTTGATCGAGTAGAACGGCACGCGCTCCATGAGTTGCTTCAGACGTTCCGCGATCGACGATTTACCGCCGCCGACCGGTCCCAGCAGATACAGAATCTGTTTCTTTTCTTCGAGCCCCTGGGCCGAGTGCCGGAAGTAGGCGACCACCTGCTCGATCACCTCTTCCATTCCGTAGAACTCACGGAATGCGGGGTATACCTTGATGACCTTGTTCGCGAAGATACGCGACATGCGCGGATCGTTACGAGTGTCGATCTGTTCTGGTTCACCGATTGCCGTCAACATGCGTTCGCCAGCCGTAGCGTACGCGGCGGGATTGTCTTTGCAGAGCGCGAGATACTCCTCGAGCGAGAGTTCATCTTCTCGCGTTTTCTCGAAGCGGGTCGCGAAACTGCTGTAGATATCCATGCTACCTCCTCGCCGAAGTCTAGACCGATGTCGTGCGCGGCGCGCTATTCGGAAACGACATCGCTCGAATTCATCCTAAACCCTTTTAAATTTTTTTTCACGAACTACGTTGCGAAAATCGCGCCGTACCCGCCTCCCAACATTCCTCACTTGGAAACGCAGATTCGCTCACCTACAATCTTCCGCTCACATCACAGCGAATGTGCAACGATTGCCGGCCCATGTTGCTGCCTCTCCAGCGCCCTCCGCTCGCCATGCTGTCCAGCATGGCTCGTCATTCGTCATGCTGGGTTACACGAATCGTCTCGTTCATCGAACGTTCTCACTGCTCTACCGGACAGCCTGTCTGCACGCGCACACTTTCTTGCATTCAGCGCGGACGTCATGCGTTTTCTGTGCCCGGGACCTCTTTTCATCAACGCGCGGCATCGCCGTTTGGTCTACAGCACCATGCGCTGTGTTACATGTTCGTTCGCCGTGCTGACCTGAGGCACTTGTTCACCGTGTTTTATCGACGCATCGTCAAGCGGTTCGTCTACGCGCCGGCGTTTTTGTTCCGCATCATTACGCATTGGGTGCGGTATGTTGACGCTTATGCCTGCCCCTCGTATTAACCGCGTCGGCGACATGGTTAGCCGCCTGTATAACTGGATCACGGCAGCGCAACGGGTCGCTTCATAGGTGTATACGGCTAAGTGCCCAGTGCAGATGCGGCGGCAAATGTAAAACGGCCGCCCAAGGGGCAGCCGTTTGCTCGATGCGCCGTAATGGCCGGTTACAAGCCGGCCGTCACATGTACAACATGCTCACCCTTACAGGCACACCGTTACAAGTCCACGGTGACATGCTCAGGTCAGTTCAATCTCCACTTCACCCAGACCGTCGATGTGGCCGCGCACAATACCCGGTTTGCCCACACTGTGCGCACCGACATACGACCCGGTGGTGAGCGTCCATTCCGGCTCGATGGTAATGCCCATCGCGGCGCAATGGTTGACGAACCACACCAGCAGTTCGCGCGGATCGCCGGCCGGATTACCGGTGACTTCCGGCACCAGCGAATCGCCGTCGAAACTCAGCTCAAGTTCGGGCGATACGAAATCGAAGCTGCGCGCGAGCCCCGCATAGGTCACCGGATGACCCGTGATCAATGCGCCGTTGTTCTGCGCGTCGGCCAGTTGCGCGAGCGGCGCGACATTGGGCCACTCGGCAAAGCGGCTATCGACGATCTCGATGGTCGGCAGCACGACGCCAACCTTCGAGAGCACCTCGTCGCGCGCATAAGCCCGGCCGCGCGGTTCGATCGCCTCGGCGAAACGAAAGGCGACCTCCAGCTCCACCAGCACGCGGAAAAAGCCCTTATGGGCCACCCGCGCCGGCGACGGCAGCACCAGCGAAGCCGGAATGGGCGCCCCCGAGGCAGCCCCGCCCGGCGTTCTGGCGCCGATCTTCCATGCTCCCGTCGAGTCGCCGAGGCCCACGATGACGGCCTGCTGGATCGCATACGCGGTCGCCGCGTCAGGCGGCAGGCTGTCGGGTGGCGGCGCGTCGATCGGGCGATGCTGTCGGCGGGCTTCGACGAGGCGGTGCGCGAGGTCGTATGGCGTCATGTCGGTCCTTTATGGCTGGCGCGTTGAGCGTTGGGTTGCCGCGCTGAATTGCAGCAGTTGGGAAGCGGCTCACGGTCCGCGCGCTGACTGCCTGTAGCGGCGACGTTGCCGGCACAAGCTGTAGTCGCGCCCGTCAATGTACCGGATCGCGACGCTCGCCAGGGTGAAGACAACGCTTGTGAACGTTACTTAGTCCGCAGACCATGAAAAAAGACCGCGGTTGCATGCGCAATCGCGGTCTTTGTCGTCATGCGGCCGATCCGCACAAGCGTGGTTCCGTCTAATGCATCATCGGGAACGAATGTTGCACAGGTCAGAAGGTTTCCCAGTCCTGATCGCTGCCGGCGCTCGCCGTTGCCTTGGCCGGCGTCCTTGTCGGCGCGGCGGTAGCGGGTGCAGCAGGTGCCCTGGCTGCCGGGGCGGGTTGTGACACCGCATGTGACGCCGTATGTGGCACGGCATGTGACACCGCGTTCGACACATTCGCGTTTGACACCTTACGCGCGGCCGGCGGCCGAACCAGGGTGGCCGCGCGCTTCGGCGCCGCGCTGACCGGCGCCTTGAAGCCGCTCTCTTCGAGCTGGAACACCGCGACCGCCGCACGCAGCTTGCCGGCCTGATCTTCGAGCGAAGACGCCGCCGCGGCCGCTTCCTCGACCAGTGCGGCATTCTGCTGCGTGACTTCGTCCATTTGCGTGACGGCGCGCGCCACCTGGTCGATGCCGCTGCTTTGCTCTTCCGAGGCCGCTGCGATCTCACCCATGATGTCGGTCACGCGCTGCACCGCACCGATGATCTCGGTCATGGTGCGGCCGGCTTCGTCGACCAGCGCCGAGCCGGACTGCACGCGCTCCACCGAGGTGTCGATCAATTCCTTGATTTCCTTGGCCGCCGCCGACGAACGCTGCGCGAGGCTGCGCACTTCGCCTGCCACCACCGCGAACCCGCGCCCTTCCTCACCGGCCCGCGCCGCTTCCACGGCCGCATTGAGGGCCAGGATGTTGGTCTGGAACGCAATCCCTTCGATGATCGAAATGATGTCGGCAATCTTCGCCGAACTCTGATTGATGTCGCCCATCGTGCCGACCACCTGGCCAACCACCGCGCTGCCTCGGTTGGCAATCTCGGACGCATTGGCCGCCAGCGAGCTCGCCTGGCGCGCGTTGTCGGCATTCTGCTTGACCGTGCCGGTCAGTTCTTCCATGCTCGACGCGGTTTCCTGCAGCGCCGACGCCTGCTCTTCCGTACGCGAGGACAGATCGATGTTGCCGGCCGCGATCTGGCGCGTGGCCGTCGCAATCGACTCACTACCGCCGCGCACCGTACGCACCGTTTCGGTGAGACTGCGCTGCATTTTGGCGATGCCTTCGAGCAACTGCCCCATTTCGTCGCGTGAGGTAACCACGACCGGGCGGCGCAAATCGCCTGCGGAAATCGCGTCGAAATGACCCAGGGCTGCGTCGAGCGGGCGGGCAATCGCACGGCTAAGCGTCAGATAGGACAGCACGGCGGCAAGCACGCCGACCAGCAGTGCAACGGCGCTCACCACGCGAAACACTTCGAAGCTGCTCTGCGCGGAGTCGTAACCCTGCTTGGCGGAGACGAACTGGAACTTGCGCAGAGCGTCGTCGGCGGTGGCGAGATCGCCGTACGCCACCTGGATGCGCTTGGCGCCGTCGGCGAGCCGGGTCTGGTCGTTCGACGTGACGACGGTCGCAAACGCGTCCATTTGCTGATGCAGTGCGTCACGCTTGGCAACGACGTCCTGCGCGAGACGGTCTTCCTCGGCGTCGCGCGGGAGGTCCATATACTTTTTCCACCACATGTCGGAGGTGACGCGCATCGAACGCGCCCGTTCGATCGTCGGCGCCGCTTCCGGCGTGCCGATCTGGAACGCCGCCCGGTCGAGCGACAGCCGCTCGCGCGCGGCAAACAGCTCGGCGTTACCGATATCGACCGCACTCGGCATGGCGTTAGTGAAAGTGTCCTGATAAGCGTCATTCGAACGGCTCATGCCGAACAAACCGAAAACGCCAATGGCGACCAGCAACGCGGCGAGAAAAGCCATCGTGAGGCCAATCCGCGCCTTGATCGTGATGCCTTTGTTCAACATGCTTGTTCCTGTACTTAGCAAATAAGAAGCTGCGTGCGCAGCGCGGGGTAGCGTGTGGCTCTGCGTACATGGCGCTGATTTGAGGCCGCGCTCTAATAATTCTGTTTACGGCATCCAACCTGCATACTTGAAGAATTTATCTGGTATGAAGAAAGACGTTGTAAGCAATTGGAAGAAATTACAAACAACTGACAGAGCGCGCTCTGCAGGCAGTTGCGCAGCTTTTTTGACGTGTGGGGAATTGAATTCGGGCGGCTCGGAAGGCCGATCGTCGAAAGACGAGGTAGCGCCAGGCGGGGTTCAAGTGAGGCGCAAGCAGGCCCTTCGATCAAGCAGCCCTTCGACTTCGACTTAGGGAGCGTCATGGCGCACCTAAGGACGCGGGCGAAGCGCTCTCGCCCGGCTCCGCGCACTACTTTCGCGCACGATCGACCCTCAACAGCGCGCAAAAGCGGCACGAGAGAACGCACGCGAACCTTCCGGCTCGCGCCCGGCAACGCGACGATCGATATCAGGCCGCCAGATCGCGCCGCGCCGCACCGGCCCATGTCGCCGTCGATTCGCGCACGATCAGGCGCGGCGACACGACACGCCGGCGTCCCAGCGCGCGCGGACTGCCCGACGAAGTTCCGGCAATGCGTTCGATCAGCGTCTGCGCAGCCATATCGCCAAGCGCACGCACCGACTGCCCGACCGTCGAGAGCGACGGATAAGTGAATCGTCCCAGTTCGATATCGTCGAAACCGATGATCGAGCAATCGCGCGGCACGCTGATATTGCGCTCCGCCGCGGCGCGCAGTGCGCCGATGCCCATCATGTCGTTGCCGGCAAAAATCGCCGACGGCTTCACAGTGTCGAACAGTTGTCCGGCAGCGCGATGGCCGCCCATCCCCGAAAAATCGCTTTCGACAATCGCCCCGGCCGGAATCTCGATGCCACGCTCGGTCATGGCGCGGATGAAGCCGTGCAGCCGCATGGCGCTCACCGCCGTCTTCACGGGCCCGGTGATGCAGCCGATCCGCACATGCCCCAGTTCGAGCAGATGACGCGTCGCGAGATAGCCGCCCTTCTCGTGGTCGATCTGCACCAGATCCGCGTTCACGCCTTCGATATTGCGGTCCACGATGACCAGCGGCTCACGGGCGTCGGCAAGCGTCTGCGCCAGCACCGCGTCGTCGCCCGCGGAGGCGACGATCAATCCGTCGATCCGCTTTTCCTGCAGCACGCGCAGATAGTTACGCTGCTTGGCCGGATCGTCGTCGGAATTGCAGAAGAACAGGCAGTAGCCGTTGCGCGAGCAACCATCCTCGATACCCCGCGCCATCTCCGCGAAATACGGGTTCGTGCTGTTCGGCACCACCAGACCGATCGTCGCCGTCGCCCGCGCCTTGAGCGAGCGGGCCACCGCCGACGGTACATAGTGAAGCTGACGGATCGCATGTTCGACCTTCGCGCGCACGTCGGCCGACACCGGCCGTGAGTTGTTCACCACGTGCGATACCGTCGTGAACGACACGCCTGCCACGGCCGCTACATCCTTGATCGTCGCCATAACCTGTTGCTCTCCTGCCTGTTGTTCCCGCCGGTCACGCCTTCTGGCGACCCACCGGACGTCTTCATCGAAGACAGACCAAACCCATGAATACTTACGCTTTACCGCACTGATTGGCGATCGTGCTGAATGTCCCGTACGTCGGAAAGGCGAACCTGGCAGCGAGAACAGCACGATCATCGCCAGCAACCCACCGGCAAGACCCAGGTAATTCGACAAGCCGAGGCGCGTGCTGGCAGGCTTGTCGCTTACCTCTGGAATTAACGGCGGCGCAGGAGGTTTCTTGAGCGTTTATTGAATTGGTGCGGATTCGCGGGTTTTGTGCCATGCATTCAGCATGCAACGGCGTGAGCGCGAACCTGCGGGCCTCGGCGCGTCGCGATGCTTCTTGCGGTGCGTATTCCTGCATTTACTGCCTGGCGCTTACTTGGTCACGAGGTCGCACGGCGTTTCAACCACGCCGGACAACTGTGATTGCTTCTTGTGCTCGTTGATCGCCTTCAGCGCGGTGTCGATACCGAACACGGCCTGCTTGGCAGCGTACTGGTCGGCGGTGGCGAGCACGCGGCCGTCCTTGAGCATTGGCTTGATCGCGTTGATGTTGTCGTAACCGACCACCAGCACCTTGCCCTGCTTGCCGGCCGCGCGGACAGCCGAGACCGCGCCGATCGCCATATTGTCGTTACCGGCCAGCAGCGCCTTCAGGTTCGGATACTCATTAAGCATCGCGGACGCCACTGCGTTGCCCTTGTCGATTTCCCATTCGCCCGATTGCACCGACACGACCTTGGCGCCGACGGCCTGCATCGCGTCCTTGAAACCCGCAGTGCGTTGTTGTGCGTTGGTTGTGGTGGACACGCCTTCGATAATGCCAACTTCATCACCCGCCTTCAGCTTTTTGGCCAGATAGCCGCCGACCTTCTGTGCGCCCTTGCGGTTATCCGGGCCGACGAACGGCACGTTGAGGTCTTTCGACTTGAGCACGTCCGGGTCGAGCCGGTTGTCGATGTTCACGACGATGATGCCCGCGTCGACGGCCTTCTTGACAACCGGCACCAGCGCCTTCGAATCAGCCGGGGCCAGCACGATCGCATCGACCTTCAAGACGATCATCTGCTCGACGATACGGATCTGGTTGGCGGTATCGGTCTCGTCCTTGATGCCGTTGCTGATCAGGTCGAACTGGGAGGCATTGTGTTTCTGGTAGTCCTTCGCGCCGGTTTCCATGGTCAGGAAGAACTCGTTGGCGAGCGACTTCATCACCAGCGCGACCTTCGGCTTATGGGCGGACGCGGTTTGCCCGTAGGCTAGGGAAAACGGCAAAGCGGCAGTGGCGGTGACGAAAACTGCGGCCGCTAGCATGCGGCGGCGAATGCGATGGCTCATGCCTATCTCCAGGGTGTGTCGGGCTCGCGGTCGAGCTGTATTTTTAGTAGTGCGCAAACGTTTGCCGGGCCTATTCTCAGTGCGCGCTGTTCGAATTGTCAACGATTCGCGGTATCACGTTGCACCGGTCCGCAGAAAGTGCGTCGACGCGAAGTGCTCGATGGGCTCGGCCCGGTGCGGCAGGCAGGCGCACCGGCAGGCTGCGTTTTGGCAAGGGTTCCTCACTCGGTCCGTGCGTGGCAAATCTGCCACCGGCTGCAAGCTCAGCGGCCGGCAAGCCGCTTATGCTGGACTTTTATTGCGCACGGTGCAAGGGGAACGTACAGGACGACGGATACACGGCGTGCCGGGAGTGCGGCCTATACCTCGCCGACTGTCCGGCGGCTAACGGTCTGTCAAAGCCAGCCGGCCTTCCGGAAGCGCAAGTACAAGATCACATCCACGGTGAGCATCACGGCAAGGCAGATCGGATAACCAAACTTGTAGTGCAACTCGGGAAGGTTTTCGAAGTTCATCCCGTAGATGCCGGCGATCATGGTCGGCACCGCGAACAATGCGGCAAACGAGCCAAGCCGTTTAGTCACCTCGCTTTCGGCAAGCGAGATCATCCCCAGATTGACCTGCACCGCCGTGACGACCATTTCGCGCCGGCCATCGATGATTCTGACGATCCGCTCAAGGTGGTCGTAGACGTCGCGAAAATACGCCTGCATGCCTTCGCAGACGCTCGGAATCCGGCCGCCCGTCAATTTGCCGATCGCTTCCTGCAAGGGCGCAATATGGTGCTGCAGGATCACGAGCCGGCGCTTCAACGAGTACAGATCCTGGATGATCGCGCGCGACGCAGTCGAATCATTGCGGTCGAAAATACGATCTTCGAGCGCTTCGATCTCCGTGTTCATCGCCTCGACGATCGGGAAATAGCGATCGACGATATCGTCCGCCAGCGCGTACAGCACGAATGCCGAGCCCTCCTTGAGCAGTTGCGGCTCCCGCTCGCAGCGGGAGCGAACGTTCTGGAATCCGGCGCGCGTGCCGCGGCGTACCGACAGCACATAGTTGTGCCCCACGAACACGTCGACCTCGCCGATCAGCAGTTCGCCCTCTTCGTCCATTTCCACGGTATGCATGACCGCGAATAGCGACTCGCCGTACTCCTCGATTTTCGGACGCTGATGGCCGTTTTGCGCGTCCTCGATCGCGAGTTCGTGCAGGCCGAACTCATGTTTCATCACCGCCAGTTCGCCCGGCCCCGGGTCTTTCAGCGCCACCCAGACGAAGCACTCGGGCCGCGCCACATAGTCGCTGATGCTATCGATATCGATGTCAGCCAGCTTACGGCCGTCCTGATAGGCGGCGCAATTGATCAGCATGTTGGATTACCTTGAAAACGGAACAGTTCGGCCGGCTTCGCACTGTGCGTGGCCCTGCGTGGAATCTCGATAGCCGCCATGTTAAGGGCTCTGCATGACTGTCATGTATCCAATTGTTAAAACGTGCGGGCGGGCGCGGTTGGCACAGTTCGGCGCCGGTCAACTGCCCGCCGCAATCCAGCGTTGTCTGGCCCTGCCCGGCGCTATTGCGCGACCCTGCGCAAAGCGATCGCGTGATCGTCGCCGAAAGTGACCGATGCGCGGTTCGTATAGCGCGTATCGGCCGTGACCGTAAAGCGCATCTCCACGACCGGGTCGAATTGCGTGGAGACAGCGATGCGGTGCACGCCGGGGCTCAGATAGAAGACGACATGTTCGCCGTTCATCAGATCGGTGACCTGCTCGCCGTCGATATACACCAGCGCATCGCGGAACCGGACGATGACGTCGCGGGAACGTTCGCGCCGCACGTCCACGGCGACCAGCCCGGTTCCGGGCTGCGTGTAACCAGGCCGGACAATGCGCGCTTGCGGCACCTCCTTGAACGGGACGGGTTCGGCAGGCGTCGAGCCGCAACCGGCGAGCAATGCGATCGCCAGCACGAGCAGCGCGGCTTTGCAGGGGAAGTGCGAGTGCATCGGCATGCTGGTCTCCCGTGTGGTTGGTGGTGTTGCTGTTGTTATAGGCGCATTGCGCGAAGTCGCGCATCCTCCGCTCCGGCGCGCCTGTTGGACGGTCAGTCGAACGGGTTGACTACACGAATGCCCGGTGCTGCAAAATCGGCGACATTGCGTGTCACCACCACGAGATCGCACGTCAGCGCGGTGGCGGCGATCAGTTTGTCGACGGCAGGCTCCGACTGCGGCACGCGCAGCCTGCCCCATGCATGGGCTGCGGCCTCGTCGATGGCCAGAATGCTCCGGGCAAACCTCGTTAGCACGGCATTCATCCATCGCTCAAGCACGATTGCTTGTGGCAGGTCTCCGCGTTGCCTCACCTGCTCAACGCCGCGTCACAATTCTCCTACAGTGATGACAGAAAGATAGAGTTCGCGCTCCTCTTTCTCCGCTTGCCTGAAAAATCGCCGTACACCCGGATTTGCGCGGTCCCAACGTTTGATTTCACTAATGACGTTGGTATCAATCAAATACAACTGGAGCCTCGCGTCTGTCGTTCACCCGCTCAAAGTCCGCGTCCTCCCCAACGTCGGGGATGCTCATCAATGCCCTGACGAACTGCCGGTTGTATACCTTTTGCAGAGCCCCCTCCAAAATCGCCCGCTGCTCCTCCTCCACCGAGCGCCCGTTCGCTTCGGCTTCCCGAATGAGTGCGTCATACAACGTTTGATCCACGTCACGAATCCATAGATTTGCCATCCTGACTTCTCCTGCTCACACATTGCCACGCATCATAGCAATGCGCAGCCGTTCTGCCATCCTGGCCGAACGGCCAACGATCTACACGCCCTCTTGCGCGCGGCCGCGTTCTTCTTCATGATCGCTGCAAAGTGCTGCGCTGTGGGCACTGCGGGCTGCGGATTTACCCTCAGAACCACCGTGTGCCAACTTTCTCTGCCAGCATGTTGGCTTCTCTGACCGGCTATGCACAATGCGTCACAACCTGCCGCGCCGGACATACGATCAAGGAGACCGCAATGTGGTATTTCACCTGGATTCTCGGCATCGGCGTGGCATTGGGCTTCGGCATCATCAATGTGATGTGGCTGGAGGCCGGCGGCAAATTTGCGCGTGACCCGCAGCACGCCGGCGCCCCAGCCGCCGCGCCCGAGGACGCGTCGCCGTGACCTATCTGGTTTTCTTCTGCGGTCACGCCGGCACCGGCAAAACCACCCTCGCGAAAAAGCTGATCGGCCCGCTCATGCAAGCGAGCGCAACGCCCTTCTGCCTGCTCGATAAAGACACGCTGTTCGGCGGCTATAGCGCGGCCGCCATGGCCATGCTGACCGGCGATCCGAACGACCGCGACAGTCCGCTTTTCCTGCAGCACCTGCGTGATCCCGAGTATCGCGGCCTGCTCGATACTGCCCGCGACAATCTCGACCTCGGCGTCAGCGCCCTGGTGGTCGGGCCGCTGTCGCGCGAAGTGCGCGAGCGGCGCCTGTTCGATCGCACCTGGCTGGGTATCGGCGCGGACGTGACGCTGCGGGTCGTATGGGTCTACACGTCCGAAGAGATGGCGCGTCAACGCATCGTCGCACGCGGCAATCCGAACGATGCCTACAAGCTCGCGCATTGGGACGAGTACCGGCAGCGCCGCTTCGTGCCGAGCGGCGACATTTGCGAAGACCTCCTGATGTTCGACAACACCGCGCCGACCCGCGCGGATTACGATGCATTGCTTGCACGCATTCTTGGCGAGCCGCATGCGTTGCCTGCGATGCTGCCGCCGCTGCCTGTGTAACGACCTACGTCACAGCCGGTACAGCGGCTTGTATAGCGCCGTTGTTTCAAACGCAAAACGCCCCGCATGGCGGGGCGTTCATCAGGCGGCCTTCTGCGAGGCCTGCTTCGTTGCTCGCGGCAATCACTACCGCGTCATCGCACGGCCCCCGGTGTTGAGCCTCAACGCGACAGGCTCGGCTTACGCCGTTGCCATCGCATCCAGCGACTGCCCTTCGTACAACTGGCCAAAGCGGTTCGCGAGGAAGTCGCGCAGCGACACCTGTTCCTGACGCACAAACCCGCTTTGCGGCAGCTTCTGTTCACGGAACAGATCGAGCACCGCGCACATCGCGCCGGCCGTGGTGATCTGAATGGCGCTCATCGGCACGCCGCACACCGTCTTCGCGAAGATCTTGCGGGTGAAGACTTCCTGCACCAGTTGACCGTCACGCATACCGCTCACGGTGATGAACACCAGCACGACGTCTTGCGCGGTGGCGGGCACCGAACGGCGCATGATGGTCTTGAGCGTGTCGCGGTCGCTCGACAAACGCAGGTCTTCCAGCAGGAACTGCATCAGGTTGCGGTGGCCCGGATAGCGCACCGACTTGTAGTCGAGCGATTCGACGCGGCCCGCCAGCGTTTCGCATAGCGTACCCAGGCCGCCGGACGTATTGAAGGCTTCGTATTCGGTGCCGTCGAGCGAAAAGTGTTCGAGGCCTTCCAGCGGCTGCACCCACTGCGTGCGGCTATCGCGGATCGCTTCGCACGGCTGGCAGTACTCGTTGATCAGACCGTCGACACTCCACGTCAGGTTGTACTTCAGCGCGTTGGTCGGGAACTCCGGCAGCGCGCCGACGCGCATTTTCACATCGCGGATTTCAGTGAAACGGTTCGCCAGTTCGTGCGCGGCGATGCCGATGAAGCCCGGCGCGAGTCCGCATTGCGGCATGAAGGCATGATCGGCGTCGTCAGCGATTGCACGAATCGCGCTGGTGGCGCGCACGTCTTCGGTCAGGTCGAAGTAATGGACGCCCGCGCCCTTGGCCGCGGAGGCCACGTTCACCGCGAGGTAATACGGCAGCGCATTGACGAGTGCGTCGAAGCCTTGAATGGCGGCGCGCAGCGCGGCGGCATCGGCCGAATCGACGCGACGGGTCGGGATGCCTTGGGCCGCGAGTTTATCAAGCGCATGCTGATCGCGGTCGAACGCGACGACGTCGTAGTCGCCTGTTTCCCGCAACATGTGGGCGATGGTGTGACCGATCAAACCTGCGCCAACGATGGCTACTTTCATGCGCTTCTCCTTTATCGACCGGCATTGGCGTTTTAGCGCCTACCCCGGTCCTGTTTATCTGCTGTCTCCAGCTTGGGAAGTGCGCTGCGCTTAGGCGCTGCGCCCGGCGGGCTGAACCCTTGAGAGACAGTTTAGGGAGAAGCAAAAACAGTTCATACACGCAAAATGCTGCGCTATGACCATGAACTTCGACGGTATGACGATGAAATTAGTCGATACGTCGAAAACATATAAAAATAGCGTAAAAATTGAGCAGCGGAATCACACCATGCCGCGGTCGATCTTGCGTGCAAGAATGATCGACGTGGTGGTTCGCTCCACCCCTTCCAGGCCGCCGATCTCGTCGAGCAGATCGTTGAGGCGATCGGGCGAATCGGCGCGCAGCCACGCGACATAGTCGAACTCGCCGCTCACCGCGCAGAGCAGTTGCACCTCGGGCATCTTGCCGAGACGTTTCTGCACGGCCGGCCCGTACTTCGGCGCAATGATGATGCCGACGTACGCCTGGATGCTCGAGTCGAGCACGTCCTGGCCGAGCCGCACGCTATAGCCGCCAATCACGTTGCTGCGCTCGAGCCGGGCGATCCGGGCGATCACGGTGGTGCGCGCCACATCCAGTTGACGCGCGAGATTGGCGACGCTCTCACGGGCGTTGGCTTGCAGCAGCGCAACGAGGTTGCGGTCGAGGTCGTCGAGTTGGTCGAGGCGCGGAGGTCTCATTGGGAGCGAAAGAAGTTAGTCAGCAGTGGAACGGATTATCGCGCGTCCTGGGTATCGGGCGGCAGGCAGAAGAGCCCCGAAGCATGGGCTGCGCCATGATGAGTGGTTGATAACGGATGGGGAGACGGAAGCGGAAGCAGGACGCGAAAAACGAAGCATGTCAAACGGCAAGATCACGCTCCAAACCGCTCGATCACGAAATCGATAAAGCTGGTGAGTTTGGGCGTGGCACGGCGGTCGCGTGAGTAGAGCAGATGGACCGGCGCGCCCTCGGGCAAATAGTCCTCCAGCACCGACACCAGTTCACCACTGGCGATCTCTCGCGCAAGCAGCGCCTCCGGCTGCAACACCAGCCCAAAGCCACGCAACGCGGCAACCTTGAGCGCCTGGCCGTTGTTCGCGCGGAAGCGTCCGGCGCGCAACTGGTTTTCGTCCGCATTCTCGCCGCCTAGCCGCCACAATCCCTCGCGGCCCCAATGCAAAAAGCCGAGGCATTCGTGCTGCATGAGATCAGCCGGCGTGCGCGGCGTGCCGGCCCGCTCCAGATAAGCCGGCGACGCGCACGCGCGCATCCGGTAAGGCTTCAACGGCCGTGCGACGAAACTGGAATCAGGCAAACGGCCGATGCGCACCGACGCATCGAAACCCTCTTCCACCAGGTCGATCACGCGATTCGACAGATCCAGTTCGAGGCTGACGTCGGGCCAGGCGCTCAGGTAGTCGGTCATCGCCGGGGCAAAGACTTCGACACCGTAGGTCAGCGGCACCGTCACCTTCAGCACCCCGCGCGGCGCGGCCGCCATGGATTCGGCGAGCGACTCCGCCTCTTTGACGTCCGTCAGAATTCGCCGGCACTGCTCGTAGTATTGCCGGCCGATTTCGGTCAGACTCTGACGGCGCGTGGTGCGCGTCAGAAGCCGCGTCGCGAGCCGGGTTTCAAGCGAGCGGATGTGCTTGCCGACCATCGCCGACGAAATGTCAAAGCGTTCGGCGGCCGCCGTAAGACTGCCCGCCTCGACCACTGCGACGAAGATTTCCATGCTGACGAATTTGTCCACCCGCTATTTCCTGTTCGTTTCGGTTGTAAGCGTTTGTCGCACTGCAGCCGCATTGTAGGGATATCGTGATACTAATAGCGGCGACGGCGAAGTGGGCAGCCGGCCGCCTTGCGTCGCTATGCGAACGCGCGTTGGGCCGCTCGCCATGCTCGCCTTGTCATAATTCGAACAGACATCAGGAGTTTCGATGAAAAAAGCACTCGTAATGCTGGCCACCGCAGTCGCCATGAGCGGCGCATTCGCACAAACCCCCGCACCGGCCCCGGCACCGACGGGCGCCCCGGCTTCGGCGCCGGCCGCCAAGGCTGGCCACGAGCGCAATGTCGAAGACCGCATCGCCTACCTGCACGCACAGTTGAAGATCACTTCGGCGCAGGAATCGCAATGGAACGCGTTCGCCGATGTCATGCGTAACAATGGCGAAACGATGGGCCAGTTGTTCCAGCAGCGCAAGGCCAACACGAACCTGTCGGCGCTCGACGATATGAAGCAGTACGCCACGATCGCGCAGGCGCATGCGGACGGCATGAAGAAACTGGTCGATGCATTCGATCCGCTGTATAGCAGCTTCTCGCCCGAGCAGAAAAAGCTGGCTGACGTAACGTTCCATCAGGGCGGCCCTGAAGGCGGCCGTCGCCACCATGGCAAGGGCGGCGCCAAGAAGGCACCGGCCGCAGCCGAGTAAGGCGACTGTGAAGCGGTAAGAAACCGGTTACACGGTTGATGGCGCGCAGTGCGGGTTTCCGCGCTGCGCGCGCGGTTCTTTTGCCTTTGGCTGCGGGATAGGTCCGCGCGCCTACTGCGCTGGTCTTCGGCTAATCGGCGCGTCGGATCGGGCTTTATGTCTGGGTGCGCGCTTCGCAGGCGAACGATCCAGATCGCCCGGTCTCAAGCGGGTCTTCTTGCCGCGCCGGTCGGTAAGCGCAGATTCAAGCCTGACCTGTTCGCCACCTTCGTTGCCTCTGCTGCCTCCGTTGCCTTCACAGCCCTCGCCGCCAATGGCAAAAGAAACCGATCGACAAATGCATCTGGCATGATTGCGGGTACGCAGCGTCGGGACGCCAGGTCCCGGCCAGGCTGTCAATATCTCCATACCGACTCGCTTCATGACCGAACTCAAAAATCTCGACCTGAGTAACGATGCCAATGCCCAGCGCGTCGTCAAAAACGAAACCGTGCGCGTTGAATTCGCTGCCGCCGAAGGCGAACTGATGAGCCTGGAAGGCCCCAATCGCTACGCCCCCGGCGATGCGCTGATCACCGGATCGACCGGCGACCGCTGGGTTGTCTCGCGCGAACGCTTCGACGCCAAATATCTGCCGGAAGACGCCACCCTCGCTCACGGCGAACCGGGCGCATATCGCAACCGTCCCGCCGTTGTGCTGGCCAAACAGATGAATGAAGCGTTTTCGCTGGCCCGCTCGGCAAGTGGCGGCGACGTGCTGCACGGCGCAGCCGGCGACTGGATCATGCAGTACGCCCCCGGTGATTACGGCGTGGTGCAGGCAGCCCGCTTCGCCAAGGTCTATCGGCTGGCCGATTGAGTCTCGGCCATTGAGTCACGGCTGGTGATTCATTGCCAGCGACTCAATGCCGATCACTCATTGCCGACGATTCATTGCGGGTGACTCTTTGCCGGCGACTCACTTCCGCTGACCCACTTCCGGCGAGTCGTGCCCCCCTGACCTAGCCGCGACAATCCCATCCGCACTCGAGCCCGCCTCCCAGCCAATGGCCTGAAGAGCCTCAAGCCAATCGCTTCAGGCAAACTCATCGCCCAGATCCACGATCACATCACGCGGCACGGCTTCGCCGTTCGCATACTGCTCTTCGAGCGAGCCAATACTCGCTTCAACATACGCCCGCAGCACCGCGAAACTCCGGCCACGCAGGCGCGCCGGCAACGCGCGATAACGCGCCAACGCCGCCGGCGCGATCACCACGGTCATGACGATCCGGCGCGCGGTCGCGCCGAAGCGCATCGCAACCCAGTGAATCGCCAGCGTCGGCGTGCCGTCTTCGCCCGCACGCTGAATGAACTGCGTCTGCTCGGGAAACAGATCGCTGATGACGCGCGCCAATTCCTCGAACTCGGGATTCGCGCAGTCGTATTGGTAAGCTTCTTCCATGAAGTGTGCCGAAAGGATGAGCCTGAACGGCGTACCACAAAGGTACGCCGAAAGTTAGAGAATCACGGATAGCCGGTGTAACAAGCAGTTCACAACCAGCTCACGCGGCAAGCGCCGGGCGACGAAACGCCCTGAACAACAGGCCTGCGACGATCAACGCGCCCAGCGCATACACGCCATCCACCGCGGCAAGCGGCACGAGCTGTGCCTGGAACAACGCAGCCGGCACGTCGACCAGTGCATGCAGCACGATCGCAAGCGGCAGGATTCCACGCCAACCCGCCCGCACGCCGCGCCACATCAGCACCGACAAGCCGATCTGGAACACCAGCGCGGCCACCCGTTCGAGCGCGAAAATCCCCGCCGTCTGCGGCGTCAGGCTGGCGAGAATCAGGTGAATGCGCATTACCGAGTCGGTCGGCAGATTGCTCAGGTAGCCATCCAGTTCTCCGCGGTTTTCGAAGACCGCGAACAGGATCCATTGAATCTGCACCAGCACGCCGACCAGCCACGCTTCAGCGCCGCCGTGGCCGAGACCATAGGTCAGCGCCGTGCCATCGCCCGTGCCGGCAGCGGATGCGGACTTCGCTGCCGCGCGCTTGAGCAGCAGCCGCATCCCAATGAAGCGCCCCACTTCCTCGCAGATCCCCGCCGCCAGCGCGCCGTACACCACGAACGCCAGCGGATTGGACAGGAAGGTGGCGGTCGCTTCGTTCCGATGCAACACGTAGTCGTTCAGCGCGCGCTCGATCACCATCGCGAACAGCGCGAACACCGCGACGCCGGTGATCGCGTCGCGGGGATTCAGCGCGAGCGACCGGCGCAGACGGCGGTAGATCAGGAACGGTAAAGCGGCGACCAGCAGGGTCGCGACGGCGAGGCTCGAGAGGGTAAGCGGTGCAACAACCATGAGTTTCCTTGCGTTTGCCCGGCGCGCACCCGCTGCGCGCCGCAGCCCGAATGATCGCAGATCAGCGCGAAGTCAGCGCAAAGTCGAGGCGCGGACGATCAATTCGCCTGGCAGGAGACAGTCACGCGCGGTGGTCTGAACCCCTTCGATGCGCTCATGCAGGAACTCGACCGCGCGATAGCCGATCTCGTAGGTTGGCTGGCGGATCGCGGTGACGCCCGTCAATTCGGCCCATTCGGGATCGTCGATCGACAGCAGCGCAACGCGCGCCTGCCAATCCGCGCCGTAGCGTGCTTTGAGATGGAGGGCGAGACACAGCGCCACGGGCGCGTTGGCCGCGAACAAAGCGATACGGCTGGGTTTGCCGGCGGTGCGATCTGTGGCGCTGCTTGTCGCGTTATCTGTCACGCTCGCCACAGCCCCGCGAAGACTGCCATCCGCATCAATGGCACGGTCCAGTTCGGCGAGCGCGCGCTCGACGGCTGCCGGCTCCGCAAGATTCAGCACCAGCGTATGCCCGCGTGCGCCGCCCTTGCCGCCTTCGCGTTTTTTGCCGCCAGTTCCGCTCGCGCCACCCGCGCCGCTCATCACCTCGCGAAATGCCGCCTCGCGCAGTTGCCGCGAACTGACCTGCTCGAAGGGCTGCACGACAAACCAGATATCGTCGAACCCGTTATCGAGCAGATGCCGCGTGCCGAGCTCGGCAGCTGCCCGGTTGTCCAGTCCGACCATATCGGCGACGAGCCCGTCCACCGAACGGTCGACCAGCACCGCCGGAATCCCGCCGCCGCCCACCGGCCGCAGGGTTTCCTCACGCACGCCGAGTGCGTTGACGATCACGCCTTCCACGCGATACGTGGTCAGCAGCTGCAGATAGCGCCGCTCCATTTCGACTTCATTGGCCGCGTGGCAAATCAGCGGCATCAAGCCGAGCGCGTGGCAAGCGGCTTCCACGCCTTGCAGCACTTCGACGGAATACGGGTTGGTCAGGTCGGCGAGCAGCATGCCGATCAAAC
Organism: Paraburkholderia caffeinilytica; assembly: GCF_046030355.1. GTDB lineage: Bacteria > Pseudomonadota > Gammaproteobacteria > Burkholderiales > Burkholderiaceae > Paraburkholderia > Paraburkholderia caffeinilytica_B. Next base: position 210,726 of record NZ_JAQQCQ010000010.1, read on the forward strand.
GATTGCGGCCCCGCTTGAGGCCGCGTGCCATCTGGTTCGGCTGATAGTCGAGACGCTCGATGGCCGCCTCGATACGCGCGCGCAATTCCGGCGACAGCACGCTCATCTCGCCGTTCAGGTAGCGCGAGATGCTGGTCTTGCCCGTGCCGGCTTCGCGCGCGACGTCGGTGATCGTCGCGCGGCGCGGGGCGGCAAGCGGCGTCGTGCTCATTTCTTCAACACTTCGCGGTTGACGATGTTGATCGCGAGCGTGCCGTCGAGCGCGGCGACGAGGTTTTCCGCCGCATTTCGCGCCATTGCGTGACGGGTCTCGTGCGTCGCCGAACCGATATGCGGCAGCGCGACCACGTTCGCCATTTTCAGTAACGGCGAATCGGCCGGCAACGGCTCGGTCTCGAACACGTCCAGACCCGCGCCGTGAATCGTGCCGTTTTGCAAGGCTTCGATCAGCGCCGCTTCATCGACCGTGGCGCCGCGCGAGGCATTGATCAGGATCGCGCTCTTCTTCATCGTTTTGAATTCGGCTGCGCCGATCATGTGCTTCGTCTCGGGTGTGAGCGGCACTTGCAGGCAGACAAAGTCAGCGGTGGCGAGCAGCTCCGCCAACTCGACCCGTCGCGCGCCGTAAGCCTGCTCCGCCTGCGCGTTCGCGCTGCGGTTCGTGTACAGCACCTTCATGTTGAAGCCGAGCGCCGCGCGCCGCGCGACCGCGCCGCCGATCCGCCCCAGCCCGACGATGCCGAGTGTCTTGCCCTGCACGTCGACGCCGAAATGCGCGGGTCCGATGCTGTGCGTCCACTGCCCCGCCTTCACCCACTCCGCGAGTTCGACCACTCGCCGCGCCGACGCGAGAATCAGCGAGAACACCGTATCCGCCGTGGACTCGGTCAGCACGTCCGGCGTGTGCGCGAGCACGATACCGCGGCGCGTGAGATCGGCCACATCGAACTGGTCGAAACCCACCGAGATGGTCGACAGCGCCTTCAGCCGACTTGCGCCTTCGAGCATCGCCGGCGTGATTTTCACGCTCGAGCCGATGCCGCCGTCCGCGTCCTTCAAGGCGGCGACGAACGTGTCGTGCTGCGCGGGGTCGACCTGCACGACTTCCGCATGCTGTTGCAGATACGCGAGCACATCTTCCGGCAACGACTTCCAGGCAACGATCTTCTTCATCAGGTCATTTTCCTTGCAACGGTGTAGCGAGCGTGGCGTTTTTAGCCAGCGGCTCTGCTGGCGGCTGAGGCTTGACGATCAGCGTCAGGATCACCGCGGCGATCAACGCCACGCTCATGAACGCATAGGATGCCGCAGGCGAACCGGTCGCGCCATTCAGATAGCCGACCACGTACGAACCGACGAACGAACCGAGCGCGCCCATGCTGTTGATCAGCGCCATTGCGCCGCCCGCGACATTCTTCGGCAGCAGTTCCGGCACGATCGCGAAGAACGGCCCATACGGCGCATACATCGCGCCGCCGGCGATCACCAGCAGCGCATACGAAATCCAGAAGTGCGTGGCGCCGAGTGCGTACGACGCAGCGAAAGCGATCGCCCCGACCAGCAGGAACGGCCACACGAACACTTTGCGGCGGTTGAGTTTATCCGATGCCCACGAAGCCGCAAGCATCGCGATCGTTGCGGCCAGATACGGCAGGGCCGAGAGCCAGCCGGTTTCGACCATGCCGAGCGTCGAACCGTTCTTCAGGATCGATGGCAGCCACAGCACGAAACCGTACACCCCGATACTCCAGCAGAAATACTGCGCGCACAGCTTGATGACCGCGGGCGTGCGGAACGCTTCGCTGTAATTGCGCATCGGCTTGATCGCGGCCTGTTCGGCGCGCAGGGTTGCGGCAAGATCGTCCTTTTGCTGCTGCGTGAGCCACGAAACCTGCTGCGGCTTGTCCTGCACAATGAACCACCAGCACACCGCCCAGAGAATCGCGGGCGCGCCTTCGGCGATGAACATGTGACGCCAGCCGAACGAGTGCACCAGATAGCCGGATACCACCGACATCCACAGCACCGTCACCGGATTGCCGAGAATCAGGAAGGTGTTGGCCCGCGAGCGCTCGCTCTTCGTGAACCAGTTGCTGATGAAAATCAGCATCGCCGGCATCACCGCGGCCTCCACGACGCCGAGCACGAAGCGGATCACCATCAGCGAAGGAATATTGCTGACCATGCCGGTCAATGCCGCGCACCCGCCCCACAGGACCAGGCTCCAGAACACGAGCTTTTTTACGCTGCGGCGTTCCGCGTAAATCGCGCCGGGAATCTGGAAGAAGAAATAACCGAGGAAGAACAAGGCGCCGATCAGCGACGACAAGCCTTTGCTGATGCCGAGATCCTGGTTGATACCGGCAGCCGAGGCGAAACCGAAGTTCGCGCGGTCGAGGTAAGCGAGGCTGTACGTGATGAATACGATCGGCATGATCGTCCACCAACGGCGAATCGCGAGCGATGAGGTCATGGGAGTCTCCTTTGTCGACCTGAGTGAGCGCTTTGGCTGTCGATCAGAGTTAGCGCTTTGGCGCTTACTCTGATCCCATGCAAAGCGCCTACTCTGGTCCCATGCAGGTTAGTTGCTAACGCCTTCCCGAAACAACGACGGGCGGTCATGGGGCGCTGTTCGAGCGCTCTTGCTGTTATCGAGCCAGCGAATGCTGTCCGTGCTGGAAGCAGCGTTGCGCGTGGTTCATCCATACTCAGGCCGCGGTCGCAACGTGCGGCGCATCGGCGAGTTCGAGCGCGTCGAGTTCGGCACGGCTCGGCAGGCCTTCCGAATCGCCGATCACCTGAATCGCCAGGGCGCCGATGCGGTTGCCGCGCGCGACCGCTTGCGGCAGTGTCTTGCCTTCGAGCAGCGCGCTGACCACGCCGACGGCGAAACCGTCGCCCGCACCGACGGTGTCCACCACCTTCGCGACCGGTTGACCGGCGATTACGGCGGCATCGTCGGCGGTGCGGAAGTACGCGCCTTCTGCGCCGAGCTTGATGATCACGCCGCGCGCGCCCTGATCGAGATAAAACTGTGCAATGTCGTCCGGCTGGGTGTAGCCGGTCAGGATCTCGCCTTCGCCGATGCCGGGCAACACCCAGTCAGCTAGCGCGGCGAGCGCATTCAAACCTTCGACCATCGCGGCACGCGAGGGCCACAGCGTTGGACGCAGATTCGGGTCGAACGAAATGGTCTTGCCGGCGGCACGCATTTCGCGCGCCAGATGGAACGCGAGTTCGCGCGAACTGGCGGAGATGGCCGGCGCCACGCCCGTCAGATGCAGGTGACGCGCGGACAGCACGTAATCGGCCGAGTAGTCGGCCAACGACAGGTAGCTTGCCGCCGACCCCTTGCGAAAATACTCGACGGCCGGATCGCTGCCGTCGTCGTTCTTCGACTTCAGCTGGAAACCGGTCGGGTACTGCTCGTCGGTGGTTACGCAGCGCTGGTCGATACCTTCTTTCGTCAGCGTGTCGCGCACATACTGGCCGAACGAGTCACGGCCGACGCGGCTCATCCAGCCCACCTTGAACCCCAATCGCGACAAACCAATCGCCACATTCAGATCGGCTCCCGCGACTCGTTTGGTGAACTGCCCGACGCCGGCGAGCGCGCCCGTTTCGGCGGCCACGAACATGGCCATCGCTTCGCCGTACGTGATGACGTCGAGTGCTGCGTGTGTGTTGTTCATGCTTCGCTCCTGCGTGTTCCTGTTTGCTGCGTGTTTTTTTGCGTGCGTTGCTTTGCGTGCGTTGCTTTGCGTGCGTTGCTTTGCGTGCGTTGCTTTGCGTGTGCTGCTTCGCATGTGCTGCTGTGCGTTCGCTGCTCCGCCTGCGCTTCTCCGGGTTCGCTCCCGCCCGCACTGTGTGTACTTCTCGATACACGCTTTTTTTGCCGGGCGTTTCTGGAGGACTGCTCTCTCAGGTCCTGCGCGTGCCCCCCTTACGCAGCGGCCAGCCACGCAACGTAGTGCGCCGCGTCCGCCTCGATACGGTTCGCATCGAATGGAAATTCAATGCCGCGCGGCACATGGCGCGGCAGCTTGTCGAGCACGGCGGCGAATTGAGTGTCGTCGGCGGCCGGCGCGGCGGGAAAACGTCGTGCCCCCTCGCCCACCGTCGTTTTGCAATGGACGTATTCGACGTGCGCAGCCAGCAGCCCGGCGGCATCGAGCGGCGCGACATCGCGCCAGGCCCAGTTGCCGATATCGAACGTCATGCCCAGCAGGCCGGCATGGCCTTCGCGCTCCAGCGCGTCGAACAGGCCGGTGAATTGTCCCAGCGAACCGCCTTCAGCCAGCTGACCGTTTTCGACGACCAGCCGCACGTCCGCGCAACGCATGTAATCGGCAATCACCGCGGCGTTGGCCTCGGAGCGAAATCCGCCGAGTTGCAGCTTCACGAAGCGCGCGCCCAGCGCGTTCGCTTCTTCTATCGAGACGCGCAGTGCGTCGGCATCGAGCGTGCCCTCCGTCGTGAATAGCGACGCGGGCGTCGAGTAGACCGACCACAGCCCGAGTGCCGCAATCTCCTTGCCGAGCGCGCGTAACGCCTGCGGCGCGGCGTCGGCTTCGTCCGCGAACAGTTCGCGACGCACTTCGAAGCCCGTGGCGCCGGCCTGTTTGCTGGCGTCGGCCCACTTCAGATGGCCGTGCGTGCGAACCGCCTCCATTCCGAATGCGCTGGCGACAATCACCACGTCCAATGCGTCAGTCATGTCGAATTTACTCAAATCTGTCTCTTGATCGGCATTTGGAACCGGTTCCAAACACGTTTCGAAAAAAAGCGCCGAAGCGCTTGCGATGCCCGAATAGTGCGCCGAGCGCGGCGTCATGCACCATAGTGGAAATCCCCAGGCGGGGTTGGCATAGGCATAGGCATAGGCATAGGCGGGGGCGGCCGGCACGAGGCCCAATGTGGTCTGCGGAGGGGTTTTCTCTCCGGCATACCCAGCGTGAGCATACGCGGGCCTTTCCGACTCGCCGTAACAAGCGTCCACAGCCATACCAACGTGATTCAAGCTCCGTCAGCGAGGCACAACGCGAGGAACTGTTCCACCACCCGTGACGGCGCACTCGCATGCGGCACCAGAATCGACAACCTCCGCGTCAGCGGCTCGGGGCTCAACGAGAACAGGCGCAGCGCGCCGTCCTCATGCCGCATCGACATCGCCGAGACGAAACCGATGCCCATGCCCGCCCGCACCGCCTCCTTGACGCCCTCGACGCCGGCAATCTCCAGCGCCACCCGCATCGGCACGCCCGCCCGGGCAAAGGCCCGCTCGACGATTTGCCGCACGCCCGACCCGGCTTCGCGCAGCACCAGCGGATAGGGACCGAACGCGGCCAGCTCTGCCCGCCCGCCGTTGATGCCCGCTCCGCTTTCTGCTGCCTGCGGCGATCCACCTTCTGCCGTCCCCGGCGTTCCGCCCCCTACCGCCCCCGACGTTCCGCCTTCTACCGCCCCCGACGTTCCGCCTTCTACCGCGCCTGACGTTCCGCCTCCTACCGCGCCTAACGTTCTGCCTCCTGCCACGCCCGGCGTTCCGCCTCCTGCCTCACCTGCCACTCCGAACCCGCCAGCCCCAGCCGCCTCACCGGCCGTCCCCGAGCCCCCCGCTTGCGCCAGCGCCACCGCCAGCGGATGCGTGCGCGGCATGATCGCGACGATCTCGTCCTCGCGCCATGCATGCACAGCGGTGTCCGGCGGCAGGTCCTCACCGACCGGCCCTTCAATCATCGCGATATCCACCGAAGCCAGCGCGCCGATGATCTCCGTCGTGTTGCCATCGGCGGTATGCAGCGTTACGTCAGGGTAATTGCGGCGAAAGTCGGCGATCAGGTACGGCAGCAGATAACTCGCCGGCGTAGTGCTTGCACCGATCCGCAAAGTGCCCTGCTCGAGCCCGCGCAGCGCGTCGCGGTACGCATGCGCCTGCCGCCACGTATCGCGCAGGCGGGTCGCATAGCTGGCGAGTTGCTCGCCGGCGGGCGTCAGGCGCACACCGCGCCCGTCGCGCAGGTAAAGCGGTTCGCCGAATTCGTCCTGCAACTGCCGCAATTGTCCGGACACGGCCGGCTGCGACAGATGCAGCGCCACAGCCGCACGGCTGATGTTGCGATGCTCGGCGACGGCGGCAAACGTTATAAGTTGGTCCGGGGTCATAGCGATCAAAGTATCGGTAGATCTGATACTTCACATTCTAAATCATGATTTTTCATATCGATATATCTAATTTAGGATTAGCTCTATCGAATCGAGACAGCCATAGGAAGGCGCGACACCATGTCTACCCCTCATCTCACCGTTTCTGCCGCACCCGCCGGGTCATCCACCCGCGGCCAGCTCAACGGCATTCTGTTCGTTGCGCTGTTCGCCGCGGCCGTGACCCGCATCGCGTCGATCCCGGCCATCGCCGGCCTGGGCTTGAGCCCGTTGATCGTCGGCATCGTGGCAGGCGCGATTTACGGCAATGCGCTTCGCGACGGCATGCCCGAAAGCTGGGCGGCCGGTGTCAACTTCTCGGCACGCAAGCTCCTGCGCATCGCCGTGGCGTTTTTCGGGCTGCGCGTCAGCCTGCAGGAAATCGCCCAGGTCGGCCTTCCCGGTCTCGCTGAATCGGTGCTGATCGTCGTGAGCACGCTGGTGATCGGCACGTGGGCCGGCATGAAAATCATGAAGCTCGACCGCGACACCGCGTTGCTGACGGCGGCGGGCAGCGCGATCTGCGGCGCGGCGGCCGTGCTTGCGTTCGAATCGACGCTGCAATCCAAGCCGCATAAGAGCGCGATGGCGGTGGGCAGCGTGGTGCTGTTCGGCACCCTCTCGATGTTCCTCTACCCGGTGCTGTTCAAGGCGGGCTGGCTGCATCTCGACACGGTTGGCGCGGGCCTGTTCTTCGGCGGCACCATTCACGAAGTGGCGCAGGTGGTCGGCGCGGCCAGCAACGTGAGCCCGGAAGCGACCCATATCGCGACCATCGTCAAGATGACCCGTGTGATGCTGCTGGTGCCGGTGCTGCTGGTCGTCGGCATGTGGGTGAACCGCTCGGCACGCAGCGCGGCAGCCTCGGCAACGGCCGAAGACGGCAAGCAGCACGCTCCGCGCAAGCTGGCGATTCCCTGGTTCGCACTCGGCTTCCTGGCTTTCGTCGTGATCAACTCGCTGCACATCCTGCCGGAAAGCACGACCAGCACGCTGAACATGCTCGACACCTTCGCGCTCACCATGGCCATGACCGCGCTCGGTATCGAAACCCGTATCGCGCAGATCCGTCAGGCCGGACCCCGCGCATTGACCACCGGCTTCATCCTGTATGTGTGGTTGATTGCCGGCGGACTGGGTATCACGTGGACCGTCCAGCACCTGTTCGGCTAAGCCGCCCCTCGCTCTCCCCCAACCCCGCCGCGTGCGGGGTTTTGTGCGTTCAGGAGAACCATCCGTCACTCATGCGCGGCATACTGGTTGCTGACGGTATCCGTTCACGCAAACCCGTTCATGCAACTGGAATGAGGACTGATCGATGAGCCTGGAACTTTACTATTGGGACGGCCTGCAAGGCCGCGGCGAATTCGTGCGGCTGGCCCTGGAAGAAGCCGGCGCGGACTACGTGGAAGTGGCGCGCGGCGAACCCTCCGACGGCCTCGGCACGAACGCGATGATGGCGGTGATGAAGAGCAAGGATGAGCCCTATCCGCCGTTCGCGCCGCCGTTTCTGAAGGACGGCGATCTGGTGATCGCGCAGACCGCCAACATTCTGTTCTACCTCGGCCCGAAGCTCAAGCTCGCGCCATCGGTCGACAACCTGCGCTACGTCGCCAACGGACTGCAACTGACGATCGCCGACATGGTGACCGAAGCGCACGACACGCATCATCCGCTCGCCAGCGCCTTGTACTACGAAGACCAGAAAGACGCCGCCAAAGTGCGCGCGCACGACTTCATCGACAACCGGATTCCGAAGTTCATGAAGTACTTCGAACGCGTGTTGAAACAGAATCCGGCCGGCGACACGTTCATGGTGGGCGACGCGCTCACGTACGTCGACCTGTCGATGTTCCAGCTGATCGACGGCCTGCTGTACGCGTTTCCACGCGCGCTCAAGCGTTTTGGCGAACACTACCCGCGCCTCGCGGCGTTGCACGACGCGGTGATCGAGCGGCCGAACATTGCCGCTTATCTCCAGTCCGACCGGCGCATCGAGCACAACGAGGCCTGCATCTTCCGGCACTACCCGGAACTCGACAAGGCGGCGACTTGAGTCACGCCGCCCGCCTTCGCGAACCTTCCGCATCGCGCCCGCTTCCGACAGCGGGCGCGATGCTGTTACCGTACGCACATTTCATCCACCCATCACGCCCTCTCCTGCCGACGTGCTTTCATTCCTGCTGAAGCTGCGCACCCGCGCCCAAACCCTGTTCCGTCTCTCCGACGCCCATACGATGCTGGTCTGGTCGGTGGTAGTCGGCGTCGCGGGCGCGTTCGCAACGATTGCCTTTCGCGAAGGCATCGCGCTGCTGCAACTGGCGGCGGTCGGCAAGTCCGGCAGTTTCGTCGAAATGGCGCGCAGCTTGCCGTGGACGATACGCGTGTGGCTGCCCGCCGCGGGCGGACTGATCGCCGGTTTGTTTCTGCTGGTCGCGCAGCGTCACGTCGATAAATGCAATCACATCGACTACATGGAAGCGGTCGCGATCGGCGACGGCGTGGTGCCGGTCAAGCTGAGCTTCTGGCGCAGCGTGTCGTCGCTGTTCACGATTTCGAGCGGCGGCTCGATCGGCCGCGAAGGTCCGATGGTGCAACTGGCGGCGCTGGCCGCGTCGCTGATCGGCCGCTGGGTGCATCTGGATCCGCCGCGTCTGCGCCTGCTCGTCGCGTGCGGTGCAGCGGCCGGGATTACCGCCGCGTACAGTGCGCCGATTGCCGGCGCGTTTTTCGTCACCGAAATCGTGCTCGGCTCGATCGTGATGGAAAGCTTCGGTCCCGTGGTGGTCTCGGCGGTGGTCGCCAATATCACGATGCGCGAGTTCACCAGCTATAAGCCGCCTTACGAAATGCCGGTGTTTCCGCCGGTGGCAGGCGCCGAAGTGTTGTTGTTCGTCGCGCTCGGATTGCTGTGCGGTGCGGCCGCGCCGCAGTTTCTGCGGCTGATGGACTTCTCGAAAGCGAACTTTCGCAAGCTGCCCGTGCCCTTGCCCATCCGGCTGGCGCTGGGTGGTCTGATCGTCGGCATTCTGTCGGTGTGGACGCCCGAGGTGTGGGGCAACGGCTACAGCGTGGTCAATTCCATTCTGCATTCGCCGTGGACGTGGAGCGCACTGGTCCTTGTGCTGGTGTTCAAGATCGTCGCGACGTCGGCGACCGTGGGTTCGGGCGCGATCGGCGGGGTATTCACGCCGACGCTCTTTGTCGGCGCGGTGGTCGGCTCGCTGTTTGGCCTCGGCATGCACGCGGTGTGGCCGCACGGCATCTCGGCGCCGTTCGCTTATGCGATGGTCGGCATGGGCGCGTTTCTGGCCGGCGCGACGCAGGCGCCGCTGATGGCGATCCTGATGATCTTCGAAATGACGCTCAGCTATCAGGTGGTGCTGCCGCTGATGTTGTCGTGCGTGGTTGCGTATTTCGTGTCGCGCGCGATCGGCAAGACCTCGATGTACGAAATCACCTTGCGGCGCAATCAGGAGGAACAGGAGCGCACCCGTCTGCGCGCGACGCAAATGCGCGAGCTGATCCGCCCCGCCGAAACCGTCGTGCCGCCGAACGCGACCGTGCAGGACATGACGCGCGTGTTTCTGGAATATCCGGTGAAGTATCTGTACGTCGCCAACGAGTCCGGCGCGTTTCTCGGCGTGGTCGCGCTCAAGGACATTACCTCCGACCTGCTCGACAAGCGCGACACCGCCGCGAAAACCGCCGCGGACTATCTGCAGCCGCATTTCGATGTGCTCACGCCGGACATGCCGCTCGGCGTTGCGTTGCAACACTTCATGGCGTTTCAGGGCGAGCGGCTGCCGGTGGTCGAAAGCGCGGCGGATCCGAAGCTGGCGGGGGTGGTGTACAAGACGTCGCTGCTCGATGCGTATTTCCGGATGAATCCGACGCGCTGAGGCCGGACGGCCGGTATTCGGACACCGAGTCGCTGTCATTGCCGAGCCTCGCGCGGACGTTGCGCGGGGTCTCACCAACGCCTTCCTTCCGCCCCATGCAAAGCGCGGCAGATTCTCTACAATGAGAAAACCGCTGCAGCGCTTGCGCGCAGCGCGCGTTACGCCAAGACGGGCGCACCGAGACGCCCGCCCTTCGATCGGAGCGAAGATGAGCGAACCGTCCCTCGATGCCGTCCGCCGTGATCAGGCCGGCTGGATTTTTTTGCATATCGAAGGCGAGCCGTACGATCGCGGCGAGCAACACGGCCAGTTGCTCGCCACCGAAATCCAGAACGCGATCCGCACCGCCCGCTATCTTGCGAAATGGGACACCGGTGAAGACTTCGATACCTTCGTCGACGCCGCCGTATCCCAGTTCGCCAACAAACTCGACACCGAATTCGCCGACGAAATCCAGGGCATCGCCGACGGCGCGAAGCTGCCGTTCGCCGAAGTGCTGGCTTGGAACGGCTACATGGATCTGCTGCAAAGCTGGTGGCCGAGCCACGCGGCGGCCCAGCAACCGCAGCTCGGCGTGAAACCGTGGCGCGGACGCCGCGGCCATCACTGCAGCGCGTTCATCGCCACTGGCAATGCCACATGCGACGGCCGCATCGTCATGGCGCACAACTCGTGGGACCGCTACGCCGCGGGCGACGCGTTCAACGTGGTGTTCGACATCGTGCCTGATCGCGGCAATCGCATCTTGATGCAAGGTCTGCCGGGTTGCATCTCCAGCCTCACCGATTTCTGGGTCACCGAAGCCGGCCTGATGATCACCGAAACCACCATTTCCAACTTTGCCGGCTACAACGCGGCGGGCGCGCCGGAGTTCTATCGTTCGCGGCGCGCGTCGCAGTATGCCAACAACATCGGCGAATGGTGCGAGATGTTCGCGGTCGCCAACAACGGCGGCTATGCGAACAGCTGGCTGCTTGGCGACACCAAGACCGGCGAGATCGCACGCTACGAACTGGGGCTGCACTATTCCGGCTTCGAGAGCACGAAAGACGGCTTCTATAGCGGTTACAACACCGCGACCGATCTGAAAATCCGCAATCAGGAATGCATCGGCGAAGGCGAAGACTATACGGACGTGCGCAAGAACGGCGCGCGCCGCTTGCGCTTCATGCAACTCGAAGAAATGCATCACGGCAAAATCGACGCCGAACTCGCCAAAGAGATGATCGCCGATCATCACGACGTCTATCTCGACCGCAACGACAACCCGTGTTCCCGCACCATCTGCGGGCATCTGGAACTGGACGACGCGCGCTTCGGCGGCTCCGATCAAGGGCCGTTCAATCCGTGGGGCGCCAACGACGGCAAGGTGGTCGACAGCGAGATGGCGCGTGCGATGGCATTTACCGCGCGCTGGGGACATCCGTGCGGCCGGCCGTTCGACGCCCAGGCGTTCATGAAGCGCCATCCGCAGTGGAACTGGCTCAACGGCTATATGCGTGACCGGCCGTCATGGCCGTGGACGCGCTTCGACGTGCTGCGCTAGAAGATCGCACCGCAACATAAACCCGCACGACCGTTCGCGACCGTGTTGCCTTTTTCCTGCCATCATGTGAAATCTACAATGAGGTTTTGTCTCTTTTGCGCGCACGGCGCAGCGGTTTGCCATCTAAGATGGTAGATGCACGCCGCCCGCCTGTATCAACGCCGCGTGTCAGTTGCGCCTTCCTTTCGACGCGGGGACGGCACAACGCTTGCTCACCTGTCAGCGCCGCATGAGCTTAGGAGGTCGGGCGATGAAAACCTCGACACTGTTGACCATGGTGACGCTGTCGGCCTCGTGTTTTGCCGCGCCGGTTCACACCGCGCCGGACAGCACGGCCGCCAATAGCCTTGCCGAGCGCGCCAACGCCGCACCGGTCGCCCCCGCGGCGCCGGACGTCGCTGCCACGGACGACAATCGTCCGCAACAATGGCAACATATCGCGCTGCCCAAGTCGCGTCATCTGGAGCGAAGCTTCACGGGCCAGAACGAGCATCTGCAAACCTGAAAAACGCCACCCTCTGGAGCGCTTGTATGACCGCATCGGCTATTCCCGGCGAATCGATTGATCTGCAGATCGCCGACGTTCTGCGCGAAGTCCGTTTCCCGACATACAAGGACGCATTAGTCGACGCCGCGCGCGAAGCCGGCGCGAGCAATGAAGTCGTGTCGATGCTCGACGGCTTACCGGAGCAGGACTATGCCGACGTGGCGTCGGTCACGCGCCTCGTCGGCGGCAATTTCGGGCCGGGTCTGGGGGCATGAGCGGAAAGCAGGTCTTGACGCTGCGTTCGCTTTCGTCCGATCCGAAGCCCGCCGCCGACTGGATCCGTCGCTCGCCGCATTCAGGCGGCACGAGCGGCATCGAGCGAATCGAAGCCTTCTTTCATCATGCCGGCTATGCGATGCACCGGCACGATACCTATGCGATCGGCCGCACGCTCGCGGGTGTACAGAGCTTCCGCTATCGCGGCAGCACGCGTAACAGCTTGCCGGGCGGCACGATGGTGCTGCATCCCGATGAACCGCACGACGGCCAGGCCGGCACCCGCGACGGCTTTCACTACCGGATGATCTACGTCGACCCGGCGCTGTTCCAGCAGGCGCTCGGCGGGAAACCGTTGCCGTTCATCGAAGGCGGGCTGTCGAACGACCCGCGTCTGTTCGCCGCGACCGAGAGCCTGCTGCGCGCCATGGATTGCGCAATCGATTCGCTCGAACAGGACGACGCGCTCTACGAACTGGCCATCGCGCTCGACGCCGTGGCCGGCGGGTCCGCACCGCGCCGCCCGGTGGACTACCTCGCGGCCAGACGGGCGCGCGAGTATATGCTCGGTTCGCTCGACAGCGCAGTGACGCTCGACGAACTCGCGGCCGCCGCCGGCCGCGACCGCTGGAGTTTGTCACGGGATTTTCGTGCGCTGTTCGGCACGAGTCCGCACCGTTATCTAACCATGCGGCGCCTCGACCTCGTGCGCCGCCTCGCGGTTCAAGGCATGTCGCTCGCCGACGCAGCAGCGGCGGCCGGCTTTACCGATCAGAGCCATATGACGCGGCACTTCAAGCGCGCGTGGGGCGTGGCGCCGGCGCATTGGCTCAAGATGCTGGGACTCTCGACGCGCGGCGCGCAGTAAGCGTGCAATCCGACGGATATCCCTCCGCCCGGCGGCCGCGCACACAAACGTACAAGACCCGGTAGCGTCTTCCGCCTTACGCTCCTGCCTGACCCATCTGCCGCTCAGGAGGAATACCGCAATGTCCGTCCATCAACCGGTTCAACGGCCTTACCGCGCCATCAACTTCGCCGAGAAGCTGGCGCTCTTCAGCGATCAGTGGCAAGCACGTGTCGTCGCGGAAATGAACGACTATCAGTTCAAGCTGGTGCGCATCGAAGGCGACTTCGTCTGGCACGAACATGCCAGCACGGACGAAACGTTTATCGTGCTCGACGGACAGTTGCGCATCGACATGCGCGAGGGTTCCGTGCTGCTTTCGGCAGGAGAAATGTTCGTGGTGCCCAAAGGTACGGAGCACAAACCGTATGCGGAACGCGAGGTCAAGCTGCTGCTGATCGAGCCGCGTGGCGTGAAGAACACGGGCGAAGCAAGCAACGAACGCACCGCGGCGAACGACGTGTGGATCTAGGCTGGTTTGCTGTCCGCTGCGGACAAAGACCGCAGAAACACGCGGCTACGCCCCGCCGTTCGACAGAGAAGCAATAACCGCGACGGGCAGGCAGGTGCCGACGCCGTGAGGCTGCACCTCAGGCATCGGTATAGCGGGCGTTCGTCAAAGCGACGACGCCACGATTCGCGGCGTGCGTGAAACCGGGAGCGTGGGACGCATCGTGTCGGCCGGCAACGCGGACACCGGCAGGTCGTCCGCATAAGCCGGCGAGCCGGCCACGGCGCGCCGCGGCATCCTGGCGCGTGGATCGCGCGCGTGCTCGTCGGTTCGCTGGAAATGCGCGACAAGATGATCGATAAAGGTGCGCACTTTCGCCGGCAAATGAAGGCGGCTCGGATACGCAATCGTGATTTCGATTTGCGGCAGGCGGTAATCGCCGAGCAAGGGCACGAGGCGCCCAGATGCCAGGTCGCGGCCGATCAGGTAGCTCGGCAAAATCGCCACGCCCATGCCCAGCAGGGCGAATTGCCTCAGCATCTCAGTGTTGTTCGCCGCAATCGCATTGGTGGGTCTCACGCGGACTTCACCCTGTGGTCCGGTGAACACCTTTTCGTCGCCGCCCTGCTCGGAGGGCCGGCTCAGACACGGATGCTTCAACAGATCTTCCGGGCAGGCCGGCGTGCCATGCTGCTCCAGATAGGCGGGCGTCGCGCAAACCGTCATGTAACCGGTGGTCAGCCGCCGGGTGACGATGCTCGCGCTGCGCATCTGCCGCGCGACCATGATGCCGACGTCGAAACCCTCTTCCACCAGGTCGACGTGGCGATCCGCCAGCGTGACGTCGGGCATGACTTCCGGATAGCGCTCGGCGTAAGACTGCACCACCGGCGCGAGGCTATGCAGCCCGAACACCACCGGCGCGACGATGCGCAAGGTCCCGACCGGTTCGTGATTGCGCGCCACCACCATCTGCTCGACGCCTTCCAGGTCGTCGAGAATATGGCGCACGCGTTCCAGATAGGTGGAGCCGGATTCGGTCAGCGAGAGACGCCGCGTCGTACGATTGAGCAGCCGGGTGCCAAGGCGCGCCTCCAGATCCGCGACGTGACGCGTGACGACGGCGGTGGAAAGATCCAGCGCGCCGGCCGCGCGAACGAAACTGCCAAGGTCGGCCACTTTGACGAATACGCGCATCGACTGCAATTGATTCATGGGACGACTCCTGCCTCGGTAAAGCCGGGCCGGCGCAATGCTGCTGCCGCCTGTGTCGACCCGCGCGGCAAGGCGCGCGCGGATTTGCCCAACGATTCGATTGTATCGACCCGATCATGTCCCAACCCTGACCCGAACATGACAATCCGGTCAGGTTGCCAAGGCGTTCGCAACGCTAGTGCGAAGCTTATTGCGGATATTTGGTAGGTATAAACCCTTAGATGCTGGTAACATAGCGCCCGAAAGGAAATTAATCGCTCAATCGCTATGCCACATCGTTTTCAGCTTTTCGAAAAAATCGCGTTTTCACTGGTTTGCTGGTCCGCCGCGGCCTGTTCGGCCTTCATCGCTTACGAGCGGTGCCCGGACATCAAGGTCGTTCTGCACGTCGGTGAAGAAGTCCTGCGTTACAGCGGGCAGTATTCATTCGTCTGCGCAACGCCGGTTGCGGACGCCTGCGCGCAGTTGCCGGCGAGCTGATTCGCCGGCGTTTCGTTTTCGTTATTCGTCATTCGTATCAGGCGTCGCGCCCGAATACCACGCGCGCGAAAAATCCCGCCAGCACCGTTTCAGCCATCTCCGCCGGTACGTTCTGCGGGTCGACCGTGTAGAAGAACTGCACGCCGTCGCACAACCCCATCAAGCCCATCGCCAATGTCTCCGCCGGCAACGGTAGCGGCGTGCCGACCCGCGTCGAAAATTCGCGGATATAGGCGCTCAACTGTTCGAGCTTCTCGTGCATGAACGCGTTAAAGCGTATCCGGAAACGGCCGTCGCGCACGGCGAGCAGCTTCGCCTCCACCCACAGCAGGAAGCACTTGTTCTCGCGATGCAGGCTGCTGTAGTAGCGCAGCACGCGTTCTTCCATCTCCTCGCGCGAAACCGCGCTCTCAAAGATAGCGTGCAGCCCCGCCTGCATGGTCTCGTGGTCGCGCCGCAGTAGTTCGAGGAACAACTCGTTCTTGCTGCGGAAGTTCGAATAGAACGCGCCGCGGGTATAGCCCGCCGCCCCGGCGATGTCTTCGACACTTGCCGCGACAAAGCCTTTCTTCATAAAAATCGCTTGCCCAGCGTCGAGCAGACGCTGGCGCGTCTGGTCCTTGCTCTGCTCGCGTGTAAGTCGTTGCCGTTTCATGGGCGCAAGTCTAGCACCGAAAAGAATTCCAATTCACACCAACATTCAAATACAGGTGTGTATTAGAATGCAACGAATCATTCGAAGTCAGATGCGTATGCCACTTGCATGTTTCGGCCCACGCGTCTTCGCTGGCGGGCCGCTGCGGCTTGCCGTGTTCGTTCGCTGTCTCCAGTTGGGGTAATTGTGAAGCGTCCCGGTCCTCCCGCATCGTCTGCGATGCGCCAGCAGTTCCATCGGTATGCCCGGCCCGCGCGCTTGCGCCGTGCAGCATTCGCCCTCGCGCTCGCCGGTATCGTCACGCTGGCCGCGTGCTCGAAAAAGGAAGCGGCTGCACCCGCGCCGCGTCCGGTGGTCGCCGTCGCCGTGCATGCGGACGGCAGCGCGGCGGCGTCGGCATCGTTGCCTGGCGAAGTGCAGGCGCGCTATTCCACCCCGCTGTCGTTTCGCGTCGGCGGCAAGATCATTGAACGGCGCGTACGGTTGGGCGACGTGGTGAAGAACGGGCAGATCGTCGCCCGGCTCGATCCGGCGGATGCACAAAAGAATGCCGCCAGCGCACAGGCTCAACTGGAAGCCGCGCAACACAGTCTCGTGTATGCGAAGCAGCAACTCGACCGCGACCAGGCTCAGGCGAAAGAAAACCTGATTGCGCCCGCGCAGCTCGAACAGACCACGAACGCTTACGCGTCCGCCGCCGCGCAGCGCGACCAGGCCGCGCAGCAGGCAGCGTTGTCAAAAGACCAGTTGCAGTACACCACGCTCATTGCCGATCACGCCGGCGTAATCACCGCCGAACAGGCCGATACGGGCCAGAATGTGTCCGCGGGTCAAGCCGTCTACAACCTCGCATGGAGCGGCGATATCGACGTGGTCTGCGACGTGCCGGAAAGCGCGCTCGCCGCGCTCTCGGTCGGGCAAACCGCGCAGGTCACGCTGGTCGCGCTGCCGGGCCGCAGCTTTACCGCGCATGTGCGCGAGTTGTCGCCCGCCGCCGATTCGCAAAGCCGCACGTACCGCGCCAAGCTCACGCTCGACAATCCGGGCCCGGACGTGCGCCTCGGCATGACCGCCGACATCGCGCTCGCCGCACCGTCGCCCTCGAACTCATCGGCGAACCAGAACAGCGCCTTCACCGTGCCGGCCACCGCGCTATTCCACGACGGCACGCAACCGGCCGTGTGGGTCGTACGTGCCGCGAATAACGCGCCGGATGCCGATACGCTGGAACTGCGCCGCGTGACGGTCACGCGCTATAACGAGCGCACGATCGTGATCGGCCAGGGGCTCAAGGACGGTGAACGCGTGGTGCTGCAAGGCGTGCATACCGTGACCGCCGGCGAAAAAGTCCACGTGATCCCGCCGCTGCATCCCGAGGACTTCGCTTCATGAGCACCCCCCATGAAGAAGGACGCTTCAACCTGTCCGCATGGGCGCTGCGCCATCAGGCGCTAGTCGTTTTCCTGATCGCGCTCGCCACCGCTTTCGGTATCCTCGCCTACACCCGGCTCGCACAATCCGAAGACCCGCCCTTCACGTTCCGCGTGATGGTGATCCGCACCTTCTGGCCGGGCGCGACCGCCCGCCAGGTGCAGGAACAGGTCACCGACCGCATCGGCCGGAAATTACAGGAAACGCCCGCCATCGATTTCGTGCGCAGCTACTCGCGCCCCGGCGAATCGCTGATGTTCTTTTCGATGAAAGACTCGGCGCCGGTCAAGGACGTGCCCG
The DNA here is from genome assembly GCF_046030355.1 of Paraburkholderia caffeinilytica. Classification (GTDB taxonomy): domain Bacteria; phylum Pseudomonadota; class Gammaproteobacteria; order Burkholderiales; family Burkholderiaceae; genus Paraburkholderia; species Paraburkholderia caffeinilytica_B. The sequence continues at coordinate 228,580 of NZ_JAQQCQ010000010.1, forward strand.
AAACCTGGTATCAGGTGCGCAAGAAAGTCGGCGATATCGCGGCGACCTTGCCGCCGGGCATTCAAGGCCCGTTCTTCAACGACGAATTCGGCGACGTCTACACCAACATCTACACGCTCGAAGGCGATGGCTTTTCCGCCGCGCAACTGCACGATTACGCGGACCAGTTACGCACGGTGCTGCTGCGCGTGCCGGGCGTCGGCAAGGTCGACTATTTCGGCGACCCGGATCAGCACATCTATATCGAGATCGCCAACACGCAACTCACACGCCTCGGCATCTCGCCGCAGCAACTCGGCCAGGCGATCAATTCGCAGAACAGCGTCTCGCCGGCGGGCACGTTGACCACCACCGACGACCGCGTGTTCGTGCGCCCCACCGGCCAGTTCAAGGACGTCAATGCGCTCGCGGACACGCTGATCCGCATCAATAACCGCTCGTTCCGTCTCGGCGACATCGCGACCATCAAGCGCGGTTACGACGATCCGGTCGCCACGCAAATGCGCGCCGGCGGCAAAGCGGTGCTGGGCATCGGCGTGACGATGCAGCCGGGCGGCGATGTGATTCGCCTGGGTAAAGCGCTCGATCAGGAGACGGTCAAGCTGCGGACCTACCTGCCCGCCGGTTTGCATCTGGTCGAAGTGTCGAGCATGCCGAACGCGGTGGCGCATTCAGTCGACGATTTTCTCGAAGCGGTCGCCGAGGCGATCGCGATCGTGCTCGTGGTCAGCCTGCTGTCGTTAGGCGTGCGCACCGGCATGGTGGTCGTGATCTCGATACCTGTCGTGCTCGCCGTCACGGCGCTGTGCATGTACCTGTTCGACATCGGCCTGCACAAGGTGTCACTCGGTACGCTAGTGCTGGCTCTCGGGCTGCTGGTCGACGATGCGATCATCGCCGTCGAAATGATGTCGGTGAAACTGGAGCAAGGCTGGACCCGCACCCGCGCCGCGGCCTACGCGTACACCAGCACCGCTTTCCCGATGCTGACCGGCACGCTCGTCACCGTCTCCGGCTTCCTGCCGATCGCCCTCGCCAAGTCCAGTACCGGCGAATACACGCGCTCGATTTTCGAAGTATCGGCAATCGCGCTGATTGCGTCGTGGCTCGCGGCCGTGGTGCTGATTCCCCTGCTCGGTTATCACATGCTGCCCGAGCGCAAACGTCAGGCGCACGAAGCGGAAGATCACGAACATGACATCTACGACACGCGTTTCTACACGCGCCTGCGTGGCTGGATAGGCTGGTGCATCGAGCGGCGTTTCGTCGTCCTCGTGATCACGATCGTGCTGTTCGTCGTGGCCATGGCAGGCTTCACGCTGGTGCCGCAGCAGTTCTTCCCGAGCTCCGACCGTCCCGAGTTGCTGGTGGACGTGCGCCTGCCCGAAGGCGCGTCGTTCGACGCAACGTTACGGCAAGCAGAGCGGCTGGAGAAAGTACTGGTGGGTCGTCCGGAAATCGATCATACGGTGAACTTCGTCGGCACTGGCGCGCCGCGTTTCTATCTGCCGCTCGATCAGCAATTGCCGCAGCCCAATTTCGCGCAGTTCGTGATCACGGCGAAATCGGTGAAAGATCGCGAGAAGCTTGCGCAATGGCTCGAACCGGAATTGCGCAACAACTTTCCGGCAATCCGCACCCGCCTGTCGCGCCTCGAGAATGGCCCGCCGGTCGGCTATCCCGTGCAGTTTCGCGTAAGCGGCGACGACATCGCCACCGTGCGCTCGATCGCCGAGCGCGTCGCCGCGACCATGCGCGCCGACCACGGTACCAGCAACGTCCAGTTCGACTGGGACGAGCCCGCCGAGCGCTCGGTGCGATTCGAAGTCGACCAGAAGAAAGCGCGCGAACTCGGCGTGACCTCCGAAGACATCTCGAGCTTCCTGGCGATGACGATGTCCGGCTACACCGTCACGCAATACCGCGAGCGCGACAAGCTGATCAGCGTCGATCTGCGCGCGCCGAAAGCCGAACGCGTCGACCCTGCAAAGCTCATCACGCTGGCGATGCCCACGCCGAACGGCCCGGTGCCGCTCGGCACGCTCGGCCATCTGCGCAACGACCTTGAATATGGCGTGATCTGGGAACGTGACCGGCAGCCCACCATCACCGTGCAGTCCGACGTGGCGCCGGGCTCGCAAGGGATCGACGTCACCCATGCCGTCGACAAGGCGCTGAGCCAGATTCGCAGCACGCTGCCGGTCGGCTACCGGATCGAGATCGGCGGCTCGGTCGAGGAAAGCGGCAAGGGGCAAACATCGATCAACGCACAGATTCCGATCATGGTCATCGCCGTGCTGACGCTCCTGATGATCCAGTTGCAGAGTTTCGCGCGCGTGCTGATGGTGGTGCTGACCGCGCCGCTCGGCCTGATCGGCGTGGTGTTGACGCTGCTGCTGTTCGGCCAGCCGTTCGGCTTCGTCGCAATGCTCGGGGTGATTGCCATGTTCGGCATCATCATGCGCAACTCGGTGATTCTGGTCGATCAGATCGAGCAGGACATTGCCGCGGGACATAAGCGCTTCGACGCGATCGTCGGCGCGACGGTGCGGCGTTTCCGGCCGATCACGCTGACGGCGGCCGCCGCCGTGCTCGCGCTGATTCCGCTGCTGCGTTCGAACTTCTTCGGCCCGATGGCAACCGCGCTGATGGGCGGCATTACGAGCGCGACCATCCTCACGCTGTTCTACCTGCCGGCTCTGTACGCCGCGTCCTTCAGAGTGCGCGGCGACGAGCGCGAGCCGCCGGCACCGTCCGGCACGACGCATTCGGGGAATTGAGATCATGGCTACCTTCGCATTCCCTCGACACCTGCGCCGCACGCTACTCGGCAGCGCCACCCTGGCGCTGGCCGCCTGCTCGTTCGGCCCGAACGGCGAGCCGCCCGCCATGCCACAACCGGCTCACTACGGCGCCGAAGCGCAACCGACGCAAACCGTGCCCGCGCAGGGCATCACCCAGCAATTCGTGGCCGGCGCGAAGCCCGTGCCCGAATGGTGGAAACTGTATCAATCGGCGGCGCTGGATGCGCTGGTCGACGAAGGCTTGCGCAACAGCCCGACGCTCGCCGCCACCGACAAGAGCCTTGCAGCCGCGCGCGAGCAACTGCGTGCGCAGATCGGCAGTTCGATGCTGCCAACCATCGACGCGGGCGGCCAGGCCACCCGCAATCGCGCGCTGGCGATTCCCGAGGCCGGTCCGAATACGTTCCTGTACAACGTCTTCGTCGGTCAATTGCAGGCGCACTACACGTTCGACCTGTTCGGCGCCGCGCGGCTCGCCGACGCCGCCCTCGCCGCCCGCGTCAACGTCCAGGCGTATCAGTTCGATGCCGCGCGCCGCGCGCTGGCCGCCAATATCGTGACGGCGGCGATCACGAGCGCCGCATTGCGCGCACAGATCGACACGACCGAACGGCTCGTGACGATTGCAAACGATCAGGCGCGCGACACGCAACGGCGCTACGTTCTGGGCGCGGTCTCGCACGCCGATCAGCTGAGCGCGCAACAAAGTGCGGCGAGTCTGTCCGCGAGCTTGCCGGGCTTGAAGCAGCAATGGCTGACGACGCGTCATGCGCTGGCTGTGCTGCTCGGCCGTACGCCGGACGCAGCGCCGGACGATCTGGATCTGGCACAACTGCATGTGCCTGAACAGGTGCCGGTGGTGGTGCCGTCCGAACTGCTGCGCACCCGGCCCGACATCCAGGCTGCGGACGCCGCCTTGAAAGCCGCAGCGGCCGATGTCGGCGTCGCGACGGCGCAGATGTTCCCGAGTCTCTCGCTGAATGCATCGATGGGACAAGGCGGCTTTAGCTGGCCGGTGGCGCTGTCCGGCGCGGGGGCGATATGGAGTATTGGCGCGTCGTTGTCGCAACCGCTGTTTCATGGCGGCGCCCTGTTCGCGCAACGCCGCGCGGCGGTCGATACGTACGACGCCACGGTTTCGCAATACAAGCAGACCGTGCTGGCCGCTTTCCAGAACGTCGCCGACACGCTCGCAGCGCTGCAGCACGACGCGCAAGCACTCGATGCGGCGAACATTGCAGCGCGCTCAGCGCAGGGAATTTTCGATGAAACGTCGGGACGCTACCGGCTGGGCGCATTGCCGATCGCGTCGACGCGGTCGAGCGAACAGCAGTTTCGCAACGCGCAACTCGATGAGATCCGCTATATGAGCGCGCGGCTGACGGATACAGCGGCCTTGTTCCAGGCAATGGGGAATCCGCCGTTGGAGTCGGCGCCGTCTGGTTCTGCTTCTGCGTCTCCGCCTGGTTCCGGTTCTAATTCTGCCTCTGCTTCCACCTCTGCATCTGCATCTATGTCAGTGCCGGCAGCGCCCGCAGCGAACGTGGGCGCTTCAAACTAAACCTGGGATTCCGTACTTATGGCCACGGACTTCGGATCCCGTTGAGCGGGCCAATTTTCATCACTCCGGCCTCGACCTAACGGGATCCGTCGCTGCAACCAGTTCCCGGCCGACCAGTTCGAGCTTCAGCGGCGCATCCGCCGACAGCGTCTTCTTCGGAACCACGCGACGCCAGCTCCCATTCGAATCCGGGTCCCGGTAGAACGCGACGACACCCACGTATTCCGTGCCCGGCTGCATCGGCTGAGACATGCTTGCGGAAGCGCCCGGATTGACCATGGTCGCAATGCTGTCCTGCAGATCCTGCGCGAGGACGGTCTTGCCGTTCTTCAGCAGATCGTCATACGACGCCTCGTCGAAGCGCTTGCGATCCTTGAGCTGGTACACGCGCACGGCGACTGATGTCGGACGCATCGCTTCGTCGGGATTGATCGAGGCTCGCGCGGTCAGGTCGACGTTCAGCACTTTGACCTGTTTGTAGAAGACGGCGTGATACGCGTTCGAGGTCGAGTCCGACACGGCCTGCCATGCACCACATGCGCTGAGCAACAGACTGCTGGCAAGAATCGGCGTGATGAAACGGATGAACATGGCGCTACTCCAGAATCAGGCAGATGGCGTGACAAACGGGTTGGGTCCGGGCGCCGGAAACGCTTCGTAATAGCCGAGCGGGATGGTGATCAAACGTTCGTCGGCGGAAGGCAGGATGGTGGTCCAGGCAAGACGCGGCGCCGGACCTTCGGACGCCGCGCCGATTCTGGGCACCGGTGCGAGTCGTGACGACACTTCCATGCGCAGATACACGTCGGCCCTGGTACCGACGTACAGGCGGATAAAAGCCAACAGTTCGCGGTGTAACCACGCGTCAGGTAACAGATCGTGCGCCTGTTGCGCGCTTGCTGGCCGCAGCGTTACTCGGGCGGCCCGGCTGCGGTACGTGAGGCGCGTGCCCAGCACGTAGCCTCCACCAAGGCCACGGCGCTTGCGCTTACCGTTGCGCTTGCCCTCACCCTTGCCGTCGCCCTCACCCTCGCTCATTGCGCCGTCAATGCTGTCCACCGCCGTAAGCGGCCGCGGTTTGCCCGCACCCTTAAGCGTTGGAAAGAACTCGTCGACACGGACATCGACGCCGGGCGCGGCCAGCGCAATGACGCCGGCAAGACCTTCCGGCGTGCGCGTACGCTGGATCAGCAGTCCCAGCAACGCCAGTATCCGCGAGTCCGGCAGCCCGCTGCGCGCGGGCTTCTCGCCCCAGCCGAAACCTGCCAGACACAGCAGCTTGCGCGAATGCGCGTCAGTACCGCCCACACGGAAGCCGACCGGATAGCGGTACTTTTTCCACGCGCGGTACAGCAGCGTCACGATCCGGTGATTGAACGGGTCGAGAAACGCCTCGAGCGCGTCGTGTCCTTCCGTCCGCAGCACGATGTCGTCGATCATGTGCGAGGGCATCGCGGCATCCACCCCGTACAGACCCATAAACGTCGTGCGCACGGTCGGCGGGACGTTGAGCCCGTATGCCACGCCGTCCTCGTCGAATTCGACTGACGCGATTTCGCCCGCAGGAAAACCAACGCGAGCGCGCGGACGGAACCTCACGGGTTCGTGTTCGGGCGTGTCACGCGTACCGAAGCCGGGACGCTCCGGTGCGCGCGCTTCGAGCAACCGGCACAGCTGCATGAAGTTCATTGCCGGTGCGCGGGCGAGCAGCGACGCGACCAGCGGTTCCAGATTGGGCATGTCGCGCGGTTTCATAGCGGGGAGCGCAACGCCTTGCTGCGCGGCCATTCAGTGCGTTGCTGCGACGGCAGGCTCACGATCGCGAGCTTCGTGAAAAGATTGATTTCCGCATACAGCGCGAAGAACCGGTGCAGCAGTTCACCAAACAGCATTACGTCGCCTTCTCCCGCGAAGGCGTGGCTGTCGAGCGTGACCTCGATTAGCACACCCCGCTCGACCGAACCACCCGACACTTCTTCAAGCAGTTCCTCCGATACGTGCAGGATGCCCGCGAGGCGCCGGCGGTTCAGTTCATCATGAGTCCAGTCGTAGAGCGCCAGCGCGCCACGCAGCACTTCCGCGTCCATCATCGACAGGAAATTCGGCGCGAGGTGCGACAGCACCCGCCACTGGAAGCGGTCGCCGGTGGGCGGATAGAGCGGCAACGTCGGCGCAATCAGATTGCGCACGGCCGATACGTTCGGCGTGCTCTCGCCCAGTTCATTGATGTTCGCTTCGCGCAGCCCCTTCCTCGGCAGCATGCCGTTGGTCCCCGTCACGCGCAGTGAGAGATTTTCCGCCGGCAGATTTTCCATCGACTCCCACGCGTGGCCACCGAGGATGACCCACGTGTCATGCAGCCCCGTCACACCCTGCCTCACGCGCGTATGGAAGTACCGCTCCGGCGCCTCATGGCGCAACATCCCGCCGCGGTGCCGGAAGGTCGCGAACGGCACATACTCGTAACGCTCCGCGTTGGCATGATCGAACGACTCGACCGCGTCCACCGAATAGGTCTCGACGTGAGCCCCCTGGTGGCCCGCGGCCACGACCCGGTATTCCGTCTCGTGATGATTCACGTCGATCGGTTCGGCGTCCAGGGGAAACAGGTTGATGACCGGCGTACAGAAGAGCCGAACGTTCTCCGCTGTGAAGCGCTGGTCGGATGGATAGCGATGTGTGAGCAGGATTTCCAGTTCGAAGCTAAACGCGTTAGCGGGGAGCTTGGCGACATCCAGGCCGCACAGGTCGACGAACAGAAACTTCTCGCGGAATGTGAAGTATTCGAGCAATAGCTGATACTTGTATAAAGCCGTCACGAGCGGCCAAACACTCAAGTCGGTCGAGATCAAGTGGTACAAGATCGACGATGCGGGCAAAGAAAAAGAATACTTCAACACCAGGCTCGACAACGTGAAAGTGGTCGCCGTCAAGCCGAAGATGCATGACATCAAGAATCCGGCGTTCGAGAAGCACAACCATCTCGAAGAAATCGAACTGCGCTACGAAAAAATCACGTGGTCCTATAAGGACGGCAACATCATCCACGCCGACAGCTGGAACGAACGCTCGTAAAGCTCCCCAAGAGGCTGGCACAGGCCGCCTGATCTGCCGGCCACAAAGGTGCACGTCAGCCTCTTTCGCCAGCCCGCTCTGTGGCGCTGGCGCTTTTTATTCATGTCCCGCGAAACCAGTACGGCTGCGGCCCGTACGCGAAGGAGTGCGTGATGCCAGTGGGTCCGTCCCTCTACGACAAGCTGCTTGGCCAGATCGGCGGTGAGCCGCTGCAAGCACACGACGACCGGACACTCGAGATTCTGAGCATCCAGCAGAACATCCGCCGCATTCTCAACGCCCGGGCGGGTGCACTCAAACATCTGCCCGACTATGGACTCCCTGACCTGACGAACATCTACAAGGCGCTGCCCGCTTCGGCGCATCGGCTCAAGCAGCAGATGGAAGCGACACTGTTGATGTACGAGCCGCGTATCAGGTCAATCGATGTGGAATATATCGTCAATACCGACCCCGGCGTGCTGGTGAGCTACGAAATGACGTGTCACCTGAAGAAGGCTGGACTGGTGCGCTTCGGCACGTACTTCGAACCGCCCGGGCGCATGCGCGTGCAGCGTATTGAGCGTGACCCTTGAATGCCTGGGAGACAGTGAAAAACAGGCCGCCAGGGACGATTTCGAACGGTTGCCGATACCCGAACCGCCCCTGTTACTCGCAAAAAATCAATAAACCCCAGCCTCACCAACAGGCCGATTCTTAAACCGCTTATGCACCCAATAATATTGATCAGGAATCCGTCGCACTTGCGTCTCAAGAAATTCTGTAATCCGCCGCGCATCAACGGACACATCATCCGAAGGAAAATTGCTTAACGCGTCGAAGATAGTCAGCTTGTAGCCGCGATAGTCCGGCAAAACCTCGGTCACAAAGGGCACCACCCGCGCGTTGCCGGCCTTCGCCATCCGCGAAACGGAAGTCAGCGTGCAAGCCGGCACGCCAAAAAACGGCACGAACACCGAATCCCGCAGCCCAAAATCCATATCGGCAGCCAGCATCACCGGCTTGCCGTCACGCAGAACCCGCAACGCACGCCGCACGCTATCGCTGCGCGGAATCATCTCCGTGCCGAAACGGCCGCGCTGCCGCTTGGCCATTGCGTCGAGCAAAAGATTCGACATCGGCGTGTACAGCGACGCAACGGGATGCCGCGTCGAATACATCATGCATCCCGCCTCGATACCGACAAAATGGAAACCGACAAAGATCGTCGGTTGCCCTTGCATGTCGGAAAGATCGATCGCGCTCTCCACTTCGACAAGACGCGCCAGCGCCTGCGCATTGCCGAACCACTGCGGGCCGCGTTCGACATAGCTGCGGATCACATGACAGAAATGCGCGCGCGCGAGGCGTTCGCGCGCTTCGTCGCTCATGTCGGGAAAACACAGTTTCAGATTGGTATGCACGACGCGCCGGCGCGTGCTCGGGATCCGGTACAGCAATGCACCGATGCCGGTGCCGATGCGTGCAACAACGCCATAGGGCAAGAAAGCAAACGCGCGCAGCAGACCTGTCATCAGACAGATGAGTATTCGACTTTTCACAAGGCAACGACCCGGTGGATGCTGTGTCTCAAACACGCCGGCCGCGACAACCTGACGGTTGTCCACGGGCGAAGTGGCATGCGCGCGCGTCAAACGGGTCTTACGCAGCGCGGCTTTTGATGATGAGCGTCTCGTTCGCGGCGAGACGCAGCGGTGCTGGAGGTCGAAACCGCTTAGGAATCGAGCATCCGTATTGGACCCAATTATAAAAGCACCGCAGGCGTGATTAAAACACACTGCGGAGGGCGGGCACAAAATCTGCTCGGCGGAATCCGGATAACGCTACAAAAAGCCGCATCAGCATCCCTGCCGTTTCAAAAACGTGTGCGTGCGGCCCGGGCCAGACCGCACGCACTCACTACGCCCGTGGGCGGGCCTCCGAGGGAAATTCCCCGGGAGATTTGAAGGACATCAAGGCTTGTTCGATTCGAACAAATCCATGATCTGCTTCTTTTCATTCGACGAGACGTTCGGCGGCGGCACCGCCGGTGGCGTCATACCCGCCGGCCCCACACCACCGACCGCGTCGCTCGCCCCGGCGGTCGGATTCGCCGAATCCAGCCCGATGCTGGCCACGAAACCATTGCCCGGCGTCATATCCGTATAGAACAGTTCGCCGTCGACCGCGGTCACGCCGTCCGGCTGGGCCGGCTCGCTTTGCGGTATGCCGCGCAGCGCGCGCTGCATGTACTCGACCCAGATCGGCAATGCGAGCTGTGCACCGAACTCGCGGCTGCCGAGACTCTTCGGCTGGTCGTAACCCATCCACGCCACCGCCACCAGCGATTGCTGATAACCGGCAAACCAGCCGTCCTTGGCGTCGTTGGTGGTACCCGTCTTGCCCTGCAAATCCGAACGATGCAGCACGTTGGTGCCCGCGCCCGTGCCTGCCGTAGCCACCGAATGCAGCAGGCTGTTCATGATGTACGCATTACGCGGTTCGAGCGTGCGCGGCGCATCCTGGCCGGCGGTCAACGGCTGCGCCTTCGAGAGCGGCTCGCCGCGGGCATCCGTGACCTCGTTGATCAGATACGGATTGATGCGATAGCCGCCGTTCGCGAACACCGAATACGCGCCTGCCGATTGCAGCGGCGTGACGAGGCCGGCGCCGAGCGCCATCGGCAGATACGGCGGGGTCTTGTCGGCGTCGAAACCAAACCGCTGCGTGACAAAATCCTGCGCGTACTTGGTGCCGATGAAAGAGAGGATGCGGATCGACACCAGGTTCTTCGATTTCTGCAGCGCGAGGCGCAGCGGCATCGGACCGTCCGGCTGGTCGTCGTCCTTCGGTTCCCATGCGTCACCACCCGGCGTGCTCGGCGGGAAGTACAGCGGCGCGTCGTTGATGATCGTGGCCGGTCCGAGCCCCTTGTCGAGCGCTGCCGAATAGATGAACGGCTTGAAGCTCGAACCCGGCTGACGCCACGCCTGCGTGACGTGATTAAACTTGTTCTTGTTGAAGTCGAAGCCGCCCACCAGGGCGCGGATCGCACCGTCCTGCGGGGTGAGCGAAACCAGCGCGCCTTCCACTTGCGGCAGTTGCGTGATCTGCCAGTTGCCCTTGTCGTCGGCGACGAGGCGCACGATCGAACCCGGTTTGATCTTCGTGGCGGCCGCCGCGCGCGCGGAAAGCGCGCCGGCTGCAAAACGCAGGCCGTCGCCGCTGATCGTCACTTCGGTGCCGTCGACCAGTTGCGCCTTCACCTGCTTCGGATTCGCGTCGGTCACCACGGCGGCGATGATTTCGCCATTGTCAGGGTGATCGGTGAGCGCGTCGTCGATGGTCTGATCGCGGTCGTCGCCCGGTGCCGGCAATTGCACGAAGCCTTCCGGTCCGCGGTAGCCGTGGCGCCGCTCGTAATCCATCACGCCCTTGCGCACCGCGCGATAGGCGGCGTCCTGATCGGCGGAATCGATGGTGGTGGTGACATTCAGGCCACGCGTATAGGTTTCGTCCTTGTACTGCGCGTACATCATCTGGCGAACCATTTCGGCGATGTACTCAGCATGCACGCTGTATTCGTTGCCCGGATTCTTGGTGTGGATCTCTTCCTTGACAGCCTGGTCGTACTGGTCCTGACTGATGTACTTCAATTCGAGCATGCGCTTCAGAATGTATTCCTGACGGATTTTCGCGCGCTTCGGATTGACCACCGGGTTGTACGCGGACGGCGCCTTCGGCAAGCCGGCCAGCATCGCGGCTTCAGCCAGCGTGATGTCTTTCAGATCCTTGCCGAAATACACGCGCGCGGCCGCGGCGAAACCGTACGAGCGCTCGCCCAGATAAATCTGGTTCATGTAGACCTCGAGGATCTGATCCTTGGTCAGCGCGCGCTCGATCTTGTACGCCAGCATCATTTCGTAAATCTTGCGCGTGTAGGTCTTCTCGCTCGAGAGGAAGAAGTTGCGCGCCACCTGCATGGTGATCGTGCTCGCACCTTGCGAAGCGCCGCCATGCGTGATGTCGGAAATGCCCGCCCGCAGAATGCCGACGAAGTCGACGCCGCCGTGCTCGTAGAAGCGATAGTCTTCAATCGCGAGCACGGCCTTCTTCATCTGGTCCGGAATGTCCTGGAAGCGCACGATGCTGCGCCGCTCTTCGCCGAACTCGCCGATCAGCACGTGATCGGCGGTGTACACCCGCAGCGGCACTTTCGGGCGATAGTCGGTCAGCGCGTCGAGCGACGGCAGTTGCGGCCCCATCACCACGAGCGCGTAACCGACGATCAGCGCGCCCACCACGGCAATCGTCGCCAGCAGACTGATAAACCAGATGGCGATGGACGCGCCAATAGAACGGCGGCCGGCCTCCCCGTCGCGCGAAGCAGCGTTGCGTCCTGGAGTGCGGTGGTAGGAATCCCGGTCTTCACCAGCCGGAGAATTTGAAGAATGCGGTCGTTTGATGATTGGCATGACTGGAATAGTGGGCGCGTAACTGAACGCCTTTCTGCCCGCGCGCCTGGCGCGTGCATGGATCGTGGTCGTAGCGCGAAAAGGCCGTTACCGCATGCTCAGCCTGACAGCGAGCCAAAGGCTCACAGTAACGCCAGACCAGGCGGTAAAACACGACAATAGCAAACGGACTGCAGGAGGCGTAAAACACCGCGCGGCCCTACGCCCCCGGGCGACCGCACGGCACGCCTGAGACATCGTCCGGCGCAACGTAACAGCGCATTTTAAAGAAATCAGACGCCGTTCAAGATAGTTTTTTTGTAAGAATTCCCTTCGTGCGGGGTCACGGCGGTAGATTGTGGCAGTCTCATCAGCGCCCCCGCGACGCCAGCCAGGGTTATCAACAGAAAACGTGCACAGGCCTGTGGACAACCCCACCGGAAACGCTACAACTCGTTGATGTCACGGGATTTTCATGTCGCGCCCGTTCCGCATCGGCGCAACTCGTCATATGATGGACTCGGCGCGGGGTCGTCACCGACGCGCACGACGGCGTACGCCAGATTCACGCCTTGATTCGCCAATGCCAACAAGTATGCGAGCCGACCATGAACAAGCCCAGCGAACGCATCGTCGTGTTCGTCACGACCGCGCAGAAACGCGCCATTACCGCCGCCGCCGAAAACCTGGGTATTAGCGTCAGCGAACTGATGCGGCGCGCGGTGCTGAGCTTTGGCGCGACCAGCGAGCAGGTGAAAGCGGCCAGCATCGTCGACCGGTTGCGTGCGCCGCGCGCGCCAGACGCGCTCGACGCGGCGCTGCAGCGGGTCGCGCGCGGCACGCGCCATGCACGGGCAGCGCTGCCAGAGAGCTTGCAAACCCACGGCGGCAGCGAATCCGCTGCGCCAGCGGAAAGCGCAGCCGCAGCACAAGCGGATGAATTGTTGGGCACAGCCGCAGGCGCGGGCCCGGCCCCGTTGCTGCCGGCCGGTGTATTGGCCGCCCTCACCGCTACCGCAGAAGAAATAGAAGCCGCCGCGGCAGCCGAAGCCGTGGCGCGCGTCGCCGCTGCCGAAGCGGCCTCCATTGCCCACTCGGCGCAGAAGCCGGACAGCATGGACGCGCCGTTGCGCAACGTGCTCAAACGTCCGCGCGTCGACGCCGCACGCGACGAAGACGATCCGCAAAGCGATCCGAGCACGGAAGGCGGCCGCTTCGCCTGAATCAAAAGTGGCGCGGTCGAGCATGCCAAGTCATCGCGCATTCGTGCGCTGTTGAGGCGCAGACACGCTGTCCACACGTCACGCATTTTCACATCCTGGACACCCGCCGCGCGAACACTCGCCATGCGGATGGCCGCCGCATGGATGCTCACCGCGCGGACACCCGCCCTTTCGCAAAGTTTGCGATTGTGTCATCGCGCCCTTTAAGGCGGTTTTAAGAGAATGCGTGGTGTAATATCCGCGAACGGCTGAATCAGCCACCGCGCGTTTTAACCGCTAAGAGTGTTTGACATTCGGTTTCAAAACGTAAATTTACGGCGCCGCTATTGCAATCGGCGAGTGCGCCCCGAACTCCGGTCCGAACGTTGCGCAGCTTCGCGCGCAGCGGCGTAAAGTAGCACTGGAAAGCAGTTGAAGCGCGTGGGAAATATTCAGCGCCGATTTCATTCTTTGGAGGTTTTCATGTCGCTTTTTGACAGCATTTCGCGCACGCTTAAAGGTCTCCTGAACGACGCAGCCGATTCCGTGCAAGACCCGTCGCGCGATTCGCGCCAGATCGTGCGCGAGCTCGACGAGAGCATCGCTAAAGCCGAGAACTCGCTGATCGAGATTCAGGCACAAGTCGCCACGCAGCAAAGCAAGCGCGATGTCGCCGCCGACAAGGCGAAGAAATACGAAGACGGCGCAAAGCGCGCGCTGCAATCCGGCGACGAAGCCCTCGCGCGTGAAGCCCTCGGTGCACAAGCCACGGCCGAAGCCGAGCGCGATGCACTGGCGAGAGAACTGACCACGCTGGAGCCGTCGGTCGATCAGTTGAAGAGTCAGATCGACGACATGCGCGGCCGTCGTAACGACCTGAACGCGCGCTCAAACATTCTGCAGGCCAAGCAACAGATCGCTCAGGCCAAAGATGTCGCGGCCACGGCGTTGGGCGGGATCGGCGGCAAGAATCTGTCCGAGGATTTCCAGAAGCTGGAGGACAAGGTTGCGTTGTCCAACGCCCGTTCCGACGCGCGTCTGAATTCGGCCGACGTGAAGACCGGCAAGGCGCTCGACGACAAGCTGGCGGATCTGAACCGCGGCCCGTCTGTCGAAGATCGTCTCGAAGCGTTGAAGAAGCAAATCAATACGCCGGCTCAGTAATTGCATCAGCAGCAAATACCGGCAGCCGTTACTAGCGCTGCCGGTGTGCCGGCCGCCGGAACACCGGCCGCCGGAATCGACTGAAGGAGACGGGTGCATCGCACCCGGTCCGCAAATGAAAAAATTTCTCGCAAGCGCATTCGCCTCACTGCTGTTCGTGTCGGCCGCGGCATTCGCTGTGCCGACGGTTCAGCAAATCGAATCCGCCATGTCGCAAGGCAACTGGCAGCAGGCCGATGCCGGTTTGAGCGAAGTGCTGCAGGCGCATCCGAACAACGCACACGCGCACTATCTGTACAGCCAGGTGCTCGATCGCGAAGGCCGGTATGCCGACGCCCTCGCCCAGGTGCAGCAGGCCAAGACGCTCGACCCGCAAATCCGCTTCACCGACCCGACCCGTTTCGCGCAAACCGAAGCGCGCATCCGTAAGGACGCGGAGCGTGCCGGCGGCGCTGCTGGCAATACCACGAGCCGCGCGGCCAATCCGTTCGTGCAACAGAATTCGCCGGCAGTGCAACAGCAATCGGCGATGGTGCCGCAAGCGCCGCAACGGCATGGTCCTGGCATCGGCATGTGGGTTGGCATCATTCTGCTGATCGGCGTAATCGCACTGGTGTTGCGCTGGACCTTGCGCCGCGCCCGCTCGCAAGACGATTCGCGTGCCGACGACGATCGTCGCGTGCAACTCAAGCGCGCCACCGAGATGCTCAACGCCGTGCGCTCCCTGAAGCTCGACGTCAAGCTCTCCACCGCAGCCGGTCATGAGGCGCTGGAGAAGGAAGTCGAATCGACCGAAGACCAGTTGCGCGGTCTCGTCGAAACGCTGTCGAACAGCAAGAATCCGGTGCCGCCCTATCAACTCGACGAACTGGAGCAGCGCATCGACAGCCTGCGCGCCCGCGCCGATGGGCGGCCCGATCCGTATGCCGCGCCGGCCGCCGGCACGCAGCAGTCACCGTATGCGCAGGAAGCCGAGCGTTTCGGCAACCCGCCGCAAGCGCCCTATCCGCCGTCTGGACCGTATCAGCAGCAGCCGCAGGTCATCGTGCAGCAAGGCGGTGGTGGCTTCGGCGGCGGCATGGGCGGCCTGCTGACCGGCGTGCTGCTCGGCGAGGCGCTGAATTCCGGGCGTGAACGCGTCGTGGAGCGCGATGTGATCGTCGACGACGAAACGCGCCGCCGCGGCGGCGACAACGGCGGCGGCCTCGACTTCGGCCAGGGCTCGAACGACTGGAACGACAACAGCGGCGGAGGCGTCGACATGGGCAGTAACGACGACTCCGGCGGCTGGAGCGATACCTGAGACACATCCGGCGTTGCGTGAAATGCAGTAGTCAATCAAACGCTTTCACGCAAGCTGCAATGAAAACAGGCTCCTGCACGGAGCCTGTTTTTTTATGCGGGTTCCTTTTACGCCCCCGCTGACGCTGACATCCTCGCCGGCTCGTGTTGCGCCAGCAGCACCGAACCCGCGAACAGCCGGACAATGAAACGCTCCACGTACGCGACCAGCGCTTCCCGGCGCGCGGCATCGCCGTCGATGTACTCCGCCGACAGATGAAACAGCTGCAGCACGATCTGCGTGCAGACTTCGTCGACGGTTGCACGGGTGAGCGTCGGCATCAGTTCCAGTTGCACGACGTCGTCCGCCATCTCTGCCGATACCTCGTGGAGGTTTGCCCGCACCGCTTCGCGCAGCGCCCGCGACGTGCCGTGATACTCGGCCAGCGCGCTCAGAAACGCCTCGCGATTCTCCAGCGCAAACGCAAAAAACGCCACACACGCGCGACGCGGCACGCTTTGCGGCTCGTCGTGCGCGGCCAGCCAGCGCTCGCGCCGCAGCATCGGCCGCAGGCGGCGGCTCACCGACTCGACTGCCTCGCGCGCCAGGTCGTCGAGCGTGTCGAAATGCCGGTAGAACGTATTGGGATTGAGCCCTGCCTCGCGCGCGAGCTCGCGCAGGCCCAGGCTCGCAAAACTGCGCCCGCCCGCGGTCAGACGCAATGCGGCTTCGATCAGTTTGCGCTTGCCGGGCGGCAGGTCCTGCCCGGCAAAAGCATCATGGTCCGCGGCGAGCGCCGCTTCGGGTACGGGTTTCATGAGCGTTCAGTCGGAGCGCGGCTCGCGCGTTTAATAGTCGTACTCTAAACGATCTTGACGCGAAGTGTACAGTTGTCTACCCTGCGCGTTATGCAGGTGTAGACATATGTAGACACCCCAATTTTTCCTGCCGCTGGAGACCCACCGTGACGCCTGCCTTATCTGCCCAACCTGCCGCGCCACGCATTGCCATTGTCGGCAGCGGATTTGCGGGCATCGGCATGGCGATCCGCCTTCTGCAGATGGGCATCACGTCGTTCACGATTTACGAGGCGGCCGGCGACATTGGTGGCACGTGGCGCGACAACACCTATCCCGGTGCGGCTTGCGATGTGCCGTCGCATCTGTATTCGTTTTCGTTCGAGCCCAATCCGGCGTGGTCGCGTGCGTTCGGCGGCCAGGCGGAAATCTTCGCTTACCTCAAACATTGCGCGCGCAAATATGGCGTCGATCGTTATGTACGCTGCAACGCGAGCGTGGCTGCGGCGCGTTTCGACGAAGCGCGGCAAGACTGGCAAGTCGAGATCGACTCCAATGGCATGCGCGAAAGCATCGAGGCCGACGTGGTGATCGCCGCGAGCGGTCCGCTATCGCGGCCGGCCATGCCGCAGATCGCCGGGCTCGATCGCTTCGAAGGCAAGCTGTTTCATTCCGCGCGCTGGGACCACGACTATCCGCTCGAAGGCAAGCGGGTCGCGGTGATCGGCACAGGCGCCAGCGCGATCCAGTTCGTGCCGCAGATTCAGCCGCGCGTCGCGCAGCTCGACCTGTTCCAGCGCACCGCACCGTGGATCATGCCCAAGCCAAACAAGCCGGTGGGTCCGCGCGCGCATTGGCTGTTCCGCCATCTGCCGTTCACGCAGCGCTTCGTGCGGAGTGCGATCTACTGGCAGCTCGAATCGCGTGCGATTGCGTTCGTCGTCAATCCGAAGCTGATGAAGTTGCCGATGAAGTTCGGCATGAGCTACCTCGAACGGCGCGTCAAGGACCCGGCACTGCGCGCCAAACTGACGCCGAATTACCGGCTCGGCTGCAAGCGCGTGTTGCTGTCGAGCGATTACTATCCGGCGCTCAACCAGCCGAACGTCGACGTGGTGACGAGCGGCATCCGCGAAATCGTCGCCGACGGCATCGTCACTGACGACGGCGCGCATCACCAGGCGGACGCGATCATCTGCGGCACGGGCTTCCAGGTCAACGACGTGGGCGCGCCCTTTGACGTGAGCGGTCTCAACGGCGCGGATCTCGGCGCGATGTGGCTGCGCGACGGGCCGGAGGCCTACCTGGGCACCAGCGTCGCCGACTTCCCGAACTTCTTCATGATCGTCGGTCCGAACACCGGGCTCGGTCACAACTCGATGATCTACATGATCGAGTCGCAGGTGCAGTACATCGCCGATTGCCTGCGCGTATTGCGCCGGCGCAAGGCACGCACGATGAATCTGCGGCCCGACGTCCAGCGCGATTTCAATGCGCGTCTGCAGAAAGAGATGCAGCACTCCGTGTGGGTCAGCGGCTGCCATAGCTGGTATCAGACAAAGAGCGGCAAGGTCACAGCGTTGTGGCCGGGCTTCACGTTCAGCTTTCGCAAACGCACGCGGCGAGTGCGCCCGCACGATTATCGCTTCGCGCCGTAACGCGGCAGGTGGCGGCTGAGGGGCTGGTCGGGATGTGGAGGCTGACTTGGATTTGGACTCAGATGCTGATTGATGCTGATGCAGCGGTAGCGGCAGAAACGCCAACAGAAGCGATCTAACTCGAACTACAGGGAGACAACAACCATGGCAAGCATAGACTCCGCAACGCCCGCATCAGCAGCATCGCTGCCGCCCCGCTCGCTCGCCGCGCGCCTTGGCATCACCAGCGTGCCGCGCGCCGAATTGCAACGGCGCTACACGCAAAGCGGCTCGAAATTCGTCAAGATCATGGGCGCCGACGTGCACTACGTCGATGAAGGCAGTGGTGACACGATCGTGATGATTCACGGCTTCGCGTCTTCGTTGCATACGTGGAATCGCGTCGCCGACGAACTCAAGCGCGAGCATCGCGTGATCCGTCTCGACCTGCCGCCGTTCGGCGTGACCGGACCGTTGCGCTCGAGTACCGGCGAAATCGAAACGATGAATCTGCCGACCTACCGGCGTTTCATCGACACGTTCATGCAGGCCCTCAACATCTCTCGCGCGACGCTGATCGGCAACTCGCTTGGCGGACTGATTTCGTGGGACTACGCGGTACGGCATCGCGAAGCCGTCGAACGGCTCGTATTGATCGACTCCGCTGGTTTTCCGATGAAGCTGCCGATTTACATCGGCCTCTTCAATAGCGCGCTGGTGCGGGTCAGCTCACCATGGTGGCTGCCGGAAGCCATTATCAAAAGCGCCGTGCGCAACGTGTATGGCGATCCGCGCAAGATCGATGCGGTGACGCTGCGGCGCTACGTCGAATTCTTCCACGGCGAAGGCACACGCGAGGCAATCGGCAAGATGGTGCCGACACTCGATTTCAAGGACGTCGATACTGACGTGCTAAAGACACTGAAGGTGCCGTCGCTGGTGCTGTGGGGCGCGAAGGATCGCTGGATTCCGACCGCACACGCAGCCGAGTTCGCAAGCCGCATTCCGGGCGCGAAATCGGTGATGTACCCTGGGCTCGGCCACATTCCGATGGAAGAAGCACCCGAGCGCGTGATGACCGATCTGCACGCGTTTCTCGGCACGAACGCCACGGCTGCGCCAGTAGGTGAAGGCGCGCACCGCACGCCGGTTTGATCTGCTCTGCTCTGCCCGCACGCCGGCCTGATCTGCTCTGGCCGCACGCCCGCCTGATCCGCTCTGGTCGCGCGCCGGTCTAATCCGCTCTGGCCGCACGCCGGTCTGATCTGCTGTGGCCGCGCGCCGGTCCGATCCGCTCTGGCCGCGCGATGCAACGGCCGTCTCGTCGCATCATCTAGCGCGCCCGCCAATTCACCGATTCGCACTTAGGCGCGCACGACCGCGCGATTGACGCACCGTCGACGCACGACGTCGCGCTCTCACCCCCCTCCGAGTAACCGCAGCAGTCCCCAGAGAAACTTGCAGAGCATCACGATCAGCTCCCATAGGTGGTAGAGCTGCTGCCAGCCCGAAACGCGCGCGAAAGAGTCAATCATGGTCCACTGGGGAAAGGGAAAGCCGCAAGACATGGCCCGCATAGCCCCTTGCAGGCCGTGCCGGCCGCGAGGCCGGCCGTCGCACGCGCGCCGCGCACCGGGCCGCACCGACGCCCTGCCGGATCCCACATCATAACGACCGCGGGATACCCCGTATCAAGTTGTTTGTCAGTTTGCCGTCAATACTTCGAGAAGACGCGGCATCCGTGCTGGATGAGCGCGCGAATCGACTCTGCTAACTGCGCCATCAAGGAGACACCACCATGACGCGCTTCAGCTTCCGCCGCGCTGCCCGTTCGCAGACGGTGGTCGGCGACATTGCCGCGCACGCCGGCAAACTGGGCATCGAGATCTGCGACGTATCGGGCCACGTCGACGAAGTGGCCGCACGCGTGCAGCGCCAGGCACAGGTATGCCGCGCGCTGCGCGAATCGGCGGCCGTGACGCTGGCGGGCAACCACCGCATCGCCGCGGCTGCGCGTGAAATGCGCAGCGTGTCGGCTGAAGCCGCAACCGGCGTGCAGGCGTCGCAGGAGACGCTGGAGTCGTCGCTGGCCGACATCCACGGGCTGGTGGAAGGCGTGACGGTGATCGAGAGCCAGATTGGCGCGCTGCGCAGCGCGTTGGCGCACGTGAGCCGCGTCTCCGAGGAGATTTCGCTGATCGCCCGCCAGACGCATTTGCTGGCGCTGAACGCCGCTATCGAAGCCGCGCGCGCCGGCGACTCCGGTAAGAGTTTCGCGGTGGTGGCTGCCGAGGTAAAGAACCTGTCCGCGAAGACCGCGCTGGCGACCGGTCAGATCGAGACGACGCTCGCGCAACTCACCCAGCAGACCGAGCAGTTGATCAACGAGGGCTCGGTGAACACGGCGCGCGCGCATCGGGTGCGTGAAGGCACGCGCAAGATCGGCGATGTCGTGCATGCAACGGGCGATGCGATCACGCAGCTCAACGACGAGGCCGGGCAGATCGCCGCGCTGACCGGCGAGATCGAAACGCAATGCAATGGGCTCGAGGCGCAGGTGCTGGAGATGGCGAGCGGCGTCGAAGACTCGAGCGAGAACTTCGTCCAGGCGAAGGACCGGTTAGGGAATTTGCTCAGCGTATCCGAGACGTTGATCGAACTGACTGCGGCGACGGGGGTAGAGACGACGGATACGCGATTTATCGAAGCCGTGCAGCGGGCTGCGGCCGAGGTGAGCAAAGTATTCGAAGCGGCGGTCGCTCGCGGCGAGGTGTCGATTGAGGATTTGTTTGATCAACGCTACGTGCCCGTTGTTGGGAGCAATCCGGCTCAGTTCGTTACGCGGTTTACTGCTTTTACTGATCGGGTTTTGCCTGCCATTCAGGAGCCCTTACTCGGGCTTGATCCACGTGTGGCGTTTTGTGCTGCTGTCGATGTACGCGGTTATCTGCCGACTCACAATCTGAAGTTTTCTTTGCCTCAGCGCGATGACGTGGTCTGGAATATGGCGAATTGCCGGAACCGGCGGATGTTCGATGACCGGACTGGGATTGCGGCGGCTTCACATGTTAAGAAATTTTTGCTGCAGACGTATCGCCGCGATATGGGCGGCGGAGAGTTTGTTTTGATGAAGGATGCGTCGGCGCCTGTGTTTGTTGCCGGACGGCATTGGGGTGGGGTTCGGATTGGGTATAAGGTTTGAGGTTTTTTTTGCCCCCTGCGGGGGGATTTTGTTTGGGTGCTTGTGGTGGTGGGCTTTCTTTGATCTGGTTGCTCGTGCGGTGCTTGTGGTTGCTGTTGCGGTGCTTGTTGGCTGTTTGCCTCGGGTGTTGGCCTTTCCTTGAATTGCTATTGGTCTATTAGTGTTCGCCCCTGTGCGGGGCAGGCACTTACTTTCTTTGCCGCCGCAAAGAAAGATAAGCAAAGAAAGCGGCTCAAACCGCTAATGCTAAGCGGGAATCGTGGCTTGCAACAGGTAGTGGTGCATCTGGAATCTGTGTTCTCGCACATTCAGCCGCAGTGACAAAGCCATCATCAGCTCCCACTTCGCACTGCGTGCGTCGCGGATGGGTCTGCCTGGGAAATCAGGGGCTTCGTTTGGGGGGCGGGGACTCGGCGATGCATTGAATGCCAGAGCATCTCGGGGATTTGGAAATATCGTTACCTGGTTTATCTGTATTAGCCTGGACTTGATCGGGCCTCGGCGACGCACCTCCGCCCCCCTCCAGGAACCCCAATTCAAACACCAGGTGGGTGTACTCCAATCACCGTCTCGGGCCAGACACGAGCACCAAAATACGGTGATTGGTTTTATGAAGTACGCTTCGGCGCGCGCAGCGCCGCCGGAAGTATGACGCCCTTGTCACTAACGCCGAATGCGCGAGAACACAGATTCCAGATGCACCACTACCCGCGGCGGACCACGGTGCCCACTTAGCATTAGCGGTGTGAGCCGCTTTCTTTGCTTATCTTTCTTTGCGGCGGCAAAGAAAGTAAGTGCCGCCCCGCACAGGGGCAAACGCTAATAGACCACTAGCAATTCAAGAAAAGGCCAACACCCAAGGCAAACAGCCAATAAGCGCCGCGCAGGCAAAAAAAATTTTCAACAAACCCAAACCCCACAAAAAAACCTCGCCGAACAGGCCACCCCCTTATACAGCCATCACCGCCCTCTTCCTCTCAGCCCGCTGCATAAAATAATTAGCCAAAACAACCCCAACAGTAACAACAGCAATAAACAACGTAGCCAACGCATTCATTTCAGGATTCAACCCAAGCCGCACCCGGGAGAAAACAACCAGCGGCAGCGTCGTCGACCCAGGCCCCGACAAAAACGCCGACAAAACCAGATCGTCGATAGACAAGGTAAACGACAACAACCACCCAGAAACAAGCGCCTGCGAAATCAACGGCAACGTAATAAAGAAAAACACCTTGAACGGCGTCGCCCCAAGATCCAGCGCAGCCTCCTCAAGAGAAGGATTCAACTCCTTCACACGCGACTGCACGATGATAGCCACATAAGAAATACACAACATCACGTGCCCGATCCAGATCGTGAAAACGCCACGCCCGGCAGGCCACCCCAACCACTTGGCCATTTCAATGAACAACAGCAGCAGCGAAATCCCCTGAATCACCTCGGGAATCACCAGCGGCGCATTGATCATCCCGGTATAGAGCGTAAACCCACGAAACCGCCCCATCCGGGCCAGAACAAATCCGGCCCACGTGCCGATAATCACCGAAGCAAACGCCGTCAACAGCGCCACGCGCAACGACAACCACGCCGCCGCAATCAACTCGCCGTCCTGCAACAGCGCCGCGTACCAGCGCGTAGAAAACCGCGTCCACACCGTGACCAGTTGCGATTCGTTGAACGAATACACAATCAGACTCACGATCGGAATGTAAAGAAACAGAAACCCGATCCCCAAGGCAATGAACTGCAAAATCCGGTTCGGCTTCATCAGCGTCGTTCCTCCATCGCCTTCGCCTGCGCGTACTGGAAAAACGCCATCGGCACCAATAACAACAACACCATCGCACACGTCACGGCAGATGCCATCGGCCAATCGGCATTGTCGAAAAACTCATTCCACATCACGCGCCCAATCATCAGCGTGTTCGCGCCGCCGAGCAATTCCGGAATCACGTACTCGCCAACCGCCGGAATGAACACCAGCAAACATCCGGCAATAATGCCGTTCTTCGACAACGGCAACGTGATCTGCCAGAATGCCCGCCACGGTTTCGCACCGAGATCGTAGGCCGCTTCCAGCAAGGTCATGTCCATCTTCACCAGATGCGCGTACAACGGCATCACGAGGAACGGCAGATACGAATACACCATGCCGATATAAACCGCGGTGTTCGTGTGATACAACTCGATCGGCGTATGGATCAGTCCGGTCGACATCAGGAAGTTGTTCAGCAAGCCGTTGTTCTTCAGGATTCCGATCCATGCATACACGCGAATCAGGAACGACGTCCAGAACGGCAGCATCACCGCCATCATCAGCAGATTGCGGCTCGCCGGATTCGATCGTGCAATGTAATACGCCATCGGATAACCGATCAGCAAACACAGCAAGGTGGATATCGCCGCGACCACCACCGAATTCACATAGGTGGCGAAATACAGGCTGTCGGTCAGCAGAAACGCATAGTGCGACAGGTCCAGCGCGACGTGAATCACACCATCCGTGTACGTGGCGAGTTCCGTATAGGGCGGAATGCCAAGCTGCAAATCGGCAAAGCTGATCTTCACGACCAGCAGGAACGGCACGAGGAAAAACAGCAGCAGCCAGATGAACGGCCCGGCCACCACCGCGGTGCGGCCCGTCAGGTTGAAACGGCGCACTGGCCACGCGGCGAGAGAACTGATTGCGCGCTTCATGACGTCAACACCACGCCGGCCGATGCACTCCAGCGCACATACACTTCGTCACCCCAGGTCGGCGGATCGATTTCCGTCAAGGCAAGGCTCGTCACGTTGGCGATCACCGTTTTGCCGGCGTCGAGCTTCACGTGATAGAGCGAATAGCCGCCCATGTAAGCGATATTCGTGACGACGCCCTTGCCCCAGTTGTACGCGCCCTCAGGCGGCTTGCGCGTGAGCGCGATGCGCTCGGGCCGCACTGAGATCGTTACCGGCATGCCGAGCGGGCCGGTGATGCCGTGGCTCACGTAGAGGCGCACCGGCAGATCGGGCGTTTCGATAAACACGTGATCGGGTTCGTCTTCCACGACGTTGCCGTCGAATAGATTGGTCGAGCCGATAAACTCCGCCGAAAAACGGCAGTTCGGATATTCGTACACCTCGTGCGGCGTGCCGAGCTGGACGATCTCGCCTTCGCTCATCACGGCAAGACGGTCCGCCATGGTCATCGCCTCTTCCTGATCGTGCGTCACCATCATGCAGGTCACGCCGACCTTGTCGAGAATGTTGACCAGTTCGATCTGCGTGCGCTGGCGGATCTGCTTGTCGAGCGCGGACATCGGCTCGTCGAGCAACAACAGCTTCGGCCGCTTGACGAGCGAGCGCGCAAGCGCCACACGCTGCTGCTGGCCGCCGGAGAGCTGATGCGGCTTGCGCTTCGCAAAACGCCCCATCTGCACGAGGTCGAGCGCGGTCTGCACGCGGTCTTTGAGTTCAGCCTTCGGCACGCCTTCCTGCTTCAGGCCGAAGGCGACGTTGGCCTCGACCGTCATGTGCGGAAACAGCGCGTATGACTGGAACATCATGTTGACCGGCCGGCGATACGGCGGCAATTGCGCGAGGTCTTCGCCGTCGATCAATATCTTGCCCGACGTGATCGACTCGAGGCCGGCCAGCATGCGCAGCAAGGTCGACTTGCCGCAGCCGGAACTGCCGAGCAACGCGAACAGCTCGCCCTTTTTCACCGACAGGTTGACCCCTTTGACCGCAGCGGTCTCGCCGAACTTCTTCACGACGTCGACGATCTGGACGAAGTTCTCCGCTGCATCGCCTGCTTCGGCATTCAGGCCCGGGGACGGCACGGCGGCCCCTGCCAGCGCGCCCGACTGGTCACTACTCATCACAATGCTTTACTCCGGCGTTTGACGAACAAAGCCCCCGGTGGACACCGAGGGCTTCATGATGATACTTACCCGTTCACGCTGGCCGCGAATCAGCGGCCAGACTTGAATTCGGTCCAAAGCCGCGTCTGCAGCCGCTGGATTTCCGGCGGCAACGGCTTCAACAGGAACAGCGTCTTGATGACTTCCGGCGACGGGTACACGGCCGGGTCGTTCGCCACGTCCTTGTCCACGTACTTGCGCGCTTCGAGGTTGGCGCTCGGATAGTAGACGGCGTTGGTGATCGCGGCGTGAACCTGCGGCGTTTCGATGTAGTTGATCCACTCGAGCGCGGCGTCCTTGTTCTTCGCGTCCTTCGGAATCGCCATTAC
This sequence comes from Paraburkholderia caffeinilytica, assembly GCF_046030355.1. GTDB lineage: Bacteria > Pseudomonadota > Gammaproteobacteria > Burkholderiales > Burkholderiaceae > Paraburkholderia > Paraburkholderia caffeinilytica_B. The sequence continues at coordinate 253,968 of NZ_JAQQCQ010000010.1, forward strand.
GTCGAACCACACCGGCGCGCCGCCCTTCGGAATGTAATACTCGATCTTGTAGGCCTTCTTCGCCTCGACCGCGCGATGCTTGGCGATCACGACGTCGCCCGACCAGCCATACGCGAAGCACACGTCGCCGCCGACCAGATCATTGATATAGCCCGACGAGTTGAACTGCGTGATGTACGGACGAATCTTCTTCATCATCTCGAGCGCGGCGCGATAGTCGGCCGGGTTCGTGCTCATCGGGTCGCGGCCGATGTAGTGAAGTGCGGCGGCGAACATCTGGTCCGGCGCGTCGAGCACGGACACGCCGCAGGCCTTCAGCTTCGAAATGTTTTCCGGCTTGAAAAGGACGTCCCAGCTGTCGAGCGGCACGTTCTTGCCGAGGAGCTGCTGCGCCTTGGTCACGTTGTAGCCGAGGCCGGTTGTGCCGTATGCCCAGGGTACCGTGTACTTGTTGCCCGGATCGGCGCCGGCCACGAGGGCCATCAGCGAAGGATCGAGATACTTCAGGTTCGGCAGCTTCGATTTGTCGAGCGGCGCGAAGATGCCCGCGGCGATCTGCTTGCCGGCGTAATTGCTGGTCGGCACGACAATGTCGTAGCCGGAATTGCCGGTGAGGAGCTTGGCTTGCAGCGTGTCGTCGCTGTCGTAGTTGTCGTATTTGACCTGAACACCGGACTGCTTGGTGAAGTTCGGAATGGTGTCCTTGGCGATGTAATCGGACCAGTTATACACGTTGAGCTGCGTGTCTTTCGCAACCGCCGTCAACCACGGTGTCGCGCACAGAACCAGTGCCGCCACGTGTCCCACTACCCGTCTTTTCATCCCGTTCTCCGATCCTGACCGGCTTGAGCCAGCTGTCTTCAACCACGCCGCGGCAGACCGCACGCGGCTCCCCTGAAAAATCCGAAAACTACCATTAATTATTGCGCGCTCCAAAAAAAATGCTGGGCTGTCGCGCAAACGGTACAGCGCAAGCCGCGCCGCTACAAAATGGGCGCAATTTTAGCGGGTTATCGGCGCGTGTCTACCCTAAAAAAACACCAGCGGCGACCCTGCTGTTATCTCGTTGTCAACTTGCGGCGGCCACGCCCTACCTGGTTCTCATCGGGGTGCTAGCCGAAGGTTGCTTTCCGCGGATCTTATGCCTTACGGCTAAGCTCGGGCTAACCTCGATTCGAGCGTAAGCCACCCGTCGCGCCACGGTGCACAATAGTGCAAAGAGACTTGAAGACCGCGCGGGCATGCCTTGAGCTCGCTGCGTCGCGTGCCGGGTTTGCTACGGGCACGTCACTTGCGGGCGCGTGCAGCCCTAAACCTCCAGACAGGCGTCGATGAACACAAATCCGTCCACATGGCGACCGAACCGCCGCCGGCGTCTGCCGGAAAGCGGGGCGGCACGCCCTGCGCACTGGTTTTCGTTCGTCGGCGCCGGGGCGCTGATCGCGGTCGGCTATATCGACCCGGGCAATTGGGCGACGGCGCTCGGCGCCGGCGCAGGCTATGGCTACCGGCTGCTGAACATGGTGCTGCTGGCGAGCCTGATGGCGATGCTGCTGCAGTGGCTGTCGTCACGGCTGGGTGTCGTGACCGGACGCGACCTTGCGCAAATCTGCCGCGAGCGCTCAAGCCGCCGCGTCACGCTCTTTCTGTGGCTCACCAGCGAGGTCGCGATCATCGCGTGCGACGTCGCCGAAGTGGTGGGCAGCGCCGTTGCGTTGCAACTCCTGCTGGGCGTGTCGCTGACGGTCGGCGTGCTGATGTCGGCGGTTTGCACCTTCACGTTGCTGGCGCTCCAGCAGAAAGGCGGCCGCAAGCTCGAGGCGGTGATCGCGGCGCTGATCGGCTTTGTCGGCCTGTGCTTCGTCATCGAACTGGCGCTGGCGCGGCCCGACTGGCATGCCGCGCTGGCCGGCACCGCGCCGAGCCTCGACCTGTTGCGCAACGTGGGCATGGTGTGGCTGGCGGCGGGCATCGTCGGTGCAACGGTGATGCCGCATAACCTGTATCTGCACTCCGCGCTCGTCAAGCACCACGCGCCGGACGGCAGCGACGCCCAGATCAAGGCCGCGTTGCAGGTCGTGAATCTGGACACCTTCGCTTCGTTGGCATTTGCCTTCGTGATCAACGCGGCGCTGCTGATCGTGGCGGCTGCAGTGTTCTACGCGAGCGGCCATCGCGACGTCACCGATCTCGCCGACGCCCACCGGCTGATCGCCCCGCTCCTCGGCACACGCTGGGCCGGCATCCTGTTCGCGGCGGCGCTGCTCGCGTGCGGCTTGAGCGCAACCGTCACGGGCACGCTGGCCGGTCAGGCGGTCATGGAGGGCTTTCTGCGCCTGCGGTTGCCGCGCTGGAAGCGTGCGCTGCTTACCCGGGCGCTGGCCATCGGACCGGCGCTGCTGGCGGTCGCGCTGTTCGGTCAGCACGGCTCCAATCAACTGCTGGTGGCGAGTCAGGTCGTGCTGAGCCTGCAATTGCCGCTCGCGGTCGTGCCGCTGATCCGCTACACGTCGGATGCCAGCCTGATGCGTGGCTGGCACGTGCGCGGCGTGCCACTGGCGCTGGCGTGGCTGTCGGCGGCGTTCATCGTGGCGCTGAACGGCGCGTTGTTATGGCAGTTGGCGTTCGGCGCATGACGCGGTTTTTCGGCCGCTCCTTGCATTCCGTTTGCCGATGAAGCCGGTTTGTAAGTATCCTCTTAGTCGTTCCCGACGGCATGCGACGCCACTCACGGCGCCGAGCCGGATTTGACGTGCCGTTCGCGGTGGCTTCCGTTTTTGTGCGGCGGCTGTTTTCGGACCGATTTTTTCTGCCGTTTTGCCGGCGGTTCCTCAAGCCGGTTTTGCGCCATTTTTTGCGCCTTTTTGCGCCGCTTTACGCGTCCGAGCCTGGCGCCGGCATACGTCCTCATTCGACGCCATTGCCCCGCCGTCTCGCTCGCGCTTCTGCTCCCTGGACGACAGCCCATGCACATTCACGCTTCGCTTGCCCGCCTCGCTGCTAACCCATCATCCCCAAGTCGCCACGCCATTCCGCGCATTTCATGCGCCACGCTGCTGTCCACGCTCGCCGCCATCACCGTTATTGCCGCCTTCGCTACGTTCTCTGACGAGGCCCGCGCGACGGTCGCGATGCTGCAACCCGCGCGCGTCGCCGCAGCTAACGAGCCGCTGCAAATCACGCTGCTCTATTCCGCCGACGACGCCAAGGCCCTCACCCTCACCGTTCCGCCGACTATCCGCGTAACCGTGAACGGCGCCGAACAGTCACCGCAGCCGCTCGAATTACAGCGCGAGCCCGGCGTGCCCGACACGCTGCATCTGCGGCCGGGTCAGTTCCGCAAAGTGCGTTTCTCGGCGCCCTGGCCGCAATCGGCACGAGGCGAAGTGCGCATCGATCCGGTGGGCTTCGACGCGTCGCCGGCGCTCGTCGCGATCAATCGCGGGCCGCAGCAGGACGCCATCGCTCAGGCAGAACAGGCGGAAAGCCAGGCAAGCACACCGGGACAGGCCGCCGAAACGGCCGCGGCTGTCGACGGCCCAACGGGCGATGCGATGTCGCCTCCCGGCGACTCGCTCTCCACCACCGGACGCGGTGTGCTCTCGCACGTCTCCTACTACGAGCCGATGTACTTCGCGGCCGGCCACAATGGCGACACGAACGCCCGGCTGCAATTGAGCTTCAAATACCGCATCCTGATGCCGGACGACCTGCGCTCGAAGGCTTTCCTCGACAATCTGTACTTCGCCTACACGCAGACCTCGATCTGGGATCTGTCCGCCGATTCACGGCCGTTCCGCGACACCACCTACTCACCGCAGTTGTTCTACTACGTGCCCGACACGGGATGGCACAGCCCGTTTTTCACACGCATGGGCTTTGCGGCGGGCATCGCACATGAATCGAACGGCAAGGCAGGCACGGACTCGCGCAGCATCAACATGCCCTTTATCCGCCCGACCTGGGAATTCGGCGATCTGACGGGCAACCACCTGACCGTCTCGCCGAAAATCTATTACTACATCGGCACGAGCAACAACCCCGATATCGCCGACTATCGCGGCTACGTCGATCTGCTGGTCAAATACGGCAGCCCGGACGGCTGGCAACTCGCGACCACGCTGCGCAAAGGCACCAAGCACTGGTACGGCAGCATCGATTCGCAATTCACCTATCCGCTCGCCAGATTGCTCGGCAGCAAATGGGGCGGTTATATCTGGGTGGGATACTTCAACGGTTATGGCGAAGACCTGCTCGACTACAACAACCGGCAACACTGGATGGCGCGAATCGGGTACAGCATTGCGCGCTAAGGGAGAGGATCGCGGCGAAGCCGGCAACGGATACTGCCAACCGTGCATGTATCCGTGCCACGGTCTGCGCGACGCCCGAGGGCAATCGCTGCATCGGTTAACATAGCGGAACTTCGCTTCTCCGCCCCAAGGTTTCCGATGGCTTCGAATCTTCACGATCTTCCCGACAGCCCGTGCATCGGTGTCTGTTCCACGCTTTTCGACGAGGTCTGCAAAGGCTGCGGCCGCACCGCCACCGAGGTGTCCAACTGGGTGTTCCTGAGTGACGAGGAAAAGCGCGCCGTGTGGGTGCGCATCGAGCAGGACGGCACCGCCATGCGCTTCAAGAACGACAAACTGTAGCCGGTACCCTGTAGCCGCCGCACGCGGCAGCCGCCCGCTTTGATGCGTCTGCCGGAAAACCCGCCTCCCGGTTGAGATTGGGATTGCAAAAAAAACGCCGGAAATTCCGGCGTTTTTGCATGACGAGCGCAGTTTCTCTAGCGCGGCAATCAGAACCGCATACCGACACCCAAACCGACCACGATCGGATCGATATTCAACCGGCCGAGCGGCTGACCGCCGAGCGTTGCGTCGGTGTGCATCCAGATTTTCTTGATGTCCGCATTGACGAACAGCGACTTGGTCACTTGCACGTCTACGCCTGCCTGTAACGCGGGGCCGAAGCTGTGATTGTTGATCGAGATCGACTGGCCGCCTGCGTTCAGGCCATTGTTATAGAACAACGTGTAGTTCATACCCGCACCGACGTACGGACGAATACGCCCCGCGTGGTTGAAGTGATATTGCAGCAGCAGCGTGGGCGGTAATACGTTCACGCCGCCGAGATTGCCGAGGCTCGACGTCAACTGATGGCGCGAGGTGCCGAGAATCAGCTCGACGCCGAGGTAATCGCGGATCATGTAGGTCAGATCCAGTTCCGGCACGGTGGCATTGTTGACGCCCACATTGAGCGCCGACAGCGTCTGGTTAGTCTCCACGCTCGGCATGATGCTGATTGCGCGCAGACGCACCAGCACGTCGCCGGCGTGAATGCCGTTCATCGAGTCGTCGCCCGCAGCCTGCGCCGGCGAAGCCAGTGCACCCGCGCCTAGCAGGCATGACGCGACGACGGCGGACTTGATTCTGTTCCTGAGCGAGTACTTCATATGCTTCCCCGAGTGTTTGTTTGCGTACGGGGATTGTCGAAGGTCTTGTCAGGCTGTATGTTGACCCGTGTCAACCCAGCGAGAACGCCCATCGCCCTGCGACAGCGGGTCGCGTCGAGCCGGTCAGCAGCAGTTCGATCAGGTCGTGGACGCTGCGAATGGCCGAGCCAAACGGCAAGGCTTCGCGGCCGCGAAAGAACAGGCCATTGGCCACGTCGCCGCGCAATGCTGCGGCGAGTCGTGTGTCGATGCAGAAATGGCCGAACTTCTCGACACCGTCGCGCCACCCACACACGCTGAGACATTCGAGCGCGGTCGGACAGACGTGTTTGAGGGCACCGATCTTCTCGCGGATTTTTGTTTCGTGACGCAGATAGCGCATCAGCCACGGTGTTTTCACGGCTCGCGCGGGCAACCCCGTCACGCTGACAAACTCGACGATGTCGTCGGGCGTCGCTTCGGCCAATACGCGCTTGAAGTTCGGATGGGCGTCACCTTCTTCGGTAACGGCGAACGGCGTACCGAGTTGTACGCCGCTGGCACCGGCGCTCAGCAACTCGCGCACGGCTTCGTGACTATTGATGCCGCCTGCGACGATCAAAGGCACGTCCTGGCGACGCAAACCAAGCGACGTGAATACCGCATCGAGTTCCTCGAGCACACGCAGGAAATCGAAGCGCGGGTCGTCCAGGTCGGCGAGGTTGCTCACGCCGAGATGGCCGCCCGCGTGGGCCGGATGTTCGATCACGACGGCGTCGGGGAGACGGCCCTTTTTCATCCACTTCTTCAACACCAGCGAGACGCCACGACTATCCGACAGAATTGGAATCAGCGCGATATCGTGCCCCTGAGTCATGTCCGGCAAATCGAGCGGCAAGCCAGCACCCATGACGATCGCATCGGCGCCGTTTTCGCAGGCGACGCGCACATACTCTGCCTGCGCGTTGACTGCCTTCATCACGTTGACGGCAACCATACCGCGGCCTTCGGCGAGCGCTTGGGCAGCGTGGATTTCACGGGCCAGCGCGGCGAGGTTCGCCTGTTCAAGCGTGGCCCGATCAGGGGATTGCCGGCAAAGTTCGATCAGATCGTGATGATGATGCCGCAGGTCAATGCTGGCGATGGTGCCGAGCGCGCCCTCGCGTGCGACGCTGCCGGCCAGCCGATGGGCCGAGATGCCGACGCCCATGCCGCCTTGCACGATCGGAAGCAACGAGCGGCCACGGATAACGAGTGGTGGGAAAGAGTGAGAGGTAAGCATTGACGACCCGATGGATGAACTATCGAAACGCTGATAATCGATCGTCGGGCGCGGCCGGCATTGCTTTGGGTCAATGAGTCCGCTTGCGGGTCTGGTTTTAGATCTGCCTGGTTGATGCGGGTCACTTCACGGTGAGATTGATGGTTCTTCCGTCGCGGCGCTTGCTAGTCTGTTGGTCTGCGGGTTGCAGTGGTTGGACACGCCGGAACCGGAACTGGAACCGGAACCGGATCGCGAGACACACATCCATGAAAAAAGCCCGCTTCGACGAAGCGGGCTTTGCTTGGCGCTACGCCACGAACCGCGCGGGACTCACTGCACGCCCTGGCTCGTCAGGAACTCTTCGTAGTTGCCGCCGAAGTCGTTCAACGTGCCGTTGGTCTTCACTTCGATGATCCGGTTCGCGAGGCCGCTCACGAACTCACGGTCGTGCGACACGAAAATCAGCGTGCCGTCGTACTTGTCGAGCGCGATCTGCAGCGATTCAATCGACTCCATGTCCATGTGGTTGGTCGGCTCGTCCATCAGCAACACATTGTGGCGGCCCAGCATCAGCTTGCCCCAGATCATGCGGCCCTTCTCACCACCGGAGAGCACCTTGACCGACTTGCGGATGTCGTCGGCATTGAACAGCAGACGGCCGAGCGTGCCGCGCACCATCTGCTCGTCGTCACCTTCCTGGCGGTAGCCGTCGATCCAGTCCATCAGCGTGACGTCGTTCGGAAACTCTTCGTACGTATCCTGCGGCATGTAACCGACATTCGCGTTTTCAGCCCACTTCACCGTGCCGTGGTCGAGCGTGAGCGCGCCGAGCAGCGAGCGCAGCAGCGTGGTCTTACCCGCGCCGTTCTCGCCGATGATCGCGATACGCTCGCCCGGCTGCACGCTAATGCTGAAATCGTTGAAGATCGCGCGTTCGTACTTCTTCGAGATCTTCTCCGCCACCACGGCGATGTTGTGCAGCTTCTTCTCGTATTCGAAGCGGATAAACGGATTCTGCCGCGACGACGGCTTGAATTCCTCGATCTTGATCTTGTCGATCATCTTCAAACGGCTGGTAGCCTGACGCGCCTTCGACTTGTTCGCCGAGAAGCGGCGCACGAAGTCCTGCAGGTCGGCGACACGTTCCTTCGCCTTGGCGTTGGCGCTCTGCTGACGCTCGCGCGCCTGCGTGCTGGCCAGCATGTAGTCGTCGTAATTGCCCGGATAGACCTTCAGCGTGCCGAAGTCCATGTCGGCCATGTGCGTGCAGACCTGGTTCAAAAAGTGACGATCGTGCGAGATGATGATCATCGTCGAGTTGTACTGGTTGAGAATGTCTTCCAGCCAACGGATCGAGTTGATGTCCAGGTTGTTGGTCGGCTCGTCCAGCAGCAGCACGTCCGGCTTCGAGAACAGCGCCTGCGCGAGCAGCACCCGCAGTTTCCAGCCCGGTGCGACGTTGCTCATCGGGCCATTGTGGTCGTCGATCGCGATGCCGATGCCGAGCAGCAGTTCGCCCGCGCGCGCTTCGGCGGTGTAGCCGTCGTACTCCGCGAACTTTGCTTCGAGTTCGGCGGCGTGCATGTAGTCGTCGTCCGTTGCCTCGGGGTTCGCGTAGATCGCGTCGCGCTCGGTCATCGCGGCCCACATTTCGGCGTGGCCCATCATCACGACGTCGAGCACGCGCACGTCTTCGTATGCGAACTGGTCCTGACGCAGCTTGCCCAGACGCACATTCGGTTCGAGCATCACGTTGCCGGAGCTCGGTTCCAGATCGCCGCCCAGGATCTTCATGAACGTGGACTTGCCGCAGCCGTTCGCACCAATCAGGCCATAGCGGTTCCCTCCCCCGAATTTGACCGAGATGTTCTCGAAGAGGGGCTTTGGCCCGAATTGCATGGTGATATTGGCGGTAGACAGCACGGCGCGTCCTTTGAATGTGATATCGGCGAACAACCCAATATTTTAGCAGGTTATCGCGAATTCGACCCACGCGAGCGCCGCGCCCGTGCGCTTTTACGCTGCCTTCACGCCCGGTCTGCGTCTCCCCGCGTGCGTTCTAGCCGCCGCGCTGCGTCTGTAAAACGTCGATGAAGGCCGACAGATCGGCCTCGCCCAGCCCCATCGCCGCGCCGAGTCGCAGCAGTTGCTGAACCGTGGACGAAACCGGCATCGGCGTGCCCGTCTCGTAGGCCGTCGCGGCGACCGTGTCGATGTCCTTCTGGAACGTACGGAATGCGCCGATCGGCGCAAGGCCGCTTTGCGTCATGCGCGGCACGAAAATCTGCAGCAGCACCGAATCGGCCCAACCGCCGGCGAGGCCTTCCGTCAGTTTGGCGGCATCGATGCCGCTGCGTTGCGCGAGGCTCACCGCCTCGGCGATCGCCGCCAGGGTCGCGGTGACGATGGCCTGATTGCAGAGCTTGGCGGTTTGCCCCGCACCGACCGCGCCCATGTGCGTAACGCGGGCTGAATACGCGCCGAGGAGCGGTGTGACCGCCTCGACGTCCGCTGCGGCGCCGCCCGCCATGATCGCCAGCGTGCCCGCCGTCGCGCCCGCTACGCCGCCGGATACCGGCGCGTCGATCCAGCCGACGCCTTTGGTGCCTGTGCCTGTGCCTG
>NZ_JAQQCQ010000011.1:0-258919 GCF_046030355.1 Paraburkholderia caffeinilytica
GCAGCGGCAGGTCCGGGTCCTTGTTCATGTCGACCAGATAGAACTCGAGCTCGGGCGCAATAACCGGCTTCCAGCCTTTGGCCTTGTAGAGTTCGAGCACGCGGCGCAGCACGCGGCGCGGCGAGATCGCGACGGGCGTGCCATCGAAGTGAACGCAATCGTGGATCACCTGGGCGGTCGGGTCGACTGCCCACGGAATCATGCGGATGGTGCTGGCGTCGGGAACGCAGACCATGTCCGGGTCGGTGACGCCGGTGAGCGTGCCGTCTTCCGGATAGTCGCCTGTGACGGTCTGGATCATCACCGCCTGCGGCAAGCGCATCGATTCGCCGGATTCGAACTTGCTGCGCGGAATGATCTTGCCGCGTGCGATCCCGGCCATATCCGGAATGATCGCTTCGATTTCGGTGACGCGGTTCTTCTTCAGGAAGTCGTCGATTTCGTTCATGGCTCTTTATCCGTCCTCCACCCACCGGCGCGACGCACAACGTCTCCTGTGCGCGCGGCTCTTGCAACATGGCGTTCCTGGTCCCGCAAAACCTCCAGATACAAGGGCTTTACGGCGAACGATGGATGGAGCGTAGCATCGCCCATTTATTGAATAAAAATAGTTTTCCTACCTTATGGATAGTTTTTTAAGATGCAAAAACGCGTCGCAGCTTTCCGCCTATTAGTAGCCGGTTCACAATCTGTTCCGGCATTTGCACAACGAAACCGTGAAAGAAATCAGCAAGGAATGCAACTTTGAAAATGGATAGGAAAAACAGATGCAATGGAGAGCAAATTTGTTCTTTCCGGTCCCTTTTTGTTGGTCGACAGTACGGTGTCAGAACAGTAGCTGTCGCAATCATTGATATAGGAGAGGGGCAGATACGCCTGCCTGTCTCCAGACCGGAGTCAAGCCTTGAGTCATTCTTCATCTGATATCCACACCCATGCGGACTGGCGGCGACTGGCCGCAGACGTTCTCCCGCGCGCGCAGGCACACATTGACGGCCGGTTCACGGACGCTCAGGACGGCAAGACCTTTCAGGCGATCAATCCGGCCACCGAGACGGTGATTGCCAACGTTGCATCCTGTGGCGTTGCCGAGGTTGACGATGCCGTTCGTGCTGCCCGTGTTTCGTTCGATGCTGGGCACTGGTCGCGCTGTCCGCCGGCGGAACGCAAGCGCGTCTTGAGCCGCCTGGGTGCATTGATTGCGTCGCACGGCGCGGAGCTCGCCCTGCTCGACTCGCTCAATATGGGCAAACGCGTGGCCGACGCCTTCGACATCGACGTGCCGGCCGCCAGCAGCCTGTTCTGCTGGTATGGCGAAGCGATCGATAAGGTGAACGGCGAAGTCGCGTCGACCGATCCAGGCAATCTCGCCGTTGTCACGCGCGAGCCGCTCGGCGTGGTGGGTGCAGTCGTGCCGTGGAATTTCCCGCTCGATATGGTGGCCTGGAAAATTGCCCCGGCCCTTGCGGCAGGCAATAGCGTCGTGCTGAAGCCCGCGGAACAGTCCCCGCTATCCGCCTTGCGTCTTGCGGAACTCGCGCTCGAAGCCGGACTGCCGCCAGGCGTGCTGAACGTCGTACCCGGCTTCGGCGAGACGGCGGGGCGCGCGCTCGGCTTGCATCCGGACGTCGATGTCCTGGCGTTTACGGGGTCGACGGCCGTCGGCAAGAAGTTTCTCGAATATGCCGCGCAATCGAATATGAAGCAGGTCTGGCTCGAATGCGGCGGCAAGAGCCCGAATCTGGTTTTCGAAGACGCAGACGATCTCGATCTCGCAGCCCGCAAAGCGTGCTTCGGTATTTTCTTCAATCAGGGCGAAGTCTGCTCGGCCAATTCACGACTGCTGGTGCATCGCTCGATCCACGATGAATTTGTCGATCGCCTGATCGCGCAGTCGCGCGACTTCATGCCGGGCGATCCGCTTGATCCTGCCAGCGGCATGGGCGCAATCGTCGACCGCACTCAGTTCGAGCGGGTTAAAGAATGGATCGCACGAGGGCGCACGAACGCGACGCTGGCAACCGGCGGCGGAACCCGGCTTGTCGACGGCAAGGGGTATTTCATCGAGCCGACCATTTTCGTCGACGTGAACGCAAACGATCCGATTGCGCGTGAAGAAATCTTTGGACCGGTGCTGTCGGTTCTCAAATTCGATACCGAGGACGAGGCGATCGCGCTCGCCAACGATTCGATTTATGGACTCGCTGCTTCGGTCTGGACGGGCGGTCTATCACGCGCACATCGCGTGGCGTCACGCTTGCGGGCCGGCACGGTTTCCGTCAACACCGTCGACGCACTCAGCGCGCAAACTCCGTTTGGGGGTTTCCGTCAATCGGGATTCGGCCGCGATCTGTCCTTGCATGCACTCGACAAATACACCGGGCTAAAAACGACGTGGATCAGCTATTGATCCGTCGCGCCGCTGCCAAAACAAATCTGCAATAAGCCTGAGCGTAAAGCCTGGGTGCGGACGACTCGCCGCACCGGGACGTGAAAAAAGAAAGCCGTCCGTTACACAACTGGAACCTTGAACATGAATGCTCCTAATTTCCCGCACCGCGCCACCCGCGATTACCAACAAAGCGATGCAGCCCACCATCTGCATGCCTTCGTCGATCAGAAAGCCCTGAACAACGAAGGGCCGCGTGTGATGGTTCGGGGCGAAGGTGTCTATCTGTGGGATAACGATGGAAACCGTTACATCGACGGCATGTCTGGCCTCTGGTGCACCAACGTCGGTTACGGCCGTCAGGAGCTGATCGACGCAGCGTCACGGCAGATGAAGGAACTGTCGTACTACAACATGTTCTTTCACACCACGCATCCCGCAGTGATCGAATTGTCGGAACGGCTGTTCTCGCTGCTGGGCGATCGTTTTAGTCACGTCGTGTACACGAACTCAGGCTCCGAGGCGAATGAAGTCCTCATTCGTACGGTGCGCCGGTACTGGGACATCATGGGCAAGCCCGGCAAAAAGGTATTGATCGGGCGAATCAATGGCTACCACGGGTCGACCGTCGGCAGCGCGTCGCTGGGCGGCATGGCCTTCATGCATGAGATGGGCGACCTGCCGATTCCCAATGTGACACACGTCGATGAACCCTACTGGTACGCGAACGGTGGCGATCTGAGCCCTGAAGCGTTCGGCAAGCAGGCCGCGTTGTCGCTCGAAAAGAAGATTCTCGAACTGGGCGCGGACCGGGTCGGCGCCTTTATCGCCGAACCGTTCCAGGGGGCGGGCGGCATGATCTTTCCGCCGGACGGCTACTGGCAGGAGATCCAGCGCATTTGCCGTCAGTACGACGTGCTGTTGTGTGCGGACGAAGTGATCGGCGGTTTCGGGCGAACCGGCGAGTGGTTCGCGCACCGGCATTTCGGCTTCGAGCCGGATCTGATCTGTATTGCCAAGGGTCTGACGTCGGGCTACGTGCCGATGGGCGGTCTGGTGATGAGCCGGCAAGTTGGCGAGGCGCTGGTCGAGAAAGGCGGTGTCTATGCGCACGGATTGACCTACTCAGGTCACCCGGTTGCGGCGGCGGTTGCGCTGGCCAATCTCGATGTCCTTCAGAACGAGCATCTGGTCGAGCGCACGAAGAGCGATACGGGTCCGTATCTGCAGAAGGCGTTGCGTGACGCATTCGCCGATCACCCGTTGATCGGTGAGATCCAGGGCGTGGGGGCGGTGGCCGCAATACAGTTCGCGAAAAACAAGGCCACGCGTGAGCGCTTTAGCGACGAAGCCGAGTTGACCTGGCATAGCCGGTCTGTCGGCTTCGAACTGGGCGCCATCGTACGCTCGACGAACGGCCGGCTGATCGTCGCCCCGCCGCTGGTGATCGACCACGCGCAGATCGACGAACTGGTCGACAAGATGCGGCAGGCCGTCGATGCGACTGCACAGAAGGTACTCGGCAATAGCCGTTGATCCTGCTTTGACGCGTGTGCCGTTTCAGCCCGGCGCGGGTAGCTGAACGGCACACGCCACATATCAAAGCGGACGCAAGCTCATCAACCGACGCATGCCGTCGTGCCCGGCAATATCCTCCAGGACCAATCGCGCCGCCGCGCGCGATTCTCGCCATCCGCTTCGCCAGATCCCGTTCGAATTGCACACGGCAATATGTATCCGCCGTTACGTTTTGTCACCAGAGCATCGTCAACTGCTGTCTTCCGGCCAACGTTAAACCGGCAGCGCTGAAACATTTCAGCCGCGACACAAAGAACAACCGGTTTAACCAGGAGTTACATCATGAAGACGCTTTTCGCTGCTCTCGCTTCCGCTCTGGTCGTGTCGACTGCATTTGCCCAAACTGCAGCACCGGCGGCCGCGCAACCGGCGCAAACGCAACCTGCCGGTCAAGCGAATCTGAAGGCGAGCACCGCCGTGCAAACCGGCGCCACGGATGAAGGCGCCGCCACGACAAAAGCGCCGACCAAGGCGGCGACGAAGGCGCACGTGAAAAAGGCTTCCACCAGCCACACGGCAAAGGCCCATAAGGCCGTCAAGAAGACCGCCGTTGAAGCAAGCGCGGACAAGACCAAAACGGAGAGTGCGAAAGAGGCCAGCAATGTCCCGGCAAAAGCCGACGGCGCAAAGACCGACGCGACGAAAACGCAATAACACGTGATCGGTTTTCGGCACACACCGGCCACGCATCTGTAGTTAATCGAAGCCGAACGCTGCCGTTCAGGGAGGGCGAGTCTCACGACTCGCCTTTTTTTATGGGCATGTCGAATGAACGGGTTTGAAGTCCGCGCAACGTTAAATTGCCAGCGCGGCGCCTGATTCAATTCGAGCACCACGTCGAACCCGCATGATTTTTTCAGCGGATACCCCAATTTTTGCACTGCGTTTACTCGTACACGTCTAATCTCGAACTGTCCTGATCAACCATGGCGTCAACGAACGCCGCATCAAATGGCACTCACGCAATCCATCGACAACGTCGAAACGCAGCCGCTCAGCGCGCCGCCGGTCCAGCGCAACAATGTTCTTTCCTTCCCCGTTGGTCGCGCCCGCTTGCAGGTCACCCTGCCTCATCCCCCGCACGATCTTCCCGGCACCCAACTCAGCACGCTGCTTCATTCTCCGCTCGGCGTATATGTGGTCAGCACGGAGGCCGTGCGTGAAGAAGTGCGCGTGCAACTCGACATCGCGCTCGACGACCTCGATTTCACCTTGCATACGCTGATTTCGACACTCCCTGCTGCACTGATCGGACCATTGAAGCGCCGCCATGCCGTCGCAAAGGCATGCTAATCATGTTCTCCGGAATCTGGTTGCCCATCGTTACGCCGTTCCGGAATGGTGAGGTCGACGTCGACGCGTTACAGCGTCTCGCGAACTACTATCTCCGCACGGAGATCAGCGGTTTTGTCGCGCTGAGCACGACCGGCGAAGCCGCTTTGTTACAGGAATCCGAACGCCTCACCGTCTTGCAAGCGCTAACCGATGTGATCGGTTCCCGTCTGCCGATGCTGATCGGCGTTGGGGGCGCCAATACACGCGACGTCCTGCACGATATTCAGCGCTATGAGCGCTGGGACTGCGCGGGCTACCTGGTATCTCCGCCGTCATACGTATGTCCGGATCAAGCCGGCGTGCAATGGCATTTCGAACAGGCCGCACTCGCCACCGAACGCCCTATCGTTCTGTACGACGTGCCGCACCGCACCGGCGTGACGATCGCGCCGGACACGGTTGCCCGTCTGGTCGAATGCAGCAATATCGTCGCGATCAAGGAATGCGTAAAGGATCATTTCAGCAAGCTGCGCGGCCTGCCGATCAATGTGCTGTGCGGCACCGATGAAGCCTTGGACGACTGCCTGCACAACGGCGGCACAGGTGGCATTCTGGCAAGCGCACATGTCTGCGCGGACTTGCTGGTCGCAGTACAGGAATTGATCCGCACCGGCCGCGACCCGGACGAACGCAATCTGTTCGCGAGTTTGTTGCCCGTGTTGCGCCTGCTGTTCGCCGCGCCCAATCCGTCCGCGATCAAGGCGATGCTGGCATTCGATCATGCAATGACCGACGAAACGCGCATGCCGATCACGCGCGCGTCGGCACAACTCGTCGAGCGATTGAGCACCGCGCGCGACAGGTTGCAGGACCTGCGCGCCGAGTTTGCTGAAGCGATGAGCTAAAGCAGCCACAAGAAGGTTCGAGGTGGAATGCGCCGCGAATGAGTTCATCATCGCGAATCGCTAAAGAAATAGAAGTGCGCCGTAAGATGCTTATAAAGATGCAGCGGCGCGTGAGTAGACGTGTAGGGGAGACAAAGATTGAGCTTTGCGTGTAGATCGAGGCGATCAATCCGCGGACGGATTCAGATCGGCTAGCGCCCTGAGCTTTTGCACATCGGTAATGTCGATTTCCGCATAGCCCAGCTTCAACGCGCCCTGCGCTTCGAACTGCTTGAGCACCTGATTGATCGTCTGCCGCGACAACGCCAGCATCATCGCCAGGTCCTCCTGCGGCACCTTGAGGACGCGCCGCAATGCGCCGGGTTCGCCGTAGCCGCCTGCCATCAACAGCAAACGGCGCGCCACGCGCTGCGCGGCGGGCAGCAAGGCGGCTTCTTCAATGGCGTCGAAAGCGAGGCGCAGCTTTTGCGTCAACAGCAAACCGAAGGCATGCCAATATTCGGGCATACGTTCGAGCAGTTCGGCAAGCGCGGTGCGTGGCACATGAAACAGCTCCGAATCGCGTTCGGCATACGCGTTATGGGTTCGCGGCCGGTTATCGAACAGCGCGATCTCGCCGAACCAGTTGACCGGCTCGATAACTGCAAGCAATGCCTCTTTGCCGGCCGAACTCGCCGCGCCGATTCTCACGAGACCGTCGAGCACGCAATAGAGGCCGTCGTCGGAATCGCCGCGCGTGAAGAGCCGCTCGCCGGCCGCGAGGCGCTCCACACGCCCCGCTTCGATCAGCCGCGCCCGCATGGCAGCGGGCGCCGAGCGAAACCACGCGCTGCGTTCAAGCAGCGCGGCAAGCTCATTCGATGAAAAACTCGCAGTCATAGGACGGTGTCCGTGCCCGATTGTCGGCTACCCGATGGTTTCAAATTCCGCTGCCCGCGATTATGCTGACTTTGATTGAGGAGCGGCATCCATGAGAACGCTGACGCAACAGCTGACGCAATACGCGGCCTACCACCGCGACCGGCGCAATATCGCCACGCATTTCGTCGGCATTCCGATGATCGTGCTGGCGCTGGCGGTATTGTTGAGCCGGCCTGCTTTCAGCTTCGGCGCGCTACCGTACACCTTATCGCCCGCTTGGGTATTGTTCGCCGCGGCGACCCTCTACTACCTGGTACTCGACGTGCCGCTCGGCGCGATGATGGCCGTGGTATCGGTAGTGTGCATCGCTTGCGGGCAGTGGCTCGCCGCGCAAACTACCCTCGTCTGGCTCGCCTCGGGTATCGGACTCTTTGTGATCGGCTGGGTGTTTCAATTCATCGGCCACGTGGCCTACGAACATCGCAAGCCGGCCTTTGTCGACGATGTGATCGGTTTGCTGATCGGGCCGCTATTCGTTCTCGCTGAGGCGTTGTTTGGGTTTGGCTGGCGGCCGGCGTTGCGCGAAGCGATCGAGGCACAGGTCGGCGCAACGCGCATCAATACGGATCGCACGGCAGCGCACCGCTGAATTGCGCTGCCTGATTCAGCGGGCCAAGCTCAACGCTGCGTGCAGTCCCAGCTCAACCACCCGCCGCGTTTCAACCAATGCAGCTCAATCCACGCGCCTCAACGCGGCGCTAACCGAACGAGCCGCACGCTATGCAAAGCCGTCAGCGCAACCGCCATCCAGATCGGAATATACGTGGCTAACTGTCCGGCGCTGAGCGTCTCGCCGAGCAACGTGATCGAGACAAATACAAGCAATACCGGCTCGACATAGCCGAGAATGCCGAACAAGGCGACCGGCAATAGGCGGCTCGCCTTCAGATACGAAGCCAGCGCAACCGTGCTGAGCGCGCCGAGCCCCGGCAACAGCAAGCACCACATGTCGATCCGTCCGCCGATCATGGTCAACGAACCGCCTATGATGATGAACACGGCCGCCGCAGGCAGCAGCAGCGCCATTTCCACGGTGAACATGGCGAGCGAATCCTGGTTGATTTTGCGGCGCAGCACAAAATACGGCGGATAACCGAGCGAGACGAGCAAGGTAGGCCACGAAAAGGCACCCGTCATCCACAGTTCATGCACGACGCCCAATACAGCGCAAATCACCGCGAGCCATTGCAGACCGTCGAGGCGCTCGTAATAGTAGAAGCGCCCCACCAGCACCATCACGAGCGGCAGCAGAAAATAGCCGAGCGAGACTTCGAGCATGCGTCCATGCAGCGGCGCCCATAGAAACACCCATAGCTGCACACCCAGCAAGGCCGCGCTGACAACCATCGCTGCGCCGAGCTTCGGCTCTGTCACCATGCGGCAAAGAAGTTGCCGGAGAATCGGCAGGCGTTTGCGCAACATGATCAGCAATAGCGCCCCGGGAACAGTCCACACGACCCGCCACGCGAAAATGTCGAGACCGCTCAACGGCTCGAGCAGCTTGGCGTAAGCGGACAGTAAAGCAAACAGCGCCGACGCGCCGACTGACAACGCGATACCGCGCTTTGGGTCATACTGGTTCATTGCGCGGCCCGTGGCGCTATCACTTCGACGTGCGGTGCAGGTACGCGAGCGGAGCGGGATGCAGATGTGTGCGGCGCAGCATAAGGCTGTGCGCCTCGATTTGTTGTCATTAGAGGTGAAGTCTCACAAGCAGGCAGTGCGGCTGATAGTGCGTATCAAGCGCCGCATTTTTATCTTCGATAGGCGATGCAAGCGGGCATTCTAGACGGGTTCCTCGCCAGCGTGTCCGCGCGGTCCTTTCAGCAAGCTGCAATTTTTCCCGTGCGCATCGCGCGCCGATGCACTAGAACATAACTTCACGCGCGATAGGCGAATTCGCAACTGCAACGCCGGCAACTGCCCATGCCGTTGCTCAAGCGCGAATCTTGCTACGAAGTCGGGTGGCACCGTTGGCAAGGTCTTCCAGGACGTTCTGGAGATCCGTCGCAACCGTCAATCGTCATTTGCAACCGTCATCTGCAGCACCAATGAGCCGGGCCAATCAAGGCAGTCCACGCGGACCGGGCCCGTCCGTCTTCCCGCTGCATGCATCACTTGTGTTTCGTTGCACCTGCCACCATCCGGCCAGCCATCCCACTCATCGAATGTGACTACTGGAGCCAGCATGACCCAGCCAGCCCTCTCACACGACACATCGCCCGACCTGCTACGCGCGGCCTTCGCCGCCGACGTTCGCGCTGGACTCACGCACACGCCACAAAAAGAGTTGCCGTCCAAGTACCTGTATGACGAAGTGGGCTCAGCGCTGTTTGAAGTGATCACCGTATTGCCCGAATACGGTGTGACACGCGCCGAGGAGCGGCTGCTCGCTAAGCATGCCGCGGACATCGTCGCGCATTTGCCGCACGACGTGACGGTCGCCGAACTGGGCAGCGGCAGCGGCCGCAAAACGCGGCGCATTCTGGAAGCGCTGTGTAAAAAGCGCCCCACTTCTTACTGCCCGATTGAAATTTCGCGCAGCGCGTTGCAGCTGTGCAGGCGCGAACTCGGTGACATCGAACGGATTTCGATCGTCGGCTATGAACGCGATTATCTGGCCGGACTGGCCGAGGTGAGCAAGAACCGCGCGGCAGACGAGCGCTTACTCGTCCTGTTTCTTGGCAGTACGATCGGCAATTTCGGCCGGCTCGCGGCGACGCGTTTTCTGCGCGATATCCGCAACATGCTCGCGCCCGGCGACGCGCTGCTGCTCGGCACGGATCTGATCAAGCCGACGCCGGTGCTCGTGGCCGCGTATGACGATTCGATCGGCGTCACCGCATCGTTCAACCTGAATCTGCTGGCGCGCATCAATCGCGAACTCGACGGCGATTTTCCGCTCGATGCGTTCGAACACGTCGCCCGCTTCAATCCGGACGCGCGCAGCATCGAGATGCATCTGCGTGCGAAGCGCGATGTCACCGCGCATGTGGGCGCCGCGCAATTGACGGTCGCGCTCAAGGCAGGCGAAACGATCTGGACCGAGAGCAGCCACAAATATCGCGCGGACGAGATGCCCGCGATCGCCGACGACGCAGGCTTCGTGTGCAGCCATCAGTGGATCGAAGACGGGTGGGGGTTCGCTGAGAGTTTGCTGGTGGCGCGATAAGGGTTCAGTGCTGCTCGAACCGCTCGTAACGCTTTTCGGTCGCGCGCTCTTCGCCGGTCACTTCGGTGACGCGCGCCGCCGGCGGCCCGTGACGCAGCCACGACAGCATCCGGTCGACCTGGTTGGCCGAACCCTGCAACATGGCTTCGACGGAACCGTCGTCGAGATTCGCCACCCATCCCTTGATACCGAGCGCATGGGCCTGCCGTACGGTGGCGTGGCGAAAGCCCACGCCCTGCACGGTGCCGCGCACCCGCACGTAATACGTTTCGATCCGTTGATCCAGATCCGGGGCCATGCCGTCCTCTCTCACAATCTTTCAAGCCGGCATTCTAGCCGCGTCGCGACGAGAATGCTCGGCGTCTCTTGAACTCGCCCGCACGCCGAGGCCGCCCGGCGCGACACACGGCACGCGCGACACGTACAATCCGTCGACTGTCACGCAGGGAAAGAAAGAGAATGACCGAACAGAATCGCGATCTCGTGCTCGTGACCGGCGCATCCGGCTTCGTCGGCTCGTCGGTGGCGCGCATCGCGCAGCAGAAGGGTTTCAAGGTGCGCGTGCTGGTGCGCGCCACCAGTCCGCGCAAAAACGTCGAGGCGCTGGATGCGGAAATCGTCGTCGGCGATATGCGCGACGAAGCGTCGATGCGCAGCGCGCTGCGCGGCGTGCGCTATCTGCTGCACGTCGCTGCCGACTATCGCCTGTGGGCGCCGGACCCGAGCGAAATCGAGCGCTCGAACCTCGAAGGCACCGAGGCGACCATGCGCGCGGCGTTGAAGGAAGGCGTCGAACGCATCGTGTACACGAGCAGCGTGGCCACGCTGAAAGTCACCAGTTCCGGCCAGTCCGCTGACGAAACGTCGCCGCTGAAAGCCGATCAGGCGATCGGCGTGTACAAGCGCAGCAAGGTGCTGGCCGAACGCGCGGTGGAGCGCATGATCGCCGAAGACGGCCTGCCGGCTGTAATCGTCAATCCGTCCACGCCAATCGGTCCGCGCGACGTCAAGCCGACGCCGACCGGGCGCATTATCGTCGAAGCGGCGCTCGGCAAAATTCCCGCATTCGTCGATACGGGGCTGAACCTCGTGCACGTGGACGACGTGGCTGCCGGCCATTTTCTTGCGCTCGAACGCGGCAAGATTGGCGAGCGCTATATTCTCGGCGGCGAGAATCTGCCGCTGCAGCAAATGCTCGCGGATATCGCCGCGCTGACCGGCCGCAAGGCGCCGACGCTGAGTTTGCCGCGCTGGCCGCTCTATCCGCTCGCCGCAGGCGCCGAAGCGGTCGCCAAGATCACGAAGCGCGAACCGTTCCTCACTGTCGACGGCTTGAAGATGTCGAAGAACAAGATGTACTTCACGTCGGCGAAGGCCGAACGCGAACTCGGCTATCGCGCGCGGCCCTATCGGGAAGGGTTGAGCGATGCGCTCGATTGGTTCAGACAGGCCGGGTATTTGAAGCCCTGAATGAAGCCCTGAAGTGAGGCCGAATCCAAGGCTGTACTTTTCGCCCGCACGAACGACCTGACGCGTGCGGGTCCATCAGGTCAGGCCGCTCAAGTCGCGGCATGCAAGCCACGCCGGGCGATCCAGCGCGGCCTGCACGCACTTTGTTACAACGTCACTGTGTTTGCGACAGGTAAAAGCCTACGCGCAGCAGGTAAAATCGTGGGTCTTACCAGAGAAACCTCGCATGAATCTTCATGAACAGCTCGGCGCGCTGGAAATGGGCGTCGATCAGCTCATCCAGGCTGTCGTGGCCCCGCGGGCCGAAAACATTCCCGAGACACCCGCATTAACCGCAGCGCAGGAAGCGCCGGTGGCGGATCACGTCGCGTCCAGATCGAAAGCAGAAGACGTTGCGCCTGAAGCAGCGGCGGCCGTGGTAGAAGCGGCGGAGACGACGGAAACGACGGAAACGGCATCTGCGCCCGCGCCTGGTGAAGAACCAGCCGCCCAGGCGCTGCCCACCCTCGAAATCAACCGCCCGGCGCAGAACGAAATCACGATGACGATCGGCGGCCAGACGGTCGCGCTGCGTGCCGAGCAGATCGGCCAGCTGATCGAGGAATTGTCGAACGCCCGTGCCTCGATGACGCCGGAACCGCCGCCCGGAATCCCGCCGGGTTGGCGCTTCGTATCGACGAAAAATCCCGTCATGGCCGTGCAGAAACAGTCGAACGGCGACCGCCTGCTGGTCATGCGCCACACCGGCCACGGCTGGGTGCCGTTCACGTTCTCGCCCGATATGGTGATTCAGATGTACATGATGCTCACCAACGCCTGATGTCCCCGTCGACGTAAAAAAAGCGGCACCCGAGCGCCGCTTTTTTTCGTCCGACACATTGCGGGACAGGCGCGTCTCAGCGCTCCTGCACGGGCGCCTGCACCCGCGCCTTCCATTGGCCACCCTTGCCGCGCCAGTAGCGCACCGCCGACGCAAACGTCGCGCCGACATAGAACAACGCAACCAGCGGCAGAAACGGCGCCCACAGCGGCGAGCGGCGGTAATAGCTGAGCATCGGCGCATAAGCGCAGCACATGAGCGCCCAGGCAAGCCACGCGGGCCAGCCCAGGGGACCGAGCACCAGTGCGGCGGCCGGCGGCACCAGGTAGATGATCGTCATACCCAGCAGCGTACCGGCCAGCAACAGCGGCGAGTAATGCAGCTGCGTAAAAGCCGTACGCGCGATCATGTTCCAGATCTCACGCCAGCTATCGTACGGACGCAGCGACACGCTGCGCGCCGCCACATCCAGACGGATCGGGTGACGCCCCGTGCCGCGATGCTTGATTCGCGCGGCGAGGCTGCAATCGTCGATCAGCTCGGCGCGAATCGACTCGATGCCGCCCGCTTCTTCGAGCGCGCTGCGCCGCACCAGCATGCAGCCGCCCGCCGCCGCTGCCGTGCGGTTGCGCGGATTGTTGACCCACGAGAACGGATACAGCTTGGCGAAGAAGAACACGAAGGCCGGAATCAGCGCCTTCTCCCAGAACGAATCGCAGCGCAGACGGACCATCAGCGAGACAAGGTCGCGCTTTTCCGCATCCGCACGGGCGACGAGTTGCGCGACGGCGTCGGCGGGATGGCCGATGTCGGCATCGGTTAATAACAGGAAATCGGCGGGCAGGCCGAGCGTGCGCACCGCCTCGATACCTTGCGACTGCGCCCACACCTTGCCCGACCAGCCCGGCGGCAGCGGCTTTGCGCTCAGCACCGTCAGGCGATCGGGGCATTGCAGTTGCAACGCGGCGGCACGAGCGGCGTCGGCGGTGCCGTCGGTGCTGTGGTCGTCGACGACGATCACGTGGAAGGCGCCCGGATAGTCCTGCTCGAGCAAGGTGGTGACCGCTTCTGCGATCACATCGACTTCATTGCGTGCCGGCACCACGGCGGCAACCGCCGGCCACGTTTCGCGCGGTTCAAGCGTGAGCGGCGCGGCGGGCCGCGCCCGCCAGAAACCGCCGCGCGCAAACAGCAACACGCACCAGATCAACAGGGACAGACAGGACAGAAGAAACAGAACCACCACCATTAAGCATTTCCCTCAAGTGAACCCGCTGGCACGCCGACGCGCCGCGACAGGCGCATCACCAGCGTGCGTATCGCGACGACACACCAGTCAAATGTGTTGAGCACCGGCCGCTGGCGAAACACGTCGTAGCCGGCCTTTTCGATCCGCTCGAGGATGCGCAGGCCGCCGTGGATGGCGCCGCACAGTTCGATCCCCAAGCGCCCGGGAATGCGCAGCGCGAGCGGCGCGCCACGGACCAGCGTGGTCCGCACGAACGAAATTTCGTAGGCCATCAGCTTCGTCCAGGCGTCGTCGACAACGCCTCTCGCAATCTGCGCCTCGGTCACGTTGAAGCGCCGCAGATCCGCGAGCGGCAGATAGACACGGTCTTTTTCCCAATCGGCCGCGACGTCCTGCCAGAAGCTGATCAGTTGCGAGGCTGTGCAGATCGCATCGGCGTCGGCGAGATTCTCCGGCGTGGCTGCGCACACCAGATGCAGCATCAGATGCCCGATCGGGCTAGCCGAGTGGCGGCAATAGTCGAGCAAGGCGGACCGGTCGGCGTAACGGCGGGTGTCGATGTCCTGACCGCAGGCGTGGAGCAGGTCGTAGAACGGCGCGAGCGGCAGTTTATACTGCGCGATCACGCCGGCGAGCTTGCCGAACAGCAGCGGGTGTACCGGCGCCGCGCGCCGCTCCGCCACCGCGTCGAGGCCGGCGCGGAAGTCGGCCAGGCGGGCATGCCGCTCGGCCGGGCTCCAGTCGCCTTCCTCGGCAATGTCAGCAGCGGTGCGGACAACCTGATAGATAATGCCGACTGGCGCGCGCAGCGCCTTTGGCAGCAACACGCTCGCGACCGGAAAATTTTCGTATTGATCGACGTCCATCCAGCGAGCCTCGAAACCTTTTTGTAATGCGGCCGCCAACGTGCGCCGCAGGACCATGTAGTTTAAGGGTTCCGCCAAACCGGTGCAGCGTGTAATCATTGCCGCATGCGCCATAGGAGCGGCGCCGGGCGGCGAGCCCGCAGCGCGGCGGCGTACCAACACCCTGACGGGCCCGCCAAAGCAAAGCCGGCCTGATAGCGTTAGAATGCGCGTTTGGTTTTGCTGTACCGGCTGGTCGCCGGGGCTCAAGACGTCAACTAAATAGATGATCGCGGCGATAAAGTCATAGTTACCGGCTTCTTCGAAACCCGCGTCAGTCGGAGTTCGCCCATTTATGCGAGTCATCCTTGCTCAACCCCGCGGTTTTTGTGCGGGTGTTGTACGTGCAATTGAGATCGTCGATCGCGCGTTACAGCAACACGGTGCGCCCGTGTATGTTCGCCACGAGATTGTTCACAATCGGCACGTGGTGGATAACCTGCGCCAGAAAGGGGCGCGCTTTGTCGAAGAACTCGATGAGGTGCCGCATGGCGCCGTGGCAATTTTCAGCGCGCACGGTGTCGCACAGACCGTCGAGCGCGACGCGGAGCAGCGCGGCCTCGACGTGCTCGACGCGACCTGCCCGCTCGTGACCAAGGTCCACGTGCAAGGGCGCCAATATGTGGCCGCGGGTCGTACCCTGATTCTGATCGGCCACGCGGGCCATCCGGAAGTGGAAGGCACGATCGGCCAGATTCCCGGCAAGGTGCTGCTGGTGCAGAGCGAGGCTGAAGTCGCGCATCTGGACCTGCCGCTCGATACGCCGCTTGCGTACGTCACGCAGACCACGCTATCGGTGGACGACACACGTGGCATCATCGATGCCCTGCTGCAGCGTTTTACCGACATCGTCGGTCCCGACACGCGCGACATCTGCTACGCCACGCAAAACCGTCAGGCGGCGGTGCGTGAACTGAGCAAAGAGGTCGAGGTACTGCTGGTGGTAGGTGCAACCAACAGTTCGAACTCGAACCGGCTGCGCGAGATCGGCAGCGAAAGCGGCGTGGCGAGTTATCTCGTCGCCGACGGTTCGGAAGTGAAGCCGGAGTGGTTTGCGAACGCGCAAACCGTCGGCATCACGGCCGGTGCTTCAGCGCCGGAAGAAATGGTAAAGAACGTAATCGATGCGCTGCGCGCATTGGGGCCTGTCGATGTCACGACGATGGCGGGCCGTGAAGAGAAAGTCGAATTCAAGTTGCCATCGAAACTGATGCAACCACTCGCTGCACGCGAAGTTTAAGGAGGACGTCTTGTCTATTCCGCTGCTACAGAAAGTCCGGGTCGGCGCATACATCATGCGTCAGCATCTCTCTGGCAACAAACGCTACCCGCTCGCCTTGATGCTGGAGCCGCTGTTCCGCTGCAATCTTGCCTGCAATGGCTGCGGCAAGATCGATTATCCGGATCCCATCCTGAATCAGCGTCTGTCGCTCGAAGAATGCCTTGGCGCAGTCGACGAATGCGGCGCACCGGTTGTTTCGATTGCAGGCGGCGAGCCGCTCCTGCACAAGGAAATGCCGCAGATCGTGAAGGGCATCATCGCGCGCAAGAAATTCGTGTACCTGTGCACGAACGCGCTGCTGATGGAAAAGAAGATGGACGACTACGAGCCGAATCCGTACTTCGTCTGGTCGGTTCACCTGGACGGCGACGAACAGGCGCACGATCACTCGGTGTCGCAGGAAGGCGTGTACGTCAAGGCCGTCGCAGCCATCAAGGAAGCGAAGCGCCGTGGTTTCCGCGTGAACATCAACTGCACGCTGTTCAACGACGCCGTGCCGGAACGCGTTGCCGCGTTCTTCGACACGCTCGGCCCGATGGGCGTGGACGGCATCACCGTCTCGCCGGGTTACGCGTACGAACGCGCGCCGGATCAGCAACACTTCCTGAACCGCGACAAGACCAAGCAACTGTTCCGCGAGATTTTCAAGCGTGGCAACAACGGCAAGAACTGGTCGTTCAGCCAGTCGGGCATGTTCCTCGACTTCCTGGCCGGCAATCAGACGTACGAGTGCACGCCTTGGGGCAACCCGGCGCGTACGGTGTTCGGCTGGCAGAAGCCGTGCTACCTGGTCGGCGAAGGCTACGTGAAGACCTTCAAGGAATTGATGGAAACCACGGAGTGGGAAAAGTACGGTACGGGCAACTACGAGAAGTGCGCGGATTGCATGGTGCACTGCGGCTTCGAAGCGACTGCCGTGATGGATACGGTGGCGCACCCGTTGAAGGCGTTGAAGGTTAGCCTGCGCGGCCCGAAGACTTCCGGCGCCTTCACCAAGGATATTGCTTTGGATAAGCAGCGTCCGGCTGAGTACGTGTTCTCGCGGCACGTCGAGATCAAGCTCGAAGAAATCGGGCGTGCCGGCAAGGGCAAGAAGGTGCAGACGGCTGCGTCCGCGCACTGAGACTTTCAGGGGCGTTTTGCGCGCCCCGGGTCGTGCATCTTATAGAAGCGCGGTGGCTGGATGGCCACCGCGCTTTTTCTTTGGGTCATCGGCGTGCGCAGCGCGTTTGCTATGCACAGCCGAACGTGCGGTGCCGCTGCGAAGCGGCAGAAAATCTTAGCCCGCGCTCCGCGCGTTATGCGCGGTCAGGAACTTGATCAGTCCATCCACGCCGCCCTTGGAAATCTGATCGGCAAACTGCGTCTGATACACCTGAATCAACCAGGCGCCCATCATGTTGATGTCGTAAATCTTCCAGCCGTTGGCGCCCTTGGTCATCCGGTAATCGATGGCGTCATCGCCGCCATTGCTGATCACGTGCGACTGCACCACCAGGTCCTTGGAGCCAGCCGCCGCGTCGACAGGTAAAAATTTGAACTTCACATCCTGATCCCGCAACTGCGACAGCGAGGCGGCGTAGGTCCGCACCAGCAGCAGCGTAAACTGGTCATAGAGCTGCTTTTGCTGCTCAGGGGTCGCCGTACTCCATGCCTTCCCTACCGCGATCCGCGTGGTCCGCTGAAAATCGGTAGCCGGTACGAATCGCGTTTGAACCAGCTCCGTAATTTTGGCCATATCGCCGCCGCGCGCCTGCGGATCGGCCTTCATCGCGGCCACCGTGCCTTCGACGGCGCTCTTCACCACCGCATCAGGCGCGCTTTGCGCATAGGCCGCCGTGGACACCACAGCCGCAGCCAGAAAAGCAGACAGATAACGTTTCATACGCTCGCCAAAACCCCAGGAAGTAAGTGCCGGCAGGCTCGCAAGCCCGCAGCGAAAGCAGGATAGACCAGTATACCGATATTGCGTTCCCGCCCCAGCCGCGCCGCCCGGGTGTCGTCCTTGCTACCGAAGTGGAGCCGAGTCGCTCCGGCTCTGTATACTTGTGCACTTTCGTCAAAAACGCCACTCGTGATAAGGCCACCTCCGCCTACATGCTGAAGTCATCTATTGTCCGTCTCGTTGCCTATTCGGTGCGCCATCCGTCACGGATCATCGCGCTGTCGCTCGTGCTCGCCGTTTTGAGCGGCTTCTACGTTGCCCACAATTTCAAGATCAACACCGATATCAGCAAGCTCGTCGAGACCGACAAACGCTGGACGTCGCTCGAACATGCCATGGACGAGGCCTTCCCGGATCGCGGTCAAACCGTGCTGGTGGTGGTCGAAGCGCGCGCCCCGGAGTTTGCCGATGCCGCCGCCAATGCCCTGACCGCCGCGCTCAAAGCCGATCCGAAGGAGTTCGTCGCGGTCTCGCAGCCCGCCGGCGGGCCGTTCTTCGAACACAATGGTCTGTTGTTCCCGTCAACCGATGAGGTGTTGTCGACCACTTCGCAGCTCGTTCAGTCCCGCCCGCTCGTCAATGCGCTCGCGCACGATCCGAGCCTGACCGGCCTCGCCGGCACGCTCACCACGAGTCTGCTGCTGCCGCTGCAACTGGGTCAGGTGAAACTGGCCGACATGAGCCATTTGCTGTCGCAAAGCGCAACCACGCTCGACCGCGTGCTGGCCGGCCAGCCGGCCGCGTTCTCATGGCGCGCACTGGTCGACAAGAGCACGGCCACGGATCCGGCGCGCGCCTTCGTCACGGTACAGCCGGTCGTGAACTACGACGCGCTGGAGCCGGGCGCAACCGCGTCGAAAGCGATCCGCGACACCGCCGCTTCGCTGCACCTCGACGCGCGTTATGGCGCCACGATCCGCCTGACCGGCGAACAGCCTCTCGCGGACGAAGAATTCGCGTCGGTCCAGGACGGCGCCGTGCTCAACGGTATCGGCACATTCATCGTCGTGCTGATCATTCTGTGGCTGGCGCTGCGTTCGGGCCGCATGATCCTCGCGGTGTTCATTACGCTGTTTGTCGGGCTCGCCATCACCGCGGCGCTCGGCCTGCTGATGGTCGGCGCGCTCAACATGATTTCGGTCGCCTTCATGGTGCTGTTCGTCGGGCTCGGGGTCGATTTTGGGGTGCAGTTCGGCGTCAAATATCGTGAGGAGCGTAATCGCGACAACCGTCTTTCGGCCGCCCTCATGCATACCGCGCACAGCATCGGCGTGCCGCTGACGCTCGCGGCCGTGGCGGTCGCGCTGAGCTTCTTCTCGTTCCTGCCGACCGCTTACCGCGGCGTGTCGGAATTGGGCGAGATCGCCGGCGTCGGCATGTTCGTCGCCTACTTCACCAACATGACGCTGCTGCCGGCGCTGCTGAAAGTCTTCAACCCGCCGGGCGAAGCCGCTTCGCCCGGCTTCAAGCAACTCGCCCCCGTCGACGATTTCCTCGACCATCACCGCAAGCCGGTGCTGATCGGCACGCTCATCGTCGTGATCGGCGCGTCGCCTTTGCTGACGCATTTGCGCTTCGACTTCAACCCGCTGCATCTGAAAGATCCGCATACGGAATCCATGGCCACGCTGCTGTCGCTGAAGGATTCGCCGGAAGCGGCGGTCAACAACGTGCATGTGCTCGCGCCTACGCTGGCCGACGCGGACCAGAAAGCCGCGCGCCTGCGCGCGCTGCCGGAAGTGGGCCGCGTCACCACGCTAACCACCTTCATTCCGACCGAGCAGCAGCAAAAGCTGATGCTGATTGCCAGCGCCGCGCAGCAACTGCTGCCCGCGCTGCAGCAACCGCCCTCGCCTCAAGCCACGGATGCGGTACGCGTCGCCGCGTTGAAGCGCGCGTCGAACCAGCTCTCGCTCGCCGCCGACGACCACCCGGGCCCGGGCGCCGCCGAAGCCAAGCACCTGTCCACGACGCTGCAAAAGCTGGCCGCCGCCGACGCCGCCACGCGCGACCGCGCCGAAACCGCGATGTCCGAGCCGCTGCGCATCGCGCTGAAGCAACTGGCGGATCTGCTGCAACCGACCGAAATTACGCGTGACAACCTGCCCAAAGAGATTTCCACGAGCTGGGTCTCGAAGGACGGCCGCGCGCTGGTCGACATTGCGCCGAAGGTCAAAGCCGGCACTGATCCGAATGACGACGCCATGCTTGCCCGTTTCGTTCATTCGGTGAAGAAGGCGGAGCCGGACGCGATCGGCGGCCCGATTTCGATCCTGAATTCGGCGGACACGATCATCAAGGCGTTCCTGCAGGCTGCCGGCTATGCCTTGCTGTCGATTGCGATTCTGCTGTGGATTGCACTGCGGCGGGTCAGCGATATGCTGCGCACCCTGGTTCCGCTGCTGGTATCGGCGCTGGTGACATTGGAGTTGTGCGTGGTATTCGGCATGCCGCTGAACTTCGCGAACATCATTGCGTTGCCGCTGATGCTCGGTGTCGGCGTAGCATTCAAGATTTACTTCGTGATGGCGTGGCGCAACGGGCAGACTGGCCTTTTGCAGTCGAGCCTCACGCATGCCGTGTTGTTCAGCGCGGCGACCACGGCGACGGCGTTCGGCAGCCTCTGGCTGTCGCACCATCCGGGCACGTCGAGCATGGGGCGCTTGCTGGCACTCTCGTTGTTTTGCACGCTGATCGGCGCGGTGGTGTTCCAACCCGTGCTGATGGGCAAGCCGCGCCAACGTCGCGCGAAGCGTAAAGGAATATAAGCATGAAGCTGCGAACCACGGTGCTGGCGCTGGCCGCCACCGGTCTGATTTCTGGCTGCGCGACCGGCCCCGACCGCAAGCCTGGCGACCCGTTCGAACCGGCGAACCGCGTGATTTTCAATTTCAACGACGGCGTGGACCGCTTCGTCGCCGTCCCGGTCGCCAAGGGCTACCAGAAGGTGACCCCGCAGCCGTTGCGCACGGCGGTGAGCAATTTCTTCTCGAATCTGGGCGACCTGACCAACGCCGCCAACAACCTGTTGCAGCTCAAGATCACGGACGCGACCGAAGACCTCGTACGTTTCGCGTTCAACTCGACCTTTGGACTCGGCGGCCTGCTTGACTGGGCGACGCCGGCCGGCTTGCCGAAACACCACCAGGACTTCGGCCTGACGCTGGGCCACTGGGGCATTCCCTCGGGCCCGTACCTGGTCCTGCCGCTATTTGGTCCGAGCACGGTACGCGACAGCATGGGTCTGATCGTGGATGTGAAGTTCAACCCGCTGAACTACATCGAACCAGCGGTACGCAACCCGCTCTACGTGCTGCAGTTCGTGAGTGTGCGTTCCGACCTGCTGGGCGCATCCAACCTGCTGCAACAGGCCGCGCTCGACAAATATTCGTTCGTGCGCGACGCCTACACCCAGCAGCGCAAGGCGCGCCTGCGCGGCACCAGCGACAACGCCGCCCCGCTCCCGAACTACGACGACCAGGACGACTCCGGCGCCGCCGCGCCCGCCAAGGGCGCTTCGGGGGCGGCCGCAGGCGCTCCGGCGGGCTTACCCAACTATGCGGACCCGGGCGACGCCGCGGAAGCCCCGAACGCGGCCTCCGGAAGCGCCACAGGCGCCCCGGCAGGCGTACCGAACTACACCGACCCAGGCGAGACGCCGAGCGCCCCAGCGGCAGCGCCTGCTGCGGCGTCGAGCGCAACGACGCCGACGCAGCAAACCGCGCCGACGGACAAGCAACCGCAGGAAGCCGTACCGGCAGCCCAATAAAAGGGATATGAGTAAGAGACCGGCGCGCGTGGAGCGCGCCGCGGGCAGCCCGAAGAGCACCGAACGATACGCGCAAGCAAACCAGACGGTTTTAAGAAGTACGCTTCGGCGCGCGCAGCGCCGCCGGAAGAATGATGCCTTTGTCACTGGCGCCGAATGTGCGGGAACACAGATTCCAGATGCACCACTACCGTAGCTGCGCGGGAGACCCACTTAAGAATTAGCGGTGTGAGCCGCTTTCTCTTGCTTACTTCTCTTTGCGGCGGCAAAGAGAAGTAAGTGCCGCCCCGCACAGGGGCAACACTAATAAACCACTAACAATTCAAGAAAAGGCCAACACCCCACCCTCCCCCATCGCATGCCGCGCCTGCACCAGCGAAGTCCGCGCCGCCCGCGCATCGACAGCAACCTGAATCAACCCCGCAAGCTGTGAAGGCTGCCGCACCAACTCCCGCAAAATCGGCCCCACCGCAGTAGTCCCATCATCCCGCAACCCAGCAATTGCAGCAGAAGGCAACGTCCGCCAGGCCGGATCAACAACCGCCCGGCAAACCGCAAACGGCAACCCATGCGCGGCAGCCGTCGCCCCGGCAATATGCGATTCCATATCGACAGCCAAAGCGCCCGTAGAACGATGCAACACACGCTTATCGTCAGCCGTAACCAAAGGCGCAGTCACCGCAGCTATCAGCCCGCGCCGCAGACGCGCCGCCAACGGCCCTGTCGCCAGCGCGGCGGCGAGCCGGTCAGCCCATGACCGATCGGTCTCAAGCCGCCCAAACGGCCCCACGACAGCGTCCCCGACAATCAGCGCGCCCGGTTCGAGATCAGGCGCCAACCCACCCGCCGTGCCGAAACTGACGATCCCCGAGCAGCCACGCGCGACTGCCGCGCTCAAGGCCCGCTCAAGCAGATCCGCGCGGGCCGCGTAGACCACCTCGACGCCCTTGCCGCGCGCGATGCGCGCTTCGAACGCCATGCCCGTCACCACGACCACCGGCAAAGTGCCGCGACCGGTGTCGGCTGACGCCGTTGTCGAAAGCGGCATCCGTTACATCCCGACCGCGACGCGCGTCAGCCCGTTGCGCTTCAGATGACGGAAGCGCGCCAACGCCCACAACGGGAAGAACTTGCGATAACCGTGATAGCGCAGATAGAACACCCGCGGGAAACCGGTCGCCGTGAAGCGCGTTTCGTCCCACAGACCGTGCTCGCGCTGTTCGCGTTGCAAATACTCGACACCGCGCGCCACCGCCTCGTGATTCACCTCGCCCGCCGCCATCAGGCCCATCAGCGCCCACGCAGTTTGCGAAGCCGTGCTCGGCGCGCGCTCGTAGCCGCGATAGTCGAGCTTGTAGCTCTCGCCGCCCTCGCCCCAGCCGCCGTCTTCGTTCTGGATCGACAGGAGCCACTGCGCGGCGCGCTTCATGCGCGGGTCGTCGTGCGGCAGGCCTGCGGCGTTCAGCGAACACAGCGCGGTCCACGTGCCGTAGATGTAGTTCAGACCCCAGCGGCCATACCAGCTGCCATCCGATTCCTGTTCCTTCAGCATGTAGTCGAATGCGCGTTGCGCCGGCTCGCTGCCCTGCGGAAACTCGCCGAGTTGCGCAAGCATCGACAGGCAGCGGCCCGACACGTCCGCGGTCGGCGGATCGAGCAAGGCGCCGTGGTCGGAGAACGGAATGTTGTTCAGGTAGTACTGGGTGTTTTCCGGCTCGAACGCACCCCAGCCGCCGTCGCTGCTCTGCATGCCGACCACCCATTCGCGCGCCCGCGCAATGGCGTCACGATCGACATCCGATTGCGTCAACGCCGCCGAGCGTTGCATCGCCATCGCAACCACCGCCGTATCGTCGACGTCCGGATAGTGCGCGTTGTTGTACTGGAACGCCCAGCCGCCAGGCCGCACGTTCGGACGGCGCGAGATCCAGTCGCCGCGCACGTCGAGAATCTGCAGCGGACGCAGCCAGGCGAGCCCGCGCTCGGCCGCCTGTTCGGCATGCGCCTCGCCGGTTTCGAGCAGCGCATGCGCCACCAGCGAGGTGTCCCACACCGGCGACAGGCACGGCTGGCAATATGCTTCGTCATCCTTGATGACGAGCAGCTTTTCGATCGACTGACGCGCGATTGCGCGATTCGGATGATCGGCCGGATAGCCGAGCACGTCGTACATCATCACCGAGTTGGCCATCGCCGGGAAAATCGCGCCGAGGCCGTCTTCGCCATTCAGCCGTTCGTCGACAAAGCGCACCGCCTCGCGCACCGCGTGGTCGCGCATCGCCTTGGGGAACAGCCCGTCGACCATGCGCAACATCACGTCCACACCGCTGAAAAAGCGGAACCAGCCCTGATGCTGATGCGGCGCCCGCTCGCGCATGCCGGTGTTGACCGGCGCGCCGCGGAACAGCTCGTCGATCCGCACGCGGCGCGGGTTGCGCGCCACCGGCCGCTTCGCGTTCAGCGCCAGCAACGGCACGATCACGGTACGCGCCCAGTACGACACCTTCGACAGATGGAACGGGAACCATTGGGGCAGCAGCATGATTTCCACGGGCATCATCGGCACGGCACGCCACGACACCACGCCGAACAGCGCGAGCAGAATCCGCGTGAACACGTTCACCGTTTCCGCGCCGCCGTTCGCCAGAATCGCTTCGCGCGCACGGACCATGTGCTCGGCATCCGGTGCGTCGCCGATCATCTTCAGGGCGAAGTACGCCTTCACGCTGGCGCTGATATCGAGCGCGCCGTCGGTGAAGAGCGGCCAGCCACCGTCCGCGAGCTGGATGCGGCGCAAATAGCGGCCGATCTTCTGCTCCAGTTCCACGTTCGGCGTTTCGCCGAGATAGTGGACCAGCAGCACGTATTCGGCGGGAATCGTCGCGTCGGCTTCGAGTTCGTAGACCCAGTGGCCGTCCGGATTCTGTGCGCCGAGGATCGCGTCGGTGGCACGCGTGATCGCGGCGTCGAGCGGCGTTGCGGACGCTTGCGGCGCAGCGCTCGACTCAGTCGGCACCGCATCGGCGATTTCGGGCAGGACGGCGTCCAGCGGCTGGGCTTGAGATAAGTCGTTCATCGGCGTTCCATCGGTTGATTCAGCAGCGTGTCCGCGGCCTTCTGGCCGGAGCGGATCGCGCCTTCAATCGTCGCGGGCAGGCCGGTGGCCGTCCAGTCGCCC
Source organism: Paraburkholderia caffeinilytica (assembly GCF_046030355.1). Taxonomy (GTDB): domain Bacteria; phylum Pseudomonadota; class Gammaproteobacteria; order Burkholderiales; family Burkholderiaceae; genus Paraburkholderia; species Paraburkholderia caffeinilytica_B. The sequence goes on from NZ_JAQQCQ010000011.1 coordinate 24,859, forward strand.
GCGAGCATCAAGTTGTTCCAGCGAGTGCGCGTGCCGGGGCGCAGTGTTTCCTGATCCGGCAACGCGGCAAACGTCGCGCGTTTTTCCGTGACGACCTGCCAGACCGGCATCGGCTCGGCGGGCAAATTGGCAGCCTGAGCCACTTCGGCCCAGATGGTTTTCGCCAGCGCTTCATGCGGTGTGTCGAGTAAGCGCTCGGCGGCGTTGACCGTAACCGACACGCGACCTTCGAAGGCGAACAGCCAATCGGCCGTAGCATTCAGCAGCCCCGTGATCGGCGCCATGCCGAACGGCGGCTCGACCGCGAAATGCACGTTGATAGTCGCGGCGAAGCGATTCGGCGAGCGCAAGCCGGGCACGAGCGTCCGTGCAATGTCCGGCGGTACCGCGAGCACCACGGCCTGATTGGCTTCGATCGCGATGCTTTCGTCCGCGAAATTCAGCGCCGAGACACGGCTGGGGCCGGTGTCGGCAAACACCATGTCCGTCAGGCGCGAGCCGAGCCGGATCGCCGCGCCGCCATGTTGCAGCAGACGCAGCGCAGGGTCGACAAAGGCGCTGCCCAGACCGTTCTTCGCCACCAGAGGCCGGCACGCCAGACCGCCGGCGAGCAGCGTCTCCCGGACCATCGCGGCCGTGAGTTCCGCCGACGCTTCACGCGGCTCGACGTTGAGCAGCGCGAGAAACAGCGGCCGTAGCAGCCGGTCCCACAGCGGGCCATTGCAGAGCATGGTTTGCGCCACACTGCGCCCGGGCTTGGCGAACAGCAGCGGCACGAGCGCCAGATAATCGCCCGGGCCGGTATTCGGCACACGCGCGTTCGGGTCGAAGATCCACCAGGGCAAGCGGCCAGGCGACATGCGCACGGTCCAGCGTGCCCGCGTCGCCAGATCCACAAACGGATACTCGGGCTGAGCCGGGCCGACCAGCTCGTCGGCGGCGCCGATCACACGCACATAGTTGAGCGTGGCGACATTGCCGGACAGCACCATGTGATTGCCGCTATCGATAGTGGCGCCCAGCTTCGGATCGTAATACGACCGGCAACGACCGCCGGCCTGGGGCGCGGCTTCATGCAACACGACTTGTGCGCCGCGCCGCTGCAATTGCACCGCGGCGGCCAGGCCGGCGAGGCCGGCGCCAATCACATGGACGAGCTTCGGCATCAGCTCAGAAGAGCGCGTAACGCGCGACGATCCACAGCATGCGCAGTTTCGGCTTGCTGACCTTCGTACGCGGAATGTCGAAACCGCGCTCGAGCGTGCGTTCGAGCAGCACGCGATAGACGCCCGACATGATGCGCGGCGCACGCACGTGGCTACGCGGCTCACGGTCCATGATCGCGTCGGAGGCGGCGAAATGCTCCTTGGCGCGCTCGGCAAGCGTGGCGCAGACACGCGGCAGCGACGGATCGTCGGCGATCTGCGCCGGGCTCTTCACCGCGATGCCTTCGCGCGCCAGCAATTCGTGCGGCAGGTAGCAACGGTTGATGCCGGCGTCTTCGTCGATATCGCGCAGGATGTTGGTCAGTTGCAGCGCGCGGCCGAGATGGTGCGCCAGCAAACGGCCCGGCTCCTCCTGCATCCCGAATATCCTCACCGATAGACGGCCCGCCGCACTCGCGACACGGTCGCAGTACAGGTCGAGCGTGGCTTCGTCGGGGGCGCAGATGTCGGCGGCGGCGTCCATCGCCATGCCGTCGATCATCGCGTGAAAATCTTCGCGTTGCAGTTGAAACGTATGAATGTGCCGCGTCAGCGCGCGCAAGGAGGCGCGCGGTGCGCCGGCGTAGCACGCGTCGATGTCGGCGCGCCAGCGCTCGAGCCCCGCGGCGCGTTCGGCGCGCGGCATGTCGCTGTCGGCGATATCGTCGACGGCGCGGCAGAAAGCGTAGACCTGATACATCGCATCGCGCTGCGCGGCCGGCAGGATGCGCATCGCGAGATAAAACGAGCTGCCGGAGGTGGCGGCAGCGGCGTCGATTTCTGTATCGTCCACGACAAGATTGGAAACAGCCAAGACGATCTCCGCTGGAGGCGCCCGCTGAAAGGCGTTCAAGAAGTTTTAAGACCTACCCGCTGGGTAAGCGGCCCGCGCGCGCGGACACGCGCGAAACACCCGGCCAGGAGGCCGGAAACGGCGAAAAGTATAACAATCTTTGTGAGATGCCGCAGTTTAGGGGTGAATAAGGGGCCGGAAGAAGGACCCTGCACGAGGCACGCCGCGGGTCGGCTTTCGGGAAATCGTCCGACAATACATGAGGAAGGACCTGCCTGCGCCATACGGCGGCCGGGCGGAAATCTCAGGAAAAAGCCACCGAGCGGTTGCGTCCCTGCCGCTTGGCGCTGTACAGCGCCGCGTCGGCTTCGTTGATGAGCACGTCGTACGCGGGCACCCCCACGCGCGCTGCCGCACCGCCGACGCTGGCGGTCACCGGCACGCTCGTGCCCTGCACTTCGATCGGCGTGTCGGCGATCGTGCAGCGAATTTTTTCCGCGACCCGCATGGCGTCTTCGAGCGGCGTGCACGGCAACAACAAGGCAAACTCCTCGCCACCGAAACGCCCGAAAGTATCCTGCGCCCGCACCACCCCGGCGACTCGCTGCGCCATCACGCGCAACACCGTATCGCCGACGCCATGGCCGAACTGGTCGTTGATTTTCTTGAAGTGATCGAGATCGAACAGCAGCACGGACATCTCGCCGCCGTAGCGCTGCCAGCGCGTGTATTCATCGCGCAGGCACGCTTCGAAATAACGCCGGTTGGCGATGCCCGTCAAACCGTCGCGATCCGCGTATTCCTGCAACTTGGCAACCGCCTCTTCACGCTCGCGCTGCACGATGCTGACGTGCGTGACATCCGAGATGGTCACGCACACGGCCACCACTTCGCGATCGCGCATCAGCGGCATGAACGTGCAGTCCTGCTGCATGAAATCGACGCCACCGGTAATCGGCCGGTCGTGATCGAACTTGAAGAGATAGGGGCGCTGCTCCCACGAACTGAACGCGAAACTGCCGAGCTGGAACACGCTTTCGATCTTGCGCGACAACCACACGCGCGGCAATTCCGGAAAGTGCGTGAAGAGCGATTTGCCGACCACCTGTTCCGGCAACAAGCCGCTGTGATCCTGCATGAAGCGATTCCACATGAGCACGTTCATATTGCGATCGAGCACGAAGATGCCGAAACCGACACGTTCGACCACCAGATCGCTCAACGAGTCCACGGGCACATTCATAGGCTGGACAACAGCTCGTCGAGCGCCTCGTTCATATGGCGGATCGACTCTTCAGCCATCAGCATCACGAGGTGCGCGCGGAAACTCTGATCCTCGAGCGCGAAATTGACTTCGACCAGCAGCGCGACTTCCCATTGCAGCACGTCCGGCTGGAACACTTCATCGAGCGTCATCGCTTCGCCGAGCAGGCCCGGCGCGGAGAAGACCGGCGTGCGGCCGAGCTGGTCGAGAATGCACGAGACACACGCGCCCGTCAGCACGTTCGCGACGTCGAACACGAGTTCTTTCTGGCTCACCGCCTCATAGCTCGAGCGCGAATACGGATCGCTCACGAGCGAACACAACTGGTCGATGCTGTCGCTGCGGCAGATCACCAGCGCTTCGCCCTTGATATCGGAACGAAAACCCTGGCGCACCGCGCTCACCGTGTCCTCGATCCCGGTCATTTCGCGCAGCGCCTGCGCCGCCTCGCTCACCGCCACCACCTTCACGCGCGGCACCGACAATTCGATGAACGCATCGAGCAGGCGCGCGAGGCGCGTCGCGGCCTGGCCCATCGCCAGATTGGCGACCTCTTGCAGCGCGTCGCGCCGGTCTTCGGTGAGGACTGGCTCAGACATACAACCCGTACTCCTTGAGGATGGGAAGTACCGCCTCGGGCGTCACGGGCTTGGCGATGAAGGCGGCGGCGCCGAGCGCGCGCACGCGCGACTGGGCCATCGGCTGAACATCGGCGGAGACGACAATGACGAAGGTGTTCAGATCCTCATGCTGCAAGGCTTCCAGCACCTGGTAGCCGGTCATGTCCGGCATCGTCAGGTCGAGGAACATCACCGACGCTTTGCCTTCGCGATACAGGCCAAGCGCTTCGCGGCCGTTGGTCGCGTAGGACACGTCGACATCCCAATCCGGCGGCAATGCCTTGGTGAGCACCTTGCGGGCAAGCAATGAATCGTCGGCGATCACAATGGGCAAGGGCATGGGCGGGTCAGTAAGCGGAATTAGCTCTTGCGCGTTAACGGCGGGTAGAGGTGGTTTCTTTAGCGCGCGGTCTGCCGACCGGCGGTGAAGCGGGCTGAAGCTTGCGAGAATGCAGCTTGCAAACGAGCGGGGGGCACGCGCAGCGAGGCGCTTGTGACGGAAGCCGTGGGCGCGCATGGATGCGCGCAAGCACGGTGGACGACGGCTATGACCGGCATGTTCGAAGCCTACCCCGTAGATGAATCCGCGCGGCTCCACGGATCGGGCTGGTCCCCTTGCCGCGCGCGCTGTTTCCGCGAGCGCCTTCGGTCACGCGTTGTGCGCGTTGTCAGGCGGTCCTCGCGGCAGATGCATCCGAACATGGCGGATGCATTATTTATGATGGCATTGATTTTCGAAGCAAACGGGCGGAAAGGCAACTCGCCAATTTCGCTTTGATTAAAGAGATTTTCCTGTTAAGTACTATTTTTGGAAATATTTCGGTAGATTTGGAAGGCATCCTTTTACATTTATACTTTTGTGTACGTTTGCGCTTCTCGATTTGTCACTGATTCAAACGGCCGGCAAATCAGCGGCCGATTTGTTTGCCACGGTAACCAGTCCCGCTGTTGCGTGTCTATGCTTTTCGTATGATCCCGGCTCCCGGCCCCTTCGCCCAGAACGACCTTAGCGTTATCGACCATGACATCAGAACGGTTCGACCCGCCCGAAGCGAGCCGCCCTCCCGCTAGCCGCCCGGACGAGGCACGGTTTCCAGCCGTACCGGAACAGAATTTCCACGTCCGGCGCATCACGCTGATCGCGCTGCTGATCGCAGCCATCGTGTTCCCGTGCGTGTACGTCGCGGCCACGGCGTTCAGCGATCTGCGCGGGCGCATGGCCGACGCGACCGACGTCACGCTGCGCACCGTGCGCGTGGCGGAAGAACACGCGCTAAAAGTGTTCGACATGAACGAAACGCTCGACGCGCGCATCGTCGATCTGACACAAGGTCTGGATGACGACGGCATTCGCGCCAGAGAGGGCGAGATCCACGAGAAGCTGCGCACCATGGGCGGCGGCTATCCTCAAGTGGCAGCCGTTTCGATCTTCGGCCATGCGGGCGATCTGCTCGCCACCAGCCGCTTCTATCCCGCGCCGGTGGTGTCGATTGCGGATCGCGAAGACTTCATCGGCATTCACGACGGCAAGGGTCTTGAACACGTTTCGAGGGTGATGACGGGGCATGTCGTGGGCGAGCAGGTATTCAACACGGGCGTGCAGCGGCTCGACGCCAATGGTTCGTTTGCCGGGGTCGTCTCGGTGGCCCTGCGGCCCAGCTATTTCGACGCGTTCTACCGGGAACTGCTCGGCGGCAGCAACAGCACGCCGATGACCATGAGCCTCGTGCGCACCGACGGCGCGATCCTCGCGCACTATCCGCGCCGGCCGCACGAGCCGCTGGCAATGGCGCCGACCTCGCCGCTGGCCGAAGCACTGGCGCAAGGGCGGCGAGCCGGCGTCGTCCGCATGCATTCCGACCTCGACGGCGACAACGTGATCCTCGCGTTCCGGCGTATCGGCGCCTATCCGGTGTACGCGCTGTGCAGCTATCGCACCTCCGCGATCTGGGCTGCGTGGTACCGGCACCTAAGCGTGCTGATCCTGTCGATGTTCACGCCGTCCATCGTACTGTGGTGCGTGATCTGGTTGTCGCTGCGGCGCCTCGGCGCGGAAGAGGAAGCATGGGAGCGCTGGCAGGCCGAAGCCTCGATGCGCCGCTCGATCGAATCCGCTTATCGTCAGTCGCGCAAGATGGAGGCCCTCGGCAATCTGGTCGGCAGCGTGGCGCACGATTTCAACAACCTGCTGATGATCGTCTCGGCCAACGTGCAAATCGTGCGACGGCGGGGCACACCGGGGCTCGACCGCGAATTGTCGGCGATGGAGCGGGCGCTCAAGGGCGGTCAGTCGCTCACCCGGCAATTGCTCGGCGTCGCGCGCAAGCAGCCGTTGCGCAACGAGACGCTTGCGCTCGAGCGCTGGCTGCCGGCGTGCCGCGAGCTGCTGCGCGCCTCGCTCGGCGCGAAGATTTCGCTGGTGATGGACATTGGCGTCGATATCTGGCCCATGCGTGTCGACGTCGCCGAGCTCGAACTGGCGCTGATCAACGTCGCGGTGAACGCGCGCGACGCCATGCCCAACGGCGGCCGTTTCACGGTTCGAGCCGCCAATATCAACTTCCGCCACCAGGACGGCTTTCCGCTGATGGGCGACTTCGTACAGTTGTCGCTCGAAGACACCGGCGGCGGCATGCCGCCCGAAGTGCTCGCGCGCGCCTTCGAACCGCTTTTTACGACGAAGCCGAAAGGCATGGGCACCGGTCTCGGGCTGCCGCAGGTTTTCGCTTTCTGCGAGCGCTCCGGCGGGCTTGCCGCGATCGACAGCGCGATCGGCGCGGGCACCTCGGTGCGCCTCTATCTGCCGCGCGCCACGGCCGCGCCAGAGGCCGAGTTGCCGGCTGAACCGGGCGTCGAGGAAAGCGGCGCGCCGCACGGTCTGCGCATCCTGCTGGTCGAGGATAACGACGAAGTCGCCGCCGGCACCGAGGCCCTGTTGCAGATGATGGGCCACCAGGTCACGTGGGTGTTCAATGCCGATACCGCGCTCCGCCTGTTCGACGACGCCCACGCGAGGCAGGCGCGCACCGGCGAGCCGCTGCCGTTCGATCTGGTGCTGTCGGACATCCACATGCCCGGCACGATGAACGGCATCGACCTGGCCGAAGCCGTGCAGGCTTTCGACACCCAACTGCCGGTCATTCTGGTCACCGGCTACGCGGAAGAACTCGACCGTGCGCGGCATGTGAACGTGCGGGTGCTGTCCAAACCCTTCGATATCGCATTGCTGGAAGCGCTCCTGCAGGCGATCCAGCGCGATCTGGCGCACACGGGCACCGATCCAGCTGCGGCGGCGCATCCGGCCGGCTGAAGCCGGCCTAGGCGGGCTTGGGCGGCCCTCCCTAATGGCGTCGTGGCCAATTACCCGCAGTTGTAAAAACGCGGCAGCCGCCGGCCACGGTAACTCGGTGACCCAATCGGCGCAGGCGGCCAGCAGCAGGCGAGGCGAGCCCATCACGCCGCTCCGGCACGATCGTTGCGGGGTTTTCGGGGAAAGAGACCGACGCGTTCTTGCGCGGTTCTATCCACCTAAAACCGTCGGGAGACAGCCATGCGACATACCGTGATTGGTTTATTCGACACCTATTCTCAAGCTGAGGCCGCGCGCGACACGCTGGTACAGACCGGTTTTGCACGCGACACGATCGAGTTGCAGGCGAATCCGGAACCCTCCGTCGGCTCCGCCACCGACGAGGTCGCCAGTTCCGGCGTGCTCGCCAACATCGAGCGTTTTCTCTCGAGCCTGTTTGCAACCGGCCCGCGCGCGCCCGAAACGGCTCGCTACGCTGAAGCCGTGCGCCGCGGCGCGGTGCTGGTCTGCGTGAGCGCGGCAAGCGAATCACACGCGGAACTCGCGCGCAATACCTTGACGCGGCTGGGCGCGACCGACATCGGCGAGCGCTCGCCCGAGTGGGATGCGCCGCCGGAATCGCGCCGCGATCATTCGATACTCGACGAACTCGGCATTGGCGCGGTAACGCCCGGCACGCCACATACTTCGAGCGTCGCGACGCCCGGCGCAGCGGCGCCCGCTTCAACCATACAGCCTGAAACGACAGCCGATTCACTCTATCCGCCACCCCTCATGGGCACCGACGCGGAGCCGTTCGTCCCGCCGCCGCTGGCTGAGCGGCCGGTGCGCGATCCATACAATGACCCACTGAACGATCCGGTCACCGACCCGCTGGTCGGTGATGCGGGACATACCGCGATCGCGGCCGGTTCGATGCCAGGCTCAGGCGCCGTCTTGCAACCGTCGTCGGAAATCGTCCCCGAAATGGGACAGCCGGCCGCCGGTTCAGGCGCCCAGATTCCAAACGAGTATCTGGAATACGAAGAGGATTTCCGCACGCACTACGACGAGCAATATGCCGCCGAGAACACGCGCTATGAAGATTACGTGCCGGCCTATCGCTATGGCGCGGAGATCGGTCAGGACGCGCGTTTTCGCGACAGGTCGTGGGACGACGTCGAGCCGGAAGCCCGGCGCCATTGGGAAACCACTTCGCAGGACAGCAGCACGTGGGAGCGCTTCAAGGTCGCCGTGCGCCACGGCTGGGAACGCGTGACGGGGCATCACCACGTCTAGGCGAACGCAGTGGCAGCGCCGATGTGCCGTAAAGCTGCGGCAACATCGGCGCTTTCAATCGGGTAGACGCTTGGATTGGTGGCCCGAATGAACCGTCAGACGGCGTTTTGACGCTTGACCCATGCGACATAGCGGTCGACGAAATTCTGCAAAAACTTGCGGGTGCTGTCGTTCACGATCTCGCCTTTTTCGTTGATGGCCGCCGGGTCGTGTTTGATGAACATTTCAGGCTGGCCAAGCGTAGCGACATCGAGGTAGGCCAAGACGTTACGCAGATGCTGTTGCGCCAGTGCCGTGCCGGTCGCGCCGACCGAAGTGCCGATCACCGCGCCGGGCTTGTTGCTCCACGAGTTGGTGCCCCACGGCCGCGAGCCCCAGTCGAGGGCGTTCTTCAGAACGCCCGGGATGGAGCGATTGTACTCGGGCGTGACGAACAGCAGGCCGTTGGCGGCTTCGACGCGCTGCTTCAGGTGTTTGGCGACTTCAGGGAAATCAGCGTCGTAGTCTTGGCTGTAGAGCGGCAAGGCGCCGATCTCGATGAACTCGAAGGTGAAATCCGCGGGCGCGAGTGAGATCACGGCTTGCGCCAGTTGGCGATTGAACGACTCGCGGCGCAGGCTGCCGACGACCACTGCGATGTGATAGGCCATGGTTCGCTTCCTTGAGGTAAGGCGCTGACGCGCAAAGGGTACGAACTGTCCATCATAGGCAATAGCCGCGCGGCATGGCGACATCACGTGCAAAAACTGCGGCGTCTGGCTGCGCAGGCCTCGGCCTCGAAAAGTAGCGAGCGGTGGATAACCCGGCAGCGACAAAAGTTATCCACAGATTCACTGAATAACCTTGTGGATAACTGGTACTTTTGCCTTGTCAATCAAGCATGCTTTCGGCCTAGTACGATTTGAGGCAACTGGACATTCTTCGCTGTCATTCCGGAACGGCGATGTCGCCATCCACAAGCTGCCAGCCGTACGTCTCGGCAAACACCTGAGCAGCATCCGCATTTTCAAAAAACGGCATGTCGGCATGGCCCTGGAAGGGATAGATCACGCGCTCGTCGCTCAACCGGATCACTTTCAGCGTCGGCACCGTCCCGCTGGAGGTTCGACGCGACGACACGGCGACCTGATAATTCGCCCGGCCGGTCAGCGGCGTGGAATTCGCGCCCTGCGAGCGCCTGGAAACGTGGCTTGCCATTGGTGCGCGCATCAGAGCCCAGCGATCGACTGGCCGGCAACCATGCCGTCGATCACCCGCTCCGCGTAACTCGCTGAGGCAATGCGTGCGTCGCCGGCCGCGCCAAATGGAGAACGGCTCGGCACCTGAAAGACCCGGCTGGTGGTCAAGGTGTCGTCGGTGCCGCGCCGGCAGATTCGCACGGCGGCGTCGAAGCCCGAATCGTAATGGCGGGCGCCATCGGCAGAACGCGGCTGATGCGGATAAACCAGTGGATAAATCTCGAGGCCCCGGTAACTTCTGATCGTATTGTTCATGGTGGTCGTCTCCTGTAGAGGATCTCGCTTGAAGCATGTCGCTGCGGATTCGGGGTAACGCCGGCGAGTCGCAGCGTTCAGCGAAAAACAAGTGTTGGTCGACGATGTGCGCGTGAAGAGCGGCTGCGTCTGTCAGGCCACGCTGACGACACCGTCAAGCGAAGTAGAAGGAAAGGACCCCGTTCAATTCAGGGCACTGAGATGAGAGGCTGATGCCTGAGGGACTGCGCAGGCCGCGCAGGAGAACTGCAAGCTGTTGGCTCACTGTAACACGTTAGAAGACTGAGCATTAGCCGCATTTGCGCGCCGGGCGCGGGTGTTGCTTCGGCGTGCCGTGTATTGCTTACCGCTTTCGGTTTCCCGGCACTCGCACGGCCCGCGGCCCTATGCCGTGGATACGCCAGTTGCATGTCAACCGTGCGGGATTAAATGAAAAAAGGCGCCTTTTATCAGCGCCTTTTTTGACTTCGAGAACCCACCTCATCGGCAGATTTGCGCCGGACAGATGTCCGGCTGCGTCCGCCAGACGATTAGTTGCCGAAGAACACGTTGCAGTACGATGCCGGACCATTGCATCGGGCCGGTGCTGCAGCCTCGGCTGCGCCCGAAGCAGCAGCAAACAGGGCGACGGAAGCGATCAGGGCGGTAAGAATGCGTTTCATGGTGTGACTCCTCTTCAGCGTTTGGTTCGCGATCGGGCTCGATCGATGGACTGAAGAATAGCGATTCAGTGTCCGCATAAAAACACTGAAGACAAGAAGACTTTTTCTCAGATAGTGAAATAATCCGGGCGCGTATTTCCGGCGAGCTTGGACTTGCCTGACTGTATGTGTGTTCTCGCTCATACGTCTAACGCTACAGCGCGCCGCCACAGCCCTGATTTCATTTTTTGCAACAATGCTTTTTGCTGTCATAAAGCCCGCTACCGCACGACTAAAGTCATCAGGTCATCGCTTGTCGGCGGGCACATGTTCAATACCGATTCGCTTGTGCTGCAACGTGCGGGAGAATGGCGCACCCGTCCAGGAACGGCGCGAGGAGACCGATCCGCCTATGAACCACAACGATTCACGAGAAAACGTGCGACAACCGCGAGCGCGGCGATGGAGCCTGCCATGGCACAAATAGGCGGCCCGGCGCTCGACGATCCCGTCTATCTGACGCAACTGCGGCGCGACCTGTTGCGCTTCGCCCGTTTGCAACTGCGCGACGCCGCTGCCGCCGAGGATGCCGTCCAGGAGGCACTGGCCGCCGCGTGGACACAAGCCGACCGGTTTGCCGCGCAATCGGAACACAAGACCTGGGTGTTCGGCATCCTGCGGCACAAGCTCGTCGACACCTTGCGCGCCCGGCAACGCACGGTGAACCTGTCGGCGCTCGAATCCGAAATCGACGGCGAAGCGCTGCTCGATCGCGAGCTCTTCAAGGACAACGGCCACTGGTCGCGCGAGACCAAGCCGCAACCTTGGCCGGCGCCGGAAACCGCGCTGCGTCAGCAGCAATTCTGGACTTTGTTCGAGATGTGTCTGGACCATCTGCCCGAGCACATCGGGCGCGTGTTCATGATGCGCGAATTTCTCGACCTCGACACCGAAGCAATCTGCGCCGAATTGCAGATGACCGCCAATCATTGCAGCGTACTGATCTACCGCGCGCGGCTGCGCCTTCGCACTTGCCTGAGCGAAAAAGGCCTATCCAGAGAGGATGCGAATGGGGAAGTGTAAGAACATCACGCGTCTGTTGTCGGACGCGCTCGACCGCCCCTTGAAAACCGGCGAATGGGTCGCGATCCGGCTGCATCTGCCGACTTGCAGCGGCTGCCGCAATTACCGCAAACAGATTCGTCTGCTGCGCGTGGCGGCGCAGACGGTGAGCGGGATTGCGACGCCAGGGGCGGGCGGCAGCGACGATTGACGCGGCGGCTGGGTATCTGGCCTTTGGCCTTGGGCGGCGCATCGAGCGCCGGCCCGGTAGGCGGCAATGGAAGGCGGCTGTCTTGAATGCCGCGTTGTGCTCGTGGCCTCGATTAGCGCTCGCCGGGTGGTGTGTTCCGGTAGCGCTCGAAGAAGCTTGCGTGCGACGCTTCGTCGATGGAGACGGGATGCGCTTCGGCGCCAGCCGGATGTTTCGCCAGCTGTGCGCGCGTACGGATAGGCCGATGCTGAAAATTGCCGCCGCAGTTCGGACACACGTTGCGCAGCGTGCTGAGCGCACACACCTCACAGAAAGTGCATTCGTACGTGCAGATCATCGCGTCGGGCGCGTTCGGCGGCAGGGATTTACCGCATCCTTCGCAGGACGGTCTCAGTTCAAGCATGGTGGCTCCGCGTCGGCAGGGAAACGAGGTACGGGACTGCACCTCGTCTGTATCGAAGCAGTGTAAGCGGACGGGGCTGTGCGGAATTGACAGCCCGGCGTCAATTTCTGCCACCGTTTGCGATCCCTACGCCGGCCTCAGGTCAACACCGTCCACAACGCGAACGTCAGGACGAGCCCGACGACGGAGACGATCGTCTGCAACACTGACCAGACCATCACCGTCTGCTTCAATTGCAACCCGAAGTACTCGCGCACCATCCAGAAGCCCGCATCGTTCACGTGGCAGAAAAATACGGAACCGGCGCCGATTGCGAGCGCCATCAGCGAGTTGTGTGTCGCGCTCAGACCCGCGACGACCGGGGCGACGATCCCCGCGGTCGTGGTCGTCGCAACCGTCGCGGAACCGGTGGCCTGCCGCAGCGCGACGGCAATCAGCCACGCCAGCAGAATCAGCGGCACGTGCGCGCCAACCGCGATCTTGCCGATCGTCGTGCTGATGCCCGCCACCACGAGCGCCTGCTTGAGGCCACCGCCCGCGCCGATGGTCAGCAGCAGCGCGGCGATCGGCGGCAGGCTCTTGCGCAGAATGCCGCCGACCCGATCGCGCGCCATGCCACGCGACCAGCCTAGCGCCACCACAGCAAACAGCACGGTGAGTCCAAGCGCGACCAACGGCTCACCGAGAAAATTAAGCGCGTTGAACAGGAAGGTCTCGGGCTGAAGCAGCAGTTTGGCGACCGTGCGGCCCAGCATCATCACTACCGGCAGCAGGATCGTGATGAGCGAGATCGCGAAACTCGGCGGCTCACCGGTGTTTGGCGACGCGGTGAAAAGCTTGCCCATCTCCTCCGGCTCGACCACGTGCATCCGTTTCGACAACCAGATACCGTAGACCGGGCCCGCGAGAATAACCGCGGGAATCGCGACGATCAGGCCAAGACCAAGCGTCAGGCCGAGATCGGCATGCAGCGCGCTCACCGCGATCAGCGGCCCCGGGTGCGGCGGCAGCAGAGCGTGCAGCGTGGTCATGCCAGCGAGCGCGGGAATCGCAATCCGCAGGATCGGCTGTTGAGAGCGGCGCGCCATCACGAAGATGATCGGCACCATCATCACCAGGCCGACCTCAAAGAAGAGCGGCAAGCCGACGATGATCGCCACCAGCGCCATCATCCACGGCAGCGTGCGCGGCGTGGAATGTTTGAGGATGGTCGAGACGAGCCGGTCGGCCGCGCCTGACTCCGCCATTAGCGCGCCGAGCATCGCGCCGAGCGCGATGATGATACCGACGTCTCCGAGCAGCGCGCCGGCGCCTTTGCTGAATGCGCTGGCCACCGCTTCCAGCGGCAGTCCGGCCGCAAAGCCCGCTGCGAACGTGCCGACCAGGATCGACAGAAACGGCGCGAGCTTCAGCACGCTGATGAAAATGATGATCAGTGCGAGCCCGAGCACGCACGACAGGATCAGTTGAGTGTCGTGGGATGACCACGGCGCGAGTGTTGTCGTCAGATGCACGATGTTCCTTTTTCCGATTGACGCAACCGCGACTGCATGCGGATGACGGATTGTAGCGGGGCGCGGTGACTGGACGCTGTCAGACGCGCAGATTGGGGCCACGACGGGCGCCCCGGACGCTTCGGCGTGATTTGCTTATGCGAATTTATCGGTTCGTCCAGGCTTGCAGACGAATTATCGTCAGAGCCAATCGGTCCGTTTTGCGTCCGTTTTTTAACGAGCACTTTTATGTCCCGTCATCCGCAGCTCAAGCGCCGCGCGTTTATCGCCGGCGTGGGCGCCTCGCTGGCCGCCTCGGTCTTGCCCATTGTCTCCACGTCGGTCTTCGCGGCGGATGCGCATGCGAAGGAACTTCGTATCGGCTATCAGAAAGCGGCCAACACGCTTGTGTTGCTGAAGGCGCACGGCACGCTAGAAAAGCGGCTTGCACCGCTTGGCGTTACGGTCAAGTGGACGGACTTTCCCGCCGGGCCGCAATTGCTCGAAGGATTGAATGTCGGCGCGATTGACTTCGGTTACGTCGGCGAGGCGCCGCCGGTGTTCGCGCAGGCGGCCGGCGCGAATTTCGTCTATACCGCGTATGAAATCCCGACGCCGCATGCCGAAGGGATCCTCGTCCATCAGGACGCGCCGATTAAAACGCTAGCCGATCTGAAGGGCAAAAAGATCGCGCTCAATAAAGGTTCGGACGTTCACTGGTTTCTGGTCGCCGCGTTGCAGAAGAGCGGTGTGAAGTACAGCGACATTCAACCCGTTTTTCTGGCGCCCGCCGATGCGCGCGCGGCCTTCGAACGCGGTGCGATCGACGCATGGGCGATCTGGGACCCGTTCCTCGAGGCGGCAAAACGCCAGCCGAATGCCCGCTTGCTCGCCGACGCTGAAGGTATCGTGAGCCACCATCAGTTTTTCCTGAGTGCGCGGCCGTTTGCGGAACAAAACGGCGACGTGCTCGCGATCGTGATGGACGAGGTGAGTAAAGAGGGCGCGTGGGTACGCGGTCACTACAGCGAAGCGGCTGCTCAGCTCGCGCCGATTCAGGGTCTCGACGCTGGTGTGATCGAAGCGGGCTTGCGGCACTATGCGCACATCTACAAACCCGTCGATGCGAACGTGCTGGCAGAACAGCAGCGTATCGCCGACACATTCAGCGAGCTGCGCATCATCCCGACAAAGATCGTGACGAAGGACGCGGCATTACCCTCCAAGGCCTAAGGTCACTTGGGCCGCGATGTTTCGACGTCTAGGCGAATAGCACTTCGACGTTTTCCGGCGGGCGGCCAATCACGGCCCGCCCGTTTCGTACGACGATCGGTCGTTGCAGGAGAATGGGGTGTTGGGCCAATGCTTCGTATAACTGAGCGTCGCTCAGCGTGGTGTCGGAAAGATCAAGTGCTTTGTATTCGGCCTCGGTGTCGCGAATCATTTCGCGGACTGTGCAACCTAGCTGCGCGTTGAGTTGCTTTAACTGGGCGACCGTAAGCGGCTGCTTCAAGTATTCGACAATTTCCGTTGGTTCGTTCGCGCTGTTGTAGGTGGTTGCGATCAGGTCGCCTGTGGCTCGCGATTTTGAGCAGCGGGGGTTGTGGTAGATGGTGATCATGGTGGGTTGGGTAAGGGTTGCTTGGGGCGGGTTGCCGGGTGTTTTTTGTGGGGGATTTTAGCGGGTGCGGCGGGATGGCTGCAGGGCGTAGCGCGGGTCGGCGGGGTCGGAATTCTTAGGGGCAGGACAGTGGCGTTGCCCGTTGGTGATTATGTCGTTCGGTTTATGCGCATAAAGCGCCTGTGGGAAGTTGTTGTCACGTGCCGCCTTGGCGGCGGGTTCGACGCTCTGCTGAATGCTTCGACTCATATTGGGTGCCGGCAGCTATTTGCGTGAATGCCGTGCTTCGTGCGGCCGCCCCCCCAGTCCCAGTCCCAGTCCCAGTCCCAGTCCCAGTCCCAACGTGCCGTGCCGTGCCGTGCCGTGCCGTGCCGTGCCGTGCCGTGCCGTGCCGTGCCGTGCCGTGCCGTGCCGTGCCGTGCCGATAGGATCATGCATCGATCCATACGGTCAAAGTCCAGAGATGTTGGCGCCTCCACCTCACGCGTGAGTAATTCCCGACAGGTTTATGCGCATAAAGGTCAGCGCGCGAAATAACTCACGCTCCATGTTCGCGCCCAGATGTACCTCGCAGCCGTCAACCGCGAGATCATGCAAAAGCGATGCGTTGCGCCAACGCGGTCTTGATCAAGCAGGGCAGTGTCGAATGCAAGATGACTGCTCCCGCACAAGCTGAACCCAAAGACGTCGGCCCCAGCATCACGCTGGACCATGTAGCCGCCTCACGCTTCCGATACCTCATAGCGCAAGACATCTCCCAGACGTCGCACGCGCGTCGCCCCTGATAAGCGCTTCACAGCCTCTGCGCTTTTGCTCCGCTACCTTATGCCACGCTCTTTATGCGCATAAACCTATCCCGATCGGCTAATTCTTCTCGCGTTTACACAAAAACGATTGAAATGCGAATTCATCCAGGTAAAATCCTTTTGCGTCTAAAAAGAGGAGGTGAAGATTGGCAGCAGAAATCATCGCGGTAACACAGCAGAAGGGTGGGGTCGGGAAGAGCACAATCGCGATGCACCTCGGGGCTGCGTTCCATGAAAAAGGCAAACGCGTCCTTGTCGTAGACGCAGACGGTCAAAACACATTGGTCCACTGGGCCAGTGCATCATCAGACGGCGAAACCGGCATCCCCTTTCCAGTCGTCAACCTCTCCGAAGCCGGCAGCCAGATCCATCGCGAGATCAAGAAGTTCGTGGCTGACTACGACATTATCGTCGTCGATTGCCCGCCCTCCATCACCGAGAAAGTGTCCGGCGTCGTGTTGCTCGCAGCGAGCGTCGCGATTATGCCGACGTCGTCATCACCCGCCGACTATTGGTCGAGCGTCGGGCTGGTGAAGCTCGTGCAGCAAGCCCAGGTCATGAACGAGGACCTGCGCGCAGTCTTTCTGCTGAATAAGACCGAAGAGAAACGGATGCTGACGCGCGAACTGAAGCGCGCGTTGGAAGAGCTCGGCTTCCCATTACTTAAGACTCAGATCCCAACGCGCGAAGCCTATAAACAGGCCATGGCGTTAGGGCAGACAGTGCTTCAGATGAACGATCGAGGTGCCAAGCTCGCCGCGATCGAAGTACGGGCGTGCGCCAACGAGATCGCAGCCCTGCTCCCCTGAATTTATGCGCATAAAGGACCCTGAATGAAACCCTCCCAATTCGCCAAAGGCTTTCAAGCACGTCCTGATACGACCAGCAGCGAGAAACGAACCGCCCTTGATCGTCTGAACGCGATCGACGGTTTGGTCAAGAATGGCGCCACGACTGGCGATGTGCCGACCCGTACAATCCAGCCGGTCATGTCCCAGGACCTCGCGGAAGTCGAAGCCGCCGATATCGCCAATGAGTCCGCGGCCTACCGCGCCTGGCGGATCGAGCACGCTTACCGGCCCGGTCAGGTCATCGAGCTTGCGCTCAAAACGATCAAACCGAGCCCGTTCAATCCGCGCCATTTCTATCTGAAGGCATCGATTGCCGAGCTTGCCGTCAATCTGGCGAAGCAAGGCCAGCAGCAGGCGATTCACGTCATCCCCGATTACGACAATCCCGGCACCTATTTCGTCAGCGACGGCGGCCGGCGTGTGCGAGCGCTCAAAGAAGCAAACAAGGAATCGGTGAAGGCGATCGTGATCGATCTGCCGATCGGCATACAGAGCTATAAGCTCGGCTACGACCTCAACGTCCAGCGCGATTCGCAGACCGTATTCGACAACGCCGTCGTCTGGAAACGCTTTCTGGACGATCGCCATTTCCAGAGCCAGAAAGAGCTCGCCGAGCATCTCGGGCTGGACGAATCGACCATCGCGGTCGCCCTGTCGATCGCAAAGCTACCCGAGGCGGTCATGCATGAAATGGTCGCAAGGCCTGACCGCTTCGGCTCGAATATGGCGTATCAGGTGGGCCGCTATCACACTGCTCGCGGCGCCGACGCTACGCTGCGCCTGATTAACAAAATCCTCTCGGACGATCTCAGCACGCGACAAGTCGCAGACATCGTGAAGGGCAGGGCAAGCGCACAGGAAAGCACCAAGCCGGCAGGCCGGCAACGCTATGCACAGCGTCTGGAAATCAAGCTCGGCGGTGTCTCAGTCGGCGATCTGAAATCGTATGGCGATGATCGGATCGAACTACGCTTGAAGGGCCTCACGCGTGAGAAGCGCGATGACATTCTTCGTCAGATTGAAAAGATGCTGAAGTAACAGAGGGAGCAGCATCGGTAGGAAAAAAAACGGCGGCACACAAAAGTGTGCCGCCGTTTTTCTTGATGTGATCTTGATGAATTACGCCGCGCGCGATTGGCTCAACGTGAAGGCGAGCAGATCGCCATCGGTGGGTTCGCCCCACGTTTTACGAGCCAGCCAATCGAAGAACGCCGTTTCAACGATCTTCGAATCCAGCCCACGACGGCGCCAGTCGTCGCGCATGTGCGTGCCGAGATCCGGCAACTCATCTTCCTCAAACGATTTCCGCGCGATCTCCCGTTCGGACTCACCTTGCTCGTCGTAGAGCTCACGCGCTTCCTTGCGGCGAACCGCCGAGTACTCACCAAGCAGACGCGCTTTCAGGTCATCCGCCGGCGCAGCGACCGCGGCTTTGCCACCGCTACCGGAGGGCAGCGCCTCGACCGGCGGCGCATAGCCTTTCTTCAACGCGTCCTTGAACAGAGCCGGTGCGCTGCGCACAGCGGGCAACGACGTGCTGCGCATGCGTTGCTCGGTCATCTGCAGAGCCGCGCGAATTCGGTTTTCTTCGCTATCGGCATATAGCGTTTGCGCTTCTTTCAACGGAATACCGATCTTCACCATCCGGTCGACCAACGTGCTGTCAAACACATTCGGGTGTTCGTCGAGTGCAAGCATGGGCTGCTTGCGCTCGGTCACGCGGAACTGGATCTCGGCGACACGGCGCCCTTCCCGGTGCTCGATCAATTCGACAAAGATATTGGTAACCGCATTCACCTCGGCGATGGCCGGGCGCAGGTAATCGCGCTTGAAGTACTTGTACTCGCGCTTCGCTTCGTCGCCCGCTTCAGTGTCGGGCGTACCGGAGAGGATGGGGCGCCACCATTCCCATGATTCGCGCATCGTCAGATGGCTCGGGTTGGTCAGGTAGCGAACGCAAATCTCGTAGAGTGCGAGACCCGCGCTACTGCGCAGCTGGCTCTGGAATTGCAGGCTCAGCCGTGCATACTGAACCGGATCAAGCAGCTTCTTCTTGATCTTCGGTGCAAACGAAAATTCCACCCACACGCGGCGGGTGGTGGGATCTTCAAGAATTTCCGCGTCGGCAATCAGCGTGGAAATACCCCATTTACGGCCCGGTTTCTGGCTGGACGTACCGGTGCTCCATTCGACCTGCACCGACACCATGCGCCGCAAATGCTCTTTCACGAGCGCCGTGTCGTTCGAATCGAATGCCGAATTGGCGACGATATCGGACAGCAAGGCACGATAAGTGTCGCCGGACTCGTCAGCCTGCTGGGCAACAGCGAGGAGAACGTTGAACAGCTTACGGGTGAGGAGCGTGATCTTGCCGCTCTTGGGCTGGATCGCAATCGCCTCAACGGCCTTGCGTAATTCGGCCGAGCTCGGGCTGACTACATCGGTCTTCTTCGCGCGCTTCGTGGCCATGCGTCTGGTCGAGGAGGGATTTGGCGAGAGCATACCGGCTGTGGTGATACGCGTCTATAGCATGCGTCTCACCGTTCCCGGTGAAGTGAGTTTACGAGGCGCAACTCACCTCGAGCAACTCCCGAAAACCCTCACCTCATCCGTTTCACGCCAGGTTCGGGGCATCCTTACAGGTCGCGGCCTTCCGAAAAGTCGACCGATTTCTGACCTGCCGCGAACGGGAGTCATTTGATCCCGAATCTTCTCACCTCAAAAAATTTTCGTGAATTTTGGCCGTACGCACGGTGCGAGCGGAGCGCACGAGCACTCAGTTGGTGGCGCGAGCGCGCTTCGGCCAATTTCAGCGGATAGGGGAGGGGACCAGGGGAAAACTTGTGGCAACCGCAGTCGACTTCATCACCGGCGCAGCAAGCGCGCCGAGCCGCCCCTAGCCAGACGGGCGTTGCCACGAAGCTCACCGGCATGCAACCACGCGTCGATTGCGGTCCCAAAGCCTTCGCCGCACAGAAGCGCACAGTAATCGCCGTATATGCATTTGAGCAAAGGCCACCGAACCTGGCAGCGGAACACCTCAAGCAGAACACCTCATTCACTCGAGAGCGAAATCGGAGTCGCGGCAACCTTCCCCGAAAAAGCTCACCTTAACGCCAGCTGAACGCTCGGAACGACGCGGCCTCCAGACCTGGGGCGCTGAAAAAACACCGAAAAATACCCCCGAAAAGCCTCACCTATAGGTCCATAGACGGCTTGCGCAGGCTATGAAAAAGTCCTCCTGAAAAACCTCACCTTTGCGCAGCGCAAAAAAATTATTCAATGATTTCATTGAGTTACCGGGTAACCATTAGCTAAGCCACAGCCACGACCTCCCGTATATCCTCACCTTTAACGGCTTTTCGGTGAAATCTGACGTTTCCGGCCGCAACCCAAGAGGCCCCGAAAAACCTCACCTTAGAATTTCAATGCCCGCGAAACCGGAACGGCTCCGACAACGTCCGTAGGGCTTTTCCGCCCTGTTGTGGCGATTTTGGTCCTGTATTTCCTCACCTTAGCGATCACAAGCGTCCAAAAAGGCTCCCGAAAAATCTCACCTTTGGTCCAAAACACGCATTTCGGCAAGCCGGCTCACGCCTCGATCCACGCCTCCCGAATTCGCTCACCTTTCCACAAGGATGACCAAGGACCCCTATTGATGCAACAGATCGAATTTCGGCCAGAATCCAATTCAACTCCCGAAAACACTCACCTTTGGGCCCGGAATGCACAAAATTGAGGCAAAAAAGGCACCTCGGCCCCGGAAAGTCTCACCTTCGGTTCGCGTTTTCTCCCGTCTTGACTCACCAATGGGGTTAACGAGGCCCAAATAAGGTCAAAATCCAGGGTCCGCAGTGGTCCCGAAAGCGCTCACCTTCGGGCCAATCGGGCTCCGCGCCCACTTTTGAGCGCCGCCGGGCGATCCCGGACGCTCAGGTCCCGCAAAATCTCACCTTTGGGCAAATCGCACTTTGGGAGTAGCTCCCGAACCCGCTCACGTTCTGTCCCGGACCCGCTCACCGAGGCCCCCGAACCTCATCACTCAACACTCCCGCAAGACCTCACCACCACTCCCGTAAAGCTTCACCTTGTCGGGCTGGAACCCCTGCCAGATAAGGGTTTGCCATGGCGTTAACGTTTTTAACATGGGTTCAAAGGTGTTTACTTTTATTACTCTCTAGACTTTCCCCGCGTGTCCTTCGGACAAGACCTTTCCACCCACACCGCTCCCATCACACGTTCGTGAAACAGTGAGCGATCAGAAAGAAACTACTGAAATTCCTTTAATAACAATAGTTTATTGGCTAATCTTAGTTTTGTTTCACGGAAACCCGCTGCTGGCACCGATCTCCTGAAGCATCGTTCGCCCCAAAACACTGCACCTGACCCAACAACACCCGCCACAAACAAATACGTAGCAAACAATACGTAAATTGTTATGATTCATCCAATTCGAGCGACATCGAGGTATACATGAATCTGGATCAGGAACGGCAAGCCATTCGCGACGAGCTTGAATCGTTGAGGGCTAGCGGGGCAAGGCGGCAAGAATTGTCACTCCATGCGTGCAAGCGACTTTTCTTCGATTTGGGAATTCGTCCGTCCATGGCCGCCGTTCGCGACCTGACCCAAACAGGCAGCGCAAGCGATATCCCGAAGGACATCGACCACTTCTGGGAACGCATCCGAACGGTGTCACGCGTGAAAGTTGGAGCGGGAGCTATTCCAAAAGCCCTGGAAGATCGGGCCGGCGAACTGTTGGGCGTCCTGTTTGAGGAAGCCGTCGTGCATGCCCGTTCGACCCTCGACGGTGAACGTGAGGAGATTCGAGCCCAGGTCATCGCAGCCGACCAACGCGCGCGAGAAGCAGAAATTCGCTGTGACGTATCGGAAGAAGCGATCAAGCGGAGCGAACTCAGGGCCGAAGCCGCATGGGAACGCGTTCGCGCGCTCGAGACCGAGCTATCCAGCGCCACGACACATGGAACAGCCCACCAGGAAGGCTTGCAAGCCACGGTGCGCCGACTCGACGGCGAAAACGAAGCGCTACGCCAACGCCTCGATACCGAGCAGGCGACTAATGCGGCACTCCGCGACCGGATCGATGCACTCCATGTCGAATTGCGCCAAAGCACCGAACACTATGCGCAACAGATCAAGGACGCCGTCGCCGAAGCTGAACGGCGTGTGAAGCCGATGCTGGTCGAGCTCGATTCTTTACGCAGCATGGCGGCGACCTACCAATCGGGAGTGCGTGACGCGAGCCGCAAGGAATTCGAATTTATCCAGCAACTCGCCACAGCCAAGGCGCGTGGTGACCGGCTCGACGCCCAACTGCGCGAGCAATCCAACGAAGTGGATGTTTTGACGAAAGAAGTTGCTGAGCTACGCAGCCAACAGGGAATCGATCCCGCGATCGCGAACCTGTTGTGTTCACTGGTCGAAGCGGGCAGGCTCACGGCCGACGAGCTGGCGGCGATCGGCACCGCGGCGGACGGCCATGTCACGTTGCCACTGCGCTGCCCAAAATGTGAGGAAGGTGAACCCGAGTTGTCGCAAGTGGATCACCGTTTCGAGTTGCAGTGTCCGGAATGCGATCACTCGTCAGGACCCGGCGGATCAAGGCTGGAAGCGGTCAGCCGGTTTTTGGCGAGCGGTTCGATTGCAGCGCCGGTATGACTGTCTCAATGCGGGCGTCATAGCGGATAAATCGCCAAAGGTGAGGAAATTCGGGACGCGAAGGGTGAGTATTTTCAGGGCTTGCCCGATCCCCCTTTTCTCGTCAAACGCCCGCCCTGCCTAGGTGGGGATAGTGGAGGCGCCGCTGGATCCGGGACATCGGCAACCGGCGAATCCTGTTGATCCGTCCACCTTTGCCACGCTCGATACAGACGGTTGGCAGACACTGCCTGTACAAATCCCAGCCATTGCCCGACCAGTTCCGCTTCAACCCCGCTCTCGAACAGATCTGCCGCGAAGGTATTGCGCAAAGTTTGCGGACTGGCACGCGAGGTTCGCGATGCGGCAATGCCTGCTGCGTCGATCAAGGCATCGACTGCGCGCAACATGGTTGCCTTGTGCATTGGGCGTCCTGAAGGTGACGCGGGAAAGACCAGATTGCCGGCCAGTTCGGAAAGCCGCCGTTCGGCAAGCCATGCGTCAAGAATGGCGGCCGCGAAGGACGCGAGCCGCGTACGCCGCGTCAGCATTGGATTCGCGGACTCGATCGTCACCCACGGCGAGCCGACATTCACGCAACTAACTGTAAGCGCAGCAGCCTCGCCGGTCTTAATGCCGCCGCCGAGAAACACGGCGATCAATGCCCGGTCGCGGCGCTCCCTCCAGCGCTGCGCGACAGATAAGGCCGGTAAGGGCGAAAACAGAAGGGCAATGAGCGCGGCGCGTTCGGCATGGTTGAGGAATCCGGTCGGCTCGTTATCGCGTGCGTTCCGCCATGCTGCTTCGCCATCCTGAGCAATGAAACGTGCAGGATTGGTCGATGCGGATTCGATTTCTCGCACGTGGTCCAGCACTTGTTCGATGAGCCGCAAATACCGGACACGTTGTGGTTTTCGGATCGCGAGGCCGCCCACGAATTCAGCGATGGTTTGCGTATCGACCGTGACCAGACTCTTCTGGCGAACTGCAAGCCAGTCGAGGAAAAGTCCCCACTGCGCTTGATAGACTTCAGCGGAAGAGCGCCTGAAATGTTGTTTGGCAAGCCACGCGTCGAAAGCGATTTGCGGATCGCGGCGCCAGTCTTCGCGTTCCCGATCGAAGAGATCGGTCGAGGGTGCCGGGCGCGGGACCGGGTCGGACAGATGAGGAGGTGACATGAGCTATCTTTCCGTTAGTTGCGCATATTGTAGGTGGCAACCGACGAAAGTACAGCACCTAAGTCAGTCGCCCCACGCCCGTGCGTGCTTTATCGGCGCGCCTTTAGACGCGGGTTGCGCGGCGCGGCGTGCCGCCTCTTCATAGGCCGAGACGGCGAACGCAAACACGGCCGGCAATGCGGTGGATGTGCCGAAGTCCACCGCCTCGTCCGTTTCCGGATAGGGCAACTCGGACGGGCGTTGGAACAGGCCAAGCATGATCGCGTCGTGCCGACTGGCAAACCCGAGATCCGCCAATGCTTCGGCTTCGATTGCATGGAGCAGGCGCCACGAGAGCGGCACCTGCTGGACGATGTAGCGCGCGGCGATGTTGCGCACAATGTGTTCAAGATCGCGCGCCGCGGTTTGATAGCGCAACGCGGCCAGAGCATGCTCGGCTTGGTCGGTGGTCAGGTCGTTCATTATCGGCTCCAGTCGATACCCTGTACTGTACAAATATACAGTGTCTCGTGCAACCTTAGCCGAACGACCCATCCAGCCCATTTCCGCCAACAGCCAGCAATGGTGCGGCGCCCCTCAGCCGTGAATCACCACCAGCAGCGCTTTCGCCTCGCTCTTGCCGGCGTTGCGGATCGCGTGCGGCTCGTCGGCGACATAGCGCGCGGTGTCCGCGGCCTTGAGCCGTTTCGTTGCGCCCGCGGCTTCGATCTCGATCGATCCCTGCAGCACCGTCAGGTGCTCACGCGTGCCGGGTTCGTGCGCGTTCGACACCAGCGCCCCGCCCGGCTGCAGCGTCAACTCGTACCACTCGAACTTGCCGGCCAATTCGATCGGCCCCCAGACGCGCAACTGATACTTGGCCTCATGCCCACTCAAAGTCGGGATGTCGTGCGGGCCGGAGACAGCAATCGCCTCCGGCGCCTTCTGCGGCGCGAACAGTGAATCGAGATTGACGCCGAGCGCGTTCGTCAGACGCCAGGCGACCGCGATCGTTGGATTGGCCTTGTCGCGTTCGATTTCCGAGAGCATCGATTTCGACACACCGGCCGCGCGCGACAGATCGTCGAGCGTCATGCGCCGTTCGGCGCGCAGGCGCTGAATCTGCTCGCCGACGCGAGGCGGTGCAGCGATCGCCGGAATCGGATTCGCGCCTGAAGGGGGGGCCGCGGTGGCTGCTGCGCGGCGGATTCCCGAACTTGCCATTTACTGACCTATCGTTTAGAGTTGTTCGACATACCGGATTTTAGTTCGGAAAAACGAAAATATCCGATAAAACTGACAGCCGACTATAACAGCCCGCCTCGAGGTCGAACATGCCGGAAATACCGGGCATGTCGCCGATGGGCGCACCACCCTTTCAGGAGTCTGGTTCATGCGTGACCTTTACCTCGCCCATCTGCGCGGCACTCTCGAGCAGATTCGCGCTGACGGTTTCTACAAGAACGAGCGCGTGATCGCCAGCCCGCAGTCGGCGGACGTGCGTCTCGCGAACGGTACGGACGTGCTGAATTTCTGCGCGAACAACTATCTCGGTCTCGCCAACGACGAGCGGCTGATCGAAGCCGCCAAACTTGGTCTGGATAACGACGGTTTCGGGATGGCGTCGGTGCGTTTCATCTGTGGCACGCAAACCGTGCACAAGGACCTCGAAAAAGCGCTCGCCGCATTCCTGCAAACCGACGATTGCATTCTCTACTCCAGCTGTTTCGATGCGAACGGCGGTCTGTTCGAAACCCTGCTCGACGACAACGACGCCATCATCAGCGACGAACTGAATCACGCGAGCATCATCGACGGTGTGCGGCTTTCAAAGGCCAAGCGCTTTCGCTACAAGAACAATGACCTCGCCGATCTTGAAGCCAGGCTGAAAGAAGCCGACGCCGCCGGCGCACGCTTCAAACTGATCGCCACCGACGGCGTCTTCTCGATGGACGGCATCATCGCCGACCTCGCAGGCATTTGCGATCTCGCCGACCGCTACGGCGCGCTGGTGATGGTCGACGATTCGCACGCAGTCGGTTTCGTAGGCGAGCATGGGCGTGGTACGCCGGAACATTGCGGTGTGCTGTCGCGCGTCGACATCATTACCGGCACGCTCGGCAAAGCGCTGGGCGGCGCATCGGGCGGCTACGTTGCCGCGCGTCAGGAAGTGGTCGATCTGCTGCGTCAACGCTCACGCCCCTATCTGTTCTCAAACACGCTGACGCCGAGCATTGCCGCCGCCTCGCTGAAAGTACTCGAATTGCTCGCCAGCGACGAAGGTGCGCAGCTACGCGCGCGCGTACGTGAAAACGGCGCGCATTTCCGCCGTGCGATGAGCGCGCTCGGCTTCACGCTCGTGCCCGGCGAGCACCCGATCATTCCGGTCATGCTCGGCGACGCGCAACTCGCATCGAATATGGCCGACGCGTTGTTGAAGGAAGGCGTGTACGTGATCGGCTTCTCGTTCCCCGTCGTGCCCAAAGGCCGCGCGCGAATCCGCACGCAAATGAGCGCCGCGCACACGCCGGAACAAATCGATCGAGCTGTCGATGCATTTGCGCGCGTTGGCCGTCAACTCGGCATCATCTGAAACTGAGGCGCATATGAAAGCATTGGCAAAACTCGAACGCGCACCGGGTCTCACGTTGACGGATGTGAAGAAGCCCGAAGTCGGTCACAACGACGTGATGATCCGCATCACGCGCACCGCGATCTGCGGTACCGATATCCATATCTGGAAGTGGGACGACTGGGCGCAAAAGACGATTCCGGTGCCGATGCATGTCGGCCATGAATACGTCGGCGAAATCGTCGAAATGGGTCAGGAAGTGCGCGGCTTTGCGATCGGCGATCGCGTGTCGGGCGAAGGGCATATCACTTGCGGCTTCTGTCGCAACTGTCGTGCGGGACGCCGGCATCTGTGCCGCAATACGGTGGGCGTCGGCGTGAATCGCGAAGGTGCATTCGCCGAATACCTCGTGATTCCGGCCTTCAACGCATTCAAGATTCCGCCTGAAATCTCCGACGACCTCGCGGCGATTTTCGATCCGTTCGGCAATGCCACGCATACGGCGCTGTCGTTCAACCTGGTCGGCGAAGACGTGCTGATCACCGGCGCCGGACCGATCGGCATCATGGCGGTGGCGATTGCGAAACACGTTGGCGCACGCAATGTGGTGATTACCGATGTCAACGACTATCGCCTCGAACTCGCGCGCAAGATGGGCGCAACGCGGGCGGTGAACGTCTCGCGTGAATCGTTGCGTGACGTGATGGCCGATCTGCACATGGCCGAAGGTTTCGACGTCGGGCTCGAAATGTCCGGCGTGCCGAGCGCTTTCACGAGCATGCTCGAAGCGATGAACCACGGCGGCAAGATTGCGCTGCTCGGCATTCCGCCCGCGCAGACCGCAATCGACTGGACTCAGGTGATTTTCAAAGGCCTCGAAATCAAGGGCATTTATGGCCGCGAGATGTTCGAGACCTGGTACAAGATGGTCGCGATGTTGCAAAGCGGTTTGGACCTGTCGCCGATCCTCACGCACCATTTCAAGGTAGACGACTATCAGGAAGCGTTTGCCACGATGCTTTCAGGCGAGAGCGGCAAGGTGATTCTCGACTGGACCACTGCGTGAGTTGAAAACGCGCTGCGCTCGAGCGCAGCTGCTGAAACAAAACGCCCGCGCTTAACCGCCTGCGGGCGTTTTTTCGAACTCGGCTTGAACGCGCACATGAATATCGTCGCCGACAGCCGGATACCACGTCGCCAAACCGAATTTCGCGCGGCTGAAATGACCGTCCGCGGAAAAGCCGAGCGTGTCTTTTTTCGTGAGCGGATCGGGAGCGAAGCCATTGAAGGTTACGTCGAGCGTCACGGGTTGCGTAACGCCGTGTATCGTCAGATCGCCGGTCAACGTGCCGCGCGATTCGCCGGTGCGCTCAAAGTGCGTGCTGGTGAATCGCACTTCCGGATAGCGCGCGACGTCGAGCATGCTCTCGCTTTTTACCATCTTGTCGAGTAGCGGCACATTCGTATCGATGCTCGCGGCGTCGATTGTAATCGCCACGGTACTCTTGTCCATCCCGCCTTCGTTCCAGTCGAGTTGCCCCTGCTTGCGATCGAAGCGCATGGTAAAGCGCGAATACTTGAAGTGATCGATGTCGAAGGTAATGCTGCAATGATCCCGATCGAGGTCGTAGCGGCCGGCCGGCACGCGTGCTTCGTTCTGGCTGACGGTATGCGTGAGCACTTGCACGGGCGTGCAGGCCACCGAAGTCAACAACGTTGCGCTGAGCAGCGCACGCACCAGCGTTGCGCGGACAGGAGAGCGGCTCATGAGATTCATCCCGGTTGATCGACCGTCATCACAATAGCAGCAAGCGTACCTGGTCCGCTGAAGCGAACAAAAACTTGACGAAGGAGAATGATCGTTCTACCCTTCGTCCATGGCTGCTCAAACTCAAACCCAAACTGAATCGGCTGCATCAGGCAGCGCTCGTGAAAGGCTGCTTGATGCCGCGGAGGCGTTGATCTACGCCGGCGGCATCCATGCCACCGGTGTTGACGCGATCGTCAAGCAGTCCGGCACCGCGCGTAAAAGCTTTTACACGCACTTCGAATCGAAAGACGCGCTTGTCGCCGCTGCGTTGGAGCGGCGCGACGAACGCTGGATGAAATGGTTTATCGCGGGCACGCTGCAGCATGGCGAGACGGCGCGCAAACATCTGCTCGGCATGTTCGATGTGCTGCGCGAATGGTTTGCATCGGAGGATTTTCATGGTTGCGCGTTCCTGAACGCGGCCGGCGAAATCGCCTCCGCAGAGGATCCGATCCGGATCGTCGCGCGTGAACACAAGGAACGCCTGCTCGCGTTCGTGCGAACCCGGTGCGATGACTACGCGGCTGAATCGGGCATGGACGCGCGCCGCGCCGCGCGCTTGTCGCGCCAATGGCTGATCCTGCTCGACGGCGCTATCGCCGTGGCGCTGGTGAGCGGCGAGGCAGACGCCGCACTCGATGCACGAGCCGCCGCGGAAGCCTTGCTCGATACCGAGTCCGCAAGCGAATCGAACCCACTCGCGGGTCAATCCGCGCGTAAAGCCCCACGCAAACGACCGCCATCCCGGCGCACCGCAACCTGACTGAGGAACTACCATGGCCGACCCGATCGAAACCCGCCCGCCGCTACCGCCGTTTACACGTGAGACCGCGATCCAGAAAGTGCGCGCCGCGGAAGACGGCTGGAATACCCGCGATCCCGAACGCGTATCGCTCGCCTACACACCGGATAGCATCTGGCGCAACCGCGCCGAATTCACGCACGGCCGCGCGGAAATCGTCGGCCTGTTGCGCCGTAAATGGGCAAAGGAACTCGACTACCGTCTGATCAAGGAACTATGGGCGTTCACGGACAATCGCATCGCCGTGCGCTTTGCCTACGAATGGCACGACGACTCGAACAACTGGTTCCGTTCATACGGTAACGAGAATTGGGAGTTCGATGAGCACGGGCTGATGGCGCGCCGTCATGCCAGCATCAACGATCTGCCGATCCGCGAGGCCGACCGTCTTTATCATTGGCCGCTCGGGCGTCGCCCCGACGATCATCCGGGCCTGTCCGACCTCGGCCTTTAGACCTCTCCCAGAGATTGAGGTGGGCACCTGCGGGTGTTCACCGCTCTGCCATCGGTTCTCCGTTATCGTTGCATCTGCGCTGCGCGGCAGGTCCTGTGCCCGCGCGCCCGAGCGTGTCCTCCACATCGCCAGTGCGGGTTGAGGTACAGTGCGCGACGGACGGCAAGCAAAAATACCTAGAACATGGATGACACCGACGCTCGATCGGTGGCGGAGAACATATGCATTTTCGGCTGATCAAGAAGAACATTCGGCGTACCGCCGTGGCGCTTGTCGCGAGTCTGGCCGCAGCGTCCGCTGCGCACGCGGGCAATTGGTGCGACGGCGGCGTATGGGTCGATGCGATGCTCGGCTCGTATCACATCAACCCCGACCCCAACACGCATTTCGAGCAGTTCAATCCCGGCCTCGGTGTCGAATGCTGGCTCAACAACCAATGGGCAGTGACTGCCGGCGGCTTTCGCAACTCACTGCGGCGTCCTTCTTATTATGGCGGGGGTGTCTGGGCGCCCGAGTTCGCGCACTGGGGCATCGTGCGGATTGCGGCGATCGGCGGGATCATCTCGGGCTATAACTACGGCAACTGGGGCTTGGGCCGCAACCATACGATCGGACCCGTGGTCGCGCCGATTGTGATGGTCGACTACAAGCGTGTCGGGGCTAACTTCATTGTGATTCCGCCGATCCCCTCGGATGATCTTCCGTTCACGATCGGGTTTCAGTTGAAGGTGAAGTTTTAAGTAAGCGTAGCGGGGCAATAAAGTTGCGACTTTTGGAAAACCGCCTGAATAAGGTGAGGTTTTTCGGGAGCTGAGGCCTACGGTTTGAAAGAGAGGCCTCTGAGCCGATTCATTCGGTTGCTTCAGCTCCTGGAACTCCTCACCATCCTGAATAAACTCACCTTCAAGACGACTGAACGATTTTTGGTACGTCAGGCGTGAGCGCTCGGCCATTGCCTACAGCAACGCATTTGCGCTGCCATCTGAGGCGAATGCGCCTGGAACCTTCAGCATGGATCTACTCATCGAGATACGGCAGAATGCGCGCCGCAAACGCCAATTTGGACTGATCGTTCAAGATGTGATACGATAAATCCATGGTTAGGAAAAAATCATTTGATCGTGGCGAAGCCCTGGCTGCAGCAATGCAAGTTTTCTGGGAGCATGGCTATGAGCCGACTTCGACGGACATGCTTACTGAAGCGATGGGCATCGGACGCCAGAGTCTGTATGACACTTTCGGCGACAAGCGAAAGCTCTATCTCGAAGCGCTGAGTCTGTACAGCGCGCAGAGCGTTTCGCAACTGATTGCACAGTTTCGCGCGGAGGCGTCGTCATTGCAGGCACTGCGTGCGCTCCTTTCGTCCCCTGCCCGTTTGCCCCCTGACCGGCGAAAGCTCGGCTGCATGGGGGTCAACGCAATCGGTGAATTCGGGCAAAGCGCGGATGACGTATTGCAAGCAATGGGTCACAGTGGGTCGGTGCTGGATCTTGTGCTGGAGAACCTCGTGCGTGAAGGCATTTCTGCAGGCGAAATATCCACAGGTATCAAACCGGAGTCGGCTGTTCGGTTTCTGCTCAGCGTGCGATCAGGATTAATGATCGCGGCACGGGGAGGCGCAACGCCGGAGCATCTGCAGGAGGCGGCCGAAGTCGCCTTGAACGCGCTGCGCGCGAATGTGAGTGGCTGACAGGGTATATTGCGAATGACTCAAACCAGATCGAACGTTCCAAATAAAGAGCAGCGTCGCGTGGCCTTCATCACTGGGGCGTCAGGGGGTGTCGGCAAGGCGACCGTCGAGCACTTCCGATCACAAGGTTGGGCAGTTGCAGCCACGTCACGTGATCCGCGAACTCTGCGCCCGCAGCAAGGCGACAATGATTTCCTCGGCATTCGTCTCGATCTTTCGGACCATGCATCGGTGAACGCCGCAGTCGCAGAGGCGGAGGAACGGTTCGGACATATCGATGTGCTGGTGAACAACGCGGGAACCGGGCTCGCAGGACCACTGGAAGCGATGGCGATCGCAACATTGAAAGAGCACTTCGAGACAAACGTGCTGGGTTCAACGGTAGTCACGAAGGCGGTGCTGCCGGGAATGAGGCGGAGACGCAAAGGAACCATTGTCAACGTTACCTCCATTGCCGGCCGGCTGGGTTTGCCGTTTATGGCACCTTACGCGGCAGCGAAGTTCGCTCTGGAAGGTTTAACCGAGGCAATGCGTTACGAATTGATGCCCTTCGACATCAAAGTCAGACTGGTTGAGCCTTCCGGCATCAGGACCGGGTTTGAGCATACGTGGATGACAGACGCGCCCTATGAGCGCGAGGTATCCACTATTCGCCGGCGCATGTCCGTGAGTGCCGCCAAATCCTTGTTGCCGGAAAAGGTAGCAGATGTTATTTATCAGGCATCGGTCAGCACCGGTTCGAGGTTGCGATTTCCCACCAGCGATACGGCGGCGTTGCTACTGCTCAGATCGTTACTGCCGGATTCGATAGTTCAGCGATTACTTCGCTCGGCGTTCCTGAAAGAGGGGCGGTAGCCGAATAACAGGAACAGGCGGGGTGCCGGCGTGCATGTTTGCGGCGGAACTTGGATTACCTTAAATGATAACTCGAGCGAGAGAAGAGGAGTCCGCCCCCATCGTCTACGTGGTCGACGACGACGCCGCGGTGCGCACATCTCTTGACACGCTACTTCGATCGGTCGGCTGGCAGGTGCATACCTTTGCCAGTACCGCGGAATTCCGCGCAAGCCATGCCGAAGACCTGCCCGGCTGTCTGCTGCTCGATGTCCGCCTGCGTGGCGAAAGCGGCCTTGTGTTCCAGCAACAGACCAACGGTCAGCCCCATGTGCCCATCATATTCATGACGGGCTTCGCAGACGTCGATATCTGCAAGCGCGCGATGAAGGGCGGAGCGGTCGATTTTCTGGTGAAGCCATTCGCCGACCAGGAAGTGATCGATGCCGTCAACGCGGCGTTGCTGCTTGACGAGAAGCGGCGCACAGCGGACAAGGCGCGCGGTGAATTGCACCGCGCCTATGAAACGCTGACCCGGCGTGAGCGCGAGGTGCTCTCCTATGTCGTTAGCGGCGTCTTGAACAAACAGATCGCGTGGGATCTCGGTCTGAGTGTCATCACTGTGAAACTGCATCGTGCGGCGGTGATGCGAAAGATGAACGCTTCGTCGCTAGCGGATCTGGTTCGCAAATCGGAAGTGCTTGGCGTGCCTGCTCGGCCCGCGGCTGAAACATCCGGCCATTGACGGAACATCGTTTATCGGATTGCTTGTATCGGCAATAGCCCTCGCTTTGCCCACCAAGATGCCCATCAGGAGACGGCATGGACGCGTACGTCGATAAGACCGACTCGCCGGCGGCGGCAGAACACCGTTCGTTGGGTGTGGAGCCGGGTCGTCGGGCGCCGCTGACAAACGCGAACATCTGCGCCCTCGTCGCAGCCAATACGCTCGAGTTCTTCGACTTCTTCGTCTACGCGACTTTCTCAGCCTATATCGGTCGCGCGTTCTTTCCGCATCTGGCGGGGCAAGGAAATCAGCTCCTTTCGCTCGCGGTGTTCGCCGCGGGATATCTGTCGCGGCCACTGGGGGGATTCGTCATTGGTCTCTACGCGGACCGGCGGGGGCGTAAGCCAGCAATGCTGCTGACGGGCTCGATCATCACGATCTGTACGTTGGGCATCGCCATTACGCCTTCCTATGCTTCCTTGGGGATCGCGTCTTCATTCATTGTTGTGGGCTGCCGGATCATGCAGGGTTTCGCGATCGGCGGTGAAATGGGGTCGTCCAGCGCGCTGCTGGTTGAATATGGCCCGGCAGGACGCACGGGCTTGTACGGTGGCTATCAGATGGCTGGGCAGGGCGCCGCATTGGTGTGCGCAGGTCTTTGTGGATTAGGGCTCGTCCATTTGCTTGA
The DNA here is from genome assembly GCF_046030355.1 of Paraburkholderia caffeinilytica. Taxonomy (GTDB): domain Bacteria; phylum Pseudomonadota; class Gammaproteobacteria; order Burkholderiales; family Burkholderiaceae; genus Paraburkholderia; species Paraburkholderia caffeinilytica_B. The sequence goes on from NZ_JAQQCQ010000011.1 coordinate 58,302, forward strand.
ACCTGCCGATCTGGCCGCCTGGGGGTGGCGGATGCCATGGGTGCTCGGCGCCATCATGGTCCCTATTCAGATCTATCTGCGCCGTTCCATACGTGAATCAATTCCGGCGAATCCGGCAGGATTGGAAAATCATGACGCTGGCGGACGCGCATGGTGGTCCATGCCGACTCTGTTTGCCATCGCGCTGATTGTCGGTGGGACGGTGCCGACCTATGTTGTTATCTATGTGATCACCTACGGTGTGTCAGGGCCGCCGCCGACTGTGTCGGCATCGTTCATGACGACGTGCGTGGTAGGCGTCGTGACACTGGTTGCGTCGTTGCTGGGTGGCGCCCTGGCGGATCGCTTTGGCAAGAACACTTTGCTGGCTCTATGCCGTGTCGCGACCGCGCTGCTGGTCTACCCGGCTTTCGCAACGGTAGTTGCTCATAACACGCATGTAACTGCGATGGCGATGATCTCGCTGGTAGCGGGTGCGTCTGCGCTTGGCGGCGGCCCCACCATCGTCTTGATACTGCAAAAGTTCCCACGCATAGGGCGCGCAACGGGCTTGTCGGTGTCCTACGCGACGGGCGTCGCGCTGTTCGGCGGAACGGCTCCCCTTGTCGTTGCCTCCATGACGAAATGGACGGGCGATGCGTTGGCGAGTGCCTGGTATGTTGGTCTTGCCTCACTGGTGGCGTTAGCCGGACAAGCGGTTGCGCTGAAATGGCGAAACTACCCGCTCTGATCGCGTTGCTTGCGGTGCAGCAGCAAGGCCGGTTTTCGCCACAGGCCTGCGTATAAGGATCCTCAGTCGGACGGAAGCGCAACCGGTTGATTGGCCGGGAGCGCAAAGCGGAAGCAGGTGTGTTGGCCGGGCTGACTTTCCGCCCAGATGCGGCCGCCGTGGCGTTCGACAATGGACCGCGCGATGGTGAGACCCATGCCCATGCCGTCGGCCTTGGTGGTGAAGAATGGCTGGAAGAGCGATTGAAGCGTCTCGCTATTGATCCCGCAGCCGGAGTCTTGCACCGCGAAAACAGTCGCATCGGCACCATCGGCCTGAACGGATATCGAGAGTTTTCGACGGTCTGCCGGAACGGAATCGATTGCATGAATGCCGTTTACCAGCAGATTGACGAGTACCTGCTGGACCTGCAACGGGTCGGCGAAGACCTTGATGCCGGGTGTGACGTTCGTTTCGACCGAGATGCCCTCCGAGTTGGCTTTCGGCGAGATCAGAAAAAGCGCCGAGTCGACGGCTTCCACTGCATCGAACTGGACCGGTCGCTCAGGTACCTTACCCAGAAAGCCTCTCATTTTGCGGCATATCTCGGTGGCGTCTTTGGCCCAGCGGCTCGCATCGCGTATCGCCCGTACTGCTTCGGCGATCTCTGGCGTGTCCCTCTCCAGCCAGCGGAGTGCGGCGTCAGAAGACGTTCTGACGCCTGAAAGCGGCTGGCTGATCTCGTGAAGAATGGACGCCGCCAGTTCGCCGAACAGCGAAACGCGAGAAGAGCGCGCCATTTCCGCACGCAGTGCCTCCAGCCGGTCGCGATTTTCTTTCTGTTCCGTTACATCAAAGGCATAGAAGAAAAGGCGCCGATAGCCTTCCAGATCGTTCGGCAGAGAGCAGCGCCAGACAATCGGCACCTTGCGGCCAGAGAAGGTCACGAGCGTACGTTCTCCCTGGCAGGCCGTCCCTCGTTTGAACATGGCCCGGTAAACCGCGCTGTTGCTGTTGCGATTGGCCGGCAGCATGTCGCTCGCCTTCGCCATGAAGTGTTCCTTCGAATCCGCTTCGAACAGACGTACCGCAGCGTCGTTGGCATCCACGAAACGGTGCAGTTTGCGCAGTTCGCCAACTGCATCCGGATGTTCGTCGAAGTAGCGGTCGATGTCGGTCACACCGCTTTGTTCTAATGCGAGCAGCGCTTTGAATACCTGCGACCAGTCTTCAAGCAGGATGGGGATCGGCGCAGCGGCGAAGAGATTGACTTGCGTGGCGTCGGCGGACGCGGCGACATCGGCCTTGGGACCATGTGACAACTGTACGCGGTGCGTTGTACTCATGTGACTCGAAAGACAGTGTAATGGACCGGAATGGTGACACCGGGGCACTGCGACACGGACAGTTTTCGATGGTGGATACCAATACTATACCTAAGGATAGTGACATGACGCATCGCGGCAAGATAGTCTGCAGATGTAATTTATCCGCTTCGAGACTCGAATCCGCGAGCCTGGCTTTACACGAGAAGACCCGTGGGCGATAAAACCGTTTGCGTCATAGACGATGAACTGTCGGTCCGACAATCCACCGAGGCCTTGATCCGCTCAATGGGTCTGCGCGCCAGGATGTATGAATCGGCCGAAGACTTTCTCTTGCGAGGCATCGGCGAGCCTTGCGATTGCGTGGTCTGCGACATCCGGATGGGGCCGATGTCGGGTCTCGCGCTGCTCGCGTATCTTCGCAGAACCGGACATCTTGCTCCGTTCATCTTCGTCACGGCCCATGCCGCGCCGAGTGTTCTGATGGAAGCGGCTCGCAAGGGCGCACTGTGCGTGCTGGAAAAGCCGATCGACCCTGAAGAGTTGGCTAGTTGGCTCATACGCGCCATTCAGGCGCCGTAACCGTCGGACGGCTGCGACCGAAACCCCCCTTGTCAGTGTGACCTATGACCGCCCGCCAGGAGGCGGGCGGTCATAGGTGTACCGTCTGCAGTAACGCCCAATGTGTCTAGTTTCCCGAGCGGGTGGTCCACGAACGCGTGTTGCCATTGCGAGCACGAGCAATCGTCGCGGCGCACGAGATGTGCCATGTCCTATCCGCTATTCCCGGGCTCAAGAAAAAAAAACATGTAGCGGTTTACCCATTCCAAACCAAGGTATAGCGCGATGTCGACCACAGTGTGATGGAGTGATTCGTCGCTCCCGCCTAGACTGATCAGTATCAGTTGCAGACCACGCGTGGAGTTCAGTCAATCAAATTATAAAGAGTCCTACTCATAAAAATATGAGCCAGCGTTGTGAACACTTGCCGATGTCTTTTCATTACCCAAACTCATGGAGCACGAAAATGAAAACAACCTCATCTGTAACCCGTATCGCTGCTGCACTTGCCGTTTCCTTTGCCGCTCTCGGTTCGCATGCAGCGATGGCCGCGCCGGTCAAGAACATTGTCCTGGTCCACGGATTTTTCGCCGATGGTTCGGGCTGGCAGGCCGTGTCAAAAATCCTGACACGCGACGGCTACAAGGTCTCTGTCGTGCAGGAGCCGGAAACGTCTTTCGACGAAGACGTGAAGGCGACCACCCGGGTGATCGACCAGCAGGATGGTCCGACGATTCTCGTCGGCCATAGCTACGGTGGGGCGGTGGTGACCGAGGCTGGCAACGACGACAAGGTGGTCGGCCTCGTTTATGTAGCAGCATTCCAGCCCGATACGGGGGAAAGCCCCCTCGATCTGACCAAGACGATGCCGCCCGCGTCTAAATCCATCAAGCCGACTGCGGATGGCCACCTGTACATCGAGCAGGCGATGTTCCACGAAGACTTCTGTGCAGATTTGCCCACGGCCGAAGCAAACTTCATGGCTATCTCACAGGTAACGCCCGCGGCCCAGGCGTTCGGCGTTCCGATCCAGCAAGCAGCCTGGAGAACCAAGCCGAGTTGGGCCGTCGTCGCAACGGCAGACCGCGCGATCAATCCCGAGCTGGAGCGCTTCATGACCAAGCGCGCCGGAAGCACGACGGTTGAGATCAACTCGAGCCATGTGGCCTATATGTCGCATCCCGCCGAAGTCGCGAAGCTGATTGAGCAGGCTGCGGCAAAGTCCAGCAAGCAATGATCGAACGCGATACGCCGCCTGTGATTTGAGCGAGTGTCAGGCGGCGTTCGCGCCAGTCTCACGGCGAGACCTGAAAGCTCGATCGGGCTAAGCGATTCGACTTGCGGCCGTTGATGCCGACGGATGGCCTCATGCGGCTCAGTTGAGCGTAGACGAGTTCTTGCGCTCAATTCGACATTCTGAGCGGCGTAACGTTTCGATTGCATGAGCCTGACAAAGTCATGGCGCGCTGGCAGGAGCAGATACGGATGTTACGAACGTACGAGTGAGCTGCCGGTGGCGCTGCCCTTTGCGCGGCGGCCCCTGCAACTCTGCCGCATCATCGTCCTGAGTTGCTCGTCCCGGTCCAGTTCACACATCGTCAACCGTAGTGCATGCATGACACATGCAGCCCTCGATAGCTAAAGGTGAGGAATTCCAGGAGACCCGGCTATCTCGACGAAAGGTGAGTTGTTCCAGGGGTTGTGGCATCACGTCGATGAAAGGTGAGCGATTCCAGGAGGCGAGCAATTGTCATGTCGAACACGCACTTGTCATAAGGTGAGGATTTCCAGGAAATCCACCACTACGACGGTAGGGAAGGCGCCCAAAACCGATAGGTGAGAATATTCGGGAGCGGCCGAGGTGAGAATATGGCTACCTGTCTATGCACTCCAAACTCAAAGGTGAGGGAATTCGGGAGCAGGTACCCGTACCCTCACCGATCAGTTTTCCAGCGAGCTTGACAATGGTTTCCTAGGAAACTAATATTCGATCAACGCTCCTCAAATACCTGTACCCCCTCGATGCCCAGTCCTCACCACAAAGGCAACATTGCCAGTTCGGCTAGCAGGAAAAAGAAACCGGTTAGCGACCTCGAAGCGCACGTCGGCTATTGGTTGCGCTTCGTGTCGAATCACGTATCGCATGGTTTCCAGATGAAAGTGGAAGCACATGGCGTGACGGTGTCCGAGTGGGTGCTGCTCCGCGAAATTTACGCTTCGGGTCCGACGTCCGCCACGGCATTGGCCGCGCGCATCGGCATGAGCAAAGGTGCCGTATCGAAACTGCTGGCGCGTATCGAGGCCAAAGCGCTTCTCGAGCGGGCGACAGTCGAAGACGACCGCCGCAATCACGTCGTGGCGCTGAGCGCCGCAGGAAAGATGCTCGTCCCCGAACTGGCGCAACTGGCCGATCAAAACGATGAAGAGTTCTTCGGCCACCTACCCGCTTCGGTTAAAGCGGCGATTGTCGACGCCATGAAAAACGTCGTCGCAGTCCATGGTCTGAAGGCGGTTCCAGTCGAATAAACACTCAACCCTGTTGGAGATGGACATGTCCGCAAACCTGAACGAGGAAAGCCGCCGCATTGCTGAAGATTGCGCGCAACGCTCCCATGCCGGCTCGATTGACTTCGGCTCGGTCGTCCGTGCGCTTAGCGAGGCTGGCATCGAATCGTATTTCACCGACTACCGGCGCGGTGAGCACACTTACTATGCCGCCGGCGGCGAGACGTATTCGATCTCGCTACCGGGAGCGGAAGTCGCTATCGCCGACGCGTTCGATGCCGATGCCGTCAATCAGGCCGTGCGTGGCGCACAGAGCGGTACGGTCAAATATCCGGAGTTTGTGCATCGAACAATGGCCGCGGGATGCGTGGGATATTTCGTCTGGATCGCGGGACGTCAGGTGCAATATTTCGGACGGCGCGGCGAAATTCATGTCGAGCGCTTTCCCCAATGACGCCCGGCGCCATCGGTGAAGAGATCAGGGCGGCACTCGAGCCGCACGCTGACCCTCAGCGCGCGCTTGCGATGCGCGCCTATATGCGTAACCACTTCGAGTTCATCGGTGTGCCGACACCGTTGCGGCGGCAAGCGGTATTGCCGGTGTTCAAGCGGCTGCCGGTGGAGAGCGCCGATCATCTGCTGGCCTGCGCGAATGTTCTGTGGTCGATGCCGGAACGCGAATGCCAATACGTCGCGACCGACCTGTTGGCACGCAAATGGAAGACGCTTGCGGCCGCAGACATCGCACACTTATTGACGCTCGCGAAGCGGTATCCCTGGTGGGATTCGATCGATCCGCTGGCGGGTGTTGTCGGAGACGTTCTGAAAGCAGCGCGAGCGCATACCCCAGGGGTGCAGGCAGCGATGGACGCGGCACTCCAGCACGAATCACTATGGGTTCGGCGCATTGCCATGATTCATCAACTAGGCTGGCGCGAGCATACCGACGAAGAGCGACTTTTCGGGTACGCGCGTTTGCTGGCCGCGGAGAGTGACTTCTTCATCCGCAAGGCTATTGGTTGGGCGTTGCGGGATTACGCGTGGCATCAACCGGACGCAGTGAGCGCCTTTCTTTCCGCTTCGAAGGACATCATGTCGCCGCTTACGCTGCGTGAGGCGTCGAAGCATCTGCCGTCGATCCGCTGACACGTCCGCGCGGTTAACGTATCTAGTACATCCGGCGCAGAACATTTGCATTCACAGTGCGTGTCAACGCAACCCAACGCAACCCAACGCAGCGCTTTGGCAAAAGCGCTGCGCCCCGCAACGCGCAAATCAACGGGGCATCGTTAACGGCATAAAAACCTGAAACTTTAGAAGAATATTTAACCTCCCGGGCGTGCTCAAAAACCGTGTAGTCATCGCTTAGTAATATGCGTCAGCAATACTCCGCAGCGCTACAAGCTTGACTCAAATTCGTAAAAAACGCGCTGCTCCGATCGAGGGCTGACGCGAAGGCCATACCCTCGGGGGTTCACATGACTATCCGTCATCGCATCACGCTATTGGTTGTCTTGATGTTCGTCGCCCTATCGGCGATTGGCGGCTACGCTGTCTATCAGACGCGCGGAAGCGCAGCCGAAGTGCGCAAAGTGACCGAGGGCGTCGTCCCCAGCGCACTGGCTTCTGCTGACCTCGTTTCGCAAGTCAAGGACGTGCAGCTCGCGACCATGACGCTGGTCTACGCGCCGGACGCCAACATGGTCGCCCAGGCCCAGGACGAACTGAAGAAGAAAAAGGCCTCGTTGCAACAGGCCCTCGCGCTGCAAGGTAAAGATGCCGCGAGTCATGCCCAGCAAGGTCTCGTCTCCCAAGCCAACGATAGCCTCGAGAACTATTTCTCCGCGATCGCCGAGACGGCGAAAATGAAGGCCGACGGCAAGAACGAACTCGCGCAAGCGTATCTGTTCGCCAATGTCGCGCAGTATCGCGATGAACTCGAAGGCATTGTGGAAACCCTTCGCGTCGAGAAAAACCGCCAGAAAGACGAGGCGATCACCACACTGAACGCCACGCTTTCCACCACGACGACGGCCATCGCTGCAGTCACCGGTATCGCGATCATTCTGCTGACCTCGATCGGCTCGCTGCTTTACCGTCAGATTACCCGCCCGCTCAGCCGCATGCAGGCCATGATGAGCGAGATCGCATCGAGCCAGGACTTCACGCGTCGCGTGCCGGTGGGCCGGCTGGATGAGATCGGCCATTCGATCGTCGCCTTCAACGGCATGATCGAAAAGATCCAGGAAAGCTCGGCGCAACTCAAGCAGAAAACCGCCGACATTCAGGCGATGTTGCAGAACATGCAGCAAGGTATTTTGACGGTGATCGACGGCGCCGTGATCCACTCGGAATACTCGGCGTATCTGGAAGACATCTTCGAAACGAAAGACATCGCCGGGCACGGTCTGATGGACCTGGTGTTCTCGGATACCGATCTCGGCTCGGACGTGCTTTCGCAAGTCGACGCGGCTGCGCATGCCTGCCTCGGCGAAGACTGCATCAACTTCGCGTTCAATCAGCATCTGCTGGTCGGCGAGATTTCGAAGCGCATGGCCGATGGCCGCGTGAAGATTCTCGACCTCAGCTGGTCGGCGATTACCGACGAAAACGACGTTATCGTGCGATTGATGCTGTGCGTGCGCGACGTCACCGAACTGCGCAAGCTCGCTGCGGAAGCCAGCGAACAGCGCCGTCGTCTCGACATGATCGGCGAGATTCTCGCGGTGAGCGAAGAGAAGTTCCATCACTTCATTGAAAGCTCGGCGGGTTTTGTCAGCGAAAACGAACGGATTATCCGCAAGCATTCGGAAGCGGACCATGCCGCCATCGCTGAGCTGTTCCGCAACATGCACACCATCAAGGGCAATGCGCGGACGTACAACCTGGCGCACCTGACTAACGTCGTCCATGAAACCGAGCAGAGCTATCACGAACTGCGTCAACCGGATGCCGACCGCTCGTGGGATCAGGAACATTTGATGCAAGAGCTGACGCGTGTGCGCGAAGCGATCGAGAGCTACGCGAAGATCAACGAGCATAGCCTCGGCCGCAAGGCGAAAGCAGGAGCGAACCACGCGGGCAATGCGGGCCGCTACGTGATGGTCGAGAAGGACCAGATTCAGCGGACCCTGAACATGCTGGACAAGACCAACGCCGGCGAACTCCACGAGTTGCAATCGATGCGCGATGCGATGCGCCAGACCTTGCGCGCCCTCGGCAGCGAAAGCGTGCTCGATGCGCTGTCCGGCGTGCTGGACTCGCTGCCTTCGTTGGCGCAAGAACTGGGCAAACCGGCGCCGACCGTACGCATCGACGACAACGGTTATCGTCTGCGTGGCCAGGCAGGCGGCACGTTGAACAACGTGTTCATGCATCTGCTGCGCAATTCCATGGACCACGGCATCGAAACCGCCGAGGCGCGCAGCGCGCACGGCAAGACGCCGGCCGGCACGATCGATATCGAAGTGGGCGTGGACAGCGGCGCGCTGCAGATCACGCTCAGCGACGACGGCCGCGGCCTTGCGCTCGAACGGATTCGCGGCATTGCCGTCGAGCGCGGCTGGATCGGCAGCGACGAACGCCTGAGCGACGAAGCCATCGCCGAGTTCATTTTCCGGCCGGGCTTCTCGACTGCCGCAACGGTCACGGAAGTGTCGGGCCGTGGCGTCGGCATGGACGCCGTGCGCGACTTCCTCAAGCGCGAGAACGGTCGCATCGAACTGCGCTTCACCGACGACCATAAGGGCGCCTCGTTCCGTCAGTTTCAGACGATCGTTTGTCTGCCGGATAGCATCGCCGTCGATACGCTCGGCGTGGACGCGCGCGGTGATGCCGGTGAACTGCAACTCGGCGCGATGGCAGATTGAACGTTAGCCAAGCGTTGATTGACGCGCTTCGCGACGGACTTCGGAAGGATAGGGTGTGATTCAACAGTACGTATTGGCGGCGGTGACAGGCAGCGCGGTAACCGCGCTGCTGGCATTCGTCGCGCACAAGTTGCACAGCACGAGGCTGACGGCACGCTTGCGTGACGAAGCAGAGGCGCGGATCAAAGCGTTGTCGGCGGAACAGGCGGACCAGGGCGAGGCGATTCGCGAACGCGAACAGGCCGTGCAGGAGATGGAAGGCTTGGCCGCTCAGTTGCGCGAGGAACTGAGGCAGCAATCGGCCAGTGTCGACGAACTGCGCTCAACGCTGAAAGCGGCGACTGACGACAAAGACCAGTGGGCGCATCAGGCGCAACAGATTGCCGGCGAAGCGGCGCGCCTGAAGAGTCTTGGCGCGACATTCGAGCGTTGGCACGAGCAGATGATCTCGCTGATGACGCAGAACCACGACATGCACGCGAAGAATCAGGAGCTGTCGTCGATCGTCCGGCATGTGGTGATCGTGTCGCTGAACGCATCGATCGAGGCCGCGCGCGCGGGTCCGGCCGGACGCGGTTTCGCGGTGGTGGCGAGCGAGGTCAGGGCGCTCGCCGCGCGTTCTGAGGAATTGTCGAAGAGCTATCGTGACAGCTTGCACCGCAACGATCTGACCACCACCTCCACATTCCAGGACATCCAGGCGGGCGGCAAGATGATCGCGGCGTCGCTCTCCAGCGTCGAATCGCTCGCCAATCAGTTTCATTCGAAGCTGCACCAGGTGCCGGCGTGATTACGAGCCAGGCGAAGGACAGCTTCGAGCGCATTTTCCGCAAGGCGGCGCAGGCGCGCTTGCCGCAGGATTCCGGCGACACGTGCGAGATCGTGCCGCTCGCGGAGGCCGGCACGGGCGCAATGAAGGACACGCAGGTGGTCGTGCTGACCATCTCGTCGATCGTGTTCAGACTGCTGCTGATTCTTCACTTCGACGAAAACGACGAGACCCGCAACTACTATCTGAGAGAGGCTGACGAGCGGCCATTTCAGGAAGTTTTTCTGGAAATCTGCAATCTGTGCTGCGGCGCGATGAATCAGGAATTGCTGCATTATTTCCCGGATCTCGGCATGTCGACGCCTTATGTGTTGAGCGCGCGTTGTCTGGGGCATTTGCCGGCATTGAAGCCGGCATTGCTGTCGTCGTATTCGGTCACGCTTAACGGTGCCGTGCAGCTTGCCGCGACGGTATGCGTGTGCGCGCACGCACCGATCGACTTCCTGGCTGACACGAACGCAATCGAAGAATCCAGCGGCGAGCTGGAGTTGTTTTGAGTGTTGAGCTTTGACCGTGACGTCGATATCCGTTGTGAGCAGGAACGCGAAATGAACATGAACAAGCCGGTCAGCAAGGTATTGGTGCTCGACGATTGTCCGGTGCACAAAGAGGCGCTGAAGCGCTTCTGCGACGAGAACAACTTGGTCGGCGTGAAAGTCGGCAAGAACCGTCTGCAGTCGGTGCTGCGCTCGAACATCGACCTGGGCGCGGTTCTATTCGCTGAGGGTTACGGCGGCTCGGCCGAGGCGAGCGCCGAGATCGCGATCAGGATCAACGCGGTGCGCCCCGAATTACCGATCATCATGCGGCGGGATGAAGATCCGGGCGTCGACGGTTTGCCGGAGAGCTTGCGGCGCGTGGTCTGCGCGGCCTATGTCGCTCACGATATGGCGCCCTTACGCAAGGTGATCGACGAATACATCTTCAGCCTGGATTACCCGAACGCGCTGGTGCGCGGCATCGCCGACATGACGCAGGCGATTCTCGGCGACGTGTTCAAGGACCTGACCATCACCTGCGACACGCCTTATATCGTGCGCGACCGCATCATCTTCGGCGAGGTGTTCAGCCTGATTCCGCTGGAAAGCGCGTGGTGCCGCGGTTACATGATGATGCAGGCGGAAGAGGCGCCGATTCTCGAATTGCTCGATCGCTATCGGATGATCGAGAACGCGGAAGACGGCGAAGCCAATTTTCGCGATCTGAATGGCGTGCTCGGTGAAGTGACCAATCTGATCTGGGGTTCATTCAAGAACCGCTATGTCGGCGATGCGGACGCCTGGCTGCGCAGCCAGGTGCAGGTGCCGTTGCTGGTGAATCACAAGCACAAGTACATCTCGTTCGGCAGCGGCAATCCGCAACTGTGTTTCATGTACTCGCTGACGGACCCGCGCTCGGGCCAGTCGGTCAAGCTGCATCAACGTTTTGTGTTCAGCCTGAGCTGGTCGCCGGAGGACTTCAAGGAAGTCACGGACGATGTTGGCGCGATGGTCGAGGCAGGCGAACTGGATCTGTTCTGAGTGTTGTCATAGGAAAAAACATGTCGAAAATTCTGGTGGTGGATGACTCGAGCACGGTGCGCGACGAAGTGGCCGGCTTTCTGAAGAAGAATGGTCTGGACGTCGACACGGCGGTGGACGGCAAGGACGGTCTCGCGAAACTGAAGGCCAGCCCGGGCATCAGGCTGGTGATCAGCGACGTCAACATGCCGAACATGGACGGCCTGACGATGGTCGAAAAGATTCGCGGCGAACTCGCGAACACCACCGTCAACGTGATCATGCTGACGACCGAGAGCAGCCCGGCGATGAAGGAGCGCGGCAAGGCGGCCGGCGTGAAAGGCTGGATCGTCAAGCCGTTCAAGGGCGACGCGGTGCTGGAAACGTTCCGTAAGCTGGCGGGCTAGAAGCTGCACGCATGGCGGGCCGGGCAAAGGTGAGGATTTTCGGGAGCCCGCGCGCCGATGATTTGCAAAGCATGATTCGCTATAACGGTGGCGGTTGAAACACGCTAGTCTCCCAGTGACTGTGAACAACTGGGACGACACGTGATGGCCGCGAAAACTTCAAAAAGCGCTGGCACCGCAACCGCGGATGTCGTCACGGTCACGCACGTCCCGGCTCAACGGGTGTAAGGCGGCGCCGGACATGTGCCAACTGCTCGCCCTCAGCTGCGCCGAACCCACCGACGTCAGTTTCTCGCTGACGGGCTTTGCCGCACGCGGTGGCCTCACCGACCATCACGTCGACGGCTGGGGTGTGGCGTTCTACGAAGATCGCGCCTGCCGCGTGTTCGTCGATGACAAGCCCGCGTGTCAATCGCCGGTGGCGGAGTTTCTGAAGCGCAATCCGATCAAGTCGCGCAATGTCGTCGCGCATATTCGCAAGGCGACGCAAGGCGGCGCGCGCGTGGAGAACTGCCACCCGTTCATGCGCGAGTTGCGCGGTCAGCAATGGGTGTTCGCGCATAACGGCGATCTGCAACCGCTCGGTGAACCTGAGCAAGGTCCGTATGCGCCGGTCGGCACGACCGACAGCGAAGCGGCGTTCTGCTTCATCATGAATCGCCTCTACGCGTATTTCGCCAATCACGCAGACACGCGCGCGGACGTGGACGATATCGACGCCGTGTTCGACGCCATCGAGCAGGCGACGCGCGCGCTGAACCCGTATGGCATTTTCAACTTCGTGCTCTCGAACGGCACGGCGCAATTCGCCTATTGCTCGACGCGCCTGTCGTACGTGATACGTCACTGGCCGTTTTCAAGCGCGCGTCTCGTCGATGGCGACCTCTCGGTTGATTTCGCCGAGCGCGGCACGCCGGCAGATCGCACGGCGGTGATCGCCACCACGCCGCTCACCGACGAAGTCTGGACCACCTGCGGATCGGGCGATCTGCTGATGTTCCGGAGTGGCGCGCTGTTGCGGCGCGCGCATGTCCCCGTTCCCGCCGAAGTCCTCGCGACGGCGAAATACGCGCCCTCCGAATTGTCCGCCGTTCCGGCGTGACATCTTCAACACACGTAAACGTGTCGCCTTAGAAGTCATCGCCGGATTGTTGCTTTCATATTCATCGAAGAATTAGTTGGTTTGCTGCTGCAAACCGGTCTCGTATCGTTTCGCCAGTTTTAAACAAATACGACACCGATACGGGAACTCGAAATGAAACGTCTTTCTCTCCTCGCATTGCCCGCTGGTCTTCTGCTTGCGGCCGGCGCTCAGGCACAAAGCAGCGTCACCCTCTATGGCATCGTCGATGCCGGTATCGCCTATGTGCACAATGCGCAAGGCGCGAACGGCCAGAATCAGTCGACGCTCGTGAAGTTCAGCAGCGGCAACCTGTCTGGCAGCCGTTGGGGTCTCAAGGGCACGGAAGATTTGGGCGGCGGCCTTGCCGCGGTGTTCCAGCTCGAGAACGGCTTCAACGTGGGGACGGGCGCGCTCGGCCAGGGTGGCCGTGAATTCGGCCGCAAGGCGGTGGTCGGCTTGTCGAGCGGCACGTGGGGTACGGTCACAGCGGGACGTCAATACGATCCGATCGTGGATCTGGTTCAAGGCCTCACGGAAGACAACTACTTCGGTGGCGTGTTCGCCACGCCCGGTGACCTCGACAACTACGACAACAGTCTGCGCGTCAGCAACTCGGTCAAGTATGTGAGCCCGTTGTTCGCCGGCTTCCAGGTGGAAGCGTTGTACGGCGTGGGCGGTGTGGCCGGTGCGAGCGGCAATGGTCAGACGTACAGCTTCGGTGCGGCCTATGCGAATGGACCGCTGTCGCTCGGCGCCGGCTATTTCTACGCGAATGGCGGCAACACCACCACGGCGAATGTGCGTACGTGGACCAGCAGTTCCGATACGCTTTTCAACACGGTGATCAACGCGGGCTTTGCGAGTGCGAAGTCGATTCAGATCGTACGTGTTGGCGGCCAGTACGTAGTCGGCGCGGCCACCATCGGCGCGGCTTACTCGAACACGCAGTACGCGAATGATGCGTTCTCCGCGTTCCGCGATACGGCCAAGTTCAACAACGGTTCGGTGTTCTTCAACTATCAGATCACCCCGGCCGTGCGCGCCGGCGTAGGCTATAACTACACGTCGCTCACGGGTCCGAGCTCGGCGCACTACAACCAGGTCAACCTCGGTGCGGATTATGCGCTGTCGAAACGCACCGAACTTTACGCGCTAGCGGGCTACCAGAAGGCGAGCGGCAACACGTTGAACGCGAGCGGTAAGGTGGTGAGCGCGCAGGCTTCGATCGGCAGCTACGGCGTGAATTCGGGGACGAACAGCCAGGAACTGGCGATCGTCGGCATCCGCCACAAGTTCTGATTGCCTGATTGAACGGACCGGCGGCCTTAATGGAGGCCGGTCCTTCGAATGCCTTCAAAAAAGTGCAAAGGTGAGAACATTCGGGAGCCGGCGTACAATCGGCGACCCGTGAGTTCCCACGCATCATTCCGCCTCACCATCCAGCAATTCCGACGACGACTCCCGCAAGCATTCGCTGAAAAGATCCGCCGCCGGCGCGGAGGTATCCGCGCGCCACACCAGCACCACTTCACCTAACGGTTCGAGCGGCGCAAGCGGCAGCACACGCATGCGTCCACGACTCACGTGATGCCGCGCGACCGACAGCGGCAGGATCGATACAAAGTCCCCGCCGATCAGCAGCGACAGATTCAACGTCAAGGAACTCGATTCGACCGCGCCGCGATCGAGCGGGATGCCTTGCTCCGCTAGCGTCTCGGCCAGCGTCGCAAAAGCGGGTGAACCGCGCAATGGCGTAATCCAGCGTACCGAGCGCAGATCGTTCCAGCTCACCGGCATGTCCACTTTGCCGAGCGGATGGTTCGTGCCCACAACAAACACGAACGGTTCGCGATGCAACGTCTGCTGGCGCAACAAGCCCTTGTTGTCGGCGAGCCGATTACGGCCTAATGCGAGATCGAGCTCGCCTTCGTCGAGCATCTTGATCAGCTTGTCGAGCGTCGTTTCCACGAACGACAGTGTCGCCGACGGCGCGCGCCGCATGAACAGCTCGACTGCATGCGCGATCAACGGCTGCGGAATCGTTACGACCGCGCCGAATCGCACATGACCGGCCGTGCCGGTGGTCAGCGCGCTGACGTCACGGCGCGCCAGTTCGATGTGCCGCAGGATTTCGCGGCCACGCGCGGCCATCACCTTGCCGATGCTGGTCAACTCGACCGCATTGCCGACCCGGCGCGCGACCTGTACGCCGAGCGCTTCTTCGATTTCGCCGATCTGCTTTGAAATGGCCGGCTGTGTGACGTGGAAGGCGGCCGCGACGCGCGTCACCTGCCCAAGCTCCGCGAGGCTCACCAGAATACGCAGATGCGGCAGCTTCAGGCCGCTGCGGAAGAAGCGATCGATTGCGTTGTTTTCGGTGGTTGCCATTCGTGTTTACTCGGTTTACATAACTGAATAGTAATGACCTGTGCCGAAACGGTGATTTGCGGTGCGGTGCTCAACCCGGCTAATCTTCCCTATCGGCAGCGCGGTAGAGCGTGAAGCGGGTGGATCGAGCATATCAGTTACGCTTTGATCCTATGACTCAGGGTATAACCGGAGCCGCTCCATGCGCCGCATCGCCACGACCACAGCGCGCATCCAAGCGCGCGGAAGGAGACAAGCATGAGCACCCCTCTCTACGGCGGCGCCGAGCGGCCCGCTGTGCCTAATGAACCCGCAGAATCCGCAGAACGCACGGCGCTGTATCGCAAGCTTGCCTGGCGCATCGTGCCGTTTCTGTTTCTCGCGTTTATCGTCGCGTATATCGATCGAGTGAACGTGAGCTTCGCCAAGTTGCAGATGCTCACTGATCTCTCGTTGAGCGAGACCGTGTACGGCGCGGGCGCCGGCATCTTCTTTCTCGGCTATTTCATTTTCGAAGTGCCGAGCAACCTCATCTTGCATCGCGTCGGCGCACGCATCTGGATCGCGCGGATCATGGTGACGTGGTCGATCGTATCGTGTCTGACGATGTTCGCGAGCGGCGCGACTTCGTTCTACGTGCTGCGCTTTCTGCTCGGCGTTGCCGAAGCGGGTTTTTTCCCCGGCATCGTGCTGTATCTGTCGACCCGGTTTCCGTCGAACAGACGCTCGCAGATTATCGCGCTGTTCATGGCGGCGATTCCGGTGTCGGGTGCGATCGGCGGTCCTGTGTCGGGCTGGATCATGCAGCAACTGGCCGGTGTGCATGGGCTCGCCGGCTGGAAGTGGCTGTTCCTGATCGAAGGGATCGCCTCCTTGCTGGTGGGCATCGCGGCGTTTTTTGTTTTGCACGACCGCATCGAGTCGGTGAGCTGGCTGAACAAAGAGGAAAAGGCGCTGCTCGCGCGCGACCTCGAAGCCGATGCGCAGACCCGTGCGCATCAAACGGTGAGCGGCGCGTTCGCCAATCCGAAGGTGTGGCTGCTCGGTCTGCTGTATTTCTGCATTGCGATGGGCAACTACGGACTCGTCTTCTGGCTGCCGACCATGATCCGCATGAGTGGCGTGGTGAGCGTGGCGAATATCGGTTTGCTGTCGGCCGTGCCGTCGCTGATCAGTGCGGTTGCGATGATCCTGATTGCGCGTCACGCCGACAAACACGACGAACGGCGCAAGCACGTGGCCGTGTGCGCGGTACTGGGTGCCGTCGGCATGCTGGCGTCGGTGTTGCTCGGTCAACACGTGTGGCTCTCGATGGTCGCGCTCGTGGTCGCGGCGATCGGTATCAATTCCATCGCGCCGGTGTTCTGGGGCATTCCGACCGCGCTGATGGGCGGCGTGGGCGCGGCGGCGGCCATCGCGGTGATCAATTGCACCGGCAATCTGGCGGGCTTTGTGAGCCCGTACGTGATCGGCTTCCTGAAAGACACGACCGGCACCTTGCTGCCCGGCATGATCGTGCTCGCCTGCGCGCTGGTGCTGGCTGCCGTGATCGTGCTGGCGATGCCGGCCACGCGTAAAACAGCATGAGGAGGGCAGCATGACGCAGCAGATCTGTATGGTCACCGGCGCGGCTACCGGCATCGGCGCGGCCACCGCGTTGCGCTTTGCGAGCGCCGGTTGGGCGGTGGCGATCGGTAACTTCGACGACAGCACGCGTGAAGCGGCGTTGGCTGTCGAAGCGCAATGCAAACAACTCGGCGCCGAGACGATGGTGTTCGACGTCGACGTTGGTTCCGACGCTGCGTGCGTGAAAGCGGTCGATGCGGTGGCCTCGAAATGGCAGCGCATCGATGCACTGATCAACTGTGCCGGCACGACGCGCTTCATTCCACACGGCGATTTGGCCGCCATCGACGACATGGAGTTCGAGCGCGTGTATCGCGTGAACCTGATCGGCATGTTCCAGATGACGCGCGCCGCGGTGCCCGTGCTGCGAGATTCGTCGACCGCTTCGCATAGCACGGCGGTGATCAATATCTCGTCGCTGGCCTCACTGAACGGCACGGGTTCTTCCATTGCCTATGCAGCGTCGAAGGGCGCGGTCAATACGCTGACCCTCTCGCTTGCCCGCAATCTCGCGCCGCATATTCGCGTGAATGCGCTGGCGCCCGGCATGGTGGACGACGGCTTGCCGCGTCGTGTGCTCGGAGAAGAGGCGTACGCGAAGATCGTCGCCAGCATGACGAATGTCGCGCCGCTCAAGCGCGTGTCGCAGCCTGGCGAGATCGCCGACCTTGCCTGGTTCATCGTCGCGCATGCGCCTTCGATGACCGGCCAGGTGATCGCCGCCGAGAACGGCATGCTGCTGAACGGCTGAATGCACAGCACACGAATACGTACAGGAAAAAACATGAGCAATCTCCACAAACACCGCTCGCGCACTGTCACCGAAGGCATCACGCGCACGCCGCATCGTGCATTCCTGCGAGCGACCGGCATGGACGACGCCGCGATCGAAAAACCCTTCGTTGCGATTGTCGATACGTTCGGCGAAAACACGCCGTGTTCGATGTCGCTCGCGGCCGTTTCCGACAACGTGCGCCTCGGCGTTGCGGCAGGCGGCGGCGTGCCGATTCGCGGCTCGGCGATTTCGGTGTCGGACGGCACTTCGATGAATCATTCGGGCATGCGTTTTAGCCTGGTGTCGCGGGAGATCATCGCAGACAGCGTCGAGGTTTTCGTGCGCGCCCATTGCTACGACGCGTTCGTCGGCGTGGCCGGTTGCGACAAGACGCTGCCCGGCATTCTGATGGGCATGGTGCGAGTAAACGTGCCGGGCGTGTTTCTGTTCGGTGGCGCGATGCTGCCGGGCATCGCACCGGACGGCACGCAGGCAACAATTCTGACCGCGATCGAAGCAGTCGGTGCCGCGCAGCGCGGCGACATGTCGCTCGAAACCTTGCGCGGCATCGAGAAGCGTTGCACGCCGGGTGCGGGTTCGTGCCCTGGACAATTCACCGCCAACACGATGGCGATGGTCGCCGAAACGCTCGGTCTCGCCCCGCTTGGTTCCGCGATGGTGCCTGCCGTCTACAGCGAGCGTATTGCGATTGCACGGCGCGCCGGCGAAACAGTCATGAATACGCTAAAAAACGGCGGTCCGCTGCCGCGCGATCTGGTCACGCGCAAGAGCCTGGAGAACGCGTGCGCCGCAGTGGCGGCCACCGGCGGTTCGACCAACGCAGCGCTGCACATTCCAGCGATCGCGCACGAAGCGGGCATCCGCTTTACGCTGGACGATGTCTCCGAGGTGCTTGCCCGCACGCCGTTGATCGGCGATCTGCAGCCGGGGGGCAAGTATCTCGCGTTGGATCTGTATCACGTTGGCGGCGTGCCCGCGGTACTGAATGCATTGCTTGCGGGCGGTTTCCTGCATGGTGACACGTTGACGCAAACCGGTGAAACGCTCGAAACCGCGCTGAAGGCGTTTGCGGGCCCGGATGGCCGCGTCGTTCGTCCGCACGACGAGCCGCTAAGCGAGAACGCCGGGCTGGTGGTGTTGCGCGGCAATCTCGCGCCGGATGGCGCGTGTCTGAAGACCGCAGGCTTGAAATCGCTGGTATTCAGTGGCATCGCACGCGTGTTCGAAACCGAAGAGGCATGCATGTCGGTCGTGTCGAAGCGCACCTATCAGGCGGGCGACGTACTTGTGATCCGCAACGAGGGGCCGAAGGGCGGACCCGGCATGCGCGAGATGCTCAGCGTGACGGCGGCGATCTACGGTCAGGGAATGGGCGAAAAAGTCGCGCTCCTGACCGACGGACGGTTCTCAGGCGCGACGCGCGGTATGTGCATCGGCTACGTCGGACCGGAAGCGGCGGCAGGCGGCCCGATTCGTTTGCTGAGAGACGGTGACCGGATTCATATTGACGCGCACAAAGGCACGCTCGACGTCGAATTGAGCGATGAGGAACTCGAACGGCGCAGCAAGGCGCTTGTGCCGTTCGCGAGAGGGCGCTTAGGCGGCGTACTGGAGAAATACGAGGCGCTGGTGCGGCCGGCGAATCTCGGTGCAGTGACGCACTCGGGCGCCGTGGAGTGGCCGTATGAGGCGTCGATCGGCGAGGACGTGGCATGAGCGCCACCCTTGCGCCGGATGCGGTGCGTGTCGGTTTTTGCGGCATCGGCAAGATGGGCGCGCCGATGGCCTCGCGGTTGCTCGCGGCCGGGCACGCGCTGCGAGTGTGGAATCGATCGCCGGTGAAGCTGGCAGCGCTGGCAGCGGAGGGTAGTATCGTCAGCGACTCACCCAGGCGGCTGGCCGAGGCAAGCGATGTCGTGATGCTGTGTCTCGGCGATGCTCACGCCGTTGAAGAAGTTGTCTTCGGTGAACAGGGGCTTGTGCATGCGGCTGCAGCACCGCGTTTTCTGATCGACCATTCGACCATCGCGCCCGCCGAGACCCGGCGCTTCGCCCGGCGTTGGCACGAACTGACGGGTGGCGCGTGGATCGATGCGCCCGTATCCGGTGGTACAGCAGGTGCCGCGGCGGGGACGCTTGCGATCATGTGCGGCGGCGGCACGAACGATATCGCCGTGGTTGAATCGCTGCTGCGTGCCTATGCTTCGCGTGTCACGCGAATGGGCGCCACCGGCGCGGGACAAGCGACCAAACTCGCGAACCAGGCGATTGTCGTGACGACCATCGCAGGCATTGCTGAAGCCTGCGTTCTAGCGCAACGCGCCGGCATCGACACCGCTGCGGTACCGGCCGCCTTGCAAGGCGGCTGGGCCGATTCGGTGCTGCTGCAAACCTTGATGCCGCGGATGCTGACCCCGCCGTTGAGTCCATCGGGCACGATCAGGACGATGCTGAAGGATCTCGATGCGGTGGCGGAGTTGGCGCGTGAGGCTAACGCGCCGTTGCGCGCTGTCGGCGAGGTGCGCAAGCTTTTGCAGGAAGCTGTTGATCGAGGACTCGGCGAGGAAGATATCTCGCAGATCGTGCGGGTTCTGCTCGATCGGCCTGTGGCGCATGGGTCGTGAATAAGTACGACTTCTTACCTGGGTATGCAGACTACTCATCCCGCCAAAGGTGAGGGTTTGCGGGAGTAGCCTGTTTCGAAACACGAGCGCCACGCCCAGCATGCCTTTGCGGCCTGCCCCCAAGCTCGAAAGGTGAGCGTTTTCGGGAGTGGCTCGAGGTGCACTGCACGCCTCGCCCCACCCCCTCCGTGCCAAAGGTGAGGTTTTTCGGGAGCCGATGTGCGCATCGGCCAATGACTTTGCGAACCGTCTCTTATCACGTTCCATGTTGAAAGAGTTGGGAAGAAATTGCCAACCTTGGGGGTTGTTCCCCGTTTTGAGAACACCTGCATACAGGGAAGATGGCGACGCGGACGACAAGCGGTCAGCGGATTTGCTATTCCTGCAAGCCATCGCCTGTCTCTGAAAACCGATCGTCTCCTGGAATCAGTTGGATGAGTCAGCACATTCTCTTTGTTGGCGCCGACGCCGGCTTAACGGCCGTGGTGGGCGAATCTTTACGCGGACAAGGCTGCGGCGTGTCCGCTCGTCCGCATCGCGCTGGCTTGAAGCACGTGATCGAGACGGAACGGCCGGCACTGCTGGTGCTCGACGTCTCGGCGCCGCACGGTGACGGCCTTGCTGTATTGCGCGACTTGCGCATGAGTGGCAATGACGTGCCGGTGATTTTGCTGTCGCTGAGCAGCAAGGCGATCGATCGTGTGATTGGTCTCGAGCTCGGTGCCGACGATTTCATGAGCAAGCCCGCCGACCCAGCCGAACTGCTCGCCCGCATTCGCGTATTGCTGCGCCGGCGCGGCGCGCTCGCGCCGGGCGCGCCGGAAACGCGGCCGCCGTATCGCTTCGGACGTTGCGAGCTGAACTTCTCCGCGCGCGAATTGCGTCGCGATAACGAGCACTTCGCGCTACGCAGTTCCGAGTTCGCGTTGCTGAAAATCTTTGTCAATCACGCGATGACTGTGCTTACGCGTGTGCAACTCAACGAGAAATTACGCGGCAATAGTGTGCTGCATCAAGGGCGCAGCCTCGACGTATCGATCTGGCGGCTGCGGCGTTTGATCGAGATCGATCCTTCCGAGCCGCGCTACGTTCAGACGGTGTGGGGACGCGGCTATGTGTTCGTGCCGCACGGCGAGATTGGGGCGGCCGAGCGCGGCGCAATGGTCGCGTCCGGCGTGTGAGTATCGGCGGATCAGCCGAAAGGTGAGGTTTTACGGGAGCGTTGCGCTTGCGAGTCAGCCTTGCTTCGCGACCTCGCGAATATCGGCCACCGGCACTTGTCCGAATGCTTCGCTGAACGCGTAATCGAGCAACTGGGTGGCGCATTGTTCGGGCGTCGAAAGCTGGCCGTTGCGTTTGAGGTCTTCGAATTTTTCGCGCAGCGGGAACTGCTCGGTACCGCTTCCGCGAATTTCCGCCTGCATATTCGTATCGATGACCCCCGGCGCCAGGCTGCAAATACGCAGTGCGCGATTCGCGTCGAGCGTAACGGCGCGTGCGTGATGATCGAGCGCGGCTTTGGTCGCGCAGTAGATGCTCCAGCCGGGATACGCATTGCGCGCCGCGCCGCTGGAAATATGCATGACGCGCCGATCGGTCGCCTCGACACTGGCTGCGGCGAGCGCGCTCGCCAGCATCAGCGGCGTGGCCACGTTCAGACTGACGGCGGTCGCGATGTCCGTGGCGTTCTGGCCTTCGATCGGACCGATCGGCTGAACCATGCCCGCGTTGTTGATCAGCAGTACGCTTTGCGCACCGCTGACGAAGCTGCGCAGTGCATCGGTTGCGACCCATTGGGCGACGCGCGCAGGATCGGCCAGCTCCAGTTCGATTTCTTCGAGCAGCACGGGGAAGCGCTCTTTAAGCGAGGCGTGACGTGAGCGGGACAAGCCCAGTACCGCGACGCCGCGCGCCAGCAGTTGTTCCGCAAGAGCAGCGCCGAGGCCGCGAGTGTGGCCTGTTACGATCGCGCGGATCGGAGAAAAAGTGGGCATGTCGTTCCTTGTGATCGTTGCGTGAGAAGACCGTCATTTTCTCACGCTATGTCTGATGCTTGCAGCGGTGCTGTCTGTCCTCCAGTGCACATTCCGGCGGCGCGCTAGATGTTCCCCTGCAGCGTGTTTCCGGCACCGTCAAACGCTCTCCACATCGCCATCATGTTTTCATCACGCAGAGCGAAAGCGCTCGCGATATTGCATCGGCGTGACGCCGATCCGTTTTGCGAAGACAATGCGCATCCGGTCGGCCGTGCCGAAACCGCAGTCGTAGGCAATCGTCTTGAGCGCCGCGCCGCTGCTCTCCAGCAACTTGCGCGCCGCATCCACGCGTGCACGTTCGACGAATTCGTGCGGCGTCACCTTGGTTTCCTGCACGAATACGCGGGCGAAATTCCGGGCGCTCATTCCCGCGACATCCGCCAGCTGTTTGACCGTGAAGCTTTCGCGAATCCGCTCCATTACGTGCGCCTGCACTTTGGCGACCGGTGAAGTTTCGTCGGCTGACGCGATCAGGTAGGGGCTGAACTGCGACTGCCCGCCTTGCCGCTGTGCAAAGACCACCAGGCGTTTGGCGACCGCAAGCGCCGTCTGTGGCCCGTGATCTTCGGCGACCAACGAAAGCGACAGATCGATGCCCGCCGTCACGCCCGCCGACGTGACCAGGTTGCCGTCGCGCAGATAGATCCGGTCGAAATCGACACGTGCTTGCGGAAATTGCTCGGCGAGCTGCGCCGCGTGTTGCCAGTGCGTGGTGACATTGCGCGCGTCGAGTAGTCCGGCGTGACCGAGTGCGAATGCGCCGGTGCAGATCGAGCCATAGCGCTCGCATTGCGTGGCGGCTTGCGACAACCACTCCAGCAACCGTGGGTCCGGCGCGGCATCGTTGGGCAGCGCGGGGCCGCCCGCCACCAGCGCAAGATCAAACGGGCGGCGCGCCTTGTCGAAAGTAGCGTCGGCGGTCAGCGTCATGCCGTTGGACGCACGCAGCGACCCCGGCTCCGCACTGAGCAGCGTGACCTCGTAGCGATCCTGCGGCGCGATGAACCGATTGGCTTCGGAGAACACATCGAACGGACCGGCGACGTCGAGCGCCTGCACACCAGGAAAAATCGCGATCGCGACGGTAGGCATCGAATAATTTCCTTTGACGATGGACGAAGTCCGCAGGCCGCGGCAGTCAACGTGGTGCGTTTGGCAGTGTTCGACGGTGCACGGCGATTGCCCGAGACAGCGCGCTGACCAATACTGGGCTTTATCGGATGCGTTGCCTGAACGCTCACAAAGCGCATCGCGGACCAGCATACCAAACGCGTGATCGCCTCACAAAGACTGCGCGTCCAGTTTATTCAAGCCTTTCACGGAGCACTTAACATGACCACGATCGCAGGCATCCAGATTCCCGACAGCGTGATGGCGCGCGAAGCGACGCAACTCGTGCGCGATACCGAAACCGAACTGTTGTATCACCATTCGCGCCGGGTGTTCCTGTTCGGTTCTCTGGCCGGCGCGCGCAAGCAACTCAAATACGACGCAGAACTGCTGTACATCGGTGCGATGTTTCATGACATGGGACTCGTCGCACCGTATAGCAGCGAGCATGATCGATTCGAAGTGGATGGCGCGAACGCGGCGCGGGATTTTCTGCAGCGGCACGGTATCGGCGAAGACGATATCGAGCAGGTGTGGAATTCGATCGCGCTGCATACGACGCCTGGCATTCCGCAGTATATGAAGCCGGTGGTCGCACTTGTCACGGCGGGCGTTGAAATGGACGTGCTCGGTCTCGCTTACGACGAGTTCAGCGAACAGCAACGGCATGAGGTCACGCATGCGCATCCGCGCGGCGCGCATTTCAAGGAAGGCATCATCGATGCATTCGCGCACGGCACGATTCATAAACCGGAGACGACTTTCGGCAATGTGAAAGCGGACGTGCTGGCGCTGAAAGACCCGCATTACCATCGTGAGAATTTTTGCACGATGATTCTTGGGTCGGCGTGGAGGGATTAAGAGGCGTTTTCACGTTCGCAGATCGCCTGCGCTTACGTCGACAGTGACAGAGCGCGGCGGTGCATTGCAAACGCGATGCTGGCGGCCGACGCTCATCCTCGGCCATGCAGCGCCGCGATTTCCTGCAAATCCAGATCGTGTTCGAGAATGGTCAGCAGTTCGTCATGAATCAGACCCGTTCGATGCATACGCAATAGTTCCGCGCGTCCTGCGGAAATGGCGGCGAGGACGACGTCGTAATGCGCCGCGCGGACCTCGGAAGGATAGGCGGCTTCGTTTTGATAGGCCTCGGTCATGCGTGCGCGATAGCTGTACTGCTCCAGCAATCGCGGATGAATCACACTGCCGTCCGGCCCGTGCACCAGCGGTTGAATCGCGGCGAGCTGCGCTGTCTCCAGCCGCGCCCACGCTTGCGGCTCGTTCAGATGCCGCGCATTTCGCTCGGACGCATGATCAGGATTGACCCACTTGATCAACGGTCCAATTGTCGTGCCTTGGCCCAACACCGTCACCAGGATGACCGCGAACGAGGCGACCAGAATCAGATCGCGCCCGGGCATTGTTTCAGGCAATGACAAGGCGATGGCAAGCGTGACCACGCCGCGCATCCCTGCCCAGCTCGTGACGGTGGCCGAGCGCCAGTCAGGCGTCGCGTCCTTGCGGCGCATCACGCTGCACAGCAGTCCCTTCAACGATTCGACGGCGAACACCCATATGAAGCGCGACAGCACGACTGCCGCGATCACCGCGCCGACGGCGGGGGCAAACATGATCAACGTGTCGCCGACACCCCCCAGCCGCACGATCACGCCGCGCAGCGACAGCCCGATCAGAATGAACACCAAGGCTTCCATCAGGAAGATCAGGACCTGCCAGAAGGCCGTGCCGCGCGTGCGCACCGAGGCCGAAAAGACTTCGTGCTGGTGCCAGCCCAGCACCATGCCGCAACTGACGGTGGCGATCACGCCTGACACGTCGAGCATGTCGCCTGCGATATAGCTGATCCACGCGGAGAGTACGGACGCGGTGATGATCAGGTAGGCGTCGTCGAGATAGCGCAGCAACCTGACGACCACGAAGCCGACTGCGATGCCGACCGCGACGCCACCCAGCCCAAGCACCGCAAACCGTCCAATCGCATGTTGCGTGCTGAACGTGCCGGTTAGCGCTGCCGCGACGGCGAAGCGGAACAGGACGATGCCAGCGGCGTCGTTGAGCAGGCTCTCGCCTTCGAGTAGCACCATCAATCGACGCGGCAACGCGACGCGTTCAAGCACGGCTTTTGCCGCGACCGCGTCCGGTGGCGAGACGATCGCGCCGAGCGCGAAGCATGCGCCCCACGGCAACGCCGGCACGACCCAATGGACGACCAGGCCGACGGCGAGGGTGGTGAACGCGACGGCACCGATGGCAAGCAGCAGGATGCCGCCAATGTTGCGCTTGAATTCGTCCCACACGGAGAAGTACGCGCCATCCATCAGGAGTGGCGGCAGGAACACGATCAGGACCAGTTCGGGATCGAGGTTGATGGGCGGCAATCCAGGCACGAAGGCCATCGCCGCTCCGCCGACCAGAAGCGCCGCGGCGGGAGGTAGCCGCAGCCGCTTGGCGAGCAGTTCGAGGCCGATCATTGCGGCAAGCGACAGCAGGACGAGTTTGAAGGCCATGACGGAGGACATG
The DNA here is from genome assembly GCF_046030355.1 of Paraburkholderia caffeinilytica. Classification (GTDB taxonomy): domain Bacteria; phylum Pseudomonadota; class Gammaproteobacteria; order Burkholderiales; family Burkholderiaceae; genus Paraburkholderia; species Paraburkholderia caffeinilytica_B. The sequence goes on from NZ_JAQQCQ010000011.1 coordinate 84,229, forward strand.
CGGGGCCTCGATGGGTGGCAAAAGGGGGGAGGGTTTCCTTTTATCACACGAAGGTGTTTCTGCTTGCGGGTGAGCCGTCGGCGATACCGCTTTCCGTTATCGCTGACGGCAGGCGGTGATGTCTGACAGGTGGCTGCGTGATCTCCTACGGGTTGTTGTGAACGTCGTCGAAAGCATTTGTTGTGCAAATCCAGGGCATTCGTAATTTTAGGAATTGTCGGATAGTGGGAGTGGAATGCTCCTTATAGGGTGCTTAGGCTTCAAACAAGTACAACCAATAAGGATGACTATGAAAAACAACGGAATTACTGGGAGTCCAGCGGGCATGGCGATGCGTCTGCTGGCTGCATTCATGCTGCTCATCCTTGCGTTTGGCGCCAATGCGGCTGATTGCAATGCGGTGTGGGCAGCAACCGGCGCAAAACCAGGCTCACCCACCTGCCGGTGGGATGCCTATGCGGGTGTACCAGGTGGCATGCAGTACTACAACTGCGTTAGCTTGCCGCTTATCGACGCGTGGTGCGCTACACCGACTAATGAAGAACCCGAAGCGAGCTGCCCCGTCGCTGACCCGGTGTATCCAGGCAATGGTGCTGTCACCCTGACTGAAGCGGACTTTGTCAGCGGCGATGACATTCCGATGCGGTTCACACGGACCTACCGGTCGAGGTCACTGGGCAGTTCCGCCACGGCTATGGGACCGGTCTGGTTCCATAACTGGCAACGCAACCTGGGACTCGCAAACGCCAACAGCGGTAGCTCGTCCAAAGTGCTTGCGTATCGCGAGAACGGTGAACCAGTCACATTCAACTGGTCAGCCGGCACCTGGCGTACAGCGGGTTTTACCGGTCTTGCACTGACACAGAGCGGCTCCGGATGGACGCTGACCGATCTCAAGACCGATACCGTCGAATCATATTCGGCCCAAGGCGTTCTGCTTTCGGAGAGCACGAAGACAGGATTTGTCAGAACGCTGACCTATGACGGCTCAGGGCTGCTGACCACGATCACGCAGCATGCAGCAGGCACGGACGCGAATAACGACATTGCGCTTCGCCTCGATTACGACGACAAGAACCGGCTGTCACGCCTGAATGATCCCTTGGGCCGCATGACGCAATACGGGTATGACGCGAATGGCAATCTTGTCTTTGTTACCTGGCCTGATGGCTATGTCCATCGTTATGTCTACGACGACACGCGCTGCAAGAATGCGCTGACTGGCGAGATTGATGAAGCTGGTAACCGCATTGCGACGTGGAGCTATGACGCGCAGGGTCGTGCGGTGGGGGTTAGCCATCCCATCGCCACGCAGAACGCGCAGTTCGCCTACAGCACGGGTTCGACCGTTATCACGGGGCGGAAAGGCGCGACTACGCTGAATATGTCGTCGATTGGCGGGGTGCTGCGGCCTACCGGGACCACGTCTGCTGCAGGCGACAGCAACTCTGCGTGGGATGCGTCGGGCAATCTGCTGAAGGATGTTGACGCAAGCGGCGGCACCACCGAGTACAGCTACGACGACACCGGGCGACCAGTTCGGGCGACAGTGAAAAATGCGTCAGGCACATCGATCTCCACGATCCGCTATGCCGACGCAACCAGTCTGCGTCCGTCGATGATTGCGTCACCGAAGTTGATGCAGTCCTTCGTGTATGACGCGAACGGCAATGCGACTGGGGTTAGTGAGACACCGACTAACGACGCGACCGGCGCCAGTGCCTTCGACGCTGGAAAGGCGGACGGCGTGACGATCGCGTACGGGATGACCTACGACGCAAGGAATCGTCTCGCCTTCGTTCAGCAGATGGCTGACGGAAAAGTCACGGCACAGTGGAGGATCACTCGCGACGCCACTGGCAATGCGTTTGCCATTATCGCTTTGGGAAGCGATCTTGACGTGACGGAGATGATCTCGCGCGATGCCGCTCACCGTGTTCTGTACGGTTATAACCCGACGGGAGACTTTTATCTTCGTTACGACCGGCGTGCTCGTATTGACCTCTTCAAGTTCAATGAATATGCGAGTCCGGCGAACGGTGGTATCCGCCGTGTGTTCAAGGTCAAGTTCGGTTATTCACCGGACGGCCAGGTCGTTTCACGTACAGGCACCGTTGCGAAGAACGGCAGTGTTCTTGACCTGAACGATGGAACGGATATTCCGATCGGTAGCGATGAGATCAATCAGTGGATTGATAACTACAACTACGGTGACTCTCCGGTAGGGCCGCCCGCCAATCTCCAGGGCGCAAGTCGGTTGCTCGGAGACAATTTCCTGGGCACGTCGACCGTGTGCAGTGGTTGCCACTTCTCGGCGGGACTGATTGACGGTGGTCTACGCATTCTTGTCTATCGGCTTCTGCAGAACCCGGTAGTCAGGTATGGCATCGGTCAGGGAGCGAGGAAGGTTGCGGAAAACTGGGAGCGCATCAAGGAGATGTGCAAGCCCGCGGCGGAGACGGAGGTGGACGGGATTCCACCTGGGCGGATTACTTCAGAATATACCGACATCACAACGGGGGGCAGTATTCGCAACATTCGAACTGATGTTGACAAGGTGGAGTTCGAGGCTAACCTTGTAGAGAGCGGCTATGTGCAGTCTCTTAGTAAGGATGGTAGAGCAGATATCTTTTCAAAGGACGGAGCGCGCTACACCGTCAGGGAAGATTCAAATGCGGGATATCCTACCGCTGAGTATGTTCCTGCTGGTGCACCGCGCGGCACAATTAAGATACGACTTCCAAAATGAGCGATATGGACTTTATTGTTGATTCTGCGACCTTCTTACCGCTTTGGGAGCGTGCGAATACGAGTGTGACAACGCTGGCCGACATTCCATCGACCGAGTTGCTTTATTTTGATTCCGTGGATATATCGACTCAAAAGTTCTTTGAGCTTATTCGTGCCATGCTTGCGTTCAAGGGCGCAGCGGACTTTGCTTCGCTAGTTATGAAGCCAGACCCGTTTTGTTATTTTCACTTTCATTTTGGCAAGTATCCAGGTTTTATACATCGTGCAGAACATACCGATGATGACTTCTTTGAGGCTTGGCAAAAAGACCCGGGCGACAGCCCAGCGGACTGTCTTTGGGCGAACTCAGAACGATATGCCGTCTTGCCGATCCCCGGAGACTGGTTCGTATATGCAGATAGAAAATGGGAGATGGGCGTTTTGTCGGGCCCCCCAGATATTATTTCGTTTGCCCGCGACTTTTATCCATTTTTTATCGATCCAGGGGACGGCTTCAAAATTGTTGGCTAAGTTAAACTGAAGCAGACATGTATCAGATGCGGAAAGGGTGCAATTGATTGCACCTTTTCCGTTTACTCGACGGGTACTCTATTGCAGTGCGTGAATCGTGGGCGCCAGCATGATGGGCTGCAATCGGTACAGCTGAATCACCCCGATCGCATTGCGGATTGCGATGCAGTCCACAAGAATGTATTGCACATCAACGGCTTGATACAGTTGCAGGGCAATTGTCCACGGGCTTGCGAACAAAATCTGGGGTAACTTTAGGTGTCCCCCTTGGACGGCTAGCCACCTTAGCATCCGCCCAGCAGGTCGCCGCGCCCACGCATGACCGAGTGCAGGGCGGGCGCAGCCTGAAGGTTCAGTGGGCATGCTTGTGAGTCGACGGACTTCACCGGTATCTGCATAACGAATCAGCTCATATGCACTACGCTTGCCGACCCGAGGAATAAGCATTTTCTTGCGCTGGGCAGAGCAAAAGCGTTCGAAAGATAGGGGGTATTGATGGCTAAACATCCGCCGTATCCCATGGTTTTGACCTACAACGAAAATCTACAGCAACTAATCGTGTACACCGTTGATCCAAACGATCTCGCCCCGCTCGTCGCCGGGAGAATGGGCGTCGTGATGGCCGATGAACAAGATTTCAAGCTTGACGATGAATTCGCGCGACAGCTTGGAGTTGGATTACTGAACACGATCGCGCTAGGTCAGCCGGACATCAAGCAGTACATGGCTGTCACGCAGGAACCAAGCGACAGACCGCCAACCCAATAGTTGACCGCTCCATACACGCTGCCAGGAGCAACCTGCAGGAATGTATTCACATCAATGCCTTAGGGCTGTTGTCGGAGTGTTATCCACACCCTTGCCAACATTTTCTGGGGACAAGTTTTTGTCCAGGCAGCGCGCCTCTTCTTTCGGGCCTGCAACATAGGAAAACAGAAGAAGCCCAACGCCGCAAGCGCGCAACCCATGCCGCACCCCAAAGCAAAATCCGCTCAAACCTTCAACACCGACCCCGCCACCTCCTCCCGCGACTGCACTTGCAAAACCGCATCCCGCTTATCCAGCAAATGCTGCCGAAGAATCGCGCTCAGTTTCTTCCCATCGCGCGCCTCAAGCGCCTTCAACATTTCATCGTGATCATGAATCGCGCTATCCCACTTGGGGATCTGAAAATTCGACCGGAACCGCAACGCCTGCAGGCGCCGGTTAACAGCGACATAAGTCTGCCGCAGCGCTGAATTTCTCGCCGCCTCATTGATCTTGTCGTGAATCGCCTGATTGCGGCTGTAGTACCCAGCCAGATCGTTCTGCGTCCGGCAAGCCAGCATCGCGTAGTGCAGCGCCTTGATCTCCGCAAGCTCGGCAGCCGTCATTCGCTCCGCCGCCAGTTCGCCGGAGAAAGCCTCAAGACCACTCATTAATTCGAAGGTCTCGCGCAACTCCGCTTCCGACATCTTCGACACCGACGCGCCGCGGTTCGGCGAAATCTCGATCAGCCCTTCGGCGGCCAACACCTTCAGCGCCTCCCGCAACGGCGTGCGCGAAATCCCAAGCGTCTCGCACAACTCACGCTCGTTCAGTTTCTTGCCCGGCTCGAGCACTCCCTCGACGATAAAGCGGCGAATATGCTCCACCACCGTGTCGTGCAAGCGCTGACGCTCGACCTTCGGCATCAGCGGGGAAGCGGCCACACCCGCGTCGAAATCCGAATTTTGCATACAAAAACCCTCGCCATCACATTAGTGCGATTTTATCGGAAGCTCACACATTAGTTAAGAGCGCGGGTAAACACCGGTCTTCACAGGCGATTTTCGCCTTGGGGGCGTCGCAGTTCCTCTGATATAGTTTTTTGCATGCAAAATTCAATCGGAGGAGCCCAATGCTCAAGCTAGACTTTCACCCCGCTGGCCGTCACTTCCTGCAGATCCCGGGTCCGAGCCCGGTGCCCGATCGCATTCTCCGTGCGATGAGCTACCCGACCATCGATCACCGCGGTCCCGAGTTCGGCGAACTGGGTCTGAAGGTGCTCGAAGGCATCAAGAAAATCTTCAAGACGCAGCAACCGGTCGTGATTTATCCGGCCTCCGGCACCGGCGCGTGGGAAGCGGCGCTGTCGAACACACTGAGCCCCGGCGACAACGTGCTGATGTTCGAAACCGGTCACTTCGCGACGCTGTGGAAAAAGATGGCGGAAAGCCTCGGGCTGAAGCCGGAGTTTCTTGGCCTGCCTGGCATCGAAGGCTGGCGGCGCGGGGTTCAGCCGCAGATGATCGAAGAGCGTTTGCGCGCCGACACCCAGCACGCGATCAAGGCGGTGTGCGTCGTGCACAACGAAACCTCCACGGGCGTCACCTCGGATATCGCCGCCGTGCGCCGTGCGATCGACGCCGCCGGCCATCCAGCACTGTTGCTGGTCGACACGATCTCGGGCCTCGCCTGCGCCGACTATCGCCATGACGAGTGGGGCGTGGACGTCACCGTGTCGGGCTCGCAAAAGGGTTTGATGCTGCCGCCGGGTATCAGCTTCAACGCGATCTCGCCGAAGGCTCTAGCCGCCAGCAAGCACGCCAGATTGCCGCGCAGCTTCTGGGACTGGACCGACATCGTCGAGATGAACAAGACCGGCTACTGGCCGTACACGCCGAACACGAACCTGCTGTATGGGCTCAATGAGGCGTTGGAGATGATTCTCGGCGAAGGGCTCGACAACGTGTTTGCCCGTCACGAACGTCTCGCCGAAGCCACCCGTCGCGCGGTCCGCGCGTGGGGGCTGGAGATCCAGTGTGCGGATCCGGCTGTGTATAGCCCGGTGCTGACCGGCGTGATGATGCCCGAGGGCATCGATGCCGACGCCGTGCGCAAGGTCATCTACGAACGCTTCGACATGTCGCTCGGCACGGGCCTCGGCAAGATGAAAGGCCGCATGTTCCGCATTGGCCACCTCGGCGACTGTAACGACCTGATGTTGCTGGCGACGCTGGCCGGTTGCGAAATGGGCCTGCGGCTCGCGGGCGTGCCGCTCAAGGACAGCGGCCTGCCTGCCGCTATGGAGTGGTTGAGCCAGCCGACACATGCATCGGGTCTGAAAGCGGCGGCTTAAGCGCCCGGCCGCGTCAGCGCATTGGCACCGTAACGGCGCTAAAGCGCACATCGGTGCAGCCGCGGACCGGCGCCTCGCACATCGGTGCGTCAGCGCAACAAGCAACAAACAACAGGCATCTCGCAGCAAGGGAAGGCGGGAGCACTTCCCTCACGAAGCCGCGCGTAGAACGCGGCCCCTGAACAACATGCGATGTTCCCGCAGCGTATGCCGCTGACGGGCGCGATGCAGCGCGCCATTCCAGGCGCGCCGTCGATAGACTGCAATGGAGAGAGACGATGAAGCGGTTTCGTGTGAGCAGTGCGACCAGTATCGTTCTAGTGATGCTATGCATCATGTACTTCATCACTTACCTGGACCGCGTCAACGTCAGCACCGCGGCAGCAGGTTTCGGCAAGGAGTTCGGCCTCTCCCATACGGAAGTGGGGCTCGTGTTTTCCGCCTTCGCCTATCCGTATCTGATTTTTCAGATCATCGGTGGCTGGGTCAGTGACCGCTTCGGTGCGAAGCGCACGCTGATTTTCTGCGGCGCCATCTGGGGCGTCGCGACTTTGCTGACCGGCCTCGCCGGTGGGCTGGTTTCATTGCTGGCGGCACGCGTGCTGCTCGGTTTCGGCGAAGGCGCCACGTTTCCTGCCGCCACCTCGGCAATGGCCCGCTGGGTCGCGAAAGAGAAACGCGGCTTCGCGCAGGGCATCACTCACGCGGCGTCGCGTATCGGCAATGCGGTGGCGCCTGGCTTGATCGTGCTGGTGATGGCGACGTGGGGCTGGCGCGAATCGTTCTATATCTGCGGCGTGTTCAGCCTGCTGTGGGTGGCGGTGTGGTCGTTCACGTTCACCGAACATCCGAAAGATCATCCGCGTATCACGACCGAAGAACTCGACGTCTTGCCCGCGCCGAAGCCCAAAGTGGCCGGTGTGCCGTGGGGAAAGCTGTTTCGCCGCATGTGGCCGGTCACGATCGTGTACTTCTGCTACGGCTGGACGTTGTGGCTGTTCCTCAGCTGGATTCCGCAGTACTTCCTGCATAGCTATCACCTGCAACTGCAAAAGTCGGCGATCTTCGCATCCGTGGTGTTCTTTGCCGGTGTACTCGGCGACACGCTCGGTGGCATCGTGACCGACTGGATCTTCACGCGGACCCGCAGCCTGAAGCGTGCCCGGAGCTGGATGGTATCGGTATGCATGCTGTTCTGTCTGCTCTCGCTCATTCCGCTGATGTTCACACACAGCCTGTATCTGTCGATGGCGTGTCTTGCCTCAGGCTTCTTCTTCGCCGAAATGACGATCGGGCCGATGTGGGCGATTCCGATGGACATCGCGCCGGAATACTCAGGCACCGCGAGCGGCATGATGAACACCGGCTCGGCATTGGCCGCGATCATCTCGCCGGTGGTCGGCGGGTTTCTGATCGACTACTTCGGCAGCTGGGAGTTGCCGTTCGTCGGCAGCATGCTGTTGATGGCGATCGGCGTGGTGCTCGCGTTCCGCATGCAGCCGGAAAGCAAGTTCGAACTCAACGCAGCCGACAAAGCGCACGCCACCACGGGCGTGGGTGCATAAGCAGACTGCACCGTTCCCTCTCTTCGTCTTAAAACAATGACAACATCACTGAGTCAACGTCTCGCCGACGCGCGCCGCCATCACCTGACGCTCGACGCGTTGCCGCCGGAGCAAACGCCCGCCGACGGCGCGGCCGCCTACGCGATCCAGCACGACATCCTGCGCGTGCTGGACGCACCGATCGGCGGCTGGAAGATCGGCGCGAAATCCGATAGCGGCCCGATCCAGGGCGCGCCGTTGCCGGCGAACGATCTGCACGCCGACGGCGCACGCTTGCCGCGCGACGCCTTCGTGCCGCTGGGACTCGAACTGGAGATCGCATTCCGCTTCGGCCGCCGCTTCGAGCCAACGACCACGCCCTATAGCGAAGCCGACGTGCACGCAGGCATCGGCGCGATCGGCGCGACCATCGAGATCGTGGCGAGCCGTTACGCTGCCTGGCCCACGGTCGACAAGCTCGCTCAACTCGCGGATTTGCAGAACCACGGTGCGCTGATCGTCGGCGAATTTACACCGTATCGCGAGGATTTTCCGTTTGTGGCGCCGTCGGCCCGTTTCAGTTTCGAAGGGCGTGACGTGGTCGAGACGACGCCCGCCAATCCGGCCGGCGATCCGCGGCGCCTGCTGACATGGCTCGTCAATCACGCCACGTCGCGCGGCATCGCGGTCACGCCTGAGATGGTCGTCACCACCGGTTCCTACACCGGCATGTTTTTTCCGCAGAGCGCGGGCACGGCCCGCGGACTCATTGAAGGGCTCGCGCCGGTCAGCCTGACGTTGTACTAGCCCGCTTTCCTATACGCCGACGATATGACGAACCCCACTTCCGCTTTACTCGTCAAGCCGATCCATCTGGTCCCGTCCGCCGCGCGCCTGACCACACCGCTTGCGCAGCATCTGCGCAAGTCATTGCGCGGCGACGTGTTGTTCGATGCAGCGAGCCGTGGCCGTTACGCGACCGATGCGTCGATCTATCAGATCACGCCGATCGGCGTGGTGGTGCCGCGCGATCAGGACGATCTGCGCATCGCGCTGGAAATCGCACGCAGCGAGAAAGTACCGCTGCTCGCGCGTGGCGCGGGCACGAGCCAATGTGGCCAGACTGTCGGCGAGGCGCTGGTGATCGACACCAGCAAGTGGCTGAACAACATCGTCGCATTCGATGCGGCAGAGCGGACGGTGACGGTCGAGCCGGGCGTTGTGCTGGACCATCTGAACGCATGGTTGAAGCCGCACGGCCTGTGGTTTCCGGTCGATGTCTCGACAGCGGCGCAATGCACGATCGGCGGAATGGCGGGCAACAACTCGTGCGGCTCGCGCTCGATCGAGTACGGCAACATGGTGCACAACGTCGAAGCGATTGACGCCATTCTCGCCGACGGCAGCGAAGCACGTTTCGCCTCATTGCGCGAGGCGCCGCAAGGCGCGCGCTTGCAGCAGATCGTCGAAGGCGTGAAGCAGATTGCCCAACGTGAGCGCGATGAAATCGTGGCGCGCGTGCCGAAAGTCTTGCGGCGTGTCGCGGGCTATAACATCGACGTGTTCGATTGCCAGAACCCGCGCGCCTATACCGACGACGGTATCGCGAATCTCGCGCATCTGCTGGTCGGTTCGGAAGGCACGCTGGCGTTCAGCCGGCAACTGACGTTGAAGCTTGCGCCGCTGCCCACGCATAAGACGCTTGGCGTGGTCAACTTCCCGACCTTCTGGCAGTCGATGGATCTCACGCAGCACATCGTCAAGCTGAAGCCGGTGGCCGTGGAGCTGGTCGATCGCACCATGATCGATCTGGCGATGAGCAATCCCGCCTTCCGGCCGGTGATCGAGAAGGCGCTGGTCGGCGAGCCGCAAGCCATCCTGCTGGTGGAATTTGCGGGCGAGGACCGCGACCAGCAACTCGCGTCGCTCAAGCAGCTCACCGAACTGATGGCCGATCTGGGCTTGCCCGATTCGGTCGTCGAGATGCCGGCTGCGAACGAGCAGAAGGCGCTGTGGGAAGTCCGCAAAGCCGGCTTGAACATCATGATGAGCATGAAGGGTGACGGCAAGCCGGTTTCCTTCATTGAAGATTGCGCGGTGCCGCTCGAACATCTGGCGGAATATACGAGCCGTCTGACCGAAGTCTTCCACCGCAACGGCACGGAAGGCACGTGGTACGCGCATGCGAGTGTCGGCACGCTGCACGTACGGCCGATTCTCGATATGCGGCGCGACGGCGCGCTGAAAATGCGCGCCATTGCCGAAGAAGCGGCGGCGTTGGTACGCGAATACAAGGGCGCGTATTCCGGCGAACACGGCGACGGTTTGTGCCGCGGCGAATGGGTTGCGTGGCAATACGGGCCGCGTCTGAATCAGGCGTTCACCGAGATCAAGGCGCTGTTCGATCCGGACAACCGTTTCAATCCCGACAAGATCGTGCGTCCGCCGAAGATGGACGACGCGCGCAATTTCCGCTTTGCGCCGGGCTACGAAGCGCGTCCGATCGAAACCGCACTCGACTGGTCCGCATGGAACGTCGAACGCGATCCGCTGACGGGGCAGGAGACGCTGCCGGGCAGCGGCAACGATCTGTCGGGTGGTCTCGCGAAGGCCGTCGAGATGTGCAATAACAACGGCCATTGCCGCAAGTTCGACGCGGGCACCATGTGCCCGAGTTATCGTGTGACGAAGGACGAGCAACATGTGACCCGGGGACGCGCGAACACCTTGCGTCTGGCGATTTCCGGGCAACTCGGCGAAGCCGGACTTGCCAGCGACGATGTCAAGGACACGCTCGATCTGTGCGTCTCGTGCAAGGGTTGCAAGCGCGATTGCCCGACGGGCGTCGACATGGCGAAGTTCAAGATCGAGGCGCGGGCGGCGCGCGTCAAACGGCACGGACTGCGTCTGCGCGACAGGTTGGTGGCTTTCATGCCGCGCTATGCCGCTGCGGCGAGCCGCGTGCCGGCATTGATCGCATTGGTTGACAACGTGCCGGTGTTGTCGGCGTGGTTCAAGCGGACAGTGGGTTTTGCTCCGGAACGAACGTTGCCGCGTTTCAGGAAATCGTTTCTATCAGGCGCCGCGACGGCCAAACCGCCTCAAGGCGGCGCGCTGAAAGAAGTGCTGTTGTTTGTCGACACGTTCAACAACAACATGGAGCCTGAAAACGCGCGCGCCGCGCAACAGGTGTTGGAAGCGGCCGGTTACACGGTGCATTTCAATGTGCGCCAGGGCGAACGTCCAGTGTGTTGCGGGCGGACCTTCCTCGCGGCCGGTCTGGTCGATGAAGCGAAGCAGGAAGCGCGGCGCATGCTCGATCTGTTCAAGCCTTTTGTGGAGCGCGGCGTGCCGATAGTCGGGTTGGAGCCGTCGTGTTTGCTGTCGCTGCGCGACGAGTTTCTGCACTATGGTTTCGGTGACGAAGCGCAACGTCTGTCGAAACAGGCATTTCTCTTCGAAGAGTTTCTGGTGCGCGAGGAAAAAGCCGGGCGTTTGCAGCTTGCGTTGAAGCCGTTGGCGAAGGAGCAGGCGCTTGTACACGGTCACTGCCATCAAAAGGCCTTCGACGCGTTCACGCCCGTGCAAACGGTGTTGAACTGGATTCCTGAGTTGAAAGTGTCGACGGTTGAGTCGTCGTGCTGCGGCATGGCGGGCAGCTTCGGTTACGAAGCCGAGCATTACGCGACCTCGCAGGCAATGGCGGAATTGTCGCTACTGCCCGCAGTGCGCAAGATCGACGGCAATACGGTGATGGTTGCGGATGGCACGAGTTGCCGGCATCAGATTCATGACGGCGCAGGCGTTGACGCGATCCATGTGGCGCGCGTACTGGCGATGGCTTTGCAGTGAGGGCGGTTGATCAGGTTTAAGCCGGGGCAGCTCGGCCTCAGGGCTCAGGCGGCGCGGGGCAGCCAACTCAGCCCGGAGCTGCCTGGATCAGCGCGCCAGGCATTATTGCGCGCCGACCGCCTGCCGATATGCCGTCGGCGCCACGCCAACGCTTTCACGAAAACGGTGGCTGAAATGGCTGGCGTTCGCATAGCCGCATTGTTCGGCGACTTGCGCGAGCGGCAGTCTCGTGGTGCGCAGCAGCGTGCGTGCGCGTTCGAGCCGTTGTTGCGCGATCCATGCGGCAGGCGGCAGTCCGAACGAGGCGCGGAACATGCGCGCCAGATGAAACTCCGACAGCGCAGCCACACCGGCGAGCTCGCCGAGTGTGAGTGGTTGCGCGAGACGATTCTCGATGTAGTCGCGCAAGCGCCGCCGGGTCGCGACCGACAGACCACCCTTGAGCGACATATCCGTGCGGCGCACGCCTTGTGCACGCAGCAGCAGACTCAACACCTGATGCGCGGTTTCATTGGTGCGCAGCAGGCCATCGGGATCCTGCCAGTCTTCATTGGCGAGTGATTGACACAGGCTCGCGATGCGGGCGTCTTCGAAATAGGTGCGATCGGCCAGGGTCAACTCGCGCGGCTCGCGATCGAGTTCCTGCACGGCGCGCTGCGTGAAGTGTTCGGGCAGGAAGTAGAGATGCATGAAATGCATATGGCCGCGCACCCACCAGCGCGACTCATGCTCGCCAGGCAACGCGCAGAGCCGCGACGGCGCGCCGTAGCGCCCGGGCATTTTCTGACGCTCGGTGCGATAGCCGCCATCCAGATAGCACGACAGCGTGTGATGACCGGGCTGCTCGTAGACGGTCTCGGTTTCCTCGGTGTCGCGGGTCCAGACGGCGATGGCGAGCCGGTCGCCGAGCCACGCGAACCGTTCGAGATTCGCGTTGGCGCTCTGCAGCGTGTGACAGACCGACTGAAGGCCGAACGGCGTTTCGGTGGATTCGATCACGGAGGCGGGCAGTCTGGCGTTCACGGAACGAGCGGGATGCATTCGATGATGGGGTAAGCGCCAGTATAGGGCGAGCGGTGGCCGGCGGCGCGTCCCCCCGAAAAAGTGCGCAATCCTGGACAAGTGCCGCCGCCGGCGCTGCAGCACAGTGGGCTTCCGCTTTTTGCTGCCGCAGGCTCCGTTATGAATCTTTCGCTCTATGCCGTCACCGTTCTGATCTGGGGCACCACGTGGATCGCAATCAAATGGCAGTTGGGCGCCGTGCCGCCGCCGGTGTCGATTGCGTGGCGTTTCTGGATCGCGGCGCTGGTGCTGTTTGCGCTGCTGCGCATCATGCGCCGGCCGATCTGGCCGCCGCGCGCCGCATGGCGCTTCCTGGCCGCGCAAGGATTGGCGCTCTTCTGTCTGAACTTTCTGTGCTTTTACTATGCCGAGCAAGTCGTGCCGAGTGGTCTGGTCGCGGTGGTGTTTTCCACCGCGCCGCTGCTGAATTCAATCAACGGCCGGCTGTTCATGGGGCGTCGTTTGCAACCGTCGGCGATTGCCGGGGCGGCGTTGGGGCTCGTCGGCGTGGTGTGCCTGTTCGTCCAGCAGATGGCAGGGCACCTGGGCGATCACGCGGTGTGGTTGGGACTCGTTATCGCGTTCCTTGGCACCTTGTGCTTTTCGGCGGGCAATCTGCTGTCGAGCCGGATGCAATCGATGGGCTTGCACCCGTTCGCCACCAATAGCTGGGCGATGCTGATCGGCGCCGGCATTCTGACGGTGGGAAGCGCGCTGGCTGGCTTCTCTTTCTCTATCGAGTCTGATGCACGTTATCTCGGCGCGCTTGCTTATCTGGCCGTGTTCGGCTCGGTGATCGGCTTTACCGCGTACCTGATGCTGGTCGGGCGCATCGGGCCGGAGCGCGCCGCGTATTGCACCGTGCTGTTTCCGATTGTGGCGCTGGCGGCGTCGACGGTATTCGAAGGCTACCGATGGTCCGCGCTGGCGGTAGTCGGACTCCTGCTGGTGGTGGCGGGTAATCTGGTGGCGTTCGATTTGACGCGACGCATTTTTGTGCGGCGGGTGGGGGCACCCTGAGTGCGACGGCAATCCCGCAGGATGGCACTCAGGACGACCGCACCTGGAAGAACGGCGGCGCTGACGGTGGGCCCTTTCGAGAAAACGCTTCGCTTCGGAGGACGCGTTTTTGAGGGGCAACGCCCCTAATCCGCAGCCGCCCACTCCGGCCGCTTCCCCAAGCTGTCGAACAGTTCGAGGATCGTCGTCTTGACCTTCTGCACCGCATTGCTGAGCAGCGCTGTGTCGTGCCAGCAGAGCGACAGGTCGCGCGAGAATAACCGGTGATCGACCTTGGCAAGCTTGAGCTTGTGCTCATCGAGTTCGACGTGCGCAGCCGTCCATGGCAGGATCGTCACGCCCAGCCTCGCCATGACCGCCGCGAATAACAATGCGGTGGAGCTGGCCTCGAACAGAATCTCGCACGGCAGCCCGGCTTCGCGCAGTGCCCACTCGACGCGGCTGCGAATCGTATTCGGCGCGCTCGGCAGGATCAGCGGCATGCGCGCGAGTTCGGCGATCGACACCGGCTCGCTCGGCATCTGGAATTCCGGCCACGCAATCAGATAGAGCGCCTCGGTGAGCAACCTTTGCGCGGCGACCCCGCGTGTTTCGACCGCGTCCACCACGACGGCCAATTCCACCCGTCCGCTACCGATCAGACTGCCGAGTTCCGCGCTCGGTGCTTCGATTAACTCCAGCGCGATGCCGGGGTAACGGTCGCGGATCGTACGTGCAAGCGGGATCGCCACCATCCGCGCCGTGCTCGACGGCATCGCGACCGACACTCTGCCTTGCGGCAACTCGGCGTCCTGCCGCAGGAGTTCGCGCGTGCTGTCGGCCTGCCGCAGCAACTCGATCGCGTGCCGGTAAAGCGTTTGGCCGGCTGCGGTGGGCGCTACGCCCTGCACGCTGCGCTCCAGCAATTGCATCCCCAGATCGCGCTCCAGATTACGCATCTGCTGGCTGATCGCGGGCTGCGCGATATGCAGCGCCTCGCTCGCGCGGGTGACGTTGCCGCACTCCACCACTTTGACGAAATACCGCAGTTGCCGCAGGTCCATGCGTGTCGCTCGCTCCTTCATCCCATAACGAAATCCGATTGAGCTAGAGAAATATCATATTTTTCGATTATCGAGTGCGTTCTTATACTCAAGCCACAAAAAACCGAAGCGTGCCCAGCGTGAGCTGTCCGGCACCGCTTCAAAACTGCCGGCTGCTGCCGGCGGTAACCCTGTTGCATGGGACCCGGGTAAGTGCTCTGCATGGGACCTGAGTAGCGAGCTTTGCATGAGATTGGAGTAGCGCTAAAGCGCGAA
Organism: Paraburkholderia caffeinilytica; assembly: GCF_046030355.1. Classification (GTDB taxonomy): domain Bacteria; phylum Pseudomonadota; class Gammaproteobacteria; order Burkholderiales; family Burkholderiaceae; genus Paraburkholderia; species Paraburkholderia caffeinilytica_B. The sequence continues at coordinate 99,366 of NZ_JAQQCQ010000011.1, forward strand.
CTCCGATCGACAGCTAAAGCGCGAACCCAGGTCGACACGCCAAAGCGTCAACTCGGGTCGACATAGGAGACAAGCATGTCCAAAGCGATCGCTGCATCGGCGGCCGGGCTCAAGCCCCGGCGCACACCTCTCACCCGTGAGCAGATCGGCGGCTTCTGGGCGGTTTACTCGGGATGGGTGTTAGATGGCGTGGATTCCGTGATCTACGCGTTGGTCCTGATCCCCGCGCTCACCGAGTTGCTGCCCCACTCCGGTATTGCCGCGACGCCCGGCAATCTCGGCATGTATGGCTCGATCCTGTTCGCGTTGTTTCTGATCGGCTGGGGGCTGTCGTTTATCTGGGGGCCGCTCGCCGACCGCTTCGGGCGGGTCAAGACGCTGGCCGCGAGCATCCTCATCTACTCGGTGTTCACCGGCGCCGCGGCGTTCGCGCACAACGTCTGGGAATTGGCCGCCTTCCGGCTGATTGCCGGTATCGGCGTGGGCGGCGAATGGGCGCTGGCGGGCACCTATGTCGCCGAGAGCTGGCCGGAGGATCGCCGCAAGATGGGCGCGGGCTACCTGCAGACCGGTTATTACCTCGGGTTCTTTCTTGCCGCCTTGCTGAACTATACGGTCGGCGCGACGTACGGCTGGCGTGCGATGTTCCTGTGCGGTCTCGCACCGGCATTGCTGGCGATTTTCACGGTGCTCAGAGTGAAGGAGCCGGGCCAGTGGCGCAAGGCCACGCATGGCGTCGGTCAGACGAACGTCGCGGCGGTGGCCACGCGCCGGCCGCTGATGGAGATATTCGCGCCGGCTTACCGGCGTCGTACGTTGACGAGTGCGAGTCTCGTGGGCGTCGCGATCATCGGCTTGTGGGCGGGGTCGGTCTACGAAGCGAGCGCGGTCGTGACACTGGCGACGCGCGCCGGCATCGATCGTGTCGGGGCGGTGCATCTCGCGTCGATCGGGGCGGCGGTGTTGTCGGTCGGGACGATCCTCGGGTGTCTCGTCGCGCCGTGGCTGGCGGAGCGGCTGGGGCGCCGCGTCGCGCTCGGGGTGTATTTCGCCGGTATGGCGGCGTCGATCGTGTTCGCTTTCGGTTGGGTTTTCTATCTGCCGAACGGACTCAACCTGTTCATGGTGTCGCTGCTGTTCCTTGGTTTTTTCGGCGGCAATTTCGCGATCTTCTCGTTGTGGCTGCCTGAACAATATCCGACGCGAATCCGCGCTACCGCGTTCGCTTTCAATGCGTCGGTGGGGCGCCTGCTTGGCGCCGGTGTGAACTTCCTGCTGGCTGCCGCGATTCATTGGCAAGGTTCACTCGGGTTGCCGATTGCGTGGACTGCGGTGGCCTTTGTGATCGGCCTGCTGATCTTGCCGTTCGCAGTGGAGACCCGTCATCAGACGCTGCCGGAATGACGCCTCGTTGAGCGACCGCTCGCGCTATCCGCATCGGTCCTCAGACGCAGCTGGCATAAGCGCAAGCCCATCACTCAGGCTGTCCGCAGCCGTCATCAATTCGTTGGAGCACTGAATGCAAGCGTTAAAAGGAATCAAGGTTGTCGAACTGAGCCGCGCCCTGTCGGGGCCGTTCTGTTCGATGGTGCTGGCTGATCTCGGCGCGGACGTCATCAAGGTCGAACCGGGTCCGGGCGGTGACATGAGCCGAACCTGGGGACCGTTCGACCGCGGCGTGAGTACCTACTATCTATCCTGCAACCGCAACAAACGCGGTGTATGCATCGACTTTCGCAACCCGGAAGGACTGGCCGCGATTCACCGCCTGATCGACGATGCCGACGTGGTGATCGAGAACTTCAAGCCCGGCACCATCGACAGCATGGGACTCGGCTATGACGTGCTCAGCGCACGCAATCCGCGGCTGGTGATGGGCAGCATCAATGCGTTCGGCGCCGACGGCCCGATGAGCGGCTGGCCCGGTTTCGACCAGATCGCGCAAGGTTATTCCGGCCTGATGAGCCTGACCGGTTTCGCCGATGGCGACCCCACGCGCACCGGCACCGCAATCGGTGACTTGAGTTCGGGCATGTGGCTCGCGATGGCGATACTGTCCGCGTTATTGGAGCGCGAGCGAACGGGGCGTGGCCAGCATGTGAGCACCTCGTTGCTCGCGAGTCTGGTGGGGCTCCTGAGCGTGCATGGCCAGCGCTACCTGAGCCTCGGCGATATTCCGCGCCGTACGGGCAACGCGCATTCGGTGATTGCACCCTACGGCGTATTCGAAACCGCCGACGGCCCGCTCAACATCGCGCCGATCACGTCGGACATGTGGCTGCGCCTGTGCCAATTGCTCGATTTACCTGCGTTGCCGAACGATCCGCGCTTTGCGACGAACGAAGCGCGCGTCGCGCATCGCGATGAATTGAAGGCTGCGTTGGAGGCGCGTTTGAAGACCCGTGGAAAACGGGAGTGGACAGAACTTTTCATCGGCGTGGGACTGCCGGCGGGGCCGATCAACACATTGGACGAAGTGTTCGCCGACCCGCAGGTGCAGCATTGCCGGCTGGTGGAAACAGTCGAGCACCCGACGCTCGGCGCGCTGCGCCAGGTCGTAACGCCGGTGTCGAGTTCAGCGGTAACGGGCGAAGCGTCGCGTCACGTCAGCCGGCATGCGCCGCCCGGTCTGGGCGAACACACGGTCGACGTATTGCGCGAGGCGGGTTTCGATGAAGGCTCGATTGAGGCGTTGCTTGCCGCTAAAGCGGTGCATCAACAGGGCGAATGTTTGCCGCCGGAGAAGGATCGCGAACGTGCGGTTGGCGTTACGCTGTGAGCGTCGACGCAAAACTCGAAACCGGGCTACGGAGGTGTGCGCCAAGCGCGCCGCACAACGTGGAATGCAGGGCGGGAATTGAACAATGAGCGGGCCACAAATCTTGGAACATGCTGCAGAGGTCACACAATGAACACGCCGAACGCATCGCCGTTTACGGTAACGGTCGATATAGTGGATGAACGGATCGCACGTTTGACGTTCAGTCATCCTACCCGCCGGAATGCCCTCAGCGCGGAGTTGTTGCACGCGCTCGACTCGCACCTTTGCGAGCTTGCTGCACAGCGTATACCGGTCGTGATACTTGGCAGTGGCGTCGGGCAGGACGTCTGGAGCGCGGGCCACGACCTTGGAGAGTTGGCGCACGACCGTGATCCGATTGCCTACGGCAAACCGTTGGAGCAGGTGTTGCGCCGCGTGCGTGCTTACCCGGGCGTCGTGATCGCGATGGTGTCGGGCTCAGCGTGGGGCGGCGCGGTCGATCTGGCGATGAGTTGCGACCTCGTTGTCGCCGACGGCAGCGCGCGTTTTGCGATGACGCCGGCGAACATCGGCTTGCCCTATACAACGAGCGGGCTGCTGCGTTTCTTCAACAATCTACCGATTCATGTGCTGAAGGAAATGTTTTTCAGCGCACAACCACTCGATGCCGCGCGTGCAGAGCGTTTCGGCGTGATCAACCGTCTGGTCGATAGCGAGAGGCTGGAAGCAACGGCCCTTGAAATGGCGCGCGGAATCGCAAGTAAAGCGCCGCTGGCTATTCAAGCCGTGAAGGAACAACTACGGATACTCGAAGACCTGCAACCCATGCCTGTTCAGGCGATGGAACAGATTGCCGAACTGCGTCGGCAGGCATGTGAAAGTGCGGATTTCAGTGAAGGGTTGGCGGCGTTTTCGGAGAGGCGGCCACCGGTGTTCAGGGGTAAGTAAACAAGACGTCTGCCGGAGTCCATGAAGATGTTTGAGGCTGACGGTTCAAGGAACGGTGATGTCTTGAACAATCATGCCTGCACCGGTCGCGTTAAAGGTGAGTCTTTCCGGGGGCAGGAAAGTGAATGAAAGACACCATCGGTGAGCTTTTCCGGGAGCGATAAACTCGCGCGCGAAAATCCTGATGTATCGGTGCACACCTTGACGTATATCGCATGGATCGCGCTGAGTCCGAGCACGAATGGACGCCAGAGCACGATCGGTATATAACAACGTGAAAGGATGGTTTTGTTCACTGATGCACCAAATGGAGAGAAGTTTCATCATGACGCAAGACGTAACGCCTCAGCCGCCCACGGGCGACCGGCCCGACCTGGAACACCTCGATGCAGCGCTGAGTCACGTGGACCAGCAGGTGTCGTCTGGCAGCATTGCTTCCGGTGCCGCAAAGGGCATTCTGTATAGCCTGATCGAAACCCTTGGTGCGTTCGTCGGCGATCCCGATCTGCCGGAGCACGCCCGTTCGGGTTATGAGGGACTGCTGGAAACCGCTCGCGAATTGCGCGCGAAACTCGACCACTGAAGGCGGTGGCGCGCCACCTGCGGGCGGCGTCGTTCGCATCGCAAGCGCCGCTACATGTCGGCGGCGCGGTTCTCTGTGATAAAAAGGCGCATTGTTTCCAACAGTGCGCCTTTTTTATGCTTTCCACGTCCGCTATCGCGTTGCTGGCTATCGGCATTGTCGTCGTGCTGATTACGCCGGGTCCGACCAATACGCTGCTCGCGGCCGCGGGGTTGCGCCAAGGCGTGCGGCGCTCGTTGCCGTTGATCGCCGCCGAACTGGCCGGCTATCTCGTGTCGATTTCCGTGTGGGGACATTTTCTCGCGCAAGCCGCGCACGCGCTGCCGTGGTTGCCGTCGCTGCTCCGCGTGGCGGCCGGCGTTTACATCGCGTATCTTGCCGTCGATATGTGGCGCGCGGCGGTGGCCTTGCCCGATTCGACGCAGCGGGCGAGCGGCATGCGCACGCTATTCGTGGCGACGCTGCTCAATCCGAAAGGGCTGCTATTCGCCGGTACGATCTTTCCCGCCGTCGCGTTCGCGCATTGGCCCGCGTATGTCATGGCGATGCTGATGTTCGCCTGCCTGCTTGGGCCGATCGCGCTTGCGTGGATCGCGTTCGGTGCGGCGCTCGGCGGCGGTAAGCTCACATGGCTGAATCCGGTGAAGATGCAGCGCGGCGCGTCGATCGTGCTGGGCGTGTTTTCCTTGTCACTCGCGTGGGCGGCGCTGCATTAAGACCGCTTCTGGTGCCGCGCGCTCACGCTTCCAGGCTGCTGTCTACGCTCAACGCCTCGAGCCAATCCGGCGGCGCGGACGTGATGTCCAGTTGCGGTGTGCCATGCCAGTCCGCACAACGCTGCAAAGCGCGGCGCAGATCGCCGGCAAGCCTCGCACTGAGTCGCACGCCGGGTTCAATGTGCAGCGATTTCAGTTCGAACACGCCGGTGGTCCGATGCGCTTTTGCGTCCACGCGGCCGACCAGACGCCCCCGGCTCAAAAGCGGCAACACGAAGTAGCCGTATTTGCGCTTCGCCGCCGGCGTATAGCATTCGATCGCATAGTCGAAGTCGAAGAGCGCGGCGGCGCGCTTGCGGTCCCATACCACGGGATCGAACGGCGACAGCACCGTGGTGACGGTCGACACGAGCTTGCCGTTCGCCGCGTCGTCGATCATCGGCGCGAATTCATGATGGACGAAGGTGTCCTGCTTCCAGCCATCCACTTGAACCGGGATCAGTTCGCCGCGATCAGCGAGCGCAGACAGTTCGTCACGATAGGGGCGGCGCGGCAGCCGGTAATAATCGGCGACCCAATCGGCGCGGACGACACCGAGCGCGCGGCAGGTTCGCCGCAACGCTTCCTCGGTGACGGTTTCACGTGGCGGGAGGTCGCGCGCGTCGTCCCAGCCGGGTAACACGCGCTCGGTCAGATCGTAGACGCGATGAAAATTGCGCCGCTCGGCCACCATCAATTGCCCGATCGCGAACAGCACTTCCAGATGGCGCTTCTCCGGCTTCCAGTCCCACCAGCCATTGCCCGTGCCGGCCTCGCGGGCGAAGTCCGCTGAACGCACGGGGCCGGTTGTACGGATATGCGCGAGCAGCTTCTCGATGTCCTTGCGGTGCTTCTTGTGCCATTCGGCCGCGTATTTCCAGCCCATGCCGCTCGGGTCGAGCATGCGATGGCGCAGCAGCCCGTAGTCTTCGGTCGGGACAAAACAGGCTTCATGCGACCAGTATTCGAACAGTTTGCCTTCGGCAAGATGCTCGTCGAGCCACTGCTGCGGATATGCGCCGAGCCGGCTGAACAGCACGAGATACGGACTGCGCGCGACCACGTGGATCGTGTCGATCTGCAACTGCGCCATGCGGCGGATCGCGTCGAGCACGTCGTTTTTGACGGCTTTGCGGCGCGGCGGCGTCAGCAAACCTTGCGCGGCCAGATGCAGGGTGCGCGCGGCGGATAGCGGAAGAGTCTTCACGCGGGCGTCGGTTATGGGCTTGGGTCGATGAAGGGACGGCGAGTGGAGCGGGCGCGAGGCCGCGTTCAGGCCCCCAACGCGACCGCTTCTCCCGCCGATACCGCTAGCAGCTGGTGGATCTGTGCGACCACCGCCGCCCCTTCTCCGACGGCCGCCGCGACGCGTTTCGTCGACCCGGCGCGCGCGTCGCCGATCGCATACACGCCTTCAACAGTCGTCGCGAGATCGCAGACGGAGGTTCCGTCCGCGCTGGTGCCGGTTAGCACGAAGCCCTTGTCGTCCAGTTCCACGCCGCAGGTGCGCAGCCAGTCGGTATTGGGATCCGCGCCGGTGAACAGGAACAGATGCCGCGTATCGAAGCTTTGGGTGCCGTCCGGCAACGGCTTTTTCAGCGACACCGACGCCAGCCCGATTTCGTCCGCCTCGAGCTGGCCGATTTCCGAATTCGGGTGCACGAATACATTCGGCAGCGAACGGATGCGGTCGATCAGGTAGCGCGACATGGTGGCTTCAAAGCCGCTCCGGCGGATCAGCACATGGACCTTGGCCGCATGCGTCGCCAGATAGACGATCGCCTGCCCCGCCGAATTGCCGCCGCCCACCAGCACGATCTCCTGGCGCTTGCACAGCTTGGCCTCGACCGGCGACGCCCAGTAATACACGCCGCGCCCATCGAAACGGTCGAGCCCTTCGAGCGCCGGGCGCCGGTAGACCGCGCCGCTCGCGATCACGATGGTGCGGGCAGTGATCTTGCCGCCGCACTTGAGTTCCAGCCGGTACGGCGATTCCGCGCAATGCAGCGCCTTGACGTGGACCGGAATCGCGACGTGCGCGCCGAATTTCTGCGCCTGCACGAATGCGCGGCCCGCCAGCGCCTGACCGGAGATGCCGGTCGGGAAGCCGAGATAGTTTTCGATCCGCGAACTGGCGCCCGCCTGGCCGCCCGGCGCGCGGCTGTCGAGCACGATGACCGAGAGGCCTTCAGATGCCGCGTACACCGCAGTCGCGAGGCCGGCCGGTCCCGCGCCGACAATCGCGATGTCGTACACATGCGAATCGTCGAGATCGGGCAGCAAGCCCAGGCAGGTGGCGAGTTCCGGCATGCTCGGATGACGCAGCACCGAGCCGTCCGGGCAGATCACCAGCGGCATGTCTTCTTTCTGCGCGGCGAATTGCTCGATCAGACGCAGCGCGTCTTCGTCGCGTTCGTCGATGACCGAATGGGGATGGCCGTTGCGTGACAGGAAGCCTTGCAGCATGACGAGCTGCGCGTTGCCGCTGTTACCGATCAGGATCGGCCCGCCCGCGCCTTTCTCGATCAGCGATACGCGCCGCAGAATCAGCGCGCGCATGATGCGCTCGCCCAACTCAGCCTCGGCGACGAGCAGCGCGCGCAGCTTGACCGGCGGAATCAGCAACGCGTCGACCGGGCTGAGCGCCATGCCGTTGACCAGCGCGCGCCGCCCGGATAACTGGCCGACCTCGGCGAGAAAATGCCCGGCGCCATGTTCGCCAATCAGAACTTCACGCCCGATGCCATCGCGCTGGGAGACCCTCACGCGCCCATTCAGCAGCACGAACATGCCCGGGCCGGTGTGGCCCGTCTCGAACAGCAGTTCATCGGCTTCCCAGTGGCCTACTTCGCCGAACCGGCGCAGACGATCGATTTCTGCACACGTGAGTTCGGGGAACATCTGATGCATGCGCGTCGCGAGCGACGAAAATGGCGCGTCGGCGACAACGGCTTGTTGTCCTTCAGCTTCTTGAGTCGACAGCATTGAACCGCTCCTTCTGTGTTCTTCCTGATTGATCGACACGGGGGGCGAAGCGGCGCGGGCGCGCGAGGGCGCCGATATGAATGCGCTGCTGCGCTACACGGCCTTCGGCGCGATATCGTCGACCGCCACCTCGGGCGCCGGCATGTCGGGCAGCGCGTCCACCGTCTTGCCCGAGTCGCGCCAGGCTTCCATGCCGCCGCGCAACGGCAGCACGTCGGCGAAGCCGGCTTCGTTCAACTGTTTGGCCATCCATGCCGCGGATATTTCATTCGGACACGAACAGTAGATCACCAGCTTCTGATCGTGCGGGTATTTCGCGACGATTTCGTTGAGCTGCCGCTCGTCGGCAAATTGCGAGCCCGGAATCACGAACGGGTCAAGGGCGCGCTTTTCCTGCGAGCGGATATCGAACACCACCGGTGTTTTGCCGGCCGCGACCAGCGCTGCCAGCTCCTCGACTTCGATCCGCTGGGTTGCGAGCGTGGAAATCAGCTGGCGCCGGCGAATCCAGCGATAGGCCGCATACAGCAGCAGCAACGCGACGGCGACCAGCGCGGCTGTGCGCCCGAGGCGTCCGGCCATGGCGAAGAGGATGTCGATCTGCTTGGCGAACAGCGCACCGATGATCAAACCGGTACCCGACCACAAGGCGGCGCCGATACCGTCGTAAGTGAGAAACGTCCGGTAGCGCGTGCCCATTGCACCGGCCATCGGAATCGACACGATCGACAGGCCCGGCACGAACTTCGCCACCGCCAGCACGCGCACGCCCCAGCGGCCGAAAAAGCGTTCGGTCTTTTTTACACAGGTGTCGCGCGACAGCGAAAGACGGCAGATCGTTTTCAGCGTGTTGCCGCCGTACAGACGGCCGGCGAGATACCAGGCGCTGTCGCCGATCAGCGTGGCGAAGATCGACAACACAAGGACCGGCATCAGTTGCGTGCCCACTGACCCGGGATGCATGGCCGCCATCGCCCCAAACAGCACGAGCGACGGCATCGCCGGCACCGGCAGCCCAAGCGAGGCGGCCAGCACGTTGGCGAAGACGAGCGCCGGTCCATATTGCTCGACGAGATCATGTAGCATCGGCTTACATCCGCAGCCCTTTCAGGCACGGAGCAGGTAGGAGAAGCAACGGAGGATGTAAGGATTATGGACGCATTTTCAAGACGTGCAAATGTCCGGGAACGCGGTCCATTATTCGCGAGTTAAAAGCGCGGCTGTGGCTTGCCTGACGGGCTAAAGGCGTGGAATAGAAACCCGAATGGAACAAGGCGAAACGGATTGAAGCTTTTGCGGCAAGCAAGCGACGAATAACGGCTTACGGATGTCCGTAGGCCGTTATTCGATACGCAAACAAAAAGCGGCGTGTAGAAACGACGTACGGCATTCGCGCGTCAGCGCAATAAATACCGTGCGCGCCCGCTTTATTGACGATGGTTGTGCTGTTCGCCCGGTAACTCCGCGCCATGCGCGCGAATCGCCGCAATCAGTTCGGCCGGCGTGATTTCGTAACGCACTTCGCGGTGGATGCCTGGTTTGCGCTCATCGACCTCGATCAGAAGAATGCCTTTGCCGTCTTCTGTCGATTCGAGGCGCAGCGAGCGAAGTTCGCGCGCCGTTGCGTCGTCGTATTCGGTGAGGAGGGCCATTGACCCGGAGGACCCGGTAGTGCGCATCGAGGTTGTCCTTGTTCCGTTGATGATCGAACCATTGTACGGGCAGCGTGTCGCGCCGTCTGTCGCACAGCGCTCACACGGGGGAATCTGCCCGCCACCTATCTGCTTGCCGGGACGCCACGTCACACCGCACGGCATTCGCCAACGGCTGGCGAGGCCCGCCGGGCAATACAAGCCGTGGCGCCCGGCTCTAGCAACCAGTTTAACGCGACTCCCCGCCACGACGGCTGCATTTTTCGTGCCCCGGGACGGTGCAATCCTTCTCCCCGGCTGTCACGGTGCTGACGCGCGCATCGGCTAGGAACCGGCGCAACAAGAGAAACACGCCGCAAAAAAATAGCCCGTCCTTGAGGGGACGGGCTGCTAAACGCCGTTGTTACTCGGGTCAGCCTGCCCTTGCAACTTATTGGGCGCTGACCATGCCATCCTGAAGCGTCAATTCTGGACTGTCGAGGTGGGAGTAACGCCGATCTATCAGATCAATGTCCATTCTTCCTGCCCAGATTCGTGCGCCTCCTGCACCCCGTGTGCGGCGGCGCGCCTGAATTCGGGCGCTGGCTTGTGCGTTGGCTGATGCGCCGGATGTCGCGCCGCATTGTGCGTGGCGGCCTGCCGCAGCGATTCTGCGCCGCGCTGCGCGGGCGTTGCATCGGCGACGGTGAACAGGCGCACCGCTTCGTCCAGCACGTCGGCCTGTTCCGCGAGACGTTGCGCCGTGGCTGCCGCCTGCTCGACCAGCGCCGCGTTCTGCTGCGTGGCGCCGTCGAGATGCGAGACCGCCTGGTTGACCTGGCGAATCCCTTCCGCCTGTTCGCTGCTCGCATTCGCCACTTCGACGATGATCGACGACACGCGGCTCACCGCTTCGTCGATCACCCGCATCTGCGAGGTCGTGCGTGCAACCAGCTCGGTGCCGAGCGCCACCTCGGTTGCACTCGCCTCGACCACCGACTTGATTTCCTTCGACGACGCCGCGCACCGTTGCGCCAGCATCCGCACCTCGCCCGCGACGACTGCGAACGAGCGGCCCGCTTCGCCCGCGCGGGCGGCTTCGACGGCGGCATTCAGCGCCAGGATGTTGGTCTGGAACGCGATGCCGTCAATGACGCCGGTGATGTCCGCAATGCGCTTCGACGCCGCGGTGATGCCCGCCATGGTCTGCTCGACCTGACCCGCGATATTGCCGCCGACGGCCGCCGCCGCTTGCGCCTCTTTCGCCAGATCGAGCGCGCGCACACTGGCGTCGGCGTTGGCTTGCACGGTGGTGGTCAGTTCTTCCATGGTGGCCGCCGTTTCTTCGAGCGACGCCGCCTGCAACTCGGTGCGGCGCGCCAGATCGACATTGCCGCTGGAGATTTCACGCGCGTTGTCGAGCATGCCGGTGATTTGCGCGCGCACGTCGTAGACGATCGCCGCCAGATTCGCCTTCAATTGATTCAGCGCTTGCAGCACATCGCCGAGATCGTCGTGACGCGCGATCACCAGATCGGCGGTCAGATCGCCCGCGGCAAGGCGAGTCGCGAAGCCGGACATGCTGCGAATCGGTTCGGCGAGTTGCCGCGTCAGCATCCGCCATGACAGCAGACTGAATGCGGCGGTGACGCCGAACGCAATCCAGAACGGCACGGGCGGTGTGCCTTGCCACGCAGCGAGGCCGGTCAGCAGCAAAGCCAGCGGGGTGATCGCATAGCCGACCGCCGCGCGCGTCGCAACCGGCAGACGCATCAGCGATTGCACGCGGCCGGGCAACCCCGTGCGCACGACCAGGCCGCGATGCAGCTTGAACGCCCGCGACTCGCCGGTGCGGATGCGTGTGTACAAGGCTTCAGCGGCGCGCACTGCGTCGCGTTGCGGTTTCACGCGCACGCTCAGATAGCCGACCACCGCGCCTTTTTCGACAACCGGCGTGACGTTCGCCTGCACCCAGTAATGATCGCCGTTCTTGCGGCGGTTCTTGACGAGCGCGGTCCACGGGCGGCCGTCGCGGATCGTCGTCCACATGTCGGCGAAGGCTTCGCGTGGCATGTCCGGATGACGGATCAGGTTGTGCGGCTGGCCGATCAGTTCGTCGCGTGTGAAACCCGAGACGGCGATGAAGGCCGGATTGCAATACTGGATGCGGCCGGTCAGGTCGGTCGCGGAAACAAGCATCTGTGACGAAGGGAATTCGTACTCGTGCCCGGTGACAGGCTGATTGTTGCGCATGGCTTTCCTTGCAGGTGCGGATGCATGTCCGCACGGTCCTTATAGCTATGCAAGGAATAACGGCATTAACCCCGCGGGCTTTAGGGTTTCCCAGTAAACCACTCAGGTTTATGACGTGCGGCGCCGTTATCGCAGGGTTGTCTCGATGCGTGCTGCGTCGCCTTGGAAACGGGTGCCAGATGCGTTTCGCCGTACCTTCAAAAGCGTTACACTGCGCCGGATGAGGCCTGCAGACGCATCTCGTCCTTCGACACCGCAGCGGTCTGCCTGCGTGAATCCGCTAATCAAGCGAGCTGATGCAGAAGATCCTCGACCGTACTCAGGAGTCACTGGCCCACGCGTTCGCTTCGCTCGCGCAAAGCACGAAGCGTCAACGGCGGGCCTACTTGACGACGATCGTCTTGCTGATGCTGATCGCGGTTTTATTCGCGCTGCTGCTGGCTGCGCTTGCCATGGGCAAGCAACTCGAATACCGGCGCACCATCGCCTTTCAGAACGCTGCGGATATCTCGCTGGTGCTGCACCGTGAAGAGTCGGTGCTACGCCGCGCCGAATTCACGCTCGACTACTATCACGACACGTATAACGTGCTGAACGTGCCGGATGGCGTCGAGCAATCGGTCATGCGCACCGGCGTCGGGCGCGGCACGATCGACAGGGGCAGCGAGCAATTCGACATCCTGGTGAGCGAAGCCACGCGCAAGGCGTGGGGACCGGAGCTCGGCGTGAAGCTATGGCGCCTGTACGACGCGGCCAAGTCCATACTGGTGACCCAGTTAGCCTTCGAATTGCAACAACGCGCGGTGCTGATCGGGTTGAACGAAGATTATGCCGCGATCCTGCCGTCACTCGCGCCACCTGCGCCAGGCGCAGCTGCCAATGCAGCGCTTACGCGGGCGCTGGAACCGACGCTCGTAAGCAGCCTGCGCGACGCGCTTGAACGCGAACTGTTGGCGCAAACCGGCAAGCGTGTACCGGGCAAGGGCGAGCGCATCTGGCTGGGCCCATATCGCGATCCACTGCAAGGCATCCCGGTGATTTCGGCGGTGAGCGTCCACTACAACGGCGACACGCCGACCACGCTGATCGTGATGAGCGTTCCCCTCGACGCGCTTTCGGCGCTTCTCGCCCGGCCCACCAACGAGGGAACCTTGCTGCTGATGGCCGCGGATCATCGCTTGATCGTGGCATCGCCGCCACTCGATGGATCGGCGGGGAAAGCGCTGCAGGCCGCTATCGCTAGCGCACCGGCCAACACCTATCACTACACTCGAGACGGCGTAATTCTGAGCGAGCCGCTCACCTCGGGCTTCGGCTCGCTGGTCGGCTATATCTCGTGGCGCGCAATGGTTGCCGCGCTCAGTTGGCATCTGGCAACGCTTGCCTGCCTCACGCTGCTGATCCTGCTGGGGATCGCGCTAATCGCCCGCTACTGGGGGTTGCGGCTGTTGCAGAACACGTTTGTGGAGACGTCGCGGGCGCTGGAGAGCGAAACCATCAATCACATTCTGGTCAGCGCGACGCCGGTCGGTTTGTGCATTGTCCGGCAAAGTGACTACTCGATCCTGACCGCCAACGCGCTCGCCGTTGAGTTGCTGGGTCTGGAATCCGGCAGCGATCGCTTGCCGCCGCATGTCGCCGGGGAGTTTCTGGCGCAGGCGCCGGATAAGCGATCAGCATCCCTCTTTGCGAAGATCGCTGCGTTTGTCGTGCCGGTGGCGGCTTCGCGATTGCCGTCACAGTCGCAAGCTGACGGCAGCGATGCGGTGCACACCCAGTTTCTCCAGTTCACCTATGCGCCGGCGCGCTACGCCGGCGAGGACGTGCTGTTCTGCGCGATTCTCGACGTGACCGCTCAGCATGAACTTGAACAGCAGTTGCGGCTCGCCCAGCAGACATCGGACACCATGATGCGGGCGCGATCGAATTTCTTCGCGTCGATGAGTCATGAAATCCGCACGCCGTTGAACGCGCTGCTGGGCAATCTCGAACTGTTCTCGCGCACGCCGGGCCTGGAAGCGCACTCGCAACGGCTCGCCACGCTAGGCGTCGCGGCCGACGCGCTGCGCCGTATCGTCAACGACATTCTCGACTTCTCGAAGATCGACGCTGGCGAGATGAAAGTGGTGACCGAATCGTTCCGGCCGATCGACGACTTCGAAAATATTGCGCTCTCTTATGCGCCGATGCAGGCCGACCGGGCGATCCGTTTTTATTCACATCTCTCGCCCACGCTCGACCAGGTGCTGTGTGGAGATCGCACGCGCATCGCACAGATCGTCAACAACCTGCTGAGCAACGCATTCAAGTTCACGTCGTGCGGCAAGATCATTTTGAATGCGGAAGTGAAAGACGATCTGCAAGGGCGCCCGATTCTGATCTGCCGTGTCTGCGACTCCGGGATCGGGATGGATCAGGCGCAGGTGGCGCGCATCTTCAATCCGTTCGTTCAGGGCGAAGCGAGCACCTCGAGCCGCTATGGCGGTACTGGCCTGGGTCTGTCGATCTGCGCGCGGCTGTGCGAATTGATGGGGGGGCATATCTCGGTCGAGAGCGTACAGGGAGTGGGCAGCGCATTCACTGTTTCACTACCGCTCGCTCTCCCGCCGGATAACTTGCGCGTGGCCACGGTCGAACCGGTATTCCGCGGCAATGTGCTGGTGCTGTGCCAGGAGCGCGAGTCGGGAGAACTCCTCGAAGGCTGGTTGCATCGGGCGGGCTGGGCGGGGCACACGGTGTCGTCGATGCAAAGCGCGCAAGCCTGGTTGCATGTGAACCGGCCGGACGCGATGATCATCACCGGCGAATACGGCCTCGACGCCATTGCCGAATTGCGTGCGGTGCAGCCGATCGGCGCGGTGTGGATTACGCGCATGGGACCGCATCACCCGGTGACGCGCGGGGACGGTGTGCTTGAGACTACCGAATTCAGTCGTACGGCGATTCTGTCAGCCGTCGAACTTGCGGCGGAAGGCGCCGACGCTAGCAGCAGGATTGCCGCGCTGCCCGGCGACGGTTCCCCGGCGCCGCAGCCGACGGTCAATCCGGCGCTGCATGGTCTGACGGTTCTGGTCGCCGAAGACAACCCGCTGCTCCAGACATTGATCGTTGAGCAACTCGATACGCTTGGCTGTCTGCCGACAATTGCCGGCGACGGGCGGCAAGCGTTGGCGGCATTCGAGCAGGGGCACTTCGAAGTCGTGCTCACCGATATCCACATGCCGGTGATGGATGGGTACGCACTGCTGGCGGCATTGCGCAAAGCGCAAGCGGATTTGCCGGTGCTGGCTTTCAGCGCCGTCACCGACAACCAGCAAGAGAACGGTTGGCGCGAGCGCGGTTTTACCGGCTATGTCCCGAAGCCGGCGTCGCTGGGCGATCTGGAGGCGGCTTTGCTCGCGGCGACGTCGGCGCGAGCAAGGCCGCCGCGCGAAACAGGAACGGCAGCGCCGGCATCAGGTGCGCGCCCACAGGCGGGTCCGGCGACTTCGGCTGCGGCCGGCACAGCCGCTGATCCGGCCAATGCGCTGAGCGCGCACGACAAGACGCGGTATACGGCCATGCTCAAGGAGCATCTGCAAAACGATCTGCCGAGATTGCTGGCAATTGTCGAAGAGGAAGACCGGGAAGCATTGGGCGGCTGGGCGCATAGCGCGGGAGGCGCGTTCCTTGTCGTGCAGGAGCGGCAGTTCGCGCAGCAATGTCGTGAGTTGCAGCGGCTATGCGAGAGCAGCGAGCGTTGGAACACCGAGATGGACGCACGCGCGATTTCGCTGCATGAGGCCGTATGTGAACACTTCGGGCTGGATGAACAGCCAATGCCGTGACGCGTGCAGCGGCGACCACTGCCGCCGGCCGCTGTTGTGTAATCCGACCACGAGCCGTGCCGCCTTTTTAGCGCGCCCGGCTCGGAATCGGCTTCCCCTATAAGGCGGAATTAAACCAGCCCGGTCATGTAATACACCGCGATCACAAAGAAAACCGCCAGCGTCTTGATCACCGTCACCGCGAAAATATCGCGGTACGACTGGCGGTGCGTCAAACCCGTCACCGCCAGCAAGGTGATCACCGCGCCGTTATGCGGCAGCGTGTCCATCCCGCCGCTCGCCATTGCGACGACCCGGTGCAGCACTTCCATCGGGATATGCGCCGCTTCCGCACCCTTGATGAACGTGTCCGACATGGCCGCGAGCGCGATGCTCATCCCACCCGACGCTGAACCCGTGATACCTGCAAGCGAACTCACCGAAACGGCGGCATTGACCAGCGGGTTCGGAATGCTCTTCAGCGCGTCGCTAACCACCAGGAAGCCCGGCAAAGCCGCGATCACGCCGCCGAAGCCATACTCCGACGCCGTATTCAACGAAGCCAGCAGTGCGCCTGCCACCGCAGCCTTGGTGCCGACCGCAAAGCGTTCGCGCACGCGGCCGAATGCCGTCACCACGACCATCACGATACCGAGCAGCAGGGCGCCTTCAACGGCCCAGATCGCGACGACGCTTTTGATCGTCGTCGTAACCGGCGCATGGATGCCCGGCAGGATGTCCGGTGCGATGGTGTACGTTGCGCCGTACCAGTTCGGAATCCAGCGGGTCAGCAGGAAGTTCGCCACGCCAACGAGCACCAGCGGCGCGACCGCGAGCAGCGGATGCGGCAGTTGCTTCGATTCGACGCGTTCCGGCTCGTTGACGAGGTCCGTGCCGTAGCCTTCGCCGGTCGCCATCGCTGCGCGGCGGCGCCATTCCAGATACGTGAGACCCACCACGATGATGAAGAGCGAGCCGATCACGCCAAGCGTGGGCGCGGCCCAGGACGTCGTCTTGAAAAAGGTGGTCGGGATGATGTTCTGGATCTGCGGCGTGCCCGGCAGCGAATCCATAGTGAACGAGAACGCGCCGAGCGCGATGGCGCCAGGCATCAGGCGTTTCGGAATATTGCTCTGACGGTACAGCTCAGCGGCGAACGGATACACCGCGAACACCACCACGAACAGCGAGACGCCGCCGTAGGTGAGCAAGGCGCACACTGCGACGATCACCGCGTTGGCGCGTGAGCGGCCAATGTAGCGGATGGCCGCCGCCACGATCGACTCAGAAAAGCCGGACAATTCGATGACTTTGCCGAACACCGCGCCGAGCAGAAACACGGGAAAGTAAAGCTTCACGAAGCCGACCATCTTCTCCATGAAGATCCCGGAGAACACCGGTGCGACGGCGCCCGGATCGGTCAGCAGCACCGCGCCGAGGGCGGCGATCGGCGCGAACAGAATGACGCTGTAGCCGCGATACGCGGCAAACATCAGAAACGCCAGTGCGGCGAGGACGATTACAAAGGACATTGAGTCTCCAAAGCTTGGTTGTTCTACGTGTACGCCGTTCCGGTGAGTGCGACGGCCCGGCGCCCGCAAATGCAGATTCCATGCCACGCACGCCGCAGCGGCCTGTCCGTTGATTTCACAGGCCGAAGTTCGAAACGTGATGCGGCCGATTGTACCCAAACGTCTCAAAAACGGGATGCGGATCAGCCAAACATCGCCCTGATTGAGGTTAAACCCTTATAGAGCGGACTTGATGGCGATCTCGCCAATGAGATAAGCTTGTCTACGAAATGAGATATGCATAAATAGAACAATAGCCGGAGACAGCGACACCATGATGAACGACTGGGCGGGCCTTCCTGCCACTTATGGCGACGTACTCCGCCGGGCGATGGATTCGCTCTTCCGCACGTTCGAAAACTTCAGCGAAGGGACGTTTATCGTCGATGCCCAGGCGCGCGTCGTCTGGATCAACAAGCGCTACGCGGCGCGCTTCGGTTTTTCGGACCCCGAGCAGGCGATTGGCCGGGATTGTGAAGAAGTCATTCCCAATAGCCTGATGCGCGAGGTCGTGAACACCGGCAAACCGATTCTGCTCGACATTCTCGAAACGGACCGCGAGCCGCTTGTCGTGACGCGCCTGCCGCTGAAAGACGATGCGGGTGAAACGGTCGGCGCGGTGGGCTTCGCGTTGTTCGACGAGTTGAAGGCGCTCACGCCGCTTTTTTCCCACTACTCGCGCGTGCAGCAAGAGTTGATCGCGACGCGTCAATCACTCGCCCAGGCAAGACGGGCCAAGTACACGTTCGGCAGTTTTGTCGGCACGAGCGCGGCCAGTCTCGAAGTAAAACGGCAGGCGCGCCGCGCCGCGCAACTCGAGTCGCCGGTGCTGCTGCTCGGTGAAACCGGCACAGGCAAGGAACTGCTGGCGCATGCCATTCACGGCGGGTCGGCGCGGGCGAATCAGCCGCTCGTGACGGTCAACGTCGCGGCGATTCCGGACACCTTGCTCGAGGTCGAATTCTTCGGTGCTGCGCCCGGCGCCTATACCGGCGCCGACCGGAAGGGGCGGGTCGGCAAAT
The DNA here is from genome assembly GCF_046030355.1 of Paraburkholderia caffeinilytica. Taxonomy (GTDB): domain Bacteria; phylum Pseudomonadota; class Gammaproteobacteria; order Burkholderiales; family Burkholderiaceae; genus Paraburkholderia; species Paraburkholderia caffeinilytica_B. Next base: position 117,681 of record NZ_JAQQCQ010000011.1, read on the forward strand.
TCGAACTTGCGAACGGCGGCACGCTGTTTCTCGACGAAATCGGCGACATGCCGTTGCCTTTGCAGGGCAAGCTGTTGCACGTGCTGCAGGACAAGGAATTCGAGCCGCTTGGCTCGAACCGCATCGTGCGCGCGGACGTGCGGATCATCGCCGCCACGTCGGCTGATTTGCCGGCGCTGGTCGCGGCGGGGCGTTTTCGCGCGGACCTGTTCTATCGGCTGAACGTGCTGACGATCCAGGCGCCGCCACTTCGCGAGCGTTCGTCCGATATCGAGGCGCTGGCTTACGCCATGCTCGAAGACCTGTCGACGCAAGCGCGCGGCGCCAGTCACTTCGAATTACAGGACGACGCGTTGCGCCTGCTGTGTGCGTATGGATGGCCCGGCAATGTGCGCGAACTGCGCAACACGCTGGAGCGGGCGGTGATGCTCGCGGACAGCGAGCGAATCGATGCGCGTGCGCTGGCGCCGTTCATCGGCCCGGCACAAGGCGGTCACCGTCCGCAGGTATCGGCCGTCTCTAAAGCGCACGTTTCTGACGTGACTGCACAGGCGCCCGAAACGACGTCGTGGAGCGACGCCATGGCCGCGTTCGAAAAGCGCTACCTGGCCGACGCCTTGCGCGCCAACGGCGGCCGCGTGATCGAAACGGCCCTGCAGATCGGCATGGGTCGCGCGACGCTCTATAAGAAGATCGCGGCATACGGTATCGAGGTGTGACGAGGTCCAGCAACATGGTGTGACGCAGTGCAATTGCCGCGTGGCACAATCGCGTGATCGAAAAACAAGATGTGATCGGGGTTTCTAATGAAACGCAGTCTCTCCTCTTTCGCGCGCCGGGCCTGTGCCTCACTGGCGCTTCCCGCCATCGCCATGCTGAGCGGTTGCAGCAGCAGCGCACCGCTGTTTCTGTCGGACGGCCGTCCGACCACACTGGTTCAATGTCCAGCAGGCTCCGATTCGTGCTCGCAGCAGGCAAACGCGGCTTGCGGCGGCGCTTTTGATGTCGTGCGCCAGTCCAGCGACAACGGCACGCTCAGCCTGATATACGCCTGTCGGGCGAAGTGACACATTGCCGGCCCATGTGTTGGCTTTGCGCAGACGATTGACACTTTTCTTTCATGATCCGTCGCTCGGCTATGGCGGCGGGCGTCCCCCTCTCTCTGCAGATTTCGCTTAATCGAACCACGCCCGGGTTATGCGCCGAGCGCGTGTCATGCAAAACGCATATGCCGGTCATAATGTCTGGCTCTAATGCGGATTTACCGAAACGGTTATGATGCGCAATAATATTTAGCGAAATGCTTCGAGATTATTACTTTACGGTTTTCACTGGCAACAAAGCGCTCGGGTTTCACCGTTAAACGAAGTCGGTGCGGCATCTAACGGAACGCGAAGTTTCGCCGCAGTATCCTCATCTGGCCGGCTCACAATCAAAACAATCTGCAGGTTTTGCCGGTTCTGCTGCGGCCCGAATTATTGACTTCAGAAAGATTTTCCGTTTCAACAGAATGGCTGAAGCAATAAAGGCACGCTTTATGCTTTTAAACTGGCTCATTGAGGAATTCCGGGGACAGCAATGAATCACCTCCAACTTGAAAAAGATATTGAACACCTTGAAAAGGTAATCACCCATCTTTCTGCTGAAGACCGCATCCCGCTGTCCTATTGGCGCAACCGCATTGACTCGGTGTCCGGGGCGGTACTGGTGCCGGCGCAGGCCAGTCGCGTCAAACGGCTCAATGCGGCCCTCTGCGCACTGGAGGCGCGCCAGAAAGCGTAGCCATCCACGGGAGGAGGATGATGCGTACCGTCTGAGGGGTAACGTTTCCTGCAAAAATAAGGGAACGTAACGCCGGTTGACGCTGCGGCTTTCAACAGCATTAACGCGCGTGGGATGCCGCTGAGCAACTCACGCTTTGGCGATGGCGTATGGCGTCGAGCCGTCGAACGCTTCCCAATATCGGTCGATTTTGAGCGCCGCGTGTACGATGCAATTGACGATTGAGTGCGCTGGCCGCGGCAGTTGGGCGGGCAGCCTTAACGGCGGTTAGTCGCGGGCCGTTCTGCGCGGACCACGCTCCGCTCTGCGTGGCGTTCCCTGTGCGGGCCCCCTGCGGGTTACCCTGCGCTGACTACCCCATCGGGCCACCCTATGCGGGCCACCCTATCCGGCACTTTATTCGTCTGATAGTGTCCGCAAGTGTTCGCACTGCAGTTCGCCAAAATCGATCGGAGTACCCGCCATGGCCTCATACAAACAGTTGACTGCCCAGCTCGAAAAGCTCCACAAGGAAGTCGCGGTGGCGCGCGAAAAAGAAATCGCGCAAGCGATTGTCGAGATCAAGCAAAAAATCGTCGAATACGATCTGACAGCGGAAGAGCTGGGTTTTACGAGCAAGCGTGCAGCGGTACGCAAGACGGCCTCGGTCGCCAAGTACCGCAACCCGAAAACCGGCGAGACGTGGAGCGGCCGCGGCCGTTCGCCTGGCTGGCTCGTGGGCAAAAACCGCGAGCGCTTTCTGATCGAAGTCTGAAGCCCTGTCGAGCATGGCGTTTGCGCGCGCAACGCGTCGAACTTTTCTGAAGTGAAGTTGCCTCGGGGTTTTCTCGCACCGCTGAGCGGGTCCCGAAAACGCTCACCTTTCGTGTGAGTGTGCTGCGCGCGCCGCGAGTTTCGCGAGGCGTCTCGCGTCAGGCTTTATTGTTTCGGTGAGCCTGGTTTACTCGGACGACGCACCTTGCGGGGTGGTTGCCGCTGCTGTTCCCCGTAGCTGCATCATCTTCCTTGAAACCCGCGTCAGCCTTTGCTGGCGGGCATTCCCAGGCAGCGCGAAGCGTCGCGCAGGCCGTCGTTCGGTTCTCACACCATCTTTTCCGCAGACCTTGCTTCGCCGCTGAGCTTCGCGCTGCGGGTGCGTAAGCGGTCGCCGGCATGTTCACCTTTCACCTCGATTCGAGGCTCGTCGACACAAGTCCCGAAAACGCTCACCTTTGCGCTCGTCCGTGTGCGCGACCCGATGCGCCGACTAGCCGCCAACTAGCCGCCACCTAAGGCGCCCCGGGGCAAACCCGGAGATGAGTTTGTCTCATACCCCGGATCAAAACTCATCGCTACATGGTCGCGAAGACCGAACCGCACAATCGGTCATCCACTCAACCCCGACGGAAAGACCATGAGCGTATCGACGGACAAACAACTCTTTATCGGCGAAGGATTCGAAGGCCCCGGCGTCAACCTCGCACACATCAACGTACTGGTCGGCCCGCGCAACGGGCCCGCGGGGCAAGCCTTCGCCACGGCGTTGGCGACACCTTCCGCGGGGCATGCGCCGTTCGTCGTGATCGCGCGGCCGGGTGTGCCGACCAAGCCGTTGACGCTGTATGTGAACAAGGCGCAGATCGGCAGCGACTTCCACGGCAACGCAACGTGGGGCGCCTCGCAGGCCGGCATCGCGAAGGCCGTGGCGGAGTCGCTCGAGAACGGCACGCTGCCGCCGGAAGCGGAAAACGATTGGGTCGTGGTGTCGGCGAACTGGGTCAACCCGGGCACCGACGATCTCGACGCCGTCTTCGAGAACAACTACCGCGCGTGCAAGAACGCGATCCTCGCTGCAATGAAGGGACTGCCGCATCGCGATGAAGTGTTCGCCGCCGCGCGCGACGTATCGAATCCGTTCTACACCCCCAAACAACGTTAATCACACGTCACGCGGTTCGCGCTGCTGCGTGGACTACTGAATGCGATCAGGAAGGAGACAAACACGATGGAATACATTCGCCTTGGCCAATCGGGTCTGAAGGTATCGCGCCTATGCCTCGGCACGATGAACATGGGCACGCCGCAATGGAAGCCGTGGATTTTCGATGAAGCGCAGAGCGAGCCGATCGTGCGTCACGCGCTTGAAGCTGGCGTCAATTTCATCGACCTCGCCGATTTCTATTCGACGGGTGTGGGCGAAGAAGTGGTGGGCCGCATTTTGAAGCGCATCGCGCGCCGTGAGGAAATCGTCGTGACGACCAAGGTCGGCTATGACATGGGCGCGTATCAGAACGCCGGCGGCCATTCGCGCAAGCACATCATGGACGGCATCGACGCATCGCTCACGCGCCTCGGCATGGATTACGTCGATATCTACATGCTGCATTTCTTCGACGTGAACACGCCCGTCGAAGAAACCATGGGCGCGCTCAACGATATCGTGTGTGCCGGCAAGGCGCGCTATATCGGCGTGTCGACCATGTACACGTGGCAGTTCGCGAAGATCATGCAGGTCTGCGAGCGCCACGGCTGGCACAAGCCGATCAACATGCAGTTGCAATTGAATCTCGCGTACCGCGAGGAAGAGCGCGAAATGATTCCGTACTGCCAGGATCAGGGCGTCGGCGTTTCCGTGTTCAGTCCGCTGGCGCGCGGTCTGCTAACCTGCGACGCGAATTCCACGCGCAATCAGACCGATTTCTTCACCGCGCAAATGTACGGCGATATCGCCTCGCGTGAGATCGCTGCGTCGGTGGCGCGCGTGGCGGCGCGGCGTGGCGTGTCGGCTGCGCAGATCGCGCAGGCGTGGGTGCTGAATCATGGCGGCGTGGCAAGCATGCTGGTCGGCGCCGACACGCCCGCGCAGTTCGATAGCGCGCTGGCCGCGCTCAGCACCAGGCTCTCCGCCGACGAGCTGTTCGAACTCGAACGTAACTACACGCCGTGCGACTTGATCAACGACTACACCGCGGGCAAGCGCATCGCTCGTGAAGCGCGGCTCGCACAGGGTGTGTTCGTCGAAACCTTGGAGAAGGCAGCATGAACGCGTTTCTTCGAACTGGACACTACATTGGCGGCGAATGGTACGACAGCGCCACCACGTACCCGGTGCTGAATCCCGCGACCGGTGAAACCATTGCACACGTGGCACGCGGCGGCGCGGCGGAAGCAACCCAGGCCGTCGCCGCAGCCGAGCGGGCCTTTCCCGCGTGGCGCGCGCTGACGGCGAAGGAGCGCGGCGCACGTGTCAGACGTTGGGGCGAGCTGATGCTGGAAAACCGCGATGCGCTGGCCGAGTTGCTGACCCTCGAACAAGGCAAGCCGTTGGCCGAAGCGCGTGGCGAAGTGGGCTACGCGGCCAGCTTTTTCGAATGGTTCGCGGAAGAAGCGAAGCGCAGCTATGGTGACGTGATTCCCAGCCCGAACCCGAATGCGAAAATCATCGTGACGCGCGAGCCGGTCGGCGTGGTCGCGGCGATCACGCCGTGGAATTTCCCGCTCGCGATGATCACGCGCAAGGCTGGCCCGGCACTCGCAGCAGGGTGCACGATGGTGCTGAAACCCTCGGAGGAGACACCGCTTTCCGCGTTCGCACTCGCCGTGCTGGCGGAGAAGGCTGGCGTTCCGCCCGGCGTATTCAATATCGTCTCCGGCGATGCGGTGGCGATCGGCGGCGTGCTGACTGAATCGGAAGTCGTGCGCAAGCTGTCGTTCACCGGCTCGACGCGGGTGGGCAAGCTGCTCGCGAAGCAGTCGGCGGATACGTTGAAGAAGCTGTCGCTGGAACTGGGCGGCAACGCACCGTTCATCGTTTTCGACGATGCCGATATCGACGCGGCCGTCCAGGGCGCCATGGCCTCGAAATTCCGCAACACCGGGCAGACCTGCGTGTGCGTGAATCGTTTCTACGTGCAGGACGGCGTTTATGATGCGTTCACGCGAGCGTTGACCGCGGCGGTGCAAAAAATGCGCGTGGGCAATGCGTTGCAAGGCGAGGTCGAGCAAGGTCCGCTGATCAACGCGGCGGCGCTGAAAAAGGTCGAAACGCATGTCGCCGACGCGTTGCAGAAAGGCGCGAAGGTGCTGACCGGCGGCAGGCCGCACGCACTGGGCGGCACGTTCTACGAACCGACGGTGTTGGCCGATGCATCGAAGTCGATGCTGATTGCCGCGGAAGAAACCTTCGGTCCGGTTGCCGCGTGCTTCCGCTTCAAGACCGAAGACGAAGCCATTGCTGCAGCCAACGACACGCCGTTCGGCCTCTCCGCCTATTTCTACACGCGCGACCTCGCGCGCGCCTGGCGCGTTGCCGAAGCGCTGGAAAGCGGCATGGTCGGCATCAACGAAGGGATCCTGTCCACCGAAGTCGCGCCGTTTGGTGGCGTCAAGCAGTCCGGACTTGGCCGCGAAGGTTCGAAGTACGGCCTCGATGAATACACCGAACTGAAATACATGATGATGGGCGGCCTCGGCCGCTAGCCGTCGCATCGAGCGTTTACGCGTCCGCTTCGCGCTACACGCAGGCGAAGCGGACGATGCAGCCCTGTGTACAAAAAAGCCGGTTACACGCCGGCTGCGCAAGGGTTGTCCATATAACGAAGGAGACAGTGTGAGCAATCAGGAATTCCCGGCCGCCACTCTCGGCCTCGCCCCCACTTTGCCGTCCGCCGCTGCTGCGGCCGTGCGCGGCCCCATTTCTCTCGACGACGTTCCGCTGAACGCGTTTCACGTCAAGATCGCCGGGCTGACATTCGGCGCCCACTTTACCGAAGGTTTCGCGCTCGGCACGATCGGCTACGCGCTTGCTTCGCTGAATCGCCAGATGCCGCTCGACGCGTTCTGGATGGGCATGATCGGCAGCTCCGCGCTGATGGGCATCTTTGTCGGCAGCCTGGTGTTCGGCTGGCTGTCGGATCGGCTGGGACGGCAGAAGATCTTTCTGCTGAGCTTCCTGATCATCACGGCTGCGGCCTTCGCGCAGTTTTACGTGAGTTCGCCATTCGAGTTGTGTTTGCTGCGGGTGTTGATCGGCTTCGGCATGGGCGGCGATTTTGCGGTTGGACATGCGATCCTCGCCGAATTTTCGCCACGCAAACATCGCGGCACCTTGCTTGGGTCGTTCAGCGTGGTGTGGACCATCGGCTATGTCGTGGCTAACGTGCTCGGTATGCACTATGCCGACGCGTCGCCCGATGCGTGGCGGTGGCTGCTTGCGTCGGCGGGCATTCCGGCGCTGATCGTGCTGATCTTGCGCATGGGCACGCCGGAGTCGCCGCGCTGGCTGTACGGCAAAGGACGCGTTGCCGAAGCCAAAGCGATCGTGCTCAAGCATTTTGGTCCGAACGTGACGCTCGATGGCGGCGACGATGAGCACACGCAAGCGCGTGGCGGCTTCATGCGCCTGTTCAAGAAGGATCTGATCCGCAGAACGGTTTTCAATTGCGCATTTTTCGTGTGTCTCGTGATTCCGTACTTCGCGATCTACACGTTTCTGCCGACCATTCTTAAGGCAATCCATTTGAACGACGGCTCGGGTGCGGATTTTCTGCTGAACGGTTTCCTCGTGCTTGGCGCGTTGATCGGCATCTGGCTCACGATCAAATTGTCGCGTCGCATGTTTCTGATCGGCTCGTTCGCGGTGACCTGTTTATCGCTGGTGGCGTTGAGCGTGCTGCCGGAATCCGCAACGCTCGCAATGATCGTCGCGTTTGCCGTCTTTACGCTGACGATGTCGGCGTTCTCGAATCTGGTCGGCGTGTTTCCGCCGGAGTGTTTTCCGACGGAAGTCCGCGCGTGCGGTGTTGGGCTTGCGATCGCCTGCAGCCGTCTTGGCTCTGCGGTCGGCACTTTTCTGCTGCCGCTCGGCATCCTCCACCTGGGTTTCCACTTGACGATGATGGTGCTTGCCGCTGTGCTGCTGATCGGTATGGTCGTATCGATCGCCTGGGCGCCCGAGACAAAGCACTTGACGTTGAACGAAGCTAGCGGCGCGTAACGCGTTTACGCCTCGCTATAACCCGCCTCACTGGCAACGGTGCGGCGGGTTTTTCTATGATGGGCCACCAGTTCGAAGTCAACACCGCATTTCGCAGGCTGCGCCCCGTCGCACCGCATCTGCCCCCCAAAGCCCGTTTTCCATACGACAGCCCCCATGACGTGTATCATTCGTTCCCTGCGCTGTTCTGTGCCGGCAATTCCCGTATTTTCTAACGCCCGTTCGTAACCTGGTTGCGACGCGGCGGAGTTGCCGCGTGAAGCGGGTCTTCAGACCCAGCTCCCGCAGCAGCTCGACGCCGCCGCGCAAGGCGCGGCAGACCGGAAGCCGCAAGCTTCCGGAGACCGCCCGAACCCCTATCCGTGACCGCCAGACCCGATGTCAGTCTCCGAACTCAAACGCCGCCGCACGTTCGCGGTCATTTCCCACCCGGACGCGGGTAAGACCACGCTCACGGAAAAGCTGCTGCTGTTCTCGGGCGCGATCCAGATCGCCGGCACCGTGAAGGGCCGCAAGAGCAATCGCTACGCGACCTCCGACTGGATGGAGATCGAAAAGCAGCGGGGCATTTCGGTGGCCAGCTCGGTGATGCAGTTCGAATACGGCGACGCCGTGATCAACCTGCTCGACACCCCGGGTCACGAAGACTTCTCTGAAGATACCTACCGTGTGCTGACCGCGGTCGATGCCGCCGTGATGGTGATCGACGGCGCGAACGGTGTCGAAGCGCAAACGCTCAAGCTGCTCGAAGTTTGCCGCAGCCGCAAGACGCCGATCGTCACGTTCATCAACAAGCTCGACCGTGAAGTGCGCGAACCGCTCGAACTGCTCGACGAAATCGAGCAGCATCTGGGCGTCGCCGCTGTGCCGTTCACCTGGCCGATCGGCATGGGTAAGGAATTCCAGGGCGTCTACGACATCCAGCGCGATCAGGTGCGCTTGTTCCGCGCCGGGCAGGATAAGGCGGGCGGCGACGTAGAAACGCTGCAAGCGCTCAGCGACGAAGAAGGTGAACGCCGCTTCGGCCATAGCTGGATCAAGGCGAAGGAAGAGATCGATCTGATTACCGGCGCGTCGCCTGATTTTGACCGCGAGCAGTTCCTGGCAGGTCAGCAATCGCCGGTGCTGTTCGGCTCGGCGATCAATAACTTCGGCGTGAAGGAAATTCTCGACGCGTTGGTCGATCTGGCGCCGCCGCCGTCGATGCGCATGACCGTGCAACGTCCGGTGCTGCCGGATGAACCGAAGTTCACCGGCGTCGTGTTCAAGGTGCAGGCGAACATGGACCTGGCGCACCGCGACCGCGTGGCGTTCATTCGCGTGTGTTCAGGGCATTTCGAACGCGGCATGGCTGTGAAGGTGACGCGCACGAACAAGACGTTCCGCGCGAATAACGTGGTGACGTTCCTGTCGCAGCGCCGCGAGACGGTCAGCGAGGCGTATCCGGGCGACATCATCGGTATCCCGAATCACGGCACGTTGAGTCTTGGCGATACGCTGACCGAAGGCGAGCAATTGCAGTTCGTCGGCTTGCCGTTCTTCGCGCCGGAAATTTTCCAGACTGTCGAAGTGGTCGATCCGATGCGCGCCAAGCAACTCGGCGAAGCGCTCAAGCAGTTGGGCGAGGAAGGCGCGATTCAGGTGTTCCGTCCGGAAGTCGGCGGCTTGATGATTCTTGGCGCGGTTGGTCAACTGCAGTTCGAAGTGGTGTCGCATCGCTTGTCGACGGAATACAAGGTCGATGTACGGATGGCGCCGGCGCGTTACCGGATGTCGCGTTGGGTGACCTGCGACGATGCAGCCGAATTGCGCCGTTTCACCGATTCATACGCGGCGCGGATCGCGCTCGATGCATCGGATGCGCCGACGTATCTGGCCTCGCATGTGTCGGAAATCGAAGTCGCGCAGAAGGCGTGGCCGAAAATCGTCTTTAATGAATTGCGCGAGCATTCGGGTGCGCCGTTCAAGAAGGCGATGTAAGTGCTGATACGCCGGGCTGGTGAGGCCCGGCGGGTGTTTGGGTACTAGTCCATCACGCAAAAGGCCCTGTTCACGTATGTAGTACGGAAAGCCTGGTTGCCCGCTCGCTATCTTGCTTCTTTCTCAAGTTCGGGCCGTAGTATCGGCCGCCCCAGCAGCTTGCGAGCCTGATCCGTCTGGTCATGCTCAAAGGCATCCTCGAAGTCCGGCAGTTCGTGAAGCGTAAGGCCGACTTCGGGCGTGACCGCCACCTGCTTCCACTCCAGTACCGCGTCGAGAACTTCGGCCAGGATGACGAGTGCCTGATCCTCGGACAGCGCAAAATAGGCGCACGCATCCAGAAGCATCTGAACCGAATCAATAGGCCCCGCGTCTTCCGTGAGCCAGGTCTTGGACTCGCGAAGCTTGCCGGGCATCGGGTTCACGTCGAACGCTGGCGCGATGCGCCACTGACCGTTGCCGTCGTACAGGAAGCCCAGGTTCTGAAGATGGTCATCAGTGTTGGTGATGAGAAGGTTAAAGACCAGCCTTCGCCACAGTTCCCGCGCATCCTTGTCAGGATGTGAGCACTTCTGCTGCATGACATCCACGATTTCGGTGTAAGCGTGTTCGTCCTGACGCGAGGCCTGCAACATGGACGCGGCGGACAGGTAGGGAATACGCAGGTCAGCGCCTTCCCGATCAAACCGCTCGATGACGGCGACCGGTGTGCCATTGAGATCGACGCAACGGGCATCGGCTGTCGTGATGCCTGCTTTGCGCGCGAGGTGCAGTGCAAGTACTTCGGCCCGCGTAACGTTGAGGGTGTCATTGACGCTTGGGAACTTGCCGATGGCAAGCTTGCCATTTTCATCCAGCAAGGTGCATTTGGGACGCATGCCTCCAAGCGAGGTGCCCTTGCCTTGCAGATAGCGCAGGTCTTCGGTGGTGTCCTTGTTCGTCTCGACCGCACGCGTTGCCTTATACATCCGCTCAAGCTCAATCAGAGGCGGTGTCGCGCGCCGGCCTTCTGCAACCGTGCGTAGATATACACCGTTCTCGCAAAGTCGGAGCGCGCCAACGCGGCTGAAGTCATCCACGCTGCACAGGTAGTCGAGTTCGTTCAAGGGCGGTAGGCGTGGATTGCGCCTGCGCTCCCTGGCGCGTGCCCGTTCGATGACGCGGCGCCCCCACGCGTCAGGGGCGGTATCCGCCAGCGCAAAATGAAATGGCGAGTCTCCTGCATTGGCTGCCCGACGCGACTGATAGCCCGAAACCAGCGGCAGATCAGGCGAGACCTCAAATTTGTCCGGGTTCGTCAACCAGGTGTCGTCATAGACGAACTGTGACACCTCGCGACGCCCCTGACTCGCGTAGGTCAGATGCCCGACAAGTTGCCCAGACGCCCCGAGGTGAACCTCGAGGTTCTGGCGAATGCCGGGTTTGGCAGCTTTGGTTTCCATTCGCAAGGACTTCAGAATGCTTTGGTGGTTTTTTTGCGGGTGCGCACCCGCTGAGGGAGCTTCTCATCCATCAACATGAGACCTGTATCGTCCTGGCCACTGTCGAGGAGATCATTGAGGCGCTGCAATTCTCCGAACAGATAGAGTGCTCGAACCAGGAAGTGCAGTTGCACGCGCGGGTCGCCCGCCTCCATCCGCTTGACAGTATTGAGCCCTGCCCCAATTCGCTCGGCGAGCGCCTGCTGCGTCAACCCTCGCCGACGACGTGCACGATTGAGGTCTTCGCCGAGTTTCGAAAGCGTTCGCTGCACCGGTGTGGGGAGCGGTTTTTCCACGTTACGGCCCTCATATGGGCTTTTAACTGATTTAGTAGACTCCATGAGGGCCATTATAGTTGGTATAGCCAAATCGCGTTAACAAAACTATTTAACGGCCCATGCAAGGGCCTTTAAATTACTTAACAGCCCTTGCACGGGCCGTTAAGAATGTGATCGCAAGATTTGACCTCGCGAACCTCACCCCATCTTCAAAACCTCTTCCCGCATCCAGCTGGCAAACGCCTGCACATATTCAAGCGCCGCGTGACGTTGCGCCACGTCGAGCCAGTAACCGAACGGTCCGGCCACTTCGATATCGGAAAACTGCGCGAGACTGCCATCCGCCAGTTCTTCAACAATCATGTTCCGGTCGACGATCGCCAGCCCCGCACCTTTGCGCGCCGCACGGATCGCCTGCTCCAGCGTGGAGAACTCCGTGCCGTTTTCCGCGTAACGCGCCGGCAAGCCGGCCTTAGCCAGCCAGTTCGGCCATAGGTCCAGGCGCGCATCGTTATGCAGTACGTGCAATGCGGGCATATGCTCGAGCAGCATGTCGAGTGATTCACTGAGCAGACGCGGTGCGCCGACCAGTACGTGGCGCTCGGTCATCAGCAATTCGGAATGGGCGTCTGCCAGCGCATCGCGGCCGAAGCGGATGATGCAGTGGCAGTCTTCCGAGGGCGACGTGCGAACCGACAGTTCGACATCGGGCATTTCGTCCGCCAGCGAACCGAGCCGCGGCGAGAACCACTGTGTCGCAAAAGTGGGCGGCACGGCGACGACGAGACGCCGCCGTTCTTTGGCTGCAGTGATCTGCCGGAAGCCGCGCTCGATCGTGTCAAAGGCGTCGGAAAGGCAGGGCAGGAGTTGCAGGCCGGCGGGCGTCAAGCGGATACCCTTGTGATCGCGCTCGAACAACTTCTCGCCGAGTGATTCTTCGAGCAGCTTGATTTGCCGGCTCACCGCGCCTTGCGTCACGCAGAGTGCGGTGGCGGCGCGATTAAAACTCATATGACGGGCCGTTTCTTCAAAGAAGCGCAACGCGATGAGCGATGGCAAGCGCCGCATAAATCACCTTCTGTCTCTTTGATCATCCGCGCACGGCTGAGGTCGGGCCGTCGCCGTCGCGGAATCCATGTTGGTGCCGCGCGTTGTCTCCACGCGCTCTGCAAGCCGTTTAATCAGCCTGCAAATTCCTTGCCGATGCGCCGTTCGGCATCCCGAAGATTGTCGCATTTCGGCTCGATATTTTGCTTGGACACGCTAAAAAATTCTGGTGCGCATTGGTGGAGATCAAGATGGATTTCACGCACCTTGCGCAACCCAATCATTCATAAACAGCGCGCGGGTCTTCGACTTCGCCTATCCTGACGAAGACGCGCGCCGCGCTGCCGGTGCGCTTTCCCCACTTCGCGGAGCGCCCGTGACCGTTCGAAATCTCGATGCCTTGTTCCGACCCAAATCCGTCGCCGTGATCGGCGCTTCCGAGCGGCCCGGCAGCACGGGAGCAATGGTGTGGGCGCGCGTGCTCGAAGGCGGTTTCGACGGCCCTGTCTGGCCGGTCAATCCTAAATACGAAACGCTCGGCGGTTATGCGGTAATCGGTGACACGGGCGATCTGCCGCAAGCGCCGAGCGTGGCGCTGATCTGTACGCCGCCCGATACCTGGCCCGGCATTATCCATAAACTGGGGGGCTTGGGCACGCGCGCGGCGATTATCGTCGGCGAGGCGCGTAGTGATGACGATCGCCTGCAACTTCGGCATGCGCTCTCGGCGGCGCGGCCGCATCTGCTGCGCATTGTCGGGCCGGGCAGTCTCGGCGTGGTGTCGCCGGCGCTGCATGCGCATTTCGGCGCGCCGTCGTGCACGGTGAAGGCCGGCGGCGTGGCGTGGGTGTCGCAGTCGAACGCGCTGACCAACGCCGTGCTCGGTTGGGCGCATGCGCGTGGCCTTGGCTTTTCGCACGCCGTGGCGTTGGGTGGCGAAGCCGACGTGGATGCCGGCGATGTGCTCGACTATCTGGCGAGCGATCCTGGCACGCGCGCGATCCTTCTGGAACTGGATACGGTGCGCGCGGCGCGCAAGTTCATGTCGGCGGCGCGGGCGGCGGCGCGCAACAAGCCGGTACTGGCGTTGCGCTCGGGCCGTGCCGATCCCGCCGATGGACTCTACACCGCCGCGTTCCGTCGCGCGGGCATGGTGCGCGTCGACTCGCTCGACGATCTGCTCGACGAAATCGAAACGCTCGGTGTCGGACGCGTCGCGGCGGGCGCCACGGCTACGCTGATCACCAGCGACAGCGGCCTCGCCACGCTGGCCTGCGACGCCTTCGCAGCCGCTGGCGACACACTCGCGCCGTGGCCCGCCGAAGCCGATGCGGCGCTTACAGAAGCGCTGCCGTACGCGGTGCCGGGCAACCCGCTGCAACTCGGCAACGACGCCCGTCCCGAGCACTTCGGCACGGCACTCAAGCTACTTGCCGAACATCGCAGCACCGGCACGGCCTTCGTGGTCCACGCGTCGACGCATGGCGCGCCGGTCGGCGAGGTCGCGCAGGCGTTGATTGCGAATCAGCGTTTCGCGTATCGTGGTTTGCTCGCATGCTTTTTTGGCGGCGTGGATGCGGCCACACGCGATGCGCTGCACGCGCAGGGCATTCCGGTTCATACGACGCCGCAGCGGCTCGCTCGCGCTTTCGCGCGGCTGGTCGATTACCGGATGGGCCGCGAACTGCTGATGCAGACGCCGGAAGGTTTGCCGGCACAGATTCCCGAAGCGATCGACGCCGCTCAAGCGCAAGCGCGTGCCGCCATCGCTGCAGGTGAGCACCAACTAACTGGAGAGGCAGCGACGCGGTTTCTAGCGCGTTTCGGGCTGCGTGTCGAACCGCAAGTGGGCGAGCGGACCGTGCGTGCGACGCAAACAGCGGCGCTGAAGTCGACGAAAGAGCAAGCGCAAGGGCCGATGCAAGGAACGGCGCTAGAGGTGACGCAAGAGCCAGTGCAAGAACCGGCGCCGCCGCCTGCAGCGGGACCACTAGACCTAGCGACGGGCGACTGTTCCGATCAGGCCGCCGGGCAGTCCAGCAAACCCGTTGTCGACATCGACGTCGAGCTTCATGACGACGACAACTTCGGCCCCGTCTTCCGCTTCACCGCACCGTCGATGGATGGCGTGTCCGATCCACTCCGTGTCTACGGTCTGCCGCCGCTCAATCCGATACTCGCGCGCGACATCGTCACGCGCTCGCGTTACGCGAGGCTGATCGCGCCGGAGCCGGCGTTGGCCGCGTTGACGGCGCTGTCGCAGGCGGTCTGCGACGTCAAGGAGATCGTCGGTCTCAATCTGACACTGCGAGTGTTCAGCGACCATGTCGTGGTGGTCGAGCCGACTCTGAGCATCGCTTCGACGCGCAGCCGTCTCGCAATCGTTCCGTATCCGCGCCGTTTCGAAGAGACGATCGACTGGCAAGGCTTGCGTGTGACCGTACGGCCGATCCGCCCGGAAGACGAAGCCGCGCATCACGATTTCGTCGAGGCGATGACGCCCGAGGACTTACGCCTGCGGTTTTTCGGCGCGGTCGGCAGTTTCGACCACTCGCAACTCGCGCGGATGACACAGATCGACTACGACCGCGAGATGGCGCTGATCGCGACCGTGACGAGCGAAGAGGGTTTCACGCGCACACTGGGCGTGGTGCGTGCGGTGGCCGATCCGGACAATGAAACCGCGGAGTTCGCAGCCGCGGTGCGCTCGGACCAGAAAGGCCGGCGCCTTGGGCAATTGCTGATGGACCGGATCATCAAGTACGCGCGGGCGCGCGGGATTCATTGGCTCGTCGGCGAGGCGTTGCGCGAAAACACTCCGATGATCGCGCTGGCCCGATCCTGTGGCTTCACCATTACGCCGACGGAAGATCCGGGCGTGGTCGGTTTCAGGATGGCGCTGGATGAAACGGCGGGGGACAGTGCGAACGTGGCGAGCGCCAGGAATTGAACCGGGAAGCGGGCGATCAGGCGGGGCAATCACTGCCCGCGCCGATGAGGCGGCTAAGGCAGTGATCGGAAAGCCGGCGACACTGACGGCCGCCAGCCTGATTACGCCGGCAGCTTCGCCGCGGCTTCGTCGACCTGCGTGCGGGTCACGGACAACTCTTCCAGCCACGTTTCTGCGTAGACCGCGCCGGTCTCGCGTTCCAGACGCGCGATGGTTGCCGCGCAACGATTCGTGTCCTTCAGCGTCGCGATGAATGGCTTCACTGATTCACCGGCCTTGAAGGCGTCGAACAGCGGCACGCGGATGTCGTCCGGCAGCGGACGCGTCGTCCATTGATACGGCTTGCCGTTGAACGTGAACTGAGGCGGCAGCACGCGCTCTTTCTTCGCGGCCGGAATCAGACCAAAAGTACGCGCGGCGTCGCCGATCTGCTCGGCCGAAAACAGCTCGTCCGGGCTGATGTCGAATTGCTGAATGAAGGTCTCGATGCTTTGCATCGCCGCGGCGCGGTCGTCACGGCGCTTTTGCGCATGAGCGACGATGTCGCGCAGTTCGTCGGCTTCTTCAGGCGTGATCGTGAAGCTCGACTGCTTCTGCTGGAGTTCGGAAAAACGCAGGAATTCGGAATCGGTCAGAAGTTTCGCCATTGCTTGATCGTTGGGCGCGCATGGGGGGACCCATGCGGCGTGATTTTTGAGAGGGTCGCCATTCTAAACCATGTGCAGAAACGGACGATTTGTGCGCAGCCTGCCGCAACCATTCGTCCTCCGGCAACGGCGCGCTAGACGGCTTCTTCCCGAAACATCGACAGCGCCTGCACTGTCTCGCGCAGCAATGCAGTCGCCGCCTCCAACGTCGGCGCAACGTATTCATCGATGCGCCTCAAGTACGGGCAAGTGAGTACTGCGATCGCCTGGCCTGACGGCCCTTGGATCGGGAACGTGACGTCGGTCACGCCGAACGTCTGCTGACTGTCCTTCTGTGAAAAACCCGCCGCGCGAATCCGCTCGCATGCCTGTTCCAGGGCTTCGCGATCGATCGTGACTTCGCCTTTCACCTTGGTGTGTTCGACCAGCATCTGGTCGCGCTGCTCGATGCTTTGAAACGCGAGCATCACGCGGCCCGAACCTGTATCGATCAGGCCGACCCGCGAGCCGAGCCGCACCGACATGCCCCAGGTGCCCGGCCCATCCACCTGGGCGATCACCAGCAGATTGCCGCGGTCGTACACCACGAGGTGACACGATTGCTCGGCGGCATCGGCAAAGCGCTGCATGAGCGGCAGCGCTTCGGAGATGAGGCGGTTCATCGGCGGATGACGATGCGCGAGCGCATACAACTTCAGACTCAGCGAATAACGGTCGCCCCCTGCCGACCGCACCACGTACTGCCGCGCGACCAGGCGTTCCAGCATCCGGTACATCTCGCTCGCGTTGCGTCCCAGCAGCTTGGTGATTTCGGCGCGCGTCAGCCCCTCTTTCTGCTCGGCGAGCAGTTCGAGGATATCGAGGCCCTTGTCCAACGCGGGGGCGCGATAACGGTCCGCGTCGTCTTTGTCTTCTGCGTCCATGGTGAGCAGGGTTCCGTGTGTAGTTCTCATTATCTGGCGCGTGAGTGTAAGTGCGTGGGGAATCTCATGCGAGGTGGCACTGCGCCAGGGGAAACACTGACGCATGGTGCAGTGCACGTTGCTTGACTTCAAAAGGTTTGTATATGAATAATGCGTTCATTGGTGAATAAACGCACACCAATACTTCATAAGAAAGCGCAGGACCAGGTGCTCACCACTCGCATGGCGGGTTCACGCAGTTCCCACAACGCAAGCATCAGTAGGAGACAACCATGTCGTTCGCGAAAGGGCCGCACGCGGCTCGCCGTTTGTTCCAGAGTTCGTTGTTCGCCGTTGCGGCGGCAGCTTGCGTCGCCGGCCTCGCCGTCAGCGGTGCGGCACAGGCTGCCGATGCCGGCAAAGTCGGTCTCGGTTTGCCGCTGCTCACGTCGCCTTTCTGGCAGTCGTACAACAACTATCTGCCCAAGTACGCGAAGGACATGGGCATCGATATCCTCGCGCCGGTCAATTCGAATGGCGATCCGGCCCAGCAGATCACTGACATGAACAACCTGCTGAACCTCGGTGCGAAAGGCATCGTGGTCGGCCCGCTGGATTCGGCGGCGATCAGTCGCGCGCTCGATGCGGCATCGGCGAAGAACGTGCCAGTGGTCGCCGTCGACGTCGCGCCGACGCAAGGCAAGGTGGCGATGGTGGTGCGCGCCGACAATCACGCCTACGGCGAGAAAGCGTGCAAGTACATCGGCGAGCACGTGAAGTCGGGCAAGGTCGTGCAGATCATGGGCGACCTGGCGTCGGTGAACGGGCGCGACCGGTCCGAAGCGTTCCGCTCGTGTCTGAAGGGCTTTCCGGGTTTGTCGCTGCTGGAAATTCCGGCAAGCTGGAAGGGCGACGTCGCGGCTACCGCGCTCGACAGTCTGCTCACCGCGAATCCTGACGTGAAGGCTATCTACATGCAGGCAGGCGGTGTCTATCTGTCGCCCACGCTGCAAACGTTGCGCCGCAAGCAGATGCTGTTTCCGGCCGGCGATGCGAAGCACGTTGTGATTGTGAGTAACGACGGTATTCCGCAGGAATTCGACGCCATCCGTCGCGGTGATATCGACGCCACCATTTCGCAGCCTGCCGATTCCTACGCGAAATACGGTCTCTTCTACATCAAGGCGGCGTTGGCTGGACAAACCTTCAAGCCGGGCCCGACGGATCACGGCAGCAACATCGTCCAGTTGGCGCCGGGCATTCTCGAAGATCAATTGCCCGCACCGCTCGTCACGAAGTCGAATGTCGACGACAAAGCCTTGTGGGGCAATACCGTTAAATGAGCGAGCCGACGCCCTCCGTGCCGGTCGTCGAAGCGCTTGAGGTCACCAAGCGCTTCGGCTCCACGGCCGCGCTGAAAGACGTGAGCATCCGCGTGATGCCCGGCGAGTCGCATGCGCTCGTCGGGCGCAACGGTGCGGGCAAATCGACGCTGGTGTCGATCCTCACCGGCCTGCGCAAGCCCGACACCGGCGAGGTGCGTTTCGGCGGCGCTTCGGCGCCGCCGATCGCGGATCGCGATGCGTGGCGTGAACGCGTGGCCTGCGTGTATCAGCATTCGACGATCATCCGCGATTTGAGCGTCGCGGAGAATCTGTTCATCAACCGGCAGCCGTCACGCGGCGGCGTGATCGATTGGCGCGCCATGCGCCGCGACGCGCGTGAGTTGCTCGATCACTGGAAGATCGACGTACGCGAAGATGCGCGTGCCGGCGATCTGAGCGTGGAAGCGCGGCAACTGGTGGAGATTGCGCGGGCGCTGTCGTACGGCGCGCGCTTCATCATTCTCGATGAACCGACCGCGCAGCTCGACGGCGACGAAATCAAGCGCCTGTTCCGCCGCATCAGCGAGTTGCAGCGCGAAGGCGTGACGTTCCTGTTCATCTCGCATCATCTGCAGGAGGTCTATGAAATCTGCCAGGCGGTGACGGTGCTGCGCGACGCGCGGCATATCGTCAGTGCGCCTGTTTCCGCATTGCCGCGCGAGCAATTGATCGAGGCGATGACCGGCGAGCGCGGCGGCCTGGCCGTCGCCGATGCGGCGGCGCGCGCTGCGCTGCCTGCGGACACGGCTATCGCGCTGGAAGTCAAAGAGCTGGTGGGCTCCGATTACGAAGGTGTGTCGTTCACGGTGAAGCGTGGCGAAGTCGTCGGACTGACGGGGGCCACGAGCAGCGGCCGCACGAGCGTGGCCGAAGCGATTGCCGGCTTGCGCGCGGCCAGGCGCGGCTCGATCAGCGTGGATGGCGCGACGCTGCCGCCTGGCGACGTACCGGCTGCGCTGGCGCACGGCATCGGCTGTGTGCCGAAGGATCGCCATCACGAAGGGCTGGTGCTGACGCAATCGGTGGCGGAAAACGCCTCGATGACGATCGCGCGTCTGCTCGGCAAATTCGGCATCGCAACGCCGGCGAAAAAAAACGCCTTCGGTCAGAAGATGATCGACGCGCTCGGCATTGTCGCGCAAGGCCCCGAGCATGTCGTGTCGGGGCTGTCGGGCGGCAATCAGCAGAAGGTCGTGATGGCGCGCGCACTCGCCACCAATCCGAACGTACTCGTATTAATCGACCCTACGGCAGGCGTCGATGTGAAATCGAAAGAAGCGTTGCTGTCAGTCGTGGATCGCGTGCGCGAAGAGGGCAAGGCCGTGCTGGTCGTGTCCGGCGAACTCGACGATCTACGCACCTGTGACCGTGTGCTGGTCATGTTCCGTGGCCGTGTTGCGGCCGAATTTCCCGCGGGTTGGCAAGACCACGACCTGATCGCATCCGTTGAAGGAGTCAGTCTCCATGAAGAATAGTGTGCCCAGCCCTGCATTCGGCACGCCCCAGGGTCAAGCGCAGCCGCAGGCCGTCGCGCAGGCGGCGCGCGGCAAACGTGCTCGCAGCGAACTTGCCCGATTGCGCGAACTGGCCTTGCTGCCCGCGCTTGCGTTGCTGCTCGTGATCGGCGCGTTTGTCAGTCCGAGCTTTCTGACGAAGGCGAATCTGATCAGCGTGCTGGGGGCGTCCGCGGCTTTGGCGCTGGTGGTGCTCGCCGAATCGCTGATCGTGTTGACCGGCAAGTTCGATCTGTCGCTCGAATCGACGGTGGGCATTGCGCCCGCTGTCGGCGCGATGCTGGTGATGCCGGCCGCGTCCGCGGGTTTCGGCATGCAATGGCCGGCAGCGGCGGGTTTGCTGGCTATCCTCGTCGTCGGCGCGGTGATCGGCTTCGTCAACGGGTTCCTGGTGGTGCGTTTGCGGCTGAACGCCTTCATCGTCACGCTGGCGATGCTGATCGTGTTGCGCGGCATGCTGGTCGGTGCGACCAAAGGCGGCACGCTGTTCGACATGCCGCCGTCGTTCTTCTCGCTCGCCACCACTATCGTGTTTGGTTTGCCGTTGTCGGTGTGGCTCGCGGCGGCAGCGTTCGCCATTGCTGCGTTCGTGCTGCGCTATCACCGCCTGGGCCGCGCGTTATACGCGATCGGCGGCAATCCGGAAGCGGCGCGCGCGGCCGGGATTCGCGTCGAGCGCATTACGTGGGGCGTATTCGTGCTCGGCAGCATGCTGGCCTCGGTGGGCGGCTTGATCGTCACCGGCTATGTCGGCGCGATCAACGCGAACCAGGGCAACGGCATGATTTTCACGGTGTTCGCGGCAGCGGTGATCGGCGGCATTTCGCTCGACGGCGGCAAGGGCTCGATGCTCGGCGCGCTCACCGGTGTGCTGCTGCTGGGCGTTGTGCAGAACCTGCTGACGCTGGCCCAGGTGCCGTCGTTCTGGATTCAGGCGATCTACGGCGCGATCATCCTCGGCTCACTGATGGTGGCACGGCTCGCCAGCGGCGAAGGCCAGAACTAATGCACACGCATCACGGAGAATGCACTTGACCAGCCGCCCGTTGCACACGCCGCAAACATTGCCAACCGACCCACGCCTGATCCTGCTCAGCCCCGCGGACAACTGCCTGATCGCGGCGGCGCGTCTCGACGCGGGCACGCAAGTCGAGATCGAAGGCGAACGCGTGACGCTCACCAAAACCATCGACCTCGGCCATAAGGTGGCCCGTCATGAACTCGCGAAAGACGACAAGGTGCTGCGTTACGGCGCAGTGATCGGGCACGTGACCGAAGCGGTGGCGCGCGGTGCGCATCTGCACACGCACAACCTCGAAAGCGATTACTTGCCCACCTATACGCACGACGCGGGCCACGAGTTCGTCCATCACTGAATTGAGCACATTGACGTGGCTTTGCGCCGCGCTGGATTGATCATGACTGACACTTCCGTAGCATCCGCCGCTGCGCAGCAGCCCATGTTGCAGGGCTATCCGCGCAAGGATGGCCGTAAGGGCATCCGCAACGTGGTGGCGGTGGCGTATCTGGTCGAGTGCGCGCATCACGTCGCGCGCGAGATCGTCACGCAGTTTCGCGAACCGCTCGACGCGTTCGACGATCCCTCAGCCGAACGCGAGCCGCCGGTGCATCTGATCGGCTTTCCGGGTTGCTATCCGAATGGATACGCCGAAAAAATGCTTGAGCGCCTCACCACGCATCCCAACGTCGGCGCGGTGCTGTTCGTGTCGCTCGGGTGCGAGAGTATGAACAAGCATTATCTCGTCGACGTCGTGCGCGCGAGCGGCCGTCCCGTCGAAGTCCTGACGATCCAGGAAAAAGGCGGCACACGCAGCACGATTCAATACGGCGTCGACTGGATTCGGGACGCCCGCAAGCAACTGGCCGCCCAGCGGAAAGTGCCGATGGCGCTGAGCGAACTGGTGATCGGCACGATTTGCGGCGGCTCGGACGGAACCAGTGGCATCACCGCAAATCCGGCCGTGGGCCGTGCGTTCGATCATCTGATCGACGCGGGCGCGACCTGCATCTTCGAAGAAACCGGCGAGCTGGTGGGCTGCGAGTTTCATATGAAAACGCGTGCAGCAAGGCCGGAACTCGGGGATGAAATTGTTGCGTGCGTGGCGAAGGCGGCGCGCTACTACTCGATTCTCGGACATGGCAGCTTTGCGGTGGGCAATGCGGACGGCGGCCTCACCACGCAGGAAGAGAAATCTTTAGGGGCGTATGCGAAAAGCGGTGCGTCACCGATTGTCGGCATTATCAAACCCGGTGACGTTCCGCCGACCGGGGGCCTTTATCTGCTCGACGTCGTACCTGACGGCGAGCCGCGCTTCGGCTTTCCGAACATTAGCGACAACGCAGAAATCGGCGAACTGATCGCATGCGGTGCGCATGTGATTCTGTTCACGACCGGACGCGGGTCGGTGGTCGGCTCGGCGATTTCGCCCGTCATCAAGGTGTGCGCGAATCCCGCGACGTATCGCAATCTCGCCGGCGATATGGACGTCGACGCGGGCCGCATTCTCGAAGGCCGCGGCACGCTCGACGAAGTCGGCCGCGAGGTGTTCGAGCAAACGGTGGCGGTGTCTCTCGGTGCAGCGTCGAAATCGGAAATGCTGGGTCATCAGGAGTTCATCCTGACGTACAAGGCTTTCGAACCGGTGGGTCCGGCTTGTTTGCCGTCGAGCGCTGCACTGCCGCATCGGGTTGTTGCGATCGAGCAGCATTGAGCCGCTAGTCGGCATTCGATCGGCGCTCGAACAACGGTCAAGCCGTGGTCTATTTGACGGCCATTCATACGGTGGGCAAAGATCGTTCGCGCGTGTTAAAACACTATAAAACAGCAACTATCTTGCATGGCATCGGAGTAACGGCTGAAGCGCCAGCTCCGGTCGATAGCTTTGCATGGGACGCGGGTAAGCGCTAAAGCGCTAACTCGGGTCGATAAGGAGACGTGGTCAATGACGGCAACGATCGGTTCGAAGATCGAACAGCGGCGCGGCATCGGCCGCCGCGCATTACAAGTCACCGGACTCGGGCTCGGTACAGCGCCGTTGGGCGGGCTGTACCGCGATCTGTCCGAAGAAGAAGCGCACGCGACTATCGCCGCCGCGTGGGACGTCGGCGTGCGTTACTTCGATACCGCGCCACATTACGGTCACACGAAAGCAGAGCACCGCCTGGGCGATGCGTTGCGCGGATATCCGCGCAACGAATACGTGCTGTCCACCAAAGTCGGGCGCCGCTTCGTACCGCGCACTACGCCGTACGATGGCAGCGAAGGCTGGCAAGACCCGCTGCCGTTTCAGGCGATCTACGACTACACGCACGACGGCATTCTCCGTTCGTTCGAAGACAGCCAGCAGCGTCTCGGCATTGTCGATATCGACATTCTGCTGGTGCACGATATCGGCCGCATGACGCATGGCGACCAGAACCCCCATTATTGGCGGCAACTCACCGAAGGCGGCGGCTTTCGCGCGCTCGACGATTTGCGGTCCTCAGGCGCGGTTAAAGCAGTCGGGCTAGGCGTCAACGAAGGCGCGGTCATCCTCGACGCGATGGCCGAATTCGATATCGATTGCGCGTTGCTTGCGGGCCGTTATACGCTGCTCGAACAGGCCACGCTCGACGACCTGCTCCCAGCATGTGAACAACGCGGCGTCAGCATCCTGTTAGGCGGCGCGTTCAACTCGGGCATTCTGGCGCGTGGCGTCGCAGGCGATCTGAAATTCAACTACGGCGACGCGCCGCGCGAAGTGATCGAGCGTGTCGCGCGGCTGGAAGCGGTGTGCCGGGTGCATGGCGTGCCGCTTGCCGCCGCGGCTTTGCAGTTTCCGTATGCGCATCCGGCGGTCGCCACCGTGTTGACCGGCGCGCGCAGTGCCGACGAATTGCGCGAGAACGCCGCGTCGTTCGAGCAGCCGATCCCGGCGGACTTGTGGTCCGCGTTGCGTGACAAAGGCTTGCTCGATAGCCGCGCGCCCGCGCCAGAGGACTGAATTGACGATGCATATCGACGCCCACCAGCACTATTGGGACCCCGCTCGCGGCGACTACGAGTGGCTCACGCCGGAACTGAAACTCCTGTACCGGCCGTTCGGTCCCGCCGATCTCAAGCCCCTGCGCGAAACAGCGGGTGTCGAGCGGACGGTGGTGGTGCAGGCGGCGCCGACTATCGATGAAACGCGTTACTTGCTGGACATCGCGCGGCACGAGCCGTCGATTGCCGGGGTGGTCGGCTGGGTGCCGTTGTTGTTGCCCACGGCGCCGGCTGTGATTGGCGCGTTGGCGCATGAGCCGAAGTTCAAAGGCGTGCGGCCGATGCTGCAGGACCTGCCCGACGATACGTGGATTGCGAACCCGGATCTCGCGCCTGCAATTGAAGCGCTGATCGCGCACGACCTTGCGTTCGACGCGTTGATTTACGCGCGGCACGTCGAGCCTTTCGAAACGTTCGCGGCGCGTTTCCCTGCGCTGCGCATCGTTGTCGATCACGGCGCAAAGCCGCCGATTCGCTACGGTCGCGCGGGTTGGCAAACATGGGCCGATGCGATCACGCGGCTCGCGAAGTTGCCGCAAGTGCATTGCAAGCTGTCGGGGCTCGTCACGGAAGCATCGCCTGGCTGGACCGAAGAAACGCTTCATCCCTATGTCGACCATTTGCTGAAGTCATTCGGCCCCGCACGTTTGATGTGGGGCAGCGACTGGCCGGTGCTCGACCTGAATGGCGACTATCTGCTGTGGCACTCGGTGGCGAACACCTTGCTCGCGTCTTTGAGCGACGCCGAGCGCGAGGCGGTTTTCGGCGGCAATGCCGCTGCGTTTTATCGACTTTGATGTGACGGACACGCGTGACGAAGACAAGAGCAAGCCTACTCAACTGGAGTCGTAGATGACACAAAGACTGGCCGGCAAGACGGCCCTGATCACCGCGGCGGGACAAGGTATCGGTCTCGCCACCGCAGAACTGTTCGCGCGCGAGGGCGCGCGCGTGATCGCCACCGATATCCGCATCGACGGACTCGCCGGCAAGCCGGTCGACGCGCGCAAACTCGACGTGCGTGACAACGCGGCGATCAAGGCGCTGGCCGCCGAACTCGGCGCGGTCGACGTGCTGTTCAATTGTGCGGGCTTCGTGCATGCCGGCTCGATTCTCGAATGCAGCGAAGAAGATTGGGACTGCGCCTTCGACCTGAACGCGAAGGCGATGTACCGCATGATCCGCGCGTTTTTGCCCGCCATGCTGGAGAAGGGTGGCGGCTCGATCATCAATATGTCCTCGGCGGCGTCGAGCGTGAAGGGCGTGCCGAACCGCTTTGCGTACAGCGCGTCGAAAGCCGCGGTGATCGGGCTGACCAAGTCCGTCGCTGCAGATTTCATCACACGTGGTGTACGCTGTAACGCGATCTGCCCGGGCACGGTGGCTTCGCCGTCGCTCGAACAGCGGATCGTCGAGCAGGCCAAAGCGCAAGGCGCGACGCTCGAGGCCGTGCAGGCGGCCTTTGTCGCGCGTCAGCCGATGGGCCGCATCGGCAAGCCGGAAGAGATCGCCGCGTTGGCGCTGTATCTTGCGTCCGACGAATCGTCGTTTACCACCGGTCATGCGCATGTGATCGACGGCGGCTGGTCGAACTGACGCGCGCTGATCAACGCTGAAACACGAACCGAATACTACTGAACGGAAAGGGAAGTGCAACGATGAAACTGCTTCGTTATGGGCCGAAAGGCCAGGAAAAGCCGGGCCTGCTCGACGCGCAAGGCAAGATTCGCGATTTGTCGAAGGTGGTGGGTGATATCGACGGCGCCGCGCTGACCGACGAAGGCCTCGCCAAACTGCGCGCGCTCGATCCGGCTTCGCTGCCGGTTGTGGAAGGCAATCCGCGCCTGGGACCGTGTGTCGGCAAGATCGGCAAGTTCATCTGCATCGGGCTGAACTATGCGGACCACGCCGCCGAATCGAATCTGCCGGTGCCGGCGGAACCGGTGATTTTCAACAAATGGACGAGCGCGATCAGCGGCCCGAACGACGACGTCGAAATCCCGCGCGGCTCGAAGAAGACCGACTGGGAAGTCGAACTCGGCGTGGTCATCGGCAAGCCGGCGAAATATATCGACGAAGCCAACGCGCTCGATTACGTCGCCGGTTACTGTGTGATCAACGACGTGTCGGAGCGCGAGTGGCAGATCGAACGCGGCGGCACGTGGGACAAGGGCAAGGGCTTCGATACGTTCGGCCCGATTGGCCCGTGGGTCGTGACGCGTGACGAAGTCGCCGACCCGCAGAATC
Source organism: Paraburkholderia caffeinilytica (assembly GCF_046030355.1). Taxonomy (GTDB): domain Bacteria; phylum Pseudomonadota; class Gammaproteobacteria; order Burkholderiales; family Burkholderiaceae; genus Paraburkholderia; species Paraburkholderia caffeinilytica_B. Next base: position 143,913 of record NZ_JAQQCQ010000011.1, read on the forward strand.
TGAGCCTGTGGCTCGAAGTGGACGGCCACCGCTATCAGAACGGCAGCACGAAAACGATGGTGTTCGGCGTCGCGAAGCTGGTGTCGTATGTGTCGCAGTGCATGAGCCTGCAACCGGGCGACGTGATTTCGACCGGCACGCCGCCGGGCGTCGGCATGGGCGTGAAGCCGAATCCGGTATTCCTCAAGCCGGGCCAGACGATACGTCTCGGTATTGAAGGTCTCGGCGAACAGACGCAGAAGACTTACGCTGCGGAGTGATTCGCCCGCCTGGTTGAAAAACGTTGTTGCCGTGAAAATTGAAGAGGCTGTTCCCGCGTGATGCGGGAACAGCCTTTTTTATGGAGTCTTCGGGCGGCCGCCCAAGCGCATTAGTCCGCAAACGAACGCGCGAGCAGTGCGATCCGCTGAACAGGCGTGTCGTCGATAAGCTAACGACTACGTCGCTAGTACGAAGCGCATTCGTTCCCTCAACCCGCCGGTTCGTGCTCGCCGTTCTCGCTGATGCGATTGATCGTGCCCTGCGCAACGGCGACGAGTTTCTCGTGTTGCCCATCCATCACATACACGTTGCACTGGCAGGTCGCCTGATAGCGGCCCGCGTAGACGACCTTCGCGCGCGCGATCAGCGTGCCGTTCACCACCGGCCGCAGATAGTTGATCTTGTATTCGCCGGTCACGACCTTCGGTCCCAGCGACAACGCGCCGGCGAACGTCAGCGCATTGTCGGCGAGATAACTGATGACACCGCCATGCACGAAGCCATGTTGTTGCCGCAACTCGTCGCGGATCGGCAGACACAGCGTCAGTTCGTGGGTGCCGGTGTGCATGAGTTCGGTGCCTAGCAGCATGCTGAACGGCTGGGCATGCAGTGCGCCGCGCGCCCGGTCGAGGATGTCGGTCATCGTGATTCCTTCGGGCGTGGCCCGCAGTGGCATCTGCACCGGCGTGCATTGTGCAGTCCCTACCCACTCTAGGAAGCGCCGACGCACCGCGTCAAGGTGAATCCAAAATATCTGCGCGGCATTGTTGCGGAAAATGACAGGGATGGCGGAGTTGGCCGATGAAAAGGGGCTGTAAGACGATTTTTGACGACATTGATCTCAAGCAAAGTCCGCGTATGCCGTTAACCCTGACGTAGATCCCGTCATTCTTTGCTTTAGGTGTTCACGATGTTCAGCAAGATCAAGGTCGCCTCCGGCCTGTTGTGTGTTTGGCCGCGTTCTGCGTTTTTCAGCTCGTCACGGTGGGCTTGGGGTTCTGGTCGCTCACGCGCACGCATGACGACGTGGGCGATCTGTCGAATATCGCCTTGAAGCAGGTGGACGCCGTCAATGAAACGACCCAGCGTCTGATGGATGCGCGTATCAACCTGTCGCGCGCCGGTACGCGCATGGTGCGCGGCGGCGCCGAGCCGGCCGACATCGTGCAGCATGCCCGCGAACAACTGACGGCGGCCGATCAGTCATTCGGCGCGTTCATGAGCGCGCCGAAGACCAGCGACGAAAACAGCACCCGCGCCGCCGCGCTCGCCGAGCGCTACAAAAAGCTGCACGACGCGCTCGCGGAACTGGTGCAGTTTCTCGACGCGAACAATATCCAGGCTTTCCTCGATCAGCCGACCCAAGGCTTTCAGGACGCCTATCTCGCCGAGTCGCACAATTTCGTGCAATTCGGCACCGCGGCGAGCCGGGCCTCGATCGATTCGATCGACACCCGCATGGCCATGTTCCGCGCCGTCAGCATCGCGATCCTGCTGCTACTGGTGGCGGGCACAATCGGTGTGTACGCGGCGCTTCGTAAGGGCGTGGTGGCGCCGCTGGAAGAAGCTGGCCGTCACTTCGACCGCATCGCGCAAGGGCGTCTCGATCAGCCGATCGCCTCGCGCGGCACCAATGAGATCGGCCGCCTGTTCTCGGGTCTCGCGAAAATGCAGGCCAGCGTGGCGCGCACCGTGCAAACCGTGCGCGAATCCGCCGACTCGATCCACCTCGGCGCCGACGAAATCGCCACCGGTAATGCTGATCTGTCGGCACGCACGGAAAACCAGGCGGCATCGCTCGAAGAAACTGCGTCGAGCATGGAGGAATTGACCGCCACGGTGCGCCAGAACGCCGATCACGCCCGTGAAGCCAATGCACTCGCCGAAACCGCGCTCGAGGCGACCTCGCGTGGCAGCGAAGTGGTCAACGAGGTGGTCAGCAAGATGCGCGGTATCGCGCAAAGCTCGGACAAGATCGCCGAGATCATTTCGGTTATCGACGGCATTGCGTTCCAGACCAATATCCTGGCACTGAACGCGGCCGTCGAAGCGGCGCGCGCGGGCGAACAGGGCCGTGGTTTCGCCGTGGTGGCGGGCGAAGTGCGGGGTCTGGCGCAGCGCAGCGCGCAGTCGGCGAAGGAAATCAAGACGCTGATTAGCGAGTCGGTCGCCGAGATTCGGGGTGGTTCGGTGCTGGTCGAGCACGCCGGTGAAGCGATGAGCAACGTTTCCGCGTCGATTTCGCGCGTCACGCAGATGATGGCGGAAATCAGCGCATCCTCGCTCGAGCAGAGCACGGGCATCGAGCAGGTCAACCAGGCGGTGGTGCAGATGGACGAGATGACGCAGCAGAACGCGGCGCTCGTCGAGGAAGCCGCTGCGGCGGCCGCCTCGCTGCATCAACAGACGCAGCAATTGAAGGACGCCGTTTCCGTGTTCGAAATTTCGGAAACTGTGTTGCGAATGCAACAAATGGACGATTTGCGCGGCCAAACGGCGGGGTTCGCGCTGTCAGGGATGCGGGCGATCTAAACCGCTCATGTGCCCAAAAAGAGGGCATCCGCAATAGAAAATGGCCCGCCGAAGCGGGCCATTTTGCATCAGACGCAAGCGCCTAAGCGTGCCTCAAAGTACCTGAAGGTACTTAGGCCGGCTGGATGTTCGCAGCTTGCTTGCCCTTCGGGCCTTGCTTGACTTCGAACGTCACTTTCTGGTTTTCCTGCAGGGACTTGAAGCCGCTGCCTTGAACTTCCGAAAAGTGTGCAAACAGGTCTTCGCCGCCGTCGTCCGGGGTGATGAAGCCAAAGCCCTTTGCATCGTTAAACCACTTCACAGTACCTGTTGCCATTTTTAATCCAGTAAATGTTGTGTGTTGCATTCGCGACCGCTATTTCTCAACACGAGATCGAGCGCGAAGTACGAGTTGTATCACGTCTTTATGATGGACGCCAATCAACAAGTATTCGGGTATTCCCCTGATTGGACCCTTTTGAGGTCCGGAAACCATTTTATTGGGGGTTCCAGCCGGTAGGGTAAACTGCTTGTATTACTCTTCCAGGAAAAACATTGACACATTATTTGCAAGATGAACTCACCTCATTCTGGAGTCGTTTGACCCCTTATCTCGCGATATTGGAGTCGAAATCACCTCAAGAAGGCGCCCCGGACCCGGTCGGCCGTATCACGGTCGATACCGAAGCGCACCAGGCTTTCGCCCTTCACACCACCGATAAAAAGCCGCACGGCGACACATCGGAAACCCCCACGGGACACAGCGCGACCTATACGCGATTTAAAACTGCCGACGCCGATTGGGGACCTTGGCAACGCGAAGAATATTGATTGACCGGTCGGTCGGCTTTTAGCGCCGACGCCCCGGAAGACGGCGGCCGGCGCTTAGCGCGGCAAGGCGTCATAGGCGGTCGCGAGGTGATAGGGGGTGGTCGACGGCATGTCGGCACGCGCCACGTCACCAGCGGCCGTTTTGCATTCGAACCAGCCTTGTGGACGCAGGAAGCGTTGCTGAAAGCGCTCGATTTGCCGCGGCAGCGCGGCGAGCACAGCGGGGTCGTCATGGCTCGCCAGCGCGCGCAGATACTCGGTTTGCGCCCAGATCCGCTGGGTGGCGTCCTTGATTCGTCCGGTTTCGTCGAGCGAGGCGCATACGCCGCCCGTTTGCGGGTCCACGCCGTATTGCTGCGCGAAGCTGAATGCGCGTGTCAGCGATTCGTCGAGACCGGAGGCTTCGAACAATGCGCCCGCCTGCTTGACCAGCCAGAACCATTCGAACTGGTGTCCCGGTTCCAGCCGATTGTCGTCCGCGCCAATCGGCAATTCGGCGACGCAGCCGGTCGGCGCATGCACGAAGTGATGTGCGATTGCGCCGGCAAGACGGCGCAACGCGGCGTCGAAGGCGTTATCGTGCGTGGCGGCACGGGCGGCCAGCCAGGCTTCCGTGAGGTGCATCAAGGGATTCTGGATCGGCGTGCCGGTCACGCGGGCGAAGTCCGCGGTGAGCGCGGCGTTGAACAGATCGTCTTCGGCCGCGAAGTGCGACTGGATCAGTGCCGACGTGTGATGCACGACTTCGAGCGCGTTGCGGTTGCCGGATCGGCGGCCATATTCCGCGCAGGCGAACACGACGAACGCGTGCGTATACAAGTCTTTGGTCGTATCGAGCGGCGCGCCGTGCGCATCCACGCTATAGAACCATCCGTCGTGGCGCGTGTCCTGAAAAGTGCGTACCAGCGAATCGAACAGCACCTGGGCGTGGGCTGCGTCGCCTGCTTGGGAGAACACGAACAATTGTCGCGCGCATGCCATCGCCCGGTAACGTTCTGCGGGTAACGGTTCGGGACCCTCGGCGCTGACCGCTTCGTACGGCAGCTTCAACGCGGGGTTGAAACCGGGCCCGCGCCACAACGGCAGCACCACACGAGTGAAATGATCACGTAGTGTGGCGGCAAGGGTAATCGTAGAGGCGGTGAAGGGGGTCATGCTCTGCATAGTTCGGTTGGTCAAACGCGGTCATTCGAAGCGTCTGCGGACTTTGGCTTTCGCCACGTCGCGGCGCGCGCCACCGGCGATTGTGCCGTGCCGACGGTCATAGCGGCCAACGGGTCTGCAATGAGGCGGCTCGCAAGCTGCATGACGACCATCCTGGCAAGCCGCGCGGCGGTGTGCGGCCAAGCATAAAGCAAACGGCTGCCGCTGACACTCCGCTACCCGCGCGGAATACGCTTCAAATAATTTCAGAAAAGGAGGAAAAGCAATGTTGGGGAACCTCGAACTCATTTCCCGTCTGATACTGGCCGCTGCGCTCGGCAGCGTGATCGGCTTCGAGCGTGAACGGCTTTCCTGGGCCGCGGGGCTGCGCACGCACATGTTGGTCTGCGTTGGATCGACGCTCATCATGATCGTGTCGGCCTACGGTTTTGCCGAGGTGCTCTCGGGCGATCATGTCGTGCTCGATCCGTCGCGGATGGCCGCTCAGGTGGTCTCCGGCATCGGCTTTCTCGGCGCGGGTTCGATCCTGCTGCGTGGCGAAATCGTGCGCGGGTTGACGACGGCGGCAAGCCTCTGGTCGGTCGCCGCGATCGGGCTGGCGGTGGGCGGCGGGTTGTACACGGCGTCGATCGCCGCGACCATCATCATTCTGATTATTCTCGCCGGGATCAAACCGCTCGAACGTCGCTTCATCACGGTGAAGCAACGGCGCCAACTGACGATGATCGTCGAGCGCGGCACCATGACATTTCATTCGCTGCACGACGAGCTCGGCGCGGCGAGCCCACGCGTCAAACAGTTCGTGATGCAGCAAAGCGATGACGTGCCGGAGTGCGATGAAGTCGTGATCACGTTGCATCGCGTGTCGAATACCGAATATGAGGCGATCTGCGCGCGCTTGCGACAACTGCACGGCGTCAAGCAGTTCCGGCAGGACCCGACGTCGTCTTAAAAGCGGAAAATCGTCGGCGAATGGCTTCGGCAGGGGCGGGCGGCCATGCGACAATGCGGTCTCGAAAAATTCCAATGGCTTTGACGAGCGGTGCTCTGCGCCCGCTTTCCGGCGACGACCGCTTTTTTCTCTATGGCAGATTCCGCAGCATCCACGCAGTCCCGGGCTCAGCGCGCCGCTTCGAAGAAGCGGCGGCAGGCCACCGTCTCGACCGAAACTGAAAACAAGCTGGCGCGCGCCGCGCGTTCGGCACAACGTCTCGCGCAACTGAGCGATGCCTCGCGCGACGACAGCACGCTCGACCTGTTCCCCGACGATCCGACCCGCGCCACACTGGAGGCGATGAACATCGACGTCCGGCAAGGCACGCTGCATGGTTTTGAACTACCCGATGTCGTGCTGGCCGCGGTTGGCGCGATCGATGCCGACGGCATGTCGCCCGAGGCACGGGCGGCGCGCCGCGCGCCTCGGGCTGCGAAATCCGATGAACCGGCGCCGGTGAATGCGCAATTGAGCGGACTGGAGACGGAGGTCGTGGAGGTTGCGGCATTGTCTGTTGGCGAGCCGGGTTTGGGGGAGGTGAAGGCGGCAGCGAAGGCGTCGGCTGAAGAGAAGCCGGCGGCATCGGCACGTGAAGCGGCTGCGCCGCTGACGTCTGCGATGGCGGCGGCGACCGTGGCGCGCAGCGTGACCGCGCTGCGCCAGGCGGCTGAGTCGGCTGCCTCGACGACGGATGCGGCGGGTGTATCGACTTCTGGTGGTGCCAGGCCGTCTATGCCGCCGCAGCGCTTCGCGGCGACCTTTGCCAAGGCGACAACGGCTTCGCGAGAAGTGGCCGGGGCCGAAGGTGCGAATGTGGGAGCTGAGCGAGTTTTGTCTTCCGCTTTATCTTCATCCGAGTCTGGGACTATGTCTGAGTCTGGGTCTGGGTCTGATTCCGGTGAGGCCGTTGCTGAGCCGAAGCCAGTTGCGAAGTCATCGGGCGATGTGTCCGTATCTACGCTCGCACCCGCACCCGCACCCGCACCCGCACCCGCACCCGCACCCGCATCCGCACCGGCATCGGCCACGCGCACAAACGCCGCTTTTGCTGCGCCGTCCTTCCGGGAAACCCAGCGCGCCGAAGCAGCCGCGGCAGCGCTGCGGGCCGCGCCTGAACTCGACCGCGCGCGTGCGACGGCCTTCGCGGATACCGTCGATGCCCTATACGGCGTGATCGCCGATCAACGCCTCGCCGCCACCGATCATTCACGCCGCATGAAGTGGATGCTGTCGATCGTGGTGGGCGCATTGCTCATGACGGTCGCGATCGGTATCACGCAGACGGTGCTGCTGATGCGCCTGACCCGTGAAACCACGGCCCAGCAGCACCGCATCGAACAGTTGATGCAGAACCAGCAGGCCGCCATGGCCAGCTTGCTCGACACGCACATGGCGATGGCCAACGCGGCGGCGGCCAATGCGGCTTCTGACGCAACCGCGCCCGCGGCGCCTCAGCCGGCCGCGGCTACGCCGGCTCATGGCAAACGCGGCGTGCGCGCACAGCACGCTCACAAGCCGAAAGTCACCAACTCGCACTGATCTTCCGCGACTGCCGCGCCGGCGTTAGCCGGCCGCGGCGGATCGTTGTGCCGGCGCAGTCGGTCGGGCGTATATTCCCGCTTCCCGCTTCCCGCTTCCCGCTTCCCGCTTCCCGCTTCCCGCTTCCGATTCGGCCTCTCTGCAACCCCGCCCAGAATAGGCGCGTAAGGCATCCATCCGCCGCCGTCGATGCCGCCGCAATTAACCTTCCCAAAAGCGTGACGAGCACGAAATCCACGCGCAGCAGGAAGCTGCAGTCGACCCCCTTCAGTAAGCAGACGCTTTTGACCCTGAAATATCAAAAACGGGGACGTAGTCATGACGCAACGCACCATGGACAAAACCCTGTGACAACACACCACACCAGAGAAATTGCTGCATTGCACTAGCTTTTGCCTAGGGAAAACCCTATAATCTTTCTTAAGGGAAAACCCTAGCAAATGCAGTAACCAACCGGGAGTCGCCATGAGCTTCATTTTTGCATTGTTCCAAAAGGTCAGCGACCTCTTTGCGTCGCCCCATCTGCCGCTGGATTCGGACTACTCGTACGCAGCGCGTAGCCGCGAAGCAGAGCGTATGCGCAGAGCGCAATCCACGTTGTTCGGCATCAAGCTGAGCGACTAAAAAGCAAAGTTGTACAGCCTGAGCGCGGACCATCGCGCATGGGCGCGCACGTCGAGTGCACTCGCACCATTGAAGCCACCGCCCGCGAAACGCGTGCCGTGGCTTTTGTTTTGTGCGGTTACCGCCCAATTCCAGTCTTTCAGAATATTTCCTGGCCGAAATGAATGTAACGACAGCTGACACGGCGCTGTCGTGCCATCCAGGTGATCCATCGCGCATGCGCTGTAGACGAGCGGCGAACGCTGAAAGGGCTGCCATCCATCAGTCCCTTTCATTGAAATGTACGCTTACAAGTGCTCACGTCTTCATGCGGTTTGCCCCGCTAAAGTTGGTTTCAAGCGTACGGCGTCTGGTCCGAACCGAAATTGCGGTTCGATGTCGACCGAACACGGGCGCTGGCTTGATACAAAACTTTGCATGGGAGGTCACTATGAAAACCTTTAACAAGACGTCGCGTTCGATCATTGCAACCCTGCTGGCAGGCGGCGCGTTGCTCGCAGCCGGCAGTGCTTTCGCCCAGGAACGGGTGATCGTCGAGAATGGTCCGGGACCGGCGGTTTACGGTCAGCCGCACATGATGCCGGTGGGCGTGTCGATCAACATCGGCTGGCACGGCGATCGTTACTACGACGGCCACCGCTACTGGGCTCATGACGACTGGATGCGTCATCATCCGCACGACTACGATCCGCATCACCATGACGACCATCGCCCGCCCCCGCGCTACTAATGCGCGCATGACGGCGCCGCATAACACGGCGTGAAGTCAACAAAGCCGGTCCTTCCTCACGGAAGACCGGCTTTGCCGCATTCGGTCTTGGAAAACGGCGCGCTGCGCTATGCTTGAGCGCTTTCATCGACAGTAGCAGGAGAGCGGCGTGGACAAGGCAGTCATAGGCGTAGTGGGCACGGGATTGATGGGCGTCGGCATTGCGACGCAAAGCGCGTTGCATGGGCATCGGACGATCGTTCACGACGTCGACCCGGCGCGCCTCGCGAGCGTTGCGCCGAAGGCGGAAGCGGTGCTCGACGAGCTGATCGACGCCGGACGCATCGGCCATGCCGCCAAACAGTCGGCGCTCGCGCGCATTGAAACGCATGCGCAACTCGACGTCATGGCATCGGCGCAATTCGTAATCGAGGCGATTCCCGAGGTGCTCGAATTGAAGCATCGCCTGTATGCGGCGCTGGCTGAGTTGATGGCAGACGATGCGATTCTCGCGAGCAACACCAGCGGTTTTCCGCCCGATCAACTGGTTGCTCCATTGCGCGCGAAGGAGCGTTTTCTGATCGCGCATTTCTGGAATCCGCCGCACATGATCCCGCTCGTCGAAGTCGTGCCGGGTACCGCGACCGCGCCGGAAGTCACCGAACGTACCGCAGCGTTGATGAGCGCGATCGGCATGGAGCCGGTGGTGCTGGCGAAGGCGATTCCGGGTTTTGTCGGCAACCGGCTGCAGTTCGCGGTGCTGCGCGAGGCGTTGAATATCGTGCGTTCGGGAGCGGCGACGCCTGAGGTGGTCGATCGGGTTATGAAGGCGTCGCTCGGACGCCGGTGGGGGATCGTCGGGCCGCTCGAAGGCGCGGACATGGGCGGCCTCGACACTTTTCTCGACATCTCCACGCATCTGATGCCGGAACTCGCGAAGGACGAAGACGTGCTCGATCTGCTGCGTGCGCAAGTAGAGGCAGGGCGTGTGGGTGTGCGCAGTGGCGCGGGTTTTTATGAATGGGACGACGCCCATTTGTCGCAAGTCAAAGCAGGCCGCAAGCAGGTGATTAGTCGCGGTTAATGGCGCTATGCCTATTAGTCCAGGCTTTCACTTTCTGCGACTCGGTGCGTTTGCAGGGCGATCAAAGTGAGCGGTGCCGATAGGCAAATCCATCAAACGATAATCAACGGTCAGTCATAGAGGCTTGCGCTGACCGGTGCCGCCGCCAACTTATCCTTCTGCTTTCTAATCCCACCCAGAATCGATTCCGCCAATCCGTCAGGAAATCCCGAAGGGACCCTGGCGCCCACCGCATTGATCACATCATCAGTCGCGTCAACCACTTCGGCAATGATGTCTTGCGCCGTCTCGCTTCCCAACCCAACCTGTCGAGCCTGTTCGATCCAGTGCCGCCGCTGAATCTTTTCAATCAGATAGTGATTGGTAGTACCGCGAACGGCCATCGCCATCTTTACCTTCTGACGCGCAATCTGACTGCGCCCGGGTCCAATGATCGGATGGGCGGAGAGGACGTCATAAAGTGGCGTCGACCGGTATAACCCGCCCGGCAGATGAAAAATACTGAAGTTCTTCGCATGCCCATCCGTTGCCGCCATTAGCCAGAACACAAGTTGAGTCTTGAAGAACTGCCGCCGATCCTGATCCGCGTTTTCCGAGCCGAGCAACACGTCCATGATCTCTGCGATACCCGGCCCGCCGTCGGCCTGGTATTTCAGATGTGAGGGCCGTCCGGTAGCCTGGCACATGTCTTCCTGCGGAAGGCGCACGATCCAGCTCGCGTCGCTCGACAACCTACGGTCGAAACGCTCGACCACGAGCGCTTTCTGATTCTCGAACGTTGCAATCTCGCAGTTCGCCGCGGGGAGTCCATACGCCGATACGATTTTCGAGCACAGCCATTCGTTCTCGATCGAGGTTCGCATATCCGCCTGCATGTTCCCAACCAGGCCGAGTGGGAGCTTGAAGATATGCGTGGTCGGCGTGCTGCCAGTCGGGTAGATCCACTGTTCGTCGTGGCGCAGCAGCGCCGTTTTCTCCTGAGCCCCGGCAATGGATAACCTTAAATCCGCACCGCTATCGTGTTGGCCGAGCGGCGCCGCTGAGGTGGCATTGCGCAGTAGCAACGCGATCTGCGGCTCGGATAGCGGCGTTCCAGAGATATCGTAGAGATCGGTGGGTTGCTCGTCAGGCGGGAGTAGCTGGATCGCACCGACGCAGTCCCGGCCAAGCGCTACCAGCAGATCGAACGCGTTCGTGCTGCCCGTGCGATGCCGTTGAGCCAACCGCCGGCGGATCGCATCGCTATCGGGAAGCAGATTGTCAAAGAATGCGCTGACCACGTCGCCGCGGTACGGTTGGTTCCCAGGCGTGAACGGCATCGATAAGGAAAGGGGGCGCCCCTGTTCGTCTTCGATCCACTCGTTGAGATAACTCAGGCGATCCCCTTCCCGTGCTTTTTCCCAGTAGCCTACGGGCAGCCCGTTCATCCAGATGTTGAGTCGTTGTGTCTGAGAGCGGCGCGCCATGATTACCAGTTTTCCCGTTTCTTTTTGGTCGTGATTGTCCCAAGGGGTTGCTTCGAACTCGACGCTTTTGGGGGGCGGCCTGAGCGGTTGGCGACCGGCGGAGATTTCGCTTTCCTTGCGGCGGGGACGTGTTGTTGACGCTTCGGTGTCTTGGCCTGCGCTGGTTTACTGTCAGGCGCGGACGATGCCTGACTCATGCGCAACTCCACGTTCAGCAAACGCATGACCTTAAAAAGTCGCTCTACGCTTGCCGATGCCGGATTGGCTTCCAGTTGCGCGTAGCTTTGCTGCGTGATGCCTAGCAGTTCGGCCACCGCAGCTTGTGTGAGCCCTGCGGACTTGCGGAAGCCGAGCAGAATGGGACGGAGCTGACTTAGCGTCTTGATAGCGTAATCCATTGGATTTTCTTCGGGCTCGTACAGTCTTTGGACTGTATCACGAAAATACAGCCAATAAGCTGTAAATAGAATAAACAGGTTATAGGCTGTAATTGTAATTTACAGCTTAAAGCCTGTTAAGACGAAGCGCGAAGCCAACCGATGAACCGGAATCACAGGAGGCACGAATCGCAGCAGTCCGCTTCTCTCCCGCTCCAGCAGCCCTGGCGACTCTGCGGTATAAATACCTCCCGCCTCACCTGCAAACCCCAACACAAACCATGCCCCATTACTTTTACGACCCGGCTGCCGGTCACGGCCTCCCGCACGACCCATTCAAGGCCATCGTCGCTCCGCGCCTGATCGGCTGGATTTCCTCACGCGCCATCGACGGCACGCTGAACCTCGCGCCTTACAGCTTCTTCGGCGCATTCGCCAGCTTCCCGCCGATCATCGGCTTTTGCAGCGAAGGCCGTAAAGACAGCATCGCCAACATCGAGGCGACCGGTGAATTCGTCTGGAATCTGTCCAGCAAGCCGCTCGCCGAGCAGATGAACCACTCCTCCGCACCCGTCCCGTCCGATGTCGACGAATTCGAACTCGCGGGCCTTACGCCCGCACCTGGCCGTAATGTCGCCGTGCCGCACGTCGCCGAATCGCCGGCCGCGCTCGAATGCAAGCTGCTGCAAGTGGTGCGTCTACATACCCTCGACGGCAAGCTGATGGACAACTACCTGTCGCTCGGGCAAGTGGTCGGCGTCCACATCAACGAGGCTTATCTGAAAAACGGTCTGTTCGACACCCACGCTGCGCAACCGGTCATGCGCGCGGGCTACCGCGCGGACTACGCAGAAATCGGCGAGATGTTCCAGATGTTCCGCCCGACCGCATAACGGTCGGCATCAGCCGAAGCGTTTGAAGCACACCGTGTCGCGCATGCGCGGCGCGGTCTCAGCATGATCGCCTCCGAGCGAAGCGGCGCGGCATCCACGCTACCGCCTTCACGCAAAGCCTCGCGGCGCCCACAACATCGCTTCCGAACACCGCAGCGCTGCAACCACCTCATCGCCCTTACACGGCGCGAAGCCTCCCGCGCAAACTGGCCCGCTTGATGCTTGCAACCGACGCTCCAACGCGTCGTTTTCAACTGCCGGCTCACTCAAGAGGAGCGCGATCATGTCCACCGAATTCGCTACGCAGTTCAGCCATATCCGTCCGCAAGACACGTCCTACGTGGATCAGGGCCTACGCGACTTTTTTCTATACCGCGATTTAGGCATCGCGCAGGCAACCGGCGGCAAGGTGCTCGCGCAACTCGTCAAGGCGAATCACGCACCAGAGCAAGGCACCGGTTGGCACCGTCATGAGGCCGATTTCCACATTGTGATCATGTTGAAGGGCTGGGCGCGCTTCATGTACGGCGACAAGGAGACGCTCGTCGCCGCCGGCGATTGCGTGCATCAGGCGCCGGGCATCGTCCACTATCTGTTCGATTACTCTGAAGATATGGAGTACATCGAGATCGTCTCGCCGGCCGATTTCAAGTCGATCGAAGTCGAAGGTCCGTGCGAAGTGCCGGCCGTGCAGCCATGGAAGAGCGCGGTGGCCTGACTCACGATTGTGTCGCGGGCGGCCGCCGGCGCGGCGCCCGTGACGCCTGCTGAGGCTTGGCGACGCCGCCGGAGCTAACTGCGCCCGGCGAGCCAGTGGCCGCTGCTGCTGCAGAACCGACCTCTACACCGACCACCGCCGCTGCGGCCGGCGCTGCCGCCATAACCTCAGTCGCCGCGGCCACCGATACCGGCTGAATCGTTCGCGCCCGGGAACTCACCAGCACCGCGCGCGGTTCGTTGTCGTAAATCACGGCCCGCACGCGTGGGTAGATCTGCCGCTCCCAGCGATGCCCATTGAACACGCCATAGTGCCCCACACCCGTCTGCACATGATGTGTCTTCAGATACGGCCTCAACTTGTCGCACATATCCTGCGCAGCGAGCGTTTGCCCGACCGCGCAGATATCGTCCTTCTCACCCTCCACGGTCAGCAGTGCAGTACGTCGAATCTTCGAAGGCTCCACAAGCCGCCCCTTCACCTCGAGTTCATTTAACGGCAGCGCATGCCGCTGAAAAACTGTATCGACCGTCTCCAGATAAAAATCCGCCGTCAGGTCCATCGTGGCGAAATACTCTTCATAGAAGGTGTGGATCGTATCGGCCTTCGCCGGATCGCCTTTGGCGCGCTCGTAATACATGGTCTCGAACGAGTCGAGATGGCGGTTGAGATTCATCGACATGAACGCGGTCAGTTGCACGAAGCCGGGATACACGCGACGGTGCGCGCCCGCAAAACCGAACGGCACCGCGCTGATCAGGTTCTGCTCGAACCACTCGAGCGGCTTGCTTTTGGCCAGTTCGTTGACGCGCGTCGGGTTGATGCGCGTGTCGAGCGGGCCGGCCATCAGCGTCATGCTGGCGGGTTGCGCGGGGTTGTCGTCGGCGGCCATTAGCGCGACGGCGGCCAATGCGGCGACCGTCGGCTGACACACTGCCAGCAAATGCGCGCCCGGTCCGATCGTTTCGGTGAAATCGATCACATGCTGCACATATTCGTCGAAACCGAAGCGCCCCTGGCTCAGCGGCACATCACGCGGGTTGTGCCAATCGGTGATGTAAACATCGTGCTCGGCCAGCATCGTGCGTACGGTGCCGCGCAGCAGCGTCGCGAAATGGCCGGACATCGGCGCGATCACCAGCACGCGCGGCTGCGGATGCGAAAGCGTGGTGTCTTTACGGAGATGCAACAGCGAACAGAACGGCGTATGCGCGGCGACTTCCTCGACGATCTGTACGGATTTGCCTTCCGCCACCACGCTATCGATGCCGAACGGCGGTCTGACAGGCGTGAGTCCAGCGAGTGTCAACAACTCGCAGGCCGCGCGTATCGAGCGTCCATGCGACGTGTCGCCGAACGCGGGCCAGGCGTCGAGCGAATGATTCACCAGCGCAGCGCCGTGCCGCATCGGCAGCATCATGTCGGCGAAAGCCTGGTATGTGGGATATGCGAACAGGTTCATAACCTTCGCACGAGTGCAGGAAAGGAAGGAGCCCAAATAGAGGCAAGTCATGTGCCAATCATGCCGTCGCACTGGCGCGGCCGTCCCTGCACGTTGGCATAGCATTTGCGCGAGTCTTGGGGGCGGGCTGAATTTGCCGCGCTTTGGTGCGTCCGCGCACGACAACGTGCATGTGCATCGTCAGGCGTCGGACGAACGCCTCATCTGGAGGAGAATCGTATGGCGAATACCACGCTCACCATCAGCAGCAAGAATTATTCGTCGTGGTCGCTGCGCGGCTGGCTGCTGACCAAATTCAGCGGCCTGCCATTCGAAGAGATCGTGATGCCGATCGACGATCCCGCCGCGCGCGCCGAATTGCTGCTGCTATCACCGTCGATTCTGGTGCCGTGTCTCTTTCATGACGGCATCAAGATCTGGGACACGCTGGCGATTGCCGAATATCTGAATGAGGTGAAGCCGGAAGCCGCGCTGCTGCCGAAAGATATCCGCGCGCGAGCGCATTGCCGCTCGATTTGCGGCGAGATGCATTCGGGTTTTGGTTCGCTGCGCTCCGCGTTGCCGATGAACCTGAAAGCGCATTTTCCGGGCTTCAAGGTGTGGGCGCGGGCGCAATCGGACATCGACCGCATCGTGACGATCTGGAGCGAGTGCCTGAAGCAGTATGGCGGCCCGTTTCTGTTCGGCGAGCTCAGTGCGGCGGACGCGATGTACGCGCCGGTGGTGACGCGTTTCGTGACCTACGACGTCAAGCTGGATCCGGAAATTGTCGACTATGGGCAGCGCATCATGGCGCTGCCCGAAATGCAGCAATGGATCGCGGACGCGCAGCAGGAGGTGGAGGAAATCGACGAACTGGACGTGGAGTTTTGATGAAATTGCGTGGCGCTGTTAGTGTTGCCGCCACGCTCACGCCAGGCTAACTTCCGCCGTGATCGCGCGTACCTGGCCTCTTCCACGATATTGCCCGTCACCCCGCCAATGCATCACCGAGCCGACGCGCCGCGCCAGGTGCGCAGCAGCAACGCATTGGTGACGACGCTTACGCTTGAAAACGCCATCGCCGCGCCGGCCAGCATCGGGTTCAACAAGCCGAAAGCGGCAAGCGGAATGCCGATCAGGTTGTAGACGAACGCCCAGAACAGGTTCTGCTGGATCTTGCGCCAGGTCTTGCGCGAAATGTCGATGGCGTCGGCCACCAATGCCGGGTCGCCGCGCATCAGCGTGATGCCGGCCGCCTGCATCGCGACGTCCGTGCCGGTCGCCATTGCGATACCGATGTCGGCGGCTGCGAGCGCGGGGGCGTCGTTGATGCCGTCGCCCACCATCGCGACGATGCCGGCGCTGCGGATCTTCAGGTCGCGAATGACACGGGCCTTGTCGTCGGGCAGCACTTCGGCGTGGAATTCGTCGATGCCGAGTGCCAGGGCGACGCTCGACGCGCTGCCGGGGTTGTCGCCGGTAACGAGCACGCTTTTGATGCCCATCTGGGCAAGCCGTTCGACGGCCGCGCGGGCGGTCGGCTTGACGGTGTCGCCGAAGGCGATCAGTGCGAGTGCGGCGGGCGCAAGCGGCGCGCGCTGCATCAGCCAGGAAACCGTGTTGCCGGCGGCTTCCAGCTGTTTGGCGCGCTCGGCGAGTTGCGGCGTCAGCGGGATGCCGAGTTCGTTGAGCCAGCGCGTGCTGCCGAGCGCCAGGGTGCGGCCCTCGACGTCGGCTTCCACGCCACGGCCGGGCACCGCGCGTGCGGCGCTGGCCGTGGGTGTCGGAACTTGCGATGCCGCCGCGACCGGCGACGCCACTTCATACGCCTTCACCACGGCCCGCGCCAACGGATGATCGCTCTGTTGCTGCACGGCCGCTGCGAGCGCCAACGCTTCGTCGCGCCCCATGCCGCCGATCGCCTCGAACGCTGTCACCGACGGTTGCCCAAGTGTCAGCGTGCCGGTTTTGTCGAACGCGACGATATTCACCCGATGCGCGGTTTCCAATGCCTCGGCGTCCTTGATCAGCACACCGCGCCGCGCCGCGACCCCGGTGCCGGCCATGATGGCGGCGGGCGTCGCCAGTCCGAGCGCGCACGGGCAGGCGATCACCAACACGGCGACCGCATTCAGAATCGCGGTTTCGCCACCCGCGCCCGCGATCAGCCAGCCCACCAGGGTGAGCGCAGCAATCGCCAGAATCGCCGGTACGAAGATTTCGCTGACGCGGTCGACCAGACGTTGGATCGGCGCCTTCTCGGCCTGCGCGCTTTCCACGAGGCGAATGATTCGCGCGAGGGTGGTCTCCGCGCCGATCGCGGTGGTCGTCACCGCAATCGCGCCTTCACCGTTGATCGACCCGGCGGTGACCGGATCGGCCAGTTGCTTCGGCACTGGCAGGCTTTCGCCCGTAATCAGCGACTCGTCGATATGGGTGCGGCCTTCGAGTACCGCGCCGTCGACCGGCACGCGTTCTCCGGGACGCACGATCACCACCGTGCCGACCCGCACTTGCGCGAGCGGTACTTCGCGTTCGTCCGTGCCGACGCGGATCCGCGCGCGGTCGGGGCGGAGTGCATTGAGCGCGCGGATCGCATCCGTAGTCTGGCGCTTGGCGCGCGCTTCGAGCCACTTGCCGAAACGCACCAGCGTAATCACGACCGCCGACGCTTCGAAATACAGATGTGTCATGTCGCCCGGATGGGTCGCCAGTTCGTAGACGCTGATTCCATAGGCCGCCGACGTGCCGAGCGCCACCAGCAAGTCCATGTTGCCGGCGCCGGCCCGGACCGCACGGTAGGCCGCGCGATAGAAGCGTGCGCCGAATACGAACTGCACGATCGAGGCGAGAGCGAATTGCAGCCAGGGGGACAGCATGGCGTGCAAGCCGAACCATTCACCGACCATCGGCAGGACGAGTGGCAGCGTCAACACGGCGGAAGCGAGCACGGCCGCCAGTTCGCGGCGCGTCTGGTTGTGTTTGTCGGCGGCGGCGGAGGTGGGAGTGGCATTTCCTGCCGCCGATGCCGGCGCGTCCGGCGGTGCGATCAACGTCGCCTCGTAGCCCGCTTTCTTGACCGCGGCGATCAACGCGTCGGGCGTGGTGCCTGCGGCGGGCGCCACGTCGCCAAGATTGACGGTTGCCGTCTCGGTCGCCAGATTCACCGACACGCCGGTGACGCCCGGCACCTTCGCGAGCGCCTTCTCCACGCGCATCGCGCACGAGGCGCAAGTCATCCCGCCGATGTCGAGTTCGGTGGTTCTGGAGGGTGGTGCGTCCGCGGGACGCAGCGGTGTGGCAAGTTCGGTCATGGCAGGCAGGCTCGTCGCGGCATTGGGCCGCATCATGAACCCAGTATCGACCTTCCCATGATGGGAAGGTCAAGGGTGTTTTTGGTGGCACGCCTGGCCGGCCCGTCAGGTGATGATCAGCCAGGCAAGAACCTGCGCGGGAGTGACAAAAATTGACAACCGCACGTTATATGGTGTCCTCGCGCGCATTACCCGGCGCTATTCCTGCCTTTGCGCTTGCCTGGTGAGCAAGGATACGATACAACCCGATGTTGTCGGAATCGCGAGCCGCGACCTGGCTGCGCTGGGCTTAGGGAGGCCACGCAAACAGATTCCTCTGCGCACCGACGCCTCCCTTAGGACCGCACGTTCTGCCACCTGAACGAATGATAAAAAATCGCCAAGAACTGTTTTCGTTTCACTGGACCTGCGCATCGTTCGCAGGCCTCGCATTTCTAGCTGGTTGTGCGTCGACGCCGTCCACGACGCAAAAAACCAACAGCTGGATCAAGGACGAAGTCGCCGATTCATACGTATTCGGCTATCCGCTGGTGCTGATGGGCCTCGCGCGCGACGCGGCGGTCGGCACCGATCCCGGCCAGGCGCCGATCAATACGCTGCGCCACGCGCAGGCCTTGCCGCCGATCGGCGCAGCCAACCCGTTGCAGCCGAGTCTCGATACGTTTGATTCGACTGGCTGGCTGGACGTCGGCAGCGAGCCGGTTATCGTCTCGCTGCCTGACTCGCACGGCCGCTATGTCGACGCCCGCGTGCTCGACATGTGGACCAACGTCGTCTGGTCGACCAGTTCGCAATTCGCCACCCGCGCCTCAGGTATCAAGTCGCAGACGATTGCGTTCGTCGGCGCGGGTTGGCAGGGCGATTTGCCCAAGGGCGTGAAGCGCGTCGACGTGCCGACCCGCAATGCGTGGGTGAGCGTGCGCATTCAGTCGAACGGCACCCGCGATCTGACGGCGGTGCGCAAGCTGCAGCGCGCCATTCGCGTCGCGCCGCTGAGCGTCTACGCGGGCAACACGCGCTCGGCATCCATTACGCCGCCGAGCAGCAATGCTGCCGATGCCGCGGCCGTTTCCGGCGCGCCGGCCGCGCAAGTCGCCGCGCTCGATGCGAACGGCTTCTTCAGCCGGCTCGCGCAGGCGTTGCCGGACAACCCGCCGACGCCGGCCGATCCTCATGCGCTGAAGATCCTTTCGGATTTCGGCGTGACGCCTGGCGATCCGGTGCAACTGCCGAACGCACCCGAAGCAATTGCCGCGGGCCTGGCCGACGGCCACCAGCGCGTCGTGACACCGCCGTCCAACCTGCTGACCGGCAACGGTTGGAGCTGGTTCGGCGACGGCGTGGGCAACTACGGCCCCGACTATGCCATGCGCGCTTACGCCGCGGTGACCCAGCCGGGCATCGGCACGAAGGACGATGAAGTGCGCGCGGTCGTCACTCAGGACAGCGACGGTCATGCTCTCAACGGCGCAAACCGCTACGTGATCCATTTCGCACCGAACCAGCTGCCGCCGGTGCGCGGTTTCTGGTCGATTACCGCCTACACGAAGGACGGCGCGTTAGGGGAAAGCGCGCCGGCGCGTCTCGCGGTCGGCGATCGCAACGGCGCTCGCCGCAATCGCGACGGTTCGCTTGACGTGACGGTGTCGTCAACGCGCGGCAAGAGTGGCAACTGGTTGCCGGCGCCGCGCGCCGATTTGCAACTGGTGCTGCGTTTGTATGCACCGAAGCCGCAAGCGACCGACGGCAGCTGGCAACCGCCGGCCGTCGTGCGCCAGTGAGTTGCATCGATGAAATTCGCCGTTGAAATGTCTCGGCGAAGTGGGGTGGCGCAGTGCCTCAGTGAAGCGTCTCAATGACGTTCCTCAAGTGGCTCAAGGCTGTGCGTCACTGCTGTGACAACAAGATAGGAGCGGCGCATAAATCAGCCCATGTCCGCCGCTTCGTGCCGGCGGACATGCGGTGCTGCAGCGTGAAACAATGTGTAAGCCACGGCTTACATTTCTATCCCGCGTAAGATTCACCACTTATACTGCCGCTTGCGGGATTTTCGTTTCGCGGCGGGCTTGTCGCCGCATTACCCAAGACCGAGCATGGCAAGCCTCAATAAAGCATCAATCGCCTCTTCCATGCAGACCGTGCGCGATGTCGCGCAGTCACGCCGCACCCGGCGTGTCATCACGGGTCTGCTGATCTTCCTCGTATTGTTCGGTCTGCTGGGCTTTTTCGCGGCACCGCCGTTGATTCGACACATTGCCGAGCAGCAACTCAGCAAGCAACTCGACCGGCCCGCTACGATCGGCCGCATCGCGCTCAATCCCTACACGCTCAAGCTCGAAGCCGATCGCGTGCATATTGGCGAGCGTGGCGGCGCGGGCGACTTTGTCGATATTTCGCGGCTCATCGTGAAGCCGTCGTGGAGCTCGCTGTTTCGTGGCGCGCCGATCGTCGACGAAGTGCAACTCGATTCACCCCGCTTTCATATCGTTCGCTACGATGCGCAGCGCTTCAATTTCACCGACCTGATCGAGAAATTCTCGAAGCAGCCGGCTAAGCCCGATAGCAAGCCGACGCTATTCTCGGTATCGAACATTCGCCTCGAAAACGGCCAGATCACGTTCGACGACAAACTGCTCGGTGCAACGCACGTGATCGATCAATGGAAGCTCGGCATTCCGTTCATCGCTACGCTGCCTTCGAAAACGGATATCTTTGTCGAGCCGTTGCTGCGCGCGCGTATCGACGGCAGTCCGCTGGCGATTGACGGCAAGACCAAGCCATTTGCCACGTCGCGCGAATCGGAAGTGTCGCTGCGCTTCGACGGGCTCGACGTGCCGCAGCTCATGTCCTACGCGCCGACCAAACTGCCCGTTATTGTGCAGAGCGGCAAGCTGTCCACCGATCTCAAGCTCAACTTTGTCGTGTCCAACGACGCACCTTCGTTGCGCGTGGCGGGCACCGTCGATCTGAACGACGTGGACGTGCGCGATCAGGGTAAGGCGCCGTTCTTTGCGGCGCATGCGGTGCATGTGGCGGCCGGCACGCTGGAGCCGTTGAAGAGCCTGTATCACTTCGACGATATCCGCATCGACGCGCCGAGCGCCAATCTTGCGCGTGACAAAGACGGCGTGTTGAGTGTCGAGCGGATGTTCGCACCTGCGCCTGCTGCGGAGACTTCTACATCGGCGTCTGCTTCTGCACCGGCGGCCGCTTCGACCGCGACTACGACCGCCGAAAACGCGGCGAGCGCGCCCGTCGTTACATCCGGTGCAAGCACCACGGACAAGAGCGCACCGCCTCTCGACCTGTCGATCAAGCGTTTCGTACTCAACGACGGCACCGTGAACATTCACGATGAAGCCGCCTCGCGTCCGATCGACGTTGGCCTGCAAAAACTGGCTGTCACGCTAACCGATTTTTCGACGCTCGCCACGGCGCCCGCACACTACACGCTGAACACCGACTTCAAGGACGGCGGCGGTTCGCTCGGCGCAGCGGGCGCGTTCGGCCTCGTCGCGAAGACGGCCAGTTCGAAGCTCGATCTGAAGTCATTGAAGTTGCCGTTGTTGCAACCTTATCTCGATACCGCGACCGCCGCGCAGGTGGTGGACGGTGCGCTATCCGCCACTGCGAACGTCGGCGCGAACTGGTCGAAATCGCCGACCGCTGTCATGGTTACCGACACCCAACTTGATCTGCAATCGCTCAAACTCGCGGCGCGCGGCAGCAAGGATCCGGTTGTCTCGCTTGCGCAAGGGCAGGTGACGGTCAAGCAGGTGGATGTGGTGGGACGTACGGCCGATATTACCGGCGTCGACACGACCGGCCTGGTGATCAATGCACAGAGACTGAAAGACGGCAGTATCGACCTCGCCGCGCTCGCCGGTCCGCATCAGGCCGAGCAGCAGCGCACGGCGATTCATGCGGTCAAGAAGGCGCAGGAGCAGGGCCCTGCCTGGCACTACAAGATCGGCGAACTCAACCTGAAAGACGCCACCGCGAATTTCACCGACAACACCACGCCGCGACCGGTGAAGCTGAGCGTGACGCCGCTGCAACTGAAGGTGCAGCAGATCAGCGACGATCTGGGCAAGCCGCTGCCGATCGATCTGCAAGCCACGCTCAACAAGAAAGGCACGCTCGGCGTAAAAGGCAACGTCACGGCGACGCCGCTCAAGGTGGCCGTCAAGGTAAATGCCAACCGGCTGGATGCGGCGGCCTTCGAACCGTACTTCGGCAACAAGCTGAATGCGTTGATCGCGAGCGCGTTGCTCAACGCGACCGGCGATCTCGCGCTCAGTCAGACGAAGGCGCTCAAAGCGACCTACCGCGGCGACGTGGCGCTGGTCGACGTGCGGATGCTCGACAAGGCGACGTCCGACCCGTTCGCGGGATGGGGTTCGCTCGCATTGACCAACCTGAAGGCCGACTACGACGAGCACGGCACGGTAGTCGATGCGGGGCGTGTCACGTTCACGAAGTTCTATGGGCGTGTGCTGCTCGATGCGCAAGGCAAGCTGAATCTCAAGGACGTGGTGGCGCAGCAAAGCGGCGCCGCGCAATCGCTGACACGCGACAAGAGCGGCGCCGAGCCGGTGCCGTTGACGCCGCAAGCGGCCTCGTTGCCTGAGGTGGCGTCCGCGCCTGTTCCGGCTTCTTCCGCAACGCCAGCAACCCCGGCCACGGTTACCGCCGCAACGCCGCCGCAAAGCCCCGTTAAGTTGCACTTCGGCCAACTGGTGCTGCAACAGGGCCGCGTGACCTACACCGACAACTTTATCAAACCGAACTTCACGGCGAACCTGGTCGGCATCCAGGGCACGGTCGGCGCGTTCGGCACTCAATCGACCACACCCGCGCCCGTGGACATTGCCGCGAAGCTGGCGGCCAATGGCCCGCTGTCGATTCGTGGCACGGTCAATCCGCTCATCGCGAAGCCGGCGCTCGATTTGACGGCGAGCGCGCACGATATCGAACTCACCAACCTCACGCCGTATTCGGCGAAATACGCCGGGTATCCGATTACCAAGGGCAAGCTGAACGTCGATCTGCATTACAAGCTCGATAACGATCAGTTGAACGCGAACAATCATATTTTTATCGATCAGCTCACGTTCGGCGATCACGTCGAGAACGATACAGCGACCAAGCTGCCGGTGCGTCTCGCGATCTCGCTGCTGAAAAATTCGCGCGGTGAAATCGACGTGAATCTGCCGGTATCGGGATCGTTGTCGAATCCGGAGTTCAGCATCGGCGGCCTCATCTGGCATGCGGTGCTCAATCTGCTGCAGAAGGCTGTCACCGCCCCGTTCTCGCTGATCGCCAATGCCTTTGGCGGCAATGGCGAGGAATTAGGCTACGTCGAATTCGAACCGGGGTCGGCGAAGCTGTCCGACGCTGCGGACAAGAAGCTCGACACCATCGTGAAAGCGCTGGCCGACAAGAGTTCGATCCGTATCGATCTGATTGGCCGCGTCGATCCGGCCGTCGACGAACCCGGTTTGCGCACGCAGTACGTTGAACGCCAGGTCAAACAGCAGAAGATCAAAGACGTGGTGGGCAACGGCGAAAGCGTCGATTTGTCGACGGTCACCGTGGATCCTAAGGAATACGACAAGTATCTGACCAAGGCCTATAAGTCGGGCGACTTCAAGAAGCCGCGTAATTTTGTCGGCTTGACCAAGGGCCTGCCGGACGATGAGATGAAGGCCGCGTTGGCCGCCAACGCGCCGATCAACGACGCCAGCTTGCGCGATCTCGCGCAGCAGCGGGCGCAAGCCGTGCAGCAGTATTTCGAAGGTAAGATCGACAGCAGCCGCGTGTTTATCGTCGCGCCGAAGCTGAATGCGGATGGCATCAAGGACAAGGGCGCCACGACGCGGGTGGACTTCGGGCTAAAGTGACGCGCGCAGTTAAGCGGCGCGCGTCGGTGCTTTCTTTAACGCCGTCTGCTCGATGACCCGCGCGAGCGTGTCGAATGCCGGACCGATCTTTTCGTTCGCCACGCACGCGTATCCCAGCAATAGTCCGCGCCGTGCGGGCGTCTCGCTGCTGTAGTAAGCGGCGAGCGGCCGCACGATCACACCGGCATCGTAAGCGGCTGCCGTGACCGCGCGATCGTTCGCATGATCGGGCAGGCCGAGCACCAGGTGCAGACCGGCCTCGTCACCCATCACCGGCAATTCGCTGCCGAAACGCGCGGTGATGGCGTCGATCAGAATCTGCCGCCGCTCGCCGTAGAGCGCGCGCATACGGCGAACATGTGACGTGAGATGGCCGTCCATAATGAAGTCGGTCATGACCGCCTGCTGCATCAATTGTCCCTCGCGATACAGTTCGGCCACGCCCGTGCGGAACGTATCCACCAGGTGTTCCGGCGCGATCATGTAGCCGATCCGCAAACCCGGGAACAGCATCTTTCCCAGGCTGCCCACGTAGATCACCTGCCCGGCGTCGTCGAGTCCTTGCAGCGATGCGAGCGGCCGGCTGCCGTAGCGGAACTCGCTGTCGTAGTCGTCCTCGATGATCCACACGTTGTGCTGGCGCGCGTACTCGAGCAACGTGCGGCGGCGCGCGAGACTCATCACCATACCGAGCGGATACTGATGCGACGGCGTGACGAGCGCGAGGCGCGGCGGCTGTTGCAAATCCTGTTCGCGCGGGTTGAGGCCTTCTGCGTCAACCGGTACGGGCACCAACGTGATCCCCGACGATTGCAGCACGCTGCGCGCGCCCCAATAGCACGGTTCTTCCACCCACGCGCGATCGCCGACGTCGGTCAATAGACGCACCGCAAGATCGATCGACTGATGAATGCCCGTCGTGATGATGATCTGATCGGGCGTGCAATTCACCGAGCGCGCGACGCGCAGGTAGTCGGACAACGCGCGCCTCAACGGCCGATACCCGCCGCCCGGCGCGTAGGTCAGCAGATCGGGATTGGCCTCTTTCCACAATCTGGCTTGCAGGCGGCTCCATGTGCGCGCCGGAAACTCGGCGACATCGGGCACGCCCGGCATGAACGCCCCCCACTGTTTGGCGGACACGCCAGCCTGATCGATCAGCCTGCGTCCGCGGGTGGAGAGGTCGCTTGCATCGCGTTTTGGAGGCTTCGTTATCTCGAGGGCTGGCTTGGCGTTGTCCGTATCGATGCTCGCCACTACCGGCTTCTTGCGCGTATTCACCGCCGCAGTGTCCGGCCGCGTGTCGGCGACATAGGTGCCGCTGCCGGTGGTCGAGATCACATAGCCTTCGGCAGTCAACTGATCGTAGACGTGCAGCACCGTATTGCGCGCGATGCCGAGGTCTTCGGCGAGCGTGCGCGAACTCGGCAGCTTGGTGCCGGGCGGCAACTGGCCGGTCAGGATGGCCTGCTGCATCAGCCGCAACGTTTGTCTGTAAACCGGTTCGGCGGCCGAGCGGTCGAGCCGCGCGGCAAGCCAGTCCGACAAGATCACTGTGTCCAAGTGGTTCTATCCGGAATAATGAAATGGTTCCATATTGTAGAACCGTAAGGGACTATAGTGAGCCACGCAATTAATGCAATCCCGCTGTTTTGTCGCGGGGACCAGCCGGACCGCAGAGGAGACTAGTGCGATGAAAACCGATGACGTGATCGTCAGCTTTCGAGGCGTGCGCAAGACATACGACGGCGAAACGCTGGTCGTCAAACAACTCGATCTGGATATCTACCAGGGTGAATTCCTGACGCTGCTCGGACCTTCGGGATCAGGGAAAACCACATGTCTGATGATGCTGGCGGGTTTTGAATTCCCCACCGGCGGCGAAATCTGGCTCGACGGCACGCTGCTCAATACCGTGCCGCCGCACAAGCGCAACATCGGCATGGTGTTTCAGAACTACGCGCTGTTTCCGCATCTGACGGTCGAGCAGAACGTCGCGTATCCGCTCACGGTGCGCAAACTCTCGGCGGAGGAGCGTGCGCATCGCACGAATAACGCACTGAAGATGGTGCGCATGGAGAGCTTCGCGAAGCGTTATCCAGCGCAGCTTTCCGGCGGCCAGCAGCAACGCATTGCTTTGGCGCGGGCGCTGGTGTTCGAGCCGAAACTGGTGTTGATGGACGAGCCGCTCGGCGCACTCGACAAGCAGTTGCGCGAACACATGCAGTACGAACTTAAATCATTGCACGAGAAGCTGGGCGTGACGTTCGTTTACGTCACGCACGACCAAGGTGAGGCGCTGACTATGTCCGACCGTGTCGCCGTGTTCGATAAAGGCATCGTGCAGCAACTCGATACCGTCGACCGTCTGTACGAATCCCCTTGCAACGAGTTCGTCGCGAACTTCATCGGCGACAGCAACAAGCTGCGCGGCACGATTGCGAACGTCGACGGCGAGTACTGCGAGTTTCATCTGATTGACGGCACGCGACTCACGGGACGCAATATCGGTGGCGCGCGGGCGGGCACGCCGGCGGTCGCTTGCATCCGGCCCGAGCGCATGAAGCTCGCCAACGGCGTGTCACGGCCCGGCGCTAACGCGCTGAGCGGCGAAGCGCGCGGGCTGATCTATTTCGGCGACCACGTGCGCATGCGCTGCGGCCTGCCGGAACAGGACGAATGTTTCGTCAAGGTGCCGCTCGGCACCGACGCACTCGAAACCTTCGCGCCTGGCGCGCCGGTGGCGCTGGAGTTTGCGCCTGAGCATCTGCGGGTGTTTGCAGGGGCGTGAGGTCGTGTGAGGCGTAGGGAGTTCACCGCAGGAAAAAAGGCAGTTCACGTAGCAGCACATAACAAGTCGCACTGTACTTAGCTTGAAGTACACCACCAAAGGAGAGCAACACACCATGAGCAAGATCGGGAAATCGCGCTGCGCCATCGCTGTCGGTGCTGTGGCGCTCGCGCTGGGCGCCGCGCAAGTCAATGCAGCCGAACTGACAGTCGTCAATTTCGGCGGCGCGAATGGCGACGCGCAAAAGGTCGCCTTCAACCAGCCGTTCGAAACGCAAACCAGCAATAAGGTCACCGCCGTCGAATACAACGGTGAGCAGGCCAAAGTGAAAGCGATGGTCGAAGCGAAGCATGTGAACTGGGACGTGGTGGAGGTGGAATCGGGCGACATCGGCCGTGGTTGTGACGAAGGGCTGTACGAGAAGCTCGACTGGTCGAAGATCGGCAAGAAGTCCGATCTGATCCCGGAAGCGCCGCAGACCTGCGGTGTGGGCTTTTTCGTGTGGTCGACGGCACTCGCCTATAACGCCGACAAGCTGAAAACCGCACCGACCGGCTGGGCCGATTTCTGGGACGTGAAGAAATTCCCGGGCAAGCGCGCAATGCGCAAGGGCGCGCGCTACAACCTGGAATTCGCCTTGATGGCCGACGGTGTGCCGCCGAAGGACGTCTATAAGGTCCTCGCCACCAAGGAAGGGCAGGATCGCGCGTTCAAGAAGCTCGACGAACTGAAGCCGAATATCCAGTGGTGGGAAGCGGGCGCACAGCCGCCGCAATTCCTCGTCGCGGGCGACGTGGTGATGTCCACCGCGTACAACGGCCGTATCGACGCCGCACAGCGGGAAGGCAAGAACCTGAAGGTGGTGTGGAACGGCAGCATTTACGACCTCGACTATTGGGCGATTCCGAAGGGCACGCCGAACAAGGCGTTGGCTGAGAAGTACATCGCCTATTCGATTTCGTCGAAACCGCAGCAGGACTATGCGCACAACATCGCGTACGGTCCGGTGAACGTGGCGGCTATCAAGTCGCTCGATCCGAAGACGCTCGCGAATTTGCCGAATTCGCCGGCTAACGGCAAGAACGCCGTGCTGCAGAATCTCGCGTTCTGGACCGATCATGGCGATGAGCTGGAACAGCGTTTTTCGTCGTGGGCTTCGAAGTAATTAACCATGTGAGAGACGGCGCGGCTTTACTTTGAGTGAAGCCGCGCTGGTTCGATGCAATGTGACGTGTGCGCAGATCCGATCGATGTGCGCGCACGGGCTGGTGCATGGGATAGGAGACGGGTGTGACTAGCATGACGATTTCCGCTGATTCGACGCCCGAGTCGAGCGTAAGGCTCAAGCGTGAACTGAAGGCCGCAGAGGCGAAGAAGCGCGCCATGGCGCTCCTGCTGATTGCGCCGCTCGCTATTTTTCTACTGCTGATTTTTGTCGTGCCGATTGGTGCGTTGTTGACGCGCGCCGCGCAGAATCCTGAAGTGGTCAACGCATTGCCGCACACGCTCAGCGCGTTGAGCGCCTGGGACCGTAAGGCGCCGCCTCCTGACGCTGCTTACGTCGCGTTGGCGACCGATCTCGCCGCGATTGCGGATAGCGACGGCATGGGTGCGCTGGCTCGGCGGCTGAACGTTGAGATTCCGGGTTATCGCTCGCTAGTCGCGAAGTCCGCGCGCGCGATGCCATTCGTCGACGACAACAACAAGCCATTGACGCTGACACCCGCGCAAATGCACGCCAAGTTCGTCGAACTCGACGAACGCTGGAACGACGTGGCCTACTGGCAAGCAATCGCGAAGAACGCTGGCGCGTACTCGCCGTTCTATCTGCTGGCCTCTTTAGACCATAAGCAGGACGCGTTCGGTCACATCAAGGAAACCGATCCCGACCAGCAGATCTATCTGCACGTGTTCAGCCGCACGTTCGTGATCGGCGCGGCCGTTACGTTTTTCGCACTGCTGCTCGGCTACCCGCTCGCTTACTGGATCTCGACGCTGTCCGATCGTCGCGCGAATCTGGTGATGATTCTCGTGCTGATTCCGTTCTGGACGTCGATCCTGGTGCGCGTTGCAGCATGGATCGTGATTTTGCAAAGCGAAGGGCTGGTGAACAAAGCACTTATCGCGAGTGGCCTGCTGCATGATCCGCTGTCGCTGCTGTTCAACCGCACCGGTGTGTACATTTCGATGACGCATATTCTGCTGCCCTTCATGATCCTGCCGTTATACAGCGTGATGAAGTCGATCCCGCCGACGTATCAGCGCGCCGCGATCTCGCTCGGCAGTCACCCGTTCGCGGCTTTCTGGCGCGTGTATGTGCCGCAGACGTATCCGGGCATCGGTGCGGGCGCTTTGCTGGTGTTCATTCTGGCGATCGGCTACTACATCACGCCGGCTCTGCTCGGCGGCCCGAACGATCAAATGGTCAGCTATTACGTCGCGTACTTCACCAACGTGACGATCAACTGGGGTATGGCGTGTGCGCTCGGCGGTTTGCTGCTCGCCGCGACGCTCGTGCTGTATGTCATCTATGGACGCTTCACGCGTTCTTCACTGAGCCTCGGCTGATCGCCTGAACGGAGCTTACTCGCGATGAAACTTGCCAAGCCCCTGTTTGCGCCGCATACGTCTTTAGTTGAACGTGTGTGGTACTTCGCGTTGCGCGCGCTTGCTGTGTTGACGCTGCTGTATCTGATTTTGCCGGTGCTGGCGATCGTGCCGCTGTCGTTTTCATCGAGCACGTTTCTGGTGTACCCGATTCCGGGGTGGTCACTGCGCTGGTATCAGAACCTGATCGCATCCGACGAATGGCGCATGGCCGCGAAGAATAGCTTTATCGTGGCGCCCTCCGCTACGGTGGTCGCGACCGTGCTCGGCACGTTGGCCGCAATCGGCCTGACCAAGGCGAACTTCCGCGGCAAGGCGCTGCTGATGGCGATCCTGATTTCGCCGATGATCGTGCCGGTGGTGGTGGTCGGTGTCGGCATGTATTTGTTCTTTGCGCCGCTTGGATTGGCCAATACGTATATCGGGCTGATTCTTGCGCACGCGTCGCTGGGCGTACCGTTTGTCGTGACGACGGTGGCGGCGACCTTGCAGGGCTTCAATTACAACCTGGTGCGGGCCAGTTTGTCGTTGGGTGCGAATCCGGTGACGACGTTTTTTCGCATTACTCTGCCGGTGATTGCACCGGGTGTGATTTCGGGTGCGCTGTTCGCGTTCGCGACCTCATTCGATGAAGTCGTGGTGACGCTGTTCCTGGCCGGCGCAGATCAAACGACGTTGCCGCGGCAGATGTTCACGGGCATCCGTGAGAACATCAGCCCGACGATTGCAGCATTGGCGACGATTCTGATTGTGTTTTCCACTTGCCTGTTGCTCGCGCTGGAGTGGTTGCGCGGAAGGAATGCGGCGCGGGCGGTGAAGGCGTGAGATGGGCCTTTCCAGCGTTTGACGTGGCTTTCCCCAAAGCCACAATTTTCTGACGTCATTCTAGGAATCTTCCCATTCCCCCGCTATCTGCGTCTCTTCATACTCCAGCCATCTTGAAGAAGATGCGCTCGACGCAGAAAATGAATGAAACTCCAGCTAACGATCCTCGCATGCGCGCTGGCCTTGTCAGGTTGCGCGGGCCACGCCGCGCGTGAACGGCTTGGTATTGAAGATGCCACCGTATTGACATCCGGCATCGGCGCCGTACAAAACGAGGCCGCAGGCGCGGCCAACGGACAATGGGTCGACACCTATGCTCCGATTATCAGCAGCCGCACGGCACTTGAGTCTTTGCAACGGCGGCTCGACCAGGTGCCGGGCGAAAAGAACGGCTATTTCCACGCGAAGGCGCAATGCTGGTTAGACGCCGGCCAACAGGCGCGCCAGGGTAATGATCACTGGGGCTTCGTTGAGGAAGCGATCGGTCAGGCCGCAATGATCACGATGGGCCTTGAAAGCGGTACACCATTGTCCGCGGCTAACCCGGCGTTGCGCACGGTGTCCACCGTACGCCCCGATTTGTGGAAGATTGTTAACACCATCAAGTCTGATCCTGCCATCGCGGAATGTCCTGAGGCGCAACGGCCTCTCGCCTGTGCCGAAGTTGAACTGATGCAAGCCGGGCATGACGCATGGATGCGAAGTTTTTCCACGGCGGAGAAGCGCCTGCCGGAGATCCAGAACAACTTGAGAAAATCCGCGGAAACGGCCTTGCAATGCGAGCAGGTTAAGCAGACGCCAGCACAGGTAGCCGTGACGCAGGTACCTCAAAAGATAACCCTACGAGCGGACTCTCTGTTCCGCTTCGACGGCGGCAATGAAGCCGCGATCCTGCCGGCCGGCAAGCAACGTCTCGATGACGTGGTGACTGGCCTGAAGAAAGCTCCCGCAATACGCCAGTTGAAGATCACGGGCTACGCCGATCGCCTTGGCAGCGATGCATATAATCAAAGCCTGTCTTTGCAGCGTGCACAGACGGTGGAGAAGTACTTGAGCAAGCACGGCGTGACATTGCCGATTACTGCGCGGGGGCAGGGTAGTGCGAATCAGCTGGTGACCTGCCAGCAAACAAATCGCGATGAACTGGTGCGATGCCTGGCGCCGAACCGGCGGGTCGAGATCGAATTTGTGCTCACTGCGCCATAGCGTGCTCATGTGCCAAGAATGACCGTCGGTATCAACGAATGCCGACGTCGTGCAGCTGGTCGACATGTCGACCAGCCTGCGTTGTATCCCGGCTCGCTACGGGCCCTTTAATTTTAATTCCCTGCAGTCTCCCGCCATGAGGTGGGGACGCATTTGCACGCGTATCGGACGGAAATACTTGCTGATGTCTTGTTTTTTCGAACTCAAGATATACGCGATTTCGACCTGACTGATGCGGCTTTCAGGGCTTACAAATAGTAAGCGTCATCGTAGGAACGGGATGCTTTCATGAGGAATGCAATATATGTCTACTATTCTGGTTATCGACGATCATCCCGCGTTTCGGTTGGTCATCAAGATGCAGCTGATGCAACTGCTCGGCGTTGAAGATGTGATCGAAGCGGACAACGGACAGACCGCTGTCGAAATGGCCCGGCAACATACGCCGAAACTTGCAATTCTGGATCTGGATATTCCTCGCATAAGCGGCCTCGACGTGATTCCGCGTCTCAAGCTCGCCCATCCCGCGATGCGCGTATTGGTGCTGTCAGGACAGGACCCCGCTACCTTCGCGCCGCGGGCGATGCGCTCGGGTGTGCACGGTTTCGTCGGCAAGTCGCAGGAGATGAAGGAAATCATGCGCGGCATCGAGGCCGTGCTGGCCGGCTATACGGTGTTTCCCGTGACGGCCAGCGGTACAGGTATCGGACCGAGCGCTAACGGGGCAAATGAAGAAGAAAGACTGACGTTGTTGTCCGATAAGGAGCTCGTGATTCTGCAGATGCTTTCTAAAGGTATGTCGAACAAGGCGATCGGCGATGCGTTGTTTATGAGCGATAAGACGGTCAGTACGTACAAGAGCCGCATCCAGGAAAAACTTGGGCTGTCGTCGTTGGCCGCGCTGATCGAGTTTGCTTCATTGCACCGACTGATCGACTGAGTTTTGCAGGCTATGAATAAGATGAGCTTGCCGGGTTCTTCCGGCGGCGTGCGCGGCGGTGCACGGCGTTACGCCCACCGTTTCTCTCGCAGTGCGGGACTTACATCGATCCGTTTTGCCACGGTGCTTGGCGGTCTCTGCGCTTTTGCGCTGCTGTGCATGCTCTCGTTACGCGCCAACGCAGCACCATTAGTCGACGGCGCTCCGCTCGCACTGCGCGCCGACGATTCGCGTCCGGCCGTAGTACTGGCTGCACGCGACGCAGTAGGACAACTCGGGCAACCGCCCCGCGATCTTTATTCGCGCGACGAAGCGGTCGCTGGTGCCTCCTTTGCACTCGCTACAAATGATAGCCATCGCTTTTTGGGTCAACCGGCGATGGGCGCAAATGATGCCGCGATCGAACGGCAAACCTGGCTGTTAGCGCTTGCGGCTCCCGCAGTCGTTGCGCTCGCCGGCGCGTGCCTGTCGCGCGCTGCACTGAGCCGCGCCGCCGAAAAACATCAATACGCGGAAGACGAATGGAAACGTCGGTGCGATGCGGCCGAAGCGCGCGAGCAGGCCGCACGCGTCGCGGCATCCGGCCATGCGAGCGTCGCCGCGAATCAGGAGCGGCTCTGGTTGCTCGGCGCAATGCGGCTCTATGCGGAAGCGCCGGCAATGGCCGTGGCGGGTATGCTTGAATCGCTCGAAGCGGAAATCACGCCGCCTACCCAACGCTCAAAGATGCGGGTGATCCAATCTGCAGTGCGCACGTGGTCCCAAACGCTTCGCGACTTGCTGGATGTTTCATCACTGGAGTCGCGCAGCTTCGTTCTCGATGAAGGCGTGACCAATTTGCGTGAGCTTGTCGACGGCGTTATCGCGCTGTTGTCCCCGTCGGCGACTCAGCGGGATTTACGCTTAAGTTCGAGCATTGATCAAACGGTCGCTGAGTGGATTCTCGCTGATAGTGATCGGCTCGGTCAGTTGTTCTTTCACCTGCTAAGCCGTACGGTCCAAGCCAGCACACGTGGAGAGATTGCCCTCGTCGTGCGGGCGGAGCCGTTGAATACCGGCACGCAGCGTATTTTTGTCAGTGTGACGGATGCCGGCGCAGAAGCTGCACATGCCGCTCAACTGCAACTTTTCGGGCGAAGCATTCGTGAACCGCTTGCGGAAGCGCGGGTTAGCGATGTTGATATTTGCTTACCGCTCTGCCAGATACTTGCGCAGCGTATGCAAGGCGAGCTCTCAATCGCGAGCGGCTCAGATTCCGGCATTCGTGCGAGCTTCAGTGCGCCATTCACTGTCGACCAACAGTGGCCAGCCGCAAAGCCCGCAAGTGACGCGCAGGCGCCTCTGTTCGCCCATGCCGCACAGTCGCAGGAAACTGCCGTGGGTGGCCCATCTGAACCCTTCGAGCAACGTTATCTCGATGCACTGTCCGAAGAAGGTATCGATATCCCGACATTTCTAAGCGGTTGGCGCCATTCGATGGACGACGATCTAAAGCGCCTGAGTGAATTGAGTCGCGCCCGCGATCATGACGGACAGCGCACGTTGCTGCACCGATTGAGCGGAGCCGTAGGTCTGGTTGGCGCGCACAGTCTGATGGAAGCGCTGCGTCGCGCCAGCACCGTGCCACGGGAACACGAAACCGGTTCAATCGAAGTGCTCTCGGAGCGCGCTCGGACCTTGGTCACGCAACTGGACACAGAAATCCCGCCACACCGGAGCACATTGCGATGAATCGACCGCTGGCTTTGATCGAAGGCGATCTGGCGTTTCCGAAGCCGCAGCCATTCGATGGCTTGCCGCCACCTTTCGGCTTGCGACGACAGGCGGCGTGGAACCCAGCGCAGCGCGAACCTCAGCTCGCAGTAAAAACCACAGCACAAACCGCAGCGCAACAGGCGATTCAGGACGCGGTGCAACGCAAGCCGCAACCCGCGCGGACGAGTCCGTTTCCCCCGGGCGTGAAGCACATCCTGTTTTACAAGATCCCGCCGCAACGCACGGATCCTCATCGTTTCGATGCGGAGTTGGCCGAGGCGAAGCGCTACCTCGAGATGGGCAAGGCCCGGTGGCGTTCGTCGCGCTCGGACCACGTGCTCGCGGCGTCGATTTTTGCCGGCTGCACGATCGCGCTCACGTGGTTGCTGGTCACATGCTCAATGAAGGATGCGGAGAAGGCGAAAGCGGTGTCCGCGGCGCCGCCGGTTCTGTCGGCAGCGAATCCGCGCGGCGATCATTGGAAACCGGTTGCAACAACGGCGATTGCGGATACGCAAACAG
This sequence comes from Paraburkholderia caffeinilytica, assembly GCF_046030355.1. Taxonomy (GTDB): domain Bacteria; phylum Pseudomonadota; class Gammaproteobacteria; order Burkholderiales; family Burkholderiaceae; genus Paraburkholderia; species Paraburkholderia caffeinilytica_B. Next base: position 178,391 of record NZ_JAQQCQ010000011.1, read on the forward strand.
CGGCTATGGCCGGAAAAGTGCCACAGCCCGTTGTCGCTGTCGAGAATGTGGTGCCGGAGAAGGCCGCTCCGGCCTCATCAGCCGCACCTGATCACACCACACAAGTTGTGCCAAAGCAGATCGTGCAAGTTGCTTCCCATGCCGACGACAGGATCACGCCGTCCGCAAAGGCCGCGAAACGGGTCAAGGTGGCGCGGTTGAGCGGGGCTCACGTTAGCGAACGTGTCGCCTTGAGCCGCGCCGTTGGCCCGGCTACACGGCCTTCCGTATCGAAGCAACCTGAATGGATCGCGCGCGCGTCCGCTGAAGGGGACACCTTCGACAAGGCCGCGTTGCTCAACTGGGCCACGCAGCAGCGCGCGCATGTCACCACACGTGCCACTGTGCCGGTACCGGGCGATGTCGACTGGAACGCCCGCATGACCCAACGCCGGATTACCGACAACCCCGAGGCCTTCCGCGCATCAGGTACGCCGCAGAAATAAAAAAAGCCCGGCCAAAGCCGGGCTTCTAAAGTCGGCTGCGTCCTCCACAGGACGCAGCCCCTGCAAAACAGCTCGCAGTTACTGCATGCGTAAGCGAATACCTTAAGCAGCCAGCAGCGAACGCAACACGAACGGCAGAATCCCGCCGTGCTTGTAGTAGTCGACTTCGATCGGCGTGTCGATACGCAGCAGCACCGGCACGCGCTTCTCCTTGCCGTCCTTACCGCGAATCACCAGCGTCACTTCCTGTTGCGGCTTGAAGTCGTCGCCCAGGCCTTCCACGTCGAACGTTTCTTCGCCGGTAATACCGAGCGATTGCACGCTGTCCGAGCCCTTGAACTGCAGCGGCAGCACGCCCATGCCGACCAGGTTCGAACGGTGAATCCGCTCGAAGCTGCGTGCGACCACGGCCTTCACGCCCAGCAGTTGCGTACCCTTCGCAGCCCAGTCACGCGACGAGCCCGTGCCGTACTCTTCGCCCGCGAACACGATGGTCGGCGTACCTGCATCGATGTACTTCATCGCTGCGTCATAGATCGACTCTTGTTCGCCGCTCGGCTGATGAATCGTCAGGCCGCCTTCCACGCGCGTGCCGTCTGCCTTTGCCGGGATCATCAGGTTCTTGATCCGGACGTTCGCGAACGTGCCGCGCATCATCACGTCGTGGTTGCCGCGGCGCGAGCCGTAGCTGTTGAAGTCGGCCTTCTGCACGCCGTTTGCCTTCAACCACTTGCCTGCCGGCGAGTCTTCCTTGATCGAGCCTGCCGGGCTGATGTGGTCGGTCGTGACCGAGTCACCGAAGATGCCCAGTGCGCGTGCATTCTTGACAGCGGGGATGCTGTCAGCCGGCGTCATCGAGAAGTCCTTGCCGAAGAACGGCGGCTCAGCGATGTAGGTCGACTTCGGCCAGTCGTAGACTTGACCTTCTTCGCCTTCGATCTTGCTCCACAGGTCGCCCTTCTTGGTCAGCGCCGAGTAGTTCTTGCGGAACGCGTCTGCGTCCAGTGCGAACTTGAGCAGGTCGTTGACTTCTTCGCTGGTCGGCCAGATGTCGCCCAGGTAGATGTCCTTGCCGCCCTTGCCCTTGCCGACCGGTTCGGTCATCAGGTCGCGCGTGATGTTACCGGCGATGGCGTAAGCGACGACCAGCGGCGGCGAAGCCAGGAAGTTGGCGCGGATGTTCGGGTGAATACGCGCTTCGAAGTTACGATTGCCCGACAGCACCGCTGCAGCGACGATGTCGTTCTTCGTGATCGCTTCGTTCAGTTCCGGCGTCAGATCGCCCGCGTTGCCGATACAGGTCGTGCAACCGTAAGCGGCCAGCGTGAAACCGAGCTTATCGAGGTACTTCATCAAGTCGGTCTTCGTCAGGTATTCCGTGACGATGCGCGATCCCGGCGCCAGCGACGTCTTGATGTGCGGAGCGACCGTCAGGCCGGCTTCAACCGCCTTCTTCGCCAGCAGACCCGCAGCCAGCAGCACGCTCGGATTCGACGTGTTCGTGCACGACGTGATCGCGGCGATCAGGATGTCGCCGTTCTTCACGTCGACGCCGTTGCTCGTCGTGTATTGCGCGTCCAGATCGGCTTCCTTCTTCGCAAAGCCGTTTTCTGCCACCGGCTTCGAGAACAGGTCGCTGAAGGTCGACTTCACGTGACCGATTTCGATACGGTCTTGCGGGCGCTTCGGACCTGCCAGCGACGGCGTGACCGTGCCGAGATCCAGCGTGACGACCTTGGTGTAGTCGATCTGGCCAGCCTTCGGAATACCGAACAGGCCTTGCGCCTTGAAGTAGTTTTCGAAGGCGGAGATTTCCGCGTCGGTGCGGCCCGTGCCCTTGAAGTAGTCGATGGTTTTTTCGTCGACCGGGAAGAAGCCCATGGTTGCGCCGTATTCCGGCGCCATGTTGCCGATCGTTGCGCGGTCCGGCAGCGACAGCGACTTCGTGCCTTCGCCGAAGAACTCGACGAACTTGCCGACAACCTTTTCCTTACGCAGCAGTTCGGTGACGGTCAGGACCAGGTCGGTCGCCGTCAGGCCTTCGCGCAGCTTGCCCTTCAGTTCGACGCCCACCACGTCCGGCGTCAGGAAGTACACCGGCTGGCCGAGCATGCCGGCTTCAGCTTCGATACCGCCCACGCCCCAGCCCACCACGCCGATACCGTTGATCATGGTGGTGTGGCTGTCGGTGCCGACCAGCGAATCCGGGTAGTACACGGTGTCCGCGCCTTCGGCCTTCTTGTGCACGCCGCGTGCGAGGTATTCCAGGTTCACCTGGTGAACGATACCCACGCCCGGCGGCACGACCTTGAACGTGTCGAATGCCTGCATGCCCCACTTCATGAACTGGTAGCGCTCGTTGTTGCGCTGGAATTCCAGTTTCATGTTCAGATCGAGCGCGTTCTTTTCGCGGAAGTGATCGATCTGCACCGAGTGATCGACGACCAGATCGACCGGGACCAGCGGTTCGATCGACTTCGGATCCTTGCCCATGTGTTTCGCGACACCGCGCATGGCAGCGATGTCGGCGAGCAGCGGCACGCCGGTAAAGTCTTGCAGCACGACGCGCGACACGACGAACGGGATTTCGTCGACGCGTGCAGCGGTCGGCTTCCAGTTCGCGAGTTGCTCGATGTGTTCTTCGGCGATCTTCTTGCCGTCGTAGTTACGCAGCACCGATTCCAGCACGATACGGATCGAAACCGGCAGGCGGTCGATCTTGATGTTCAGTGCCTTGCCGAGTTGCGGCAGGGAGTAGAACTTGCCTTTGCCGGAACCGCTGTCGAATTCCTTGAGCGTTTTGTGGAGGTTGTGGGCCATGGTGTTTTCCTTGGTTTGATCGCGGAACTACAGTACTTAACTAGATGACGTACAAATCGACGTATTCATTGACCGGCATGGCTTCGAGCCTTGCCTGATCCAGCGACACGTCGAGAATCGCCAGTTGTTGCTTGACCGGAAAGCGGCGCGCGAGGTTGGTCTTGAACTTCTCGACCAGCAACGGAATCCCGTCTTCGCGACGACGCTTATGACCGATCGGGTATTCGACTACAACTTCGTCGAATGTCGATCCATCGTTGAATTCGACCGTCAGTGCATTGGCGATCGAACGCTTCTCCGGATCGTGGTAATCCTTCGTGAACTGCGCGTCTTCGACACATTCCATCCTGGCGCGCAGCACATCGAGCCGCGCGTCCTGCGCGATCGAATCTTCATAGTCCGCGGCCGTCAGGCGGCCGAAGATCAACGGCACGGCGATCATGTACTGAATGCAATGATCGCGGTCGGCCGGATTGTTCAGGGGGCCTTTCTTGTCGATGATGCGGATCGCGGCTTCGTGAGTGCGAATCGTGATCTTCCTGATGTCTTCCACGCGCTTGCCTGCTGCGTTGAGTTGCGCATGCAGCGTCATGGCCGCTTCCACCGCCGTCTGCGCGTGGAACTCAGCCGGGAACGAGATCTTGAACAGCACGTTTTCCATCACGTACGAGCCGTAGGGGCGCTGGAACCGGAACGCGTTGCCCTTGAACAGCACGTCATAAAAGCCCCACGTTTTCGCCGTCAGCACCGACGGATACCCCATCTCGCCGGTCTTCGCGATCAGCGCGAGCCGCACGGCGCGCGAGGTCGCATCGCCTGCGGCCCATGACTTGCGCGAACCGGTATTCGGCGCGTGACGGTACGTGCGCAGCGCATGCCCATCGACAAACGCCTGCGAAACCGCATTGATCAACTCGTCGCGCGTCAATCCGATCAACTGGCCGACCACGGCGGTGGAAGCCAGCTTCACCAGCAACACATGATCGAGCCCGACCTTGTTGAACGAGTTTTCGAGCGCGATACAGCCTTGAATTTCGTGCGCCTTGATCATGCCGATCAACACGTCTTTCATCGTCAGCGGCTTCTTGCCCGCTGCGATGGCACTGCGCGAAAGCCAGTCGGCCGTCGCCAGAATCCCGCCGAGGTTGTCCGACGGATGGCCCCATTCCGCTGCGAGCCACGTGTCGTTGAAGTCCAGCCAACGGATCATCGCGCCGATGTTGAAGGCGGCCTGAACCGGGTCCAGCTGGAACGACGTGCCCGGCACCTTCGCGCCGTTGGGGACGATCGTGCCCGGCACGATCGGTCCCATCAGCTTGGTGCAGGCGGGGTAGGTGAGTGCCTCGAGTCCGCAACCGAGCGTGTCGATCAGGCAGTTACGCGCGGTGTCCAGCGCGAGCGTGCTGTCGATCGGGAATTCCAGTACGTAGTCGACGATATCGACCAGGACTGAGTCCGGGTCAGGTCGCACGTTGGAAATCGGAGCGGACATCGGGCGCTTTCCTGATGTAACGGATTAGTTGGTCTTGTTGATCGCGTTCGATTGCGTCGGAGCCGGTGCGCCCTGGATCATGGCTGCCGTCTTGCATTCGTCGGCCAGACGCGAGCTGTCCTTATCCGAGAACAACATGGCCTTGGTCGGGATCACGACCAGGTCCATACCCGTTGCAGCGTCGTGGAAGCGGTCTGCGCCCGTGGTGGTCGCTTCGCGCGGCAGATTGTAGTTTTTGTTCGCCCAGTGAACAGTGACGATCTGGTCACGCTTCATGTCGCCCTTCAGGTCGAATGCCAGACCTTCGTTGCACGACCACTTTTCCGAGCCTTCTGGCACCGGATCAACCTTCGCTTCCTTGGCCGGATTCGGTTTGCGCTTGATCAGGCGCTTCGGTTGCGGGCGCTTTGCCACAGCCTTTGCAGCCGGCTTCGTGGCGGTGGTCGCCGTTTGTGCGGCGGCGTCCGTCGCAACGGTCAGCATCGTCGTGGACAAAGCGCCGATTACGGCGGCGATCAACAGCTTATTCATGGAGGAGAACCTTTCTATCTAGTTTCAGTTGAACAGTACGCGGGGTACCGGTCCTGGCAACCGCGAGGGTTGAACTGCACGCGCTTTGAAAGCGCACAGCGACCGCTATTTTCTCCTATTTAGCGGCACGTACTTCAAATTCTCAGGACCGGTGTAATTCGCGCTCGGCCGAATGATCTTGTTGTCGATCCGTTGCTCGATGATGTGCGCGCTCCAGCCTGCCGTGCGGGCGATCACGAACAGCGGCGTGAACATCGCCGTCGGCACGCCCATCATGTGATACGAGACCGCGCTGAACCAGTCGAGATTCGGGAACATCTTCTTCGCGTCCGCCATCACCGACTCCAGACGTTCGGCGATATTGAACAGCTTGCTGTTACCCGCTTCCTTCGACAGCTTCTTCGCGACTTCCTTGATGACCTTGTTGCGCGGGTCCGAAATCGTGTACACCGGGTGACCGAAACCGATCACCACTTCCTTGTTCTCGACGCGGCGGCGGATATCGGCCTCGGCCTCATCCGGCGTCTGGTAGCGCGACTGGATCTCGAACGCGACTTCATTGGCGCCGCCGTGCTTCGGACCGCGCAATGCGCCGATCGCGCCGGTAATTGCCGAGTAGATATCCGATCCCGTGCCGGCGATCACGCGGCCGGTGAACGTCGACGCGTTGAATTCATGCTCGGCGTACAGGTTCAGCGACACATGCATCGCGTCGACCCATGCTTTGGACGGTTCCACGCCGTGCAGCAGATGCAGGAAGTGGCCGCCGATCGAATCGTCATCGGTTTCGACTTCGATGCGCTTGCCGTTGTGCGAATAGTGGTACCAGTACAGCAGCATCGAACCGAGCGAAGCCATCAGCTTGTCGGCGATGTCGCGTGCGCCCGGCAGGTTGTGGTCGTCTTTTTCGGGCAACACGGTGCCGAGCACCGACACGCCGGTGCGCATCACGTCCATCGGATGTGCGGCGGCCGGAATCCATTCCAGCGCGGCTTTCACGTTCGCGGGCAAGCCGCGCAGCGCCTTGAGCTTCGTCTTGTAGGCGGTCAGTTCGGCTTGCGTGGGCAGTTTTTCATGCACCAGCAGATAGGCGATTTCCTCGAATTCGCAGGCGCCGGCGATGTCGAGAATGTCGTAGCCGCGGTAGTGCAGATCGTTGCCGGTCTTGCCGACCGTGCACAGCGCCGTGTTGCCGGCGGTCACGCCGGACAGGGCCACGGATTTCTTCGGTTTGAAGCCACTTTTAGATTCGTTTTCGCCTTGTGCACCGGCGGTTTGCGTCGTCTCGCTCATCTCCCGCAATCTCCTTTGTGCCTGCTCATTGTGTCTGGTTGAACCGTGGCTTGAAACGCGCATTCTGCACCCGCCTGACGCTGCCACAGGCGCTGCCCCGATTCCATTGCACGGTGGCGCGCCTGAAGGCCGTCCAGCGCGACAGCGCCGGCTGCTGCATTGACCATCGTGCTCATGATGCGGCTTGCCCGTTAGCGCCCACTTTCGTGAAGAGCGGCGCGGCATCTTGCGGGACGGCGCGACCGGTGGATTGCGCGCGACGCAGCACGGACCAGTAATAGCGATAACTCGCCCGGTCGTGCAGCGTGTCGTGATGGCGCGTCGGTCCCCACTGTGCGGACTGCGCGGCCAGCAGGATTTCTGTGGCGGTGACGATTTCTTCGTCGCGCGGGGCAAACGCGGCCACGATCGCTTCGATCTGTGCCGGGTGGATGCTCCACATACGCGTGTAGCCGAACTCGTTGCGGGCGCGGGCGGCGTCGTTCGCCACCACGCTCATGTCGCGCACCTCGGTGCTGACGTTATGCGACGGCACCTTGCCATACGCATGGCAGGCCGCCGAAATCTCGAGTTTTGCGCGCCGCACCAGCGGGTGATCGAACTGGCCGGGCGAACGCATGGCGGTATCGGGAATCGCGCCATCGTGCGCGGATACGAAGTCCATCAGGCCGAAGCTCAGCGCCTCGACGCCGGGGAGCGCGGCCAGCTCGAACACGCGCGTCAACGCGCCATGCGTTTCGACCAGCAGTTGCACCGGCACCGCCTGCGCAATGCCGAGCTCACGCCGCGTCGCTTCGATGAACGCGACCATTTCGGCGGCATCGGGGACGTTGCGGATTTTCGGCAGGGTGATGTAAGCGGGCGCTCGCTTTGCCGCACGCAGAATGAGGCGGACGTCGTCACGCCAGTGCGCGTGATCGAAGTCGTGGATCCGCACGCCGACGCGGCCGAAGCGGTCATGTTCGCCGCCCAGCAGCGACGCCACCAGCTCCGCGTGTTCGGCTTCGCGGCCCACCTGCGCGCCGTCTTCACAATCGAGCGTGATGTCGAACACCGGGCCGAGTTGCTGCTGCAATGCCAGTGATTTCAGCATCAGCTTTTCGCTGCCGGCGTAGTGATCGCAGGCAGGCAGCACAGCGGGCGGCACTTCGCCGTCAAACAGCACTTCGGCGGGTGTGAGGGCGCGCATCTTCGGCGTCAGGATTCTGGGTGGTCGGGTGGGTGAATCGGATTCGGACGCGTTCTGTTCGGCGATCAGGCCGCCATGATACAAAGCGCGTTCGAATCAGAGGCGAATACTGGCACGACAAATTGCTGAATGAACCGCAAAGTGGACGTCGTACCGGCATTCGCACGTAAAAAACCGGAACCCGCGCGATAAAGCCTGAGTGTGCCTCAGACCTGCCGCTTCGCGCCAAGGCCCCAAGGGGACTTCCCGCGGAGCGGAAAACTTGGGGCAACGCGGCGTTTTCTCACGAGTTCCGGTTCGTCTGCATCAGGGTTTAGCCGAGCAGGTGTTGAACGCCTTCGCGTTCTTCGAGCAGCTCGTTCAGCGTGCCGTCCATCTTTTCGCGCGAGAACGCGTCGATTTCCAGGCCTTCAACGCGCTTGTACTCGCCGTTTTCGCAGGTAACCGGCACACCGTAGATGATGTCTTCCGGAATGCCATACGAACCGTCCGACGGGATACCCATGGTGACCCACTTGCCGTTCGTGCCGAGCACCCAGTCACGCACGTGGTCGATTGCAGCGTTAGCCGCCGACGCTGCCGACGACAGGCCGCGTGCTTCGATGATCGCCGCGCCGCGCTTGCCGACGGTCGGGATGAACGTGTTGCGGTTCCATTCTTCGTCGTTGATCAGCTTGGTCAGGTCTTGACCTTCGGCCGTGGCAACGCGGAAGTCCGGGTACATGGTCGGCGAGTGGTTGCCCCACACAGCCAGCTTTTCGATCGAAGCGACCGGCTTGCCCGACTTGGCGGCCAGTTGCGACAGCGCGCGGTTGTGGTCGAGGCGCAGCATGGCGGTGAAGTTCTTCTTCGGCAGATCCGGTGCCGACTTCATCGCGATGTAAGCATTCGTGTTGGCCGGGTTGCCGACCACCAGCACCTTCACGTCGCGGCTGGCGACTTCGTTCAGCGCCTTGCCTTGAACCGTGAAGATTTCGGCGTTGGCCGACAGCAGGTCTTTACGCTCCATGCCTTTCGAACGCGGACGTGCACCGACCAGCAGGGCGACGTCTGCATCCTTGAATGCAACCTTGGGGTCGTCGGTGATCACGACGCCCGACAGCAGCGGGAATGCGCAATCATCCAGTTCCATCACGACGCCTTTGACGGCGCCTTGCGCTTGCGGCAGGTCGAGCAGTTGCAGGATAACCGGTTGATCCTTGCCGAGCAGGTCGCCATTGGCGATGCGGAACAGCAGGGAGTAAGCGATTTGACCTGCGGCGCCGGTGACGGCAACGCGCTTTGCGGGCTTAGCCATTGAGAAATCTCCAGGACGATGCGTTAGACGCTAGGGAAAACGCCATTCTATATGCGCGTTCAGCGAAGCGTTGTGAAACACGGCGGAATTCACTGTTCGCGTACGGCCTCGGAATGTGCCGAGGCTGTGCGGCGCGCTGCGGCAAGACCGCCATGCCGGAAACCTGTACTGCTGAGCGCGGGTGGGACATGTTGGCACCGGAGTAGCCACTGCACGGTGCGGGCTCCTGCAAACAGCGCGTTTCGGCAAGCGTCTGACCAGCGAATGGCGGCGAATCGAAACCTGGACTGCGTGGGAACAGCATGGTGCAGCGTGGCTGCCGGTGCGTTGCGGCGTGTATCGCGTAGTGCAAAACAGTCGTCAAAAAACCCGCAAACCCTTGCTCGACAAGGAGTGTAGGAGCCGTCAGACACAAAGTCAACATTATCTTATGTCTTATATAAGACATATCTCTTGCTGGGAAAACCCTAGACGTGGCCCGGCCCTTTATGATGAAATGCGCGGATGACTTCGAACCAGGCGAACACCGCGAATCCGAACGGCCATGGGGCCGCGGGCGAGGGTGTATCCGCCGCCACGCCCGTGACGTCGCCTACTTTCAGCCCCTTGTATCAGCAGATCAAGGGCTTGATTACACAGAGCCTCGAAACCGGCGAATGGAAACCTGGCGAGATCATTCCTAGTGAAGTCGAATTGGCGGCCAGATACAAGGTCAGTCAGGGAACAGTGCGCAAAGCGATCGACGAGCTTGCCGCCGACAACCTGCTGGTGCGCCGCCAGGGCAAGGGTACGTTTGTTGCAACGCACAACGAAGACCGCGCCCAGTTTCGCTTCCTCAGATTACTGGCCGATGACGGCGCGGAACATCCGCACGTCAGCCGCCTGCTTGAATGCCGGCGCTTGCGCGCTTCGGCCGACATTGCCCGGCAACTCGATCTGAAACCCGCCGATCCGGTGGTGCTGATCAAGCGCTTGCTGCAGTTCGACGGCGAAGTCACCGTACTCGACGAAATCTGGTTGCCCGGCGCGGTGTTTCGCGGGCTCACGCTCGAGCGGCTGTCGGAGTATAAAGGTCCCCTCTACGCGATGTTCGAGACGGAATTCGGCACTCGCATGATCCGCGCAACGGAGAAGATCCGCGCGGTCGCGGCTGATCCGTCGGTCGCCGATCTGCTGCATGTGCCGGCGGGTTTTCCATTGCTTTCAGTCGAACGGGTGTCCTATACATATGGAGACCGGCCGGTTGAGGTGCGCCGTGGTTGGTATGTCACAACCGGGTATTACTATCAGAACGACCTGAGCTGAATCGGGGCGAACTCAGGATGCAAAAAGGCGCTGTGTCCCACACGCGCGCCTGTTTGAAGGCGCCTTTATCGCGCACGCTGTAACGGACCTGTGGTGGTTTTCGCTGCAGCGCGATATAAAAAGGCGCTAAAATTGCGGATTAGTGTGACTACATAGTAGGGGTCTAGCATGGCTGAAGCCGTAAAAAAACCGAGGCCGGAATTCCGGAACATCGGTATCGGGCAGATTTTGACGGCATACCGTCTCCCGCTAGCGGGGCGAGTGTCGATCTTGCACCGCTTGAGCGGTGGTCTGCTTTTTGTTTTTCTTCCGTTCCTGCTGTACCTCTTTGATCAGAGCCTGACTTCCGAACTCAGTTTCGAAGTCTTCAAGGGCTTCCTCTCCAACATCATCGTCAAACTCATCACGCTCGTTCTCGCGTGGGCCTTCCTGTTTCACTTCTGCGCGGGTGTCCGTCACCTGTTCATGGACACGAGCCACGGCCTCACGACCAAAGAGAAGGGCAAGCAAACTTCCATCGTGGTGCTGGTCGTTTCGTCGCTTCTGACGATTGCTTTTGCGCTCAAACTCTTCGGAGCATTCTAAAAAAATGGCAGCTAATAACCGAATCGGTCCGAAGCGTCTCGTCGTCGGCGCACATTACGGTCTGCGCGACTGGCTTGCCCAGCGCATTACCGCCTGCATCATGGCCGTCTATACGGTGATCCTGCTCGCATGGTTCTTCGGCGCGCGCGATTTCTCGTACGACGGCTGGGCCTCGATCTTTGCAACGCAATGGATGAAGCTCGCCACGTTTGTCACGCTGCTGTCGCTGTTCTATCACGCGTGGGTTGGTATCCGCGACATCTGGATGGACTATGTGAAGCCCGTTGGCACGCGCCTGTTTCTTCAGGCGCTGACGATCGTCTGGCTGCTCGCATGTGCGGGCTACGCTGCGCAGATTCTCTGGAGAGTGTAAAAGAATGGCTGCAATCAAGAATTCTCTGCCGCGTCGCAAGTTTGACGTGGTTATCGTCGGCGCAGGCGGCTCGGGGATGCGCGCTTCGCTGCAACTCGCGCGCGCCGGCCTGTCGGTTTGCGTGCTGTCCAAGGTGTTCCCGACGCGTTCGCACACGGTCGCGGCCCAAGGCGGCATCGGCGCCTCGCTCGGCAACATGAGCGAAGACAATTGGCACTATCACTTCTACGACACGATCAAGGGTTCCGACTGGCTCGGCGACCAGGACGCGATCGAGTTCATGTGCCGTGAAGCACCGAACGCCGTGTACGAGCTCGAACACTTCGGCATGCCGTTCGACCGCAACGCTGACGGCACGATTTACCAACGCCCGTTCGGCGGCCACACCGCCAACTACGGCGAAAAGCCGGTGCAACGCGCTTGCGCGGCCGCTGACCGTACCGGTCATGCGCTGCTGCACACGCTGTACCAGCAAAACGTGGCAGCCAAGACGCAGTTCTTCGTCGAATGGATGGCGCTGGATCTGATCCGCGACGCCGACGGCGACGTGCTCGGCGTGACCGCGCTGGAAATGGAAACCGGCGACGTTTATATCCTCGAAGGCAAGACCACGCTGTTCGCCACGGGCGGCGCGGGCCGGATCTTCGCGGCATCCACGAACGCGTTCATCAACACCGGTGACGGCCTGGGCATGGCGGCGCGCTCGGGTATCGCACTGCAAGACATGGAATTCTGGCAATTCCACCCCACCGGCGTGGCCGGCGCGGGCGTGCTGATTACCGAAGGCGTGCGCGGCGAAGGCGGCATTCTGCGGAACTCGAACGGCGAGCGTTTCATGGAACGCTACGCGCCGACGCTGAAGGATCTGGCGCCGCGCGACTTCGTTTCGCGTTCGATGGACCAGGAAATCAAGGAAGGCCGCGGCGTGGGTCCGAACAAGGACCACGTGCTGCTCGACCTGTCGCACATCGGCGCCGAGACGATCATGAAGCGTCTGCCGTCGATCCGCGAAATCGCGATGAAGTTCGCCAACGTCGATTGCATTAAAGAGCCGATTCCGGTTGTCCCGACCATCCACTATCAGATGGGTGGTATCCCGACGAACATCAACGGCCAGGTCGTTGGCACGTCGCGGGATCACAAGGAAGTCGTCAACGGTTTCTACGCAGTGGGCGAATGCTCGTGCGTGTCGGTGCACGGCGCAAACCGTCTCGGCACGAACTCGCTGCTCGACCTGGTGGTGTTCGGCCGCGCGGCCGGCAACCACATCGTCAAGCACGTGAAGGACATCAAGGAACACAAGCCGCTGCCGGCCGACGCAGGCGACTTCTCGCTGGCTCGCCTGAACAAGCTGGACAAGTCCACGTCGGGCGAATACTCGCAGACCGTCGCGGCCGACATCCGTTCCACGATGCAGGCGCACGCCGGCGTGTTCCGCACGTCGAAGCTGCTGGCCGAAGGCGTCGAGCGGATTCGCGAAGTGGCCGACCGTGTCGACAACATCTACCTGAAAGACAAGTCGAAGGTGTTCAACACGGCACGTATCGAGGCGCTGGAAGTGGAGAACCTGATCGAAGTGGCCCGCGCCACGATGGTCTCCGCAGACGCGCGCAAGGAAAGCCGCGGCGCGCACGCGCAAAACGATTTCGAACATCGCGACGATGAAAACTGGCTGCGCCATACGCTGTGGTTCAGCGAAGGCGATCGCCTCGACTACAAGCCGGTTCAAATGCAACCGCTGACCGTCGAATCGGTGCCGCCGAAAGCGCGTACCTTCTAAGGCACAAGTCAAAGGAATTCAGAAATGGCCAAGCGTACATTTGAAATTTACCGCTACGATCCGGACAAGGACGCGGCGCCGCGCATGCAAACGTACGAGATCGAAATCGACTCGCACGAACGCATGCTGCTCGACGCGCTGCTCAAGCTGAAAGCGATGGACGAAACGTTGTCGTTCCGCCGTTCGTGCCGCGAAGGCGTGTGCGGTTCGGACGCGATGAACATCAACGGCAAGAACGGTCTGGCCTGCCTGCAGAACATGAATGATCTGCCGCAGAAGATCGTGCTGCGTCCGCTGCCGGGTCTGCCCGTGGTGCGTGACCTGATCTGCGACTTCACGCAGTTCTTCAACCAGTATCACTCGATCAAGCCGTACCTGATCAACGATACGCCGCCGCCGGAAAAGGAACGTCTGCAGTCGCCGGAAGAACGCGACGAACTCGATGGCCTCTACGAATGTATCCTGTGCGCTAGCTGCTCCACGTCGTGCCCGAGCTTCTGGTGGAATCCGGACAAGTTCGTCGGCCCGGCTGGCCTGTTGCAAGCCTACCGTTTCATCGCGGATAGCCGCGACGAAGCGACGGGCGAGCGCCTCGACAACCTGGAAGATCCGTACCGTCTGTTCCGTTGCCATACGATCATGAATTGCGTCGACGTCTGCCCGAAGGGCTTGAACCCGACCAAGGCGATTGGCAAGATCAAGGAATTGATGGTTCGTCGCGCGGTTTGATATGAAAAGCCCCACGCTCCCTATCGTTTGCAGCCCTCCGCGGGGGCGGTCAGTACGCTTGGGGGCGGCCCGGGGCATACCGACATGAACACCGAAACATCGCATCAGTCCGACCCTCTCCGCCGCGCGCGCCTTCGCTGGCGTGCGCGGCGGGGCCTGCTGGAAAACGATCTGATTTTTGAACGTTTTTTCAGCCGATATGAGCATGACCTCAGCGATGCCGATGTAGGTGCGCTCACGCGCCTGCTCGAGCTGAGCGATAACGACCTGATGGACTTGCTGCTTGTGCGCAAGGAACCTGAAGGCGACCTTGCCGACCCGGACGTGATCCGGGTGCTGGAGCTGCTGCGCAACGCTTGAGCGTCTTGAGCGCCGCTTGTCCGTTGTTCCCAGGCGTGCAAATTATCGAAACCCTGTTTCCATACTTCGATTGAGGATGTGCTATGACCCCGTCAGATGTTAAAGCCACGCTATCGTTCAGCGACAATTCGCCGAGCGTTGAAATGCCGATTTACAAGGGCACTCTCGGCCCGGACGTGATCGACATCCGCAAACTGTACGGCCAGACCGGCAAGTTCACGTACGACCCGGGCTTTATGTCGACGGCGGCGTGCAATTCGGCGATCACGTATATCGACGGCGACAAGGGCGAGCTGCTGTACCGCGGCTACCCGATCGACAACCTCGCGCAAAACGCCGACTTCCTCGAAACCTGCTACTTGTTGCTGAAGGGCGAACTGCCGAATGCGCAGCAGAAGGACGAGTTCGTCAACACCGTCACGAAGCACACGATGGTGCACGAGCAGATGCACTTCTTCTTCCGTGGCTTCCGTCGCGACGCGCACCCGATGGCGATTCTGGTCGCAGCAGTCGGCGCGCTGTCGGCGTTCTATCACGACTCGCTCGACATCAACAATCCGCGTCACCGCGAAGTGTCGGCCATTCGCATGATCGCGAAGCTGCCGACGCTCGTCGCGATGGCGTACAAGTACAGCATCGGCCAGCCGTTTGCGTACCCGAAGAACGACCTGTCGTACAGCGCGAACTTCATGCACATGATGTTCTCGAACCCGTGCGAAGAGTACAAGGTCAACGACGTGCTGGTGCGCGCGCTGGACCGTATCCTGATCCTGCATGCTGACCACGAACAGAATGCGTCGACCTCGACGGTTCGTCTGGCCGGTTCGTCGGGCGCTAACCCGTTCGCGTGTATCGCAGCCGGTATCGCTTGTCTGTGGGGCCCGGCGCACGGTGGTGCGAACGAAGCCGCACTGAACATGCTGGAAGAAATCGGCTCGGTCGACAACATTCCTGAGTTCATCAAGCAGGTGAAGGACAAGAACTCGGGCGTGAAGCTGATGGGCTTCGGTCACCGCGTCTATAAGAACTACGATCCGCGTGCGAAGCTGATGCGCGAAACCTGCCACGAAGTGCTGGAAGAGCTGGGCCTGCACGACGACCCGCTGTTCAAGCTGGCCATGGCGCTGGAAAAGATCGCACTGGAAGACGAATACTTCGTGTCGCGCAAGCTGTACCCGAACGTCGACTTCTATTCGGGCATCGTGCAGCGCGCGCTGGGCATCCCGACGTCGATGTTCACGTGTATCTTCGCGATGGCACGTACGGTCGGCTGGATTGCACAGTGGAACGAAATGATTGCCGATCCGGAACAGAAGATTGGTCGTCCGCGTCAGCTGTTCATCGGCGACACGCAACGTGAAGCGAAGCCGATCGCGCAACGTTAATCGGGTTTGAGTCTGCGTGGTTCGTGGTGTTGTGACTGCTGCGAACCAGTGTGGAATCGGCTGATAAGAAAC
Organism: Paraburkholderia caffeinilytica; assembly: GCF_046030355.1. Taxonomy (GTDB): domain Bacteria; phylum Pseudomonadota; class Gammaproteobacteria; order Burkholderiales; family Burkholderiaceae; genus Paraburkholderia; species Paraburkholderia caffeinilytica_B. The sequence goes on from NZ_JAQQCQ010000011.1 coordinate 194,087, forward strand.
GCCCCAACGGGTTTGTCGTTGGGGCGTTTTTGTTTGCGGCGGGAGTGCCGCATTAGGGCTTGGCGCCGCTTGGCAGTGGTGTTTCGAGTTCTCGCTGCATCTCGGACAAGTTATCCCGGATTTCTGCCAGATTCTGCGCATGCGCATTTCACTATTCTCGTGATCCGCATACCTTGTCCATACACACAGGAGATGCAGGAAACGCACGATGAAAACCAAAGCAGCAATCGCATGGAAAGCCGGTGCGCCGTTGACGATCGAAGAAGTGGATCTGGAAGGCCCGCGCGCGGGTGAAGTGCTGATCGAAGTGAAGGCGACGGGTATCTGCCACACCGACTACTACACGCTCTCAGGCGCCGATCCCGAAGGCATCTTCCCGGCGATTCTCGGCCACGAAGGTGCGGGCGTGATCGTCGATATCGGTCCCGGCGTGGGCACGTTGAAGAAGGGCGATCACGTGATTCCGCTCTACACGCCGGAATGCCGGCAGTGCAAATTCTGTCTGTCGCGCAAGACCAATCTTTGTCAGGCGATCCGGTCGACACAAGGCAAGGGGCTGATGCCTGACGCGACGTCGCGGTTCTCGCTGGATGGCAAGCCGCTGTTTCACTACATGGGTACGTCCACGTTTTCGAATTACATCGTCGTGCCGGAAATCGCGGTGGCGAAGGTGCGCGAAGACGCGCCATTCGACAAGATCTGCTACATCGGTTGCGGCGTGACGACGGGCGTCGGTGCTGTCGTGTATTCGGCGAAGGTCGAGGCGGGGGCGAACGTGGTGGTGTTTGGTCTCGGCGGTATCGGGCTGAATGTGATCCAGGGCGCGAAGATGGTCGGCGCGGACAAGATCATTGGCGTCGATCTGAACCCGGGTCGCATCGAGCTGGCGAAGAAATTCGGCATGACCCACTTCATCAACCCGAACGAGGTCGGGAACGTGGTCGACCACATCGTGCAACTCACCGACGGCGGCGCGGACTATTCGTTCGAATGTATCGGCAACACGAAGGTGATGCGTCAGGCGCTGGAGTGTACGCACAAGGGCTGGGGCCAGTCGTTCATCATCGGCGTGGCGGCAGCGGGCGAGGAGATCAGCACGCGACCGTTCCAACTGGTGACGGGTCGCGAGTGGAAGGGCTCGGCATTCGGCGGCGCACGCGGGCGCACGGACGTGCCGAAGATCGTCGACTGGTACATGGAAGGCAAGATCAATATCGACGATCTGATCACGCACCGTCTACCGCTCGAACGCATCAACGAGGGCTTCGATCTGATGAAGAAGGGCGAGTCGATCCGCTCGGTCGTGCTGTACTGATGCAGCATTAATACGCCACTAATGCTGCACTCATGCACCACTGACCCGGCACAGAAAGGAGCATCGCGAATGCCTGAACTCTTGTCCTCGCATGCCTGCTATGGCGGCGAGCAGCGGATCTACCGGCATGACTCGCAGACCGTCGGTCTGCCAATGCGCTTCTCGGTGTATCTGCCGCCGCAAGCCTTGCAGGCCAATGCGAACGTGCCCGCGCTGTTTTATCTCGCGGGCCTGACCTGCACGGAGGAAACCTTTCCGGTCAAGGCAGGGGCGCAGCGCTTCGCAGCGCAATATGGCATTGCGCTCATCGCACCGGACACGAGCCCGCGCGGCGCGGGCGTGCCGGGCGAAAGCGCCGCGTGGGACTTCGGCGTAGGCGCGGGCTTTTACGTCGACGCGACGCAGCAACCGTGGGCGACGCACTACCGGATGTACTCGTACGTGCGTGATGAACTGCGCGAAACGGTGCTTGCGAATCTGCCGGTGGACGGCGCGCGCCTGGGCATCTTCGGGCATTCGATGGGCGGTCATGGCGCGTTGATGCTGGCGCTGCGCAACCCGGAGATCTACCGGTCGGTGTCGGCGTTCGCGCCGATCGCCGCGCCTTCACAGTGCCCGTGGGGCGTGAAGGCGTTCAGCGGCTATCTGGGCGAAGACCGTGAAGCGTGGAAGCAGTACGACGCGAGCGAGCTGGTCGCCCACGCACCACGCAAGTTCAAGGAAGGGATTCTGGTCGATCAGGGGCTGGCGGATCAGTTCCTCGCCGAGCAGCTGAACCCGGATGTATTCGAAGCGGCGTGCAAGGCTGCGGGACAACCGATGACCTTACGCCGTCATGCGGGTTACGACCACGGCTACTACTTCATCTCGACGTTCATCGAGGATCATCTCGCGCATCACGCAGGTGTACTGAACGGGGGTGAATCACCGATATGTCGCTTCTGATTTGCCGTAATGAGGCGCCGAACAATAGACCGGTTTAAAGGAGACAAAGATGATCAAGCTTTACGATTTCGAGTTATCCGGCAGCTGCTACAAGATCCGTCTGTTCATGAACATTCTGGGCCTCGAGTATCAGGCGCAGAAGATTGACTTCGTGAACAAGGAACACAAGACGGAAAAATACACGGCATTGAATCCATTTGGCGAGATCCCGATCTTCGAAGATGACGAGTTGCGTTTGCGTGATGCGCAGGCCATCCTGATCTATCTCGCGAAGCAATACGACAGCAGCAAGCAGTGGTTTCCGGACGACGCGGCATCGATGGGAAAGATCGCCCAGTGGCTTTCAACGGGCGGTGGAGAAATCATGAATGCGGCGGGAGCGCGCCTCGTGAAGATCCTCGACTACCCACTGGATCTCGGCAAGCTGCAGGCGGGCGCACATCGCGTCTTCAAGATCATGGACGCGCATCTGGCGACACGCCAGTGGCTGGAGCTCGACCGTCCGACGATTGCCGACATCGCATGTTTCCCCTATACGGCAATGGCCGGCGAGGGAGGCATCGATCTCACGGGCTACCCAAACATTCTGAGCTGGATCGAGCGCGTCAAGCGTCTGCCACGCTTTATTCCCATGCCAGGTATTTCCGCCCCTCAATAAGCATCCGTTTGAGGCATGCGGGTTCTCTAACCGTTCACACCCGAAGACCGCTCCTCGCGTTCTTCAGGTGTGTGGCTAGCGAGTGTCGAGCCAAAGCGTGACCGATATGCTTGGGGTGACACGTTCAGCCACTTGAGAAACGCCTTGCGCATCGGTTCGTAGCTTCGAAAGCCGACTTGCATGGCGATTGTCTTGATGGGCAGCGTACCGTCTTCAAGTGCGCGTCGAGCTGCTTCTACGCGTGCCTGTTCGACGAACACCATTGGCGACATGCCGGTTTCGCGCTGAAACACACGCGCAAAATTGCGTGGACTTGTCACCATAAACTGCGCCATGTCAGCAACGGAGATGCGCTTGTCGAGATTGGCGAACACCCAGTCTTGCAGACCGCGTATGCCCGGATGCTGGCTCTGCTGGCTCGACAAATGAACGCTGAACTGCGATTGACCGCCAGGGCGCTTCAGATAGACCACGAGATCGCGGGCGACTTCCAGTGCGAGATTCCGGCCAAAGTCCTCTTCAACCAGCGCAAGCGCGAGATCAATGCCGGCTGTCACGCCCGCTGAGGTCCACAATTTATCTTCCCGCACGAAGATGCAGTCGGGGTCGACAATGACAGCCGGATGCCGCGTGCCAAGGAGCGGTGCCAGCGCCCAGTGGGTGGTGGCGCGTTTGCCGTCCAGAAGGCCGGCGGCGGCGAGGAAGAATGCTCCAGAGCAGAGCGCGACTGTGCGCACGAGCTGGTGGGACGCAGCCCTGACCCATTCGACGATCTCGGGTGCTGCGGCAAGAGCATCTTCAATCTCGCGGGCACCGACGATGATGGCCGTATGAGGTAGAGCGCCCAGGTCGAGCGTCTTCGTTGCACAGAGCGACATGTGGGTGTCAGAGCGTATTTCACCTGCGTGTACTGCCGATACGCGCACGTCATAGCGGCCGCTCAAGCCTAGACGCTCAAGGTGGTGGTTGGCATAGTTGAAGACGCTCATCGGGCCGATGGCCTCGAGTGCCTTGAATCCTTCGTAGACAACGATGTCGACTGAAATGACCCCTTTGCCCGGTAAATTTGTCATGCTTAGGTTTATATCAGTAGTCCGTTCGATTGCCGGACCAAGGTTTGCGTAACGGAGGATTGTATCGATTGTCTCGGGTGCACAGCGGCGGCAAACGGTTCATCTTTGGCGTTCCGGAACGGGCGATACGTCTGGTCATCCGGATCGGACGCCAGCGCCCTGATATTAGTGCAAAAAGATGCGCCGAAGCGGTCTGCCAAAAAAGTCACGATGCAACCCGCGACTATCCTGATCTCCGTCCCGAATCGTTAACCCGACGTCGACGCTGAATCATCGCATTCCTGGGTCAGCGGTCTTTCCCTATGTTGCACTGCGTGCGCTTCTGCTAGCATCGGCGCGTGAATATCCATGCCAAATCCATTCGCTATTTCGACGTGATCTGCCGCTCGGGGTCGATCCGCGAAGCTGCGCGCCGGCTGCATGTCGATGGCTCGGCGGTCAACCGGCAACTGCTCAATCTGGAAGAGGAAATCGGCGTGGCATTGTTCGAACGCTTGCCGGGCGGGTTGCGTCTGACGGAGGCAGGCCGGATTTTCTCGCACCATGTCGTCACCGTGCTGCAGGATGAGCAGCGGGCGCTCGCCGAGTTGGAGCAGTTGCAGGGCGTGGAGCGTGGCGAAGTCCGCGTCGCCGCCGCGGAGAGTCTGAATGCCGATTTCCTGCCCGCTGTGCTCGAAGCCATGTTGCGGCGGTATCCGAAGGTGCGTATCCACACGTTTATGCTCGGCTCGGAATCGATTGCCCACCAGGTGTCGTCGGGAGAGGTCGATGTTGGCGCGGCGTTCGCAATGCAGCAAGGCGCCGATCTAACCTGTGTCGGCAGCGGCATTTTCCGTCTCGGCGCGATCATGGCGCCGGATCATCCACTTGCGGCCCGCAAAGAGGTGACATTCGACGACTGCGCGGATTTCCCGCTTGTCATGGCCAATCCGGATTTCGCGGTGCATTCGCTCCTGTTGCCGCTGATGCAGAAAGCGGCAAAACCCGTGCAACCGGTCGTGTACACCGGATCGATCGAGCTGATGCGTCAACTGGCCATGCGTGGGCTAGGTATCGCGTTTCAGACGCGTATTGGCCTCAACGCGCTTTGTGCGGACCGGCGGCTTGCCTATGTGCCGCTGTGCGAATCAGAAAATGTCGCTGCGCATCTGGGCTTCTATGTCCGGTCAGCGCGTGCTTTACCGCCAGCGGTGACTGCGCTCATTGCCATCATGAACGAGCAGCTCGGCCGCCTGCAGCGCGAGGAAGTGGGTACGTCCTGAGTCTGCTGCTGCAAAACTTGCAGCGGTGCGCTGTAAATTTCCCGCTTCGCGTGACGCAACGCCGTCCCTATACTCGAATCACAACGACGAAATCAGGGAAGAGGCGATGTCTCGCTTGACTGTCCAATCCGCGCGGAAAGAAGATTTGCGGCTTCACGCGATGCCCCGCATCCCGCTGCAATGGCGGAGAAAACATGCCCCCGCGCCGATCTGCTATCGAAATGCAAAACGTACGGCTCCTCCGCTTTAATTCCCCGCAATGACGTGACGCGCCAGCCGCGCGCGTGATTCATCGTGCGCAATCGCAATCGCAATCGCAATTGGCGCAGCGCACGACGACCTCAATTCCAGCCGTTGCATCTTGAGAACGCCGCTTCCCAAAGCGGCGCCGGGGAGCGGCTGTGTCCGAGCATGAGAGGAACACATGACACCATCTGACTGGCCACTGGAACTCGTGGTGGCCGATACCGTCGCGCTTACCGCGGAGATCAGATCGCTGAGGTTGAAGGCGATCGACGGCGGTCCACTACCCGCATTCTCGGCCGGCGCGCACCTCACGTTTCAGGTCGATCTCGGCGGCGGCGCCACGTTGCCGGGTGCGATGGAAACGTCGAGACCCGGCGAGCGCTGCTATTCGCTCGTTAACAGCACCGACCAGTCGGACTATTACGAAATCGCGGTCAAGCTGGAGACGGCCGGAAGTGGCGGATCGCGTTTCATGCATGCGCTAAGGCCGGGCGATCGGATTCGCACGACGCTGCCAAAGAATGACTTCCCACTGCATCATGATCCGCACGAAGCCATATTGATCGCGGGGGGCATCGGCATTACGCCGATCCTTTCGATGACGGCGGAGCTCGGCAAGCGGAGCGCTGCATTCCGCTTGCACTACGCGTCACGCAGCCCGGAGACGATGGCGTACCGAGCCCGTATCACCCAGCTATGCGGTGAAAGAGGGCACCTGTACTTCGACTATGGCGACCCCTCGCAAGGCATGCCGCTAGCCGAGGTCATTGGGCAGCCGGCAATGAATCGCCACCTTTATGTATGTGGTCCACGTCCGCTGCTTGACGCGGTCATCGCTACTGCGCGTGCTTTGCAATGGCCACCCAGCCACGTTCATTTCGAGTTGTTCGGCGCACCCGTCGCACAAACGGGCAATCGCCCGTGCCGGGTCGTGCTCCAACGCAGTGGTCTGACGCTCGACGTGCCGGCGGGAAAAAGCATTCTCGACGCGATGATCGACGCAGGGACCGATCCACTGTTCGATTGCCGGCGAGGCGAGTGCAGCGTGTGTGCGGTACGCGTGTTGAGCGGCACACCGGAGCACCGTGACTACGCGCTGTCCGATGACGACCGCGAGCACCTGATGTGCGTGTGCGTTTCAAGAGCCCAGGAAGGTGAACTGGTGCTGGACGCCTGACGGTGTGCCCCGCGAGATTCCACAAGATAAAGGAGACACGATGAGTACGTTTGTCAAAAATGCCTGGTATGTCGCCGCCTGGAGCAGCGAAGTGGGGCGGCAATTGCTGTCACGCACGATTCTTGGCGAGCAGGTGGTGCTGTACCGGCGCGAAGACGGCACACCGGCCGCCCTCGTCGATCGTTGCCCGCACAAGCTGGCGCCGCTTTCGCTGGGTGAACTAAAGGGCGATCACGTGCAATGCGGCTATCACGGCATGACGTTCGACTGTTCGGGTGTTTGCGTGCGAGTGCCCGGCCAGCAGAACATTCCACCCACCGCGCGAGTCCGGTCCTTTCCTTTGATAGAAAAGTACAACGCGGTCTGGATCTGGATGGGCGATCCGGCGTTGGCCGATAGCGGCGCCATTGTCGACATTCCGCACTATGGCGACGCGGACTGGGGGCTGGTCGACGGTCAGTACCTTCACTTCAAGTCCAACTACCTGAACATCACCGACAACCTCGTCGATCCTGCGCATACGAGCTATGTGCACAAGAAGACGATTGGCAGCGCCGCCGGCGAGAACGTCGGCGTCAAGGTGGAACAGGGCGATTCGCACGTGCTTGCCTACCGCTGGATCCATAGCGCACCGCCGGTGCCGCTCGTCGAACGGATGGCGAATTTCAGGGGTGCGGTGGATCGTTGGCAGTACTACTACCTGCATCTTCCCTCTACGTCATACGTCGATTTCGGCAGCATCGACACGGGTACCGAGCCGACCGAGGCCAACAAGGATCGCGGTTTCCGCTCGTTCAGTTTCAATTTTCTGACGCCCGAAACGGAATCGACAACGCACTATTTCTGGCTGCATGTACGCAACTATCACCCGCACGATGCGCAGGTTTCGGAGGACGTCGTACGCCTCATGACGCTCACTTTCGATGAGGACGCCGTGTTGCTGGCCTATGTCCAGCGTGAGCAGGAACGCACGGGCGTGCGCGAGTACACGCGACTCGGCATCGACAACGCGCCGGCACGAATCCGCAAGATGATCGAGCGCCTCCAGTCAAAAGAAACCCTGTCCTTGCCCGTGCATGTGCTACGCGCGGCATCGGACGAAACCCAGTCGTCTACGTCGTAACTATTAGGAGTTCGAGATGAAATTTTCGATTGGCTGTAACGGCCGGGGCGTGCAGCATACGCGGCCGGTATCGGTGGACGAGCAGTTCCGCATGCTGAAGGAATCGGGCGTATTCGATCACTTCGACCGCATGCCGCAACCCGGTCAGGAAAGTGAGTATCTGCGCGCGGCCGACCGGCACGGCATTCCAATTCGCACGGGTCTGTGGTCGTACACCGCCGGCCGTGACGAGGCCGCGCTGGAAAAGAATTTGCGCCTGTGTAAAGACGCGGGCGGCGAATTTCACAACATCATGCTGTACACCCGGCATGCAAAGGGGCACGTGGTGACCGATCAGGAGATCGTCGATTTCTACCTGCATGCCTACGCGTTGAGTCAAAAGATCGGGATTGCCATTGGTTTTGAAGTGCATATCTACATGTGGTCGGAAGACCTTCGGCGCATCACACCGGTAGCCCGGCAGGTTCAGCAGCGTGGCGTGCCGTTTAACTTCGTGCTCGATCATAGTCACGTGTTGTTGAAGGTGGACAACGCGGAGGAACAGGACGTCAGTGGGATTCGCGAAGACGTGGAATCGGGGCGCTTCGTCATCGACCCCTATGAAGCCGGCAATGTGCTCGACGAATGGATCGGCATGAACATGACACATTGGCTGCAGATTCGGCCAGTGTCGCCGAACGGTCCGAAGAATCCATGGGAAATGAAGGACGGCGGCACCTACGGCCGAGCCTGCCAGTATCCATTTTTCAAACCAGCGCCGGGCGAGTGGCATCTGCCGTGGAATGCCTATCGCGTCGAGCCTTGCAAGGACGTCGTACGCCGTGTGTTGCGGCATCACCGCGATACCCCGGATAGTCCGCTGCGTTACATCACCACCGACATGATCGATATGCCCGACTACGGCGGCGGTGTGAAGTACTCGCTGTTCGAGCAGAACGTAGCGATTGCCGAGTGGTTCCGTCACACCTGGGAGGAAATCAAGGCAGAGAAGTCAGCCATCGCTCGCGTTTAGCCGCATTGCAATAAAAAGAGGGCGTCCATGAGGCGCCTGCGGAAACCGGCAACGCATCTGGAGGAGACACATGAATAGATATATCGGCGTCCTGGCCGCCGTGCTGGCGACGCTCGCGACTTCGCCTGCCCACGCATTCGACTGGAGCGACACATCGATTGGCTGGAGTTATGGTCCGGATTATCACGAACCTTCGCTCACCGACCACAACGGAAACGCCCAGGATATCGGCAAGAATACGATCACCTTTACGCATATCGACGGGTACACGTACGGCACGAATTTCTTTAACGTCGACATGCTGCTGTCGAATAGTGCCGATCCGGCCAACAATTCGAACAGCGGGGCGACTGAGTTCTATGCGATCTACCGCCACAATCTGAGCATGAACGCTGTGACCGGCTCACAGGCTTTCGCACTTGGGCCGCTCAAGGATCTCACGCTCGACGCCGGGTTCATTCTGGGCAGCAAGAACAACGCGTTTGCGTCACGAAAACGGGCGATCGTGGTGGGGCCGAATCTGGTTTTCAACGTTCCAGGGCATTTCGATGTCGCGCTGCTTTACTACAAGGAGAACAACAACAACGGCATCGCGGGCACCGAGGTCAATTTTCGCAGCACCTGGTCGATCGAATCGGCATGGGGCATCCCGTTTCATATCGGCAGTCTGCCTGCCAGCATGGAGGGATTTCTGGATGTCGTAGGTCCAAAAGGAAAAGATGGTTTCAATGCCGATACGAAGACCGAAGTATTGTTCCGCCCCAAACTGATGTTCGACATCGGCGCACTGGCCGGTCATAAAAATCTGGTTCGTGTGGGTTTCGGCTGGGAATACTGGATAAACAAATATGGAACTGACCATCGGAGCGTCAAAGGCGCGTTACAAAGTACGCCTTTCGTAACGGCGGATATCCACTTTTGACGATTCGACGACCAGGTGACTCGTGATGAAGCGGGCCGTCGCGGGACGCAGGCGCCGGGTTATGTTTGCAATTTAACTTCTACGTTGTGAGAAATATCGATGAAGACCAAAGCAGCAATCGCATGGAAAGCCGGCGCGCCGTTGACGATCGAAGAAGTGGATCTGGAAGGCCCGCGCGCGGGTGAAGTGCTGATCGAAGTGAAAGCGACAGGTATCTGCCACACCGACTACTACACGCTCTCGGGCGCCGATCCCGAAGGCATCTTTCCGGCGATTCTCGGCCACGAAGGCGCGGGCGTGATCGTCGATGTTGGTCCCGGCGTGGGCACGTTGAAGAAAGGCGATCACGTGATTCCGCTCTACACGCCGGAATGCCGCCAGTGCAAATTCTGTCTGTCGCGCAAGACCAATCTTTGCCAGGCGATCCGGTCGACACAAGGCAGGGGGCTGATGCCTGACGCGACGTCGCGGTTCTCGCTGGACGGCAAGCCGCTGTTTCACTACATGGGCACGTCCACGTTTTCGAACTACATCGTCGTGCCGGAAATCGCGGTGGCGAAGGTGCGCGAAGACGCGCCATTCGACAAGATCTGCTACATCGGTTGCGGCGTGACGACGGGCGTTGGCGCTGTCGTGTATTCGGCGAAAGTCGAGGCGGGGGCGAACGTGGTGGTGTTCGGTCTCGGCGGCATCGGCCTGAATGTGATCCAGGGTGCGAAGATGGTCGGCGCGGACAAGATCATTGGCGTCGATCTGAACCCGGGGCGCGTTGAGCTGGCGAAGAAATTCGGCATGACCCACTTCATCAACCCGAACGAGGTCGGGAACGTGGTCGACCACATCGTGCAACTCACCGATGGCGGCGCGGACTATTCGTTCGAATGTATCGGCAACACGAAGGTGATGCGTCAGGCGCTGGAGTGTACGCACAAGGGTTGGGGCCAGTCGTTCATCATCGGCGTGGCGGCAGCGGGCGAGGAGATCAGCACACGTCCGTTCCAGCTGGTGACGGGTCGCGAGTGGAAGGGTTCGGCATTCGGCGGGGCACGCGGCCGCACGGACGTGCCGAAGATCGTCGACTGGTACATGGAAGGCAAGATCAACATCGACGATCTGATCACGCACCACTTGCCGCTCGAACGCATCAACGAGGGCTTCGATCTGATGAAGAAGGGCGAGTCGATCCGCTCCGTCGTGCTGTACTAAGGGGCGCTCGATGCTTCTGTATCAAGTGTGAAAGTACCGCGGAGGCGCAACCTGCGCCTTTTGGCAATTAAAAATCCGCACGTCATGAACGAAGCGGCACTCAGGAGACGAAATTGCGCAACGCCACTGCCATGACGGACAGCACCGCTGTTGATCCCGTCGATCAGAAACTGCCGTTCGGCCAGTTGTTAGTGCTCGGTATCCAGCACGTACTCGTGATGTATGCGGGCGCTATCACTGTTCCATTGATTATCGGCGGAGCGCTTAAACTGTCGCCCGAGCAGATCGCCTTCCTGATCAATGCGGATCTCTTTGCCAGTGGCATTGCAACCTTGATCCAGACCGTCGGTATTTTCGGCTTCGGTATCCGTTTGCCGGTGATGATGGGCGTGACGTTTGCCGCCGTGGGTCCGATGATCGCGATTGCCACGACTCCGGGGCTTGGGATTCTGGACATTTTCGGCGCGGGCCTCGTGGCCGGCGCAATCGGAATGATCGTCGCGCCGTTTGTCAGCCGGTTGATCGCGTGGTTTCCTCCTGTGGTCACCGGCACGGTTATCACGGTGATCGGCGTGACGCTGATGGAAGTGGCGATTAACTGGGCGGGTGGCGGCGTCGGCAATCCCCATTTCGGCAATCCCGTTTATATCGGCGTGTCTTTTGCGGTGCTGGTGTTCATTATTGCCGTCATGCGTTTTGGCAGCGGTTTTATTGGCCGCATTGCGGTGCTGCTGGGTATTCTGTTTGGCTTCATCGTGGCTGCGCTACTCGGCAAAGTGTCGCTGACGGGCGTCGACTCGGCACCGTGGCTTGCAGTTGTGATGCCGTTTCATTTCGGCAGGCCACACTTTAATGTTTCCGCAATTGTCGCAATGACGATCGTGCTGCTCGTCACGTATATCGAGTCGACCGGCATGTTTCTGGCGGTAGGCGAGATGGTTGGCCGGCCGGTCGACAGCAGGGCGTTGACGCGAGGCTTACGCACTGACGGACTCGGAACGTTTATCGGCGCCGTGTTCAACACCTTTCCATACACGTCGTATTCGCAGAATGTCGGCCTCGTCGGGGTAACCGGCGTGCGCAGCCGATGGGTATGCGTGACGGGCGCGGTCATCCTGATCGTGCTGGGTCTGGTGCCGAAAATGGCCACCGTCGTGGCTGCCGTTCCGCAGTTTGTACTCGGGGGCGCCGGTATCGTGATGTTCGGCATGGTCGCCGCGACCGGCATCAAGATTCTGGCGGGTAACGATTTCGTGGGGAACCGCAACAATTTGTATGTGGTTGCCATCAGTCTTGGCGTCGGGCTCATTCCGATGGTGTCGAAGCAGTTCTTCAGTGCGCTGCCAGTCGAACTCGCGCCTCTTTTGCACAGCGGCATTTTGTTGGCTTCAGTGTCGGCTGTTGTCCTCAACATGATTTTCAACGGTGTCCGGACACCGCGGAATCGCAATGTCATTTCTACGGTGAGCAAAGGGGAGAATTCATGAAATCAGCAAAGCTTTTCAAGGCGCTTGGCGGCGTCGTGGCCGTGATGGTCGTTTGCACGCCCTATGCGCAGGCGAATGACACCTTAGCGAGCAGCGTAGCAGCCAACCCGGGCAGCAGTGCCAAGGCAGCCAGGGCGGCGGATAAACAGTTGGCACGTGCGGTGCGCGCGGCGCTTGCGAGCACGCGGGGCATCGACGTGTCGGGTATCGCGGTGCGGGCAAGCGGCGGGGCGGTGGTTCTTAAGGGTTCGGTTCCAGACGCGGCTCAGATCGACAAGGCGGGCGACGTCGCGAAGGGCGTGACGGGCGTGACTTCGGTAACAAACAAACTGGTGGGTGCACCCCATCAGGGGCAGGGTCGGTAGATCAGTGTGGCTTGACGTACGGATCCTGCAGGCGGTGAGTAGCACGACGATTGTCTATTCCTCGAAATCGTCGTGCCTCACACAGCTGCTCAAGACAGCCTGCCGAGCGATAACGTGTTCAAAACGCGTGGCGTATACCGGCATTGAGCACAACCTGACTTTGGCCGGCGAGGCCGTCTCCATAGAACGCCTCAAACCCGCTCGGACGGCGGAATGTTGAATTGGCATCAGACGTGTCACACTCGCCTCGTAACAGCAATCGTGGATCAAGGCGTCCATGAGGCGGCTACGACTGCCGGCCGTCAGAGCAGGTCCTTCATTCGATACCAGGCCATCGCAAGCACGAGGGCAGGGGTGCGCAGCGTAGCGCCGCCCGGAAAATCGCGGTGACGAATCTTGCCGAACAGATCGAAGCGCGACGCCTGGCCATCGATCGCTTCGGCGATCAGCTTGCCCGCGAGCCCGGTGGTGTTCACGCCGTGGCCGGAGAAGCCCTGCGCGAAATACACGGTAGGTGACAGTCGGCCGAAATGCGGCGCACGATTCATCGTAATGTCGACGAAGCCGCCCCACGCATAGTCGATTTTGACATCGTCCAGTTGCGGGAAAGTCTTCAGCATGTCGCGGCGCATCGCCTCGCCCAAGTTGCGCGGCGCGAATGTCGAGTAGCTGACCTTGCCGCCCCACAGCAGGCGGTTGTCCGGAGCAGGCCGGAAATAGTCCAGCACGAAGCGGCTGTCGCACACGGCGGCCCGCGCAGGCATCAATGCTTTGGCGCGCGCGGGGTCGAGCGGCTCGGTCGCGATCACGTAAGTCCCGACAGGCATGATCTTGCGTGCCAGAGACGGCGCGAGTTGGCCGAGATAGGTATTGCAGGCGAGCACGACGAATTGCGCATTCACCTTGCCGCGCGCGGTTTCGACCACGTGCCGACCGTTTTCCTGACGCAACGCGGTGACGCAACTGTCTTCGAAAATCTGTACGCCGGCGCCACGCGCGGCCCGTGCCAGGCCGAGTGTGTAGTTCAGTGGATGCAGATGGCCGCTATCCGGATCGAACAAGCCGCCCAGGTAGCGCTGCGATTGAACGTATTCGCTGATGCCACCAGCGTCGATATAACGGAAGCGGTCATAACCGAAGCGCTGTTGCGCTTCGTCGCGCCATTTCTGGAGCGCGTCCGTATCGCGCGGCTTGTTCGCCGCGGTCAGATAACCTAAGGTCAGATCACATTCGATCTGATGCTTCGCGATACGCTCCTTAACGATATCCAGCGTTTCGAGCCCCATGGCCCAGATGCGTTTCACCTCTTCGGCAGACATGTGCGAGGCGAAGGTATCGATATCGCAGGCAAAACCGCCGATCAACTGGCCACCATTGCGGCCGCTCGCGGCCCAGCCGACTTTCGATGCTTCGAGCACCGCGACCGAGTGACCGCGTTCGGCGAGGTTCAACGCAGTCGAGATACCGGTGAGTCCCGCGCCGATGACGCAAACGTCGACGCTAAGCGTTTCTTCGAGCGACGGATGGCGAGTGGTGTCGTTAGAGGTTGCAGCGTAGTACGAGGCGACGTGAGGCTGGTTTGAGAATGAGAGCATAGGCAGGGCATGCGTAAAAAGCCTGGACGCGCGGCCTTCGGTAACAGGCAGGCCGCGCGCGTGGGCGGTATGGATTAGAACGAGTAAATGACCTGCGTCGCGAGCAGATCGTTGGACTTGCCGTACGAACCGTCGTTCTTCAGGAACACCTGTTTGTTGGCCCAGTCGTGGCGGTATTCCACCTTGACCGTGATCTGCTGGGTCGGATAGAACAGCAGATCGAGCGCAACGTCCTGACGGGTGGCGCCCTTGCACTCGAAGCCATGGTTGGACGAGTTCGCAATGCAGTCCGCACCAACACCGAAGCCGTTAGCCGTATCCATCCCGTTCGAATTCAGCGCGATGCCACCGCCGCCGCCGCCGTTCTTGCTGTCGACCAGCAGGTCATAGCGTGCCGTCACGCCCACGCGGCCCACCACCGGCATGCTGAACTTGCGGTGCGCGAGCAGCGAGAGGCCATACCACTGCGCCTGGCCACCGTTGAACGCGCCGTTCTGCTGCTGGCCGTAGTCGAGTTCCGCATTGATCTGCGTATCCGCCAGCGTGTAGGCCAGATCGGCTTCGCTGAAGAAGAACGTGCCGAACGCGCTTGAGGCCTGGCCGCCTACACCGTACACCGGCACCGTGTTGCCGTTCTGATCGGTGGTCAGCGCGGAGGAGAGCGTCTGCCGGCCGATATTGAACGAGCCGCCGATGTCCAGCGCGCTGGACCACGTGTAGTCGACTCGCGCGGTGAAGGTCGGAATCTTGTTGCTGTTGGTGATCGGGTCGCCCAGCGCGTTGGTGCCGGTCTGCACCACTGAACCATACGTGCGGTACTGCTCGTTGCCCAGCATGAATTTCCATGCCCAGTTGCTGTTGTCACCCGTGTAGTTCACGCCGACACCGACATAGCTGCCCGGATCGGAGAAGTCATACAGCAGGTTGTGCGTGAGCGTGAGCATCTGGTTCGACTGCTGGACCTCGTAACCGCCGAAGCTCGACATCAAGCCGGCCACGAAGGTGGTCGTGGCCGTTACCGGCACGGTCACGACGGCCGTATTCAGGATGTTGTCGCCGATATCGCCGTGTTCGTTCTGCAGCAGCGTAATGCCGTTGCCGCGGTTCGGCATCAGGGTGATCTCGGCCGACGGCGCCATCGGGCCGACGCCGAAGGTCTTCTTGATGTCGAGGTACAGATCGCCGAACGTACTGTTGAAGTAGTTGTAGCTACTTTCGTGATTTGCGAACAGGAACGACGAGCTGCTCTGCGCGCGGTTATAGATGTACGTCGGATCGATATAGCCCGTTACCGAAAGGCCTGCAATCGGGCCGGTATTCTGCGCGTCCACCAGCGAATCGACCTTCAGCTGCTGGTTGGCGATCTGCTGCTTCATCGAGTCGACCTGATCGTTGGTCAGCGTTGCGCGCGCGTTGCCGTAGTCGGGCGACGAGACGTCTACTGGTGCTTCCGCTACGGCTGGCGCAGCCGCAGCGGGAGACGCGACTTTTGGCTTGGCTGCCGCTTCCGAGCGCAACTGCTTCACTTCTTTTTGCAGCGCGTTGAGCTGGGTCTGGAGCGCCTTGATCTGGTCGCTGGTGGCGTCTGCCATCGCAAAGCCTGGCAGACTCCCCGCCACCAGCAGACAGATGAGCTTCTTTTTCATGCAAATTTCTCCTTGTTGGTCGTATTGCAAAAAAGACTTCTTATGCGCGTGCTGTATCGAGTGACTTTCGGACAGTGGCGGGTTGTGGCGGGAGAGCGGATGCATCGGCGAGGGCGAACGCCATCTGCATGTCGCGCGTGCGTCTGCGTTCGCGCGCCTGCATCCAACGGTTGACGGCGACCACACCGATCGTCACGGCGCTGATAAAAATCGTTGCCAGTGCGTTCATCTCCGGATTCAGGCCGAGGCGTACACGCGAGAACACGACGAGTGGGAGCGTGGTGGAACCCGGCCCCGAGAGGAACGCAGACAACACGAGATCGTCGATGGACAGCGTGAACGACAGCAGCCAGCCCGACATCAGGGCCTGCGAGATCAGCGGCAGCGTGATCAGGAAAAACACTTTGAGTGGCGTTGCGCCGAGATCGAGCGCGGCTTCTTCGAGCGATTTATTGAGCTCCTTCACCCGCGACTGCACGATGATCGCCACGTACGACACGCACAGCATCACGTGACCGATCCAGATCGTGAAGAGGCCGCGGCCCTTCGGCCAGCCGAGCATCTGTTCGAGCGCGACGAACAGCAGCAGCAGCGAGATGCCCTGAATCACTTCAGGAATCACGAGCGGCGCGTTGATCATGCCGGTGAAAAGCGTGAAGCCGCGAAACCGGCCCATCCGCGCGAGTACGAAACCTGCCCAGGTCCCGATGATTACCGAGGCAAACGCGGTCATCAAACCGATCTTCAACGACAACCACGCAGCGGTCAGCAGTTCATCGTCCTGCAGCAATGCGCCATACCACTTCAGCGAAAAGCCGGACCACACCGTCACGAGCTTCGATTCGTTAAATGAAAACACGACGAGGCTAACGATCGGGATGTAGAGGAACAGGAAGCCGAACGTCAGCACGCTGGCAGAAAGGGTTTTATTCGGCTTGATCATTTCGCCTCCTCGAGTTCCTTGACCTGGTAGTACTGGAACACGGCCATCGGCACGAGCAGCAGCAACACCATGGCCACCGTCACAGCAGAGGCCATCGGCCAGTCCATATCGTTGAAGAATTCATCCCACATCACACGGCCGATCATCAGCGTGTCGGCGCCGCCGAGCAGTTCGGGAATCACGTACTCGCCCACCGCCGGAATGAACACCAGCAGACTGCCGGCGATGATGCCGTTCTTCGAAAGTGGCAACGTGATGCGCGTGAACGCGGTCCACGGTTTGCAGCCGAGGTCGTAGGCCGCTTCGAGCAGCGTCAGGTCCATCTTCACCAGATGGGCGTACAGCGGCATCACCATGAACGGCAGGTACGAATAGACCATGCCGATGTACACGCCAATATCGGAGTGATAGAGGCGCAACGGTGAATGGATCATGCCGATCGCCATGAGTGTGTGATTGAGCAGGCCGTCGTCTTTCAGGATGCCGATCCATGCGTAGACGCGGATCAGGAACGAGGTCCAGAACGGCAGCATCACGCCCATCATCAGCAGATCACGCTTCGTGGGCTCCGAGCGCGCGATGTAGTACGCGATCGGGTAGCCGAGCAGCAGACAGAAGAAGGTCGAGATCGCCGCCATCTTTAGCGAACTGATATAGGTGGCGATATACAGGTCATCCTGCAACAGGAAGGCGTAGTGACCCAGCTGCATGGAGAAATGCAGAACACTGTCTTTCACACTCAGCAACGCGGTATACGGCGGAATACTCAGGCGTAAATCGGCGAAGCTGATCTTCAGGACCAGCACGAACGGCAACGCGAAGAACAGGGTTAGAAAGATGAACGGCACGCCGATGACCGTCGTACGTCCAGAAGGAACGACTCGCGCGAACAGCGTGCGGATCGAATCGAATCTTGGCGCGGCAGCAGCGTGGTTGCCCGCCGCCGTGGAAGGAGTGGAGGCCGTTGCACTCATTGCGTCACCACCACGCCGCTAGCGGGCGACCAGTGGACGAACACGTCGTCGTTGTAAGCAGGCGCGCCTTCGCTCATCAGGTGCGAGCTGGAGAGATTCGACACGACCGTCTTGCCGCTCGGCAGGCGCACGTGATACAGCGAATAGCTGCCCATGTAGGCCACATCCGTGACTACGCCGTGCGCCCAGTTGTGCGGCGTGTCCGGCTTCTCGCGGGACACCTTCACGCGTTCGGGCCGAACCGAAATGCCCACTGGCATGCCGAGCGGCCCGGTAATGCCATGGCTCACGTAGATGCGCGATTCGAGCTCCTGGCTCTCGACGAAGATGTGGTCCGGTTCGTCCGCGACCACTATGCCTTCAAACATGTTGGTGGAACCGATGAACTCGGCCGAGAAGCGGCTATTCGGGAATTCATAGACCTGACCCGGAGAACCGATCTGCACAATGCGGCCCTCGCTCATGACCGCGAGGCGCCCGGCCATCGTCATGGCTTCTTCCTGATCGTGCGTCACCATCACGCAGGTCACGTCGACTTTGCCGATAATGTTGACCAGTTCAAGCTGGGTCTTCTGGCGCAGCTTTTTGTCGAGCGCCGACATCGGCTCGTCGAGCAGCAGCAGCTTGGGCCGCTTGACGAGCGCACGCGCCAGCGCCACACGTTGCTGCTGGCCGCCGGAGAGCTGATGCGGCTTGCGTTGTGCGTACTTGCTCATCTGCACGAGATTGAGCGCGTCGGCAACCCGTTCCCTGATTTCGTTCTTCGGCGTGCCTTCCTGCTTGAGGCCGAAGGCGATATTGGCCTCGACGCTCATGTGCGGGAACAGCGCGTACGACTGGAACATCATGTTGACCGGCCGCTTGTACGGCGGCATCGCGGCGAGGTCCTCGCCGTCGACGAAAATGCGCCCGGACGTCACCGTCTCAAGCCCGGCGAGCATGCGCAGAAGGGTGGATTTGCCGCAGCCGGAACTGCCGAGCAGCGCGAACAGTTCATTCTTCGCAATGTTCAGGCTGACGTTGTCGACAGCGGTGCTGTCGCCGAATTTCTTGACGACGTTTTCGATGCGAACGAAATTCGCCGAGGTCGCTGGTATTTTGATTGGGTTCGATGTCATAGGGACGGAACTGGATGAGGGTATGGACTTCATGGCGTGGCCATTCCTTGCAAATCTCAGGCGTGAGCGTTCCCCTACGAGGCACGGAACGTGACTCGCAAGGTGTGCTGCTATCGGGAAACATGAGCTTGCGCGGCGTACCGCGCAGGCTGACGTAGCGTTTTGTGTGCCTTGCTTCAGGCTGCGAGGAGACGAGGCACCGCTCGCCCACGGCTTCCTGTGCTTACATGCCGGTTTTCAATTGGGCCCAGAGGCGGTTCTGAAGGCGCATGATTGCCGCCGGCTGCGGACGCATCACAGTCATTTTCTTAAGCACCGGTTCCGGTAGGTACAGGCTCGAATCCTGCACGATCGCCGGCGTCACGAACTGGTTCGCGGCGCGGTTTGCTGTCGGATAGAACACCTCGTTGGTAATCGCTGCACTCGTCTTCGGGTCTTCGATGTAGTTGATCCACTTCATTGCCGCTTCCGGGTGCGGTGCATCTTTCGGGATCACCATCACGTCGAACCACAGCAGACCACCTTCGTTGGGGTTCGAGAACTTCACTTCATACGAACGCTTGGCTTCGGTGCTGCGCCGGCGTGCGATGCCGGCGTCGCCGGAGTAGGCGACTGCAACGCAGATGTCGTTGTTGGCGAGATCGTTGATATAGCCCGATGAATTGAACTGCGTGATGTACGGGCGAACCTTCTTCAGCACTTCGAAGGCGGCCTGATAGTCGGCCGGATTCGTGCTGTTGGGATCCTTATGCATGTACTGCAGAACGGCGGGGAACACGTCGGACGCGGAGTCGAGGAACGACACGCCGCAGCCTTTCAGCTTCGAGAGATTGGCTGCGTCGAATACCAGTGACCAGCTATCGATCGGCGCATTGGCGCCGAGCGCTTTCTGGATCGCCTGCACGTTGTACGCGACGCCGTCGGTGCCCCATGCCCATGGCACGCCGTACTGATTGCCCGGGTCGGCATCGGCGATCATCTTCATCAGCACCGGGTCGAGATTGGCGAGGTTCGGCATCCTGGATTTGTCGAGCTTCTGATAGACGCCCGCTTCGATCTGCCTTGCCATATAGGCGGAGGAAGGAACGACGATGTCATAGCCGGAACTGCCGGAGAGCAGCTTCGCCTGTAGCGTGTCGTCGCTATCGTAGCTGTCGTACTTCACGCGGATGCCGGTCTCTTTCTCAAAGTTCGGAATCGTGTCTTTGGCGATATAGTCCGACCAGTTGTACACATTCAGTTCCGTGTCGGCCGCAAGGGCCGGCGTTGCCGACAGCGCGGCGAGACCTGTAAAGGCGAGAAGTGCGGCCCCCGCGACCGCATGACGAAGGTGATAAACGCTCATGATATTTTCCTTGAAGGTAGAGTTCCGGCATCAGCGCGTGTCGTATCGCCCATACCGGAAAGAACTGCCGTTGCGAAAGATCGAGTGGTGTTTTTATTTGGACGTGTTGTGTTAGACGTGCAGCAGCAAATGGCGGCGTTCCCACGAGCTGATCACGCGGAAATACGCTTCGTATTCGGTTTCCTTCAGTGCGAGGTAGGCCTTGACGAATTTCTCGCCGAGAATCTCGGCCATCGGTTCGCACGCGCCCATCAGCGTCAGCCCCTCTTCCAGATTGCGCGGCAACTGGTAGGGCAATTCGTAACCGTCGCTGAGCAGCGGCTCGGTCGGTTCCAGGTTTTGCGTCATGCCGAGATAGCCTGCAGCCAGCGTCGCGGCGATCGCCAGATACGGATTGCAGTCCACACCCGGAATGCGGTTTTCGATGCGGCGCGCAGCCGGGCCCGAATGCGGAATCCGGAAGCCCACCGTGCGGTTGTCATACCCCCACGCCACGTTGATCGGCGCCGCCATGAAGCGCGACAGGCGGCGATACGAGTTGATGTACGGCGCGAAAATCGGCATCAGTGCCGGCGTGTATTTCTGCAGGCCCGCGATATAGCCGGTGAACAGCGACGTCGGCTTGCCGTCCGCACCGGTGAACAGGTTGTGGCCGGTTTCCTCGTCCACGAGGCTCTGGTGCATGTGCATCGCCGAGCCCGGTTCGCCTTCCATCGGCTTGGCCATGAAGGTCGCGTACATCTTGTGACGCAGTGCGGCCTCGCGCACCGTGCGCTTGAACAGGAACACGCTGTCGGCGAGTTTCAGCGGATCGCCGTGCATGAAGTTGATTTCCATCTGCGCGGCGCCGGTTTCGTGAATCAGCGTGTCGACTTCCAGTTCCTGCACTTCGCAGTATTCATAGATGTCTTCGAACAGCGGATCGAATTCGTTCACCGCTTCGATCGAGTACGCCTGACGGCCGGTCTCCGGACGGCCCGTACGGCCGATCGGCGGTTGCAGCGGCAGGTCCGGGTCCTTGTTCATGTCGACCAGATAGAACTCGAGCTCGGGCGCGATAACCGGCTTCCAGCCCTTGGCCTTGTAGAGTTCGAGCACGCGGCGCAGCACGCGGCGCGGCGAGATCGCGACGGGCGTGCCGTCGAAGTGAACGCAATCGTGGATCACCTGGGCGGTCGGGTCGACTGCCCACGGAATCATGCGGATGGTGCTGGCGTCGGGGACGCAGACCATGTCCGGATCGGTGACGCCGGTGAAACTGTCGTCTTCCGGATAGTCGCCTGTGACGGTCTGGATCATCACCGCCTGCGGTAGGCGCATGGACTCGCCCGATTCGAACTTGCTGCGCGGAATGATCTTGCCGCGTGCGATCCCGGCCATATCCGGAATGATCGCTTCGATCTCGGTAACGTGATGCTGCTTCAGGAATTCGTCGATGTCTTGCATGATTGTTTTCTCGATTCTTCTTTGTGCGGACTGACTCAAGCTTGTGTCGTGGCGGATGCAGCGTTCCAGCCGGGCTTGGCGCGCGTTCGATCACGGTGGGTATTACCGTGATCGGCATTGATACCGGTCACTTTTTCATTTCGCATAACTAATAGGCGTGTTTGTTCCTCGCGGGATACGGCGCGAACGGCACTAAATAGGCGCGACACGATTCCGCAGCCATGCGCAGAGCGCACAGCTACCAGAAAGAGGGCGAGGGTCGTCAGCGGACCGCGCCGCGCATGGCAATCAGGGAGGCAGTCCGGTTCGACCCGTTGCGCGGCGTGGTTGATGCAGAACGCGCAGACGACAGGCGACCACAAGCATGCAGAAGCGCGAATGTCATCAACGCGCGCTTACGCAAACAGGTGAACCGAACGGCGGAATGGGAGGGAGGCTAAGGCAGCAGGGAGGCAATTTCGTCGGTGCGCACCGCGACAAACGCGCGAGCGGAGACGGAATTGTGACGTCGGACAGAGCGGCGGGAAAGGGTCGTAATGACGGACAGAAAGCGGCGAAACGCAAGCCTGCCGTTGCCGTCGGCGATGGCACGGTCAGCGCGAAGACAACTCGCACGCTGACTACGTTCCCACCTGACCAAAGGACCTCGGACTCTCACGATTACACTCGACTAACGGTGTTGAAAGTATTGAATGCCTCCTTCGAAAAAACATACACGCTATGTTTAACGAAGCGAGGGATGGTTCATCGTCCGTGCCGTTGCAAACCGGGTTCGCAATGGGGGTAATGTCTCTTTTGATCTATGACATAGGCATGACGACAACCTGGAGAGCAGGATATACGAGCCAAGAAAACTGAGTCAATTCATTTTTTAATGGATTTGCCGAGACCGGTTTCCGGTGTCCGCGATGTCTCAACGCGAGCGGGCCAACGAGTGGGTGTTTTCCATAACACGATCTTGCCGATCGAGCAGAATCGCGGGAGTCCTTCGCCCGGGTCGCTGGAGAAATTGCTTACTGGATTCCGAGCATGAGGGCGGGGTGGTGGTCTGCGGTCAGCTCGAATTGACAGTGGGCGGCGCGACGTGGGTGCTCGACGCCTGCGGCAGCGACTACTTCAAAAGCCGTCTACCCCCATCGTTTTCGAAATCCCAGCGCAGAGTATCTCTGTGAGATCGCGTCGGCGAATTTGTGCCGTCCACGTTCCGAAGACTCCGCGTCAATTCGCCGAGACGCAGTTCCTTGCCGCTTGAAGTCCAGGTCGACGCGAAGGTCAGGTCGCGAGCGAGGAAATCTTCGCGCCGGTGTTGCCGAAGATTAAATTCGACATGGTTGAATAGACGATCAGGATCGCTAATGACATCGAATACGGCGCTGCCGCCGCCGTATGGACCTGGAATCTCACCACTGCGCATGACGTGTCGCGCAAGCTCGCGCCGCAGTGCGCTTTATAGGCACTGTCGCGTTCCCGCCAACCTGAATCTCGTTCAGCGCCGTTTGGCTTTCGACGGCGCTGCCGCGGGTTCGTCGCTTCCATCCGGAAGAATCACGATCAATACCTGAGCGGGCGATCCCTTCGTGCAGGTGATCTTGTGTGGAATCCCCGCATTGAAGTGTGCGCTATCACCCGCCTCCAGGATTTCCTCGCGCCGCGCGAGGCGTAACGTAATCGACCCGGACAACACGTACAGCAGTTCCTCACCCGAATGATGACTCATCGGATGCGCGCCGAGTCCTTTGTCGGTCGGATTCAATACGAACGCCATCATCTGGTGCCCGGCCGCAGTGCCCGACACGACGTGGGACGGCCCCGCATCCGCATCGCGCTGATCGGCGGCACGCTTGCGCACGATAGTGACCGGATCGGTAACCGGGTCATCGCCAAACAGTGTCTCGACCGGCACATGCAACGCGCGCGCCAGTTTGAGCGCGGCGCCGATCGACGGCATCGACACGCCCCGCTCGACTTTCGAGACATAGCTTCGCGTCAGGTCGCACGCCTGTGCCAGTTCTTCCAGCGTCAGTTGTGCTTGCACACGCAATATTTTTAATCTTGTGGACATCAGGACACTTGTGTCATATAGTTTGATTTGAGTCATGTGAGACTCAAAAAAATACCGCATACCAGCGGCGCAAGTATGCCACGCGGGATTTGAGAACGAACCCTTATACAAGGAGACAGGGCGTGAGTGACACGTTTGATCTGGACAAGGCCCGGTTGATGCAACGTTCGAACGAGCAGATGGACGTGCTCCTCGACGAGGGCAATTACACCCTTGAGCAGAAGCTGGCGCTGACGTGCCGGATTCTGTTCGACAATGGCCATGATTCGGGCCTTGCGGGGCAGATCACCGCCCGCGCGCAGGCACCGCACACCTATTTCACGCAGCGGCTGGGACTCGGCTACGACGAGATCCGGGCGGACAATCTGTTGCTGATCGACGAGGATCTCAACGTGTTGCGTGGAACGGGTATGGCGAATCCCGCTAACCGGTTCCATTCCTGGGTGTATCGCGCACGTCCCGATGTGCAATGCATCATCCATACACACGCGGTTCATACGGCTGCGCTCAGCATGCTCGAGGTTCCGCTGGATGTCTCGCACATGGATAACTGCGTGCTGTACGACGACGTGGCGTTCGCGCGTAATTGGCCAGGTGTGCCCGTGGGGAATGAAGAGGGCGAGTTCATCGCGCAGGCGCTGGGCGACAAGCATGCCTTGCTGCTTGCCCATCACGGCCTGCTGATCGCGGCGCGCAGCGTGGAGGAGGCCTGTGTGCTTGCGCTCGCGTTCGAGCGGACGGCGAGGATGCAATTGCTTGCCATGTCGGCGGGACAGATCCAACCCATCGACCCTGTACTGGGGCGCGAGGCGCGCGACTGGACCACGCGTGCAAAACGCAGTTCGGCTGCCTTCGCGTATTACGCGCGGCGCACGCTTCGCCATCACGCAGACTGTCTCTAAGCGCAAGCACGCACATCGGCCTGTATCCTGGTAGCGCAACGGTATTGCCGCATGCGATCATGTTTGGGCCTGAGGCCGCGTGGATCGCTGAACTGTTCCCCGCCCGGTTGCGTTACAGCGGTGCGTCGTTGGGATTTCAGTTAGGCGGGGCATTGAGCGGTGGTTTCGTGCCGCTGGCCGCTGCGTCGCTGTTGACAGCAATGGGTGGCCGCACCTGGGGTGTATCCGCGCTGTTGATCGGGATCACGCTGTGTACGCTGTGGGCGGCACTCGCCGCACCGGAGACAGCCGGGAAGGAGGTTGACTGAGCTCCACTGGCTATGAGCGTGGCGCCGGCCGTGACGTTGCCAGCCGGCATCTTTTCGCTCACCGATCGCGGTACGATCTTCGATTCCGCGACGCTCACGGTGATTCTCGGTGACAAAAGGCAGCGCAACCTATCCTGACACCCACGCCTAGCGTAGATCAGGGGATAGGTTGCAGCTTACATTGCCTCGCCCAGAAGCACGTTTGCCAACACCGATGCGCCTTGCGCCAGATGTACGGGATCCGCATCTTCCAACTCGTTGTGACTGAGTCCGGCTTTGCAGGGCACAAAAATCATGGCGGTGGGTGAGACATACGACAGATTCACCGCATCGTGACCTGCTCCGCTGCAAATATCCATCGAGGGATAACCCAGCGATGACGTCGCGCCTCGTACGCGTTCAACACACTGAACGTCGAAGGCGACAGGTTCATATGCCGCGACCGTTTGCACGTCGACACTAGCGCCGTAGGTTGCAGCCTGTTGGGAACAGATCGTTTCAATGTCGGCCACGAGCTTTTGGAGCTTAGGTTGTTGCGGGTGCCGTATGTCGATGCTGAAGATGACTTTCCCGGGGATAGTGCTTGGCGAATTCGGGTGACAATCGATGTGTCCTACCGTCACGCGCGCATCGGGATCAAATCGGCGGCCGAGGTCAAGGATAGACGCAATAATATGGGCGGCGGCTTCCAATGCATCCTTGCGCAAACTCATGGGTGTCGTGCCAGCGTGAGATTCAAATCCGACGACGGTCACGTCCAACTCGTAGATGCCTTGAGCGCCCGTTACGATGCCGATCGGAAGAGCGGCATTTTCCAGTATCGGTCCTTGCTCGATATGCGCCTCGAAATAGGCTTTCGGCCGGGTATATGGCGCAGTGCCGGCGAATCCGGTACGTTGCAGTTCATCTCCGAGCAGTACGCCGGTTTGCATGCAAGGTCGTGCGCGCGCGACGTCAATGTCGAGTTTCCCGCTGTACACGGCGGATCCCATCATGCCGGGCGTAAAGCGTGAACCTTCTTCGTTAGTCCAGGCAACCACTTCAATGGGATGCCGGGTGCTGACGTCAAGTTCGTTCAAAGTCCGAATCACTTCGAGACCCGCCAACACACCGTACACGCCGTCAAAACGCCCGCCTGCGGGTTGCGTGTCGAGGTGACTCCCACACATCATGGCCGGCGCGTTCTTCTGCGTGCCGTTCCTGCGCGCAAAAATATTGCCGATGGGGTCGATGCGAAGCTCGCATCCGGCTTCTTCACACCATTGCATAAAGAGGCGCCGGGCCTGTACATCCTCGTCGGTCAGCGCAAGGCGGCAGTTGCCGCCTTTAGCTGTTGCCCCGATCGTCGCCATGTCCATTAATGAACGCCAGAGTCTGTCCTGATTCACGCTGATCATGCGAGTCACTTCCGTCAGTTTGAAAAGTTGATTGCGCCTGTGAAATTGCTGCTGCCGGGAGCCGGGCCCAAGAGGTTTCGAGAGAACCTGAATCGGCTGTGCGAATCCTGGCGGCTGCGAATGGCTATGGAGACAAGCGTATATACTGAAGTCGATAAACAAAAGACAAAAAATATTTGATTCCGATAACTTTTGGTTTTCATCTTCCGTGGCCATGAAACTCAACCAGCTCAACGCGTTCCTGGCGGTGACCGAGCATGCGACGATTCGCGGGGCGGCGCGTGCATTGGGCGTGACGCAGCCGGCCGTCACCAAAGTCATGCGCGAACTCGAACTCGATTTTGGTGTTCCACTGATCACGCGAAGCGTGAAGGGCATTGAACTGACGGAGTACGGCAGGGCGTTCGAAGTCCGCGCCCGGCTGTTAGTGGCAGAGATGCGCCGCACACGCGACGAGATGGAGCAGATCAAGCGCGGCACGACCGGATCGGTATCAATATCGGTGAGCCCCACCGTGGCATTCACGATTCTGCCGGCGGCTTTTGATGCATTTACGCGCAGCCTGCCCGACGCCACGGTCAGTTTCAGCGAGGGGAGCAATACGTTCGGCTTCGCGAAACTGCGTGACGGTACGCTCGATTTCATCGTTACCCATCTGCTGGAAGAACCCGACGAAACCAGCGGCGAGTTCACGTGCATCCCCCTTTTTCGTACCGTCTTCGTGGTCGGCGCGAGGAGCAGGCATCCACGGGTCCGTGCCCGCTCGCTGCGAGAGATCCACGATGAACAATGGTGCATGCCGTTGTATGGCGTCGGTGGAGACGATCTGACGCGTTCGATTTTTCAGCCGAATGGCATGACGAGACCTAAACGTATCGTTCGATGTCCGTCCTTCTCGGTGGCGCTCGGACTCGTTGCTCACACCAATGTTCTGAGCGTGTTTGCCCGGCCGCTTGTCGACATCGAATTCAAGCGGCACGGCATCAAGGCGCTGACATTGCAGGAACCGCTACCTGAACTCACCGTTGCGATCATTGTCCGGCGCGGCGCACGTCTCACGCCTGCCGCTCTGCATTTTATCGACTGCCTGACGGATGCTTCGGCGAAGTTCGAGGCGGAGCAGCACGCTTTGCTGCGGTAGGTTTTCAACAAATTCGACGCCCTCCCGGCGCGAAACCCGGAATTTCCCCGTTGCCGCTCGCGGTGTTCAGGAACTCAGCTGCCACAATGGCCGGCGTTTTTGGAATAAGCTACGAACTATGCAGAGCGATCAGTCCATTACCGCGGTCAGTGCGATGGTATTTGCCGACAGTCTTCGTGCGGCTGGGACAGATGCGTTTTCTGCGGCCGTGCTCACGGCGCTGAACACCTTCGTTGCGGTGGACCACTGCACGCTGGTGAGCGTGTTCGGTCAAAAAGCGACGATGGCAGGCGCTGCCAGTCTCAATTCGAAACCGGATGCGCTCAGACTGACCGAAGCCTATGTCGGCGGATATTTCCTGCAGGATCCCTTGGTGCGGGCGGAAATCTCGGCGGCCGGGGTGCGTCGCGATGGCCCGGCCGTTCGATCGGTCAAAATCGACGAAGCGTCGAATGCGGAATACTTCGAACGCTTTTTCAGAAAGCCGTCGATTTCAGACAAGCTTTCCGTGGTCGTGCCTGGTACGGATGCTATCTCGTTCCTCAACCTGTACAAGTCGACGCAGAGAGGGCGTTTCGACGCTCGCGAGAAGGCGGCGATTTCATCGATTGGCGATTTTCTTGCGGCGCTGACCGACGCTCATGGGCGATTGTCGGCGGCACAGTCCGTGTCGGCGGTGCCCCCTGAATTGTTGCGGCGCTGGCAGACGCTTCTGTCCGACCGCGAGAAGTCCGTAGCACGGCTACTGGGGCGTGGTGAGACGGCCAAAACCGCTGCTGCGATGCTGGACTTGTCGCCGACGAGCGTGATCACCTACAAGAAGCGTGCGTTTGCCAAGTTAGGCATCGCAAGGCAAAGCGAACTCGTCGCACTGGTCACCTTACTAGGGTAAGCACCGACGCCGTAAAGGACCTTTGTCCTCTCACATGAGGACAGACAGCCAGGTTCCAGGTTTCTAGACTACCTCTCCATACAGCCGCGCCCCGTCGTCGGGCCGGTGCCTTTGGAGACAGTCATGCCCATTCCCCTTTCAGGCGTTGTTCGAAGCCTGCATCATTTCGCGTGGCGCTGCCGCGACGCCGAGCAAACACGACATTTCTACGAAGACATCCTCGGCATGCCGCTCGTGCACCTGGTTCGCAACGACCACGTGCCGAGTACCGGGGAATACTGCCCGTACGTGCATATCTTCTTCGAAATGGCGGACGGCTCGTACATCGCGTTCTTCGACCTGGGCGACGATACCGCCGCTGAGCCTTCGCCCAATACGCCTGCATGGGTCAATCACATCGCATTGCGCGTCGATTCGCCGGAGCAGTTGCGGCAGATGAAGACGCATTTGCAGGAGCAAGGTGTGGAGGTGCTCGGTGTGACCGATCACCACATCATCGAATCGCTTTACTTCTTCGACCCCAACGGCATCCGCCTCGAATTGACGACACCTACGGTCAGTCAGGCCGTCATGCAGGAACATGCAATACAAGCGCACGCGTTACTTCACGAATGGAACCGCGAGAAGCATTCAGCCCGTGGAGGCGCCATCCAATGAGCACCTCGGATCTCAAACTTGTCACCATCGACGTCCGACCGGGCGCCACGATGGAAAGCCAATCCGGTTTGCAGAATCTGCGACCCCGCATCTATGGCGCGATGGCGACGCCGGCGGCCGACAACCGGAATGTCGCCGCGATTGTGATGCATCCCACCAGCAATTTCATGGGGCACTACCTGCTGCAGCCATTGGCCGAGCGCGGTATCGCCTGTCTCGGACTCAATTCGCGTTACGCCGGCAACGATGCCATGCTGCTCATGGAGCAGGTCATTCAGGATCTTGGGGCGGGCGTATCCTGGTTGCGCGAGCAGGGTTACCGGAAGATCGTGCTGATCGGCAATTCGGGTGGAGCGGCGCTCTGCAGTTTCTACCAGGCACAGGCAGAAGGTCTCACGGCGCTTCAGTTCCCCGATGGCACCCCCACGCATCTCGTGCGGCAAGACCTTCCTCCGGCGGACGCGATCATGCTGTCCGCCGCGCATGCCGGCCGCGCGCGTCTGATTGCGCAATGGCTGGATCCTTCGGTCGTCGATGAAAGTGATCCGCTCGCGACTGATCCGCAGTGGGATCTCTATCGCGGCGTCGCTGCCCCGTTTTCAGAAGCGTTTCTGGCATCGTTCCGCGCGGCGCAGCTCGCGCGGCGTGATCGCATCGAGCAATGGGTGCTTGCGCGCCTGCGGATGTTGCGCGCCACGGAAAACGGACCGCAGGACCAAACCTTCCTTGTCTATCGCACGCATTCCGACCCGCGCTTTCTTGATCTGTCGCTCGACGCCAACGATCGCGCTCCCGGTTCCATCTGGGGCGATGCCCGCACTGTGAACTACGCCGCCAATGCAATGGGGCGCTTCAACACATTGCGCTCGTGGCTGTCGCAATGGTCGTCAATGTCTCAGGCGGACGGCCCGAGCAATCTCGCCAGGACAAGCGTGCCTGTGCTTCTCATGACCCATACCGCGGACGGATCGACGTTTCCCAGCACGGCCAAAGCGTGGCGCAATGCAGCGGGGGAACGGCTCACGGAGGTCGCTGTGAGGGGTGGCAATCATTATCTGGCCGGTCAGCCCGAACTCGTGCAGTTCACTGCCGACAAGTTTGAGGAATGGCTTGGTAGAAGCCTGCGCTGAGCATTGGGAGATTGACATGGAGTCTATTGGACCTTTCCGCTATGAAAGGCACATTCCTTTGTTGCCGGCGCTGGATGCCGGTCGCGACGTGAAGAAACATCAGGTCGCCATTTGCGGCGGCGGCCCGGTGGGGTTGGCGACAGCCCTGGGTCTCGCCCGCTATGGCGTGCCGTCCGTGGTGATCGAAGCAGACGACACGGTTTGCATGGGGAGCCGCGCTGCGTGCATTTCGCGTCGCAGCCTGCAGATACTGGAGCGCCTTGGCGTGCTCGACGCCGTGATGAGCAAGGGGCTTGCATGGACGTCCGGCCGTAGCTTCTACCGCCAGACGGAAGTCTTTCGCTTCGACATGCCGCACGACGACACCCAGAAACTGCCGCCGATGGTCAATCTGCAGCAGTACTACATCGAGCAGTTTCTGGTCGACGAAATCAGGGCGAACTACGCAGACCTCATCGACATCCGCTGGGGCAGCGCGGTCACCGGGATGACGACGGCCGCCCACGGTGTGACGTTACAGGTGGAAAACAGTGCGGGTGCGTACGAACTCGACGCGGCGTGGCTTGTTGCCTGCGATGGCGGACAAAGTTTTGTCCGCAAGCGTCTGGGTTTGCCGCTCGCCGGCGCCGCTTACGAAGGTAAATATGTGATTGTCGATATTGAACTGCGCAGCGCCGATCCGGCGGAGCGGCGCGCGTGGTTCGATCCGCCCTCCAATCCGGGCTGGACAATGCTGCTGCACAAACAGCCCGACGACCTTTGGCGCATCGACTATCAGGTGCCCGACGACACCGACATTGACAGCGCGATCACGCCGGAGGCCGTCACGCCATACGTGCAGCGGCAACTGGAGCTGATCGGGCAAGCGCATCTTCCGTGGAAGCTTGTGTGGACGAGCGCTTACAGGGCAGGCGCGATGTCGCTCGAAAAATATCGGCACGGCCGCATTCTGTTCGCGGGGAATGCCGCGCATGCGATGCCGATCTTCGGCGTGCGAGGCCTCAACTCCGGCTTCGACGACGCGGACAATCTGGCGTGGAAACTGGCTGCGGTAGTGCAGGGGTGGGGCGGGGACGCGCTGCTGGACAGCTATTCCGTCGAGCGGGTGCACGCCTTTCATGTCAACGCGGAGAGTGCGAGGCGCAGCACGGAATTCATGGCGCCCCCGTCGAGGGGCTACTCGTTGATGCGCGAAGCAGCGCTGTCGCTGGCGGAAAAGCACCGTGACATCGCGAAGCTCGTCAATCCGCGTCAGACGAGCGCAATTGACTACGCGGATTCGCCGCTGTCCAGCGGAACAGGTTTGACGAACGCGCCGCGCGTGGGTCAGGTGATTCCCGATGTACCGGTGTCCGGCAGCTGTGGCGAGAGGTTTTTGTCCGATGCGTTGGGACAGCATTTCACGGTGCTCGCCTTTGGGCACGGCCACGACGATCTGTCGGTGCTTGCTGACACGGAATCGTCGCCTGTCAGCGTTGTGCAGGTGCTGTTTGACGACCAGGCGAAGGGCGATGCGTCGCAGCCCGCATGGCACTGCGCAAACACGCTGATCGATCGCGTCGGCACGCTTGCATCCAGGTTCGGTGCAGTTGACGCCGATGTATGGCTTGTCCGTCCCGATGGCCATCTTGGTGCCGCGTGGAACCGGCCGTCGCTCGCAACGGTGCGCGCAGCCTTGCGGAAGGCAAGTGGCCGTGCGGCTGATTTTCACCAGACTGTTTCGGAGGACCACCATGTCGACGCTTGAGGACGACCAGCGAGATCTGCTCTATTCGGCTTGCAGCGAGGCAATCAGTGCCGTTGGACGCGAGCGCGAAAGTTTGATGCTGGCACGGCTCGCGTTGTTGCTCATGGAGAAGGTGGGTGACGCCGAGGTATGCCTGCAGGCCATCCGGGAAGCTGGCGAATCGGTGCCGGAGCCGAGTTTGTCGAAACACTAAAGAGACCTCTTGGAGGCGCTTGTATATCGAGCGAGGAGACAACATGCAATTACTGCCGAATCACGCCGCGTCTGACGCGAGCAAAAGACTTTACCGAAAGGTGACCCTGCGTATCGTGCCATATCTATTCGTCGCGTATGTCGTTGCGTTTCTTGACCGCATCAATATTGGCTTCGCCCAGCTTCAGATGAAGGGCGACCTTGGCTTCAGCGATGCGGTGTATGGACTGGGCGCCGGCGTCTTCTTTCTTGGTTACTTTCTTCTTGAAGTTCCCAGTAATCTGATGCTGCTGCGTATCGGCGCGCGACGGACCTTTGTGCGGATCATGGTTTGCTGGGGCGCGGTTTCAGCGTGCATGGCGTTTGTGACCACACCGTCGATGCTCTACCTCCTGCGCTTCCTGCTGGGCGCTTTTGAAGCAGGCTTTTTCCCGGGCATCATTCTTTACCTGACATTCTGGTTTCCGGCTGCCCGCCGGGCAGCCGTTACGTCCTGGTTGTTTGTTGCTGTGGCCGTTGCCGGCGTACTGGGCGGCATCGTCTCCGGGACCATCATGCAATACACGAACGGTATGCACGGACTTGCCGGTTGGCAATGGCTGTTCATTATCGAAGGCCTTCCCGCTATCGTGCTCGGTGCGTTGGCGCTTTGGATGCTGCAGGACTCCCCTCAGGCAGCGTCCTGGCTGAGCGTGGAAGAGAAGCAATACCTGTTGCGCGAACTGGAAGCGGACTACGAAGCAAAGCGCGACGTGGCGTCAGGGTCTTTCCTCGAAGCGCTGCGTAACCCGCGTGTGTATTTGCTTGCAGCGATCTACTTCACGTTGACCTGCGGCACGATGGCCATCAGTTTCTGGCTCCCGGCATTGATAAAGGGGGCGGGCGTAACAGATGTATTGCACGTCGGCCTCTATAGTGCGATTCCCTACGGCCTCGGCGCGCTTGGGATCGTATTTATTTCGCGCCACTCGGATCTGCACAGGGAGCGGCGCGGGCACTACGCGCTGTGCGCGATTGGCGGAGGGGCCGCGTTGTCGGTTCTCGCGCTGTACACCGGCAGTTTGCCGTCGGTGATTTGTCTGCTGAGCGTGGCGGTTGTCTTGACGTTTTCCGCGTTGCCGATTTTCTGGTCAATTCCGCAGGATTATCTGTCCGGCACGGGAGCGGCCGGCGGTATTGCGCTCATCAGCAGTCTTGGACAACTGGGAAGCTTCTTCAGTCCGGCGATGATCGGCTGGATGAAGACCGCGACGGGGAAGCTGGACAACGGCTTGCATCTGCTGGCGCTTCTACTGATTCTCGGCGGAGTAGTCATGTATTTTTCATTGGGCGGCATCCGCAAGGCAGTCACGTCACATATCCAGCACCAGTAGCCGGCTCTTCGCTCGCGAGCAGCAGGGCAAGAATCGATCATTCTTCGCTTGTTCCTCGGCCGAGAGATAATAATCGCGGTGCTCGGGTTCGCCCTCCAGAACGCGGGTCAAACAGGTGCCGCATACACCCTGTTCGCAAGAAGTGGGGATTGCGACTCCGTGGGAAGCGAGTACATCGACCACGGATTTATCAGGCGGTATGGCATAGGTCATGCCGGTACTCGCAAGCTTGACTTCAAATTCCATGCCCACATTGGACGCCTGAGCCCCGGCAGAGAAATATTCAAAATGTACCGACTCGTCTGCCCATCCCAGGCGCGTTGCCGTGTTCCGGACGAAGGTCAGAAATCCGCCAGGTCCGCACATGTACAGGTTCGCGTTGCCATTGAATCTTTCCAGCAAAGCGGGGATGTCCAGATGCTGCGAGGTGGGCCCGTCGTCATGGTGAAACGTCACCCTGGAGGCGAAGGGCGACTGGGCGAGCCGATCGTAGAATGCCGTTCGATCTCTGCTGCGAGTCAGGTAGTGCATGTCGAACTCAGCCCCGATCTGATTCAGGTGCTCCGCCATACATAGAATGGGCGTGACGCCGATGCCGCCGGCCAGCAGCAGGCTGGGTTGCGTTTCCCGTACTAGCGGAAAGCAATTCCTCGGCGTGCTGATCTGTATTTCCTGCCCTTCGTGGACGTCATCGTGCATGGCGCGCGAACCGCCTCTGCTATCGGGATCACGCAATACCGCTATCTGATAGCGGTGGCGCTCAGCCGGATTGCCACACAATGAATATTGTCGAATGAGCCCTGGCGAGATATGCACGTCGATATGAGCGCCGGCTGAAAAAGGCGGCAGGAGGTCACCTTTCGGATCGATCAATTCGAACGTGTAGATGCCGGTTGCTTCGATTGATTTTCTTGCGATTCGAACTGTCTGCAAATCGTGGTGCATGTTTGTCTACTTCCGTTTTTCTTTCGCACGGGCGCAAGTGACCGATGCTGCGCATGGATCATCGAGCGGTCTTCCTCAAATGCGGTCAGGTACGTTGGTGAACCTTGAGACGCCTGCTGCTGACGGGGCGGAACTGGGAGAGGCATACCGTTCCTGTCCCACACAGGTCGAGAAATGCCGCATCGCAGGACTGATCGTTTAGATGTCCCTAAGCGGGCTGATTCAGAAACGCATCAGCTGCTGCCATCTGGCGTGGCAGATCAATCGCCATCTT
The DNA here is from genome assembly GCF_046030355.1 of Paraburkholderia caffeinilytica. Lineage (GTDB taxonomy): Bacteria > Pseudomonadota > Gammaproteobacteria > Burkholderiales > Burkholderiaceae > Paraburkholderia > Paraburkholderia caffeinilytica_B. Next base: position 228,965 of record NZ_JAQQCQ010000011.1, read on the forward strand.
GATCCGCGCAGCGGCGATGTTGTCGCTAGTGACGGCCATCTCGTCCGCAAGAATCTGGTGCGACGCATCCTGGACGAACTTAGCGCGGGGATAACGACGGCGCATGAACGCGTTCAGTGCGTCGTTGACTGCACGGCCGTGGTCGGCTGTGATTTCTTCGGCCAGCACGACTGCGTCCTCCAGCGCCATCGCAGCGCCTTGTGTGAGGTGTGGTGAGCATGCGTGTGCCGCGTCGCCGCAAATCACGACACGTCCCTTGAACCAGGGAGCGGGCAGCATGCATTCACGCAATGGACTGTAGACGACGGTCGAGTCAGCTTTCAGATGATGGTCCCTGATTTCGCCGATGATGCCGCCGAAGCCCGCAAGACGTTCGTGCAGCATATTCACAAACCTGTTTGGTTCATAGCGCACGTCAGGCTCTGGAGTGACGTTCAGCAGATACATCCAGTCTTTGCTAAGTGGAATAATGCCCGCCTTTGCTCCTGTCGACTGAAAAAGATTGATGCACTTCACGTCATCCGGCCGAGGCGCCAATACGCGCCACACCGCAAAGCCGGTATAGATCGGCTCATATGCGTCGCCGAATAGTCGTTTGCGCATGGCCGAACTGATGCCATCGAATGCGACGATGAGATCGTAATTTTTATGCTGTCCATCGGAAAATGTCGCGTCAACTGATTCGCCATGATCGAGCAGATCCGTGATCGTCTTGCCATAGTGAATGGTGGCACCCGCCTGTTTCGCAGCGCCGATCAGGATGCCATGCAGATCTTTACGCGCGAGCGCGTTGTTCGCGGGAATGCCGTCGCCACCCATGCTGGATGGGCAACGCGCGATCAGATTGCCCTCTTCATCGTTGTATTTCCATTCGTCATACTGGAAACCAACATCGCACACCTGCTCAAGCACACCGATGTTTTTCAGCGCGCGCAATGAGTTCGCCGGCTGATTAATGCCAATGCCAAGAACGCCGGAATCCGGCTGGATTTCTACCACATCAGTTTCGATTCCGCGCTGGGCGAACGCAGCTCCCGCTGCAAGACCTCCGATGCCGCCACCGACCACAAGAATTTTCTTCACTCTGTTCATGACCTTGCCCTCTCCTTTATTCGCTGTACTGCATACAAATCATCGCTCCAACGAGCCCGATTGCGGACACGCGACCAATGAGTTTGCAAAAGTCTAGGAGACTCGGACTCTGACCCACAATCAAACATTTTGTGCTGAATATGCAAAACAGGAATACCAGAAGAGCGAGCTTGCCCAAGTCACGCACTGTTGGTAGCTGCTGCCGGATCATGCGATCCAGTCTTCTGCATCACTGACCATTACCACGCATAACGATCGGTGTAGCGCCGCGAAGGTCACGACTTGTCAAATATTTCCACCAGATCAGCGATCGTCTTTTTGTCGATACGAAGCTCCGAACCGAAGTGATGATTCACAGCACACCCGTCGAACGTCATCACCAGAAACTGCACGAAGCGCTTGCGTCGCGCCGCATCGGCACGCATGTGCGGCATGGCCGATTTGATCAAAAGCTCGATCCGCTGTCTGAGCCAGATGACCAGTCGAGAATCATGCTCGCCCGATCCCGCTGTTGAAATTGCCTGAATGAGGTTGTTGCTAAATCCGTTGTCGGCCGCAGGAAGCTCGCGCAGCAGACCCTCCAGCAGGATATGCAATTGGTCTCGTGGCGCCTCGGCAGCCTTGACGCGGACTTCGAGTTGAGCCACCTGATCCTGCAGCCACATTTCGTAGACGGAAAAAAACACCTCCAGCTTCGAGCTGAAATAAATGTAGATGTTCGCGTTGGAAATGCCGGCACGCCGGGCGATCTGGACCATCGTCGTGTTGATGTAGCCATGCTCTCTCACCAGAGAAAGCGTCGCCTCGAGGATGGCGTTCCTGACATCTTCCTTTTTGACCTGTGCCATGTGTCTCCTATGAGTTCATTACAAGCGTTGTGGTATGCAGCCCCTTCAGCATAGGCCGCTGGGGCTGAAAACGAAATTTGGTTATAGTCGCGTCCGAAAAAGTGATTGTCAGTAGGTATTGACTGACGGCATCACCGAACCTATAAATACCGATCATAAGTCACTTTTAGAAACCCCGCAATTTTGCGGCGTACCAATCGACGCAATTTCGCTCGGACGGCCTTTCCCATCAGGAGTAGACACAGCATGCCTTCCCAAACTTCCGTTCTTTCCGTAGACAATGCTGCTTCGCAGCGTCCCGCAACGGGCGCCGACGGTGCCGTCAACCCGCGTCTCATCCAGGTGTATGACGCCATGCGCGACGCGCTGCGCAAGGTCGTGGTAGAGCAACAGGTCACACACCAGGAATACTGCCTCGGTGTCGAATTCCTCAATCGCGTGGCCGCAGCGGGTGAAATCAACCTGATTTGCGATTTCATCTTTGAGGCCGCGGTGATGGAGGCGCATTTTGCCTCGTCGAAAGGAACGGCTTTTAACGCTGAAGGCCCGTATTACCTGGCCGGTGCGCCGCGCCTGACGGCGCCCTATGTGATGCCGATGAAAGGCGCGGTTATCGGCGATCCACTGGTGTTCTCAGGATCGGTGCGCGACCTGGATGGCAAGCCTTTGCCGGGTGCATTGATCGAATTCTGGCACTCCACGGCCGACGGTCTCTACAGCAACATCGACCCGGAAGTACCGGAGTGGAATTTCCGCGCGCAGTTCGACGCGCTGGAAGACGGTACCTTCGACGTGCGTACCATCTTGCCGTGTCCGTATGAAATTTCGAAAACGGGTCCGGTCGGCGACATGCAAACGGCCATGGGACGGCACAAGTTCCGCCCCGCGCACCTGCATCTGAAGGTGACCTATCCCGGCAAGGAGCCGCTTACCACGCAAATCTATTTCAGCGACGATCCCTATGTCGATTCGGATGCGGCTAATTGCGTGCACAAGAGTCTTGTCGTCCCGCTCGAAGACGTCGCCGATCCGGCGCAGATCGCCAGGTACGGTACAGGGCGGCCCTACGTTCATGCCCATTTCGATTTCATCCTGAGCCCGGCTCTTTGATATTACCTCCCGGTTTCGCACGGGAATGCTCGCATTCACACAACATACTGGATACACCATGATCAAACACATCGCACTGTGGCGCCTCAATCTTGCTAACGGACAAAGCAAGGAGGCGGCCGCCGCCATTATCAATGCCGCCATGCAGGCCCAGCTTGGCAAGATTCCTGGTTTGCTCGAATCCGAGGCTGGACTGAATTTCAAGTCGTCGGAGAAGGCCTTTGATGTGGCGATCTACACCGTCTTTGAAGACCGCGCTGCCCTCGACGCCTATCACCATCACCCGGTTCATCACGAAACGCGGGCGAAAGTGGATGCGCTGGTCGCGGCAAGCTGTTTCGTCGATTACGAATGCTGAGCGCACAGGGTATGGGCGGGAGGGGCGACCATGAAAACAGGTAGCAAACCGCGCGCGGAGATCGCGGGGGCCGGCATCGGCGGCCTGACGGCTGCTGCCGCGCTTGCGCAGCGCGGCTGGCAGGTTCGCGTGCATGAGCGTGCACCGGATCTGCGAGCATTCGGGGCCGGCATCTATATCTGGGGTAACGGTTTGCGGGTTCTGGAAGCGATCGGCGCCTACGACGAGGCGGCGGTGGGGGCACACGTCGGGCAGTGGTTCGAAACGCGCGACCATTGCAACAGGGTCATGGAGCAAATTCCGATCAATTCGAGCGGTGGTGCGCGACTGATCACGATCCTGCGCGAAACGCTGATCCGTTCGCTGACCCATGCGTGTGAACGCGCTGGTGTCGAAATCGTCACGGGTTCGCACGCCGCGTCGGCAAGCGCCGACGGAGAACTGACGCTCGACGACGGAACACGGTTGCAAGCCGATCTGATTGTTGCCTCTGACGGTATCGGCTCGCGCATCCGCGATTCGCTCGATTTGCTGGCCTATCGCGAGCCGCTGCATTACGGTGCGGTGCGGATGCTGATCGAGATGGGGCAGAACGACGTTGCTGCAGAGGATCGGGGGAAGTACATCGAATACTTCTCGGGAACGCGTCGAATCCTCTACACACCCGCCAGCGCGACCGATCTTTACATTGCGCTGTGCTGTGCGGACGACGACCACGCAGCGCGCAGGGTTCCCGTCGACACGACGCTATGGAAAGAGTCGTTTCCGCACCTGGGACATCTGATTGATCGTTTCGCCGATGCCGGGCGCTGGGATTCGTTCGAAGTTGTCAGGTTGCGCCAATGGGCACGTGGCCGCGTGGCGATTATCGGTGACGCCGCCCACGCTATGCCGCCGTATCTCGGGCAGGGCGGCGGCTGTGCGTTGATGAACGCGTTGAGCCTCGCGGTGTTTGCCACGGAGCATCAGAACGACTTGCCTGCGGCCCTCGTGCAGTGGGAAGAGAGGGAGCGTCCCATGACCGAGCACACGCAGCAGACGGCCAGCCTGCTCGGTCACATGAACAATTGGCCGGACGAGTTGCGCTCGGAAGTCATGGTGCTCACCGGGCAATCCGAGTATCTCGCCAATGAGCGGATGAAAACCGCACTGCATGTGCCAACGGGCACTTGATCTGCGGGGCGCTATGCGCTCGTTGTTGTTGTTGTTGTTGTTGTTCGCGCATGGCGTCCCGTCTCAAACGGGACGCCATCTTGTTGATGCAAGCCCTAATCGTGTTCGCCGCGCGACCGGGCGGCGATCAGCGTCACTTTGACCGCGGTGTCCGGAAACAACACTTCAGCGCAGACATGCAACCTTCAATCAGACGTGAGTGCACGCGCTTCGGCTTCTTCTTTGAGAAGCTTGTCCAGCACCCACAACATTCTTCCCGGCCCGGCGTCGAGGGCGACGCTGATTTGCGGAAAATCCGGTTTTTCCTTCATTCTGATGTGCTGCGCCTCCAGAACCGCGGCGTCTTCAATAAACGCGGCCTCAGCGACATCTTTCAGCATTTCGCTCAAGCCTGGAATGTCCTGCTCTCTTCGTGGCCCCCAGCAATAGTAGTAGTCCACCGAGTCCGCGTCGCAAGGCGTCACGTACTGGCATGTAAACGTTTCGAAAAGGAGTTGCTCGCTGGATCCTTCCTGGGCACCCGTGCCCGCGGTAAAGACCTTGTTATGCATGATCCAGTTGCATGGCACGGTGTGCTGGATATCGAAAAAGACATCGACTTTCGCCCCCTCGGGGAACAGATGCGCAACCGCGGCCTGGACCGGTACGGAACGCACCCAGAATTTCGTGTTCAGACCTCGCGAGGTCACCTCGAACTCGGGAGAAAGCGTCGAGTACAAGTGGCTACCGCCGAGTGTTTTTTCGTGCACCCACGCCAGATGGCTGAGATCCGCCAGGTTGGCGATCTCCTCACGATAATTCGCCTTGACGTGCATCTTGCCTGGATGCATGGCCCATTCCGAGTCACGCGTCCCGACTGCGGAGCAAATCAGGCCCGGATCGGCCTTCTCCTGGTCGCCCATCCATATCCAGATACAGTTGTTCTTCTCCACGGCGGGATAGACCCGGACGCAGGCGGATTGCGGAATCCTGCTTTGACCCGGCACCTCGATACACTTGCCATCAGGCGCAAATTTCAAACCGTGATACATGCAGCGGAGCGATTCGCCTTCTTTCCGTCCAAGCGAGAGCGCTGCCTGACGATGCGGGCATCGATCTTCCATCGCGACGATTGCCCCATCAGGTTTTCTGTAGAGAAGTACTCTCTCCCCGGCAATGTTCCTGGGCACGATCGCCTCCTTGCCCTGCGTCACTTCGAAATCCCATCCAGCGTGATACCAGCAGTTCTTGAGAAACATCGCAGTCAACTCCTTTGTCGGAATAATTTTTTCCCCGTCGGGCGCGGTATCCTGTTGACGATGCGCCACGCATGCGTTGCGTTGGCTACTCGAAAGGATGGCGGCGCGGTCGGGAATCGTTCAGGAACACCAATCTTTTTTGAGGTCGTCAATACGGCTAGCCTTCGCGTCATGGTGTTCGCTGCATCGATTATTGCGGGTCGAAAGAGCGGCGGCACCGGCCGAATAGGTTGGCCGGGATTCGTGCTAACCCTTATTCGCAACGGGGCGAACATGAAGGCAAAGACACGGGGATTGCATGGGAAAAACGTCTTTGCGGGATTGCACCGATGGTGGCGCGAACGTTGTCGAGCGGACGATATGCGAAGGTGCCGGTTCAAAGGCGTGCCGTATTGGCTACAGAAAGCTGCAACGAGAAATAGATTGTGCTGAGACCCTTCCCGATGAAGGGCAGCATTTCCCGCAACCATTCATAGAGACTGCGTACATAGCGTGAATTCCAGTCATCTCTGGACCAAACTGGTTCCGCCGAGTACATCCGGCCTGTTGCTGCCGCGTGACCATCTCGCCGGCAAGCTTGCCAACATCGAGAAAAAGCGGCTGACGTTGGTCACCGCGCCGGCGGGCTATGGAAAGACCAGCGTTCTGGTATCCGCATTCAACAAGCTCAAGGCCGACGGCAAGAACCCGGGCTGGATAAGCCTTGATCACGATGACAATGATCTCGGCCGCTTCCTGTCGTATTGGTGCTCGGCCGCGGACCTCGAGCATCCGCATGCGGGGCAAAGTGCGTCGGTGCCGTTGAGCGCGGGCGTGCGCGCGCCGCTCCGCCTGCTGACATCTGAATTCATCAACAGCCTGCACGCTCTTGAACGCCCGTCATTCATTTTTCTGGACGACTATCACCTGGTTTCCGAACCCGCGATACTTGCACTGGTGAACGAGGTTTTGCGTTTGCCACTGGATTTTCTCCATCTCGTCATCGCTACTCGAGATTCGAAGAGTCTGAGCCTGGGCCGGCTTCGCGTGCATGACCAGCTTCAGACCATCAACGCGCAGGAATTGGGTTTGTCGATCCGCGAAACCAGAGAACTCTTTTTACGCGTAAGCCGCATCGAGGTGCTGCCGGAGCATATCGGCCGGATACGCGAGAAGACGGAAGGGTGGGCTACCGGCGTACAGCTTGCGGCGATCGCGATGCGTGATCGCGAAAACGGTGCGCAGTTTATCGAGACGTTCTCTGGTGAGCATGGCAGCGTTGCCGATTTTCTCGCCGACGAGGTATTTCGCCTGCAACCGGTGGAAATCCAGGATTTTCTGCTAGCTACCTCGATACTCACACGTTTTAACGCATCGCTTTCCGAAGCCGTGAGTGCGAAGTCCAATGCCGGCGATATTCTCAAGAAACTGGAGAATGCCAATCTCTTCATTTTCTGCCTGGATGAAGAGAGAAACTGGTATCGCTATCACCACCTGTTTCAGGAGTTTCTCAGGAAGAAACTACGGGAGGAGTTCGCGAGCCTTCAGCCCGTTCTGCATGAGCGGGCCAGTGCCTGGTTTGCCGGGCACGGATTCGGCGTCGAATCAATCGAACATGCCCTTTCCGCCGGTAAAGTGCTGCAGGCTGCGCAACTGCTGAACCTGAACAGCCACAATCTCATCTCCAGCGGCCGTACGGCGGAATTGATGTCGTTTGCGTCGCGGCTGCCCGCGGAACTTCTGGACCAGATGCCAGGTGCGCTACTTGATCAGGCATGGCAACTGATGGCGTGCTGGCGATTCAAGGAGACACGGGTCTCGCTGGATCGGGTCGGTAAAGTCATCGAGCAACGGGCTGAAACAACGACAACCGATGCGCAGCGGCAGGAACTGAGTTTTCTCCGAAGCAAATTGTCTCATCGCGAATTGGTCCTCTCGGTTACGCGAGACGACTTGGCGGCGACTCTCCAAATGGCAACTGAGTGGCTCGTTGCGGACCGGACCAACGAGCCTGTCATGCGTGCAACGGCCAGTTCGATTGCATTGCAGGCGCGTCGCGAGTTCTATCGCTGTGAGGGAATTGCTGCCTCATCGAAAGCATTGCGCGAACTGTTCGTCGAGGGGGGCGGATATTTCACTATTGTTTATCACGAGTGCGTCAGCGGTGCGACGTTTTTTGCGCGGGGAGATATCGACACCGCGGAGCAGCACTATCGCGGTGCGCAGAAGACAGCGATCGAGATTCACGGTGAGCACTCGGCACTCAGCAGTTTTCCTTCGGCGATGCTAGCCGAACTCCTGTATGAAAGGAACAACCTTGCGGAAGCCGCACAACTGCTTCGAACACACCCGATGTCGGCGGAATTCGGCCTGGTCGACAAGCTGATTGCCGGCTTTATTACGCGCGCGCGACTTGCGTCGCTAAGAGGCTGTCTCGAAGAGGCTGAAAGCGCGCTGGACGACGCATCATACTTCGCTGCGGAATACGAATTCGATAGGCTTCACGCGCACGTGCTGAACGAGCGCGTGCGAATGCTGATTGCGCATGGTGAGGCGAGGCTCGTCGGCAAACTGCTCTCGGAACCAAGATACCAGGCGCTTCTTCCCGTTGAAGTTTCACCGAAGGAGGGTGTCACGACCACCAACGAGCTTTTCGCCATGGCTCACGCCAGAGCATGGATGGCTGCCGGCAGAGCCAGCGAGGCGGTCGCCCTTCTAAGGCAATGGGTTGGTTTTTGCAAAGTTCGCCACTGCCTTCGCTCGGCGATCCGGCTATCGATGCTTCTCGCCAGCGGTTATCTGAGCGATGGCAACCGACTGGCCGCACGCAGAACACTGATGGACGCATTGAAGATGGGTGAGGGCAGGGGCTTTGTAAGATCTTATCTCGACGAGAACGAGGAGGTCGTCAATACACTGTCCGAACTTGGCGCATTACCGGAATCGCAGCAGCCATTCGACCGCCGCCATTTGAATGAGATTCTTACTGCCGCCAAGCCGGCTGCACTATCCGGCGGGAGCGCCCACGTTGAACCTCCCGCAACGGGTTCCGCAATCAGGACCCAGCTGTCAGACCGGGAACTCCAGATCATTCGACTCGCTGCGCAAGGGCTGCCTAATCTGGATATCGCCGGATCGATGTGTCTGGCCGAGAGTACCGTCAAGTGGTACTGGCAAAGGATATTCGACAAGCTGGATGTTCGGCGGCGATCGGACGCGGTAAAGCAGGCGCGTCAGCTTCACTGGATTAAATGATCTTGCATGGCATGACTTATCGTGTAGCGGCCGCGCACCCTTGAAATACTTCTAACGCGCTCTTCAGTCACCTCATCGTTCCACCTGCAACGCGACCTTCTCACCACAAGGATTAAGTCCTTGTCGGTGTAACTCCGCCGTGTTGGAACGTCCTTTCCGTTGCGTCCGGAGAATCGTCATCGTGTTGGAGCGCGCGACCGTCGATAGGGTTAGCACGGATCGCTGCCAACCTATTTGGCGGGTGACGCGTTATTTCCGACCCGCAACAATTCGATCACTGCAATTCATGCGGTTCGCGTCACCGGGGCGTCGCACCAATGCGCCGGACCGACATGTTCCATGTCTCTATCGATTCACCGAGAGGCCGCGTAAGGAAGCAGATCGGCACCGATTCTGCCGATACTTATTGTCAACATTGAGGGGATGATTTCATGAGCGAAAACAAGATACTGGTAACCGGTGGCTATGTGATCAGTATGGACGATCAGTATGGCGACGTGCCAGATGGTGCGGTTCTGCTGGAAGGTGATCGTGTGGCCGCTGTGGGTAAGGCGAAAGAGTTCGCGGGTGTCGATGCGCAAGTTATCGATGCCAAAGGCGGAATTATTTTGCCGGGCATGGTCGATAGTCATCGGCACACGTGGATGGCCTTGCTTCGGGCAATTTCCGCCGATATGTCGCTGCCGGAATTTCTGGCATCCACGTTCTATGGCATCGGTTCGATTCTTCAACCCGAGGATCTCGGCGCGGCGACGCTGGTTGGCGCGCTGGAAGCGTTGGACTCGGGCGTGACGAGCATCATGGACTGCTGCGATTGCGTGAATAGTCCCGAGCATGCGATCGCGGCCGTCGAATCCTTGAAGGAGTCTGGAATCCGGGGCGTTTATGCCTATGGCCTGCAAGCGTTCGATTATCAGCCGCCTGGGTTTACCGGACACCGTCATCGCCTCGATACGGCCGAGTCGCTGTACCTGCGCTATTTTTCGGGCAAGAACGACCTGATGCGAATGGGGATGCTCCTTAGCGATTTCGGCACGATCCCGTTCGCCGACACCGCTGCGGAAATCCGCCTCGCGAAGGATCTCGGCATCCTGGTCGCGTCGCACACCGGCGCTGCATCGAATTCGATCCTGCTCAAGGGGTTGCGTGAACTGAACGATCACGGCTTGTTGTTGCCTGGTCACCTGCATATTCACTGCACGGCGCTAACCGGGCCGGAGTGGAAGCTACTGGCGGAAACGGGGGCGAAGGTAACCATCGCCCCTGAAACGGAGATGCAGATGGGCATGGGGCGGCCGCCGTTTCGCGCCTGCCTCGATCACGGCATCATGCCGGCGTTCAGCACCGACATCGTTTGCGTCGGCTCAGGCGATCTCTTTTCGCAAATGCGGCTCGGTTTGCAGTTTCAGCGCTGCATGGATAACGAGCACATTCACCACACCGGCGTCATGCCGCAGACGATCGATCTGAGCGTGCGACATGCGCTGACATGGGCAACCCACGGGAGCGCCGCGGCGATCGGTCTCGGCGACCAGATTGGCTCGCTTACGCCCGGCAAGAAGGCCGATCTCATCATCCTGTCTCATCCCCGGGCGATGGTGCCATCGAGTTATCCCGCGGGCTCCGCCGTCCTTCAGACTACCGCTTCAGATGTGGACACCGTTATCGTCAACGGAAAACTCCGTAAGCGCCACGGCCAATTGCTGGACGTGGATCTGGACGCCATTCGGGTTCGGGCGCGTCAGGGACTGGAACGTATCCAGGTCGCGGCGACGGCCGTGGCAGATCGATCGCCCGAGGAAGTCGCCAAATGGTTTGGACATGCCGAGCGTATGGCAAGCGTCAATTTCGCGTCTGCTTATTCGAAAGAGCTGTGACGGGGCCTGAGGCGGGATAACGCCACGGAGAGCAACTCGTTTGATTCGGGTGGTTCATACCGGATGCACTGCGATGTGGCTCTCCGTCGTGCCCGCATTTTCCGAAAGTAGAAGATGTCCTGATAAAAATTCGGATAACTATATAAACGAAATGGAATATTTCCATGTCGAGGAGGGGAACATGAAAGCCTGCCAGTCAGCAGCTCTAGTCGTTGCTTTGGGATGTCTCGTAACCAATGTCTGGTCCGTCACACCAGAAGATCTTGCCCGGCTGGGCAAAGACCTGACCCCCGTGGGGGCGGAAAAGGCCGGCAACAAAGATGGCACGATCCCGGCGTTTTCCGGCAGCGAGCCGGCACCGGCGGGCTGGGTGTGGGGAAAGCCGAGAGGAGACTATTGGAAGTACAAGTCGGAGAAGCCGCTCTATGTGATCGACGCATCCAACGTCGACAAGTATGCGGACAAGCTGACAGTCGGACAGATTCAGATGCTGAAGCAGGTCAAGGGCTACACGATGCCGGTTTATCCGTCCCACCGCGAATGCGGACTTCCCGACTTCGTGATCCAGAATACGAAAGAAGGGGCGACGAGCGCTTCGATCGGCAAGGACGGCTGGTCGCTGGAAAATGCGACGTTACCCGGCGTGCCATTTCCGCTTCCGAAGGCAGGCATCGAGGTCATGTGGAACTGGCTCATGCGATACCAGAGCGCGGGGATCGATGAGCAGGATAGCTACGAATATGTTTCCCCTCGCCCCGGCGGCGGTAATCCTATCGTCGTGCGAGCGAAGCAGATTTACTACTTCCCGTGGGCCAAAAAGGGCAAGCACGGACCGCAGGACGCCGGCGGCCTGCAGACCGGGAATTACTACGGCTACACCGATCCGGCCGCACTCGCGGGGCAGGGGATTATCCAGCGTTACTACTTCAACAAGGACGCGGATTCGTTCTATTACTTCACCGGGCAGCGCCGTGTTCGCCGCTTGCCGAGCTATACCTATGACTCCCCTTTGATCGGTTACGAGAATCAGTATCCGGCCGATTCAGGATGGGTTTTCCTGGGAAATCCGGATCGCTTCGACTGGAAACTGGTGGGCAAGAAAGAAATCTACATCCCGTACAACAGTTTTGCCATGCAGAACTTCGACACCAAACTCTCCGACGCAACCGGGCCGAACTCGATCAACCCGTCGATGCGCCGTTACGAGTTGCATCGCGTGTGGGAGATCGAGGGGACAGTGAAGTCGGGTGTGCGTCACTCGACACCGAAGAAAACCCTCTATGTCGACGAGGATAGCTGGCTCGTTGCGGTGGGCGACGACTACGACGCCCAGGGACGAATCTGGAAAGAAAAGGAAAACTTTATCGCGCCAGAGTGGGAGATTGGTGCATGCGTACCGGTGGCGGACGTATTCAACGATCTGATCAGTGGGCGCTATCTGCTTGATCAGACTGTCGTGGGAACGGGCAAGGACATGAAGTTCTTCCCGCCTGGAAGTGACGACCCACGCCTGACCGATGGCTATTTCACCGGTGAAAACCTGGGGACCATCAGCGAGCGCTGATTCGTCTCATCGAACTGTCCACTGGCTGTCAGCGTCCGCGTCGTCGCTCGCGAGTGACGACGCGTGGCGTATTGCACGCCGCGGCCAGCCAGGCGACGCGCGCCACAATCGTTTGATCGCAGGGTGACCATGAGCAAGAAAATAATTCCATTGTTCGGAGCCGCACTATGCAGTGTTGTCGCCGCTCCGCTCGCGCAGGCCTACGAGTTCAATACCGGACTCGCCGATCTTCAGGGTTCCTGGGTGTCCAATCTCACGGCGGGCGGCGGGATTCGAACCAAATCGCCGAACTGCTCGTTGACGGGCGACCCGAATGCAAACGGCTGCGGTGCAGCCGCCAATGTTGCCCAGTGGGGCGCCGGCGACGCGGGTGATCTCAACTACCGCAAGGGGCAACCGTTCAGTACCTATATCAGCGCAACGAGCGAACTGTTGCTGACCATGCCCAGCGAAGGTTACAAGTTCATGATTCGCGGCACGGGAATGTACGACTTTCTCGCGGGCGACACGGAACGAACACCGCTTTCGAGTACAGCGCGGGCGCAGGTGGTGTACAACACGCAACTGCTCGACCTGTGGGCCGAAAAGGACTTCTCGATCGCCGGCGCGGCCGCGCGTGTCCGGCTGGGTAATCAGGTGATCAATTGGGGCGAAAGCTATTTCGCCTCGGGCGGTATCAACGCAACCAATTCGCTGGACATCCAGAAGTTGTTGATACCGGGCACGCAGCTCAAGCAGGCATTGCTGCCCGCGCCCATGCTGAGTTTCGCGACCGGTTTACCGGCCGGTTTCAGTACCGAAGGCTACTACCAGTTTCAGTGGAACGGGAACCGTTATCCGCCGGTTGGAACCTACTGGTCGGTTAGTAATTCGTTTGGGCGCGGTACCGGGCCCTACACAATCAACACGAACAATTTCAACGTCAACGGTGTCGGTGCGGGGACGATTGCCGGTCCGAACGCGGGTAACGCCGATACGCTGTCGGCGGTCAATACCGGTCTCGTGAATGGGCAGTACGCGGGGCCGCCGTTCAACTCGCTTGGCGTGCCCGTATCGGATCAATTGCCGTCGAAGTACAAGCCGCAGTTCGGGATCAAGCTCAACTACAAGCCGAAGAACATCGACGCGTCGTTTGCGTTTTATTACGAGAACTACACCGACAAGTCGCCGGTGCTTGCGACATTGCCGAACGGTTCGAATCAGTGGTCGTATCTCGGGAACCGGCAGTTGTTCGGCGTCAGTTCCAACTTCGCGCTGGGCGATTGGGCAATCGGCACCGAGCTATCGTACCGTCCGAAAGACGCCGTTGCGCTGACGAGTTGCTTCGCGGCCGGCGGGCCACCCGATCTCAATACCGGGGGTGTTGGCGGAGTGGATTGCCAGCAATGGATCGACAGAAAGAAGATCCAGTATGACATCAATGGCCAATTGAGCCTCACCCAGAGCGAGTATCCGTTCCTGAAGCTGATCCATGCGGACATGGCGGTGCTGACCGCCGAGTTGACATGGATCTACTATCCGGGCCTCAGTTCGAACGGTGTCACGCGGACCGTCGACGGCACGACGGTTACACAGTTGCCGGCCGCCGGCTATTACCCGTGGTTGAACAACAGTTCCGGCCTGGGTTATCCCATTCTCGCGGCGCAAGGTACGGCAAGTTCGGTTGGCGCGACCGTCGACTTCAACTGGACCTATGACGGCACCCTCATTCCAGGGTGGCAGGTCACACCAGGCGTGACGTTCTCGGACGCGCTGTACGGGTACACGCCGAACTTCTCGGCCAACTACATGCAGGGGGCCAAGTCGTTAAACGTCTATGTGCTGTTCAACCAGAATCCGGCTGTCTGGCAGGCAGGCATCAACTTTACTGCGTTCTTCGGTGGTCATGACACGGTTGGGCAACCGTATGCGGACCGCAATTTCGTGGGTGTTTTCGCGACACGCAATTTCTGACCCCGACCTGACATCGAGCGGCCGGCATCCGCTTAACTCATGCCGGCCGGGTGTGACATTTGAAGGAAAAACCGTGTTAAATCGCCTCGTTATCCGTCTGGAGAAATGCTTCTTCGGACATCGCGCGATCGTGCTGGCCGCGATTGGCCTGTTTACCGTCATCATGGCTTTCTTCGCGGTGCAACTGCGAATGGACGCTGGTTTCGAAAAGCAGATGCCGATCGGGCACGAGTACATCAAGACATTTCAGCAATACCGTAGCGACCTGTTGGGTGCGAACCGGCTTACCGTCGTGGTCAGGGCGAAGCATGGGTCGATCTGGACCAAAGCGGGGTTGACGCGCCTCTATAACGTGACGCAAGCGGTCACCTATCTGCCGAATGTCGACCGGTTGGGGGTTCAGTCACTATGGACGCCGAACAGCTTCGTCAATGAAATCACGGAAGAGGGTTTTCGCGCAGAGCCGATCATTCCGGGCACGGTCACGCCGGAAAGTCTGAATCCCGCCGACATTGGCGCGATCCGTCGCTCGACGACCGAGGGCGGTTTCGTCGGCTCGCTGGTTTCGCGCGACCAGTCCGCAGCAATGATCACAGCGGAGATTTCGGAGTTCGGTCCCGACGGCAAGAAGATCGACTACGTGAAGTACAACCATTTGCTGGAAAGCAAGTTGCGTGTGCCATTCGAGGACGGGCAATACGACATCCAGATCATCGGCTTTGCCAAGCAGATCGGCGACATTGCGGACGGCGCCCGCGGGGTGCTGGTGTTCTGCGTGATTGCGTTGCTGCTGACGGCGCTCGCGGTGTACTGGTATTGCCATTCGCTGCGCTTCACGATCCTGCCGATCGCCTGTTCGCTGACTTCGCTGGTGTGGCAATTCGGCACACTGAAGTTACTCGGCTATGGGTTGGACCCGCTTGGTGTTCTGGTGCCATTTCTGGTGTTCGCAATCGGCGTGTCGCACGGCGTGCAGCAGATCAACTTCATCACTCGGGAACTTGCGCACGGAAGCCGGGCGATGACCGCGGCGCGGCACAGCTTCACAGGTCTGCTGATTCCCGGAACGCTTGCGCTCGTCACCGCGCTCCTGTCGTTTATCACATTGTTGCTGATTCCAATTCCGATGATTCGTGAGCTTGCGATTACGGCTTCGCTTGGCGTGGCCTACAAGATCGTCACGAATCTGGTCATGCTGCCGGTCGCGGCGTCGTACTTCACGTTCACCAAGGCCTATGCGAGCAAGGCGATGGCGAGGCACCAGCAGCGGGCGCGCTGGCTGCGGGTCCTCGCACGTGTGTCCAAGCCGCGCAATGCGACGATCGTGCTCCTGGTGGTCGCCGGCGTGCTGATGGCGGCCGTGTGGGAAAGCCGCGACCGCGTGGTGGGCACCTTGCAACCCGGCGCGCCTGAGTTGCGGCCCGAGGCCCGTTTCAATCGCGATGCGGTGTCGATTTCCAACAGCTTTGACGTCGGGCTCGATTGGCTCACGGTCGTCGTCGAGGCGCCTGCGGATTCATGCAGTAACCCTGCGGTCGGCACCTTCGACGACAACATGGAGTACGCACTGAGCGACGTGCCGGGCGTTGTGTCGGTCAGCTCGTATCCAGGCATGCTGCGCACCTACAACGAGGGATACAACGAGGGAAATCCGAAGATGAATGTGGTGCCGATCGATTCGGCTAACTACGCGGGGCTCTCGACCGAAATTGCCCGGGTTCGGGGATATCTGAACAAGGATTGCAGCATGACGGCGGTTAACCTGTACCTGTCTGATCACAAGACGACGACCATCAATCGGGTGATCGACGCCGTGAAGCAGTTTCGCGACACGCACGCGACACCGGGAATCAGGATTCGCCTCGCTGCGGGTAATGCGGGCGTACTCGCGGCAATCAACGACGAAGTCGCAAAGAGCGAGTTGCCGATGATGCTGTACGTGTATGCCGCCATCATCGTGCTGGTGCTTCTCGTCTATCGCGACCTGCGCGCCGTGGTCGCGTGCTGCCTGCCCCTTACGGTCGGCACGTTCATTGGCTACTGGTTCATGAAAGCGTTTGAAATCGGCCTGACTGTGGCAACGCTGCCCGTCATGGTGCTGGCGGTGGGTATCGGCGTCGACTACGCGTTCTACATCTACAACCGTTTACAGCAGCATCTGGCCGATGGGGAGCCGATTGCGCAAGCGCTCGAGCATTCGATTCTCGAAGTGGGAATGGCGACGATCTTTACCGCGATCACGCTCGCCATTGGTGTCGCTACATGGAGCTTCTCCGCACTGAAGTTTCAGGCGGACATGGGGAAGTTGCTGGCGTTCATGTTCGTTGTCAATCTGGTGATGGCGATGACTGCGCTGCCTGCGTTGGCGGTGCTGATGGAGCGTCTCTTTCCAAGGCGAAAGCCCGCGCGCGCGCCGGGTGTTCTGAGCCACTGATGCGGAGAACCCAACGATGACAATGATCAAACACATTTCGACGGCCGCAACGATACTTTTTGCCAGTGCGACGATGGCAACCATGAGCAGTCCTGTTCTGGGAGGCGAAGCGACGCCTCAGTTGCAGGTAAGGCCAGCAGAACATTTTACTGCCGCTTCTCACGTGAAGATTCTCAGCGCCACGCTCGCGGGAAAAAGAATGGTCGCCGTGGGTGATCACGGCGTTATTCTGCTGTCGGACGATAACGGCGTCACGTTCCGGCAGGCGAAGAGCGTGCCGGTGAGTTCAACGCTCACGTCAGTGACGTTTTCCGACCCGCAACGCGGCTGGGCAGTCGGGCATTGGGGCGCCATTATCAGGACGACCGATGGAGGAGAGAACTGGACCTTGCAGCGCAGCGATACGAAGGCTGATCAACCGCTCTTTTCGGTTTACTTCAGAAATTCGACGGAAGGTTGGGCGGTCGGCCTCTGGTCACTGATGCTGCATACCACGGACGGCGGTGCAACCTGGTCGAAGCTCACGTTGTCGCCGCCTGGTGCGAAGAAACTCGATCGCAACCTGTATTCGATTTTCGGGGACCGGCATGACAATCTGTTTATTGCCTGTGAGCAAGGAAGCATAGCCCGCTCGACCGACGGCGGCCAGACATGGAATTTCGTCGATACGGGCTACACGGGTTCGTTCTGGACAGGACTCGCGTTGCAGGACGGCACGTTGCTGGTTGCCGGCTTGCGCGGAACGGTGTACCGCAGCACGGACGGCGGCGATACGTGGGTACGGTCAAGGACGATGGTCAGGAGTTCCGTAACGGATATGGTTCAGATGCCGGACATGTCCGTGATCGCGGTTGGACTCGATGGCGCTTTTTCTTTCAGCAAGGACGATGGGGTGAGCTTCGCTGGCAAGCAGCGAACTGATCGCACTGCGTTGACAGCGGTTGTCGATGGGCATGACGGTCGAATAGTGTTGTTTTCTGCGAATGGTCCGGCGTCGCCATAGCGCCTCGTCGGCGTCATAACGCGTTCTCGATCGTCAACACTTGCATTTCGCTCGTTGAGGACGAGGGCGCGCAAGACCGCTTCGCGCTGACCGGGTATCAGTCCCGAGTTATGGACAGCACGCAGGTGCGTATCGCCCCTACACGACTTTTGCCGCACGTAATGCCGCGATACATGTCGCGGAATATCCGAGCTCGCGCAATATCTCGTCGGTATGCTGGCCTAGCGTAGGCGGTGCGCGTCGCATGGAGGCGGGTGTGTCCGAGAATTTGACCGGAAATCCAAGTTGCGGCAGGGACCCTTCGACAGGATGTTCGATATGCTGCAAAAGTTCGCGTGCGCGAAAATGCGGATCGTCAAACGCCTCTCGCATAGTGTTGATCGCGCTGGCCGGAATGTCCGCACGTGTGAGCAATTCCAGCCACTCGTCACGCGCACGCTGTTTGAAGATCCCCCGCATTGCGTCGATTTGGGCATATGCAGCGTCGCCCTGCGGCCACTGATTGGCGCACCAGTCCCGCCGATCAATCAGCCGGCAGAACGCTTCCCAGAATTTCAGTTCGATAATGCCGAGCGCCAGCCACGCGCCATCGGCGCATTCGTATGTGTTGTAGCACGCGTTGCCGCCCGTGTTGCGATAGGCGCCGCCGCGTGGCTCCTTGCCGGCGAACAGCGTTTCGGCCGCGTGGTACGCGAGAAACATCGCAGTGCCGTCGAACATCGAGACGTCGAGCCATTGACCCTTGCCTGTCGTATGGCGTGCGAGCAGCGCGGCGAGAATCGCATAGAGCGCCATCATCGACCCACCGCCGATGTCCGATATCAGCAGCCCCGGCACGAGCGGCCCGGTGTCGGGACGGCCGAACAGATTCAACGTGCCGAGCAGCGCCATATAGTTGAGGTCGTGACCGGGCGCGAGTCGATAGGGACCATTTTGTCCGAACCCGGACAGCGAACAATAGACGAGTCGTGGATTGATGCCGGCAAGCGTCTCGAAGCCGAGGCCGAGCCGCTCCATCACGCCCGGCCGGAAACCTTCGACGAGTACATCGGCGTTAGCGGCCATGTCGAGCAGCAACGCCTTGCCTTGTGTTGTTTTCAGATCTAGCGTCAAGCTGCGCTTGTTGCGATTGCAGAGCAGGAACGTGCCGGAATCCCCCACACCCATCGGTTCGAACTCGCGTTGATAATCGCCGCGTGACGGCTCTTCGATCTTGATGACGTCCGCGCCCAGATCGCCGAGGAGTTGCGTGCATAGCGCGGCGGGCAGCAACCGGCTGACATCGAGCACCCGCACCCCTTGCAGGGCGTTCATGAGCGGCGCGCCGGCTGGCCTGCGACGGCCGTGTCGAACAGATGTCTCAACTCGCTTTTTTTGACCTTGCCGGTGGTCGTCAGCGGCAAATCGGTTTCCGCCAGGATGCGAAATACACGCGGCACCTTGTACGCCGCAAGTGTCTGCCGACAGAACGCCTGCAGCGCTTCCTCGCTGACGGCCTGGCCGGCGCGCGCGATGACGATCGCGCCGAGCACCTCGTCCTGAATCGCATCCGGTAGCGAGACCACGAACGCGAACTCGACTGCCGGATGCTGCGCGAGCGTCTCTTCGACTTCCGCCGGTGCAACGTTGATGCCGCCCGTCTTGACCATTTCGCTGACACGTCCGCGATACACAATGCGGCCCGCTTCGTCGAGCATGCCGAGGTCGCCGGAACAGAAGAAACCGTCGACGTCGAAGCATGCGGCCGTGCGTGCGGCGTCGCGGTAGTAGCCGGAGAAGAGGCGCCCGGCGATGCGAATCTCGCCGACCTGGCCTGCAGGCAGCACGGCGCCGCTCGTGAGATCGACGATGCGTATCGTGAAGCCGGGCAGCGGCGTGCCCATCGTGGTGGAGCGAATCTCGAAGGATTCCGAGGCGTCGGTGACCGCGCAATTGCCGTACGTCTCGGTTAATCCGTATACGTTGCAGATATCCGCGGGTCCGAGCGCGGCGAGCCGTTTGATCTGCTCAGGGGTGCCGATCGTTGCGCCGGTGCGCAAGGAGGTGAGGCGCTGGGTGTGGTCGGCACGGCAATCGGCGATGGCGCGCACCATGTTCGGCGTGCCGTAAAACACGCTGCACGATTCGGCGTCGATCAACCGCAATGCCTCCGCGGCATTGAACGATTCCTGCAGCACGATCGTGCCGCGGTGCGTGAGCACGTTCATTGCGGCATTCGCGCTGCCGAGACTCCAGAAGAGCGAGACCGCTAGCCACAGGCGGTCCTCGTGCGTGACGTGCTGGCGTTCGCCGATGTACCAGCCGTTTTCGATCAGCCCGTCGTGGCGCAGCAAAATCCCCTTGGGCGCAGCCGTCGATCCCGAACTGTAGACGAGCAACGCGTTATCCGATGGCTCGACAGCGGCGCCAAGCGCCTCGATGGTCGCGGTCGGCACACCCGCGCCGAGTTGCTGGAACTGCGCATACGACAGGTGTGAGGTAGTGGGCGCCGGTAAGTCGCCGATCCATGCTACGTGCCGCAAGGTGGGCAGGCGCTCGGCGAGCGGCTCGAACGACTCGAGCATGGCGTGGAAGTCCTGCCGCAGGAAGGTCGTGGCCGCCACCAGCAGCGACGCTTCGGAGTGGCGCAACGCATATTCGAGTTCGTGCGCGGTCGCCCAGGTGTTCAGGCCGACCGCGATTGCGCCCAGATATTGCGCCGCCCAGGCCAGCACCAGCCATTCGGGCCGGTTGCCCATCAGAATCGCGACGCGATCGCCGTGGCCGATGCCGAGCGCATGCAACGCGGCAGCGGCTTCTTTCACCTGGGTGAGCAGTTCGTCATACGTAAGCCGGACTGCGCCGCCGACGATCGCTTCGTGCTCCGGATCGATTGCTGCCTGCTCTTCCAGCAGCATAGGCAGGGTCTTGCTGGCAGGCATCGTCGCCATACGCTTGTCTCCAACGGATGCGGCTGCAATGGTCGCATTCACGAATGGCCATTAGTACCCCGGCCTGTTAGGGAAAACACAGGGTGGTACTTTATCGAGCGGCACACATAATAAATAGAGATATCTTCACATCGGAATCGATCGGTAACTACGATGAAACGACTCAATCTGGTTAATCTGGAGACCGTGTGCTGGATATCGCGGCTCGGCACCTTCCATCTCGCAGCCGAACGCCTGAACACGACACAATCGGCCGTTTCCGGCCGCGTGCGTGAACTTGAAAACTCCACCGGTCTCACGCTGTTCCAGCGCCACGGGCGTCGCATGGAACTGACCGCGCATGGCCGTGAACTGGTGCGGCGGCTCGAGCCGCTTCTGCATCAGATTGAAGACGTCGTAGTGTCGCTCGACAATCCGGGAGCGGCCACCGGAATCGTACGGATCGGCGTGGGCGAAGCGGTGGCCCTGAGCTGGTTCGGCGACTTTCTGTCGAAGGTGAAGCGCCTGATGCCGAAGGTCGTGTTCGAAGTCGAGATCAATCTGAACATCATTGCGCGGCAAAAGCTCGAAACCGGCAAGCTCGATGTGGCGATCGTCGCGGGGCCGTTCGACGAACACCGCATCACCAAGCTGCCGGTCGGCTACGCGCGCTTTATCTGGGTCATGTCGCCGAGCCTCGCGGCGGCCTGTCCGCGCGAGGCGGGTGTGCTCGAACTGTTCGAGCGCTTCCCGGTGTGGTCGCTGCCGCGTCCCGCCACGATGTTTCCGGCGACGCAAGCCGCGCTGCGCGAGATCGGCGTGAAAGCAGTCGACGTCAATACGTGTGATTACCTGAGTGCACTCAGCCAGGTGATTGTGGCGGGCGGCGGACTTGCGCTGTTACCTGAAGATCTTGTGGCAGGCGATCTGGCTAGCGGCCGGCTGGTGCGCCTCGCGCCCGAATTGCACCCGCAAGATGTCGAATTTTTTGTTGCGTGGCACAACGATCAGGAGCACTCGGTGTTGCGTTATGTCGTCGATACGGCCGTGGCCAGCAGCTCGTTCAGACGCCGGCCGGCGCCTGAGAACAGGCTCACGAAAGTCGAGCAACTAGCCGGAATGTAGGGGTGAACCCGCGCTGCCTGCAGTTTTTCTGATCCATTGTGCCGTGCAAACATCACGTTTGTAGATCATTCCGTATCAGAAATTGTAAGTAGTTCGCGGCAAGTGCCTGGTATAAAGTTTGTGTCAATCGCTGAAGACGCGACCGGCATCCAAGCCTTCTAACAGAGGCGCATTGCGCGGCAAGCGACACAGAACGATGTACCAGGAGGAGACAATGACACAGTCGTATCGCACGGCTTCGTACACGGCCGCGCGCAATAAACGCCTCATCGGACCTCATCTGCTTCTGCTGGCCGCACTGATGCTTGCGGTTGCAGCATGTCTCGCATCGTTTCGTGCCCACGCAGCCGAGTCGGTCAAGATCTCCGCGTTCGACGGCTCATTTATCAATTTTCCGCTATACGTTGCGGCCGATCTGCATCTGTTCCAGAAACATGGCGTCAATGCCGAACTGATTTACGGCACCGGGATTCAGACAACCAACATGGTGGTCAGCGGTGCGACCGAATTCGGTGGCTTTGCGGTCGAGCACGGTGTACAGGTGATCGGAAAAGGACAGAAGCTGAAGCTTCTCGTGCTCAACGAGACCAATCCGCCTTTCGATCTGATCGTGCGCAAGGACGTCGCACTGCCGAATCTCGCGAAAGGCTATCCGCAGAGTATCGCCGACCTGAAGGGCCTGAAGCTCGGCGTCAGCACGCCGGGCGCGAGCGCCGACACGAGCTTGCGCCTGCTGCTCAAACAGGCCGGCCTCGATCCGGATCGAGACGTGCATCTGGTGCCCATCGGCGACCCGACCACACAGCTTGCTGCACTGCGCAATCACACCGTCGACGGTGCAATGGCGTTCGAGCCGATCCAGACGCAGGCGGTACTCGGTGAAAAAATTGCCAAATCGGTCGTCAACCTGGAAAAGGGCGACGCGGGGCCTGACATCTATCGCAGCTACGCGTTTAACGGTGTGTTCGCACGGCAGGATTACATCGACAAACACCCCGCGGTCGTGAAGTCGGTAGTTGATGCGGTAGTGGAAGCCGAACAACTGATCAACGATCCTGCCCATCTCGACGAAGTCGTGAAGGTTGCAGCGAACCGCATGCACGGCATCGCGCCCGAGTTGCTCAAGCAATACATTGAAACCTATCGCGGCATTTTCGTGCCGATCGCAACGCCGGCGGCGATTGCCAACGTGAACCGCTTCCTGCAGTTCCAGCAGCAGATCACGACACCGGTGCCGTATGAACAGGTGGTGGCGGCGGCGTTCATGCCGAAGACGTTCACACCGATCTCGGGGAAATGATCATGATGAGTCGCAAAGCCGCCCACCGGAGCATGCTCGCCACTTCGCACCATGACGCTCCGGCGCGGCGCAGAAACCGCACGGCGGTCAAGGTCGTGATCGCGCGCACGCTGCTGATCGTCGCTGTGCTGGCGATCTGGCAGGGCGTGGTGAGCGTCGGACTTGTCGACCCGTTCTGGATCAGCAGTCCGGTTCTGGTGGCGAAGGAACTCTGGAACCAGACGGTCAGCGGCACGCTGTTGTCGGACGTCGGCATCACCGTGTTCGAGGCGCTGGTCGCCTTCGTGATCTCATCGATACTCGGCATTGCGAGCGGCTTGCTGTTGGCGCGCTCGCCGTTCTGGGACATGGTGTTTGCGCCGCTGATCGTGGTGCTCAACAGCATGCCGCGGGTTGCGATCGCGCCGCTCATCATCCTCTGGTTCGGTATCGGCCTTGCCGCGAAAGTAATCACTGCATTTACGCTGGTGTATTTCATTCTGCTGGTGAATACGCTGAGCGGCGCGAAGAATGTCGATAACGACATTCGCACGATTGCATTGCTGATGGGTGCGTCGCGCCGGGACATGTTGTTAAAGGTGACCTTGCCTTCCGCACTGCCGTGGATTTTTGCCGGACTCAATCTGGGGCTGACGTATTCGCTGCTCGGCGTGATCGTCGCCGAAATCCTGTCGTCGAATCAAGGGCTCGGCTTCGTGATTGCGCATAACGCCGGCAGCTTCAATACGGCGGGCGTGTTCGCAGGTCTGATTGCGTTGTCGCTGGTGGCGTGGTTGTTTGCGATCGTGATGCGCGTGATCGAGTCTCGCCTGCTGGCGTGGAAACCTTCGACGACGAGTGCCTGATCATGAGCGCCCAAACCATTCTTTTTCTCGATGACGATCCGGTCGTGCGGATCGCGCGCAGTGTGTTGTGCAATGAGGCGGATGCCGGCTGGCTGCGCGACTACTTCGCGCCGGAGACGCCGGATTTGACGCCGCTTGTTGAAGCAGCGCGCGGTATCACGCGTGGCGACGGCGTGCGCGTCCAGCTCGCGGAGGGGGCCGACCCGCGCGAATTCGATCCGACGGTGATCGTGTTCCGGCGTGGCGTCGTGTCGGCGGAGTGCATCGCTGCATGTGGGCGCCTGAAGCTTATCCAGCGCCTTGGCGAGCGCGCCGATGGCATCGATGTCGAAGCCGCGCGCGCCGGCGGCGTGGCGGTATCGTGTCTGCCGCGACGCACCCTCGATTTCACGGCGGAACATGCGGTGCTGTTGATGCTCGCGCTCGGCAAGAAGTTGACGGCTTGCGACCGGCTGGTGCGATTGAGCAGTACGCCGAGTTCCGCTGGCGTGAATGGCGTCGCGTACAACTGGCCCGCTATCGGCGGTCTCACGGGACTCAACGGCAAGACGCTCGGCGTAGTCGGACTCGGTGAAGTCGGCACGCTGGTGGTGAGGTTGGCGCGCGCGTTCGGCATGAAGGTGATCTATACGAAACGCAAACCGTTGACGCATGCAGAAGAAACGACACTCGGCGCAAGCTTCGACACGCTGCCGGGTCTGCTGGCATGCGCCGATTTCGTCTCGCTGCATGCGGCCAACCTGCCGGAAAACCGCGGCATGATGGGGCGTGCCGAATTCGCCGCAATGCGTCCGGACGCATTCTTCATTAACACGAGTCGCGGTGGCCTGGTCGATGAAGATGCATTGTTCGATGCGCTGCGCGCAGGCGCGATCGCGGGTGCGGGACTCGATGTGCACGGCGTCGAGCCGCGGCCGGCGAGCGACCGCTTTTGCACGTTGGAGAATGTCATCTTGACGCCGCATGTTGCCGGGGGCTCGCGCACGGGCTTGCTGGTGGAGTTGCGCACGCTGCTCGAAAACTGCCGCGCGGCATTCGAAGGCGCCGCGCTGGCGCACCGCATCGTATGACGAGCGCCGGCCTTCCAACCATGACCGCGCTCGAACACATCGCGCAATGGGTCCATTCCGCAGATATTGAACGCATGCCCGATGCCGGGCTGGCGACTGCTCGTCTCGCCTTTGCCGATACGGTCGCGGTTACGCTGATCGGCTCGCGGCGCGCCGCGCCACGTATCGTCGCGAGCCTCGAACCGTCCGTTCCGCAGCATATGCCGGCGTCGCTTGTCGGCATGCGCAGCCGCGCATCTGTTTCGCGTGCCGCGCTCATCAACGGCACCTCGGCACATGCGGATCTGTTCGACGACAATAGCGCGCCGATGATCGCGCATCCGAGCGCATCGCTGGTCTCCGCGCTGTTGCCGCTGGCGCAGTACAACGGCGCAAATGGGCGCGATCTGCTGCTTGCGTATTGCACGGGCTTCGAAGTTGGCGTGAAGTTGGGCCGCGCATTGAACCCTACGCTTTATGAACGCGGCTGGCACGTCACGCGAGTACTTGGTGTGCTCGGCACGACTGCGGCCTGCTGCCGTCTTGCCGGCTTGAGCGTCGGGCAAACGGTCAACGCGCTCGGCATCGCGACGTCGGCGGCCGGCGGCCTGCGTCAGCATTTCGGCACGATGACGATGGCGCTGCATGCCGGCTGGAGCGCGCGCGATGCCGTCGATGCGACGCAACTCGCTGTCCGCGGGTTCGACGCGGATCCGGCCGGCCTCGATGGCCGTTATGGACTGGCGCGTGTGTTTGCGCAACTGGAGCTTGGGTCCTTGGGCCTCGGCGAGTCGTTTGAACTGATCGAGTCGGGCATCATTTTCAAGCCGTATCCATGCGGTGCGCCGACCCATGCGGCGATCGACGCGGCACTTGCATTAGGTACGCAGTACCACGTGGACCCGGCACAGATCGAATCGATCGTCTGTCACGTTCATCCGTGGAATGCGATGACGCTGCGCGAGGAATTGCCGTCGACCGCCAATCAGGCGCGTGTCCATCTGCGGTTTTGCATCGCGGCCGCGCTGCGTTTCGGCCGCGTGACCCCCGACGAGTTTTCCGTGGATGCGCTAAACGATCCACTCGTCCAACGCTTGATTCACGTTACCGACATCAGTATCGATGCCACTTTGCCCGACAACGGCGAATTTCCCGCAGCCGTCACGCTGCAACTGCGCGACGGCCGCCGCCTGAGCGAACGCCGCGATGTGCCGCCGGGCGGGTCGGGGCGCCGGCTCGATACCGCACAGATTCAAGCGAAGTTTCGCCAGTGCGCCGCGGGGGTACTGACCGATGACACATGTGAATGGGCGATCGCCACGCTGGCGCGGCTCGACACCCTGGCCGACGTAGATGCACTCGCGCTAGCGCTCGAAGGCGACGGTCCGCTTGCCGTGCCGCCTGCACCGTAGATAGAAGGAGACCACGATGAGCACCGTAGCCACCGAAGCGCAGATTCAGATACGCAACGTCGACATACGTTTTGCACCCGAGGGCCGTGAGGTCGTGACGGCCGCGCAGGGCGTAACGCTGGATGTGCCGCACGGATCGATTGTCACGATCGTCGGGCCGTCCGGTTGCGGCAAATCGACGATGCTCAACGCGGTGTCGGGCTTGCTCGAACCTTCGAGCGGAGTCGTTAAGGTAGGCGGCAAGCCCGTGTCGGGCATTCGCAATGATGTGGGCTACATGTTCGCCCGCGACGGCATGATGCCGTGGCGCACCGCGGTCGAGAATGTCGAATTCGGTCTCGAGGTGCGCCGCGTGCCGAATCATCACGAGATCGCGCGCGAATGGCTGCGCCGGGTCGGCCTCGCGCAATTCGAAAACCACTACCGGCACGAACTGTCGCACGGGATGCGGCAGCGCGTTGCCGTTGCGCGCACCTTCGCGACCAACCCGGACATTCTGTTGATGGACGAACCATTCGGTGCGCTGGACAGCCAGACCCGGCTAAAGCTACAGGAGCTGTTTCTGTCGGTCTGGGAGAGTTCGCGCAAGACGGTGTTGTTCGTCACGCACGATCTGCATGAAGCAATTTTTCTGTCCGATATCGTGGTGGTATTCACGAACCGGCCCGGACGGGTGAAGTCGATCATCCCCGTCGATCTGCCGAGGCCACGCCTGCCGCCCGCGGAACTCGCCGCCGCGCCCGAATACCAGGACATTCACTCACGCATCTGGGGCAGTCTCAAGGATGAAGTCAACCACTTCTGATGTGCCGCGCGCGGCACATCATTCGACTCATCAGTCAGCGCCCAGTATCAGCCAGCAGTGCGCTGACTGGGTAGCGGGCCTGCAACTCGACGATTGCCCGGCAGCGTTGCTCGAGGCGACTCGCTGGCGTCTGCTCGACACCCTCGGTGTCGGGCTCGCGGCCACGGCGTTGCCGGCCGCACAGGCGATGGTCGGAGCGGCGGACGATCTCTCCGACGGCGCGCACGCCGACGTGATCGGCAGCGGCGGGCGGCGCGCGTCGGTGCCATGGGCTGCACTCGCGAATGGCACGCTATTTCACGGCTTGATCTTCGACGACACGCACGGCGAGACGATCGTCCATCCGAGCAGCGTGGTCGTGGCCGCGGCGTTGGCGGCCGCGCAGGCGAATCGCGCGAGCGGCCGTGAGTTTCTCACCGCGATGATCGCGGGGAGCGAAATCACCTGCCGGATTGGACTTGCCGCTGTGCGCCGGTTTCATGCGGCCGGATTTCAACCGACCGCGGTAGTCGGCCCGCTAGGCGCGACATTCGCGGCCGGCAAACTGTATCGGCTGGATGCCCGGCAGCTCGCACACGCGGTAGGCATCGCGGGCAGCTTTGTTTCCGGCATCATCGAAAGCTGGACCGATGGTGCATGGGCGCAACTGCTGCATGCAGGCTGGGCCGCGCACAGCGGCATTGTTGCCGCGACGTTGGGACGGCGTGGTTTCTCGGGGCCGGCAACCGTGATCGAGGGTAACGCCGGCGTGTTGTGCACGCATACGCGGTCCAATGGCGCACCGTTCGCGTTCGAGCGCATCACCGATGCGTTGGGCGAGCGCTGGGAGAGCCGGCAGATCGCTTTCAAGCCCTTCCCATGCGGCCACGTGATTCATCCGTTTCTCGATGCGCTGCTCGCATTGCATCGCGAAGGATTGGAGGCGGATCAGGTGAAGCGCATTGTTTGCCCGATCGCCGACTACATGATTCCGGTAGTGTGCTCGCCGGTCGAGCAGAAGCGCCGCCCGCGCAGCGATGCGCAGGCGCGCACGAGCCTTCAGTATTCGCTCGCCGAGGCGCTGCATCACGGCTATCTCGACGCGCGCAGCTATCGGCCGGAGAGTCTGAACGATCCGCGGATTCTCGCGCTCGCGGACCGGATCGAAGTGCAGGTCGACGATACCGCGCCCGATAGCCGTATCTTCAAAGGCTGGGTGATCGTGCATACGGTCGACGGCCGGGTGCTGGAGAAGGTCGTGCCGTCCACGCGCGGTAGTCTGGATAATCCGATGAGCGAAGTGGAACTGCGCGACAAATTCTTCGCGAATGCTTCGTTGCGGCTCTCGTCCGACGCTGCGCAGCGCGTCTTTGATCTGGTATTTCGGATTGACACGCATGCGAGCGTGGATGAACTGATGTCCGCGTGCAACGGCGACCCTAGAGAATCGCCATCGGACTGAGCGGACTCGCGGTGCCGCCGACGATCGGCAACGCTGCCGCCGCGAAGAAGAACGCCGTGGCCCCGCTTGCGGCGAGTTCGTCGAGCACGAGCCCTTCGAGCAGCAACACGCCGTAGTCGCGGATCACGCGCTGGTGCACGGGAAACACGGTGCCCTTGGGGAATGGGATCGTTTCGATCGCGTAGTTGTCAGCGCCGATTACCGCGACGCCGGATTCGGCGAGCCATAGCGCGGCGTCCAGATCGAGGCCGGGCTCGCCGTCGAAATAGTCGGCTTGCGCGCCGTGCGTTTCGAACCAGCCCGTGCGAATCAGCACTACGTCGCCCGCTTCGGGGGCGAAGTCCGCTGCTGCTGCGATCGTCTGCAATTCCGCGCGGCCGATGAATTCACCTGCCGCGAGTGGCGCGCCGCGATGTTTCATCACGTCGAACAGCAGACCGCGCGTGGCGATTGGCGGCAGTTTATCGACCCCGCAGCGGCTCGCGCCGAAGGTGCTGCGAATCGAGTTCTGCGAGAAGCCGTTGTACAGCTCGTCGTCGTACCAGACATGACATAGCGCGTCGAGATGCGTGCCGAGATGCGCGGGCATGACGAGCGTATCTTCCGCGAACTGGAAACCGCCCGGACGTTTGCCGCCTGCCGCGTAATCGCCGCCGTCGCGATTCATGAAATGCATCACGCTGCTGCGGCCGTGCGGCACGGGTGTGTGCTCGGAGATCGGCTGCGCAAGGCTGACGACACGGCCGCTCGATACCAGTTGCGCGGCGCGGCGCACTTTCAGCGGATCGATCGAACGCAATGCGCCGGCTTCGTTTTCTTGTCCCCAGCGGTGCCACGCTTCTTTTGCCATGCAGGTCTCCTTGTGCAATCACAGCGTAAAGCAAAGCGACACGAAGATGGCGTGGAAATTTCAATGTATACCGATCGATTTGAGCAACGGAATCGATTCGCTTCGCAGATCGAATTTCATAACTTTATATCGCTATACGTTATCAATCGATGTCTTTAACTTCGATGCTGCGCCCCTCATCGAGCGGCGCATCAGCTCGCAACCGGCAGGCCGCGCATCGCACTGATGTGCAGCACACGGTTCGAAGAAGGAGACAAGTACAGATGAACCCCACGAAGTACGGCGGAGTAATCGGGTGCGCGTTCTACGCACCGGGCGGTGAGCCACATGGCTCA
>NZ_JAQQCQ010000012.1:0-247023 GCF_046030355.1 Paraburkholderia caffeinilytica
TGCTCAAAAAAAAAAAACACCCCCCCCGCCAAAAGGCGGGGCCGCTTCTTTATCGGACTTACCGAATACCTGCCGTGCAGCCTTAACGCCGGTCGAATGAATACTTGCCGGGCCCGGTCACGCACAACAACAGCAGCCCACCCATAATGCTGACGTTCTTGTAGAAGTTGATCATGTTTTCATACTGCATCGCACCCGTCATGTTCCAGTAGTGGTGGCCGATGATCGCCGTGCCCAGCGTATAGAGCGCCAGCAGCAACGCCAGCGGTCGCGTGTAGAAACCCACTACCAGCGCAATGCCCACAACAAATTCCATCACCACGGCGATGATCGCCGACAACTCAGGAACCGGCGCCCCGGTCGACGTCATATAAGCGACGGTGCCGGAAAAGCCGGTCAGCTTCGACCAGCCAAACATCACGAACAGCACCATCAACAGGATGCGGGCGACGAGAATGACCGCGTCTTTCTGGTTTTCAAATAGCGTATAGCGCATGATTTTTCTCAAAAGGTAAGGAAGGGTGCGGCTCGCCGCAAACGGTTGCAGCGAGCCACGCTTAAGCCGGCCAGATCTATCGACAGGATTGAACCGCTTAAGCCCACAACTCCGACACTTCAATGTTACGCAGATCGAACACCAGCACCTCCGCGTCGTGACCTTGCGTGAAGGTCAGGGCTTCTTCGCCGCGGACCCGCGCGCCGTCGCCTTCGCCAAGCTCGACGCCGTTCACCGTGACGCTGCCGCGCGCCACATGAATGTAAGCATAGCGATTACTGGCGAGTTCGAGGCGTGCAGTTTCGTCGCCGTCGAAAAGACCGGCATACACCCGCGCATCCTGTTGCACCACCAGCGAATCGTCCGCGCCGTCCGGCGATATCACGAGGCGCAATACACCGCGCTTCTGGTCAGCCCCAAAGTGACGTTGCTGATAACGCGGCGTGGTGCCTTTCTGTGCCGGTGCAATCCAGATTTGCATGAAGTGCACGGGCTCGCTCTTCGAATGGTTGTATTCGCTATGCGCGACGCCGGTTCCGGCGCTCATCAACTGGATGTCGCCAGGCACGATCACCGAGCCGGTGCCCATCGTGTCCTTATGTTCCAGCGCGCCTTCCAGCACGTACGAAAAAATCTCCATGTCGCGGTGCGGGTGCTTGCCGAAACCTTGTGCCGGTGCGACGCGGTCATCGTTGATCACGAGCAGGTCGGAAAAGCCGTTCTGCTTCGGATCGTGATAGTGCGCGAAGGAAAACGTATGACGCGAGCTAAGCCAGCCGTGCTCCGCGCGGCCGCGTTGATTGGCGTGTCTGATATCGAGCATCGTATTTCTCCTTGTTTCGGGTTGTGCGATCCGGCCAGATGTTTGGCCGCGATCCATGAATGACAGTGTAGGTCAATCAGGATGGTTATAATCGAGTGTAAATAGGAAACACTGTATCCATGGAGTGGACAATACGATGCAGCTCGATGATATGCGGATCTTCGTCGCCACGGTCGATGCCCATAACTTCACCGCGGCGGCCAAGCGGCTAGCGCTGTCGAAGCAGTTCGTCAGCCGGCGCGTCATGGCGCTGGAAGAGGCGCTCGGCGTGCAACTGCTGATCCGCAATACGCGCAAGCTGGCCGTGACCGAACTGGGTCAGGAGTTTTATGAACGCGCCCGGCGCATTCTCGGTGAGGTGGAAGACGCTGAGCAGGCGATGTCGCTGCGCCGCGCCGGGCCGCGTGGACTCTTGCGGGTTAGCGCGCCGATGTCGTTCGGGATGATGCATCTGTCGCCGTTGGTGGCGAGCTTTCTACGTGAGCACGGTGATGTGCGCTTCGATATGGAGCTGAGCGATCGCATCGTCGACGTAGTGGGTGAGGGCTTCGATATGGCGATCCGGATCGGCACGTTGCCGGATTCCACGCTGATCGCGCAGAAGCTCGTCGACGTGAGGATGGTGGCGTGTTGCAGTCCTGGGTATGTGCGGCGGCGCGGGTCGCCGGTTGTGCCTGCCGATCTTGCGCGGCATTCTTGCCTGTTGTACGGGCATGGTGGGGCGGTGAGTTGGGATTTTGTTGTTGATGGGGTTTTGAAGGGGGTTGAGGTGCATGGGCCGTTACGGGCCAATAATGGCGAGCTGATTCGCGATGCGGCTGTGGCGGGGTTGGGGATTGTTCGGCTTCCTGATTTTATTGTTGCTGATGCGGTGGGGAGTGGTTTGCTGGTGACTGTGCTTGACGAATTTCTGCCTGCGGCGGCTTCAGTTTATGCGGTTTATCCGCAGCATCGGCAGAGCTCCGTCACGATTCGGGTTTTTGTTGAGTTTTTGCGGGGGCGGTTGGGGAAGGTTTGATTTTTTCATGCGACTCGGCAAACTATTCATCGGCATTAGACTTCGCCATCTCGTCAAGTCGATTTTTCGTGATTCGCGTCATGCAGTTCCAGAATTCAATAAAGCGCAGCGATGCGGGGCCAGCTTCATACACTTCCGCATAACAAAAATTATCCCGGTACAGTTCCCAATGGATTTGCGCATTTTTAAAATAAGGCAATGCCAGGGGTTCATCTTCATCAAGGAGATTTTTATCGTTTTTTTCTATTTCTCGCTCGACCATCAACACCTTTCTATTCAAGGCGTCGACTGTGATCTCAAATTCAAAGTGCGCGCACGCCGCTAGATCCATTCCTCCCAGCGTATTGCTTTTGCAATGCGACACAATCTGCTCATGAGTCTTGCCGGCGAAATAGACCGTTGACGGCAACGCCTTCTTGTAGTCGAACGTCGCCCCATAGATTGTTTCGGCGAACGTCGAATGAGCAATCGTGGAAAGCAAAAAGAAAATACTAATGGCTCGCATCGTAATTTCCCGTTTCAAAAAGTTGGGCTTCTGTACGGCGACGTCCCGGGACACGGTGCGCGACGAATGTCCGTATTACGTCCCGCATCCTATCGTATTCACCTTGATTCAGATAACTCGCCAGGTATTGTGAACGGGTTCCGGGCCAAGGGTCACTGTCCCTTTTGCCTGTTCCAGCGTTGAACAAGACAGATACGAGTGCATCGTATTCATATTGATAAAGCGGAACCCTGACGTCGCGATTTATGGCCGCTTCGACAGGTCGCAAATTGACGTCAAAGAAATTTCTGGCACGCTCAACGGAGATTATGTCGCCAAGGGCGAGATGATCTTCTGGAACAACCCTATGCCCAAGTCCGACCGTCGGTATGCCAAATCCGTCGTCATATACTTTAACGATAAAACCATCCACAACCGGCTTGCCTTGAAATGTTCCATTTAGCATTCCGCTTTCCAGAACGGCGATAAATGTGGCGCCGCGGGTCGTAAGATGCCACGGCTTGCCGATGCGATCACAGCGTACGGTTACGCACGAGTTTGGATCGGTATTGGTGACTACAATTGCAAGTGGTTGAGTCATTGGGCATCCCGCAAATGCCCAAGGTGGATAGAGATGCTCTTCGCGCGGTCTGTCCGATAGCGGCTTGTTCGCCCTTGCGAATCGGTGACTCCATGCCGCAACGCGCCAGACGGCAGACGAATCGAGTAGTAGGTTTCTGGTAGTGGCTGGCCGCGCGTATCCCTCAGCACGAACTGTTCGTCAAAGATCGTGACGGATAAGTCGTTTGCCATGGCAGGCGTCGCAACCGGCGCTCTATCGCTCGCGGTAACGACCGTTATCTTGAATTTGCGTCCATAGATCGCGATGATCCGGGGGTGGACTACGCATTTGCACGCGACCTCATCCCCGTCCACGGCCTGCCGCCTACCTCCATTCGCCACATCGAGCATCCGCCGTTGAGTCGGTACGGGTGCGCCACCGATAATGACGCCCATGGTGTTGCACGCTGCGCACCAAGCCGGATCACCGATAAACGCTATCCTGCGACGTCTACCGTCTTCGCCTTCGATCGTTCCGACCTTATGATTCGTGTGAACCCGGCTGTTGTCGCCGCTCGTAAGCGGGTCATCTTCGACTGCTGCGTAGTAAGTTGTCATTTTCTACACTGCTGTTCGATGGTCCGGAGAAACCGAGATATGGCTTATCTTGCGTGTCTGATACCTCTTTTCCGGGTGTCGGTTGTGTGTCATGCGTCCGCCTCCTTCGCGTCGAAAAAATATTTTGCAAGGAGCCTCTCTTATCGAACTGCGAAGCGATATAGGAAAAGTACGAAAAGCACTCGGCGGGCGGCCGTGGCCCGGTTTCATCTTCACCTGTCCACGCGTTCAATACGTGCCACGTGAGTGCACGCGTGTGATAGCACCATCGGCCGCCGTACCTCGATGAGGTCAGGGCTTACCCATTCCGGAAAATGAAGCTATAGCCGTTCAACGCTGGCACACCACCCAAGTGCGCGTACAGCACCCGTGAGCCATCCGGGAATTCGCGGTTTCTCACCATGTCGATCATGCCGTGCATCGATTTGCCTTCGTACACAGGGTCGGTCAGGACGCCTTCGAGTCGCGCGCACAAACGGATCGCCTCCAGGGTGCCTTCGTTCGGCAAGCCGTATTCGGGACCGCCATAGCGTTCGTCCAGTACCACGTCCTTGCTGGTGATGTCGCGATCCAGGCCGACTTTTTCCGCAGTCTGCTTCGCGATTCGCGTGATCTGTTCGCGCGTCTGCGCCGGTTTCGCGGATGCATCAATGCCGATTACGCGCTCGGCGCGGCCGTCGGCGGCGAAACCCACCACCATGCCGGCCTGGGTGCTGCCCGTCACGGAACACACGACGATGTAGTCGAATCGGAAGCCTAGCTCGGCTTCCTGCTGACGTACTTCTTCGGCAAAGCCGACGAAACCGAGGCCGCCCAGCGGATGGTCGGAGCAGCCCGCAGGGATCGCGTAGGGTTTGCCGCCCGCGGCACGCACGCTCTCCAATGCGTCCTCCCAACTCTTGCGAAAGCCAATGTCGAAACCGTCGGCCACCAACCGGACGTCCGCGCCGAGAATGCGCGACATCTGGATATTGCCGACGCGGTCGTACACCGCATCCGAATAGTTGACCCAGTTCTCCTGCACCAGCACGCACTTCATTCCCAGATGCGCGGCGATCGCCGCCACCTGGCGCGTCTGGTTCGACTGGATTCCGCCAATCGACACCAGCGTGTCACAACCCTGCGCCAACGCCTCGGGGATCAGATACTCCAGCTTGCGCGTCTTGTTGCCGCCGAAGGCAAAGCCGCTGTTGCAGTCCTCGCGCTTCGCGTAGAGATGCACCTTGCCGCCCAGGTGGTCGCTCAAACGTTTCAGCGGCTGGATCGGCGTGGGCCCGAAAGTCAGCGGGTAGCGTGGGAATCGTTGCAGGTTCATGGCAGCTCCGAAGTTGTAGGTTGGACGCGAACAGCAAGCCGTTGCGTTAAACAGATGGTAGGGAAAAGCGCAGGAAATGAGCTTGCAAAGAAATTCAATTCGACATACTTTTAGAGCTAGACAGCAGGAATTGACTTAATAAAACATCGAATGGAAAACAATGAGCGCAACAAAAGTTCGTGGCACGGCTAGCACGGCGGCTGCAGCGGCCGCCGCCACATCCGCATCCGAGCAAGCCGATCCGCTTCACGCGCTCGACCGCATCGACAGGGCGATCCTGCGTCAGCTGCAAACCGATGCGTCGATCTCGAACGTCGCGCTCGCGGCCAAAGTCAAACTGAGCGCGCCGGCGTGTCTGCGGCGCGTCGAGCGGCTGAAGGAATCGGGGCTGATTCGCGGCGTCGTCGCGTTGATTAACCCGAAGGCGGCCGGGGCGGGCATGCTGGTGATCATCGGCGTGGTGCTGGATCGGTCCACGCCGGAGTCGTTTGCCGAGTTCGAGAAAGCGGCGCAGAAAGTGGCGGGGTGCATGGAATGCCACGTCGTGACCGGCGAGTTCGACTATTTCATGACGATCCGCACACGCGATAGCGACAGCTTCAATCGTCTGCACGCGGAGCAGTTGCTCTATCTGCCGGGCGTCCGGCAAATCCGCTCGTTCATGGTGCTCAAGGAAATCCTGTCGACCACGAAATTTCCGCTGTAGACGCCGCGGGCACGCAA
Source organism: Paraburkholderia caffeinilytica (assembly GCF_046030355.1). Lineage (GTDB taxonomy): Bacteria > Pseudomonadota > Gammaproteobacteria > Burkholderiales > Burkholderiaceae > Paraburkholderia > Paraburkholderia caffeinilytica_B. Next base: position 6,039 of record NZ_JAQQCQ010000012.1, read on the forward strand.
AAAGACGCGCATGCTGTCATATATCTCCTTGCTGGACGACTAAGTGTCGGGACCACTCGCGGGCGGCACATTCGGCGCCTGAACGGGTGAACGGTACGGACTTTCCGGGGCGATCATCATGACTATCAGCAGACGGACATTCTTCAGGTTAATCGGCGCGGCGTCGCTCGCCGGGGGCACCGTGGCATGGCGCTCGGCAAACGCGGCGGATACGGGCGCGGCGGCCGCCTACGAGGTCGCGCACAGCGACGCCGAATGGCACAAGTTGCTCACCGACGCGCAGTACCGCGTGCTGCGCGAAGCGGGCACGGAACGGCCCTTCAGCAGCCCGCTGAACGACGAGCATCGCGCCGGCACCTTCGCGTGCGCCGGCTGCGCGCTGCCCTTGTTTTCATCGAAGACGAAGTTCGACAGCGGCACCGGCTGGCCGAGTTTCTGGCAGCCGCTGGATCACGCGGTTATCACGCATACGGACAAGTCGTTCGGCATGACGCGCGACGAAGTCCTGTGCCGGCGCTGCGACAGCCACTTGGGCCACGTGTTCGACGACGGCCCCAAACCGACCGGCCTGCGCTATTGCATGAACGGCCTTGCATTAACTTTCGCGGCCGCCGCGCGCGGCACGAGTTGATCGAATCAGGACGGACATCATGAACATCGGGAAACGTATCAACGGTAAACCGGCCCGCTCGCGCGGGGCGGCCATCGCGCTTTCGGTCGGACTCGGCGCGCTGGCGCTGCTGCTGGCGCAGCGCATGGCATTTTCGTCGGAAGCGGGGGTTGTCATTGCGCCGCCTGCACTCGACGAGCCGATTTCCGCCGCGACCGCGCACGAGGAAACCGCCGTGTTCGCGGGCGGCTGTTTCTGGGGCGTGCAGGGCGTGTTCCAGCATGTGCGGGGCATCACGAAGGCGGTATCGGGCTATTCGGGCGGCCAGCGCGACACCGCGCAATACGAGACCGTCAGTGGCGGCGACACTGGCCACGCCGAATCCGTGCAGGTCACGTTCGACCCCACCAAGGTCACCTATGGGCAGTTGTTGCAGGTTTACTTTTCGGTGATTCAGGACCCGACCGAGTTGAACCGCCAGGGGCCGGACAGCGGGACGCAATATCGTTCAGCGGTGTTCCCGCTGAATGACACACAGCGGCGCATCGCGCAAGGCTATATCGCGCAACTCGACAAGGCCCACGCCTTCCCGGCGCCGATCGTCACGAAAACGGAGCCGTTCAAGGGCTTCTATCCCGCCGAGTCCTATCATCAGAATTACCTGACGTTGCATTCGAACTCCGCGTATATCGTCATCAACGACATGCCGAAAGTCGCCAACCTGAAGCGTCTGTTTCCGAACCTCTATCGCGACAAGGCTGTGCTGGTCGAAGCAGCGCAGTAAAACGGCGAATGCCGCGCCCGGCGCGGCTATCTTTCCTTGCTGGCGCCGTGCCATGCGGCGCCAGCCACGCTTTTTTTGTGGCTGTATTCTCCCTGTCATCATCGCCACGGCACGCTTGTCAGCGGCCGTCGGTCTGTCTTTCCGTTTCTCCGCCCAGCGCCGGCTTTCCAGTGACCAGGCCCGCATTTTGCACAGCAGCGTACGTCGGCGAAACGTTCTCTCGTCACTGTTCATACAATTGCCCTATTGACGGGGCGGTATCAGGGCCGAACAGTGCGTTTTGCCGGGCAATGCGTGTCGTCTGCTGAAAAAATTACATGCCGCGCGTAGCGATGCGGCGGTTGCCGGACGTTGGGCAAGCCGTTGCGGACCTCGGGCGAGAACATAAACCTCTTCGCGATATGCGAGAACGGAGGCTTCTGGTGTTGATCAGCCGTAGAAAGCGGATCGATAAAATCCGCAATAAACAAACAGGCTTTGCGGCAACATCCTTGATCGCCGTGACGCTCGGCGGTATCGGCATTTTGCCGGGTTCGGCCTTGGCGCAAACCCCTTCGCCGCTGGGCGAATGGCAGTACTCCGTGGGCATTCCGCTGCAAAAACTGATGCAGCCGAATATTCCGGACTGGCAGGTGCGATTCGGCGCGGCGACATCGTTCCAGCCGCGTTATGAAGGCTCCGACCGGTATCACGTGATGGCGGGCCCAAGCATCGACGTGCGTTACAAGGACCTGTTCTTCTTTTCGAGCGGCGAAGGCCTCGGCGTCAACTTCGCGCAGGGGCAGAACTGGCGCGCGAGTCTCGCGGCCGTCTACGACCTCGGGCGCCGCGGTCATGACGATCCGGAGGAGTTGAACGGCCTCGGTAACATCAATCCGGCGCCGGGCGTCAAACTTTCCGGCGAATATGTTGTGTCGAAGGATTTCCCCCTCGTACTGCGCGCTGACATCCGCCGCTATTTCGGCGGTTCGAACGGCTGGATCGGCGATCTGGGCGCCTATCTGCCGATGCCGGGCAGCACCAAAAAGTTCTTCTGGTTCGCCGGGCCGAATGTGTCGCTCGCTGACTCCACCTATATGAATAGCTGGTACGGTGTGAATCAGAATCAGGCTGCGCATTCGCAATACTCGCAGTATCACGCGAGCGCGGGTTTCAAATCGGTGGGTTTCGGCATTAGCGCAGTATGGCTGTTCGACAAACACTGGTTTGCCACGGCCGATGGCGCATTCGAACAACTGGTCGGCAGCGCGGGCAATAGTCCGATTACGCACAGCAGGGCCACCGGTGTGGCCGATATCTCCATCAACTATCGCTTTTGATGCAGCAGTGCGGTATTTGAAGGTGATGAGAGGTAAGGAGGGCGGTGCGCGATGGTGGCACATCGCGTCCTTCTTATCAGCTTGATCCACCGGAAACGTCATACGCAATCAAACGCTTGCGGGTACATGGTTTGCTGCCTTCCTCGGGTGCGTTAAACGGGACATTCCCCGGCGCGCCAGAATGCAAAGGAGCAGATTCCATGGCAGGCAAAACGAATACGCAGAAGCCCGCAGCGAAGTCCGGACACGCCAACGATCCGAAATCGAAAGATCTCGAACAGTTTCGCGTCAGCCCCGACGGCCAGGCGCTGCGAACCAATCAGGGCGTGAAGATCGCCGACAATCAGAACACCTTGCGCGCCGGTCCGCGCGGCCCCTCGCTGCTTGAAGATTTCATCATGCGCGAGAAGATCACGCATTTCGACCATGAACGTATCCCCGAGCGAATCGTCCATGCGCGAGGCTCGGCGGCACATGGCGTGTTCCAGGTGTACGAATCGATGAGCGAGTACACCAAGGCTGCATTCCTGCAGAACCCGAACGAGCAGACGCCCGTCTATGTCCGTTTTTCGACGGTGCAAGGCCCCCGCGGTTCGGCCGATACGGTGCGTGACGTGCGAGGCTTCGCAGTGAAGTTTTATACCCAGGAAGGGAATTACGATCTGGTTGGCAACAACATGCCGGTCTTCTTCATTCAGGACGCCATCAAGTTTCCGGACTTCGTGCACGCGGTAAAACCGGAAGCGCCGAATGAAATGCCGACCGGCGGTTCCGCGCACGATACCTTCTGGGATTTCGTTTCGCTCGTGCCGGAGTCCGCGCATATGGTGCTGTGGACCATGTCGGACCGCGCGATTCCGCGCAGCGTTCGCACCATGGAAGGCTTCGGCATTCACACGTTCCGCTTCGTCAATGCGCAGGGCAAGGCGCGTTTCGTTAAATTTCACTGGCGCCCGGTGCTGGGCTCGTATTCCCTACTATGGGACGAAGCGCAGAAGCTCGCCGGCAAGGATCCGGATTTCCATCGGCGTGACTTGTGGGAATCGATTGAAAGAGGCGACTTCCCCGAGTTCGAACTCGGCGTGCAGATCGTCGAGGAACAGGATGAGCACAAGTTCGATTTCGATCTGCTCGATCCGACCAAGCTGATTCCAGAAGAACTCGTGCCGGTGAAGATCATCGGCAAAATGACGCTCAATCGAAATCCGGACAATTTTTTTGCGGAGACCGAGCAGGTTGCGTTTCATCCGGGCCACATCGTGCCGGGGCTGGACTTCTCCAACGATCCGCTGTTGCAAGGGCGTTTGTTCTCATACACCGACACGCAGATCAGCCGTCTCGGCGGACCGAATTTCCACGAGATTCCGATCAACCGGCCGGTATGTCCGTTCCATAACAATCAGCGCGATGCGATGCACCGCCAGACGATCAACGTCGGGCAGGCTTCGTATGAGCCGAATTCGGTGAGTGGCGGCTGGCCGAAGGAGACCGCTCCGGCTTCGTCGGAGGGTGGCTTCGAAAGCTATCAGGAACAGGTGGACGGGAGCAAGATTCGCGTGCGTAGCGAGTCGTTCGCCGATCATTTCTCGCAGGCCGCGATGTTCTACAACAGCATGTCCGAGCCTGAGAAAGATCATATCGCCGCGGCTTACCAGTTCGAACTCGGCAAGGTCACCAAGCCGGAAATCCGCGCGCGCGTGGTTAACGAGATTCTGGCCAATTTCGATGCAGGGCTCGCAGCGAAGGTTGCCGAAGGTCTCGGTTTGCCGGCGCCGAAGAAGGGCACGGCGAAGCTCATGGGGCCCAAAGAGTCGCCGGCACTGAGTCTGCTCAATCGCGTGAAACCGGGCATCAAGACCTGCAAGATCGCGTTGCTGGCCGCGCCGGGTTCCGATGGCGCCGCGATCAAAAAGCTGCAACAGGCGCTGCAAGGCGAAGGCGCGGCGCCGATGTTGATCGCACCGACGCTTGCCGCGATCGACGGCATGGCGCCGGACGCAACGATTGCCGGCTTGCCGTCGATCATGTTCGACGCGGTGATCGTGGTGGGCGGCGAAGCGGGCGCAAAACTGCTGGCGCAATCGGGCGACGCACGGCATTTCGTGCTCGAAGCGTTCAAGCACCTGAAGGCGATTGCGGCGATCGGCGCGGGGCGTGACGTGCTGGCCGCGGCTCACTTGCCGGCCAATGCCGACGGTGTGGCAACCGGCGACGACAAACAGGCTGCCGAGGTGCTGAAGACCTTCATCAAGGCGGCCGAACAGCATCGCGTATGGTCGCGTGCCGCGCAGGCGGAAACGGTGCCGGCGTAGTGGTAATAAGTGCGCGGGCCGCGAGGCCCGCTGCACCCCCATCCTGTATGATTCCTTTATCGCATGGCGATATAAAAAACCTCTGCGGACATCCGAAAAAAATTCCGAATCAGATCGATTTATCAAGCCGATGACAGAAAAAATGACCGTATCTCAGGCTGTCGATCAGAACCGCTTTCGCCGCATCATCCGCCGCAACATCGCGCTGCCTTTAGGCCTCGGCCTGATCACCATGGCCGTGTTTGTCGCGTTGATCGCGTATCTGATTTCGACCATGAACTGGGCGGAGCACTCCGAGCGCGTTATCGGCGAGGCGAATGAGATGCTGCGTCTTGCCGTCGACCGCGAATCGTCGATGCGCGGCTTTCTGATCACGGGCGACGAAAGCTTCCTCACGCCGTATGAAACCGGCGGCCCGAAGTTCAAGACTCAGATCGAAGCGCTGCAGGAGCTGGTCTCCGACAATCCGCCGCAAGTCGAGAAACTCAAGCAGATCGAAGCGATCCAGCAACGCTGGAGCAACGTCGCCGAAAGCATGATCGACGCGCGCCGCAGGCACCTGGATTTCGAAGGCGCGGTGGCGAGCGGTCGCGGCAAGATCGAGTTCGACGAAACGCGCCGCGAATTCGGCGATTTTCTCGCTGTCGAATTGCGCTTGCGCCAGGAACGCTCCGAAGCGACGCGCCGCGTCACGACCACGTTGGTCGGCGTGTTTCTGCTCTTCAGCCTGAGCGTGAGCGGCCTGCTCGCATGGGTGGGGCGCCGCGAACTGATGGGTCTGTCGTCCACCTACGGCGGCGTATTGCGAGAGCAGGCCAAACAGACCGAGGCGTTGCAGGAGCAGGTGTGGTTGCGCTCCGGCCAGCGCCTGCTAGCTGAAAAGGTTGTCGGTCAGGCGACTCCGGAACTGGTCGGTCGGGCGATGCTCGACTTCCTCGCGCAATACCTCGACGCCGCGGTCGCCGCGCTCTACGTGCGCGACAAACGGCACGGCGCGCTGCGCCGCATCGCCACCTACGGTTTCAGCCGCGAAAGCGAACAGGCTACCGCGCGCAATATCGCCGAGGCGGAAACGCTGGTCGGGCAAGCGGCCGCGTCTCGGCGCACGATAGTCCTGCGCGACGTGCCGGACAATTACGTGCAAGTGGTTTCGGCCACCGGAAAAAGCGCGCCGAAGAACTTGCTGATCATGCCGATCGAAAACGACGGGCAGGTCAACGGTGTCGTCGAACTGGGTTTTATCCGCCAGCTGACGGAGCGCGATCAGGCGTTTATGGATCTGATCAGCAACAGCATGGGCGATTTCGTCGAAGCGGCGTTGTATCGCGAACGTCTACAGGACGCGCTTGCCGAAACGCAACAGTTGAATGAAGAACTTCAGGTTCAGCAGGAAGAATTGCGCGTGTCCAACGAGGGCCTGGAAGAACGCGGCCGCGCGTTGATGGAGTCGCAAGCGCGCCTCGAAGCCCAGCAGGCCGAACTCGAGCAAACCAATGTACAGCTCGAAGAATATGCACAGCGTCTCGAGCGGCAGAAGTCGGACCTGTTGCGCGCGCAGGACGATCTTGCCGCCAACGCCGCGCGCCTCGAGCAGTCGAGCCGCTACAAGTCCGAGTTTCTCGCGAACATGTCGCACGAATTGCGTACCCCGCTGAACAGTTCGCTGATTCTCGCGAAGCTGTTGCAGCAGAACCGCACCGGCAATCTGAGTGAGGAGCAGGTGCGCTACGCCGAGACGATCCACGCGTCGAATAGCGATTTGCTGGTGCTGATCAACGATATTCTCGATTTGTCGAAGGTCGAGGCCGGGCAGGTGACGGTTGAACTCGAAACGGTATCGGTCGACGCGACTCTGCAGTCGTTGAGGGAAATGTTCGAACCGTTGGCCGCGGCCAGGCATTTGAGCCTCGCCTTCGACCGCTTGCCGGGCATGCCCGACACGTTCATCACCGACGGCCAGCGGGTCACGCAGATCCTGCGCAATCTGCTTTCGAACGCCGTGAAGTTTACCGAGCAGGGCGAAGTGGCACTGTCGGTCGCGCTGGCCGAAGGCGATATGCTGCGTTTCGACGTGCGCGATTCCGGCATCGGCATTCCTGCGGACAAGCTGGACATGATCTTTGAAGCATTCCAGCAAGCCGATGGTTCTACTAGCCGCCAATATGGCGGCAGCGGTTTGGGCCTTTCCATTTCACGCGAGTTTTCCCATCTGCTCGGCGGCCGGATTACGGTATCGAGCGAAGTGGGCAAGGGCAGCGTGTTCACGCTCTGGTTGCCTCTCGATGCCGAGGCGGCATTGGCGGACCGTCAGAATGGACAAACGCCGGCGCCTGCGTTCGTGCCTCCGACTCCCACGCCGCTGACCGCAGTGGCCCCGGCCCCGCTCCAGGACCGGCCACCTTTAAGCAGTACCCAGCCAGCCGTCCTGGCGACCGCCAACGGCCTGTCTGAATACAACGCAGCCGACGCCACCAGTGGTTCGATCGCCGACGACCGGGACCACCGCACACGCACCGGCCGACTGATCGTCGCCGTGGAAGACGATCTCGCCTTCGCGGAAATCCTGCGCGACCTGACGCACGAACTCGATTTCGATTTCGTTCATGCCAGCAACGCCGCCACCGGCCTCGCGCTGGTGCGCGACATGCGCCCGGCCGCGGTGCTGCTCGACGTCGGACTGCCGGACCGTTCAGGCCTGACCGTGCTGGAGTGGTTGAAGAACGATCCGCTCACGCGCCACATTCCGATCCATATCGTGTCGGCCACCGACCACGCCGACAAGGCGCTGCACCTCGGCGCCATCGGCTATACGCTCAAGCCGACTGCGCGCAGCACGATGGAAGCCGCGATCCGCCGTCTCGAAGCGCGCCTGCAGCAGCGTCTCAAACGCGTACTGGTAGTCGAGGACGACGGGCCCATGCGCGAAAGTATCCGCGCGCTGCTGCAGAGCGACAACACCGAGATCGTTGCGGTCGCAACCCTGGCGGACGCACTCGAGTATCTATCGAAGTTCACGTTCGATTGCGTGGTAACCGACCTCGCGCTACCCGACGGCACCGGCTACGATCTGCTCGAACAGCTTGCCGCGAACCCCACGCACGCCGCGCTGCCGGTGATCGTGTACACGGGCCGCATGCTGTCGGACGAAGAAGAGCATCATCTGCGCCGCTATTCGAAATCGATCATCATCAAGGGGGCGAAATCGCCTGAGCGCCTGCTCGATGAAGTCACGCTGTTCCTGCACAGCGTGGAGTCGTCGCTGGCGCCCGAGCAGCAGCGCATGCTGCGCACCGTGCGGCAGCGCGACAATGCCTTCGAAGGCCGCACCATCCTGCTGGCCGAAGACGATGTCCGCAATATTTTTGCGCTCTCGCATGTACTGGAACCGCTCGGTGCGAAACTGCAGATTGCGCGCAATGGACGCGAAGCGCTCGACGCGCTGGAAAACGGCCCTGAGGTGCATCTGATCCTGATGGATATCATGATGCCGGAGATGGACGGTTTGACGGCAATGGGTGAGATTCGCCGCAATCCGCGTTTTGCGCAGTTGCCCATCATTGCGCTGACGGCCAAGGCCATGGCGAACGATCGCATCCGCTGCCTCGAAGCGGGTGCCGACGATTACGTGTCCAAGCCGATCGACGTGGACAAGCTGGTTTCGCTATGCCGCGTATGGCTGCGGCAGCGGTAGTCTGGAAACGGAACACGATGAGCCAGTCCGGGTTTGACACGCCGCAACGCATCAGCGATTTCGACATCGAGTTGAAACTGCTGCTGGAGGCGATTTACCTCAAATATCAGCACGATTTCCGGCACTATGCGATGTCGTCGCTGCGCCGCCGCCTGGCGCAGGCGCTCGAAGAGTTCGGCTTGAGGACGCTATCGCAGTTGCAGGACCGCATCATGCGCAACGGCGACGAGTTTTCGCGGCTTTTCCAGTACCTGACGGTGCAGGTCAGCGACATGTTCCGCGATCCGTCGTATTTTCTCGCGCTGCGTGAACACGTGTTGCCGCGTCTGCGCACCTATCCGTCGATCAAGGTGTGGGTGGCGGGATGCAGCACAGGCGAGGAATTGTGGTCGCTGAAAATCCTCTTCGACGAAGAAGGGTTGACCGAACGCACGCTGTTTTACGCGACCGACATCAACCCTGACGCGCTGGCGCGCGCCGAGTCCGGCATCTACGCGCTCGACCGGATTCAGGGTTTCACGCAGAATTATCTGGCGTCCGGCGGCAAGCGTTCGCTATCGGATTACTATCATGCGGCGTATGGCGGCGCGCGTTTCGCCGGTTCGCTGAAGGACCGCGTCGTTTTCGCCGATCATAGTCTGTCTACCGACGAAGTCTTTCTCGAGGCGCACCTGGTATCGTGCCGCAACGTACTGATCTATTTCGATCGCGGCTTGCAGGATCGCGCGCTGGGTTTGTTTGAAAACGCGTTGGTGCGCCGCGGTTTTCTCGGTTTGGGCAGCAAGGAAAGTTTGCGTTTTTCCCGTCACTACGAAGCGTTCGTCGAGTTCCGTCCGAGCGAACGCATTTATCAGAAGCGCTAGCGCACGGTCATCATGTCCCGCTCAATCGCCACACCAGCCATCGAGTCCCAGCCAGGTGCCGCCGCAGCACGCGGTTTCGAACTCGTGGCGATCGGCGCCTCGGCCGGCGGCATCGAAGTGCTGAGCGTGTTGCTGAGGGCATTGCCTGCGAGCTTCGCGCCGGCGGTGATGATCGTCACGCATTTACCGCCGGATTCACCGAGCTACCTGGTGCAAGTTTTCACGCACCGTTGCGCGTTGCCTGTGCTCGAACCCGACGCCGGCGAGCGGATCATGCCAGGCCGCGTCCATGTCGCGCCGCCCGGCTATCACATGCTGGTGGAAGTAGACCGCACCGTTGCGCTTTCCACCGACGCCGCCGTGCGTTTTTCGCGGCCGTCGATCGATGTGCTGTTCGAGTCCGCTGCCCTGGTATATGGCGAGCATGTACTGGCGATTCTGCTTTCCGGCGCCAACGACGACGGCGTGCAAGGCTTGAGGCGTGTGCGGGCGTTAGGCGGCACCGCGTGGGTGCAGGCGCCCGACAGCGCCAGTTCTCCAGAAATGCCGCGCGCCGCGATTGAGCGCGGCGTGGCCGATCACATTTATTCTCCCGAAACTATGGCTCGGCGGCTTGCAGCATTGCCGGCCTCTCTTTGACCCGATGCCATGACGAACTCACCTGTGAACATCCTGATCGTCGACGACATCGTCCACAATGTCACCGCGCTCGAAGCCTTGCTGACGCGGCCGGAACTCGCCGTGCTGGTGGCGGACTCGGGCACGGCGGCGCTCGATCTGCTGCTCAAGCACGAAGTGGCATTGGCGATTCTCGACGTCAACATGCCGGGCATGAACGGCTTCGAACTGGCTGCGCTGATGCGCGGCAGCCCGCGCACGTCGCATGTGCCGATCATCTTTCTGACCGCTACGGCGCAGGATGCATCGCGCACGTTTCGCGGTTACGAGGCCGGCGCGGTCGATTTCCTTTACAAGCCGTTCGACCCGCGGATTCTGCAGTCGAAAGTCGATGTGTTTGTTCAGCTCGAGCAGCAGAAGCGCCAGCTTGCGGCGCAACTCGTGACGACGCGGCAGATGCTCGAAGCCAACGAGATGCTGATGGCGGTGTTGAGTCACGATCTGCGCACGCCGCTTGGCGCGGTGCTGGCCTCGGCGGAATATCTGATGCGCACGGCGGCGGACGAGCAATCGATCACGGTCGCCACGCGGGTGAAGAACAGTTCGCTGCGCATGGCGAGAATGGTCGATCAACTGCTCAATCTGGCTCGTTTGCAGGGCGGCCGCTTGCCGTTGCAGCCGCGCTCGATCGAATTGGCGACCTTGTGCAGATCGGTGATCGACGAGTTCGCCTCGCGGGAGAACGGCAAGCGGATCGTGTTTTCCAGCCGGGGGAATACCACGGGGGCATGGGATACGGATCTGGTGTGGCAGGCGGTGTCGAATCTGGTGAGCAATGCGTTGCATCATGGCGAGCAGGGCAGCGATATCAGTGTCGACGTGGACGGCGAGTCCGTCGAGTCGGTGCGCCTGACAGTCGCCAATCGCGGGACGATTCCGCCCGAAGTGTTTCCGCATCTATTCAAGGCTTTCGGGCCCAACAACAGTGGCGCGCGGTCGCGGGAAGGCTTGGGGCTTGGCTTGCACATCGTGCAGGAGATTGCCCGGATGCATGGCGGCAACGTCAGTGTCTGCTCCGACGAAACGGCAGGGACCGTCTTTACGATTGAATTGCCGCGCATGGTGACGCTGGTGCGCGGCTCTTTCAACGGGCGATAGCGAGTCTTTTGTGTGGTCGTAGTGCATACAACCAGATAATCGCCTGGTCGGTGCGATCGATCATGCGCCACGCTCGCGCGCACTGTCGCGCAGATGCAGCCCCGCTGCCGCGGCGAAAAAGCCCAGTGCAGCGACACAGACACCCGGCCAGCCCCAATGAGCGAGCGCCGGCCCGGCAAGTGTGGCGCCGACTGCGCTGCCGATGAAAAAAAGCCCTGTATAGAGACCGTTCACTCGGCCACGCGATTCGGGCGCGAGCAGATTGATCGCGCGCCGGCCCAGCGCCTGATCGGCAATCACGCCACCGTCGATAAAGAATGCGGCTACGGCCAGCATGGCAATCGATGTGACACGCGACACCCCCGAGGTCAACGCCCATGCCGCCATCAGAGTAGCCGCGATGGCGACCGCATGAGCGAGCATGCTGGCAGGCTTCGACCAGCCCCTGTCGCCCGCACGGCCCGCCAACGGTGCGATAAACACGCTGCCGCCGCCGGCTAACGCAAAGAGCGCGACGGCGTTGCTGTTCAGACCGAGCGGCGCGCGCGCCAGGACAATGGCGATGCTGCTCCAGAACGCGTTGAAGCCGGCCATCAGCAGGCCTTGATACAAGGCCCGGCGGCGCAGCACCGGTTCGTGCGCGAGCAATTTCGCCATCGACGCCAATAAGGCGGCATAGGGCGGTGCGCCGACAGGGCGGCTATCCGGCAAACGCGGCACGACGGCGAGCGTGACAATGGCGAGCAACAGGGCATCGGCGGCGTAAAACGCGCGCCAGCCGAGCGCACCGCCGATCACGCTGGCGAGCGGCCGCGATAGCAGAATGCCGAGCATCAAACCGCTCATCACATTGCCGACGACTTTGCCGCGCGACGCCGGTGGCGCGAGCGACGCCGCGGCGGGCACCAGCATCTGCACGACACTCGACGTCACGCCGACGGCGAACGAAGCCGCCAGAAACACCGGTGCGAACGGCGCGATGGCGGCCAGCGCGAGGCATGCGATCTGCGCGGCCAACGTCACCGCAATCAGTGGCCGGTTGGGCAGGCGGTCGATCAACGGTACGAGTCCGACAAGGCCGACCGCGTAGCCAAACAGCGTCAATGCCGTGACGAGCGTGGTCCATGCACCGAGATGCAACGAGACATTGAGCGGGCCGAGCAGCGTTTGTGACGCGAACAGAGGCAGCACGGCAACCGCGACCATCGCGGCGAACCGGATGGTCGGCACATCCTGTATGGGCGGCGTAAGCGTTTGGGCTGCTGTCTGGCATTGAACCGAGGGGAAGTCCATTGTCGGGCCGGTCTAAAGTGAAGTTGAATCGATGCTACTCTCACGTCTGGCAAATACAATTCTCATGAAATTGGATACATCCTCACGATAAACGGGAGAATCGCCGATGGATGCATTGCGCGATCTGGAGGCCTTGGTGGCGATTGTCGAAGAGGGCAGTCTGACGAACGCCGCGCGCCGGCTTGGGCGATCGTTGCAGGCCGTCAGCCGGTCGCTTCAGGTGCTCGAGCGGGCGCACGGATCGACCTTGATCGTGCGAACCACCCGGACTTCGCAGCCGAGCGAAGCCGGCATGCGTTTTTACGAACGAGTCAAAGGTGCGCTGACTGAACTCGAATTGGCGCGCACGGAACTCGCCGAGGAATTGCACCGGCTCACCGGGCGTTTGCGCATCAATGCGCCCACGCTGTTCGGCCCGAAATTCGTCGCACCGCTCGCCGCGGAGTTTTTGCAGCGCCATCCGCACCTGGCGTTGTCGCTCGATCTGAGCGACGAGTATCGCGATCCGGCTGAGAGCGGCGCGGATGTGACGATCCGCATTGGCGAAACGCCTGATTCACGGCTGGTGGCGCGACGGATCGGCACGCTTCGGCGGGTGGTCTTCGCGGCGCCGGATTATCTTGCCGAACGCGGCAGGCCGTCCCATCCACGGGATCTGGCGAAACATGACTGTGTCGTTCGAACGGGCGTGCCGCATCCCGGGCGGTGGGTGTTTACGTCGGCCGACGGCAACGAGATTGCGGTGAGCGTGGCGGGCCGTTTTGACAGCAACCAGGTGGCTGCGGTGAATGCCGGTGTGCTGGGCGGCATGGGGATCGGGGTGGCGGCTTTCTGGCAGATCGAGGAATGGGTGGAGGCAGGACGGGTTGAAGTTTTGCTGGCGGATTTCCTGCTGACACCGTTGCCATTGCATGCAATGTGGCCGAGGACGCGGCGGTTGCCACAGAGAACACGGCTGCTGGTCGATTTTCTGGCCGTCAAGTTGGGGGCATTGTAGTTTTATCGACGGTTATCGGTGGCAGCGGGGAGGGGCACGGGTCCGGGCGGCGTGCGCGGATTTCGCCGTGCACGCGGAGTAGCATCAGGCGCGAAGGAGGTGCGATGCAAGCGTAATGCGCCATTGTGCTACGCTTGTCAGACCGAACCCCACGTACCGTGACCTCGCCATCATCATGCGTTCCTGGCGCATCTCCACTCCGGCCCGCAGCGGGCACATCAACACGTCGCGTGTTACCGACCTCGTCATGTCGATCTCGCATGCCGACCCGGACGCGCTTGCTGCAAGCATTCTGAAAACCGTTGGCGACACGCTTCCCGTTGCGCAGTGCACGATTTTCGCGTACGAATTCGACGCAAGGCCACGCACCGTCTCTGCCGCCGACCATCGCGGCGGACGCTTTCTCCGTGATGTCGCCGACCGCTACGCCACGCACTTTTATGCGTTCGACGGCAACCGCGCCATCATCGGCCGTCCTCAAGCGAAACAGACGCGCGAGGCGTTGGTGTTGCATCAGCAGCAAAGCGAAGAAATCGAAAACGAAGCCTATCGTGCGGCCTGCTACGCGCAGCCCAACGTGTCCGACCGGCTATCGTTGCTTTTACAACCGATGGAAAGTGTCTGGCTGTCGATCAATCTCTATCGTGACAGCGCATACGGCATGTTTCAGCCAGGCGAACTGGAGCATGTGGAAAGCGTCGCGCATCTGTTCGCGCACGCAGCAAAAAGCCATTACGCGCTCAATGGGCAGTATCAGCAGGGGACCGCGGCCACGATGCTGGCGCGAGTCAGACGCGCCTGCCCGGCGCTTACGTCGCGCGAAATCGATGTGCTGCGTGGCACGCTCGAAGGCGCAAGCGCCACCGAGATCGCCGAGCAGATGGGCGTCAAGGCCAGCAGCGTGATTACCTATCAGAAGCGTGCTTATGCGCGGCTGGGAATCTCCAGCCAGCGTCAGCTGTTCGCGCTATGTCTGCTGCCTGAGTGATCCTGATCCGGTGGGCCGACGTTGCGCCCGTGGATGGGCGGCGATGCAACCGCAGCGCCATTGAACCCGCTTCGAAAATTCATCCGCGTTTCGCGCGCGCATCGGTCTGCGTCTCACGATCCCAGCGCTTCAGCCATGGCATGATGAATTCCACGAATCCGTCCGCCGGCGGCGACAGCGCACGCTCGGTCGAACGATACACGCACACGTCACGAATCGTTTCGGGATCGACGATCCGCTTCATCACCAGCCCGAAAGTTCGTGCGAGTGGCGCGACATAGGCGGGCGCGAGCGTCACGGCAAGCCCCTGTGAAGCCAGCCCGAACGCCGTCGTGACGTTGTCCACCACGTCCACCGGAATGATGCGCGCCTCCACCGGCAGATTCGCCAGCATCTGTTCGACTGCGCGCTCGTGATCGCGGCCCGTGGCAACAATCGGCACGCCGCGCAGATGCTGCCACTGCACCCGGCGCCGTACGTTCAACGGATGCGTCGGCGCGCACCACATGACCCACGGACTCGCGAAGGCCGGATCGCACCGCACTCGCGTGCCGCTCTGACGATCCGGGCCGATTGCGAGATCCACGTCGCCGCTTTCCACGCGCTCCACCAACTGTTCGACCACGGTGTCGCAAATGCGCACGACCACCTTCGGTTTGTCGCGTGCATATTCCGCGATGGCGGCCGGCAGCGCGGTCGCCGCGAGCACCAGCGGTGCGCCGACGCGCACGATGCCGGCCGCGCGATTGCGGATGTCGTCGGCGGATTGGGCGGCGGCGCGCACATAGCGCAACACCGACTCGGCCGACGACAGAAAATCCTGTCCCGCGCTCGACAGATTGACGCGCCGCGTGGTCCGGTCGAAGAGGCGAAAGCCCAATTCTGTTTCCAGTTCAGCCAGCAACTGGCTGACCGCCGACGAGGTCAGCCCGAGCCGTTCCGCCGCCGCGCCGATGCTGTGCAAATCGACAATGGCGAGAAACGCTTCGAACTGACGGATGGTGACGCGTGTGAGTGGCATCAGGCGATTCTAAAGAAAAACTTACTAATCGTGAAAAATCGATTGATTGTGTGCGGCGAGCCCTTGGCCGACACTCGTCCTCATCGACGCGAAGCTGGAAACCCGCTTAGACTTCCGTCTCGCCCACGCGGCTATGACTGGGCTGCATCAATCCACCTCAGGGTAAACGCAGGCCAGCATCAGGTCACCAGCAGGCCACATGCTGGGCTCCACTCAAGGAATTGCCATGTTTGACCACATTCCCGCCTATCCGGGCGACCCGATTCTGAGCCTGAACGAGGACTTTCAACTCGATCCGCGGCCCAACAAGGTCAACCTGAGCATCGGCATCTATTTCGACGACGCCGGCAAGCTGCCGGTGATGGACGCCGTACGGCGCGCCGAAACCGCGCTGCTCGATTCGATCGGCCCGCGCTCCTACCTGCCGATGGCGGGCCTGCCGCTCTACCGCGACGCAGCCCAGGCGCTGGTGTTCGGCGCGGACAACGAAGCGCGTGCCGCGGGACGGATCGCGACCTTGCAGACCATCGGCGGTTCGGGCGCGTTGAAAGTCGGCGCGGATTTTCTGAAGCGCTATTTCCCGGCGTCGCAGATGTGGATCAGCGATCCGAGCTGGGAAAACCATCGCGTGGTGTTCGAAGGCGCGGGCCTCACGGTCAACACGTATCCGTATTACGACGAACACACCGGCGGCTTGCGGTTCGCTGACATGCTCGACACGATCAGCCGCTTGCCGGAACAGAGCATCGTGCTGCTGCACGCCTGCTGCCACAACCCGACCGGCGTCGATCTGAGCCCGGCGCAATGGGCGGAACTGGTGCCGGTATTGCAGCGCCGCAACCTGATTGCATTCGTCGACATGGCGTATCAGGGATTCGGTGCAGGTCTTGAGGAAGACGCCGCCTGCGTGCGTCTGCTCGCCGATGCAGGCGTGCCCTTGATCGCCGCCAATTCGTTTTCGAAGAACTTCTCGCTGTACGGCGAGCGCTGCGGTGCATTGAGCGTGGTGTGCAAGAGCAAGGAAGAGGCGGCTCGCGTGCTCGGTCAATTGATGTCGACGGTGCGCGCCAACTACAGCAATCCACCGACGCATGGCGCGCGGCTCGTTGCCAACGTGCTGTCCGACGCGTCCTTGCGTGCGTCGTGGGAAGCGGAACTCGCTGCCATGCGCGACCGGATTCTCGCGATGCGCGGCACGATTCACGAGGGGCTTGCCGGCCGCGTCGATGAAGTGATGCGCGCGCGTTACGTCGCGCAGCGCGGCATGTTCACGTACACCGGGTTGAGCGAAGCCCAGGTCGAGCGTTTGCGTAGCGAATACGCGGTGTATGTGCTGCGGTCGGGACGCATGTGCGTGGCCGGATTGAACGCGCGCAACGCGGGCTACGTGGCGTCGTCGATCGCGGCGGTGGTGGGCGCATAACGGCTCTTAACCGCAACGGCCAACGCAACGAATGCAAAAGCCAAACGTAACGAACATAGCGAACGATAAAAACGGAGACCCTGATGACGACTCTTGAAATGCAGCCGGCGAACCCCGCGAAGGCCGCCTCGATGCATCCCGACGAATGGCAGGCGCGTGTGCAACTGGCCGCGTGCTATCGCATCTTCGACATGCTCGGCTGGACCGAGATGATCTACAACCACATCACGTTGCGCGTGCCGTCGAGCGTGAGCGGCGGCGAGCGGCACTTCCTGATCAATCCGTTCGGTCTGCACTACAGCGAAGTGACGGCGAGCAATCTCGTGAAGATCGACGCACAAGGACGCGTGCTCGACAACTCGCCGTATCCGGTCAATCCCGCGGGTTTCGTCGTGCATGCGGCGATTCACGAAGGGTTGGCCGACGCGCACTGCGTGATGCACACGCACACCACGGCCGGCGTCGCGGTGGCCTGCCTCGAAAACGGGCTGGAGCAAACCAACTTCTATAGCGCGCAATTGCACGACCGCATCGCGTATCACGACTTCGAAGGCATCACGGTGCATGCGGAAGAAGGGCCGCGTCTGCTCGATCATATCGGCAACAGGCAGGCGGTGATCTTGCGCAACCACGGCCTGCTTGCATGGGGCCATACGTTGCCGCAGACTTTCGCTATTCTGTGGACGCTCAACCGCGCGTGCGAAATCCAGATGGCCACGTTCTCGATGGGCCGCGCAAGGCCGGTGCCGGAAGCGGTGGCAATCCGCTGCTCGCGCGACTCGTTGCAGTTCGACCCGCGTCACGGTGCCGGGCAGGACGTGTTCGACGCGCTGGTGCGGCGCGTGGATCGCATGGACGCGAGCTATAAGGATTAAGGCGAGGATTAAAGCAAGGATTAACGCGAGGATCGGCGCGAGGATTAAAGCAAAGATTGACCCGGGAATTAACGCAAGGATTGAAGCAATGAAAGTAGGCATCTACGGTGCAGGCGCAATCGGCGGCTGGATGGGGGTGAAGCTCGCGCAGGCCGGCCACGGCGTGAGCGTGGTGGCGCGCGGCGCGACACTCAGTGCGTTGCAGCAGAATGGCTTGCGTCTGATCGAAGGCGGCGTGACGCACACCGTGAAGGTGAAGGCGAGCGACCAGCCGGCGGACCTCGGCGTGCAGGATCTCGTCGTGGTGGCGGTGAAGGGGCCGGCAATGGCGTCGGTGGCCGCGCATATCGCACCGCTGCTGAACCCGCAGACGATTGTGCTGACAGCGATGAACGGCGTGCCCTGGTGGTTCTGCGACGGACTCGGCAGTGATTTCGCCGGCAAGCGGTTGAAGTCGATCGATCCTGACGGTGCGATCGCCGCCGCGATTCCCACCGCGCAAACGGTGGGCTGCGTGGTGCATGCCAGTTGTCTGATCGAATCGCCGGGCGTCATCCGGCATCATCAAGGCAATGGGCTGATTATCGGCGAGGCGTCCGGCCAATCGAGCGAACGCGTTAACACGCTCACCGCCGCGCTCAGCGCAGCGGGCT
This sequence comes from Paraburkholderia caffeinilytica, assembly GCF_046030355.1. Taxonomy (GTDB): domain Bacteria; phylum Pseudomonadota; class Gammaproteobacteria; order Burkholderiales; family Burkholderiaceae; genus Paraburkholderia; species Paraburkholderia caffeinilytica_B. The sequence goes on from NZ_JAQQCQ010000012.1 coordinate 24,644, forward strand.
TCAATGCATCGATGTCGGCGCAGATTCAGCGCGACGTCTGGTACAAGCTGTGGGGCAACATGACCATGAATCCGATCAGCGCCATCACCGGCGCCACCACCGACCGGATTCTCAGCGACGAACTGGTGCGCAGCTTTGTCACGAGCATCATGCTGGAAGCGAAGGAGATCGGGGCGCGCTTCGGTATTCCGATCGATCAGGCGCCGGAGGACCGCCACGAGGTGACGCTCAAACTCGGCGCGATGAAAACCTCGATGCTGCAGGACGTGCAAGCAGGCAAGGCGGTCGAACTCGATGCACTGGTGGCCGCGGTGCGTGAACTGGGGCAGCTTACCGATGTGCCGACGCCATACACGGATGCATTGCTCGGGCTCGCGCGCCTGCATGCGAGCACGTTGGGGTTGTATCCCCGGCAGTAAACGTAGCTCTGAACGGAGGCCGCCCCGTGCGATCAACGGGGCGGTTTTTTTGTCGTACGTACTGGGCTTTCCGAATCACGCAGTCACTGCGGACGAGGCGGGCAGCTTCGCCGCCTCGATCAACGACAAGGCTCGCTGCGTATCGCCGAGTTCCGTCATGCACAGCAGCGCAAGGCGGGCCAGATATAAAGACGCTTGCGCTTCGCCTTCGGCGGTCAGCGTTTTGCAGAGCGTCGTGTAGACGAGGTCGAGTTCGCTATCGGTCATGGTGTGAGTCCTCTTGCGTCAATTCGTCAGACTGGCCGTCACGGCGCTTTGTACGTTCGTCGCGTTGCCGTTGCGCCAGCGGGCAAGCACGTGACCGTCCGGCCTGATCAGATAGACGGTGCCCGGCGTGGCGTCGAGCATTTCGTGCAGGTGTCCCGCCGGATCGACCACATGCGGGCTGGCGGCGCGCGGCGCATCGCCCGTGACCAGCGTGACCGCTTTGAACGGAATGCTGTGTTCGCCGAGTGCATGGTGCAATTGCTGCCACGCTTCGTCTTGCGCCGTGTCTGCGCCGAAGCGCAGTGCAGTGAAGCATGGCCCAAGCAGATCGGTGAGATGGATATCGACTGTTTCGCCGTCGCACATGCGTTGAAGGCGGCACTCCGGCAGTACCGTGCCTGGCGCCGGACCTTTGGCGAACGCGCCCGATGCAGCGGCGGCGACCCGATTGAGCGGCGACTGGGCATACGCAATCGCATGCGTCTGTCGCGGATTGATCAGAGGCCGCACGGCGGGATGACGTTCGGCAAGTCCTAGCACGGCGCTGCGCATCAGGTCGAACGCGAACGAGGGCGGCGCCATGAATTCCGTGCTCTTCATCCCATAGCTCAGATTTTCACGCGCCGCGTACACGCGCTCGTCGCTGTAGCTGTCGAGCAGACGGTCCGACGCCATGCCGTTGACCACGCAAGCAAGTTTCCAGCCGAGATTGTCGGCGTCGTCGATGCCGGAATTCGCGCCGCGCACGCCGAAAATAGGCACGAGATGCGCGGCGTCGCCCGCGAACAGCACCGAGCCATGGCGGTAGCGTTCGAGCGTCAACGCGTTGGCCTTGTAGACGGTGATCCAGATCGGCGACCATTCGCCGGTTTCGCCCATCGAATCGAGCACGCTCTGCACGCGTGGCATCACGTTTTCAGGCTTGACCGCGGCCTCGGGGTCTTCATCGTCACGAAGCTGGTAGTCGATGCGCCAGACGTTGTCCGGCTGCTTGTGCACCAGCACCGTCGAGCCGGGATTGGAGGGCGGATCGAAATAGGCTAGGCGTTCCGTGGCGCGCCCGCTCTTCAGTTCGATATCGACGATCACGTAACGGCCTTCGTACGTGGTGCCGGTGAGCTTGAGGCCGAGTGCCTCGCGAATCGTGCTGCGGCCGCCATCGCACGCGACGACCCAATCCGCGTGCATTTTCCATGCGGTGTCGCCGGTGCTGAGATCGAGCGTTGCGCCGGCGGTGCTGTTGTCGTTGCCGGTAAGTTGTTCGATACCGGTCACGCGGGTTTGCCAGCGGATGTCGATCAGATCGGCGTGCTGTTCCACTTCGTCGAGCAGCAACTGCTCGATCTGATACTGCGCGATGTTGATCATCGGCGGCAGCGACTGCTCGTCGTCCTGATGCATGGTGAAGCGGAATACTTCGGCATCGCGATAGAAGCTGCGGCCGCCTGTCCATGGCAGGCCCTTTTGCAGGAAACCGTGCACGGCGCCCAGGCGTTTGAAAATCTCCAGGCTGCGGCGCGAGATGCAGATCGCGCGGCTGCCGGTGCAGACGCCGTCGTCGGCCTCGATCAGCACGGAGCGTACGCCCTGGCGAGCCAGCGCGAGCGCCAAAGTCATGCCTACCGGACCGCCGCCGACAATCGCTACGGCGCGCCGCACAGGGTCACGCCCGTCGACTAGCGGCGGCACCGCGCCCGCATAGTGACGCGGCGTGAATGGATAGGGTTTGAAACTGCGGCTCATGCGTGTCTCCTGAATCTCCGTTGCCGATGGATTGCCCGCCGTGGCTTGAGTGCGCTCTAAAGGCGGTGCGAATCGATAGGTGGAGTATGAAGGAGGGGTGGCGCGTGCCTGTCCTCATTTTGGGTACAAGACAAGGGCATTCCGGCGGTCTGAGTCAGGTTTTACGCGCGCTGGGCCGGGTATTAGGCGCTCGGAACTCGCTTGGCGGACCTTGCAGGTCGCCGCGTCGCAGATTCGCAAATAGAAAGGCCGCAGGGCGCTTACGCACGGAACTGCACCCCACGGCTTTTCTGATCCGCGCATGCAGACCGCGCAAACCTGCCTAATCCGCCCCGGCAGCATGCGACGGCTGCCGCGTGTGCAGCAGGCTCGCTGCCGCCTGACATTCCTCGATCATCGCGCGGAACGTCGGCGCCGCGTGCGAAGCCCCGGTCGCGCCCATTTCCGGGCCGCCTTCCGCTGCGCCGCCCACGCCCACGACCAGCGTCGCCCTCGGCCGCCATTCCCGCGTACGCCGCAGCATGTTGCGCAGATACGGCGGCGACTCCGGCGCGTCGAGCGAGATGATGCAGATGACCGGTGCGTCCTTGAAGCTCGGTTCGTCGGCATGTGCGCTGCGATAACCCGAGTGCGTAGCCATCAACGGCGCGAGCCCTTGGCGCCCAAGCAATTGCACGGCAATCGCGACGGTGACTTCGTCGAATGCGCCGCGTCCGGGCACGCACAGCACCGAGGTCTTTTCGTTTTCATGGCGCAGCTGCGGATGCGCCGAAAGCTGCCCTTCGTGGCGCTCCGAAAGATCAGCTGAAGCCGAAGCCAATAGCGCCTCAGCGGCGTCGGCCGATTCGGTGCGCGACAGGCGATCCGGCAGTCCGTCGGCGACTTCCAGGTTTTCGACGATATCGACCAGCACATTATTGATTCGCGCCAGTTGCTCAGGCATCAGCACGCCGCGCATCGCGTCGTTGCGCGCGAGCTTGAGGCCCTCCAGCGCGACCTTGTCGTAGTAATCGATCAGCGACATCTCGCGCAGCAGGCGCTCGGCCTGCACGATGGCTTCATGCGGATCGTCCGCCAGCAGCCGCTGATAGAAGTTCTGCGCGGGTGTGAGCGCGGGCTGATCGCCTAGCAACACGGTGAGGAAGTTCAGACGGTCGGCATAACGGCCGAGCGTGACGACGCACAGCGTGAGCGGCGTGGACAGCACGAGGCCGATCGGCCCCCACAGCCAGCTCCAGAAAATCGCCGCCACGACCACCGCCAGCGGCGACAACCCCGAGCGGTGGCCATACAGCAGCGGCTCGGCAATCTGCCCGGCCACCACATCGACGACGATGAACAGGATCAGCGTATAGACCGCCATGGTCCATTGCGGCTGGATGGCGGCGGCGAGAAACACGGCGAGGATCGCGGCGATCCAGATGCCGATGTACGGCACGAAGCGCAGCAACGCCGCAATCACGCCGAACAGCAGCGCCCCCGGCACGCCGATGATCGCAAGGCCGATTGCGATGATCCCGCCCGCGCTGAGGTTCACGCCCAGTTGCGCGACGAAATAGCGGCTCAGCCGTACCGCGGCGTCGTTGATCGCCGTGGTGGTGCGGTGCAGATCGCGCGAGCCGAAAAGACTGATCAAACGGTCGCGCAGATCTTCGCGCTGCAGCAGGATGAAGATCGTGACAACCAGCACGATAAAAGTCGTTTCGATCGGCGCGATGGCCGGCGACAGCGCGCGTTGAGCAAGCTGCATCGGCGTGGGCGACGGCTCGTGCACCTCGACGGGCGTCGGCACGGCGGGCGCATTGCGCGCCGCCCGCCCCGTGAGGCGCGGCGGGCTCGGCTTGCTCGGCGCCACGCGTTGCAGCGTGGCGGCGGCGCGGCTCATCAGCGAATCGGCCCGGCCGACGGTTTTCTCCTGCACCGTCTCGATCTTCTGCTCGATCGCCACCTGATACTGCGGCAGATCGCCCGCCAGTTGCACGAGTTGCGCGCCGATCAGGCCGCCGACGGCCAGCAAGGTGGCGAGGGCGAACAGCACCGCGATGAAGATCGACGGCAACTGACCCATGTGCAAGCGCCGCAACGCCTGCACCAGCGGTGCGAGCAGAAAGCTGAGCAGCACGGAGAGCGTGATCGGGATCAACACCGCGCGGCCGAAGTACAGTGCGCAGACCACCACGACGCCGGTGATGACCGAGGCCAACCCATGCAGGCTGGGCGTGCCCGGCGGGTATACGCGGTTCGGCCGCCCGGGCGGCGGTAACGATATTTTCATGAACAGACTTCTCGATGGTGTGGCGCTGTCGCTTTACTGAGGGTTCGCGCGGATGGACCGGCGGCAGCCAGGTAAAGCGCCCAGCAATTCATATGCCCGGATTGTAGGCGCTTTGACAGGCGGTGGCCGTATTCCTCAGCCCATGTGCAAACGCAACAGCTCGAACAGTTGCGAACTTGCATACAGCAGCAAGCCGATAAAGCCGCCCACAATCGTTCCGTTGATGCGGATGTACTGCAAATCCTTGCCAATGTTCAGCTCGATTTGCCGCGACATCTCGCGCGCATCCCAATTCTTCACTGTATCGCTGATGTGGCGTGTGAGGAACTGGGCGAAATCCGGCGCCATGGCGCGCGCGGTCTCTTCCAGGTGGTCGTTCAGCGACTCACGCAACGCGGGATCGTGCGCCAGTTCGCGGCCTACCCATTGACCCATCGCCATCACTCTGGCGTGCAGGGCCGAATCGCTGCTTTGCAGATCGCGTTTGAGCCATGCGCGCAATTCGCCCCACATGTCTTTCACATAGGTGCTGAGGGCTTCGCCTTCCACCAGATAACGCTTCAGCTCCTCGCCTTTCTGCAGGAACGCCGGATCGCTCCTGAGTTTGACGATCAGGTTCTGCGCCGCGTCGTCGAATTTCTGACGCAACTGATGAGCGGGATTCTCGCTGATCTGCTCGAGCATCCGGTTCACCGCGTTGGCGATCGCTTCGGCGCCTTTTTCGCCGAGCCACGCCGAGGGCAGGATCATCTCCATCTTCGGATATTCGCTCTTCACCCACTCGACGATGCGCTCGGCGATAAACTCGCGCGCCTGCGGTTCGCGCAACAGCGCCACGACCTGTTCGATGCCGGCGTCGAGCAGTTCCTGATGACGGCCGTCCTTGGTGAGGGTGTCGAGAATCGCGCCCATGGATTGCGACAGATCGACTTTGGCCAGCACGTCGCGCAGCGCGTCCTTGATAAAGACCTGGATGCGCACGTCGTCGGTCAGTTCGAGAATGCCTCCCGTCAGTTTGACCACGTAGTCCCCCAGACGCGCGGTGTTGGCCGGCTTCGTCAGCCAGCCGGTGATGCTTTGCGCCGGGTCGTGTTTCTGGATCAGGCCGACCAGCGACGGCACGTCCAGAAACTTGTCCTGCACGAATACCGCGAGGTTGTCGGCGATCTTGTGCTTGTTCTTCGGAATGATCGCCGTGTGCGCCGAGACGATCGGGATCGGCACGCGGCGAAACAGGGCGACCACGGCGAACCAGTCGGCGAGCGCGCCGACCATGGCCGCTTCGGCCACTGCCTTGACGCCGTCCACCCAGAAACCGCGCGGCATGAAAGCGGTCACGAGGAAAACGCAGGCGGCGGCCGCCAGCAGCAGCAACGGGGTGCGCTTGGCCTTCTTCAGTTCGGTCTCTTTGTTCATCGGCAGCAGGGCAGCGAGGTTCGATTCGAGTGAAATAGGGGGGGCAGTTGGGGTGTTCGCCCGGAAACGCGAGTGTAGCGCCGCTATTCCGGCCGTGTGGCGCCGGCTTGGGACATTCTTTGACCCGCAGGCGCGGTAACATGAGCGCCGAATGAACATCGAGCGACGATGCAATTGAACGGAATGGAGGCACAGTGATCAGGTTTCTGCACACCGCGGACTGGCAGATCGGCACGCAATTCGGCCAGTTCGAGCCGGACGAAGCCGCGCATCTCGCCCAGGCGCGTTTCGACACCGTCCGCCGGATCGCCGAGGAAGCGGCGGCGCGCAAGGTCGACGCCGTGCTCGTGGCCGGCGACGTATTCGACCTGCAGACCGTGTCGGACACCGTGATCCGCCGGTTGTTCGGCGCGCTGCAGGCGTTTTCCGGCCCGTGGGTCATGCTGCCCGGCAATCACGATGCCGCGCTGGTCGAGAGCGTCTGGACCCGTGCGCAGCGCCTGAACTGCATTGCGCCGAATGTGCGGGTCGTGCTCGAACCCGGCGTGGTGACGCTCGACGCCTGCGCCTGCGCATTGCTCTGCGCGCCGCTCACGCAACGCATCACCTACGACGACACGACTGGCTTCTTCGACACGACGGAAACGCCGCCAGGCTATCACCGGATCGGGCTCGCGCACGGCAGCGTAAGCGGGATTCTGCAGGAGGGCATAGATTCGTCGAACCCGATCGCCCCGACGCGTGCCGCAAGCGCGCGGCTGGACTATCTCGCGCTGGGGGACTGGCACGGCCATTTGCGCGTCGACGAACGCACCTGGTATGCCGGCACGCACGAGCAGGATCGTTTTCGCGCCAACGACCCGGGCTTCATGCTCGACGTCACGCTGACCGAACCCGGCGCCGTGGCCGCCGTCGAGGCGGTGCGGGTCGGTCAATATCAATGGCATCGCTGGGACGAGACGATTGCGGTACCGACCGACGTCGATTCGCTCAAGACGCGCCTTGGCGCATTGGGCAATCACGACGTGCTGCGGATCACGGTAAGCGGCACGACGGCGCTGGCCGAGGCCGAAGCGATTCACGTCGCAGTGGAAGAGACTCGCGCGCGGGTGCGCGCGTTGCGCGTCGACCTGAGTGGCCTGCAAGTGCTGCCCACCGCCGACGACCTCGCCGAACTCGGCGCGCAAAGCGGCTACCTCGCGAAGGTGGTGGCGCGTCTGCGAGGCATGCAGGAGGACCCGCAATCCGACCCGCAGCAGGTCAAGCGCGCCGCGGAGGCATTGCTGCTTCTGGCGCGCTTTCAACGTGAACTGCCGCGCGAAGCGAGGTCCGCATGAAGCTGGAAAGTATCGCGATTCAGGAGTTCAAGCAGTTCACCGGGCGGCTCGTTATCGACGATCTGCAACCCGGACTCAATCTGTTTACCGGCCCGAACGAGGCCGGCAAAAGCACGATTGCCGAAGCCGTGCGAGCGGTGTTCCTCGAGCGTTACAAAGCTTCGCATCTGAAAGACCTGCTGCCGTGGGGCAAGGCGAGTGGACAGCCGTCGGTTGAAGTGACGTTCGATATGGACGGCACAGCGTGCAGACTCTCCAAGCAGTTCGTCACCCGGCAGCGCTGCGAGTTGAAGATCGGCCAGACGGTGTTCGGCGAAGATGAAGCGGAAGACAAGTTGGCCGCGTTGCTCGGCTTTTCGCGCGCCGCGCGTGGGCCGCTGAAAGCGGAAAACGCCGGCGTCCCCGGGTTGTTGTGGGTGCAACAAGGCGGCACACAGGAAATGCGCGATTCCACGGGCCACGCGGCGCAGTATCTGCGTGATGCGTTGTCGCAACTGTCGGGCGGCAATGAATCGGCGGGTGAAGATGCACTGATCGCGGCGGTGCAGAGTGAGCTTCGGCAATTGCTCACGGCGCGCACGCAGAAGTCCACCGGGCCGTTGGCTGAGGCGGAGCAGGCGTTGGCGGCGCTGATGGTGGAGCGCGACGACCTGGAGCAGCAGCGTCAGCAGTTCGACGAAAACATCGGGCGGCTTGCCACGCAGCAGGAAGCCTTCGAGGACGCGCAACGCAAGCGCCCCTGGGAGCTTCACGAGCAGAAGGCCGTGCAGGCGCAACAGCGCGCCGATGCAGCGGCGGAACTCGAGCGCAGCCTTCAGGGACTGGCCCAATCGCTGAAATTGAGCGATGCGGAACTGGCGCTGTCGGTGCAGCAGGAACAGGCCGCAACGGAACTGGAAGCGGCCGTCGCGCGTGAGCGGCAACAACTCGACGCCGCGCGCGCCAACGTGTCGGCGGTACAGAACGAACATGCGCAGGTTCAGGCGAGTGTGGCGCAATTCGAGCAGGTTTACGCCGATGCCAGCCGCGCGCAAGAGCTGGCGAACGCGGCTGTCACCGCGGGCGATCTGCGCAGCCAGATTGCACTGCATCGCACCGAGAGCGAGCGGCTCGACGCGGCGATTGCAGCCGCCGGCAAGGCGAACGAGGCCGTGCTGGAAGCGACGCGCGCGGCAGCGGCGGTTGAAATCGACGGGGCGCAATTGAAGCAGCTTCAATCGCTCGACGCTGAATTGACCGTGCTGCGTGCGCGGACCGAAGCGGCGATGACGCGCATCGAGTACCGGTTGAATGGTGCGATCACCGTCGGCGACGTGAAGGTGAGCGGCGAGGGCGTGCTGCGGCTCGACGAGGAGAAGCTGATCGGTCTGGGCGAACTCGGCGAGTTGCGCGTGATCCCAGGCGTTTCCGATCTGCCGGCGCGGTTGTCTGAGCTGGCATCGCTGGAAGCGAAGCATGCGCAGCTGTTGCAGGCGCTGGGCGTAGCATCGCTCGGGGAGGCCGAGGCGAGGCACGAGCAGTGGAAGACGCTGGTCGAACAGCAGAAAAGCCAGGCGAAGATTCTCGACGTGCATGCGCCGCAGGGTATCGACGCGCTGCGGGCCGCGTTGGCGTCCGCGGATGCACGGTTGCAATCGGCGAATGGACGGCTTGCAGCCTTGCCCGATGTCTCCGCCGCGCAGCCGCTCGACGAGGCTCGCCGCAACGCCGACATCGCACGTGATGCGCTGGACGCAGCCAGGAAGGTATTGGCGCAAGCGGCGGAAAAGCGCTCGACCGCTACGGCCACGATGGAATCGCTCGCCGCCCAACTCCAGCGTAAGGAAGCGCAACTCGGCGACGAAGCGTTCTGCCGCAACCGCGCGCAGTGGCAGACGAAAATTGTCGAGCAGCGCGTGCAGGTCGAGGCATTGAAGAAACAGCTCGAAGGAAGATCACGCGAACTGGAGGCGGCGCGTCTCGACGATCCAGCGGCCGAGGCGAAGCGCTATCGTGCGTCGGCGGAACTCGCGCGTAATGAGCAGCACACGCGGCAACTGCGGATCGCCGAGTTGCGCAGTCAGCTTGAGACGGTGGGCGCGTCGGGGCTGGGGGATCGTCTTGCGACGGTTAAGGCGTCGGTGGAACAGGCCACGCGCCGCAAGGACGAGCTCAGCTTGCGGGCGAGCGCCTTGAGTCTGCTGGACGAAGTGCTCGTCGACGAGCGCGACGCGGCGGTGGCGCAATTGCGTGCGCCGTTGACCGAACGGCTCGGGCACTATCTGAAGCGAATTTTCCCGCAGTCGACGATTGCGCTCGGCGACGATCTGAGTCCGGCGACCTTGGACCGTTATGGTCGCGCGGATACGCTCGATGCGTTGAGCTTCGGCACGCGGGAGCAGCTCGGCATTCTGACGCGGCTGGCGTATGCGGATCTGTTGAAAGCGTCGGGCCGTCCCACCTTGCTAATGCTCGACGATGCAGCCGTGCATACCGACGCGACGCGGCGCGATGCGATCAAGCGCGCGTTGATCGACGCGGCTACGCGGCACCAGATTCTGGTGTTCACGTGCCATCCTGAGCTCTGGGACGATCTGGGTGTCAGGCAGCGGGCAATCGAGGATTTGAAGGTGGCGGCATAGGCGTCTGGCGACGCTTTGATTTCGTTGAATGACTCGGGAACGTCATGACTCAACTCTTTCGCGGCATGGATCAAGCGGCACTGCGTGCGGCTTACGACAACGTGGCGGCAGTGGCCGATGTCGCCGAGCGCATGCTCGGCTTTCAGGCGCGCAGCGCGGCGCTGTATGCCGCTGCGCCGTGCCGGCGGGACGTAGCTTATGGTCCGCAGCCCCGGCAACGTTTCGACTGGTTTCCGTGCGGGACGCTTGACGCGCCGATTTTCGTGTTCATACACGGCGGCTACTGGCAGGCGCGCAGCAAAGAGGATTTTGCGTTCGTCGCCAGTGGGCCGCTTGGGTGCGGCTTCAATGTCGTGCTCGCGGAATACACGTTGGCGCCAGAGGCGTCGATGACGCAGATCGTCGGCGAAATCGATGCGCTGCTGGCGGCGCTGGCGGCTGATCGTGAAGGGCTCGGCACGCGCGGTCCCGTTTGCCTTGCGGGGCATTCCGCGGGCGGGCAGTTGAGTGCGCTTTATCGCGCCCATGAGTCCGTCGTACATGCAATGCCGATCAGCGCATTGGTGGACCTGGAGCCGATTGCGATGTCGTGGCTCAACGAGAAGCTGCAGCTAACGCCGGCAGAGATCGCTGCTTATAGCCCGATGCGGCACATCGGCAAGGGTGTGCCGATGACGGTCAGCGTCGGCACGGCCGAGTTGCCGGAGCTGGTTCGGCATTCGGAGGAATACGTGGCGGCGTGCCGGCAAGCGGGCGAGCAGGTAGAGTTCGTGCCGCTCGCCGGATGTAATCACTTTACGATTCTTGAGGACCTCGCGCGGGCGGACGGCGTGCAAATGGGCGCGGTGGTGAGGGGGATGGGGCGAAAGTAATCCGCTGCGTCCGCTTTCTCGGCAAACAACGCGGGGCGCGTTTGCTGAGAGAACTTTTGCATCGAACGCGAGCGAAGCCCGAAAAGGGCTCACTCATACCACCTTGGCGTGTAAACCCATTCACCCCCGTCGACACCGTTAGCAAACGCGCGTGTCGTCGACGACCCCACGATCACCATCGTGCGCATATCCACATCCGACGAACGCAACTCACCGAGCGTGATCGTGCGCAGCGTGCTGCCAGGTCTGCCGATATCGCGGCCGAGTACCACTTTCGTCGCTGCGGCGCGGTATTCCCGCACGATATCCAGCGCCTTATCCAGTTGCCACGGCCGGGCGCGAGAGATCGGGTTGTAGAACGCCATCACCAGATCCGCTTCGGCCGCATGCCTGAGGCGCTTCTCGATGATGGTCCACGGTTTCAGATTGTCGGATAGCGACAGCATGCAGAAGTCATGGCCCAACGGGGCGCCGGCTTGTGCGGCCGTTGCCATGGCAGCGGACACGCCTGGCACGATCGCGAGTTGGACCGTGCGCCAGTCGGTGTTCGCTGAGCCGCCTTCTTCGAGCGCTTCAAGCACCGCGGCCGCCATTGCGAACACGCCAGGGTCTCCCGACGACACCATCACCACCGAACGCCCCGTGCTCGCGAGTTCGAACGCATGGCGCGCGCGCTGCATTTCTTCGCGATTGTCCGTGCCGTGTATGCGTTGGTCGGCGCGAAACGGGCCGGCCATTTTCACGTAGGTTTCGTAGCCGAGAATATCAGTGGCTTCGTTCAGCGCGGTTCGAGCGGCGGGCACCATCAGGTCGGCACTGCCGGGACCGAGGCCGATCACGCTCAAGCGGCCGCGGGGACGGCCAATCGTGTTCGGGTCGATGGCCAGGGCTGCCAACGCGAGTGCAATGCCTGCGTCCGCGTCGTCATGCAGGGTTTGATAAGGGACGCGTAGCGCGGCATGCAGCAAATTGCCCGGCGGTTCGCCGTCCTCGAGGCCTGGCTGAGCAAAACGCAGCGGCACGTTCAGGCTCGCAGCGGCATCGGCGAGCGCAGGATTCGCCATGTGTTCGGAAGAAGCCAGCAATGCGGCAAGCGAAAGTGGCGCGAGCCCGTGCGCGTCCAATGCCTCGCGCACAAGCGCGGCGATTCGCGCGCCTGAATCTGTCGGCGTATCTGAACTGGGATTTGCATTGAGGTCCGTGTTTGTAGAGGCGGGCGTGCCAGCATCGGCACCAGCATCGGAATCGGAACCAGCACCTTTATCCCCACCCGCCACGATCACTGCCGCCACCACACTCCGAGGATGTATCACCAACTCGTCATCGCGCCCGTCCCACGCACGCGGCGTCACCCGAATCGCGAGACGTGCCGATTCGGCGCGCGGCAATTGCGCATCATCGAGCCACGGCGCTTCGCCCTCGATGCGCGTGCTTTCGCCGGCCAGCAGATCTGAAACAAAACGCTTACCCTGCGCTAAATCAGCGAGCGCATAGCCTTCAGGCGGATTGAGTACACACGTTCCGAAGCGCAGTTCGCCACTCGTCGTAATGGCCGGCGGCACAGCCAACGCAGCCGCAATCTCACGCGCCATGACGTTGACGCCAGCCAGGCCGCCGAGCAACGGCACGACGGCGCTGCCATCTTCCGCAACGGCCAGCACCGGCGGCTCGACACCCTTGTTCGACAACAGTGGCGCGATGCAACGAATCACGATTCCGGCGGCGCACAACGCGATGATCGGCGTGCCGCGCGCATACAGATCACACAGATGCGCCCGGAGTTCCGTATACGAGACATCAGCCTCGACACGCCCTTGCAAGGCATGCACCTGGCAGCCTGCATACAGCGCCTGGATACGCCGCGCGGTCTCCAACGCACCCGCGCCGAGAATCACAATGGCGGGTGGCGTCAGCCTTGCCATTTTTCCCCCGGCACCACGAGCAGCGAAAAATACGGCGACGCCATCGGATCGACGTCGGCGAGCGGCACGATGCGCTGATTGCCCATCGTCGCGCGTTCGACGTAAAGCGCGCGATGCGCGAGCCCCAGCTCGCTTAGCACGCGCCGCACCTTATCGAAATTGCGACCGAGTTTCATGATGACCGCGGCGTCCGCATCGGCGAGACGCCGGCGCAGTTCGTCCTCGGGCAACACGCCGGAGAGCACCGACAAACTCTGATTGCGATATACCAATGGCGAACCGAGCACCGCTGCGCCGCCGAGCATCGAGCAGACGCCGGGCACGACTTCGGCCTCGAAACGCGCCGCGAGGCGGTCGTGCAGATACATGTACGAGCCGTAAAAAAACGGATCGCCCTCGCAAATCACCGCGACGTCGCGGCCCGCGTCGAGATGGCCGGCGACGACCTCCGCGGCGGTGTCGTAGAAGTCGGCGATGATCGCTTCATACGAAAGCGGCGGCTCGAGCGCTTCGGTCGTGACGGGATAAACGAGCGGCAGATGCTGCTGCGCGTCATGCAGATGCGCTTCGATGATGCTGAAGGCGTTGCCCTTTTTACCCTTCGCGACGAAATACGCGACCACGGGTGCCGCTTTCAGCAAACGCAGCGCTTTCAGGGTGATGAGTTCCGGGTCGCCGGGGCCGACGCCCAGTCCGAATAAACGTCCTTGCACGGTCATTTACTCGACCTCCGTTGTCAGCGCATTCACAGCGGCCGCGGCCATCGCACTGCCGCCGCGTCGACCGTGAACCACGACGTAGGGCACGCCGCGGCTGTCTTCAGCCAGCATCGCTTTTGATTCGGCCGCGCCGACAAAACCGACCGGAAAACCCAGGATCAGCGCAGGCTTCGGCGCACCGGCATCGAGCATATCGAGCAGATGAAAGAGGGCGGTCGGCGCGTTGCCGATCACGACGACGCTGCCTGCCAGATGCGGCCGCCATAATTCGAGCGCCGCTGCCGAGCGCGTATTGCCGAGTTCGCGCGCGAGCGCGGGCACGTCCTGATGCGTGAGCGTGCAGATCACGTCGTTGTTCGCGGGCAGTCGCGCGCGCGTGATGCCTTGCGCCACCATGCCGGCGTCGCACAGAACCGGCGCGCCTTGTGCCAGCGCCGTGCGGCCTGCGGTGCCCGCGCCGTCGGAAAACTGAAGATCGTCAATGACGTCGACCATGCCGCAGGCGTGGATCACGCGCACCGCGAGTTTCTCCAGGTCGGCAGGGATGCATGACAGGTCGGCTTCCGCACGTATCGTCGCGAAAGATTGGCGATAGATCTCCTGACCGTCGCGAATGTAATCAAGCATCTAAGGGGCTCCGGGCCGGGTGTGCCAGTGAGTCGAGCATGTCGGCGGCCTGTTCGATCGTGAGTTGGTGCGCGACGCACGAGCCGAAACCCGGCTGGCCGTCGCGTCGGTAAAGGTCGTAGCTGCCGGGCGCCGCGGCCAGCAGCGTGTACGGCGCGCAATGCGCGGCGGCGCATGAGCGCGGGCAACCGCTCAGATGGACCTCGATGCCGTCGGGCAGGCGATTCGCTAGAAGCCGCGCGTCGGCTTTGGTATCGGCGAGGCTTTTCGCGCAGCCTGTGGAGCCGGCGCAGGCGATCAGGCGTGCCATAGGCTGCGCGGGGTCGCAGGCGAGGCCTAGCGCGTTCATTTCAGCGAGCACGGTGGGCGCGGCCTTGGCCACGACATCGGGTAGCAGCACGCTTTGCCAGGGCGTCATGCGCAGCGTGCCGTTGCCATGCTGCTGCGAGAGCGTGGCGAGGCCGCGCAAGCTCGCGGTGTCGAGGCGTCCGAGCGGCGGTTGGCCGCCCACGTGCAGCAGGCCCACGACTCGCTGTGGGTGCGCGCCGAGCCGCAGCGTGGCATCGGCAAGTGTGTCGCGTTGCCAGTGGGCGAGCGACGTGTCGCGTGACAGCGGGAAATCGACATACGTTTGAGCGTGCTGCAATAGCGTGTCGACGGAATGCGTGGCAAGCAGGTGACGCATGCGCGTGGCATCTGGGGCGGCCAGATCGAGGAACGTGTGCAATAGCGCGCGGACAAGATCCGTGACGTGCGAAGGCAGCACGGCGGCGAGGGCGCCTGTGCCGTTCGGACAAGGATGATTGGCCGAGCCATGCGAGGCGACATGCGCGATATGCTGGAGGGTATCGGCATTCGCGCTTCGGTTTGCGCCTCGGTTCGCGTCGGCCATCACCGGCGGACAACCCGCCAATCCGACCACGAATCGCACACCGTCTTCAGCTTGTGTCGCCGCCAGCCAGACATCATGCGGATGATCGAGCCTCGCAAGGCGCTCACCCCCATCGAGCAGTAACGCGAATTTGGGCGATAGCGCCGCAAACCGCGCTTCCGTTTGCAGCGCGGTGAGCAGTTCGGTGCACAGCGCTCTCGTGTCGAATAGCGCACATGCATCGCGCCCGGCAGCCGGGCTCACCATCACGTTGCGAACGTCGTCTGCGGCGCCGGATCGAGACGCGTCTGAAGCGTTCGCCGAGGTCGTGGGCAACACGCTCGACGCATCCACCGCGCAGGTTGCCCCAAGCGGCCCGAGCCCCGCGTCGATCAACGCCGCGATCAACGCCGTTTCATGCCCGCTTTGCACACCGCGCACCTGCAGATTCGCACGATTGGTCAGTTCAACCACCCCGGCCGCATATCGCTCGCTGGCATCGGCAATCACCATGGCCTGCGCCGCGCTCAGCTCGCCGCCAGGCAATTTGATCCGGCATATCCCGCCGTCGCGCGCGGCGACAATCCGCAGCAGCCCCGGGCATGCGGAGGGCCGCAGCGCCTGGGCCGCGTCGGGTGAAACAGTGGAGGGCGAAGCTTGATTCAAGACGGACACCGGGTTGAGCGTCGCGCGACGGCCCGAGCGAGCCGCAAAGCGGCCCATGCTGCGGCATCGGTACACCCCGCCCGATGTAGGCTGGCACGAACAGTCTGGCCGGCAGGTCTCCTGGCTGGCAGGTCATGGTCCGCCGCGGCCTTCCCGGTCGAACCAGTGGCGCGGAGCGCAGGCGGACTCGCTGCATACAGTTGCGGGGGCAGCCACAGTGACACTGTGTTCCCTCTTCGGCCCCGAAGGGCACCGGCGGCTGTATTATGCCTTTTTTCGAACAGCACAACGAGGCTGGACGCTTTGACCGGCGTGGCACAGCGCATTATTTGAAGATACAGAATGAGGATGGATGCATGCCGGCGTGGCTGACCGTGGTGGGCATAGGCGATGACGGCTTCGCCGGCTTGGGGAGGCCCGCGCGGCGTGCTTTGCTGGAAGCGTCGGTGGTTTATGGCGGCGAACGTCATCTGGCGATGTTGCCTGCGCGTCTGGCCGCGCGTCGTGCGCCATGGCCCAGGCCGTTCGATCTCGCGCCTTTGCTGGCGGAGCGGAACGGGGCCGATGGGGCCGACGGGGCCATCTGTGTGCTGGCGAGTGGCGATCCGATGCTGTTCGGCGTCGGCTCGACCCTGGCGCGGCAGTTGCCGGCAGGCGAGATGCGGGTGCTGCCGGCGCCGTCGTCGTTGTCGCTGGCGGCCGCACGGCTGGGCTGGCCGTTGCAGGATGTCGCCACGGTTTCGCTGGTGGGGCGGCCGTTGTCGACGCTGCATGTTCATCTGCACGACGGCGCGCGCGTTTTCGTGCTGAGCGCGGATGGCCGCACGCCCGCAGCGCTGGCCGGCCTGCTGAACGCGCGCGGCTTCGGCGCAACACGGATGACCGTGCTGGAACACCTGGGCGGAAATCTTGAGCGGTGTATAGATGGCCGCGCGGATCAGTGGTCCGCGGGCGACGTGGCAGCGCTGAATCTGATTGCGCTTGAATGCCGTGCAACGGAGGGCGCCCCGCGTTTGCCGCTGACCTCCGGCTTGCCCGACGACGCCTTTCGCCACGACGGTCAGTTGACCAAACGCGACGTCCGTGCGATCACGCTGGCACGCCTCGCGCCGGCGCCGGGCGAATTGCTATGGGACGTGGGCGCGGGCAGTGGCTCGATCGGCATCGAATGGATGCGCGCGCATCCGGCTTGCCGCGCAATCGCAATCGAAGGGCACGCGGAGCGGCAGCGGTTCATCGAACACAATCGCGAGGCGTTAGGCGTGCCGGGTTTGCAACTGGTGGCCGGCCGCGCGCCTAATGCGCTGGAGGGCTTGCCTGTGCCGGATGCCGTGTTCATCGGCGGTGGCGTGACGGTGCCGGGCGTGCTCGACGCCTGCTGGGCGCGTTTGCGCGATGGCGGACGTCTGGTTGCCAATGCCGTGACCTTGCAAGGCGAGGCAGCCCTCGCGGCGTGGCGTGAGCAACACGGCGGCACCTTGACCCGCATCGCGCTGGCCGACGCCCAGCCGCTCGGTGGCTTCGATACGTGGCGCCAGGCGTTGCCGATTACCTTGCTGGAGGTCACGAAGCCGGCCAGCAGTGCTCATGGCACCTCCGGCATGAACAGCGCGCAAGACACGAACGGTATCTCGAGCAAGAGCGCGACATCCGGCACGTCGACCCGTTCAGCCGATTCATCACCCCACCCGTAATGCGCGAAGAAACACCCGAACAACCCGCGCCGCTGCGTAGCGGCTACACGACCGGCAGTTGCGCCACCGCGACGTCGCTTGCAGCCGCGCGTCTGTTGCTCGCGGGTATCGTCAGCGAGGTCGCGGAAATCGTGTTGCCGAAGGGACAACATGTGCCGATGCCGCTGGTGTTCTGCCGCCGCACCGCCGACGGCGCGGAAGCGGGCACGGTGAAAGACGCGGGCGACGACCCCGACGTCACGCACGGCGCGATCGTATTCGCTCGCGTGCGGCTGCGTGCCGAGCCCGGTGTGATCTTCCGTGCGGGGCCGGGCGTCGGCACGGTCACGCGCGCGGGCCTCGCGCTGCCGGTCGGCGAACCGGCGATCAATCCAGTCCCGCGCAAGATGATGACCGAGCATCTGACCGAGCTCGCAGCGGAACACGGATACGCGGGCGGCTTCGACGTGACGATCGGCGTCGAAGGCGGCGAAGCGCTCGCACTGAAAACGATGAACCCGCGTCTCGGCATTCTCGGCGGGCTGTCGATTCTCGGCACCACCGGCATCGTGCGGCCGTTCTCGTGCTCGGCCTATATCGCATCGATACATCAGGGTATCGACGTCGCACGTGCCAACGGTTACGTGCATCTCGCCGCCTGCACCGGCAACGCAAGCGAAGACGCGATGCGCGCGCATTACGGTCTGCCGGATATCGCGCTGATCGAAATGGGCGACTTCGTCGGCGCGGTGCTCAAGCATATGAAGCGTGCGCCGGTCGAGCGCCTGAGCGTGTGCGGCGGCTTCGGCAAACTCAGCAAGCTGGCAGCCGGGCATCTCGATCTGCATAGCCGGAATTCGAGCATCGATCTGGAGCGGCTGGCAGCCTGGGCCGCTGGGCACGGCGCGGACGATGCATTGCAGATGGCAATTCTCACCGCCAATACGAGCCAGCAGGCCGTTGCGTTGGCGCACGCGCAGAACGTGCCGCTCGGCGACATCGTCTGCCAGCATGCGCTTGCCGTCGCGCGCGAAATCGTGCCGCCGCAGGTTGCCGTCGAAATGTTCGCGATCGACCGCCAGGGCAATCTGATCGGGGTCGCGCAATGACAAGGATTCTGCTGCTCGGCGGCACCGGCGACGCCTTGCGGATCGCAAGACAGCTCGGTCCCGGACACGTGTACAGTCTCGCGGGCCTCGGCAAGGTGCCGGACGATCTGTCGTGCGAGGTGCGTGTGGGGGGCTTCGGCGGCAGCGCAGGTTTGGCGCGTTATATCGAAGATGAGTGCATCGGCCTTGTGATCGACGCGACGCATCCGTACGCCGCGCAGATCAGCGCGAACGCCGCGAAAGCGAGCCGTGCGGCGCGCGTACCGTGTTGGGCGCTGCGTCGCGAGAGCTGGCAGCCGCAAGCCGGCGACGACTGGCGCATGGTCGGCGATTGGGCCGAACTCACGGGCGCGCTTGCTTCGTTCAGGCGGCCGCTGTTCACGCTCGGCCGCGAACCGCTTGCGCATCTCGACGAAATTCCACCGCAGCAGTTCTGGACGGTACGCTGCCTCGACGCACACGAAACCCATCCCCGTGCGCGAATTCTGGCGATGCGCGGCCCGTTCACGCTCGAAGGCGAGCGAGCGCTGTTCAGCGCGGAAGCATTCGATGTCGTCGTCAGCAAAAACAGCGGCGGCAGCGCCACTGAAGCGAAACTCGACGTCGCGCGCGAACGTGGCTTGCCGGTCGTCATGCTGCGACGCCCTGAATTGCCCGCAGCCGATCGCGAGTTTGCACACGTGGCCGACTTGCTGGACGCATTGCAAGTCTCAGGTTAAATGGCGCATGCATGACAGGCCGATCAAACAAATCATGGAGTGTTGAATGACGGTGTTTTTTATCGGCGCGGGTCCAGGCGACCCGGAACTGATCACGGTGAAAGGGCAACGCCTCGTGCGCAACTGCCCGGTGATCCTGTACGCCGGGTCGCTGGTGCCGGCCGCTGTTCTGGAAGGGCATGCCGCGGAGCAGGTCGTGAATACCGCCGAACTCGACCTCGATCAGATCGTCGCCTTGCTCAGGGCGGCACACGACAAAGGTCAGGACGTGGCGCGCGTGCATTCCGGCGACCCGTCCCTGTACGGCGCGATCGGCGAGCAGATCCGCAGACTGCGCGAACTCGACATTTCCTACGAGATCGTCCCCGGCGTGACGGCGACCGCCGCCTGTGCGGCGACGCTCGGCTGCGAACTCACCTTGCCCAATATTTCGCAAACGCTGATCCTTACGCGCTTCGCCAGCAAAACGACGATGCCGGAGGGTGAACAACTCGCCGACCTCGCGAGACATCGCGCGACGATGGCGATTCACCTCGGCGTGCGCCATCTCGCGCGCATCGTCGATGAATTGCGGCCGCATTACGGCGGCGCGTGCCCGATCGCCGTGATCTATCGCGCGAGCTGGCCGGATGAGGAAAAAATCACCGGCACGCTCGACGATATCGTCGGCAAAGTGCAGTCCACCCATATCGAGCGGACAGCGCTGATCCTGGTGGGGCAGGTGCTGGCGGCCGAAGGATTCGCGGAGTCGACGTTATACGCGAAAGGCGGCTGACCGCCACGCCGCCGATTCGTTATCCGCCTGTCTTCAACTGGGCCCACAGCCTGCCTTCCAGGCGTTTGATCTGGGCCGGCAACGGCTTGAGCAGAAACAGCGTTTTCAGCACGGACTCAGGCGGGTACACGGTCGGATCGTTGAGAATTTCCGGCCGCACGAATTTGCGCGCGGCGGTGTCCGCATTCGGATAAAACACCGCATTGGTGATCCCGGCATGAACCTCGGGGCGCTCGATATAGTTGATCCAGTCGAGCGCCGCCTCCGGATGCGGCGCATCTTTCGGAATCGCCATCATGTCGAACCAGACCGGCGCCCCGCCTTGAGGAATGAAGTATTTGACCTCATAACTTTTGCCGGCTTCGCGCGCGCGATGGCTGGCCATCGACACATCCCCCGACCAGCTCAGTGCGAAACAGATGTCGTCGCCCGCGAGATCGTTGATATAACTCGTCGCATTGAACTGCGTGACGTACGGGCGGATTTTCTTGAGTGCTTCGTATGCGGCCTGGTAGTCGGCCGGATTCACGCTGTTCGGATCGCGGCCGAGATAGTGCAACGTCACCGCGAACACGTCGGTCGGCGCATCGAGTAAGGACACGCCGCAAGTCTTCAGCTTGCTCAGATATTCGGGCTTGAAGAGGATGTCCCAGTTATCGAGCGGCGCGTCGTTGCCGAGAATCTTTTTGACCCGCGTGACGTTGTAGCCAAGCCCCGTGGTGCCCCACGCCCACGGCACCGCGTATTGATTGCCGGGGTCCGCATCGGCGACCAGCTTCAGCAGACTGGGGTCGAGGTTCACCAGGTTCGGCAGTTTCGATTTGTCGAGCTTCTGGTAGATGCCGGCCTGGATCTGCTGGGCGAGAAAGTTCGAGGTCGGCACCACGACGTCGTAACCGGTCGAGCCGGTCAGCAATTTAGCCTGCAAGGTTTCGTCGCCGTCGTACACGTCGTAGCGCACATGAATGCTCGACTCTTTCTCGAAGTTCGGCACCGTATCTTTCGCGATGTAGTCGGCCCAGTTGTACAGATTCAGCAGCTTTTCGTCGGCGTGCGAGGGTGTGCCGAAAGCGCTCAACAGCAGCGCAGCCAGCATCGACACGGCCGGCCTGGACTTCATGAAGGGGTGGGGCATGATGGTCTTCCAGAGTGGTTTCAACAGGGCGGTTGGCGGCGCTTACATGCGCTGATGGCGTTGCAGTTTCTGATTGCGCATCAGGCACAGCATGTCGGCGGCAAGGTGGGCTGCGGCGAGCGCGGTGACGTCGCTGTGGTCGTAGGGCGGCGACACTTCCACCACGTCCGCACCGACCAGATTCACGGCGCCCAGCGCGCGAACGATTTCCAGTGCCTGGGCCGAACTCAGACCGCCCGCCACCGGCGTGCCGGTGCCGGGTGCGAAGGCCGGATCGAGACAGTCGATGTCGAAGGTGAGGTAGGTGGGCGCATCGCCGACAATCGACAGCACTGCGTCGATGGTCGCTTGTGTGCCGTTGCGATGGACCCACGGCGCGTCGAGAATGCGCACGCCCATGAAGTCGTCGTTCCAGGTGCGAATGCCGATCTGCACCGAGCGTGCGGGATCGATCAGCCCTTCACGGATCGCCTTGTAGAACATCGTGCCGTGGTTCAGCGAATCGGGGTTGTCGTCCGGCCACGTGTCGCAGTGCGCGTCGAAGTGGATCAGGCTCAACGGCTTGCCGTACTTTTCAGCGTGCGCGACCAGCAGCGGGTAGGTGATGTAGTGGTCGCCGCCGAGCGTCAGCATGCGGGCGCCCGTGGCGAGAATCTCGCGGGCGTGGGCGACGATCGCGTCACGAATGCCCGACGGATTGTGGGCGTCGAACCAGCAGTCGCCGTAGTCGACCACATTCAGATGATCGAACGGATCGATGCCCCACGGAAACGCGCCCAGCTCGGCCAGTTGCACGGACGCAGCACGCATGCCCGCAGGGCCGAAGCGCGTGCCGGGGCGGAAGGTGGTGGCGAGGTCGAGCGGAATGCCCGATACGGCGACGTCGACGCCGGTGAGATCGCGGGTGTAGGGCCGGCGCATGAAGGACAGCACGCCGGCATAAGTGGGCGCGTGGGGTTGGCCGGCCTCATCAGTGCCAGCCGTGCCCGCGGCAGGGCTGGTTGAAGCAGGGCGCAAAGCGTTCAGGTTCAGGGTCATACACGTCGATCCAGTCAGTTTCAATGGGTGCTGTCATACAAATATTTCTCATGCCTGACGAAGCGGCATGCGATGTATGACGAGCAATTGACGCTATGATTGCGAGGCAATATTCCGGCGAAAAGCGAAGAATCTTGTTGGAAGTATCGATATTTCTAATATCTCTCCTGACCGTGGCGCCCCGATGCGTAGACTTCCCCCTCTGCAGGCCTTGCTCGCTTTCGACGCCGCCGCGCGTCTCGGCAGCTTCACGCGCGCGGCGCAGGAACTCGCGCTGACCCAGTCGGCGATCAGCCATCAGATCCAGCAACTCGAGGAGTGGGCCGGCGTGCCGCTGTTCCGGCGGATCGGGCGCGGGGTCGCGTTGACGGCCGCCGGCGTGCTGTTTGCGCAGACCGTGACGTCGGCGATGACGACCCTCGCGGATGGGCGCGATCGCATCGAGCCGTATGGCAATCCCGACTCCGTGATCATCTATTGCGCGCCGCAGTTTGCGACGGGCTGGATCATGCCGCGCATGCCGGCGTTTTCGGCGGCGCTGCCGGACATCGAGATCTGGCTCGTTACCGGGGACGAGGTCAACGAGATCGATCGTGTCGATGTCGACCTGATCGTTTCCACGAAGGAGATCCGCACGCCCGACGTGATCTGCGAGCCGTTGCTGGACGAGGAGGCGGTCGCTATCTGCGGACCCGTGACCGCGCGCCGTCTGCGTTCGGCGCCCTTTCCCGAGGTGTTGACCCAGGCGCCGTTGCTGGTGCTCGAATCGCGTCCGGAGTGGGCGCCGTGGTTGCCTGAATTAAGGCGCGGCGGTTTGCGCACGCGGCGTGCGATGACGGTCGACGATCCGCGCATCCTCGTGGCGGCGGCCGAGCAGGAGGCGGGCATCGCGATGGTGTCCAGGCTCACCGCCGGCGATGCACTGACGAGCGGGCGGGTCGAGGTCTTGCCGCAAGTGCCGGGCTTCGCACTCGCGCCGCTGTGGTTGATGCGCTCCGCCCAACCGGCGCGCTCCGCTGCGGTGGATGCGGTTTATGCGTGGATGGTGAGGCTCTGCCGGGACGATGATTGACGCGCTGCCCGCGCTCTGCGCCGCGGAAAATTTCGCAAGCTCTGCACCGTCTTCCGGCCACGACGCGGCTATCCTAGCGCCATGATGAAGCCCAGCACCGAACGCGATTACCGTCGACGGATTGCCCGCGTAATCGAGGCGATCCTGGTGGAGCCCGGTGCGCCACACACGCTCGAAAGCCTTGCCGCGGTGGCGCATCTTTCACCGTATCACTTCCATCGCATCTATCGCGCATTGACCGGCGAGAGTGTGGTCGAGACCGTGCAACGCCTGCGGCTCGCCCAGGCCGCGCAAAGGCTGACCGATGCGGCCGCGTTGGTCACCACGGTTGCGCACGATGCCGGCTACAACAGTCCGCAGGCTTTTGCGCGCGCGTTTCGTGGTTTCACCGGGGTCACGCCGAGCGAATTCAAGGCGCGGCAGAAACGCTTCGCCGCACCGTCGAAAGCGCGGCGCACAAGCGAGCCGTGTGAGGCCGCCACGACTGAAAGCAGGATGTCGGTTTTGCCGGCGGTCGAACTCGCCGAGATCGCACCGATCGATGTGATGTGCCTTCGCCACGCAGGGCCTGTCGCCACAATCGGGCAGACCTACCGGTCGCTGATGGACATGCTGCGCTGCGAGGGGAGCTCGACGAAGGGGCAACGCGTCGGCCTCTGCATGCACGATCCTGCGCTGAGCGGGGGCTTCCAGTACTACGCCGGCATCGTCGCCACGCCTCATGCCGCGCCGCGGGCGGCAGAGGGCGAGGCAATCGAGACGGTGCGCGTGGAGGGCGGCCTGTATGCGGTCCATCGGCTGGTTGGCCCGTATGCGTTGATCGCACCGACCTTCCGTGCGCTCTACGGCGGCTGGCTGCCGCAAAGCGGTTATGCGCGCGACGACCGTCCGGGGCTCGAGGTGTACCGGAACCCGATGGTTGCCGGTTTGCAGCATGCCTGTGTCACGGATCTGATGATCCCCATTCGCAAGGACTGAACATGTTTCGTCGTTACTGTGCCGCCTTTGCATGCGCGGCGGCGTTGTGGTCGGCGGCGGGTGCCGCGCCGACGGATCAGGCCTTGCATGTGGGCGAGGCGACGCGTGTCTTTCATCCCGCTGTGGCCCGCTATTGGCGTGGGGCCCAGACACAGGCGCTTGTGACGACCATCTGGTATCCGGCCGATCTGACAAGCCCGGAAGTCACGCATGACATTGGCGCACACGGTCATCCGTTTTTCCACGGGCATCCCGCTGCCGTCGATGCGCCTCTGTCGGGCGCGCGCGCAAAATATCCGCTGCTCGTGCTGTCACACGGTACCGGCGGCACCGCGGACAGTCTCGACTGGCTGGCTGCCGCGCTGGCCGCGCAAGGCTACATCGTCGCCGGCGCCAATCATCCGGGCAACAGCGCGATGGAGCCGATGACCCGCGACGGCTTCATGCTCTGGTGGGAACGCGCCACGGACGCCAGCGAAGTGCTCGACGGTGTGCTTGCCGATCCGATGATGGGTCCGCATGTCGACCGGGACCGGATCGGCGCGGTGGGATTCTCGCTCGGTGGATATACGGTTCTTGAACTGGCGGGCGCACGCACCAATTTGCCGGCGTTCGAGCGCTTCTGCGCGTCGCCGCAGGCCGATGCCATCTGTCATCCGCCGGAAGCCGCCAGAATTCATGAGGACCCTCAAGCGCCTGCCTTGACGCTCGCCACGCTTTCATCCGAGACGAAGGCGTCACGGGCGCGCGCCGGTGATTCGTATCGTGACCCGCGCATCAAGGCAGTCTTTGCGATCGCACCGGCGCTGGGCGAGGCCTTCGATAGCACCTCGTTCGCCGACGTTGCGATTCCCGTCTCGCTGCTTGCGGGCGAGGCTGACGTGACCGCGCCGGTGGACACCAACATTCACCGCATCGCGGGGTTGATGCCGAAGGCAAACATCACGATGGTGCCGGGCGCGTCGCACTACACCTTTCTGGATACCTGCTTGCCCGCAGGTATGGAACACCTTGCGACGATCTGCAAGGATAGTCCCGATGTCGATCGCGATGCGATCCATGCACAGACGGCCCAGCGGGCGATCGATTTTTTCGCCGCCACCTTGCCTGCGGGCGGCGCGTAGCGAAGTTCAGTCCTCGATCGGTGACAACGCTTCAAGCGGCACCTGCTTCGCCGGCCCGATGTGGATCGCCGGCACGAAGCCCAGCAGCACGACCACAAAAATCGCAATCGCAAAGATCGAGATGAAGGTGAGGTGCAGCGACTGATGCAACACCATGCGGATCATGTCGCTATCGGCGAGACTGGCTACCTGATTCTGCAACAGCGCTCTCAGCTGATCCGAGGTGACCACGGCGACGTCTTTCGAATGACTGAGTCCGAAGTTGAGCACCGCGCCAAACAGCGTTGCGCCCAGCGTGCTGCCGAGATTGCGTGAAAAGAGATTCGACGCGGTGGCGCTGCCGCGTTCGTCCATCTTGACGATCTCCTGGATCAGCACCAGACAACTGACGCTCGACGTGCCCATGCCGAAGCCCATGATGAGCGAACCGAACGCCGCGATGAGCGGCGAGCCGCCAGGCTGCAGGAACAGCAGCAGCACCGCGCCGATCGGGATGAACGCGCTGCCGCCGATCAGAATGCGCCGCAAGCCGAGGCGGTGAAATGATTTTGCCGCGAGCGTCGCGCCCGCCGGCCAGCCTACCATCATCATCGTGAGCGCGAGACCTGCGACCACCGGCGAGCGGTGCAGCACGCCCTGAACGTACATCGGCAGGAAGGTGGTGGCGCCCATCAGGATCATGCCGGACAGCACGGTTGAGGCATTGCACGCGGCAATCGGCCGGCGGCTCCAGAGCGCGAACGAGATCATCGGCTCAGCCGCGCGGCGCTCCTGGAATACGAACAACAGCAGGCACAGCATGAACGCGCCACCTGCGAGCGATGCCTTGGCGATGTCGTCGTCGCCGGCGTAAGTCAGCGCCATCATCAGCGCCGCGATGGCCGCCATGAAGAGCGCCGCGCCCGCGAAGTCGATCGACGGACGCGCATGGCGCTCCGATTCGCGCAGGAATGCGATGAAGCCGGCTGCCGAGGCAAGGCCGATCGGCACGTTCATCCAGAAGATCCACGCCCACGACAGGTTGTGAATGATGAAGCCGCCGACCATCGGCCCGACCACCGCTGAAATGGCCCACACGCTGGCAAGATAGCCTTGCACCTTGCCGCGCTCGCGCGCCGGATAAAGGTCGGCGACGATGGTCAGCGTAACCGGCTGGATCGCGCCTGCGCCGACGCCCTGAATCAGGCGGAACACGATCATGGCCGGCATCGACCAGGCGAAACCGGCCAGCACCGAGCCGAGCAGAAAGATCGCGATGCCGGCGAGCATGATGGGCTTGCGCCCATACAGGTCGGCGAGCTTGCCGAACACCACGGTCATCGCGGTTTGCGTCAGCAGGAACGACGAAAAGACCCAGCTATAGAGATGCAGATCGCCGAGTTGCGCGACGATTTGCGGCATGGCGGTGGAAACGATGGTGGCTTCGATGGCGACCATCGCCATTGATGCCATCACTGCGGCAATGACCAGAGGGCGCGACGATTGGAGGCTGCGGGACATGGGGCGGGTAGTATTAGGATGTTGGACGCGTCTGACGGCGTGACTGATGGCGGGCATGCCGCGACGCAAAAGCGCGGCCGCACGAAGGCGGCCGATATCGAGTATGCACCTTGCGGAGAATGTGCGCTGAGCGCGCGCAGCGATGGCCAGGTTCACGCGACGCTGATACGACTTTAAAGCGGCCGCTTGGCACAGCCTTTGCGCGCTCATGGGCACTTTTGCCAAACGGAGGAATATTATGCGGATCGAATTCACCGGACGCCGTGAAGTGGTGGCAGCGTCGCGCGTCGCCTTCGAAGCCAACGTCGATGGGGCTGACGTCTGGTGCAGCGTGTCGCTGGACGCGCTGAACGACCATTTCGGCAACGCGGGTCCATCGGCCCACAATCTGGTGGGGACTTTCGAAGCCAATCGCGCACGGATTGAAAATGCCACACGGCGGGTTCTCGAAAAAAACGGGGGGCGATCCGTGGAACTCGAGACCGGGGATTTCAACTGAGGCCCGGGTGGTCCGCCTCCTGACTTGAGAGGACGGTCCGGCATCTGCGCGCCGGACCTGCTCGCCTCGTTTTTCGCCAGCCACTGCCATGCGAGCGCGAACGGCGGCCTTGCGTTCGGCGACCGCCACGCGGTTTCAAATCCGTTCGCGGCGGTGGGGTTTGCGGGCGTACCGTTCGCGCTACGGTATAGTCGCGGCAACCGATCGCAGACTCGCCCCGGACCCTTTGCCGCAAGCTCGGCGGGCCGAGGTTTCGACTATCCGGAGAACGTCGTGCAGGAAATCATAGAAGGATTCGTCCGCTTTCAACGCGAGGTCTTCCCGCAGCAAAGCGCATTGTTCAAACGCTTATCGATTGCGCAAAATCCGAGAACGCTGTTCGTGACCTGCTCGGACAGCCGTGTCGTTCCCGAGCTCCTGACGCAGGTGGAACCCGGCGCACTATTCGTGATCCGCAACGCGGGCAACATCGTGCCGTCTTACGGCCCGGAACCGGGCGGCGTGTCGGCCACGGTCGAATACGCGGTCGCGGCATTGGGCGTGCGCGATATCGTGATTTGCGGTCACTCCAACTGCGGCGCGATGACAGCCATCTGTACGTGCACGAACCTCGACCACATGCCGGCCGTGGCGGGGTGGCTTCGTCATGCCGACGCGGCGAAAGCGATTAACGCGTCGCGAACGTATGCCTCGGATGCCGAGCGTCTCGACGCTCTCGTCAAAGACAACGTGCTGGCTCAACTCGCGAATATTCGCACGCATCCCTCCGTAGCCGTGGGCCTGGTGAATAAAACGTTGCGACTGCACGGCTGGATTTTCAACATCGAAAGCGGCGCGATGCTCGCACTCGATGGGCGCACAGGGCAGTTCCTGCCGTTGGTGGACAACCCTGAAATTTACGCTGTCTAGCGGCGTGCCGCCGAGCCGCGAAAAGCGCATGCGGTGACGCCGGAAAACCCGTTGCCGCGATCTGCCATGCATCCGGCGTGCTACGTCCTGCAAAGGGGCTGGATTAACAGCGGCATGTGGTGGTCGCGGGCAATCTGATCACGGGGCAGAATCCCGCTTCGTCCGAAGCGGCGGCTAAAGCGTTGCTCGCGAAACTCGGTTAGGACGCCGCCTCAACCGGCGTAGCAGCGGAATGCAAGGCTGATACGCGGCTCGGTGACGCCGGCCGCCTTGGGAATGCCGTGCTCATGCGTGAATTGCGAGGCGTAGCTCATGACGACGCAACTGCCGGGCGCCAGTTCCACGTGCAAGATCCTGCCGGAACCGGCCTTCGGGCGGATCGACATGCGGCGGCTCGCGCCGAGCGAGACGATCGCAATCGGCTGGGCGGCCACCAGCTTTTCCGTTTTATCGCCGTGGAGCGCGACGCTGTCGTGGCCGTCGCGATAGAGATTGAGGCCGACCCGATTGAACGGCGCGCCGAATAGCGCGCGGACGGCTTCAAATGCTTCGCCGAGCGGCGCAGGCAGATCTTCAGATTCGCGGGCGAAAGTGGCGAGCAGACGCGGCACCGCGACCTCCCGGTCATACATCATGCGTTGCTGGCTCATCCAGCCGATATTTTCAAGTGCCTGCCCGAACCACCGTTGCGCGGCAGGCGCGGGGATCGAATCAGGTAAATATCGAATGCCGCCTTGCTCGTCATGGACGAGGGACACCGGCTCGGGGGCAAACAGGCCTTGCTGGAACACCATGATTCAAACCTTGGGGAGCAACAGCCCAGAGGAGAGATGAAGGGCTGTCCATACCGATCATTATACTGTGTTTTTATACAGTGTTTCGGGTTGTGCCTCGAATCGGTCGGCAGCCGCTGCCGCGCTGCCGACCGGCTAAACGATCGCTCGTTCAGTTCGACGTCACGAGCGAATCCGAAGGCACGATCCGCAGTGCCCCAGGGTTCTGCGCCGCCGGGCTCGACCACGTCAGGTGCATGCTTGCCGGGCCCGTACCATGCACATACTCGACCTTGATCGAGGCGCGCTGCTTCGCGGTGAGCCACGTCGTGCCGCTCACGGTGGCGAGCGTCGAGGTCTTCTTGTTGATGACCCGCACCCCGTTGATCCACAGGCGCGCAATGTTGTCGCTATTGATCGAGAACGTATAGAGCCCTGTTTTGCCAGCCTCTATCGCGCCGGTCCACCGCACGCCATAACCGGTCGCGTTGACGCCGGCGGAGGCATCAGGCGAATCGGTGCCGCGCTCGGTGTTCAGGTCGAAGTCGATCAACGGTGCGACCGACGTCTTGACCGGTGCGCTATTGAAAGTCGGATCGTTGTAGTAGCCGACCTGCAGCACCGGCAGCTTGACATCGAATCCACCCGTCAACGCCTGGGTCTCCGAGGTTTGCCACGGGTGACCGTCCGGATAGATCGTCCCCTGGAAGGGCGTTGCCGGTTCGACGGTGGCGGGTGCGCTTGGCACCTGCCCCCAGTGGAAGCGCGTATTGGTGCGGCCGATCATCAATTCCCACACGATAAAGCCCGTCGTGCCGCCGTAGTTCGCCACAATGCCCGGCATGGTTTGACCCGTGGTGCCGGGGAAACCGCGCTGCAGCGTTTCGGAATTCAACGCGCTGACATTGCTGCCGTTCACCGGACCCGTATACGGGTTGTTGTACGGATGGAACGCATAGAAGTCGGAGAAATACGTGCCTTCGTCCTCCTGCACCTGGGGCGAATTGATTGGTTGCGTCGCGCCCGCATTCAGAATCGCGATGCGCGCGTCGTTCATCATCACGGCGCGGGTTTGCTGCAACGCGCCGTTGCCGCTGCAACCCGGTTCGTTCATGGGCTCCCAGAAAATGATGCGTGGGTCGTTGCGGTGCGGCGCGACGAAGTCGGTGATGTAGCTCGCGAGACTTGCCTTGTACGTGATGCTGGCATTGGCCGCGGTCGGCTGGAAATACGCCTGCTCGACCGGCGTGCCCGGCGACTGCACCCACTGGCTGTTATGCACGCCCCAAACCGGCGCGGGCTGCGGACCATACGCGGGCGTCGGGTTCCAGCAGTCGTCGTAGAAGATCGGCGAGACCTTGATGCCGTGCCGCGCGGCGATCTTCAGCAGATTTTCGAACTTGCTCAGGAATGCGACGCGATCGTTCGCCCACACGAGGTAGTGCAGATACACGGCAATCGTATTCATGCCGTACGTTTGCGCGTACGTCAGCTCACGATTGACGATCCCCGGGTCGTAGTTCTCCCAGAAGTCGATCGCGTTCACCGCGTTGGACGGCGTGTAGACCGCGCCGACAACCTTGGAGAAATCGAAGCTGGGTGACGTCACGGTCGGATACGTATGGATCGTGATGTTGCTGAAGCTCGCGCCGACGCCGAATCGCCGCAGCCCGAAGCTGCCCGACTGGAAGGCCGCGGGGAGCGCGTTGGTGGCGTCGTTCACGCTGATCACGCGCTGCTGGTCGAGGTCGACCGTGATAGCCGTGCCGCTCGTCGTGACTTTCAGGTGGTGCGTGCTGCCGCCCACGATCGTGCTCATCGGATACGCGATAAAGCTCGTCCAGTTGTTGTTTTCGCGCCCGACCTGCAGCACGTGCGAGCCGGTGTCGAGGCCGATGTAGTAACCGGTCAGGCTATCGGGGCCACCCGCAGTGGGACTCGTCGTGCGGACGATAAAGCCGGCGTTCGCCGCACCGTTGCCCACCGGCGCGCTCACCGTCACATCCGCTTCGTAGGAAGCCGTGGCATACGTGCTTGCGAGGGCAACGGTTTTATCGCCAGCGCCCGTGCCGTTGGTGGCCGGCGGCGGAATCGTGATGGTCGAACTGCTGGTGCCGGGTTGCCATCCTTGCGTCGATCCGGGCGCGAGGTAGCTCGTGAAGTCGCCGAAGTTGAGCGTCGTGGTGGAAACCGGAGCAGGTGGGGGCGGTGGCGTGTACGGCGGAAGGTTGAGGGTGGGGTCGGCGATCACGAGCGGGGGTGTCGTGGTTTTCATCCCAAGTGGGATGGTTTTCGCCGCCCTGAATTCGGCTTCGACGTTGGCCGTGTCCGCCAAAGCCGCGGCCGAGGCCACCGAGGCTGCGGCTGCTGCCGCTGAGGCATCGACTGCCGCGATCTGCTTGTTCGCCGACGCAGCCACGTCCGGCGAACCGTCATTACCGCCGCAAGCGCCCAGCATGGCGAGCGTTGCCAGCACAAAGTAATTGCGCACCTGTATCTCCTGATGTCCCCGCTTAATTGATGGTCATAATTATTATTAAATTTGCATAAGGCCATAGAGATTGAGCTTTGACCTCATGAATGCGGAAATCGATATGAATAATATTATTAGTTGACAAGACCTGTATCGGTACTTACCCGGAATAGTGCAGACGAAAGGCAGGGCGCCAGACGAGAGGACCGGCGAACTTCCCGGGGCCATGCGGAATGGATGAGCGCGTTTTTCCAGTCGATCGCGCGAAGGGCAGCAGGCATAATCCGTTTTCCGATTACGCCTGCCTTTCACCGGAGGCGAAACCTAAGCGACGCGCTGTTTCGCGCGTTCCCAGGACAACTCATGCCGCCCATCACCGCCGCCCGGAATGCCGCCGTGCCGCTCTCCAGCGTCGCGCTGATTCTTGTTTCGATGTTCTGCTTCGCCCTCGTCGATGCGCTGGCGAAATCCGTGGCGTTCGCCTATCCCGCCAACGAGGTGACGTTCTTCCGGATGCTGTTCGGTTTGTTGCCTGCGATAGCGGTTTGCCTGCGCGGCAAGCCGCTCATCGAGCGTCTCAGGCAGATGGATGTGCGTGGACAAACCTTGCGCGCGCTGACGTTGCTGGGCGCCTCGGGACTGTTCTTTGCCGGGCTGCCCTATGTGCCGCTCAGCGAAGCGGTGGCGATCGTTTACTCGGAGACCTTGCTGGTCATCGTGCTTGCGCCGCTGCTTCTGAAGGAAACGCTCAAGCCGCGCGATGCGCTTGCCGCCGCGGTCGGCTTTGTCGGCGTGCTTTTCGTGGTGCGCCCGGACGGTTCGCATTCGAGCTGGCTCGGTCCGGTTCTGTTGATATCGAGCGCGTTTTTCGGCGCCTTGTCGATCATTCAGATCAAGCGGATTCGCGCCACTGACGATTCGGGCACCACCGTACTGTACTTCACGGTGATCGGCACAATCGTCACCGGTGCATCCCTGTTTTTCGCGTGGCGCACGCCTTCGATCGAAGCGCTCGCGGTGATGGCGCTGCTCGGCGGGTTCGCCACAGCAGGGCAATTGCTGATGACAATGGCATTTCGACAGGCCGACGCCGGTGCGCTCGCGCCGTATAACTACACCAGCATCGTGTGGGCGGCGCTATTCGGTTATATCGCGTGGGGCGAGACGATCGGCAGCATGTCGCTGTTCGGGATTGCGTTGATTGTCGGAAGTTCGATTGCGGTTGCGGTGCGCGGCAAGCAGGCTGAAGGGCCGCTCGTGTAGAAAATGCGCTCATTGTGTACCATGCAGATTGCTTCGCGCGCGCCGTATGCTTCGTGCCTTCGCTCCCGCTGAGTGACCATTCCCCGCGCTATCGAATCCGAAGCCGCTGCGATCTCCACACCCTGTGCCGGATGAACTGACATGCAGATAGAGCCGTTTCGGATTGTCGTGCCCGACGCTGACATCGACGATCTTCGCCGGCGTATTCGCGCCACCCGTTGGGCACCGGCCACGCCGTCGCCCGCCTGGCAGCAAGGTGTCGATTCCGCCTGGTTGCGTGAACTCGCGCAGTACTGGGCCGAGCGTTTCGATTGGCGCGAGGCCGAGCGCAGATTGAATCTGCAACCGCAATTTCTCGCCGAGGTCGACGGTCAGCGTGTGCACTTCGTGCATCGACGCGGCGTCGGCCCGGCATCTTATCCACTCGTGATCACGCATGGCTGGCCGGGATCGTTTTTCGAGTTCCACGCGCTGCTCGACCGGCTATGCGACCCGGCCGCGTTCGGCTGCGATCCGGCCGATGCATTCGACGTCGTCGTTCCCTCGCTGCCCGGCTTCGCGTTCTCGCAGGCGCCGGCGGAGCCCGGCACTTCCGCGTTTCAGGTGGCGGACCTGTGGGCTTCGCTGATGCGCGGCCTCGGTTATGAACGCTTTGGCGCCCAGGGCGGCGATCTGGGCGCCGGTGTCTCGATCGCACTCGCGGCGCGGCATCACGAGGTCGTCGACGGCATTCATCTCAACTTCTTGCCGAGTTCGTACGAGCCTGCAAGCGGCGCCGCGCAGACACCGCTTACGCCCGCAGAAGAAGCCTATCTGCGGGAGAAGGCCGAATGGGCCGCACTGGAAGGCGGCTACGCCCATATGCACAGCACGAAACCGCAGACCCTGGCGGCCTCGCTAAACGATTCGCCGGTGGGGCTGGCCGCATGGATCGGCGAGAAGTTTCGCGCGTGGAGCGATTGCGACGATGACATCGAACGGGTGTTTTCGAAAGACGAATTGCTCACCAATATCTCGCTCTATTGGCACACCCAGAGTATCGGCCCGGCGATACAGATGTATTGGGAAAACCGGCTGCAGCCGATGCGCTTCGCCGAAGGGCAACGCGTCGTGCCGCCGGTGGGGTTCGCCCATTTTCCCAAGGAGATCAATCATCCACCGCGCACGTGGCTCGAACGAACTTTCAACGTCGTGCAATGGACCGATATGCCGAGCGGAGGACATTTTGCTGCAATGGAAAAGCCCGATCTGCTCGCTGCCGAGATTCGCAAGTTTTTCAGGAAGTTGAGACGCTAGGCACGTCGATGTCATTGTGCGGGGGCAGGAGGCGCCAGGCGCATGAACACCTCTGGGCCGACGCACGCGGCGCCTGTTCGATAGCGACGCCGATGCGCCACGCGGCGCGTTTCCGCACTTAATCTTCAAATAAGGTCAGGACCGATCGCGGCGACCCTGCAGCCGCGTATGATCGACGGTCGTTGCCGCATCCGGTTTCTCGCCAGCCCACGCCCGTAGCGCCGTCGACTCGCCCGAATCCGATGCACCCTACAAATCGCCGCTCCCCGTACGCGCCTGATTCGCGAGGACAGGCATCCGCGTCGATGGAGCAACAGGAACAACGCCGCGACGAGAGGCCTGGCCAGACTACGTCTCAGAGCAGGCTCGGCGGAAAAACAAAAAACAATGCAGAAAATGAAGGCCATTACGCGGCGTGTCATCTATTTCACGCGCGATCCTTCGCCGGCGCTATTGGCGAGTTTCGAGGAGCGCGATTGGGCGGTCGACGTCATCGGCTCGGTTCGCGAGGTGCGGCAAGCCGTGGATGACGGCTCGCTGGCGGCCGGCCTGGCCGATCTGTCGAGCGTGTTCGATCCCCACGACATTGCCGCGCTGGAAGCGTGTCTGGCGATGCCGAACATCGGCTGGGTGGCGATGACCGCGGCGCCTGAACTCGACGACGCAGCCATCCGCAGGCTGGTGCGCGACTACTGCTTCGACTACGTGACGCTGCCCACCGCGGACGCCCGCATTATCGATACGGTAGGCCACGCCTGCGGCATGATCTCGCTCGGCGAGCCGGCGTTCGTCGATACGGCGACGGCGAAAGACGAGATGATCGGCACCTGCGACGCCATGCTCGCGTTGTTCCGCTCGATCCGCAAAGTGGCGGCCACCGACGCGCCTGTCTTCGTCTCCGGCGAATCCGGGACGGGCAAGGAGCTGACGGCGGCGGCCATTCACGCGCATTCGCCGCGTCGCAACGCGCCGTTCGTCGCCATCAATTGTGGTGCGATCCCGCCGCACCTGTTGCAGTCCGAATTGTTCGGCTACGAGCGTGGCGCGTTCACGGGCGCGAATCAACGCAGAATAGGGCGCGTCGAAGCCGCTCACGGCGGGACCGTGTTTCTCGACGAAATCGGCGATCTGCCGTTCGAAAGTCAGGCGAGCCTGCTGCGTTTCCTGCAGGAAAGCACCATCGACCGCCTGGGTGGCAACGGTTCGATCGATGTCGACGTGCGCATCATTTCCGCCACTCACGTCGATATGGAGGCCGCGATCGAAGACGGGCGCTTCCGTGCGGACCTGTATCACCGCCTGTGCGTGCTGAGAATCGACGAGCCGCCGCTTCGCGTGCGCGGCAAGGACATTGAACTGCTCGCGCTGTACACGCTGGATCGCTACCGGAAAGATGCGAGCCGGCGCTTGTATGGATTTTCTCCCGACGCAATCGCAGCGATGCATCAATACGACTGGCCCGGCAACGTGCGGGAATTGATCAACCGGGTTCGCCGCGCCATTGTGATGTCGGAGGGGCGCACGATTACCGCAGAAGATCTCGAACTGTCGGATTACGTGGCGACCGCGCCGCTGACGCTTGCGCAGGCGCGCGAGACAGCGGAGCGGCAGGCTATCGAACTCGCGCTGCTGCGCCATCGCGGGCGGCCTGGCGACGCCGCGCGTGAGCTCAGTATTTCACGCGCGACGCTGTACCGTTTGCTCAGCACGCACGGCATGCGCTACGGGGAAAACAGCGCGGCCGAAGCTTGACGCGCGACGTCAAAAGCATAGGCGGCAGTCAGGTAACTTGTTCACTCAAATGTTAAAACGCGGAGAGTGCCACGTATTTTCGACCGGCCGAAAGCCGATTGACGGCACCCGGGTTGCGTCTTGCTGACTTTTGGCGGAAAGGCGATGCAGGGACGTGAAACGATAGCTCATACCTGATACCTGCGCCCCGGTTCATCCGACTCCATCGCCGCAGATCAGCTTACCCGGCTCGAGCGTGACGTCATGAAGGCGCGGGCCGCGGCACGATGGCTGCGCGCCTCGCGCGGACTTCCGGCTTACCCATGAAAGGACGGGCGGATCGATCCGCGAACGATAACGGCAGCGCTGGAAAAAGCGAACTCTCTCTCACGCCTGGTGAGGAACAACGTGAATCTTTTTCCCTGCACGCTGGTGTATGTGGATGTCGATGCGAGTCCGGGTCCCAACTCGACGAATCGCGATCCGTTGTCGTATGTGAGTCAGGCGATCTGTCTGAACAACAGCTTGCGGCAGGTCGGCATGCCGACACTGACCATCGTGACCAACGCGCCGGCGGTGGTCGCGCAACGGCTCGAAAGCATGCAGAAGGAACATCGGCCTGCGTTGATGACGTTGAAGGCGACCATCGAGTTGCCGAAGAGCACACCGTTCTACGCCGCGCATTTCAAGCTGGATCTGATGGACCAGATGGCCGGCTCGCTGCCCGCCGACACCATGCTGTTGCTGCTCGACGCGGACATGGTCGCGCTGCTTCCGCTCGAACGCAATCTGATCGAGCGTTGCGCGGAAGCCGGGCTCGGCGCATTCGATATTTCCGATCAGGTATTTCCGCCGTACGGCAGCGAACGTGTCGTTGCGGATCTCGAGATCGTGGCGGACAGGCGGCTCAGAAATCCGCGCTGGTACGGCGGCGAGTTTCTTCTGGCCACGCCCGCTGCATTACGCCGACTGGTGCCTCGCGCGCGCGCCAGTTACGCGCGCTACGTCACCGAAATCGAGCGTCTGAGGCATCACGGTGACGAAGCGTTCATTTCCGCGGCACTCAATGTGCTGGTCGACGAAGGGCAGGGCCTGATTGAAGTCGGTGCTTATCAGGCCGTCGGCCGTCATTGGCCCGGCAATAATTATCGCGACGTGCGCTGGTTTCGCTGCTGTTCATTCGTTCATTTACCAGGCGGGAAGGCCTTGCTGGAAAGAGAGGCGCGTTTTGCAGAATTTGCGCCGGACCGTTTCTGGCGCCGGATGTGCGCGGCGCATCTGCGCGGCCGCGTGCGCCATGCATTGAAACGGATCGCCCGCATGGTGCATGCGGGGCGTCGCGCGACGCTGTCCGCTTGCACCTTGCGCAGCGTAAAGAGCTAGGCCGTCGCCCTGGCGATCTGAATGAACGGGCCGCGTTTATGAGGGTGGGAAAAAACCGTGATACCGCGCATTGCCGGCCATGGTGGGCTCAGCGAGGTGGCCGGTGGCGCCCACTGACAGAAGCGTTTCCAGGGTTCCCGTCCGATTCGACACAAACGTCCACTGCGCGGCTGCGGTCTGCGCTTCCGGCATCGTCACGTGAAGCCGGCGCAGCGCAGTCAACAGCGCGTCGCTATCCGGCGAAACCATGACAAAGCCTTCGTTCGCGAGTGCGGCATCGTTCAGTCCCAAGTCGAGGCATACCTGCATGCGCAGCGGCGCCTCGAGTTGATTCGCGCGACGCGACTGCCCGATCAGTTCGACGGTCGTCGCATCGACAATCATGCCCTGCCTTTGCAGGGGCTCGCCCTGCCACGCATCCGACGGACATCCCTTGTTTTCAGGCACTAACTCGACGAAGGGATTGATTTCGGCGGGATAGATCCGGCACACCAGCGGCCGTTGTTCATAGATACCGCAACGCATGTCGGCGTGGAGATTGGGACATGCACCGCCGAATGCCGCAGCAAGGACGATCGAGATGCGGACCGGCAGGCTGCCGCTCATTGCCGGTGAAGAACGTGCCCGTTTGTACTCGGCTTGCGCATTGCCGGGCTCGGGCTCGACCGGCCACGGTATGGCCTCGCAGATGAGTTCCATTTGGCCGCCGCGCTCCAGCCACGCGATTGCTTCGGCAATCGTCAGCGCGAGGCGTAAGTCGTGGCAGCATTTGCCGCATGACGTACATCCGAAATCGATGTCATCCACCCTGATTTCCAGTTCAAAAATGTTAGCGTTGTGATTAGTCGATACCGATCCGAAGTTATGACAGGGATCCGTAAAGAAGTGGGGCGGCGGTATTCATTGTGCCGTATGCGCGTACTCGTGCAATTCGCCAGCGGCAAAAGCGTGTTCGAGACCACCGTCATCGAGCCACGCACGCGTTGTCTCTGCGGCAAGGGCGATCAGGCGAGCGCATTGCGTGTAGTCGTAAGGTGAAATGTTGAGCGGACACACCTGGGGCGCCACGAAGAGCTCGACGCGGGGGGCGTAGAACGCCAGATCGCGAACGAGCTGGCGTGCAATCACGAGCGTAAGCGCGTGCATGGCTCGAGCGATCGCGCTGGCAGGCGGCGCGTCGAGCGGGCAGGCGAAAACCGCGGGCAGAACGATAATCCGGGTCGCGCCAAGCGCGACTGCTACCGATATCGGCGTGGTATTGGCGACGCCGCCATCGACCAGTTCCCGGCCGTCGATCCGTACCGACGGAAACACCCCGGGAATCGCTGCACTAGCCAGCACGGCATCGACCATCGGACCGGACGATAGGACGACCTCGTTACCCAGAAGCAGATCGGTAGCGACAATGTGCAACGGCAACGCCGCCTGCTCCACGCGCGTATATGAAAGATTCTTTTCGAGCAGACTACGCAGCGCCGTTGCCTCCACGAGATGCGCGCGGCGCCCCAGCACCATGTCGAACAGCCCGAACATCGAGAGCGGCATGATGTCCTGCCTGCGTACCCGGCACCACAATGCCTCGAGCAGAGTCACCCCGTCACGAGTCGGATTGCCCGCGAAATAGGCGGCATTGATCGCTCCTGCGGATGCGCCGACGACGAAATCAGGGCGCTCGCCCCGCTTGACCAGTTCCCGCAGCATGCCGACTTCGATCGCGCCCAGGCTGCCGCCGGCGGAAAACACGAAAGCGGTGAGCGGGGCGCGCGGCAGGTCGGCCTGCAGATTGGATAGTGGGGAATCAATCAATGACATGTCGGCCTCCCGCTCATACTGTACGCCTTACCGGCGCAGCAGGCGCGGCCCGAATAATGTGCAGATTTCAGGCATGGCGCGACGAGCAGGTTGAGGACGTTGCCGTTCTATACGCGGATCAGTGCAATATCGATTTGCGGTCATTTCATTCGATAGCGGCACATAGCGCGTCATTGCAGTGAAAGGCCGACTCATTGCATGTTCATTTTATTTCTTGAACTCACCGGCTGGTTAATTTTAGAAGTGCGTTCACTATCGTCGTATGCCGTAACACACTCCGCACTGCAATAAAACAAAGTTTCTCGTAGAAACGCGCAGACCTGCCGGTTTTAGCGTATTAACACTGTCGCTTACTTGAGCCATTCGATTTGCATACACAATTCGTGCTTAAAAGAAATAGTGTGAAAGGAAGTTGACATGAGAACGTTTGCCAATCTAGGCTACGCACTGTCGCTAAAAATTGATCTGATTCCCGTTCACCTGCATGGAGACGCAGGTAAGCCGCTGCTTTGCCCATCAGTCAGTCAACAGCGTGGAAACAAAAGATGACGGTCTTCGATAAGGCCTGTTTGAAAGTATTGTAATAATTAAACGGTGCAATTATAAAATCAGCCACAAGTGCTGAGGCAGTAACACGTCCATATATTCTCGCTAGCAATCCGGTGCTAGTGCGGGAGACCTTTTTTGCTGAAAAAACCGAGAAATGCAGCTTAAGCACTCATCGCACTTTCTTTATGCCGATTTTGTCAGTCGAGGATTAACAATGCGTATAAATTTCCGATTGCAGATACAATGCCTGGCGTTAGCCGGAATAATGGTTCTGGCGGGCTGCGGCGGTTCGGATGGCTCGCCGGCGCTTTCGAGCAAGTCCGCCCAGACACCTTCTGCCGCCTCCGATGTGGCGCTGGCGCCACCCGCTGCGCCGATTGTTGCGGACACATCGATCAACAAGAGCGTGTCGCCTGTCGAATTGCCCGATACGGTCACGCCGATCAACTATAAGCTGTGGTTCCGGCCCAACCCGGCGCTCTCTTCATTCGACGGCCGCGCGGACGTCCAGATCAAGGTGCTGAAGGCCGTCAACGCGATTACGATTGCCGGGCACCGCATCAAGTTCACGAACGGCACGATCACGCTGCAGCCAGGCAACATCCCGTTGATCGCCACGCCGCAGGATGACGGCGATTTCTACCAGCTTCGGCCCGTGAGCGGGCAGATCGCCGCAGGCAACTACTCGCTGCATATGGAGTGGAGCGGCATCATCAACTTCAAAACCTACGACGACCCGGTCGCCAAAACCGGCGGCAGTTGCGGCAACGATCCCTATCCGGGTTGCTCCGCGGCGGAAGGCGTGTTCCGCGTCGACCTGAAGTCGACCGGCGGCACGACGAGCGGCGCGATTCTCACGCAAGGTGAATCGAACCTCGCGCGTCAATGGTTCCCCGGCTGGGACGAACCGGCGTTCCGGCCTACCTATGAGGTGAGCGCGGAAGTCCCGCAAAACTGGAACGTTGTCTCGAACGCGGCGGAAAAGCCGGCGGTGAACGTGGATAGTGGCTACAAGCTGGTGTCGTTCGAGAAGACGCCGCCAATGCCTTCGTATCTGCTTTTCTTCGGCGGCGGCCAGTTCGACATTCTCGAAGACGACTTCTCGAGTCCGCTGCCGGATCGCAAAGGTCTGCATCTGCGCATCTTCACGCCGCCTGGCATGCGTGACTGGGCGAAGCCGGCCATGCAGCAGACCAAGCAGGCGCTCGATTATTACTATCGCTACACCGGTATTCCGCTGCCGCTCACCAAGTTCGACACGATCGCCGCCAACGACGCGTTCAAGGAGCAGAAAGACCTGAACTTCGGCGGAATGGAGAACTGGGGGGCGATTCTCGAATTCGCCGACGACATTCTGCCGGCGCCAGGCACCGCGATGTCCGACTATGGTGTGACGGTTCTGACGCATGAAGCCGCGCATCAATGGTTCGGCGATCTCGTCACGCTCGACTGGTGGGACGACGTGTGGCTGAACGAATCGTTCGCGACGTTCTTCGAGAACAAGACCAAGGTGCGTTTCTTCCCGGACCGCTTCAGCTGGGTCGACGACGTGAAGAACAAGTACGCGGTCATCAACGCCGATCTGAAATCCACATCGTTTCCGGTGCAGCCGAACTTCAACGGCTGGGCCTCGAACGACTTCGTGCTGAGCGCAAGCGCCTTTACCTACGACAAAGGCGGCCATGTGCTGAAGATGCTGGAGAACTATCTCGGCGAAGACGTGCTGCGCAAAGGGCTGCAGTCGTATCTGGCCGACTACGCGCTCGGCAATGGCACGCCGAAGCGCTTGTGGGACGAACTGGCGAAGGCGAGCGGAGAGCCGATGGTCGCGATCGGCGACAGTTTCGTGCGGCAAACCGGCGTGCCTTTGCTTTCGCTCGACACCCAATGCGATCTGACGACCAACCAGACCGTGGTCACGCTGAAGCAGTCGCCCTTCCCGAACCAGAACTCGTATCCCGGCACGCAATGGACCATTCCGTTGACGCTCGCCTACGGTGACGGACTGACGTCGCGTAAGACGATTGCAATGAAGGACACGCAAACGCAGGTGCGCCTGAACGGCTGTTCCGCGGTGCTCGCGGATCCGAGCGGTCTTGACTATTATGTGACCAACTACAGCAACAACGCGTGGAGTCAGTTGCTGGCGCAGGGTAATGCGCTGAAGGATCCGGTTTTGCTGACCAGTCTGCAGCTTGAGGCCAAGCTGCTGGTGAAGAACGGTCTGGCGGATCCGTCGCGTGCCACCAGTATCGGCTCGCTTAGCCCGACGGCCGCACCGCTCGCGCGTCAGTTGCTGATGACCGCGCCGACGACACAGTCGCTGCGTCCGACGATCCGGTATCAAGGCAAGTTCAAGCTGAAACCGCAAGCGCAGCAAGCGCAATAAACCAGGTAAGCCTAGTAAGCGGGATAAACGGCCTCGAACCGTACCGAGCCGCCGTAATGGGCACCATCCACTGCCCGTATCGCATTCTCATGCGATGCGGGCAGTGGCACGTCTGCTGCGTCCGGCGATGCACAGTCTCTTCAACCGTGCTTTGGCATCTGCATCCGCATAGATAAGCGGTTGAGCATGGCCGCCGCAGCGGCACGGCTACTTCCATTTGTTCCGGCACCAGACATCTACGCATCAGCGGGCGGACTCACCAACCCCGCGGCATCTTTCTTTTCCCTGGAATAAAACCGGCGGCACGGCAGTCTTCCTCATGAACCGAATCGTGTGGCCCGCCGGATGATCCCGCGGTTTGCCTGCGAATCCTTATCGTGAGGTCAACATGTCGTCACATCATTCATCCGATCCCGCATTCAAGCCGTCACGCCGCGGCGCGCTGAAATGTCTCGCTTACGGCGGCGTAGGCACGGTGTTCGTTCTTGCCGGCGGCATTCTCACGCCGGTGGAACTGGCCCTCGCGGCCGATGCGAAATCGTCCGCGACCTCCATGGGCGTACCGCTTTTCCTGCAGATCAGCGATTCACATATCGGCTTCAATAAAGAAGCCAATCCGGACGTCGCGGGCACGC
The DNA here is from genome assembly GCF_046030355.1 of Paraburkholderia caffeinilytica. Classification (GTDB taxonomy): domain Bacteria; phylum Pseudomonadota; class Gammaproteobacteria; order Burkholderiales; family Burkholderiaceae; genus Paraburkholderia; species Paraburkholderia caffeinilytica_B. Next base: position 67,234 of record NZ_JAQQCQ010000012.1, read on the forward strand.
TCAAACAGACGATCGACTACGTCAATGCCATGCCGGTCAAACCTGCGCTGACCCTCCACACGGGCGACATCACACATCTTTCCAAGCCCGCGGAGTTCGATCTCGCGGCGCAGTTGATGTCGGGTCTGAATATCACGGAACTCCATACCGTGCCCGGCGAGCATGACGTGACGGACGGTCCCGGAACCGAATACTTCAGCCGCTTCGGCAAGGCTTCGGACAACAAGGGCTACTACAGCTTCGACCACAACGGCGTGCACTTTGTCGCACTCGTCAACGTGATGCACTTCAAGCCCAACGGCCTGGGCGGTCTCGGCGACGATCAACTCGCCTGGCTCGAAAATGACCTGAAGGGCCGCTCGTCCAGCACGCCGATCGTCGTCTTTGCTCATATGCCGATGTGGACGATCTACGAACCGTGGGGATGGGGCACGGGCGACGCCGGCCAGGCCATGAGCTATCTGAAGCGCTTCGGTTCGGTGACTATCCTGAACGGCCATATTCACCAGATCGTATCGAAGGTTGAAGGCAACATCACTTTCCATACCGCTCGCTCGACAGCCTATCCGCAGCCGACCGCCGGCAATGGTCCCGGCCCTGGGCCACTCACAGTCGCGAGCGATCAACTCCCGAAAATGCTTGGCGTGACCAGCATCAAGATCGCGCGTCATCCGCTCAAGGCGACGCTTGCCGATACGACACTCGTTTGATTCCAGATTTTTTTATTTCGCAGGAGATCGGGCATGCAAACTAATATTATTGGCCGCACGTTCTTTGTGCTGCTGGGGAGCTTGGCGCTTATCGCGGCATCGGCAGGATTTTCCGTTGCGCGAGCGGAGACGCCCAACGCCGTGGTCATCAAGAACTTCATGTTCTCGCCGATGGCGCTGACAGTCAAAACCGGCTCGACGGTAACGTGGAAAAATCTCGACGGTGAGCCGCATACGGTCGTGAACGACGCGGGCATGTTTCGTTCCGCCGCGCTCGATCAGAACGACACGTTCCAGTTCAAATTCGACAAACCGGGCGTGTACAAGGTGTTTTGCGGCATCCATCCGAATATGAAAGAAACGATCACGGTGCAATAAGTGCCGGATCTGGTGTGAAGCGCCGTGCGACCTGGGGGACGCACGGCGTTTTAATCGATGGATACCGCTCTGTATGGCTCCGTATTGGCGTGTTATTGGCGTGTTTATTGCGTGGTGGATAACCGCGCTGCATGCCTTCCGCCAGCCTTTCCAACTCAACGTGGAAGCGCTCACGCAAGCGCTCGCGGCACGACCTGCTGATACGGACGGCGTTGAATCTTTTACCTGTCTTGTCGGTGCGCACAGCGGACTCGCAAAACTGGCGTTTAAAGCGCAGCATGGCGCTATTGCCGCTACCCGGCGAGCGGGATAAATTCTTTCACGACGCCAGATCGACCGCCGCCGAATCATATGAACAAAGTCTGCCGAATGTCAGACGCGTAGGGGATTCCGGAGAGTATTGCGATGCTCAACGATATCGACTTGCCAAACTCTGCAGCAGAACGTTCGGATACGGGTTTCGACGCTGGCGCTGAGCCGTCGGCCGCGGCGCTGCCCGCGCTATTCGGCCGTTTTGCGCTGTGTGTCGCGACGGCAAGCGCGCTGGCTTTGGGCGTCGTGGGCACGGTCGCGTACGGTGTCTGGTTCAACCATGATCAGCAAGCGTATGCCGACGCCATGGCGCGCGCGCGGCAGGCGCTCGGCACGGCTGCGTCAGCGGCTGCAGGAGCGGGGTTGGCGAATTCGATGGCGCCCCCACGGCTGGCAACTTTCGCTGCAGCGCCGCGATCGGCGGCGACGGTGGCAGCAGAGGGGACAGCGAGCCGTATGCAAGCACCCGCAGTTCAATCGATGGCAACGGGCACGCAGGTAACAACGGTTGCACCGGCAACAGCACAAATGCAGGCAACAGCGGCTGCCCCCGACACAGAACAAGGCGGACAACACGCGTCCTGGTCCGGCCCCGTCACGCGCCTCCCGGCGCCTGCGGCTAGCCAGACCGGCGTGGCGGACGCGACACCCGCAGAAGAGGCGTCTTCTGCGCCTGCCGCCCAACGCGCAGCGCCCCCGTCCAATCCTGCTTCGCAGCAATTGGCGTCCAGCCGGCCCAGCCGGGATGCGCGCCTCGCGCAGCAGGACCGTCGATCTTCTTCGGCGACAAGTGCCAGACACAAGGACAGTCTGTTCGCCCGGATGGGGTCCTTCTTGCGTCGCGTGAGTTACCGCCAGCATGGCACCGGAAGCCAGCAAGACATCTATTCCCATCCCTGAGCGGACGCGTACTCAGCGCGCCGCTCGTGGGCGCGCCTTCGTGATCCGCTTCGGGCCGGCACCGGCTGTGATCGCCGCCGCGGCGCTGGGTTGTCTGCTAATCGGCCTTTTGTATCTGGCGCTGCAAATCCGGACGATCTTTTCCGATCAACTGAAGCAGGAATACGCGGGACTCGTTCTCGAAGCGGTCGAACGAGCGGAAAGTGCCCGGAGTCTGGTCGGCCTCTGGCAGCAACTGCCAGACGCTACGCAAGCCCGGACCGCCGGGTATCAGCACGCGCGAATCGAGCTTGCTCATCGCCTCGCGTTACTCGCGGCGCTGGTGAATGAGAGTCCATCGGCGGCGCCCCGTTTGCCGCCATCCGCGCTCTCGCCCGACGCCGATCTGCGCGATACGGATGCCGTGCTCAGTACTGTGTCGGCCTGGTGGCGGGCACAGCGCGATGCAGATAGCGCCGATGTGCGCGTGCGGATTGCCCACGTCGCGCGCACGCTGATTGCATCGGCGGCGTTGCTGTTCTGCATGCTGATCACCGCGCTGGGCATGTATGCCAAACGAAATCGCCTGCTGGCGGGGCAGTCGCACGAATTCGAATGGGCGGCGCTGCACGACGCGATGACCGGCTTGCCGAACCGGCGCAAGCTGTTTGCCACGCTCGAAGAGGCGGCGGTGAAACCGGCTGCGCGCTCGGGGGCGTGCAAAATTGCCGTGTTGTACATCGATCTGGATGGATTCAAGCAGGTCAATGACTCGCTCGGCCATCGCGTCGGCGATGAATTTCTGATCGCGGTGTCGAAACGCTTTCGAGAGTCGGTGCGGAAAGTCGATGTCGTCGCCCGGATCGGCGGCGACGAATTCGCGGTCCTGGTGCGCGAATTTTCGACCAACGCGGAGCTCGGCGAAATCGCCCGGCGGCTCACCGCCTGTGTGGTCCAAACGGACAAGGAGATGGGAGTGGGACTGGTTCGCGCCAGCATCGGTATCGCCAGTTTTCCGGATCCCGTCGACGATTACCACCGCCTCGTAGCCGCAGCCGACGAGGCGATGTATCGAGTCAAGCATAGCGGCAAGAATAGTTACGCGTTCGCCAATCAGGCGAACTGACCGGCGCCTTTTATGATGCTTGCGTCTCCGGCGTCTCCGGTTTCACCTTCGCTTTGCGGCGCGAGGCGTCATTGATAACCTGATGGCGCCGGTGGTCAGTCATGTTTTTCCATTCGCGAATCTCGTCACGGGTGCGCAGGCATCCGATGCAGAAGCCCGTTTTGCCGTCGATTTTGCAAATGTCGATGCAGGGTGATTGAATTGCCATCTTCGGGCGATCAGTTCCATTGGGTTGATTTCGGCCGTAACGCGCGACAGCCCGTCCACGTGTTTCAGCAAGGCATGATAGAAACGTGAGCTATGGCGCGTTTTCTCGATCGCGACGGATATTACCGCATTCATATGAGCGGGCCCACACGCCAGGCGTGCAAGTCGCGCGCCGGCAGACCGTTCATCGCGCATCGACAACAGATGATCTGCGGAAGTACGTCGACGCCGCCGCGCCCGTCGTCGAGTGCGCGTTCGATGGCCTCCATTTGCCTCAGGCAGACAGCGCTTAGGTTCATCTGCGTCTGGCCGCCACATTCACGCGCCGACTTATTTCGTGTTAAAAAATCGAGGCTTGCCGGCAGGGCGTGAAATGTGTCGGCACGGCCGAAGTCGTTCCGAATTCATCCGCGGCGGAAGGGGTTATGAGCAGATATTTGTTGAGGCGTACCGTGGGGCGCATAAGCCGGCCTGAGTGGCTCCTTGCTGCATTGATGGCCACGTTGGTCGCCTGTGCGCCGCTGCCACCGGCTGCAAATCAAGCCGCGGATCAACCCTCGCAACAGGCCACTGTTGTAGACACAGCACGGCCAGCCGACGGGCCGCTAGCCGTTCCCCCGAACCTCATTGCATTGACGCAGCCGGCCGGCCAGCAGCGCTTGATGACCGCCGCGCGTAAGCAGTCGTACTGGCCGCTCTCACAATACTTCGAAACGCAGCGCAACCAGGCCTACTGTTCGGTCGCGACCTCCGTGATGGCGCTCAATGCATTGGGCATCCGCCGCCCTGAATCGACGCAGTATCCGGATTTCCCATTCTTCTCGCAGCAGGATTTCTTTCGCGGCATCGATCCGCAGATCGCCAACGCTGCGCAGGTATCGAGGGAGGGCATGACGCTCGACCAACTCAGCGCAGCCCTGGGCGCATTTGCTGTCGAGGTCAGGAAGTTTCATGCCGACGACCTGACGCTCGCTCAGTTTCGCGATCTGATTCGCGACACGACCGGCCACAGCGACCGTTTCGCGTTATTGAACTTCAGACGGGTGGAGATAGGCGAAGCAGGCGGTGGCCACTGGTCGCCCCTTGCCGCCTACGACGCGGCGAGCGATAGCGCGTTGCTTCTCGATGTGGCGCGCTACAAGTATCCGGCCGTCTGGGTGCCGGTCCAGCAGCTATACGCCGCGGCGCAAGCGGTCGACAGCGTGAGCGGACTTTCGCGCGGCATCGTGATTGTCGGTACGCGAGCGGACTCGAACTAGCTGACGTTTTTCACCATCACGCAGTTACGCCCCGGCCGCGGCCGTCCGCAAATGGGTTGCGCGTGCGTCAATCGTCCTGATTGCGCCATTCGGTGAGTCCTTCTCGCGCATTCAATTCGATGAACGAGGGCAGGGCCCGCAGTTGGCGGATATAGCGCGCGAGATGTGGCCAGCCGAGTGCGGGACGCGGCATATTGCGTGTCCAGCGCATCAGCACGACGGCGAGGAAATCGGCGGTGCTGAGCTTGCCGCCGACCAGATAGCCGCGTCCGTCGGCGAGATCGGCATCGAGCCGGCCACAGGCCTCTTCGATGCGCCGCCGCGCGAGCGCTTGAACTGCTGCGGCACCGGCAGGATCGCCGTCGACGTCCGCATAAAACCAGTCGCGCATGGCGGGCAGCAGCGTGTTGGCCAGATAGATCATCAACTCCAGCCACGCGGCACGGTCGGCGGAACCCGGCACCGGTGCGAGGGCGGCTTCGGGGTGCCGCTCGGCCAGCAGCATCAGCAACGCGGCCGACTCGTGACGGGGTGTTCCGTCCACTACCAGGGTGGGAACGCGGCCCGACGGATTCAGCCGCAGGTATTCAGGGTTTCGCTGATTGCCGGCGTCGATGTCGACCAGTTCGACGTTGAACGGGATGCCCATGTCGATCAACATCCAGTGAACGGCCATGCTCGCCGCGCCCGGCGAGTAGTAAAGAAGGTAGTCCATTGATTCGCTCCGCATGCCCGGCTGATTCGGTGGGTTTCAATTCGGGCGAAGTCTAGCGCAATCCTTGAAAGCCATCGCTCAAACGTGATCAGACCTCTTTCAACCCCACGCCGCGTTCTGTAGAACGATTCGATATCCGTCGGGGTCTTCAAAGGTTTTTCCCAGCCGGTCCCAATACGGATTTTCTGATTGGCAGGGCAGGACGCCGAGTGCCTGAATCCGCTCGACAGCCGCGAGCCATTCATGATGCTCGGGCAGATAGAGCACCAGAAGGTGCTCGGTGGTCGGTGCACGCTGAACGGTGACGCCGTGCTGGTGAGTGAACTCGATGTGCCACGGGCCGTTACGCTGCCCGAGGACGACGCCGTCGAAACCCTCGTGATTTTCGAAGCGGGCCAGAACCTCGAAGCCTAATCCCCGGGTATAGAAGTCGGCGAGCTTGTGCAGGTCGTTGGTGGGGCGAGCGACTCGGAGAACGGGTGATTGCATCGACGGCGGCTCAACGGATGATGTCTGTGCCGCAGAGCATAACGTGGCGGAGCGTGATTGGCTAATCACGTTCCGCCACACCGGTGACGACGATACGAAAAAACCTCAATGCACAGGCGCGTGAGTCTGCTCGACCGACCGCGGCTGCGTCACAGCGCTCACCAAGGCAAAAACGATCACGTTCACGGCTAACGCCAGGAAGCCGATATTGACGTCCTTCAGCGCATCGGGCAAAAACGGCATCAACTGCCCAACACTCAGATGCATGGTGGTCGTCAGCGTGACCACCGCGACGCCCGCAAGAATCCCGCAAAACGCGCCGTACTTCGTCGCGCGGTTATGCGGCAGCAAACTGCAGATCACCGCGGGAAACAGCTGGGTCACGAAGCTGTAGCCCATCAGCAGCAACGCCACGATCGTCTCGCCGCCATGCAGCGTGAAACCCACCGCCACCAGCGCCACCACCGGCACCAGGAAGCGTGCGAGGTTGGCCACCGTCGCGTCCGACGCCTTACGGCTCACCATGCCGCGATACACGTCGTTGGCGAGCAGCGTGGACGCCGAGGTCAGGATCATCGAGCCCGGCACCAGCGCTGTCAGAATCCCGGCTGCGCCGATCACGCCGACGAACCACGGGTCGAAAGTCTGCAACGACAAGCGGAACAGCGACAGGTCGATGTCGCCGCCCTTCAGGCCCGGCACCTTCAGCGTCGCCGCAAAGCCCACGAAGAACACGAACAGCAGAATCAACTGGTACAGCGGCAGCACCATCGCGTTACGCCGGAAAATGCGCTCGTCCTTCGCCGTGAAAATCGAGCCGAACGTATGCGGCCACATGAAGAAGCCCAATGCGGTCAGGAGCACGGTCGACTGGAACCAGGTCACGCTCGACCCCTTGGCCGGGAAGGTCAGGAAACCCGGGCGCGCGGCGTCGATGGCGTGGAACATCGCGCCGAAGCCGCCGTAGTAGTGCAAGGGCAGATAAATGCCGAGAAACAGCACGATCGCCAGAATCAGCAGATCCTTCACCACCGAATTCCACGCGGAGCCGCGCACGCCGGAGACGATCACGTATGCCGTCACCACCGCGGCGCCGATCCAGATGGCGGCCGTCGACGAAATCGCGCCATAAGAAGCCGTCGCCACGATGATGCCGAGCCCCTTGAGTTGCAGCACGAGGTACGGAATCAGCGCGGCCACGCCGACCAGCGCGACCAGGGTGCCAAGCGCCGGGCTGTCGTATTTGCGCGTGAAGAAGTGCGGTTGCGAGACGAGGTGGTGATTTTTTGCGTAACGCCAGATGGGCGGTAACATCCAGTACGAGAGGATGTACGCCAGCGTGCCGTACGCAAGAATGTAGTAGACCGGCGCGCCCTTGCCGTAAGCAAAGCCGCTGCCGCCGAGGAAGGTGAAGGTGGTGTAGATTTCGCCCGCCATCAGCAGGAACACGAACGCGGTGCCGAAACTGCGGCCGCCCACGGTCCACTGTTCGAGACTCATGTCGTGGCCGCGCCGGGCGCGCACGCCCAGGTACAGGGCAAACAGCGTAATGGCCGCAATGATGACGAGTGCACTCATGGCCGGACCTCTTCGCCTTCTCCGGCGAGCTGACGGTTAGTCGGATCCAGACGGTAGATGATCGCCATGATGATCGAACTCAGCACCACCCACATGACGATCCAGGCCAGCACGAACGGCATGCCGAGCACCAGCGGCTCGACACGATTCACAAACGGAACGCCGAGCAGCATGCCGACGAACGGCAGCGCGGCGAGTACACGAAGCAACATGGGGGCAACTCCTCGAACCGGTCAGTACGTCTCGTTGAAAGTGCAGCTTCGCTGAGGACTGTATGCCTGATGCTTTGGTTACGTAAAGTAAGTCAAAAAAGTGTAGGCTTTCCGAAAGTTGTGCGCGCATCTTTCGGCGCTCGTCTGCTGCGGTGCAGCGTCACTCGCGGCTTGCGTCGCGGCCCTTTTTTACCAAATTGCGTGCCGCGCCGCGATATCATCTGATCCACGCAACGCGAGTATCGATCTGGACAGCCCGAAGGCGTCCGGCACTTCAACCTGGCGTGTCGCGCCGGTGGGCAGTCAATCAGCCCGCCCGAGCCGCTGCCCGAAACGGATCGCATATGGTCGAAAGTCTGATCTCGGACATCCTCTTTGGCTTCACTGGGCTGATCAGCATCATCAACCCCATCGGCATGGCGTTCGTCTTCCTCGACCGGACCGCATCGCTCACCACGGAAGACCGCACCGCGCTCGCCAAGAAAATCGCCTTCAACGTCATGTGCGTGATGCTCGTCGCCTTCTTTGTCGGCACCCCGATCCTCCATTTCTTCGGCATTTCCATGGAGGCATTGCGCATCGGCGGGGGCCTCGCGGTCGCCGTCGGCGGCTGGCAGATGCTTAACGCGCCCGACACGCAACCGGCCGAGCAGCCGGCGGTCAAGCGCGTGGACGCGGATAACGCCATGTCGAAGGCGTTCTTCCCGCTCACCATTCCACTCACCACCGGGCCGGGTTCGATCGCCACCGCGATCGCGCTGACCGCGAACCGCACGCATAAGCTCTCGGCGTTCGTGCTATCCAGCATCGCGTCGGTGGTGATTTCGCTGCTGGTGGCGGCCACCGTGTATCTGGTCTACAGCCGGGCGGTGGTGTTCGCCAGGTATCTCGGCGCGGACGGCACCAAGGTCGCGATGCGCGTCTCGTCGTTCCTGCTGCTGTGTATCGGCGTGCAGATTATCCTGACCGGTTTTTCGGAGTTCCTGATACCGATCGCGCAGTTGCAACCCGTGGTCAAATAGCGATCGGCGGCACGCGAGCCTATCGAGGCTGGGCGAGGTCCGTCGGACATCTCGTCGCATTTCGTCGCAACCGGAGGGAATTCATGTGCCGCTGGCTCGCTTATACCGGTAACGCGTTGCAACTCGAAACGGTGCTGTTCAACGCCAAACACTCCCTGATCGACCAGAGCCTGCATTCGCGGCTCGGCCACACCACCACGAACGGTGATGGATTCGGCATCGGCTGGTACGGTCATCCTACTGACATCCCGTTCCGCTATCGCTGTATCCAGCCCGCGTGGAGCGACCGCAATTTGCGCGAGGCCGCGCGGGCGATCCGCGCGCCGCTGTTCGTCGCGCACATCCGTTCGGCCACCGGCACGCCGTCGCAGGAAACCAACTGTCATCCGTTCCGTTACGGGCGGTGGCTTTTCATGCATAACGGGCTGGTGCGTAACTTTCCGCTGCTGCGCCGCGATCTGATGCTGGCGATCGATCCCGAGTTGTTCCCGTCAATCGAAGGTTCGACGGATTCCGAGGTGCTGTTCTTTCTCGCACTGACCTTCGGTCTCGAACTCGCGCCGGTGACCGCGCTCGAGCGGATGGTGGGGTTTGTCGAAGATATCGGCCGTAAACAGGGTGTTGAAGAGCCGCTGAACATGACCGTATGCGTCACCGACGGCGAGCAGATCGTCGCGGTTCGCTATTCGAGCGAAGGGCAGTCCCGCTCACTCTTTCATAGCACCTCGTTCAGGCATCTGCATGACCTGTATCCGGACGACCCGCGCATCGCGACGGCGGGCGAAGACGCCTTCCTGGTGTTGTCGGAGCCCCTGTCGGATTTGCCGGGCTGGTGGGAAGAGATCCCGGAGTGCACGGTTGTGGTCGCGCGGGGCGGGGAGATCGATCAGTATCCGTTCAAGCCGCAACTGGCGTAGAACTGGCGTAGGCGCGTAGCGAAGATTCCGTTGAATGCGTGCCTGTCGATGCTGTTGTGCACTAGCGCGTCAGCAGCATCGAACTCAACACCGAGAAGACCGTCGACGGCAATTCGGCAAGGCGGCTCACCACCACGTTGTGCGGATAAAAGTCTTCGACCGCATCGGTCAGCACGCCGATCCCCACCAGTTCGATGCCGCGTTTCTGGATCGCTGCGACGCGTTCGCGCAGATCGTGGCGCAATACCTGAGGGTCGCCGTCACCGGTCGACGGGTAGCCGTCGGAAAACACGATCAGGATGCGCCGCTCGGCCTGATGATCCGCAAGCCGCGTCGCGGCCCACGCCAGCGCCTCGCCATCCGGATTCTCATGACCACAATCGATCTCGGCGATGCCGCTTGAATCGATCGCGCCAAAGCGTTTGTAGACTTTCAGATCGAGCCGTTCGACAAAGCGGTTGTAGCGCTGCAAGTCCGCGCCGGCCGCCCGTTGCCGTTCATACAGCTGCTTCATCGGCGCGGACTCGAGCGAGCAATAGCCGAGCACTTCGCAGTCGAACGACAACTGCGTCAGCGTATCACACAGCGCGGTCGCGCACAGGCGTGCGAGCTCGATCTTGCGCCCGGCCATCGAACCGCTGCGATCGATCAGCAAGGTCACGGCGACGTCGCGCCCTTTGGCCGCCCGCTGCGTACGAAACGGCGTGCGGTAACCGGGCGAGGTCGCCAGTTTGGCCAGCGCGGTGCGGTCGATCTCGCCGCGTTCCTGTTCGCGGCGCCAACGGGTGCGTTCGTCGGCGCTCAGCGCACGTTCGAGTTTCTCCTTGAGCGGCGCGGTGTCCGCACGGGCCTGCGCGCGAAGCGCACGCCAGGTCGCGCTGTCGCCTTGACCGGTGACGTCAGTGATCTCATCGAATTCGGTGGCGAGCGGTATCGACAGCCGTGCGCGAGTGGCGTCTGCCGCTGCGCCGGCTTCGCCTTCGGAACGTGCCGACGGTTGCTGTGCATCGGCCAGCGATTGCCCCATGCCCACCGCATTTTCCGCTTGCGCGCCGCCGCTTTGGTCGGATGGCGGTGAGGCAGAGCTGTCCTGGTCGGGGCGAGCCGTGTCGTCATCGTCGAGCGGCGCGGACGAAGAGGCGGCGGTTTCCGTATCGATGTCCTCAACCGGATCCGCCGTGAACACCATGCTGTTGACATCGCCCGCCGACAGCGCCCGCACGCGCGCCACCAAAGCCCGCGCTGCCGCGATGCTATGCGCGGTCGAACGGCTTCCACGCGACTCGTCCAGCAGATCCTGTGCGGCATGCAGCGCGGCCAGCAGCGAATGGCTCGCTTCGGTCCGGGTCGGCTGTTCGTCCCACAGCGCGCGTTCCACCAGCCAGACCAGCCGGTCGCGCCAATGCAGCTTCGGCCAGCGCTGCCGCGCCTGCTCGGCGGCATGCGCACGCAGTTTGCCGATGAACCAGCGCGCGCCCGGATACTCGTCGAGCAGTTGCACGCAAACGCGGCGGTCCTCGATCACCTGCGCGAGATTCGCCGCCACGCCAGGCGGCAGCGCATCCATCTGCGCGAGCGACGAATGCTTGGCGCGTGCCACCAGCAGGTCCAGATAGCCGATCAGCACGTCGCGTTCGACACCGCCGCTCAACTCATAGTCGGGAATCACGATGCGGCCGGGTTCCACGCGCGGCCCATCCGGGCTGAAGGCGACCGTCACGCCGTATTGTCCGGTCAGTACGCGCGCGACTTTGCTGAGCGTCGATTCGAACGCGAAGCCTCGCGTGTCGCGCGTTGCGTGCATGGCGTTCACTGTGCGTGTTGGGGTCACCGACCGTCAGGCGGCCGGCGCAATGTGATGGCGGACAATGCCGCGAATCAACGCCGCGTCTTCGGGACTGACCTTCGCATAGATCGCGGGACCGGCGGCGCGCTCGGGGTCGCCGGTGCGCAGCATCAGCTCGGCCCAGTCGAGCAGGCGCCGCGTGGAGAACGCGCTCGACAGGTCTTCGCGGGCGAACGCCGCGCGGCAGTCGGCGGCGATCGCGGCGAGGGTGGTGGCGAGCGCGCGCGTCATATGCGGGGAGAGGGTGCGCATCAGTACATCGGCTTCTTCGGCGGGCGTCAGATAGTCCAGCATATAGACGCGCCAGCGATCGAGAAACGCCTCGTTCATCAGATTCGCGCCCTGATACAGATGACGGAACTGGCTCATCGCACCGACCGCATTGGCCGTGGCGAACAACCGGAAGGCGGGATGCGGCGCGACGATTTCGTTGCCTTTCTCTTTCAGCACGAGACGGCCATGCGGTTCGAGCACAGCAGTGAGGGCGGCCAGAATCGACGGCTCGGCGAAATCGATTTCGTCGACGATCAGCCATAAGCCTTCGCGCATCGCCGTGGGCAGGACGCCGTCTACCCAGATCGTCTCGCCCCCTTTGACCGTCCAGAAACCGACAAAATCGCCAACGGTAGTTTGCCCGTTCATGTTCGAACGCAGCACACCGTGCTGCGAGCGCGCGGCGACCTGTTCGATCAGGCTGGTCTTGCCGGCACCCGTATGACCAATCAGCATGACGCGCCGGTTCTCCACGATGTCTTCGACGATATCGTTAAAGCGCTCGGAGAACAGATAGGCCGGATTGACGCGCGGCACGAGCGGATTGTCGGCGCCGAACGGCACGTCGACATGACCGATGCGCACGGTTTCGCCCGCACCCTCTGGCTGCGGATGGCGCTTCGCCGCTGCGGCCAGCGCCGCAACGCGCTGCAACTCCGGCATGAAGGCCACCCGTTCAGCGGTGCCGGGCTGGTCTGCGGTGTCGCGCGTATCGATCGCAAAGCCTTCGCGGCGCCACTTCTTCAGTTTCGCGCGCAGGTTTTCCGCGTCGACCACCAGATCGATATCCACCGAGCCTGCGCCGTTGCCGTTATCCACACCATGTTCGAGCCGGTAGTTTTCCGGCCGGTCCGCCACGCTGACGCGCCACCATTCCGCGCCGTTTTCCGTCGCACGCTGGTAAAGGCCAAGGTTTTCGTCTTCGGTCAGTTCAGGCACGTTCATGGCGATTGGACAATGACGAAATAGTTAAATAACGATTAATGCGTTTCGATTTGGCTGGGGCCGAATGACCGACTATCTTATCGTGAGTACCTTTCGATCTCCTCGATGGGAATGTCCTCGACAGAAGAAACTCACGGCAAAACAATGAGACTCCATACAAAATTAATGGCCGCGCTGGCTGTGGCAAGTCCGTTGGCCTATGGTCAAACCAGCGTGACGTTATACGGCCGGCTCGACGGCGGCGTGGAATATCTGAATCACATCAACAATGGCGCGGGCGGCAGTTCGAGCCGTTGGAGTGCCGAAGGCGGCGATTGGGGCACCAGTATGCTGGGCCTCAAAGGCAATGAAGATCTGGGCGGCGGGCTGAATGCGATCTTCAACCTCGAAACCGGTCTGCAAATCATGAACGGCACCACCAGTGGCGGACGGCTGTGGTCACGGCGTGCCTTTGCCGGCCTGAAGAGCGACCAGTGGGGCACGCTGCAGGCCGGGCGCAATCTGTTCATCGATAGCGACGGTGTGTGGGAATTCGATCCGTTCGTGCAGCAGGCATTTTCGTCGGCATCGCTCGTGCGCGGGCGCAACTGGCAGCAGACCAGCAATAACGTCGAGTATCACAGCCCGGTGTTCTGGGGCTTCGACGTTCAGGCGCAATACGCGTTCGGCAATCAGGCGGGCGCGTTCAACAGCGGTGCATCAGGCGAGTTTGGCCGCTCCGACGGCATCATGCTGACGTATCACTCGCCGCTCTTCGACGTGCGCGGCATCTACGACGAACTGCGTGACAGCAACGGCCGCTTCAGCAATATCTTCCAGGCCTCGCGCGAATATTTCGCCGGTGCGAATGTGCATTTCGATGCGTGGAAGATCCAGGGGGCCTATACGCATTACTCGGCGCCGGACTCGCCGGCTGGCGTGGCCGACAGCGCGGACCACTACTGGCTGGGCGCCACGTACAACTTCCCGCAGCGCTGGGCGGTGACGGCGGGCGGCTACTACATCAACGTCGGCGATGGTGGCGGCGATGCCGCGCACGATCCGTCCGGCCACGCGATGATGTATGTGCTCGGCACGACGTATAACCTGTCGAAGCGCACCTTCCTGTACGGCACGGTGGCCTACGTGCGCAACGGCAGCAACTCGAATTTTTCGCTTGAAGCGTCGCCGCGCGACGCCGTCAATAACACGAGTCCGCTCACGGGCGAATCGCAAACCGGCGCGTATGTCGGGATGCTGCATCAGTTTTAGCGCAACCCCGTCAGACCGCAAGGTCTTCGACCACCGCCGATTTGCGCAGGCGCACCGGAATCGACTTCGACGCCGGCACCTGGCTCGATTTCGCGTGATGCGAGAGCGGGATCAGCCGGTTGCATTCGGGGTAGTAGCCCATGATGCAACCGCGCGGAATATCGAATGCATGCACGCGCATGCCATCGACTTCCCGCGTGACGCCGTCGTGGGAGACAGTCGAGATACATACGGCGTCGCCTTCGGCAAAGCCGAGGCGCGCCAGATCCTCCCGATGCATCAGCAACACCTCGCGCGTGCCATGTACGCCGCGAAAACGATCGTCGAGTCCATAGACGGTCGTGTTGAACTGACTGTCGCCGCGCGTCGTCATCAGGCGCAGCACGTCGGGCCCGGGGGACGGCATATCGGCGTCTTCGTCGAGCGTATCGGGCACGATGAAATTGGCCTTGCCGCTTTCCGTTTTCCATTCGCGTTTGCATGCCGGCAAGGGCCGGTGAAAACCGCCAGGCTGCGTGAAGCGCTGGTTGAAATCGTGGAACTGGTCGGGATAAGTGCGCTCGATAGCGTCGCGCACCAGGGCGTAGTTGCCGACCCACGCGTCCCAGTCCACCTTCGGATTGTCGGGCAGCAAGGCCTTGGCCATACCCGCGACGATCGCCGGTTCCGATAACAGCATGTCGCCGGCAGGCTCGGCCAGGCCGTGCGAACCATGCACGCACGCCGTGCTGTCCTCCACACTGACCCATTGCTCGCCGCTGGCTTGTTGGTCGATTTCAATGCGTCCCAGGCATGGCAGCAAATACGCGATCTCGCCATGCAACTGGTGGCTGCGATTAAGTTTGGTGGCGATCTGCACCGTGAGCCTGAGTCGCCGCCACGCCGGGTCCATCACATGATGATCCGGTATCGCCACCTGAAAATTCCCGCCCAGCCCGATGAACGCTTTGACCTTGCCGTCGAGCACACCCTGGCAGACTTCGACTGTGCTCATGCCTTTTTCGCGTGGCGGCTCGAAATCATAGAGTTCTTTCAGTTTGTCGAGCGGGGCGAGTTCAGGCTTTTCGGTAATCCCGACCGTGCGCTGTCCTTGCACATTCGAATGACCGCGAATCGGGCAGATCCCGGCGCCGGGCCGCCCGATATTGCCGCGCAACAGCAGTAGATTCGACAGCATCTGAACGTTGTGTACGCCGCTTCGATGCTGCGTGATCCCCATGCCGTACAGCACCATGGCGGCGTTCGCCTGTGCGTAGACGCGTGCTGCTGCTTCGAGTGCCGCGCGCGTCAGCTGTGAATGACGCTCGATCTCTTCCCACGGGGTGGCGCGCATGGCCTCGGCGAACGCTTCGAAGCCGTGCGTATGCTCTGCGATGAAGGCGGCATCGAGCACCCGTTGCGTGCCGTCGCGCTGCGCCTCGTCGTCCCATTCGATCAGCAGTTTGCACAGTCCGGCAATGGCCGCCGCATCGCCGCCGATCTTCACCTGATGATATTGCGTGCTGATCCGGGTTTCCTTCGGGGTGAGCATGTCGACTGGTGACTGCGAATTGGCGAAGCTGACGAGCCCGCGTTCCCGGAGCGGATTGAACGTGATGATTTCCACGCCGCGCTTACGCGCATCCTGCAATTGATGCAGCATGCGCGGCGCGTTCGTGCCCGTGTTGTGGCCGAAGAACAGCATGCAGTCCGTGTGTTCGAAGTCTTCGAGTTGCACGGTGCCGACTGGCGCGCCGATGGTCTTCGGCAAGCCGACCGAGGTGCTCTCGTGACACATGTTCGAACTGTCGGGCAGATTGTTGGTGCCGTACATGCGGGCAAGCAGGGCATACATATACGACGTTTCCAACGCCGCACGGCCCGACGCGTAGAACACGGCTTCGTTCGGATCCAGCGCGCGCAGCTCTTTCGCGATCTCCGCGAATGCATGTTCCCACGTCGTAGGCACGTAACGATCGGTAGCGGCGTCCCATCGCATCGGTGCGGTCAAACGGCCCTGCGATTCCAGTTCGAAGCCGCTCCATGTTTGAAGCTCGCTCACTGTATGGTTAGCGAAGAAGTCGGCGTCAATACGCTTATTGGTAATCTCCCAGGCGGTGGCCTTCGCGCCGTTTTCACAAAACTCGAACAGATGGGGGTCTGCCGGTTTGGCCCAGGAGCAGCTCACGCAGGCAAAACCGTCGGCCTTGTTCTGATGGGAGAGGATACGGCTCCCGCTCAACGTGACGTGCTCCTGCACGAGGATCGTCGCGACCGCTTTGACCGATCCCCATCCGCCCGCGGGGTTGCGATAGGGCTTGAGGGGGGCGGTGTCGGTATCCGCCACGTGCTCGACGATGTCTTCGGTACTCATGCTGGCTCCTGGCAGGTCGGCCGGTCGAGTCATCCCGGTTTGTGCCGATGCCGCGCAATTCCCGGACCAGTGTCTTAACTTTCGCTTACAGGACGCCGTGTCTCGAAGCAGCGGATTGCAACTCCGCACCGCCATTCACCTCCATTCATTTCCACGCGGAGCCGATGGCGGCCGCGCGTGGAACAGGTATTGCTCGACGTCGATACGTGCTGACTGCCGTTACGGCATTTGACGGCGCTATACGACACCGGAATTGACGCACGGAATTGACGTACCCGCCGTGCAGGAATCAGGGAAACAGGAAATAAACATGGCGCGACATAAGGCCGACGTGGTTGACGACGACTTCGAGATTTACGCCAGCTATCATGGAACAGGCGACGGCCGTTACGTAGGTGGACTGAAGGTCGTCAGAAAAGCGGACAGGCGAATTCTGTTTCCATTCGACGGTGCACCGCAAATCGGCCCCTATGACACTGCCGAGGAAGCCCGACGCGCCGCGATCGATTACGGCCGCGAGATCGTGGCCGCCGACCGTGCGGCTCCGGAGGCGTAGTGCCAGATTTACAAAAATCAATCCCGATCTTCAGCATGGAGGCCGTGACGGCCATCTGCAGGCAAGGATGCTGGGTCCTTATCCGCGCTTTCACGGAGGGGGATCGATTGTTGCTGCATCCATGGAGTAGCCGACTCCAAGGAGAGCACCGTGCAAGATAGCAAACCCACCGAAGGTCTCAACGCAGAACGCGAAACACCGGATACGAAACCGCACGATAAACCGCGCAGCAAACCGAGCGGAGCCCGCTATGTCGAGCCCAGTCCGCTCGGCATCGAACCGGTTGAGCAGACAGAGGTCGCGGCGCAAACCAATCCACGTCGTTCAAGCGAGCGTCCGCAACAAACCGCTGAGGTCCCGCTGGGCACCGGCGCGCACGCCGAACCGCCGGGCGGTGGTGGACGCGCGTCGCAGGGCAAGAAGTGATGCGAGGCGGGCAGTCCACGCACGTGCCACAGCCCGCGCCCCTCAACAGAACGCCACGCGCATCAGGCATTTCAGGAGTCAATCATGTACAACGATTCGAAGCACGGATTCGACGCGGCGCGGACCGAGTACGAAGCATTTATGCTGGAGCCACGCGAATGGGTGCCGAACAACCGTAAGTTGCCGGTGGTGATATACCGCAGGGCGCTCGCGCCGGACAGCGGCGATCTCGTGGCCGCATTCGAGATCCTGTTCGAGCGCAACGATTGGCCCCCGCAGTGGCGCGACGGCATTTTCGACTACCACCATTTCCATGCGACTGCGCACGAAGTGCTCGGCGTAACCCACGGTTCCGCGGAAGTCATCGTGGGCGGTCCCGGCGGCAGGGTGGTGACGATATCCGCCGGCGACGCGTTGCTGCTGCCCGCCGGCACGGGCCATTGCCTGCAATCGTTCGCGCGTCAGTTCCAGGTGGTGGCGGGCTACCCGGCAGGCCAGCAATGGGATATCCGCCGCGAAGCGCTGACCCCGGACGAGCAGGCAGCGATGGAGGCTCTCCCATTCCCCGCCATGGACCCCATCGACGGGAAGCAGGGGCCACTGATCGAATACTGGCTGCATGCGGCCTGAGTTGGCTGAGGTTGTCTTCTCGCGGGCTTGCGCGCTTGTGATCGGCCAAAACCGCAAGCCGTCTGAAAGATCCGCAGCCGGTCATGCGGGCCGCGCGGCGCGATATGTAAAGCGCCGTGCAGATTTGCGCGCATCGGCGCATCATCGATCAGGCTTGCTGCGGTTCCTCATGCGTTCTTCCCCGTTCTTCCATTGAACACGGTTCGCCGGGCACGCTGGTGCATTGCGTCCAGATGATGCCGGCGATGTCCTCAACCGCCGAACAAGGAGTGTCCCCATGCAAAACGATCCCGCCCTCGATCAGTTGTGCATCAACACGATTCGCACGCTATCGATGGACGCCGTGCAAAAGGCCAATTCCGGTCACCCCGGCACGCCGATGGCCTTGGCGCCGGTCGCTTACCATCTGTGGCAGAACCATCTTCGCTATGATCCGGACGAGCCGCTGTGGCCGAATCGCGACCGCTTCGTGCTCTCGGTGGGGCATGCGTCCATGCTGTTGTACTCGCTGCTTCATCTGGCGAGCGTCAAGGCCGTGGACGAGGACGGCAAGCCGACCGGTTCTCCCGCCGTCTCGCTCGATGACATCGAACATTTTCGCCAGCTCGGCAGCAACACGCCTGGCCACCCCGAATACCGTATGACCACCGGGGTGGAAACGACCACCGGTCCGCTTGGCCAGGGGCTGGGCAATAGCGTCGGCATGGCGATGGCGGCACGCTGGTACGAAAGCCACTTCAACAAGCCGGACGCGCCGTTGTTCGATTACCGCGTCTACGCGTTATGCGGCGACGGCGACATGATGGAAGGCATCTCGCATGAGGCAGCGTCGCTTGCCGGGCACCTGAAACTGTCGAATCTGATCTGGATCTACGACAGCAACCGCGTCACCATTGAAGGCCACACCGATCTTGCATATAGCGACGACGTCGAGAGCCGGTTTCGCGGTTACAACTGGCACACGCTGCATGTGAACGACGCGAATGACGCCGCGGCGCTGGAAGCCGCATTTGTCGAAGCAAAAAGCATCACGGACAGGCCGACGCTGATCGTGGTCCACAGCATTATCGGTTGGGGCGCGCCGCACAAGCAGGACACGTCCGCCGCGCATGGCGAGGCGCTCGGTGTCGAAGAAGTGGCGCTGACCAAGAAGTTCTATGGCTGGCCTGAAGACAAGTTCTTCTATGTTCCCGACGGCGTGCATGAACGCTTCGCGCAGGGTATCGGTGCGCGCGGCAAGGCGGCGCGTGAGGCATGGCAGGCGAAGTACAACGCGTACACGAAACAGTACCCGGAACTCGCGCGTGAATTTGCCCAGATGGAAGCGCACGAATTGCCGGACGGCTGGGACAGCGATATCCCCACGTTCGATGCCGACCCGAAGGGCGTGGCCTCGCGCGACTCGTCAGGCAAGGTGCTCAATGCGATTGCCGCGCGCGTGCCGTGGATGATCGGCGGTGCGGCCGATCTCGCGCCGTCCACCAAAACGAATCTGAAATTCGAAGGCGCGGGCAGCTTCGAATCCGGCAACTACGGTGGCTGCAATCTCCACTTCGGGATTCGCGAGCATGGAATGGGCGCGGCGGTGAATGGCCTCGCATTGTCGAATTTACGCCCGTTCGGTTCCACATTCCTGATTTTCAGCGACTACATGAAGCCGCCGATTCGCCTTTCCGCGATCATGGAAGTGCCGGCGATCTACGTGTTCACGCACGATTCGATCGGCGTCGGCGAGGACGGTCCGACCCATCAGCCGATCGAGCAACTGGCCTCGCTGCGCGGCGTGCCGGGACTGACCGTGCTGCGCCCGGGCGACGCGAACGAAGTCGCCGAATCATGGCGCG
This sequence comes from Paraburkholderia caffeinilytica, assembly GCF_046030355.1. Taxonomy (GTDB): domain Bacteria; phylum Pseudomonadota; class Gammaproteobacteria; order Burkholderiales; family Burkholderiaceae; genus Paraburkholderia; species Paraburkholderia caffeinilytica_B. The sequence continues at coordinate 87,162 of NZ_JAQQCQ010000012.1, forward strand.
TGGCGATGTCGCATCCGCGGCGGCCGTCGTGCATCGTCGTGTCGCGTCAGCCGTTACCGACGTTGGATCGCACGCGCTACGCGCCGGCTAGTGGCGTGCAGAAGGGCGCGTATGTGCTCGCCGATGCGCCTGACGGAAAGAAGCCTGACGTGATTCTGCTCGCCACGGGCAGCGAATTGTCGCTATGCGTGGACGTCTACGAGAAGCTCACGAGCGAAGGGATCGCGGCGCGCGTGGTGTCGATGCCGTCGTGGGACATCTTCGAGCAGCAGGACGAGGCTTATCAGGACTCCGTGCTGCCACCCGAGGTGGATGCGCGCGTTGCCGTCGAGCAGGCGGCAACACTGGGTTGGGATCGCTATGTCGGGCGGCTCGGCGCGCAGGTGGTGATGCATACGTTCGGCGCGTCCGCGCCGCTTGCCGATCTGAAGAAGAAGTTCGGCTTCACGCCCGAGCGCGTGTATGACGCGGCGAAACAGCAGATTGCGCGAGTGAAGGGCAAGCGCAGCCAGGAGTAAGCTGTGTCCGCAGATGGTTGTTTGCGCCGCTATTACGGCTGGGCGACCGTCTGCGTTTCTGCAGTGCCGGTTCTGCCGGCGGTATTGTCGAGCGTGCTGCGATAGCCGCGCGATTGCATTTCGGCAAGTCGGCTGAGCGTTCTCGACAGATCGTGTGCGCCTTCGAGTCCGCTTAGCGCCGCCTCGATCGGCTGATCGGACGCGATGAACAGCGCGTGTTTCCGGTCGTAGAAAATATCGACCAGCCATATGAGCCGCTGCAATGTATGTGATTGGCTGAGCCACCCGGTGTGCACCTTGTCGAGAATCAGACCATGCCAGTGTTCCGCGAGGTCGAGATAGTCGAGATGCGAACGGCTCGCCACGCACAGGTTCTCAAAGTCCACCCATAGCAATGCGGCGCCTGCCGCATGGGTTGCGAGCGGACGGCCTGCCGCGCTGACCGTGGCCGGTTGCAACGTTTCGCTGCCTTCGTAGCGCACGAAAATTTCAAGCAGCGCCTCGTTGGTCGCCGTATCCAGCGGGGTAAAGAAATGCGGCAATAACGCTTCTTCGCCACCGAAACGATAATCGCGGGCGCCATCGAAGTGAATCACAGTGAAGCAATGTTTGATCTGCTCGATGGTCGGCAGGAAACGCTCGTGAAACTCAGGGTCCGACAACAGGGCGTCCGGCGCGTAATTCGAGGTCAGCACGATGCGTGTGCCCATGCCGATCGCGGTATCGAGAAACCGGCCCATCAGGAACGCGTCGGCGATATCGTGCACGTGGAATTCGTCGAAGCACAGCAGTTCCACGCCATCGAGCCATTGTCTCGAGACCGACCCCAGCCGGTCGTCGCCGCGTGGTTCACTCACCAGCCGCCGGTTCATGTCGCGCAGAAATTCGTGGAAGTGCAGGCGCCGTTTCCGGCAGTTTGCCAGTTCGAACACCGTATCGACCACCATGCTTTTGCCGCGTCCGGGCAGCCCGTGGCAATAGACGCCCTGATGCGCGAGCAGGGTGCCGGACTTCGTGCGTCGCCCGGCGGTGGCGAGCAAGGTGACGAGCGCCGCGATGGCGTCGCGCTGGTTCGCATCGGGCACGATGCCGCGCGCAGCGAGGGCGTTGACGATGCGGGCTTCGTCAAGCATGGACAGCCGTCTTCGTTCGTGGCGAGAACGTGTCGTTCAGAACGGCAATGAGAGCGGTGTTGGTCATCGTGGTGAACAGGCAGGAGCGATCGCGTCATTTTAACGGCAGCCAGTCAGCCGCCACGTTGGCGGCTCAATACGCGCTGTCATTCCCGCGGATCCACAGGCTTGATGAAATGATGATCAAAGCCGGCTTCTCCGGCCGTCTGTTTCTTTACGCCGTTTTGATTTCCTGCGGTGACGCCGCAGCCGGGTCGAGTCCGAAGCGTTCGTATTGCGAAATCACCTGTGCGCCGAACAGGAGCAAGGTGGCAAGCCACTCGAGGCTGAACAGGATCACGATCGCCATGGTCAGCGATCCGTAGACCACACTGACCTGGGACAGCGTTGCAAAATACCAGACCAGCACATGCCGCGTGATTTCCCACAGCGCGGCGGCAACAATTCCGCCGAACAGCGCATGTTTGAGAGAAGGTCGCCCAACCGGCATGACCAGATAGATCGACGTCAACACGAAAATCTCACCAGCAAGACCCAGCAGATACAGCACGACGCGCGACAATCCCTGTAATGAAACGTGCAAGCCGAATAGTTCGACACCCTCAGCCCCGACAGCCTCCAGGCCGCTCGACACAAACGTCACGATCAATAATCCAATGCCGAGGAAGAGAATGTAGCAATAGGGCAGCAGCGCGGAGAGCAAAAAGTGGCGGCGCCGCACTACCACCCGGTGCACGAAAATCAATGACATCGCGTTCTCGAGCACCGTGAATGCGAGCGAGCTGAAAAAGATCATCGTCAGCAGCAGAACCCAGCCGATCACCGCGCGATGCGCCAGAAAATTGGCCAGCTCGTGGACCAGCGCAGTGGATTGTCCGGGCACCAGCCATTGCAACAGATGAGCCAGCGCCGCCAGCAGAACGTGCTGCGGTACGAGTCGTGACAATACGATCACAATCAGAATCATCAGCGGCACAATCGACAATAACGCGTAATACGCGACCGCCCCCGCGAGCAGCAAACCCTGGTTTGCGCGGAAAGCTTTCAACGTCTGCAGGATAAACGTGCCGGGATGTTTTGCGACATACAGCGCGTGTTCATCGATGATGGTTGGCATGGCGTCTCACGTTGCGCGTTATCCGGCTTGCCGGAGCGGCAGCCAGTTTTAGCGCTTACCATGCACCTCAAGCAAGAACGCAGCCACACCTGATGGGACAACGGACCGCGTGGGCCGTTTTAGCGGGAACACAGTTTGCTTTGCGTCGACAGCAGGTGGACCTATTAACGTGCATGGCAGCGCATAGACGCGGGCGTTTCGGAATGAGCCGATGACGCCCATCGGAATCACAATTGAACAACACCACTGACCAAGCCAATCTCACCGACCTCGTGATCGCGCGCCCCGAGGGCCTGTATTGCCCACCCGGCGACTTCTACATCGACCCATGGCAGCCAGTGGAGCGGGCTGTCGTCACACACGCGCATTCGGATCATGCGCGCTTCGGGCATCGGCACTATCTCGCATCACAGGCAGGCGCGAGCGTGTTGCTTTCGCGCCTGCCCGGCATCAGCCTGCAAACTCTCGCATATGGCGAGCGGCTCGATATGGGCGGCACGACGATTTCGCTTCATTCCGCGGGGCACGTGCTGGGTTCGTCGCAACTCAGAATCGAGCACAAGGGACGCGTGTGGGTTGCGTCCGGCGATTACAAGCTCGATCCCGATCCAACCTGCGACGCGTTCGAACCCGTGCGCTGCGATACCTTCATTACCGAATCGACCTTCGGTCTGCCGATCTATCGGTGGGACGCGCCGCAAACGATCTTCGACAGCGTCGATTCATGGTGGCGTCATAACGCGGCAGAAGGGCGCGCGTCGGTGCTGTTCTGCTATGCGTTCGGCAAGGCGCAACGCGTGCTGGCCAGTGTCGATGTGGGCATCGGGCCGATTTTTTGTCACGGCGCCGTCGAACCGCTCAATCGTGCATACCGGGAAGCGGGCGTGCATATACCGCCGGTGCGTCTCGTCAGTGAAATACCGGCGAAAGAGAAAACGGTCTTCAAACAGGCGTTGATCGTGGCGCCGCCGTCCGCGCAGGGCAGCGCGTGGCTGAAACGTTTCAGCGACTACAGCGATGCGTTCGCTTCGGGATGGATGCGTCTGCGTGGCGCGCGGCGCAGACGCGGCGTGGATCGCGGCTTCGTGCTGTCGGATCATGCGGATTGGCCCGGCCTGCAAACCGCGATTCAGGCGACTGGCGCTGAGCGCGTCATCGTTACGCACGGTTCGGTCGAGCCGATGGTGCGTTGGCTGCGCGAGCAGGGCCTCGAGGCAGGCTCGTTTGAAACGCAATACGGGGACGACACGGCAGACGACACAGCGCGTGATACGGCAGAAGACACGGCGGCCGATACATGAAACGCTTCGCAGCCCTCTATACCGCGCTCGACGCCACGACCTCGACGCATGACAAGCTCGAGGCGCTCATCCGCTATTTCGCGGCGGCAGCGCCTGAGGACGCCGCGTGGGCGTCGTACTTTCTCGCTGGCGGCAAGCCGCGTCAATCGGTGCCGACGCGCCTCCTGCGCGAAATCGCCCGTGAGCGCGCCGGACTGCCGGAATGGTTATTCGAGGAGTCGTATCACGCTGTCGGCGATCTGGCCGAAACCATCGCGCATATCCTGCCGCCCGCGCAGCGCAGCACCGAACTTGGTCTGACGCAATGGATCGAGCACCGCGTGCTGACGCTGCGCGGAGCGACGCCGGAAGAATTGCGCGTGCGCTTACTCAGCTATTGGGACGAACTCGACTGGGGTGGCCGTTTTCTGCTGACCAAACTGATCGGCGGCGGCTTTCGCGTCGGCGTCGCGCGGCAACTCGTGGTACGAGCGTTGGCGTCCGTGGCGGGCGTCGATCACAAGCGTATCGCGCAGCGCATGGTCGGGTGGACCGACTCGCAACAGAAGCCGGATGCGGCACGGTACCTGCGTTTGATTGCGCCGGAGGCAAGCGGTGAAGACGGCCAGATCATCCAGCAAACGCCTGACAGCGATCTCGGTTTGCCTTATCCGTTCTTTCTCGCGCATCCCTTGCAGGCCGATCCGGCAACACTCGGTGAGCCGCGGAACTGGCAGATTGAATGGAAGTGGGACGGCATTCGCGCGCAATTGGTGAAACGCAGCGGGCGTGTATGGCTATGGTCGCGCGGCGAGGATCTGATAACGGAGCGGTTTCCCGAAGTGGCGGCGCTTGGAGAATCGTTACCGGACGGTTTCGTGATCGATGGCGAAATTCTCGCATGGGAGCCGGGCGCTCCGGCACCGTTGCCGTTCGCGCGGCTGCAGCCGCGGATTGCGCGCAAAACGCTGAGCAAAAAAATTCTCGCCGATTCACCCGCCACGTTGCTCGCCTACGACCTGCTCGAAGCACACGGCAAGGATCTGCGTATGACCCCGCTGACCGAGCGGCGCAAGCAACTCGACGCACTGGCCGTGTCGGTTGACGGGACCTTGGCACGCGATCTCCTGCGCGTGTCGCCGGTAATCTCCGCACCCGATTGGCAGACGCTTGCGACGCTGCGTGAAGAGAGCCGCACGCGTGGCGTGGAAGGCCTGATGGTGAAAGAGCGCGGGTCGATGTATGGGGTAGGCCGCACCAAAGCTTCCGGCACATGGTGGAAGTGGAAGATCGATCCGTATGCGGTGGATGCGGTGCTGGTCTATGCCCAACGCGGTCACGGACGGCGTGCCAGCCTGTACACCGATTTCACCTTCGCCGTCTGGGACGAGGCCGACGGAATGCGCACGCTCGTACCGTTCGCCAAGGCCTATTCTGGATTGACCGACGAGGAAATGCGCCAGGTGGACGCAATCGTGCGTAAGACCACAATCGAAAAATTCGGACCGGTGCGCAGCGTCACGCCGACGCTGGTATTCGAAATCGGCTTCGAAGGAATTCAGGGGAGCCCGCGCCATAAGTCCGGCGTCGCAGTGCGATTTCCGCGCATGCTGCGCTGGCGCACTGACAAACATATCGATGACGCCGATACGCTCGCCATGTTGAAGGGTTTCATCGACGGCCGTGCGGGATAACCCGCAGGCTGAATTCCGTCAGCGGGCTGCACGCAGCAAGGGCGGCATGCACGGCGGAAGTGCGTTTCATCCATATTTCAACGCAATATCCCGTACTTGCGCACGATGTATGGGGATGAGTCAAGACAGCATAAATCAGGAAGCGGCGGTTCTCCCTGTGCGCTATGGTGATGAGAGAGCGCGTGTGCGGCGGACAGACCGGCACTGCATGGGCAAAAACCGAAGCGAATGTCTTGCGAGTGCAAGCGCTTGCCACGCGGTGGGAGCGAATCTTGCAAGCATTTTCCTCGATGCCCCAAAGCGGCACCGGAATGAGTGCCAGGGAGACCAGGGTGACGTTCGACGACAGAATGGACGAGAACGATGACGTCGTGGTTTGGCGGACTATTCAGTATGCGATGGCATCAAACCGTCGCGTGCTCGTTGTCGACGACTACCGCGAAGCGGCCGAAGCTTTGCAGATGCTGCTGAACGCCGACGGTTTCGAGTGCCGCGCGCTGGACGATCCGTTCGCCGTCTGCGACATGGCCTGTGAGTGGCAGCCGTTCGCCGTTCTGCTCGACATCAAAATGCCCGGCCTCGATGGCCTTGAGTTGGCTCGCCGCCTGCGGGCCGATCCGTTAACTTCAGACATGCTGCTCGTAGCCTGCACCGCTTTTGCTTCACGCGAAGACCGGCTGCGTGCGAAAGCCGCGGGTTTCGACGCGCATTGTGCCAAACCTCTGACACCAGAGCGGCTCTTGCGCGTGCTCGAATCGGCTGCCGCGCTGCATGCTGTTGGGCCGTCGTAAAGACGGCGTAATGCTTGAAAGCCTGCAGGCTCAGCGGGCGCTCTTCTAGTCCGCGTCATCCCCTGTCTCCCCTCATGTCCACGGCGAACGCGCTGCACGCGCTGTCCGTGCATTTTTTCGTCATGACCTGAAGGCTGCCTTGCAGCACATGCGCGCGCCCAGGTCCAGAATTTGCTGAAGCAGCAAGCTTGCCTGTTCAAAACAGGCGTATCAGCGCCTTTAGCTTCCACAGGAATCTCTATGTCATCCCAGACCCATTACTCGACGCGTATCGCGGAAGGCACACCTTTTCCGCTTGGTGCGACGTGGAACGGAAGCGGTGTGAACTTCGCGCTGTTCTCGGCGCATGCCACGAAGGTCGAACTCTGTCTGTTCGACGAAACCGGCGAAACGGAAATCGAACGCATCGAACTGCCGGAGTACACCGACGAGGTCTGGCACGTGTTCGTGCCGAATCTGAAACCGGGTGCCGTGTACGGCTATCGGGTCCATGGTCCCTATGAACCGGAAAAAGGACATCGTTTCAATCCGAACAAGCTCCTGCTCGACCCTTACGCCAAAGCGCATATCGGCGAGCTCAAATGGGCGCCGGAAATCTTCGGCTATACGCTCGATTCGGAAGAAGGCGACCTGTCATTCGACGAGCGCGACAGCGCGCCCTTCGTGCCGAAGTGCAAGGTGGTGGATGCGAACTTTTCGTGGAGTCATCCGGAACGTAATGCGCTGCCCTGGGAGCGGGTGATTTTCTATGAAACTCACGTGCGCGGTTTTACCAAACGCCATCCCGACGTGCCGGAGAATTTGCGTGGCACCTTCGCGGGTCTGGGCCAGCAGGTTGTACTCGATTACATCAAGGGCCTCGGCGTCACGTCGGTCGAGTTGATGCCGATTCAGACCTTCGTCAACGACAGCTATCTGCTCGACAAAGGCCTCACCAACTACTGGGGCTATAACACGATCGGCTTCTTTGCGGCTGATCCGCGGTTTTTTGCTTCGTCGATCGACTCGGTCGGCGAATTCAAGGAAATGGTGGACCGTTTTCATAACGCCAATCTCGAAGTCATTCTCGACGTGGTCTACAACCACACTGCGGAAGGCAACGAGCGTGGTCCGACGATTTCCTTCAAAGGCATCGACAACGCCTCCTACTACCGGCTGATGCCCGACGAGCCACGCTATTACATCAACGATACCGGCACGGGCAACACGCTCAACCTGTCCCATCCGCGCGTGCTGCAGATGGTGACCGATAGCCTGCGCTATTGGGTGACCGAGATGAAAGTCGACGGTTTCCGTTTCGACCTCGCCACGATTCTGGGCCGTGAGCTGCACGGTTTCGACGAAGGCGGCGGCTTCCTCGACAGTTGCCGGCAGGACCCGGTGCTCTCCGCCGTACGGCTGGTTGCCGAACCTTGGGATTGTGGTCCCGGCGGTTATCAGGTGGGCGGCTTTCCGCCTGGCTGGGCCGAGTGGAACGATCGCTTTCGCGATACCGTACGCGGCTACTGGAAGGGCGACGAAGGCGAGGTGCCGGATCTCGCCAAACGCCTGACCGGTTCGGCCGACAAATTCAATCATCGCGGGCGCCGCCCGTGGGCCAGCGTCAACTTCGTCGCCGCGCACGACGGCTTCACACTCAACGATCTGGTTTCCTACAACGACAAGCACAACGAGGCCAACGGCGAAGACAACAAGGACGGCCATTCCGACAACAAGTCATGGAACATGGGCGTCGAAGGACCTGCCGACGACCCTGAAATCCGGCAGCAACGCGAGCGCCAGAAACGCAATCTGCTAGCCACCTTGCTGCTCTCGCAAGGCACGCCGATGATCCTCGCAGGCGATGAATTCGGCCGCACGCAGAAGGGCAACAACAACGCCTATTGCCAGGACAACGAGATCAGCTGGGTCGATTGGGAAGGCATCGATGACGATGGCCGCGCCCTCACGGAGTTCGTCAAGAACCTGACGACGCTGCGCCATCGTCTGCCTGTGCTACGGCGTGGGCGCTTTCTCACCGGCGAATATAACGAAGCACTCGAGGTGACCGACGCGCGCTGGCTTTCTCCCGACGGCACCGATCTTTCGCAGGAACAATGGGACGATCCGTCGATGCGCTGCTTCGGCCTCGTGATCGACGGACGCGCGCAGGCGAGCGGCATTCGACGTCCCGCGTCCGATGCGACTTTGCTGTTGGTGCTGAATGCGCATCACGACGTGGTCAATTTCACGCTGCCGGACATTCCCGAGGGCGATCAGTGGACCTGTCTGCTGGATACGAACATGCCGGTGCGCGGCGAGTTGCCTCAATTCAGCGCCGGCGACGCGTATCAGGTAACCGGCCGTTCATTGCTGCTATTGGCGCTTGACGCGCCGAGCCGCGCCACGCAACGCGTGTTTGACGGGCTGGAAGAACAACTTACCACTGATGAAAGCACTGAGGAAAGCGAACGTCCTGCGGCACGTAACGAGTCTGGAGCCTGACACAAGCGCTAGCCGTCAGGTATAGCGCTTGCTCGATCCCGGATAGCCACCGTTTGCCGCATCCGGCGACAAGCGCGTCAGGCCGCCGGTGTCGATCTCTGCCCGGTCCAACTGAGGGTGCGCAAATGGAACAGGAACACACATCTCCAGACTCTTCTCAAGAAGAACAGATTCGTACACGTGCCTACTACCTCTGGCAGCAGGCCGGAGAGCCGAAGGGGACGCCTGAAGAGTATTGGGAGCAGGCACGCGACGAAATAGAGAAGGAAGCGCCGCCGACAGAAAGCGGACCGGTGGCTGACACGCCGAAAAAGTGAAGGGGCGCAGACCGTTGCAGAAGTAAGAGCCGAGGCAGCAACGAAACACATGAAGGAATTTCCCGACCCGCGTGGCGCGAGGCCAGCCGCCCGCATTCATGCGCCGCCCGCCGCATTGGGCGTCGACGGTCTGATCGCGCTTGCGGTCGGCGTGACCGTGGTCGCCTGCCTGTACTTTGCGCGTGCGGTGCTGATTCCCATCACGCTCGCGATTCTGCTCAGCTTCCTGGTGGCGCCGCTTGCCAATTCGCTTGGGCGTTTGAAGCTCGGGCATGTCGCGTCCGTGTTTGCCGCGGTGGTGATGTCGGTATCGGTGATCGTGATGCTTGGCGCGGTGATCGCCACGCAGTTGACCGACCTTGCCGCCGGCATGCCGCGCTATCAGGTAACCATTGAGCACAAGATGGACGCCGCGCACAGCCTGACCATCGGCAAGCTGAACCGGCTCGCGAGTGCGGCCGGCCAGGCCCTGCAACGGGCGACTATCGAGCCGCCGCAACCCCAACCGCAACGCGATGCGACCTCGACGTCGAGTGTCCATCCGCCTGCCGCCGTGCCCGTCGAAGTGCGCGAACCGGTGCCGACGCCATTTGAACTCGCCCGGCGTGTGTTGTCGCCGGCGATCAGTCCATTGGAAACGGCGTTTATCGTGTTCATCGTGATGGTGGTGATCCTGCTGCAACGCGACGATCTGCGCGACCGCGCGATCCGACTGTTCGGCTCACGCGATCTGCACCGCACGACCACCGTGATGGATGAAGCCGCGCGACGCTTGAGCCGCTACTTCGTTTCACAACTCGGCGTGAACGCGGGCGTGGGCGTGGTGATTGGCGCGGGGCTGTTCCTCATCGGCGTGCCGAGTCCGATCTTGTGGGGGATTCTGGCCGCGTTGCTGCGGCTCGTTCCCTATGTGGGCATCTGGATTTCCGCGACGCTTGCCACTGCGCTCGCCGCCGCGGTGAGTCCTGGGTGGGCCATGGCGATCTGGTCGCTCGCCTTGTTCGGCACGGTCGAGGTTTTGGTGGGGCAGGTGGTGGAACCGCTGCTGTACGGACACAGCACGGGACTGTCGCCTTTTTCGGTGGTGGTCGCGGCGATTTTCTGGAGCTGGATCTGGGGGCCGATAGGCCTGATTCTGTCGACGCCGTTGACCTTGTGTCTGCTGGTGCTCGGACGGCATGTGAGACGTCTGGAGTTTCTCGATGTACTGCTGGGCGATCAGCCAGCGCTTACACCGATTGAAAATTTTTACCAGCGCGCCCTTGCCGGCGATCCCGATGAGGCGTTGGAGCAAGCCGAGGTTTTATTGCGCGAGCGTTCGCTGTGCGCGTACTACGACGAGGTGGCGATCAAGGGCTTGCAACTCGCCGCCAACGACATGCTGCGCGGCAGCGTGACGGCGGCGCAACTGGCGCGGATTGAATCGACGACCAACGATCTGGTCGATGGTCTCGACAGTTATGAGGACCGCCAACCGGCGCCGCAAATGGCGGAAGAAAACTGGAGCGCAGCAGGGCCGACAACGGATATTCCTGCCGACGAGGGGAACGAACCGGCAGCTGAAGTGCCGGTTCGTACGAATGTTCGGCTAGCCGAGGCGGGAAGCCGGGATGTCGGTTCCCGAGGCAAACGCGTGCTGTGTATTCCAGGGCGCGGGCCGCTCGATTCGCTGGCGACCGCGATCCTGTTGCAACTGCTCGGCAAGCACGGATTTGCGGCGCGCACGTTGCCGCATGAGGCCGCTTCGCGCGCCTCGATCGATAGTCTCGATGCGGACGATGTCGGTATCGTGTGTATTTTTTATCTGCAAATCGAGGGGATTCCTTCGCACCTTCGGTATATGGTCAGGCGCATTCGTGCGCGCTTGCCCGCGGCCTCTATTGTTGTCGGATTGTGGGCGGCCGAGGACACGGGCAAGTGGAGCGACGATTTGCAGACCGCGATCGGGGCTGAGTGTTATGCCGCGTCGTTGCAGGAAGTGGTGGCGGCATGCAGGCGGATCGACGGCGCCAGCGCGGAGCCGTCGTTGGATGTCGTGAATGGGTGAGGAAGCGGTGGGTGGCCTTCTGCTGGACATGTAAAGTACGCCGCGACCTAATCGCCTTTGGTGATCTCCAGCGCTTGCGTCCGGGACAAACCTCGACCCATGGCGTCGATTAAACGCGCGGTCTGCGCTTCGCGTTCGCAGGCAAGTACGGCAACCAGCCTGTTATCCTTCACATACAACGCAACGAATTGCTGGCGATCGAGTTCGCCGTCGATGACGATGTCGTCCCATTCGCTTGCATGGCCGAGATATTCGAAGCGCTTGCCGAAGTGATAGGTCCAGAAATACGGCACGCCGGCATAGCGGTGACGCGCGCCGCACATGTTTTCAGCGGCGATGCGCGCGTGTTGCTGCGCGACGCGCCAATGCTCGATGCGCATCGGTTCCTGATCTTCGTGCAATGGAAAAACAGCGATATCACCGGCTGCATAAAGTCCAGGCGCGGCCTGCATGCCCGCATTGACGATCACGCCACCGTCCTTTTGCAACGGCAAGCCTTCGACAAAACCGGTAGCCGGGGCAACGCCCGTGCCCAGCAATACGATGTCGGCGGCGACATGCTCGCCACTTTCGAGCATTACTTCATGCACGTTGCCTTCCTCGCCTTCAAGCGAAGCGACTTTTGCATCGAGGTGGAACACCACGCCATTGCGCGTATGCAGTTCGCGAAACATGGTGCCCACGCGCTCGCCGAACTGCTTGGCGAACGGTATTTTTTCGGGCGAAATGACGGTTACTTGCGTGCCGCGTTTGCGCAGTGCCGACGCCGTTTCCAGGCCGATGAAGCTGCTGCCGAGAATGGCGACATGCGTGTTCTCTGCCTCCTTGCCGATTGCTTCGACGAGTGCGGCGGCGTCGTGAAGATTACGCAGCACATGCACGCCGCCAAGTTCACAACCGGGGATGGATGGAATCTTCGGCACGCCGCCCGTGGCGAGCAGGGCGGTGTCATACGCCAGTTCACCACCATTTTCGAAATGAATCGTGCGCCTTGGCACATCGAGCCGCGCGACCTTTGCGACGATACGTTCCACGTCGTGACGCTCGAGCCAATCCGGCGCAAGGAGGGGCGGCACATCGTCCGGCGCCATCTCGCCGGACGGCACAAATTTGCTGAGCGCAGTGCGATCGTAGGGCGCGTGCGGCTCTTCTCCGACCAGCGTGACAGGACCCGCAAAGCCGTACTCGCGCAATGCCGCGCAAGCCGCGGCGCCGGCTGCGCCCGCGCCGATCACCACGTAGTGCGGGCTTCGAGCGGATGCATTACGCACGGGTTGCGGAATTTTCTCCGGCGTGACCATCACGTCGTCGCCGTTTACTACCACCGGATAACGGTCGAGCGCGATCAGCGCGGGCGGTTCGAGCACGTTGCCGGTGGCAACGTCGAAGGTAGCCTTGTGCCACGGACAGATGATCCGTCCATTGCACAGCGCGCCTTGTTCCAGCGGGCCGCCGGCGTGCGGACAATCCGCGGCATAGGCGTGTACTGTGTCGCCATCGCGCACGAGCAGAATGTTTTCGCCATCCATCTCGATGCGTTCGGCGCGGTCCGCTTGCATTTTCGATAGCAGGGCCACGCGTCGGGCAAGCGTTGACATGGTCGACTCCTCGCGAAAGGTACATGGGCTGTGGGCAATACACCCTCGCCCCGGGATCAATAAACGCTGATTCGTCATACGTAGCGGCTGAGGTCCGGAACGTATGAAAGAGGGCGGCCGCCTCAGCGCACATGACGCGGGGCTGCAACACTCAACAGGGCGTCTGAACGCCTCTATGGACAGCAAACCCTGTGCCTGTTCACGCGCAACGTCACGTGCGGCGTTTTGATCGAGTGTCATGCTATGGAGAACACCGGAAGTGCGGTAAATTCCGGTAGAGAAATAGCGCACGAACAATGTGGGGCGTTTGGCGTATCGCAGCCCCGGCTTGTGTTTATCTTTCATGGAGATTTTGGCCGTGCAACGTGCTGAGCGTGTCGCAGTCGATTTCCCCATGCCGTCGCGCAATTTCGCGGCGACACGGCGCGTGCTGCTGATCGTGCTCGCCGTTTCGATTGTGTTTCCCTTGGCCTGCCTCGCGGGCTACGGGTATTTCGATTACCAGCGCCGGATTGCCGATTCGAACGACATGATCGACCGGCTCGCGCGCGTGACCGAGGAACAGGCCGTCAAGGTGCTGGACCTCAATCAGCAGATGGCTTCGCGCATCGTCGACCTGCTCGGTAACGACGACGATGCGCGGATTCGCGCACAGGAATCCGGCTTGCACGACCGTCTGCGGCAGATTGGCGGCGATTTCCCGCAGGTTGCATCGATTTATCTGCTCGGCGCGAACGGCGATTTGCTGGTGTCGAGCCGCACTTATCCGGCGCCGGCCATGTCGACGGGTCAACGCGAAGACTTCACTGCCGCCAGGGCGATGCGGCCGCAGCCTTATTTCTCACTGCCTTTGTTCGGGCCGCTGTCACAAACCAATGTGTTCAACACCGCGACCGGACGCTCCGGCGAGAACGGACAATTCCTGGGCGTGGTGTCCGTGGCGCTGCGCACCGATTACTTTTTGCGCTTCTACCGTGAACTGACGAATGGCGATACGTCGCTCTCCTTAGGGCTGTATCGCCAGGATGGCAGTCTGCTGGTGCGTTATCCGGCATGGCCAAGCGGCGCCAAACCCACTCAGCAGAGCGCATTCACCGCGGCTTTGCGCGACAAACAGCTCTCCGGCCACATTCGTCTGACGTCCACCGTCGACGGTGTCGAGCGGCTGCTGGCGTTTCGCCGCGTCGGCGACTATCCGCTTTACGTGATGAGCGCCTATGACACGGCGTCGATCGGCGAGGCGTGGCGCGAGCACTTCATGACGATCGCTGCGATCACGGTCGTGCCCTGCGTGGCGATCTGGTTGCTGGTGTTTTTCTCGTTGCGCCGGCTCGCCGGTGAGCGCCGCGCGTGGGAGCGCTGGCAAGGCGAAGTGGCCATGCGTCTTTCCGCCGAGGCCTCGAGCCGGCAATTGCAGCGCATGGGCGCACTCGGCAATCTCGTCGCCAATGTCGCGCACGATTTCAACAATCTGCTGATGGTGGTGTCGGCGAACACCGAACTCGCGCGGTTGAAGCGCTACAACAACCTGGAAAAAGAAGTGCAAGCCGTCGAGCGCGCCACCGCCACGGCGGAGTCGCTGACGCGCCGGCTTCTGAGTGTGGCGAAAAAACAGCCGCTCAAGCAGGAACCGGTCGACCTCGCCACATGGCTGCCGAGCGCCGCGCCGCTTATCGACGCAGCACTCGGCGACACCGTCGAAATGGCCTTGAACATAGTCGACAATGTCTGGCCCGTGCTGGCCGATCCGATCGACCTCGAATTCGCGATCATGAATCTGGCGGTCAATGCGCGCGATGCGATGCCGCACGGTGGCCGCTTTGTGATCCGTTGTCAGAACAACCGTCTGGTGGGCAGCGACCTCTTGCTGCCCGACGGCGAATACGTGCTGATCGCCTGTTCCGACGACGGCGAAGGAATGCCTGAATCCGTCGCGCGTCGCGCGTTCGAGCCGCTCTTTACCACCAAGCTGCGCGGTTCGGGCACCGGTCTCGGCCTCGCTCAGGTCCTCGCCATGTGTGAGCAGGCAGGCGGTACGGCCAAAATCGACAGCGTGCCGGGCAGCGGCACGACGGTCAGACTATATCTGCCGCGCTATCGCGAACGGCAGAAGGCGCTGGTGCCCGACATGGAAACGGCGCAACAGCCTGTGCCGGCTTCAAAGGGCATCGTGCTGCTGGTGGAAGACAACGAAGACGTGGCGGCCGGCGTGGCCGCCGTGCTGGAAACCTTCGGCTGCGCAGTGAGGCACGAACCGACCGCCGATCAGGCGTTCGACGTACTGAGCGGCGGCGCGACATTCGAACTCGTGCTGTCCGATATCCAGATGCCGGGCAGGCTCAACGGTATCGACCTCGCGGAGAAAGTGCGCAACGCGTGGCCCACGCAGAAGATCGCGCTGATGACCGGCTACGCCGATGAACTCGAACGGGCGCGCCGGCTCGGCGTGGCGATACTCGCCAAACCTTTCAACATCGACGAGCTGCACGCCCTGGTGGCTTGCGAACCGTAAAGTCACCAGAGGTCCAGGCGTGGGTGGCACGCATGGACCGCTTCGCCGTAGAGGCTAGCTCTTTTCCTGTGCTGCTTCGTACTTGCCGAGCGCGGCCGCGCTGTTCAGGCGGGCACGCTTGAGCAACGCCGCCTGAGCTTCCTTGACGTTGCTCGCTTCACCCTTCCACGCTTGCAGCGGCGGTTCCTGCAACGCACGACCGTATGAAAAGCTCAGATTCCACGGCAGGGCTCCGAGGCGGTTCATTGCATCGAGATTGGCCGTGGCTTCTTCCGGCGTTTGGCCGCCGGACAGAAACACGATGCCCGGCACTGCCGAGGGTACCGTTCGCCTGAGTACCCGCACCGTATGCACCGCGATATCCGACGTCGACGATTGCTGCGCGTGTTCAGCGCCCGCCAGCACCATGCTGGGTTTCAACAGAATGTGTTCGAGCACCACGCGATGCCGGTGCAGCGCGTTAAAGACTTCGTGCAACACGGCCTCGGTCACTTCCGCGCTGCGGCCGATGGTGTGATCGCCGTCCATCAGCACTTCCGGTTCCACGATCGGCACGATGCCCGCTTCCTGCGAGATCGCCGCATAACGCGCGAGGGAATCGGCATTGGCTTCGATGGCGAGGCGGCTCGGCAAGCTCGCCGTGATGTTGTAGACCGCGCGCCATTTCGCGAAGCGCGCACCTTGCCGCTTGTAATCGACGAAACGCTTGGCAAGGCCGTCGAGACCCTCGGTGATTTCGTCGCCGGGGGCGAGCGCGAGCGGAATCTTGCCGAGGTCCACCTTGATGCCGGGCACGATGCCGTTCTTCGCGGCGAGTTGCGGAAAAGGCGTACCGTCGTCCGCTTTCTGGCCGAGTGTTTCTTCGTAGAGGATCACGCCGCTCACGAATTCGCCGAGCCCCGGTGTGGTGAGCAGCAGGTTGCGGTATGCACGGCGGTTTTCCTCGCTCGATTCGAGGCCGATCGTCTTGAAGCGTTTGGCGATGGTCGGGCCGCTTTCGTCCGCGGCGAGAAGACCTTTTCCGGGTTGAACCATCGCATTGATGGTGGCTTGCAACTCGCTACGGGTGTCCATGAGGTGTGCTCCCATTAGTCCGGTTTGCAGATGACGTCGTGTCAGAAAGAAGCGAAAGCCTCGGCTATCTCCGTGGCGCTGGTGGGGCGCACAATGCGCGCGACTTCCGCGCCGTCGCGCATGAAGATCAGCGTGGGCCAGAGTTTGACCTTGAAGGAACGACCGAGCGGGCGGCCGGGGCCGTCTTCGATTTTCAGATGCCTGATGTTGGCATGGGGTTCGAAAGCTTTTGCGATCGATGCTTGCACACCCTGGCAGTAGCCGCACCAGTCCGTGCCGAATTCGATGACCGTGACGCCGGGGAGGGTGTCGACCTCGACTCGTGAGGGCGCTTTGGGGGAATAGGCTGCTTGGGTCGCCATGCATGCTCCGGTGCTTTTTACCTGTGCCGGCAGGGCTCTCCGCTATGGCGGAGTCTCACTGCGCGTGGATTTTTGTAAGAGTAGCAGCTATGGTCGCAATCGTCAGTGAGGGTGGCCGTTGTCTGTACGCGGGCAAGCTGCACAACGCAGCGCGGAGCGCAAAGCTCTCACTACCGCGCGCATTGCGTAACCGCCAGAGCCAACGCATCCTGACCGGCAGGGTTCTGGAAAAAGTCTTCGACGCTGACGTGCTGTTCCTCAGCCAGGGCCTGTAAGCAGCGTTCGTTGTTGCTGCGTACGGCAGCGGGCGCGCAGGCAATCGCGATGCCGAGCAGGACACAGAGCGCAATCCCGATCACGCCGCCAAAAACCCAATTCGCCGACCATCGCGTGTAGCTGGAAAAAACCCGCACGCCCTTACGGGACGCTGCACACCGTTGGCTCGCCAGATCATTCATTCACGTCTCCCGTTATAGTTAGCAAGACAATCATTGATTTAAAAAAAAGTCTCATTCAAGGGCTTTTCGCACGCCGTGCATCGACGTCACAGCCGCCTCGAATAACTCCGGCCCAATCTTTGCCCGCAGATTTCTCGCTATCTGCGCGCTGGCCTCGTTGATCGGTCGTTCCAGCGCCTTGCCGGCCCGCGTGGCATACACACGCCATTCCCGTCCATCCGTCTCGCCCTGGCGGCGTTCGATCAAACCCTTGTCGCTGAGGTTATCGATCAGCCGCGTGGCAGTGGGGCGTGCAATGCCCAACAGATCCGCCACCTGACTGCTCAGGCAGCCGGGCGTGGCCAGGATGACGCGCAGCACAAAACCTTGGGGCGGCGTCAGGCCGAATTCGGCGTAGACAGCACCCCATTCGCGCTCGGCCAGCCGGGCCAACGCGGATGAATTGAAGTAAAGGCAATGATCGAACATGGACTGTATTGAAGCGCAATATGATTAGCAAGGCAACTAAAATTTGAGGCATCGCGCCTGGCGCTACAGGCGGCGAGTCCACACGCAAATTTCACACAAACTCATATTTTTACCGGCGTGTCATGTTAAACGTCATGATTCGCTCTCAAGGCATCACCGCGTTCAGGAAAGGACATGGCAGAAAAGATCTACCTGCGTCACCCCGGCAAGGATGAAACCGTCGCTGTCGCCACTGGATTCAGCTGGGGCGCATTGCTATTGGGCTTCGTCTGGGCCCTGTCGAAGAGAATGTGGTTTGCCACCTTCATCATGCTGGCCGTCAACACGGTGCTGTTTTTCTCGGGCTTGTGGGGCGAAACGATCGGCACGATCGGACTCGTGTTGTCCGTTTTATTCGGTATTGCCTGTGGTGTTTATGGCAACCAGTGGCACCGGTGGACGCTCGAGCAGCGCGGATACGTCGTCGTGACGCAGGAAGGCACAGGTTTACGCGCCTGCAAGCCAGGCCGATAATGCCACGGTCGTTCCGGCCACGATGTCTGCGGCGCACATCGCGCGTCGCAGGCGCGCTTTCCCTGACCTACCGCCTCCCGTGCTGAAAACCGCCCGTTTTTTCGATCTGCTACGCATCCCTGGCTTCAAGCCGCTGGCCGCCGCCACCCTCATGCTCGGTGTGGCAATGTCGTTCACCGCGCCGTATCTATCGTTGTTCGGTGTAGAACGTGCCGGCATGACACCGCTCAAGCTCGGTATCTTCATGACGTTGATCGCCGCGAGCGGGGTGCTGGCGAGCACCTTCGCCGGCCGTTGGAGCGATACCAGCGGACGGCATCGGCCGTTGCTGCTGGCGGCACTGGTGGCCGCTGCACTCGGTTATCTCTGTCTATGCGTGGTGCGTGACTACCGGCTGTTACTGGCGGTCGGCATTGTTTTCATCGGCGCGGGCGGTTCGGCCATCTCGATGGTGTTCTCGTTCAGCCGCGCGGCGCTGCCGGTGCCGGACCCCGCGGAACGCGCGTTTGCCAGCGCCACCTTGCGGACGATCCTATCGGCGGCGTGGGTGTTCGGTCCGTCGGTGGGCGCATTGGTGCTGGCCGGCACCGGTTTCTATGGGCTTTTCCTGTTCGCGGCGGCAAGTTTCGCAGCCTGCGCAACCATCGTCTGGCGCATGCGGGAGCCGCAAGGCCATCTGGGCGACCACACGGTGGAAGACACCGCCTCGGAACCGTCCGCCTCGATCACCGTGCCGCCGCTGACCACGCCGGGCGAAGAGGCGCACGAGGAGTTGCCGGGCGTCGCCTCGCAGAACGATATCCGCCGGGCCGTGGCCGCGCTTACCCTGCTCGGTCTCGCCGCGAATGCCACCATGATCGTGCTGCCGCTCTACATCGTGCATGGTCTGAACGGCACGCATCTCGACGTGTCGGTCATGCTCGGCCTCGGCGCCCTGATGGAGATTCCGATGATGCTCGCGCTCGGCGCGAAGTCGTCGACGCTGCACAAGCCGAACTGGCTGGCGGCCTGCGCGGCGGTTCACGCGGTGTATTTCGTCGCGATGTCGCTGGCGGGAAGCGTCCACGTGCTGATTCCGATGCAGATGCTCAACGCGTTCGTGGTGGCGGTGACCTCGTGTCTCGGCATGGTCTACGTGCAGGATCTGATGCCGCATGCGCCGGGCCGTGCGACCGCGCTCTTCTTCAACGCGGCGCGGGTCGGCTCGATTCTCTCCGGGGTGTTGTCGGGTTTGCTGGTCCAGGCATTCAGCTATCGCGGCACGTTCCTGTTCTGCGGATTGCTGGCGCTTTGCGCGCTGGTGCTGTTTGCGGTGCCGGGCTATCGTTATCCGCTCATGTGGCGCGCGGTGCGCCGTTTTGCGCGCAAGCGATACGAGGAGATCCGAGCACGGCGGTAATAGCGTAGCGTTCGCCGCTCGCACGCGGCATGTTTCCTGCGCCACCCAAACTGATCTCGTGCCTCAAAGGCAGTCGCAACCGCGAGAGTGGTCCGCTTTATCGTGTGCCAGAAGTGTAATAAGGCAGTCAGCCAAATCGAAGCCTGCGCATTGGCTGCGCAGTTTGTATCGACACATATCCGGAACTTAAGGCGGCGCAAAACCTCTGCAAAGAAGCGTATCGTCGTTTGATGCAGGCGGGAATGCCCGATTCACTGCATGGACGATGCGAGGCTGTTACCGTGTGTCCGTCGGATCACGCAAAACACAACTACAGTTAGGAAGTCACCATGCCGCCTGCGAAGCGCGCGGCATGGCCGCAGTACACCGAGCCAGATCGAGCAGCGCAACGAGACACTTTCCGGAGCGAGATATGCAACTGGGCATGATTGGATTGGGACGCATGGGCGCGGACATGGTGCGGCGCCTGACGAAGGGCGGTCAGCAATGTATCGCTTACGACGTTCAACCGGCTGCGGTGGACAAGCTGAAACAGGAAGGTGTCGCGGGTGCCGCGTCGCTCGAAGACCTGGTCGCGCAACTGCAGAAGCCGCGCGCGGTATGGCTGATGGTGCCGGCCGCGGTGGTCGACAAGACGCTCGAGAACCTCGTGCCCTTGCTGGAGCCCGGCGACATGGTGATCGACGGCGGCAACTCCTATTACCACGACGACATTCGCCGCGGCGCCGAGCTGGCCCAGCGCGGACTTCACTATGTGGATGTGGGCACGAGCGGTGGCGTCGCGGGACGTGAGCGCGGCTACTGTCTGATGATCGGCGGCGAGACCGAGGTCGTGAAACGCCTCGAACCGATTTTCTCGACGCTGGCGCCAGGTGCGGGCGCGGTGCCGGCCACGCCGGGGCGCGCGGCCGGCGTCGGCACGGCCGATCAGGGCTTCCTGCATTGCGGTCCGCAGGGCGCGGGGCACTTCGTGAAGATGGTTCACAACGGAATCGAATACGGCATGATGGCCGCGTATGCCGAAGGCCTGAACATTCTGCGCCACGCCGACGCCGGCAAACACGCGCGCGAAGCCGATGCCGAAACGTCGCCGCTGCGCCGTCCCGAGCTTTACCAATACGAACTGAATCTCGCCGACGTCACCGAGGTCTGGCGGCGCGGCAGCGTGATCGGTTCGTGGCTGCTCGACCTGATCGCAGGATCGCTCGTCAGCGACGCCGATCTGCAAAGCTACGCAGGACGCGTATCGGACTCGGGTGAAGGCCGCTGGACCGTGGCCGCTGCGATCGACGAAGGCGTGCCGACGCCCGTGCTGAGCGCGGCGCTGTTCGCGCGCTTCAGCTCACGGGGCGACGCGGATTTTGCGAACCGGGTGTTGTCGGCCATGCGGCACGACTTCGGCGGTCACGTCGAGAAAGCGGCCACGCCGGCCGATGGACACAAGAACTAAGTCATGGGAGCCGCCATGCAAACCTCCAATAGCGCGCCGCACGACGTCGTCTTTCTATTCGATTGCGATAACACGTTGCTGGACAACGATCACGTCATAGCGGATTTACGCGCGCAGATGAAGCGGGAATTCGGCGAGCAGAACTGTGTGCGGTACTGGGAAATTTTCGAAGACCTGCGGACAACGCTGGGCTACGCCGATTACCTGGGCGCATTGCAGCGGTACCGGCTGGAGAACCCACGGGACACGCGTTTGTTGTTGATGTCGGCGTTTCTGATCGACTATCCGTTTGCGAATCGCCTGTATCCGGGGTCGCTGGATGCGATCAAACATGTGTCGCAGCGGGGGCCCGCAGTGATTCTGTCCGATGGCGATGTGGTGTTCCAGCCGCGCAAGATCGCCCGTTCGGGCTTATGGGAAGCGGTCGAGGGGCGGGTTCTGATTTACATCCATAAGGAGCAGATGCTCGATCAGGTGATGGAGTGCTATCCGGCCCGGCACTATGTGATGGTGGATGACAAATTGCGGATTCTGTCCGCCATGAAGAAAGTCTGGGGAGAGACGCTCACCACGGTTTTTCCTCGCCAGGGGCATTACGCTTTCGATGCCAAGGAGATTTCCAGCAATCCGCCCGCGGATGTGACGATCGAGAGGATTGGCGAGTTGGCCGATATCGACGTCGACCTGCTTCTGAGCAGCGGGAAGGCAGGGCGCGCTTAGGTTTTCCGCCGTTCGGCGCCCGGCCGGTGGCCCGCTAGCCCAGGCCCAGCAGTTTGATCAGCAAGCCGAACACGCCCACCAGAACAGCGACGCCGGCGCACAGCAGCACAAGCGAGAGAAGGAGAATCAGGGGGCCTTTGAGGCGGCTGGGTGTCGGCATGGTGGCTGTTCAGATAATGGGCGAGCAGGAGAGGATGCGCCAAATGCGGTCCGCCGTCGCGCATGTAGCGTGAAGAGCTTAATCGTATTCACTTAATGCTCACTTAAAGTCTAGCGCAAGACCGGCAGTTTCCGACGCGCCAACGAGCCGCCAGCCGGACAGTTCGACAGCGTGCAGACACAGCGGCCAATTAAGCGCATGATCCTTGCTTCACGCGCGTCGTTGCGAAGTTTGCTCGAAAGGATTGGCAAGAAACGCTGATTCGTCTCATATCCTCGAAAAGGGAGGCACCATGTCACCAATACCTGCTCCGCGACGTTCGCCGTCGCCGTTACGCCAATCCGATTCCCCTGGTGCTGTGCGCGACCGGCGCGCCGAACTCGGCCGTGCCGATGAAGCGCGCGCCGAGCAACGCGAACGCGACGACGCGCGCAACGATCCGAATGCCAGCAAATGGCGCTACCAGCCGCCACAACGGAGTGAGAAAGAGCAGGCGTAAAGCCTTCAGCTGAACACCCGCGCACGAACGGATAAACCATCGAACGGGCGCTAGTCAGCGTTCGGGCCGGCAACCGGACCGGCCATTTCCTTATCCACGCTTTCCGCGCCTACACGAAAGCGACGCACGCACGTCGCATGATCAAGCTTTGGACGATCGCGCCGAACCATGACGCGCACTTCCTGTCACACCGCTGACGATCGCCGCTCCGATCCCCGGAAGCCTTGCGTAAAAGACCCAAAGACCCCGATACCTTTAGTCGCTGCAACACCCGCTAACCTGCCTGACAGTCCTTTTCGAGGAGTGACGCCATGGCCGAAGCAACTTCCCGTCCCACCCCGCCGGCAACACTGGAACCCGAAACGTTGCGCAAGATGGACCGCTACTGGCGTGCCTGCAACTACCTCTCGGCCGGCATGATCTACCTGCGCGACAACCCGCTGTTGCGCGAACCGCTCAAACCCGAACACATCAAGAATCGCCTGCTGGGCCATTGGGGCTCGGACCCGGGGCAAAGCTTCCTGCTGGTGCATCTGAACCGGCTGATCAAAAAGCTCGATCTGAACGTGATCTATCTCGCCGGACCGGGCCATGGCGCGCCTGCCACGCTGGCGCATTGTTACCTCGAGGGCCATTACTCGGAAATTTATCCTGACCGAAGCGAGGACGAAGCCGGCATGCGGCGCTTCTTCCGGCAGTTCTCGTTTCCCGGCGGCATCGGCTCCCATTGCACTCCCGAAACGCCGGGCTCGATTCATGAGGGCGGCGAACTCGGCTACAGCCTCTCGCACGGCTACGGCGCCGCGTTCGACAACCCCGACCTGATCGTCGCGGTGATGATCGGCGACGGTGAGGCGGAAACCGGTCCGCTCGCCACCTCATGGCACTCGAACAAATTCCTCAACCCGATTCGCGATGGCGCGGTGCTGCCGGTTCTGCATCTGAATGGCTACAAGATCGCCAATCCGACGATCCTCGCACGGATTCCCCGCGAGGAACTCGAAGCCTTGCTGACCGGCTACGGCCACAAGCCGTATTTCGTCGAAGGCGACGATCCGGACATCATGCATCAGCAAATGGCCGCTACGCTCGAACAATGCGTCGGCGAAATCCGCGCAATCCAGCAGCATGCACGCGAAGCCAATGACGCCACGCGGCCGCGCTGGCCGATGATCGTGCTGCGCTCGCCGAAAGGCTGGACCGGGCCGAAGGAAGTAGACGGCCATCAGGTGGAAGGCTCGTGGCGCGCGCACCAGGTGCCGGTGCTCGATCCGGTCACCAATAGCAGGAGCCTGAAACTCGTCGAGGGCTGGCTGCGCAGCTATGAACCGGAAACGCTATTCGACGAAGCCGGGCGTCTGGTCGAAGAACTGCGCGAACTGGCGCCCGAAGGCACGCGCCGCATCAGCGCCAATCCGCATGCGAATGGCGGCATGCTGTGCAAAACGCTCGACATGCCGGCGTTTCGCGACTATGCGGTGGCGGTGAAAAAGCCGGGGGGCTCGTACACGTCGCCCACTGAAGTGCTCGGCACGTTTCTACGCGACGTGATGCGCAACAACATGACGAACTTCCGCGTGTTCGGCCCCGACGAAACCGCGAGCAACAAGCTGACGGCCATCTACGAAGCCTCCGAAAAAACCTGGCTGGCCGAAACCATGGCCAGCGACGCCGACGGTGGCGAACTCGCGGTGGACGGCCGCGTGATGGAGATGCTGAGCGAGCACACGCTCGAAGGCTGGTTTGAAGGTTATGTGCTGACCGGCCGCCATGGCCTGTTCGCCACCTACGAAGCATTCGTCCATGTGATCGATTCGATGTTCAACCAGCACGCCAAGTGGCTGGAGAAAGCGAAGCGCGATCTCGGCTGGCGGCAGCCGGTGCCGTCGATCAACCTGTTGATCACGTCGCTGGTATGGCGCCAGGATCACAACGGCTTCACGCACCAGGACCCGGGATTTCTCGATGTCGTGACCAACAAGAGCCCGGACGTGGTGCGTATTTACCTGCCGCCGGACGCGAACTGTTTGCTGAGCGTCGCCGATCATTGTTTGCGTTCGCGCGACTACGTCAACGTGGTCGTGGCCGACAAGCAGCCGCATCTGCAGTATCTCGACATGGATTCGGCCGTCACGCATTGCACCAAGGGCATCGGCATCTGGGATTGGGCATCGACGGATAAGGGCGTCGAGCCGGACGTGGTGATGGCTTGCGCGGGCGACATCCCGACGATGGAAGCGCTTGCCGCCGTGCAGATTCTGAAGGAGCGCTTTCCCGAGTTGAAGATCCGCTTCGTCAACGTGGTCGATCTGTTCCGTCTGATGCCTGAACATGCGCATCCGCACGGCTTGTCCGATCGCGATTTCGATTCGTTGTTCACCACCAGCACGCCGGTGATTTTCAACTTCCATTCGTATGCGTCGCTGGTGCATAAGCTGACGTACAACCGCACCAATCACGACAATCTGCATGTGCACGGCTATCACGAGAAAGGCAACATCAATACGCCGCTCGAACTGGCGATCATCAACCAGGTCGATCGTTTTTCGCTGGCTATCGACGTGATCGATCGCGTGCCGGCGCTACGCGGCGTCGGCGATCATGCGAAAGAGTGGTTGCGTGGGCAGATCATCGAGCATCTTGCTTATGCGCATGCCGAAGGCATCGACAAGGAAGAGATCCGCAACTGGACGTGGAAGGGCTGAGCGGAGTGTGCCATGGCGATTGATGAGAAGACCGGCGACCCGGCGCAGGCACCGACGATCCTGGTGTTGAACAGCGGTTCGTCGTCGCTGAAATTCGGACTCTTTGCGCATGCCGCGCACACGGGCGGCGACGAAACGTTGCTGCTGGAGGGCAGCGCCGAAGGTATTGGGCGAGGCGACGGCAGTTTGCGCATCAAGTCGCCCGACGGGCGCGTGCTGGTGCAGGAGAACAATGTGCTGGAGTCGCAGACCGATGCGTTGCAGAAACTGTCGCGCGTCCTCGCGGAGCAGAAGCACGGGCGGCCTGCGGCGGTGGGGCATCGGGTGGTGCATGGCGGCCCGCATCTGCGCACGCATCAGCGCTTGACCCCTGAAGTCCAACAGCGCCTGCGGGACGCCGTTCACTTTGCGCCTTTGCATATTCCGCCGGCACTCGCCTTGATCGACGAGGCCATGAAGATTTTCGACGACGCGGCGCATTTCGCCTGCTTCGATACGGCGTTTCATTCCACGCTGCCGGCGCGCGCGGCGCAGCTTGCGTTGCCGCGCCGGTATGTAGACGCCGGCGTGATTCGCTACGGTTTTCACGGGCTCTCTTATGAGTCGCTGGTGGTGCAGCTGGGTGTCGACTTACCGCCGCGCGCGGTGTTCGCGCATCTGGGCAACGGGTCGAGTTTATGTGCGTTGCAGGACGGCAAATCCGTCGATACGTCGATGGGCCTGACACCCACTGGCGGCGTGCCGATGGGCACGCGCAGCGGCGACCTCGACCCGGGCGTGCTGCTGTATCTGATGCGCGTGGAAAAGCTCGATGCCGATGCGCTCGAAACGCTGTTAAACCGCCAGAGCGGTCTGGCCGGTTATGCCGACGGCGAGAGCGATATGCAGGCGCTCGAAAAGCGCGCCGCGGCGGGCGATGAGAATGCATTGCTGGCGCTGGATGCGTTTGCTACCGCCGTGCGCAAGACGATTGGCGCCTATGCGGCTTTGCTGGGCGGAATCGATTTGCTGGTGTTCACGGGCGGGATCGGCGAACACAGTCAGGAGATTCGCAGGCGAGTGTGCGAGGGGCTTGCGTTTCTGGGGCTATCGGAAGGAAATTCGGCGGGGAAGGTGAGAGCGATTCATACCGAGGAGGAGAAGCAGATCGCGAGGCATTGCCGAAGGTTGTTGCGAGCGGAAGCAGGCTAGGGTTATGTCGCTTTGATGGTGGCGTGATCAGAGACGCCGGTGACGCCGAACAGGCGCGAGACGTCTTCCAGTGCGGCGATTCGTTGCTGGGGGTGTTGAAGTACGCCTAGCAAGGTGATGCGTCCGCGTGAGACTTTGACGTGCAGGCTGTTGGGGGGAACGGCGGCGTCCCATGCGAGACGCCTCGCCGCTTCCGCGGCGATTTGTTCATCAGTGAAGCGCATGCCTGGTTTGCTGGGCGTGGCGGAGCGAGATCTGGTCATGATAATTCCCTCGAGCATGAACACCGATTGAACAACATTAGCAGATGCCGCGGGTTTTGCCTTTGGGGACGCTCGCTCCAGACTACTAGTCAGATCAGGTTCCTGCTCGTACGCATCATCGCGAAAGCGCGGCGGCCGGTCCGGCGAACCACCGCAAGGGCGCACGCAGCGCCGCCGGAAGTCTGGCAGTAAGCGCCGCGCGCGCAACCAGCGCTATTGAATCGCCCCCGCCAAAACCTGCGCCGTCGCTGCCGACAACGTCCACCCTAAATGCCCATGCCCGGTGTTATAAAAAACGCCGCGTCGTTTCCCGCGGCCCACCTTGGGCAGCATGCTCGGCAACATCGGCCGCAATCCTGCCCACGGAATCACCTTCGAAGTCGACACTTCAGGAAAATACCGTCGGGTCCAGTCGACCAAAGGCGCAATCCGGTCCGAGCGGATATCGCGGTTAAACCCATTGATCTCTGCGGTGCCGGCAACCCGGAACCGATCCACGCCGAGCCGGCTCGTCACGATCTTCGCGCTATCGTCGAGCAGACTCACCCAGGGCGCGTTCTGCTGACTCACTGCATCGTCGAGGCAAACGGTGATCGAGTATCCCTTAACCGGGTACACGTTCACGTGATCGCCGAGCATCGCCGCGAAGTCACGGCTCTTCACCCCGGCGCACACCACGATCCGCTCGAAAGCAAACCGTTGCGACTCACCGTCCAGATTGACCATCAACGAGAATTGCCCCTCGGCCGGCTGCTCGATCGACGTAATCTCCGCGTCATAGTGAAACGCCACACCGTGTCGCTCGCAAGCCTGCGCCAACCCGCGGGTGAACTTGTGAATATCGCCGGTGGAATCGGACGGCGTAAAAAATCCACCGAAAAAATCGCCGTGCAGCGTGGGCTCGATCGCATGCAATTCGCTGGATGTCACCGGATTCCGTTCCAGTCCACCTTCGCGCAGCAATTCATTCACCTTGCTGGCCGCATCGAATTCCTTGCGCGTCTTGTAGATATGCAAAATGCCGCGCTGCTCCAGATCGAAGTCGATCCCTTCGCGCTCGGCGACCGCAAACAGATGCTCGCGCGCTGCAATCGCGAGCCGCACCGTTTCGACGGTGTTCGCGCGATAGTGCGGAATCTGCCGCAAAAATTCGCCCATCCACGAATACTTGTGCCACGTGGGCATGGGATTGAGCAGCAGCGGGGCGTCGCGCGTGAGCATCCAGCGCAGGCCCTTCAGCACGGTGGCCGCACTGTTCCAGACTTCGGCGTTGCTGGCGGACAACTGGCCGCCGTTAGCGAACGAGGTCTCCATCGCCGCATAGCGATGACGTTCGAACACGGTGACGTGGTGGCCGCATTGTGCGAGGGCGTGAGCAGTCGTAACGCCGGTAATGCCGGCGCCGATAATGGCGATTCGTGACATGACATGGTCCAGAGTAGTTGAGCATCACCGGTGTCGATTTCGTGTCGAAACCGGCGTCGATGCCCCATCTGTCCATGTACCTGAGAGTTTCTTCCCGTGAGCCTGCGCGCGGTGCAGGCGGCAGGCAGGGAATCCCCTTCGGTGGGCGCGCACGGCGCCGCTCTCCAGATGTTCCAGCTGCGCGGTCCTTTTGCCTGAGAGTTTCCGGGGCGGTTGCTCCGTCGGCGTCGTCACAATGCTTTTGACGATCTCTCCCGCGCTGCATTGCAGAACGGCATGACAATACCGGGCAAAAATCTTCGCCGCAAGTGTTTCCTGTTATGCAATGCGTCATCGGCACGCTACGGGGCCCTGTGCGGCGGCGCGTTCGACCCCTTGCGCGATCAAAGTGTTTCTAGCGCCTACCCGGGCTTTTTATGTGGGATTGAAGGGCTGAAGCGGCCACATCGGCTATATTTGGCGGCGCTGCCTGCCTTAAATTTCCCCACAGGAGAACGCCGTGCCCACCGCCACAACGCTGCTCGCTTTTGCCCTGGTTTCGCTCGGTATGGTGCTCACGCCCGGTCCGAACATGATCTATCTGATCTCGCGATCGCTCTGCCAGGGGCGGCGCGCAGGGCTGGTGTCGCTCGGCGGTGTCGCGCTCGGCTACGTGTTCTACATGTTTTGCGCGGCGTTCGGCATCACGGCGTTGCTGTTGACGGTGCCCTATGCGTACGACGCATTGCGTTTCGGCGGTGCGCTTTATCTGCTGTATCTGGCATGGCAAGCGATCAAGCCGGGTGGCCGCTCGCCGTTCCAGGTGCGTGACCTGCCGCACGACAGCCGCCGCAAACTGTTCACCATGGGCCTCGTCACGAACCTCGCCAATCCGAAGATCGCGGTGATGTATCTGTCGCTGCTGCCGCAATTCATTTCACCGGCGCACGGCAGCGTGCTCACGCAGTCGATCGCGCTGGGCTGCGTGCAGATCGTCATCGCCGTCACGATCAATGCGCTGATTGCGAGCATGGCGGGGTCGATCGCCACGTTTCTCGCCGGGCGGCCCGTGTGGCTGCTGCTGCAACGCTGGCTGATGGGCACCGTGCTCGCCGGTCTGGCCGTGCGCATTGCGCTCGATTCACGCCGTTAAATCGCGCATTACAGACTCGCCTGAGTCTGTGCCAAGTTTGCTCGCCGTTGTGTATCGGTGTCAGTATTGGCCGCCGTGCATGTGCATCACGGGTGGCCTGCTCGCGTCACGCCCGTAGCATCTTGTACATGATGGTGGTCGAATCAAGCCGCTCCTCCAGCGTGTCGCGACAAAACTGCGGGATCACCCCGGCCGTCTGGTAACCCAGCGCGGCGTAGAGCGGCTCGGCTTTGTCGCCGGTGCGCGTATCGAGCGTCAGCAGGCTGCGCTGCAACTGATGCGCACGATGTTCCAGTTCCGTCATCAGCGCTTTGGCGATACCCTGCCGGCGGAACGCGGGGTGGACCAGCAGCTTGCGCACCTCGGCACGATGGCGCTGATTCGGCATGGTGTCGTAGTCCAGTTGCACGGTGCCGGCGATCGACTCGCCATGGCGAGCGACCAACAGCACCAGCGCGCCCGCGTGCAATGACGGCAGCACTTTGCCGCTCCAGAACGCCTCACTCTCTTCGCCGCTATACGGCAGGACGAATCCGACGCTCGCGCCGTCATGGACGCAGGCCCGCAGCAGCGCGCCGAGTTCGGATAGATGGCGAACGAGATCGTCGGCGGAAAAGGGGGTGAGGGTGGTCGCGCTCATGGTGCCTCGGACTCAGACGATGAAGAGAAGGTAGCGCGCCGCGCTATGCGCGGGCGTGACGAAAGCACTGGGGCCGAATAGCTGGTAGCGCAGGCAGTCGCCGGGCTGCAGATCGTGGCTTCGGCCGTCGACGGTGATCTGCAGTTGTCCTTCGAGCAGAATCAGATGATGTTCGAGGCCGGCTCTCGGCGATGCGTCGTAGGTGATGCGTGCGCCGGCATCGAGTTCGCATTCCAGCGCCTCGCCGCTCAGCGCCTGGGCCGGTGGCGACACCGAGCGGCGCCGGAAGCCGACGCTCGCGTCGATCCAGACCGGCTGTGCCGCACGCGGCACCAGCGGCGCGAAATCTTCTTCGACCATATGCATGAGGCGCGACATCGGCAGGCCGTAGGCGACGCAGAGCTTGCCCAGCACGCTCGCCGTGGGGCTGACGGCCGCGTTCTCGAGGCGCGAGAGCGTAGCGCGGCTGACGTTGCTCAGCTTTGCAAGATCGTCCAGCGACCAGTTGCGCTCGGCGCGCAAACCTCGCAGGCGTTGCGCGATACGGCGGTCGATGGCGTTGTCGTCAGAGTGTGGTGTTTCCATATTCGGGAAATTATCTCGAATATGGGAATGCGTCAACGAAACAAAAATGCGTCGACGCGGAGGCGGACGCCTTCGACACGCGTTCCGCCGCGGCGGAGATTCATACACCGCGAGCGGCCGGGCCGTTTATCATAGTGGCCACAAACTAAAACCTGCCGCCCGGCTGTGCAACGGTAAGGCACACCATTCACGAGACCTGGCGGCGCATGCCGCGACATCTTCTATGAACTCCACTTCCGACGCTGTTTCCCGTCCTTCCATCCGCGCCTTGACCTTGCTTGAAGGGCGCGTGCTCGGCGTGCTCGTCGAAAAGCAGCACACCGTCCCGGACAGTTATCCGCTTTCGCTGAACGCACTGACCTTGGGTTGCAATCAGAAGACCGGCCGCGCCCCCGTGATGAATGCGACCGAAGCCGAAGTGCTGACCGCCGTCGACGGATTGAAGCGCTTGAGTCTGGTGATGGAAGGCAGCAGCAGCCGCGTGCCGCGCTTCGAGCACAACATGAATCGGGTGCTGGGGTTGCCGAGCCAGTCGACCGCGTTGTTGACCACGTTGTTGCTGCGCGGCCCGCAAACCGCAGCCGAGTTACGCCTGAACAGCGCGCGTCTGCATGGATTTGCCGACATCTCGTCGGTCGAGGCGTTTCTCGACGAACTGGCCGCCAACGATCCGCCGCGGGTGGCGAAGCTGGCCCGCACGCCGGGCGAGCGCGAAAATCGCTGGACGCATCTGCTATGCGGCGAAGTCAGCGCAAGCGATCTTGCGCAGCCAGGCGGAGACGACGAGGTCGTGCCTTTGTCGGCGTTCGAGGCAGTCAAAGCTGAACAGAAGCGGCTTGCCGACGAAGTGAGCCGGCTTCAGGCCGTGGTGCGGCGCATGGCTGCGGAGTTGGGAATCGACGTTGAAGAACTGGGTACGGGCGATTGAAACGTGAGTGGCTGGCGGTTTCTCGCACGCTGCGAGCGCGCGAGAAACCAGAAACTAGAACTTGTAGTTCACCGAAGCGAGCGTATTGAGCTCGAATCTTTTTTCGGTAATCGGGCTATTCGCCGCGTCGTGTTCCAGTCGCCCGAACGTCGCGGAAACCGACCCGTTCCAGTGCTTCGAAAAATCGTAAGTCACCATGGCGTTCATGTGGACATCCCGCACGCCTGCGCTGGTGCCATACGTGGGCAATCCTGACGCCGCACTCTGCTGTCCGGACACGCCGAAGAACGTCTGCGTATACGTCCCGTTCGCCCACGTGAAGCCCGGGCCTACCGAGAACAACCAGCCGCCCACCGGCGCGGACGCCACGAAATCCGTGCTGACCGTCGTTCCCTGATGATGCCCGGCGATATCCTGGTACAACGCCACCGACCCGGTAAACGCCCACCACGTGTAGTCAGCGAAGAGCTTCAGTTTCGGCCCGCCATTCACATTGCCAAGTCCATGCAGCCGTGGGTCGTCGGACTCCTTGCGCATCTGGAAATCGAAACTCAATGCAGCGCCTACGTGATACGCAGGACCGCGCAGCACGTTGACGCCGAGCACGTCTGGGCCTTGCGAGAAAATCCGGTCGTCGTATGAAATGTCCAGCGCAGGGAACGGGAATACGCTCAACTGGCGGGACCCCGGGTATTTGGGCGTAATTACGACGCCAGGGCCCACGCCGATTTTCCATTTGCTGTCGGCGGCCGCACCGGTGCTCGCGTCCGGCGTCGCGTTCGGACTGGCATCGTCCGCGTAGGCGACGTCCGTGAGGCAAAAACCGAGCGCGGCGGCGAGCAGCAGCGACATGCGGGCGGGTTTGCGGAACCTGAGCGTGGTAAGCTGCGAAGCCCGCGTGAGTGTGCCGAACCTCGGCGCGGTATCGCCCGTCATGCACGCTCCTTGCCGAGCGCCGCGAGTTGCCTGAGGCGCCGCGCCAGAGCCTTCGAGACAACCTGTTGTTTGCCGTCGTCGCCGCTATGGACGGCTTCGCTCTCGCGCAGGAATAGGGCGGTTTCGCGCGCGACGATTTCGCGCTCGTTGTCCGACGTAATCATGTGATACGAATCATCCAGCCAGATTGTGCGTAAGAAAGCCGCGCCGATATTCGCGGCCACAAAGCGGGCATTGCGGGGGCTCGACGTCTCATCGTCGATCGCATGGACGATCAGGCAATCGGTCTTGATGTCGCGTACCTGCGCGCGCACGCTCGCGGCAAGGCGGCTCGCCTGGTGCAAAGCAGGCAGCGAGATCGTCGACGGACCGACTTCACTGAAGTCGCTGCGTTGCATCGCGCGGGCGATCTTGGCTCGCAGCGCTTCGTTGCGCAGGCCGAACGGCGCTTCCTCGCGGTAGCGCCAGCGTTTGCGCATCGGCGTGAAGTACGCCCAGTTGAGCAGGAAGCGATACCAAGGGATCGCCCAGCCGTCGTAGGAGAGCGTTAGCGACAACAACACGAGCGACTGCGCCTGGGGCCGGCGATGCGCCAGCGCCAAGGCCAAGGCCGCGCCGATCGACAACCCGCAGATCGAGACACGGGCAAAGCGCGCGGCCAGCGCGTCGTACTCGCGCACGGCGGCCTCGAGCCACACTTCCATCGCCGCTTCTTGCGAGCCTGCGCTGTAGCCCGGCAGGACCGGCGCGCAGGTGGTGAAGCCTTCGGCATTCAGATAGCGGGCGAGAAACCGTAATTCGAGCGGCGAACTCGACAGGCCGTGCAACATCAGCACGGCATGATCGTCGCCGGCCAGGAAGAGACTGGTGGGTTGGCTCATGGCTCAGTCTCCGATCCGCAGCACGAGAAATTCGCCTGCATGGGTGGTGAACCGTTCGCAAACGCACTCGGTCAGCCTCGACGGGCCATCGCCGATTTTCAGGTGCACGCGATGATTG
This sequence comes from Paraburkholderia caffeinilytica, assembly GCF_046030355.1. GTDB lineage: Bacteria > Pseudomonadota > Gammaproteobacteria > Burkholderiales > Burkholderiaceae > Paraburkholderia > Paraburkholderia caffeinilytica_B. The sequence continues at coordinate 120,560 of NZ_JAQQCQ010000012.1, forward strand.
CCGGGCCACAGTGCCTTGCTGAGCCGCTGGATGTCGTCGGGATCGACATCGGCAAAGCGCGGACCCGGTGCAATTTCATTGGGCAGACGTGGCAGCACGCCGTGCGGCTTGACGTCGTCCGCCGGTTGCAGCGCGTTGCGCTCGAGCGCCTGAATGAAAATGAAGGTCTTGTGGTGATGCGACAGATGGCGCAACAGCCGGTGCGTTTCGTCGACGGCGCGGCGTGCCAGCATGCGTTCGTTGTCGTGACGCAGCAGCATTTCATAGCGCGACTGCGCGACCGAGGCGATCAGTTCCGCGCGAAACTGCGCGCGGCGCAGGCGTTCGATCAGAATGATGATGAGCAGCGTCACCAACGGATAGGAGACCAGCAGGACGATGTCGGCGCGATCGAATACGGCGATGTCGGCGTAGGGCGGGACGAACAGATAATCGGCAATACCCAGCCCGAGCACCATGACTGTAAGCGCCGGCGCCAGCCCGCAGAAATACTCGACCAGGGCCGCCGCGATACAGAACGCGGTGCCCGGCATGATCGGTCCCAGCAGCGGATGGAGCGACATGCGTACGCCGCTGGCGATTGCCAATGCGGCGGCCGCGGTGAGCCAGGCGCGTGTTCCCCGTGGTGCCCAACGACGGGCGTTTTGGACTTCCATGATATTTTTTTAGGGAGCGATTGCGCTTCCCGATTGAGTGTGGCATTGCGCCATAAAGCGCAGGCCGGACGATACCATAATCGGGCGCGCGCAAAGACGCGGAAAGACGTAAATGCCGGAAGGCCGGGCGGCCCCGCATGCTTTGATACCGATAGCCGACGGGGGCGCGTGAAACAGGGCCTGGCGTGCGGGCACGTCAGGCGAGTGGCGGCCGTTCAGGCGTCGCGACTTCGGCGTGGCTCGGCGGAGAGGGTCCGCTGGGTGCGATAGAAGATGCGCGGCGGCACATTCGGCGAATCCTCGGCGAGCCGGTCGAGTTCATCGCGGATCGCGGTGAGATAGTGGCCGTCGCGTGCATCGGCGTCACCGGCGAAGATCGCTTCCAGCCTGCGCCGCACCGCGCCATAGCGCGCCCCCGCCGCGCGATGCTTTTCGGCCCGCTCCGCGTATCTGAAGAAAGTTTGCAGCGCGGCGGAGACCGCGGCGGTAACGCTCACGAAGCCCACAAAGATTCTGAGCGCCGGCGAGACGGCAGTCGAACTCAATGACGCAAACACCGCCGTGCCCACAAAGGCCGTCAATGCGGTAACCAGCCAACCCACGCTGCGGTCCCGCGTCGACAGCAAATCGGCCATATCGTAATGGCTCATCTGGGATTCACGCGCGCGCCGGATCCACTTCAGCAGAAGCTGGTCTTCGTCGACCGGAGGCTCGTACGCGGTCAGGTTCTTCAGGTCGTTCATCTGGGCTGTCCCGTGTCGCAATCTCGTGCTGCAATCCCGTACCGCAAGCGTGGTGCATGCGCCTGGCGATACTGTGCCACATGACTGCAACGCGTTGAAAGCCGCGGACCGCGCCCGGATCAACCGGGCAGCCGACGTACCCGTGGAATCACGCCGTGGAGACTTCCGGATTCCGCGCCACGCCGAACCTTTCGTTATGCGCATTCCCGTTCAGATAGAAGTCGCCGATCGCGGCTTCGCGGATGATCGCCGGATTGTGCGATGCCAGCACGCGTGCATTGCGCCAGTAGCGATCGAAGCGGCGTGTCTCGCTGGTCGCCGATGCGCCGCCCACTTCGAACAGCAAGGTCGCTGCCTGCAGGGTGTGTTCGATGACGATTTGCTGCGCCTGGAAAGTCTGGATGTCGAGGCGCACGTAGGTCTGTTCGTCGGTACGGCCTGCCTGCCGCGCGACTGACACATCGTCGATCGCACTGGCCAGCGCGGCGCTGATGCTCTGCGCCGAGTAAGCAAGACTCGCGAGCCGGCCGACGACACGATGGACCAAGGGATTGTCGCGGGGGCTCGATTCACCCGGAATGCCGAAGGTTCTCGTTTTACCTTGCGTAAACGCCACCGCATCGCGCAGCGCCGCGCGGCTGATACCCGCCAGGTTGGCGACATGCAGGGCCTGATAGTACGCGGTGAGCAGGCTGTTACGGCGTGGTTCGGAGGCGTTGTAGCGGCGGTACAGATTATCGAGCGAAACCGGTACGTGCTCGAAGCGCGCCGTGCCGCTGCCGGTCAGACGCTGTCCGAAACCATCCCAATCGTCGATGCGGGCGAGGCCTGGCGTGTCGGTCTTGACCAGTACGCGGACGTCACTCTCGCCGTCGTGCGCTGTGACGTCGACCCAGTCGGCGTAGAGCGTGCCGGTAGTGTAGTACTTCTCGCCGTCGAGATGCCACGCGCCGTCGGTTTGTGTGAGACGGACGCTGTTATTGGTGACGCCAGTGCGTTCGGAAACCGCGCCGCCGATGATCTGACCTTGTGCAATACGCGTGAACCATCGGTCGCGCAGCGTTTCATCGCCGTTTTCCAGCAGCGATTCGATAAATCCGCCATGTACGCGCAGGATTTGCGGAAGGTTCGAATCGGCTTCGCCGAGACGCGTGACCAGGGCGAAGAACGCTTTCAGCGTGATGCCTTCGCCACCGTAGCGCTTTGGCACGCGCAGTCTGGTGTATCCGGCTTCGCGCAGCCACTCCACCGGCGCGTAGGCCAGTTCCCGATTCTGTTCGCGTTCCACGGCGCCTTCGGCGATGCGGGCAAATACTGGGGCGAAACGCTGGGTGAGTTCGTCTTCACCGAACGGTTCTGCTGCGTCTGCGGTGGTTTGGGTTGTTCGGTTAGGGATTGGATGCGATTCAGATGCTGGCATGAGTTCTCCGAAGCGGGGCGGGCGCCGGGCGCAATCTGAGAACGGTACGGGAGCGCCAGAGCGCTAGCAACCAAGTATTTGGTCGATTCTTAGCAGGCGTAGTGAAATGGCACAACCAGACCTTTACCTCATTCCACTACCGGCCCGCCGGCGCCCCAGTCCCCGCACTGCGAGCAAACACAAAATCATCACGGTAAGCGATAAAACCGTGGTCATCGTCCCAAGCGCGTAAATCACAGGCGTCGTCACCGACGTGGTAAGGCCCTGCAATTCGAGTGGCAAGGTATTCTGATCTCCAATTGCCTGCGAGGTGCGCGCGATCTCATCCCATGAAAGCGTGAATCCGAACATCGCGACGCCGACCACCGAAGGTCCGATGATCGGCAAAACAACATGCCGGAAGCTCTGCCACGGCGTGGCGCCCAGGTCCCGCGACGCCTCTTCATAAGCAGGATTGAAACGGTTGAAAACTGCGAACATGACAAGCAGACCGAACGGCAGCGTCCACGTCAGATGCGCGCCGAGCGCCGACGTGAACAAGCCCATCGACGTCGTATAGGTATCGGAAAAGGACGGATATCCCCACGCGGACGCGAGATACTTCACACCGTTGTCGAGCAACCGGAACGTCAGTCCGATGCCCAGCGAAACGATAATGGACGGCATGATCAGACTGGCAATCGATACATAAAAGACAGCCGTATCCCCGCGAAACCGCCGGCGAAAAGCCAATCCGGCCGCCACGGAGAACAGCACCGTCAACGCGGTCACCACCAGCGCGAGCCGCACCGATCGCCCAAAAGCGGCCCAGATATCGACGTCGCCGACGCCGTCGCGCAGCACGGCGAACCAATGCAACGACACGCCTCGCATCGGAAACGTCAGGCCGCCCTCGGGTCCCTGAAACGAAAGAATGAAAATCGTAATGACGGGCCCATACAGGAACAGCACGAACAAACCGAACAGCAGCGCGAGCCAGTAGAAGCTGGCCGGCCGACGCTCCCGGTGTTTGACACGAATACGCGGCATGTTCACAGCTCCTTGCGGATATCGACCACCCGCGTCAAACCCCACACGATCATCAACACCACGGCCAGCAGAATGATCGCGTTGGCTGCCGCCGCGGGAAATTGCAGGTAGCCGGTCTGCACCTGAATGATCTTGCCGACCGACGCGATCTGCTGGCCGCCCATCACGCCGACGGTCAGGAAATCGCCCATGACGATCGTGATCACGAAGATCGAGCCGATCACGATGCCGGTCTTCGACAGCGGCAGCACCACGTCGCGAATCACTTGCCAGCCGCTCGCGCCGGCATCGCGCGCCGCTTCGAGCAATGAGCGGTCGATACGCATCATTGCGTTGAAAATCGGCACGATCATGAAGAAGGTATAGAGATGCACGAACGCCAGCACGACCGAGAAGTTCGAATACAGCAGCCATTCGAGCGGTTGATCGATCAGATGCGCGCCCAGCAGCGCCTGATTGACGAGTCCGTTACGGCCGAGCAACGGCATCCACGAGATCATGCGGATCACGTTCGAGGTCCAGAACGGAATCGTGCAGACGAGGAACAGGATCGTCTGCATGCTCGTCGTGCGCACGTGGAACGCGAGGAAGTAGGCGATCGAAAAACCCAGCAGCAAGGTGACGGCCCATACGATCGCGCAGAACTTGAGCGTCGACCCGTACGTCTTGAAGGTCACGCAGACGTCCGTCATCGACGAACAGCCATTGAAAATCGCCACGTAGTTTTTCAGCGTGAAAGCCGGGATGATCTGGTATTCGTTGAAGTCCCAGAAACTGACGATCAACGTGATGAGCAGCGGCACGATGAAAAAAAGCAGGAACGTGAGCGAAAGCGGTGTCGCCTGCAACCAGGCCGGCGCGCGCCGGTGCTTGACGGGTTCATCCTGCGCGTGAGAGGGAAGGTCGATCGTTGCCATGGTTGGATATCGGTGGAAGCAACTGCGCGACGCCGCGAACGGCCGCGTCATCGGAGAACGGCCGGCCTGTTATGCACCGGCAGCCAGGCATGCGATTTATCCGCTCAAGCCGCGATGAACTCGTTCCATTTCTGAACCATGTAGATGTTTTCATCCATCACCGCGTTCCAGCAGGCAATCGCGCCCATGCGCTGGTTGTACGAACCGCCGTCGCGCACGGTGCCGGCTTTTTCGAGCAACTGGTCATCGGGTGCCTTGATGTCCTGCGCCGCAGCTTTACCTTCGATCCAGTAGTCCCATTCATAAGGCTGCATGTGCGTCTTCGCTGTTTCGAGCACGCCGGAGTAGTAGCCTTGACGCATCAGGTAGGCGCCGGCCCAGCCGTCCTGGAACCAGTTGACGAACTCGTATGCGGCGTCGAGTTTCTTGCCCTGCAGCGAGCGCGGAAAGCCGAAGCCCGACGCCCACGAGCGATAGCCTTCCTTGAGCGGCTGGAACTTGCAGGCGATACCCATGGTGCGCACTTTGGTCACGGCCGGCGACCACATCGACTGGATCACCACCTCGCCCGACGCCATCAGGTTGACGCTTTCGTTGAAGTCCTTCCAGAACGCACGGAACTGGCCAGCGTGCTTGGCTTCGATCAGGATCTTGATGGTCTGGTCGATCTCGGCCTTGGTCATGTTGCCTTTGTCGCCGTATTTCATGTGACCCATCGCCTCGATTGCCATCGCCGAATCCATGATGCCGATCGCGGGAATGTTCACCAACGCCGCCTTGCCTTTGAATTGCGGATTGAGCAGTTCGGCCCAGCTGTCGATTGGCCGCTTGATGAGATCGGGACGGATGCCGAGCGTATCGGCGTTGTACGTGGTGGGGATCAGCGTCATCCATTCGGTCGGCGTTGCGGAGAATTCCGTGGAGCGCGGGCCGGTCAGAAACATCACCTTCTTCGGCGCGGTGCCCTGATCGCCGATCTTTTTGCCGTTCACTTCACCGCGCGTCAGCACCGGCGTGATCTTGTCGGCGAGCTTGATGCGCTTCGCGTCCATGCCTGCGAGCGTCCCGGCTGGGATCAGCTTTTTGAGCGCGAAATATTCGGTGTCGACAATGTCGAACGAGTTGGGCTGCGTAATGATGCGCTTGGCCACATCGTCGGTCGTCACCGGCACGTATTGAATGTCGATGCCCGTGTCTTCCTTGAATTTCTTCGCGATGTCGGCGCTCTGATTCACCGCTGTGCCAAGGTAGCGCAACGTGATCTTCTCCTGCGCATGCACGTACGGAAAACCGGCAATGCCGGCCGCCGCCACGGCGCCCTTGATGAACGTGCGGCGCGACAGGCCTTTTTCCTTCAGATCGGATGCGGCGGCTGCCGGGCTCTCGTTCGCTTCACTCATTGCTTTCTCCTCAGTTGATGTTCGTTTTCGTGTCCCGCTACGCACACGCTCAGGCCGCCAGCGGATGCGCGTCCCGCTCGTTCCACCAGACCACCACGCGTGCGTCGGGGCCAAGCTGCGCCGGGTCGTAATCGCTGTCGCTCACGAGCGAAATCAGTTCAGGCGAGCCGTCGAGCGGATCGAGTGTCATGCGTAAATGAGTGCCCTGGTATTCCGCTTCGCGTACCTTGCAGGGCACGCCGCCGATCCGGGTCAGACCGTGCTCGCCGTTTGCCGTCTGGACGGGCGTGACGCCGTGCGGCACCACCCGCAGATGATCGGCGCGCACGGTAAACGCGCGGCCATTCGTGTTGAATACGTTGTGACCGCCAAGAAAACGCGCGACGAATTCAGTACGCGGGCGGTTGAAGACTTCGTGCGGCGTGCCGCTTTGTTCGATCCGCCCGTGGCTCATCACGACCACCAGATCGGCAAGCGCCATTGCCTCTTCCTGCGAATGCGTGACATGCACGAACGTGATGCCGAGTTCTTTCTGCCAGCGCTTGAGTTCCGCACGCATCTGCACACGCAGGAAGGGATCGAGCGCGGACAGCGGTTCATCGAGCAATAGACAGCCGGGTTGATTCAGCAACGCCCGCGCGAGCGCCACACGCTGCTGTTGACCGCCAGACAGTTGCGCCGGCTTGCGTTCGGCATACGCGGACATCGCGACCAGTTCCAGCAGTTCACCGGCACGTTTGCGGCGCACCTCCTTCGCGATGCCGCGCATCTTCAGACTGAACGCGACGTTATCGAGCGCGCTCAGATGGGGGAATAGCGCATAGTTCTGAAACACCATCGCCGTGCCGCGGGCAGCCGGTTCCTCGCGCGTGACATTGCGGCCCGCGATCAGAATGTCACCCTCGGTGACCGATTCATGCCCGGCGATCATGCGCAAGGTCGAGGTCTTGCCGCATCCCGACGGCCCGAGCAGGCAGCAGTATTGACCGCCGGCAATGCGCAGATCGATGGCGTCGACGGCAAGCGAATCGCCGTATTGCTTCGACACGTGTACCAGTTCGATGTCGGCAGCTTGGGTTTCGAGCACCGTTGAAGCAGGCTGGATCATGAAGTGAATGTCCTCGTGAACGGCGAAGAGCGGGCACACGCAAAACCACACGCCACGCTTGGGCGAGACCATCCAAATGCAAGACATGTGCCATCCGTCGCATCGTGATGCCCGCCGATTGCAAACGTGCCGGTGTGCTTAACGTCGACGAGTTGGCTCATATATTGCAAACGATCCGCAGCGTCGATCGTCTGCGATCAAGCAGAATCTTTTGCGCAATCGCGGTGCGTCTTCGGTCCGTCCCGGGGCATGATCCGGCCAACTCGGTTCATCCGGGGCGCCACGCGCCGCTTTTCGTTACTCACCGCTTCCTTATATGAACGACACACGAAACAGGCCCGCAGCAGAGAATCGCGCCCGTCAATCGATCGCCACGCATGGCCGCTTCGCGTATCGCCCGATCACGGACAGCGACGCATTCCGCTGGCCCGGCGATAGCGGGCTTGCGGTCTACCTCGGCTTCAACATCGAACACTTTGCGTTCGGCGAGGGACTCGGCGCCGCGCTCGGCCCGATCTCGCCGCAACCGGACGTGCTGAACCATAGCTGGCGCGAGTACGGCAATCGCGTGGGCGCGTGGCGCTGCATCGAACTGTTCGACCAACTGGACCTGCCGGCGGGCACGCTGATCAATACCGCGCTCTACGATCATTGCCCCGAGCTGGTCGCGGCTTGCGTGGCGCGCGGCGACGAACTGATCGGCCATGGACACACCAATGCGCATCGGCAAAGCGATCTCGACGAAACCGGCGAACGCGAGTTGCTTCTGCATTGCCGCGAACGTATCGCCGAAGCCTCCGGCACGCCGCCACAGGGCTGGCTCTCGCCATGGATCTCCGAATCGCACCTGACGCCCGATCTGCTGGCTGAGACCGGTTATCGCTACACGCTGAACTGGTGTCACGACGATCGTCCGGTGCGCATGGCCACACGTGGCGGCCCGCTGTGGTCGATTCCGTATCCGCAGGAACTCAACGATCTGCCGATGATGGTAGGCCGCCATATGGATGGCCGCGCGTTTGCCGATATGATCGTCGACCAGTTCGACGAGATGCTCGGACAGGCCAATCGCGGTGCCCAGCCGCAGGCACTCGTAATGGGCATTGCGCTGCATCCTTATCTGGTGGGCCAACCCTACCGGCTGCGGCATCTGCGCCGCGCGCTCGCGCATATCGCCGCGGCGCGGGCAAAGGGCGACGTATGGATAACGACGCCAGGCGCGATCGCACGTCATATGGACGAACTGGAGCGGGACGGCATGCTGCGCCCGGCGCTCGCATGAGCCTGAATCCGAAAGCCCGCGCGGCCACCGCAAAGAAAGCGCCGAAGGACGAAGCGGACGTCGACGCGCGCATCTATCAATCGATCTTCGACGGCGTGCTGAATCATCGTTTGACGCCCGGCACGAAACTGCCCGAGCCGGAGTTGTGCCAGCTGTTCGGCGTGGGCCGCGCAGTCGTGCGACGGGTGCTGGAAAAGCTCGCCTACGACGGCATTGTCGTGCTGCGGCCCAACAAGGGCGCGGTGATCGCCGAGCCGACGCCGGAGGAGACGCGCGAGATTTTCGAGGCGCGGCGCTCCATCGAACGCATGCTGGTCGAGTTGGCTGTGCAGCGCGCGAGTGCGAAGGACATCAAGGCCCTGCGCCAGCAACTGGCGAGCGAGCACGAGGCGATGCATCGCTTCGATCAGCCTTCGTGGGCCACGCTCGCCAGTGGTTTTCATATGCGCATCGCCGCGCTCGCCGGCAACTCGATTCTGCAAAACTATCTGAAGGAGCTGGTGTCGCGCTGCTCGCTGATTGTCGGCGTGTATGAACCGCCGGGGCACGCGCCGTGCGAGCACGCGGAGCATGCGACCATTGTCGATTGCATCGAGGCGCGCGATGCCGCGGGCGCAATGGCCCATATGGAAGCGCATCTCCGCGATATCGAGGAGCGCATCGAAACATCGCGGATGCGCGGCGAGAAAAGCCTCGGCCAGTTGCTCGGTATCACCGGCTACGCCAACGCTTCGGCGCGGGCGGCTACGTGACGGCGCGCGGCCGCCGTATGCCCGGCTGACTCAAACGCCAAGCGCGCGGCCGTCGCTGCGCGGATCGTGAGCGCCCGAAGCCGCGCCATCCGGCTCGATACGGATCACGCCTGGGTGCCCCGCCAAGGGACTCTGCGCCGGAATAACACTCACCTCATGTCCGCGTGCAGCGAGTCCGGCGAATACGCCGGCGCCGGCGTCTTCTTCGAGCTTCAACGCATCACGCGTATCGGAGAAAGTCTTGCCCAGCAGAAAGCGCGGACGGGCGAGGGCGGTGAGCGGGTCCATCCCATAGTCGATCAGGCGCGTGAGAATCGCGGCTAGCGTTTGTGGCTGACCGTCGGCGCCTTGCGTGCCGAACAGCAGGTGCGGCCGGCCATCCTTCAGATACATGCCGGGGTTGAGCGTATGGAACGGCCGCTTGCCCGGTTGCACGACGTTGTGATGCATGGGATTCGTGCTGAACGACGCGCCGCGGTTGTGCCAGAGAATCCCTGTATCGCCCGCCACCACGCCGCTCCCCCAGTCGAAGTAAACCGTTTGCAGAACGCTGACGCTGCGGCCTTCGCTATCCGTCGCGCCGATAAACACCGTGTCGCCCGGGCGAAACACATGCGGCCATGCGCGTGCGGCATGTAGATTGATCGAGCGTGCATGCGTATCGAGCGCAGCAGGCGACAGCATGCCGTCGACCGGCACGGCGTTGAACTCAGGATCAGACACGAAACGGTCGCGGTCCATGAACGCGCATTTCACTGCTTCCACCAGCAGGTGGTAGTAATCGGCGCTGCCCTCGGCAATCCGCGCCACATCGAAACGATCGAGGATGCCCATGATCTGCAGTGTCGTCACACCTTGCGTCGGCGGCCGCATGCTGACCAGTTCGCCGCCACGATAAGCAACACGCAACGGCGCTTCATCGCGCGCGCGTGTTCGCGCCAGATCGCTCAACGTCAGCGGTGAGCCGGCCTCGCGCAATCCGCTTGCGATCCGCTCGGCCAGTTCGCCCTCGTAGAATTCGCGCGCGCCGAAGCGTGCAATTCGCTCAAGGCTCCTTGCCAACGCAGGCTGCACGAAGCGTTCGGCGATGGCGGGAATGCGGCCATGTGGCGCGAAAGTCGTCGAAAAGCCGGGCAGGGCGCGCAATTCGTCCGCCCGCATGCTTTGCCAGAAATGTTGCGAAGGCGTGACGGGAAAGCCATCGGTTGCATATTCCAGCGCGCGGTCGAACAGCGACGACCACGATTGCGTGCCGCCCCATGCGTCCTTGCTGATCTCATATGCCTGATGCCAGCTGTCGACGGTCGCGGCCGTGGTGAGTGCGGAGACCGCACCGCGCGTCGGAATCGCGCCTGTGAACGCAGGCAGGTGCTGTGCAGCCTGGCCGATGCCCGATACGGTGCGCAACATTCCATGCCGGTCGCCGATCACCCAGAAAGCGTCGCCGCCGAGTCCGGTGAAATGCGGATACGTGACGCACAGCGCCGCACCGATTGCGATCGCGGCTTCGATCGCGTTGCCGCCCGCGCGCAGAATGTCGAGGCCCGCGGCGCTGGCAACGGCGTGCGGGCTGGTGACCATGCCGCGCGCGCTGCTGGCGAGTTTCAGATTGTGCATCAATGCTCCGCTACTGAAGGTTCGCCAAGGTGTGCTGCGAATAGAGCGCTCTCGCGAGGGCAAGCAACGCGCGATCGCTGCCGCGCGCGCCGATGATCGACAGCGCAAGCGGACGGTCGATTGCATCCGTGAACGGCAGCGTGATTTGCGGCAGGCCGCCAATCGCGGCGATCGAGTTCATCGTAAGCGCATCTTCATAGAAGCGGCCGATTGCGGCGCCCGGCGCGTCTTTCGGTAGCAGCGCATTGGGCGTGGTCGGCATGACCAGCACGGTATCAGGCTCGAACATCGCATCGAGCCTGCTGCGTAATTCGCGCTGAGTGGCGCGCCATTGCGTGGCCTGCCCACGATCGAGCCGCTCCAGCTGCGCAAAGCGGGCCGCAATGGATGGGCCGAAACGCGGCCGCGTCGAACGGATCCAGTCGCCGAGCGAGATGTCGATTTCAAGGTCCTGCACGGCCTGATAACACGCAAGCCAGCGTGCCGCGTCCGTGGCGAATAGATCGACCGCGGTGTCCGCGCCTAACGATTCAGCGAGCGTATCGAGACGTAAGGCATCGTCGGGCTCGTTGCGTGCACGCGCAGCGAACGCCTCGGCGACGCGAACCAGGCGAAACGGCTGCCCGGACGAGGAAGCTGCAGAGGCCGCTTCCGGCAACAAGACGTCGCCCACCGCGGCAAGCACATCGATCGACCGCGCGAACCAGCCGACCGTGTCGAAGCACGGCGCGAAGGGCAACACACCCTCAAGCGAAATCGCATCGTGACTCGGCCGCATCCCCCATAGTCCGCAGAACGCCGCGGGAACGCGCACCGAGCCACCGGTATCGGTGCCTAATGCAAAGTCCACCTCACCGCCGGCCACCGCTGATGCAGAGCCGCTCGACGATCCGCCCGGCAACGCATGCGGCCAACGGGGATTGAGCGGTGTGCCGTCGTGATGGTTCGCGCCTTCGAGGCTATAGGCGAGTTCGTCGGTGATCGTCTTGCCGTCGAGCGTCGCGCCGGCAGCCAGCAGCGCGTCGACACAGGGCGCATGACAACGCGCTGCCACATGGCTCGCCCGCCAGTCAGGATTACCGCCGCCGGTGGTCACGCCCGCGACGTCGATCAGATCCTTCACCGCAAATCGCAGGCCGTCGAGCGGCCCGCTCGCCGTCGCCGGCACCCGTACGCGTGGGCCAGAGATAAACGCACTCATGCGGCATCCACCAAAGCATCGACGATGCGCGTCGAATCGGTGACGAAGCCAAAGCACTTCTTCACGTTCCAGACGGCCGCATCCGTGCAGAACGCAGGCGACGACGTCGCGCAGCAGTCTTCCACCAGCACGCAGCCATAGCCGAGAAAGTTGGCGTCGGTCAGCGAATGCAGCACGCACTGATCGGTGTTCACGCCCGCGAACATCACCGTGCGAATGCCGAGATTGCGCAGGATGCTGTCGAGCGGCGTGTCCCAGAAGCCGCTGATGCGGTACTTGTCCACGCAGATGTCCTCGGGCAAGGGTTTGAGTTCGTCGACCACGGCGGCCGCCCACGAATCCTTCTCAAGCACGTGCGAGCCGTTGCTCGCGAGCGGCTCGCCAAGGCCTGTGCCAGTGCCGGTCGGCTTATATAGATGCAACTGGTTCGGCGGCATGTTGGCGAGGTCGGGCCGGTTGCCCCAATTGACCCAGATAACCGGCACGCCGCGGTGACGCAGAACCGGCAGCAGGCGCTGCAATGGTGCAATCGGCGCACGGTCGGCCTCGAAATTTCCCCCAATCTGGGCAACCCATCCTCCGTTGGTGCAGAAATCATTCTGCATGTCGATGACGACGATTGCCGTGCTGCGCAGGTCGATGCGCACGTTTTGCGGTTCGCACGGCAGCGTCGCGACGACCGGTTCGGGCAGCGGCAACGACATGTCGACCAGTTTCTCGCTGGCGCTCCAGCGATAGCGTCCGTCGCGGCCCAACTGGCCGGAAACGCTTGTGCCATATGCGTCGTGTTGTTTCATCGGAGGTTCTCCAAGGTGTCTGAATCGCCATAAAAAAGGTGTTGCCCGGACCTTCCCGCACGGCGCGTTTGCGGCGCGCAGTCCGCTGTTTCGAGCAGATCGGAACGAAGTCCGGCGCCTGTCAAAAGCACGACATGGCATCGAAGTTGCATCAGTTTCGTTCATGAATAACCTACTTACCCAAACTCAACGCAAGAGGAATGCCAGAATGTCGATCGCCAAGTTCAAAACCCTCGCCACCTGTGCCGTCGCGCTCGCCGTATCCGCCAGCGCGACGCATGCCCTCGCTGCCGATCCGTTGCGGGTCGGCGTGCTGATTCCCGGTTCGAAATCGGACAAGGGCTGGATGGAATCCGGCTACGACGGACTCGTTGCCGCGCAGAAGGAACTCGGTCCGAAGCTCAAGACGCAGATGATCGAAAACATCAATTACGCCGACATGGAACAGGCGCTGACCAACCTCGCGTCGAAGAACCAGTTGGTGATCGGTGTAGGCGGACAGACCCAGGCGTCGGTGCTGAAGATCGCGAAGCGCTTTCCCAATGTGAAGTTCGCGGTCGTCGGCGGCAACAAGGGGCAGGACATGCCGCCGAACGTGGCGGGCTATGACGTCAAGCAGGCGGAGATCGCTTACGTCGCCGGCGCGGCCGCGGCGATGCTGTCGAAGAATGGTGCGGTCAGCTACGTGGGTGGCATGGAGATTCCGTCTATCGTCAACGCCGGCAAGGAGTTCGGCAACGGCGCGCGCTCGATCAATCCGAAGATCAAGTACTTCGAGAGCTATACGGGCGACTTCGACAACGTGTCGAAAGCGAAAGAGGCCACGCTGGCGGCCATCTCTCAGGGCGCGGACGTTCACTATCACATTCTCAATCTCGGCTTGCGCGGCATGGAGCAGGCGGCCAACGAAAAGCACACGCATGTGATCGGCAGCTATACCGACCGTTGCGGCACGGACCCGCTGTATATCGCGTATTCGATTACCGGTGTCGGCTATCAGGTGCAGTATGCAATCGACCAGATGGCGGCCGGCACGTGGCAGCCGGGCTATAAGGCGTTCGGCCTGGCAATGGGGCCGAAGGCGTCGGGCATGGTTGTCTGCAAGCCGACGCCGGAGATGTCGACGAAAATCAGGCAGATCGAAGAGGACATCGAGAGCGGCAAGATCAAGGTCTCGGAAGGCTGATATGGATGCCACTCCCGCTTCTGTCGCTTCTACCACTTTTGCCGCTCGCGCAACGGCGCTGGCCGGTGTGGGTACCGGCACCCACGCCAGTCACGATGCGCCGCGCACCGCGGTACTGCGCATGCATGGCATCGGCAAGCGCTTCGGCCCATTCCAGGCGTTGAGCGACGTGTCGCTCGAACTGTTTGCGGGCGAAGTGCATTGCCTTCTGGGCGAGAACGGCGCCGGCAAATCGACACTGTGCAACGTGATGTTCGGCGTGCATCAGCCCGATGCGGGTTCAATGTGGCTGGACGGCGAGCCGTATCAGCCGCACAGTCCGCGCGACGCGCTCGCGCACGGCATCGCGATGGTGCATCAGCATTTCAGTCTCGTCGAAGACGTGAGCGTGCTCGACAACCTGCTGCTCGGCCAGGTGCGCGGCTGGCTCGATCGCAGGCGCGAGGCTCAACGGGTGCGCGCGCTGGTGGCGGATCTCGGTCTGGCGCTTGAGCCGGAGGCGCGGGTCGCGGATCTGTCGGTCGGCGAAAAACAGCGCGTCGAGATCGTCAAATGTCTGATCCGTGAGCCTCGGCTGCTGGTGCTGGACGAGCCGACCGCCGTGCTGCTGCCGGCTGAAATCGATGCGTTGCTCGACACCTGTGCGCGGGTTGTCGCGCGTGGTTGCGCAGTTGTTCTGGTGACGCACAAGCTGGCGGAGATCCGCCGGATCGCCAGCCGCGCGACCGTGCTGCAAAGCGGCTGCGTGGTGGCCCGTTCGAGCACACCGTTAGCCGATGTCGATACGCTCGTGCGGGCCATGATTCAACGGCCGGGCCAGGAGGACCACGCAGCGGACCATGAATCGGACAGTGAAGCGGGCAGAGAAGCGGACCACGCCGCGGATCGCAACCCGAAGCCCGCGCCGGCGTCGCTGAAACCCCGCAGCGCGTCACCTTACGGCAGGCCGCTCGCCGACGAAGCCTTGCAGATCGACGGCCTGACGGTGCGTGATGCCGACGGTGTCACGCGTCTCGAAGACTGCACGCTGGTGGTCAACCGCAGCGAGATTGTCGGCATCGCAGGCGTGGAGGGCAACGGTCAGAGCGAACTCGGCGCGGTGCTGGCCGGTTTGCAGCGAGCGAGCGCCGGGCGCTTTTTCGTGCAGGGCAAGGACTGCACGCAGGCCGCGCCGCAGATGTTGACGAAGGCGGGTGTCGGCGTGGTGCCGGAAGACCGGCACGCGGTCGGCTGTGTGCCCGACATGAGCCTGACCGAAAACCTCTTTCTCAACCGCCTCGACGACTATGCGCGGCACGGCTTCATGCGCCGCCGCGCGATGCGGCGCGACGCCCGCGCGCTGATGCAGCGTTTCGATGTGCGCGCCGCGAGTCCCGACGTTGCGTTTCGCGGCCTGTCTGGCGGCAATCAGCAAAAAGCGGTGCTGGCGCGCGAGCTCACGCTCCAGGGCCTCGCCGTGCTGGTCGCGGCACAGCCTACGCGGGGTCTCGACGTCGGCGCGGTCGCCGCGGTATATGACCACATCCGCGCCGCGCGCGACCAGGGTGTCGGCGTATTGCTGATCTCGTCCGAACTCGACGAACTGATGGCGGTGGCCGACCGCGTCCTCGTCATGTATCGCGGCCGCATCATGGGCACCTGTGTGCCGGATGCGTCGCAACTCAATCTTCAACGCGAGCGCATTGGCGCATGGATGGCAGGCCAGACAGCATGATTCCCACGACTTCATCGACTTCATTGCCCGTCGCCTCATG
This sequence comes from Paraburkholderia caffeinilytica, assembly GCF_046030355.1. Classification (GTDB taxonomy): domain Bacteria; phylum Pseudomonadota; class Gammaproteobacteria; order Burkholderiales; family Burkholderiaceae; genus Paraburkholderia; species Paraburkholderia caffeinilytica_B. Next base: position 136,422 of record NZ_JAQQCQ010000012.1, read on the forward strand.
GCGCGGTTCCCGGCGCGTGCGAACCGCTGTCGTGCTGGGGGGCGCTGCGCTTTTCGCGGTTGCGGCGGCGCTGGCGCTGATTGCAATCGTTCACGTGCCGCTCGGCGATGCGCTCGCCGCCTTCGCCGACGGCGCGTGGGGCTCGCCTTACGCGATCGGTGCATCGATCAACCGCAGCCTCGTGTTCGCGCTGGTGGGCAGCGGTTTCGTGCTGGCGAACCGCGCGCAGCTGACTAACGTCGGCGGTGAAGGGCAGATCGCGATGGGTGGTATCGCCGCCACCGCCGTCAGCCTCTATGGCCACGTCGCGCACTTGCCGTTCGGTCTTTCGTTCGTCGTGCCGATGCTGGCGGCCACGCTGGCCGGCGCGGCCTGGGGCGCGATTCCCGGTTGGCTGAAAGCGCGCGCCGGCACCAACGAGGTGATCAGCACCTTGCTGCTGACGTTCATCGCAGTGTGGTTTCTCTACTGGTGCGTGCAATCCGAAACGCTGCTGCGCCAACCGATGACCAACGCTGCCACGCTGCCCGAATCGCTGGACATTCCCGACTCGACCAAACTTCCGCTGCTTTGGAGTGCTAGCTCCGCGGGCTTGCATATCGGTTTGCCGATCACACTCGTACTGTGCATCGTGACGGCGCTGGTGCTGGTGTATAGCCGCTTCGGCATGCATCTGCGCGCGGTCGGCCTGAACGCGCTGGCGGCGCGGCGGGCCGGCATGCCGATCAAGTCCACGATCGTCGGCGCGCTGGCGCTGGCGGGTGCGCTCGGCGGTCTCGCGGGGGCGTTGATGCTGCAAGGCGATCAGTATTCGCTGAAAGCCGGCTTCTCGTCGGGTTATGGCTTTGACGGTCTCGTGGTCGGCTTGCTTGCGCGCGGCTCGATAACCGGTGTGTGCGCGGCGGCGTTGCTGTTCGGCTTTCTGCGTTCGGGGGGCATCAATATGGAAATGGTCGCATCCGTGCCGTCGGCGTTGGTACTGGTGGTGCAAGGCGTGGTGATCGTCGCGCTGGCCGGCGGGTCGCTGTGGCTCGAGCCGAAAGGAGCACGTTGATGAACGCGGAATTCGTAGCGGTTTTTGTCGGCTCCTCGATCCGGTTTGCCGCTCCGCTGATGCTGGCTTCGACCGGCGAACTGATCAGCGAGCGAGCCGGCGTGCTCAACATGAGCGTAGAGGGCATGATGCTGTCGGGCGCATTTCTCGGCGCGGCGGGCGCATGGGCCACCGGCAATGCGGCGCTCGGTCTGGCGATCGGCATGCTCGGCGTGCTGCCGATCGCGTTGCTGCAAGCGTTCCTGAGCGTGACGTTGCGCGCCAATCAGATCGTGACGGGCATCGGCATCAACATCCTGGCGCTCGGTGCGACGACGCTCGCGTATCGCGAACTGTTCGGCGAACGTTCGAGCGCGGTGATTCCCGGCCTCGCGCGCTGGTCGCCACCGGGTCTCGGTGCGATTCCGGTCATCGGCGAGCCCGTGTTTCATCAGGTGTGGCTCGTTTATCTCGGCCTCGCGATTCTGCTGGCAACCTCGCTCGTGATGCGGCGCACCGCGCTTGGTGTGGCACTGCACGCGGTGGGCGCCGCGCCGAGGTCGGTCGATCAATCGGGGCTGTCGGTGACGCGGCTGCGTTATGGCGCGGTGCTATTTTCAGGCGTCATGTCGGGCGCGGCCGGTTGCTTCATTTCGATCGGCGACATCCACACCTTCACCGAAGGGATGACCGGCGGCGCCGGCTATCTGGCGATTGCGGCGATCATCTTCGGCAACTGGAAGATCGGCCGCACAGCCGGCGCGTGTTTGCTGTTCGGCGCCGCGAGCGCGTTGCAGTTTCAGTTGCCGTTGATCGGCGTGCATGTGCCGACCGCGCTGCTGGTGATGCTGCCTTATCTGCTTGCGCTGATCGCAGTGGCAGGGCTGATCGGCCGGCAAACCGCGCCGCTCGCGCTGACCCAGCCGTTCCGGCGCTGAGGCCGCGTTTACAATCCTGTGAAGTCACGCAGCCCCTGACGCCTCCTTTTGACGCAACCCTGCCACCGCCAGGCTTTCCATCGATATGAAACGTGCTTCAGCCCGCTCGACCCCCGCTGTACCGGCCGTGCCTACGACCCAGCGTCAGAAGCTCGCTGCGGCGACCCGCCAGCGCATCTTCAGGATTGCGATCGCCGAGTTTTCCGACAAGGGGCTGAGCGGCGCGCGAGTGGAGACGATTGCGAGCCGCTCGAAGGTCAACATCCGGATGATCTACCACTACTTCGGCGGCAAGGAGGCGCTTTATCTGGAGGTGCTCGAGTTCGTGCTGGGGCGTCTGCGGGAAGCCGAACTCAAACTCAAACTCGATGTCGACCAGATCGAGCCGGTTACGGCCATCGTGCAACTCTACGATTTTATCGAGGGGCATTTCGCGGCCCATCCTGAACTGTCGAAGCTCCTGTCGTTCGAGAATCTGAACCGCGCGCGGGTGATGAAGCGGTCGACCGCGATTCCGGAAATGTCATCGCCGGTGTTGAGCCTGCTGCGCACGGTGATCGCGCGTGGCGAGAACGACGGCTCGTTGCGTAAGGATATGGACCCGCTTCACCTGTATGTCGCGCTTGTGAGTCTGTGTTCGTTTCACAAGTCGAACGCTTTTACCCTGTCGCGGATTTTCAACACCGACATGCTCGCCACGCAATGGCAGGAAGATCACAAGGCGCAAGCCCATGAGATGGTGCGCGCGTTCGTCTGCGCCGGCGCGCCGTAACGTCTGCAGCCCGCGCGCTGCGCGCCAGGTGCGAATGCAGGGCGCAGGAGCCCCGAGTTGGGGAGCGCTGCACCATGACGCACTGATCGAAGGGCGGCAGCGCGGTCCGGCCTCGCTGCCGGAAAATCGTCGAAAAACCATACCAGATAAGGCTGACAGCGTGTTTTAAGACGTTCGCAACGCACTTGGCATAGCTCCTGCTAATTTGAGTCCAAACTTGTATTCAAGATTGAACTCAAGGAAAAGCCAGTGCCTATTTCTTCGCCTCTGAAGGTTCGCAGTCTCCTCGCGGCGTATGCCGCCAAACGTCTTACGCCGACCGAAGTCGTGGCGTCGGCGCTTGCTCGCATCGTCGAAATCGACCGGCCGGAAGTCTGGATCCTGCGTGTTCCCGCAGCCGACGTGCAGGCCCGCGCCAACGCGCTCGAAGCGCTTTATAGAGAGCAGGGCAGCGCCGTGTTCGAACGGATGCCGCTGTTCGGCGTGCCGTTTGCCGTCAAGGACAATATCGACGTCGCCGGCTTGCCGACCACGGCCGCATGCGAGCCTTTCAGCTATACGCCGGACACCTCGGCGTTCGCCGTGCAACGGCTCATCGACGCGGGCGCAATCCTGATCGGCAAGACCAATCTCGACCAGTTCGCAACCGGCCTCGTCGGCACGCGTTCGCCGTATGGCGCGGTACGGCACACCGAGTTTCCACAGCGCGTGTCGGGCGGTTCTAGTTCCGGGTCGGCGGTTGCCGTCGCGGCGGGCTGCGTGGCCTTTTCGCTCGGCACCGATACGGCCGGATCAGGGCGCGTGCCGGCTGGCTTCAACGGGCTTGTCGGCCTGAAGCCGTCGCTCGGACTCGTCAGCAAGCGCGGTGTCGTGCCGGCGTGCCGCAGTCTCGACACAATCTCCGTGTTCGCGCACGACGTGGACGATGCGTGGCGCGTGTTCAGTGAAATCGCGTGCTTCGATCCGCTCGACGGTTATTCACGCAAGGTGCCGGCGCTCGGTCTCCTGCGTGGCGCACCGCGAATCGGTGTGCCGGATCATCTCGAGTTCTATGGCGACGCGGCGGCAAACCAGGCGTTCGCCGCCGCGCTCGATACGCTCTCGACCCGTCTGCATCTCGATCCCACGCCGATCGACTTCAAGCCGCTCAGGCAGGTCTCCGCGCTGCTCTATGACGGCCCCTGGGTGGCGGAAAGGCGCGCTGCGCTCGGTGCGTTTTTCGACACGCACCACGAAGCGATCAATTCCGTCGTCGCAACGGTGATCGGCAAAGCGGACCGCTACAGCGCTGCCGACGCGTTCAACGGCCAGTACGCACTCGCCGACCTGAAGCGCCACGCCGAACAGCTCTTCGAGACGATCGACATCCTGATCGTCCCGACCACGCCGACGCATCCGTTGATCGCGGACGTAGAGGCCAATCCCGTCGAGTTGAACAGCCAGCTCGGCTGCTACACGAACTTCGTCAATCTGCTCGATCTATGCGCGTTGGCCGTGCCGTGCCAGCGCCGTCACGATGGTTTGCCAGCCGGCGTCACCTTGATCGCGCCGAGCGGTGCGGACCGGCGTCTCGCTGAGTTGGGCGCGCGTATCCAGGCGTTGTTCGGGAGCGCTACCGAAGCCCACGACGAGAGTGAGACGGCGGCTTCACTCGCAGCCGGGGCCGTGACCGTGGCCGAAAAGAAAACCAGGACCACCGCAAACTCGATCGAACCGCTGCCGTTTCAGGAGCCGACTGTCACGCTCGCGGTAGTCGGCGCGCATCTGCGTGGCCAGCCGCTGAACTGGCAACTGCAGGCAGCCGGCGCGCGTTTTGTCGACGCGACCCAGACCGACGCCGCTTACTCGCTTTACGCACTTGCCAACACGCAGCCGCCGAAACCTGGGCTTGTGCGCGTCGCCAGCCAGCATGGCGCACCCATCGCCGTGGAAGTCTGGGAAATGCCGCTGCGCAGCTTCGGTCAATTCGTTGCCGACGTGCCCGCACCGCTCGGCATCGGCACCGTGCAACTCGCCAACGGCCTCACGGTGAAGGGCTTCATCTGCGAACCGTCGGCGGTAAGCGACGGCAGCGGCGCGCTGGACATTACCTCGTTTGGCGGCTGGCTCGCGTATCTCGACAGCCTGAATGTGAGCTGAACGTCAACGGAAGGCCGACTGAAGGCCAACGCTCTTCAACCCTCAACCAGGAATTGGACACCATGACCAGCCGCCGCAATTTCATCAAGAGCGCCAGTCTGTTGACGCTCGGCAACATCCTGCCGATCCAGTCGGTGTTTGCCGCGCCGAAGACGACGGTCGGCGTGATCTACGTCGGCGCGCGCAGCGACTACGGTTACAACCAGGCGCAGGCGAGCGCGGCCGCTGTCATCAAGAAGATGCCTGACGTGAAGGTGGTGGAAGAGGAGAACGTGCCCGAAACCATCGCCGTGCAGAAAACCATGGAAGCGATGATCGAACAGGACGGCGCCACGCTGATTTTCGCGACCTCGTTCGGTTACTTCGATCCGCATGTGCTGAAGATGGCGGCCAAATATCCGAAGGTGCGTTTCGCGCATTGCGGCGGTTTGTGGAAGCAGGGCAACCCGGCGAACATCACCAGCTACTTCGGCTATATCGACGAATGCCAGTACCTGAACGGCGTAGTGGCGGGCCATATGACGAAGAGCAAGAAACTCGGCTTCGTCGCTGCCAAACCGATTCCGCAGGTGCTGCGCAACATCAATTCGTTCACGCTCGGCGCGCAGTCCGTCGATCCGTCGATCACCACGCAGGTGATTTTCACGGGTGACTGGTCGATGCCCGTCAAGGAAGCGGAAGCCACCAACAGTCTGATCGATCAGGGTTGCGATGTGCTGACCTGTCACGTCGACGGTCCGAAGGTCGTCGTCGAAACGGCGGAAAAACGCGGGGCAATGAGTTGCGGTTACCACGCGAGCCAGGCGGCGCTCGCACCGAAAGGCTATCTGACCGGTGCGGAATGGGACTGGGCGACGCCGTACAAACAGCTTGTCGCGAGCGCGCAAGCCGGCACGCCGCAACCGAATGTGTTGCGCGGCGGCCTGAAAGAAGGCTTCGTGAAGATGTCGCCGTACGGCGCGAAAGTCACCGCGCAGGCGAAGCAGAATGCCGACTCGATCAAAAGCAGCATGGTGGCCGGCAATTTCGTGATCTTCAAAGGACCGATGAAGGACAACAAGGGCGGCACGGCGATCGCCTCCGGCGCGAGCCATATCCAGACCGACTACACGCTCGAAAGCATGAATTATCTGGTGGCAGGTGTCGTCGGCCAGATTTGATGGGGGCCTGCGTGGCTGGATGAGTGTGCGTGAGTTTGCCTGAGCGAAGGAGCCGTGATGCGTCCCAATGCCCCTACCGCGAGAGTGATGCTGTCGCTCTTGCCCGCGCTGCCGACCGCGTTGGCGGTGCTCGGCACGTTGCTGCTGTTCGCCTTGTTTCTGCTGGTGCAGGGGCAGCCGGCGCTCGATGCGATCGGGCTGATCTTTGAAGGCGCATTCGGTTCGTCATTTGCATGGCAGAGCACCTTGCTGCGGGCGTCACCGCTGATGTTGACCGCGCTGTGCGTCGCGCTGCCCGCCCAGGTCGGACTGATCGTGATTGGCGGCGAGGGCGCGCTCGCGCTCGGTGGCATGTGCGCGGCGATCGTCCCGCAGATGCTGCCGCATGGCGCGCCCTGGCTGATCGCCACGCCGTTGATGGCGATGGCCGGCATGCTGGCCGGCGGCATCTGGATCGGCGCGGTCGGCGCGTTGCGGCAGTGGCGCGGCGTCAACGAGACGATCAGCAGCCTGTTGATGTCGTATATCGCGATCGCACTCTTCAAGCATCTGGTGGAAGGGCCGCTGCGCGACCCGGCAAGCCTGAACAAACCGTCTACCTATCCGGTGCCCGACGCGATGATGATCGGCTCGATCCCCGGACTCGACACGCACTGGGGACTCTTCTGGGGCGTCGTCGCGTGCATCGCGGCGTGGGTGTTCGTGAAGTTCAGCACCAAGGGCTTCGCGATGCGCGTGGTGGGCGGCAGTCATCGCGCGGCGCGTCTGGTCGGCTTGCCGGTCAATCTGCTGGCCCTTGCCGCGTGCATATTGGGCGGTGCGGCGGCGGGACTCGGCGGCATGTTCGAAGTGGCGGCGGTGCAGGGCAGCGCGAATGCATCCTTGCTCGCGGGTTATGGCTATGCGGGCATCCTCGTCGCGTTTGCCGCCCGCCAGAATCCGCTCGCGATCATCGCGTGTGCGCTGATGATCGGCGGCATCGAGGCAAGCGGTTCCCTGCTGCAACGGCGGCTCGATCTTCCCGACGCCACCACGCTCGTCCTGCAAGGCCTGCTGTTCGCGAACCTGCTCGCGTGGGAAGCGCTCGGCGGGCGCATCGCCGCCTGGCGCGTGAAGCTGCAGGCCGCCGCGCAGGCCGACCTTCCCGTGCAACTGGAGCAGACCCATGCCTGATATGCACTCGCCTATCGCGATCCTGTTGCTGTCGTTGTTCGCCGGGGCGATCCGCGTCAGCACACCGTATCTGTTCGTCAGTCTCGGCGAGTGTCTGACCGAGAAGGGCGGCCGCGTGAATCTCGGCCTCGAAGGCATCCTCGTATCGGGTGCGATGAGCGGCTATGCCGGCGCTTTTTTGAGCGGCTCGCCGTGGGCCGGCGTGCTTGCTGCCGGTTTCGTCGGCTTGCTGCTCGGCTGTCTGCATGGCCTCGTGTGTTCGTTGCCGCGCGTGTCGGACATTGCGTTCGGTATCGCATTGATGCTGCTCGGCACCGGTCTCGCGTTCTATCTCGGCAAGCCCTTCATCGAACCGCAAGCGCCGATGCTGCCGTTCATCGATCTCGGCGCGTGGACCTCGTCGCCGCAGTTGCATAACGCGCTGCATATCAATCTGCTGTTCGTGATCGGCGTGGTGCTGGCCGTCGTTCTGCAATGGGGCTTGCGCAATACCCGGTGGGGCATGGTGCTGCGGCTCGTCGGCGATCACGCCGAGACGGCGCGCGCCATGGGCTATCCGCTCACGCGCGTGCGCATCGCCGCGACAGCCGTGGGCGGCGTGTTTGCGGGGATCGGCGGTGCGTATCTGTCGCTGGTCTATCCCGGCAGCTGGAATGAAGGGCTCTCCAGCGGACAAGGGCTGATGGCCGTCGCGCTGGTAATCTTCGCGCGTTGGCAGCCGTTGCGATGTCTGTGGGCCGCGTTGCTGTTCGGGGCGGCCGGTGCGCTCGGACCCGCGTTGCAGGCAATCGGCGTGACGAGCGGCTACTACCTCTATAACGCCGCGCCCTATGTGCTGACGCTCGCGATCATGATCGTCAATTGCCGTCCGGATCGCACGCTGGCTGGTGCGCCGGGGGAACTTAGCTTGACTCGCTGAAACCAGCAAGGACCCAACCAGGATCTCATCACCATGAACCGATTCATCGAAGCGAAACCCTATCCCTGGCCCTACGATGGCGACCTGCGCCCGGACAACACAGCGCTCGTGATCATCGACATGCAGACGGATTTCTGCGGCCATGGCGGCTATGTCGACAAGATGGGCTACGACCTCTCGCTGACGCGCGCGCCGATCGAGCCGATCAAAAGCGTGCTGAAGCCAATGCGCGAGCAGGGCTTCACGATCATTCACACACGCGAGGGGCATCGGCCGGACCTCTCCGATCTGCCCGCGAACAAGCGCTGGCGCAGCCGCCGCGCGGGCACCGACGGCGTAGGCATCGGCGACGACGGCCCGTGCGGCCGGATTCTCGTGCGCGGCGAACCGGGTTGGGAAATCATCGACGAGCTGAAGCCGCTGCCCGGCGAGATCATCATCGACAAGCCCGGCAAGGGCTCCTTCTGCGCGACGGATCTCGAACTGATCCTGCGCACGCGCGGCATCGTCAATCTGGTGCTGACCGGCATCACCACCGACGTCTGCGTTCACACGACGATGCGCGAAGCCAACGATCGCGGCTTCGAATGCACGGTGCTGGCCGATTGCTGCGGCGCGACCGACAAGGGCAACCACGACGCCGCGCTGCACATGATCACCATGCAAGGCGGCGTGTTCGGCACGGTGTCGGATTCGCACGCGCTGCTGGCTGCGCTACTGACCACAACATCGGCGCCGGCCGCGGCGCTGGCCACCGCACTGGCCACATCAGGCAGATAAACCATGACCACGGCGCCGAAGGCATTGGGTGTGGAAGTGCTGAATGCGAGCAAATCGTTCGGCGCATTTCGCGCATTGGATAACGTCTCGATCAAGGTCAAAGCCGGCACCATTCACGCGCTGCTCGGTGAGAACGGCGCGGGCAAGAGCACGCTCGTGAAGGGCCTGGTGGGCTACGGCGTACTCGACGACGGACAGATCGCCGCCGACGGCCGCGAGGTCCGCATCGCGTCGCCGCGCGATGCACAGGCACTCGGCATCGGCATGGTGTACCAGCATTTCACGCTGGCGTCCGGCCTTTCCGTCGAAGAAAACCTGTTGCTCGCGCGCGGGCAGATGCCGTGGAAAATCGATTGGAAGGGCGAGCGCGCCGCGCTTGCTGCGTTCATGCAGCGCATGCCGTTCCGCTTGCCGCTCGACGTGCCGGTGGCCATGCTCGCCGCCGGTGAAAAGCAGAAACTCGAAATCCTGAAGCAGCTTTATTTACAGCAGCGCTTCCTGATTCTCGACGAGCCCACCTCGGTACTGACACCGCAGGAAGCGGACGAAGTGCTCGGTCTGATGCGCGATCTGAGCTCACGCGGCGAGCTGACGGTGCTGATGATCACGCACAAGTTCCGCGAAGTGATGGCCTATGCCGACGACGTCACCGTGTTGCGCAAGGGTAGGCAAGTCGGCACGAGCGCTGTTGTCAACACCAGCCGCGACGAACTCGCTGCGTGGATGATGGGCACAGCCGCTACATACGTTCCGAAAGAAACCCCCTTCGGAAACGCCTCGAAGGATATCCCTTCGGTGAACGATTCGCCGGTGACGGCGACGGTAACAGTGACGGCCGCGGTGACGCTGGAACGCGCGCCGCGCAAACCCGTCGACGACACGGCGCAAGTACGTCTCGCCCTGCGCGACGTTGCGGTCGAAGACGATCGCGGCCACCTCGCGGTCAAGCACGCGACGCTGTCCGTGCGTGCCGGCGAAATTCTCGGACTGGCGGGCGTTTCCGGCAATGGGCAGAAGGAACTGGTGGAAGCGCTGGTCGGGCAGCGTCGCGTGAAAGCCGGTGACATGGAGGTAGCGGGCAAGCCCTATCATGCAACGCGCGAAGAAATGACCCAACGGCGCGTGTTCGCGATTCCCGAAGAGCCGCTGAAGAATGCCTGCGTCGCGGCGATGAGCGTGGCGCAGAATCTCGCGCTACGCGACTTCGATCGCGAGCCGTTGCGGCGCGGCGGCTGGTGGCTCGACCGGCGTGCGGTGCGTGAGCGCGCCCTGCAGCTGATCGGCGAGTTCAATGTGCGTCCACCGCTGCCCGAACGGGCCATCGGCACGCTGTCGGGCGGCAATGTGCAGCGCGCGGTGCTGGCGCGCGAACTCGGACAGCCGGTGGATGTGCTGATCGTCGCGAATCCGGTGTTCGGTCTGGATTTCGCGTCGGTCGCCGATATCCATGCCCGCCTGATGGCCGCACGCGATAGAGGCGCGGCGGTGCTGCTGGTCAGCGAAGACCTCGACGAACTGCTCGAACTGGCGGACCGCATCGTGGTGATCGCCGAGGGCAAACTGGTATTCGAAACGCCCGCGGCGCGCGCGGATCGGACCGTGCTGGGTCAGCATATGGCAGGGCACGGCGATATCCCGGCGCATCACGCCGTACCCGCGGAAAGAATGAAGGAAGCCATTGGATGACACAGCAAACGCACTTGACGATCGACGCCCAACCGGGCTCATTCACATTCGAGCCCACGAAAACCGCGCTGATCGTGATCGACATGCAACGCGATTTCATTGAGCCGGGCGGCTTCGGCGAATCGCTTGGCAACGACGTCTCGCTGCTGGCTGAGATCGTGCCGACCGTCGCGGCCTTGCTGGCCTTCGCGCGCAGGCATCACTGGCTCGTCGTGCATACGCGTGAATCGCACGCGGCCGATCTGTCCGATTGCCCCGCGGCGAAACGGCTCAGGGGGGCGCCCAATGCCCGCATCGGCGATGCGGGACCGATGGGGCGCATCCTGATTCGCGGCGAGCCCGGCAATGCGATCATCGAGCCGCTCGCGCCGCTTGCCGGTGAACTCGTGATCGACAAACCCGGCAAGGGCGCGTTCTACGCCACCCGGCTCGGCGAAGAGCTTGCGATGCGCGGCATCACGCACCTGGTATTCGCGGGCGTGACCACCGAAGTGTGCGTGCAGACCTCGATGCGCGAAGCCAACGACCGCGGTTACGACAGTCTGCTGATCGAAGACGCAACCGCCAGCTATTTCCCCGCGTTCAGGCAGGCGACGCTCGACATGGTGCGCTCGCAAGGCGGCATTGTCGGCTGGACCGCGCCGCTTTCTTCATTGACGAAACTCGACGAGACGATCCCGGCATGGAAGTGAATCAGCCCGACGTGGTAGCCCAGGTGCAGGCGGCATTTGTCGAATACGAACGGGCGCTGGTCGACAACGACGTCGCGGCGATGAACGCGTTGTTCTGGCACACGCCGGAGACGGTCCGCTACGGCATCGCCGAAATCCAGCATGGCGGCGACGCGATCCGCGCATGGCGCGAGACCTGCGCGCCCGTGCCGAAGTCGCGCAAACTGCATCGCACCGTGGTGACGACTTTCGGCACCGATTTCGCCACCGTCAGCACCGAATTCACCAGCGACGCGACGCCTTTGATCGGCCGTCAGATGCAGACGTGGGCGAGGCTCGATCCCGCCGGCGGCTGGAAAATCGTCGCGGCGCACGTCAGCCTTATCGCCATGCCATGAAACGCCGATAATAAGAAAAAAGGGAATGTGGCATCAATGAACGACGATACGACGAATCTGCTCGAGACGCCCGCAGCGCCTGACGCGCCAGGCGCTGCGGGAATGCAGGGCATGCCCGCCGTGCCGGCCGCCGCGAATCCGCTCGCCGAGCAGGTGTACCAGCAACTGAAGAACGACATCTTCAGCTTCCGTCTGTTTCCCGGCGATCGTTTTTCGGAGAACGGCATCGCGCAACACTACGGCGTGTCGCGCACGCCGATGCGCGACGGCCTGTTCCGGTTGCAACGCGAAGGCTATCTGGAAGTGGGTTTCCGGCGCGGCTGGAAAGTCTCGCCGATCAATTTCGACCAGCTCGATCAGCTCTACGATTTACGCATCGTGCTGGAAGTGGCCGCCGTCGAGCGCGTGGGGGCGGGCGGCGACGTCGCGCATGCGGCCGTCGAAGCGCTGAAGGCGATATGGTGCGTCGAGCCCGCATTGCGCGAGAGCGATCCGGTGAAGATGTTCGGCATGGACGAGAACTTCCACCGTCAACTGGTCGCCGCGACCGGCAACGCGGAGATGCTGCGCGTGCATAACGAGGTCACCGAGCGCATCCGCATCGTGCGTCGACTGGATTTTCTGAAGCCGCACCGCACGAGCGCCACCTACGACGAACATTCGACCATGCTGAACCTGATCGAACGCAACCGGGTGACGGAAGCGATCATTCTGCTGCGCGCGCATATCACGCAGAGCAAGCTGGAAGTGCGCAAGATCACGCTGTCCATGCTGGCTGCGGCGCGCGATAGCAAGTTGCCGTTCGTGTCATGAGTGACCGCAGCCAGTCGTGATCATCGCGGTGATCCCCGCGATGATCAGGCGGAGTCCACCTCATGCAGTCGTGACCGCACCATTTTGCACGCGAACCAGGTGCTTGCCGATGCAGGCTGTCAGGATCAGCGCCGCGACTTCGCAGAGCGCGGCGGTCCAACCCAGATTGTTCACCGAAGTGAAACTCAAGGTCAAAGAACCGAGTGCGGCACCGAGCGAAAAACCGAGATACATGAACGACGCGTTCAGTGACAGCGCAATCGGCGTACCGCGCAAGCCGGCGAGATTGATCAGTCCTGCCTGCTGGGCGGGGTAAAAAGACCAGTGGGCAACGCCCCAGGCCACGACACCGATCAGAACGGGGACCAGCGCCAACGTTACCGGCAGCCAGTGCGCGCTCGCCGACATGAGAGAGAACGCGAGGATCGACACGCTCAGGCAGGGGATGATCACGCGGCTGGGACCGAGGCGATCCACAGCCTTGCCGCCGGTGAACACACCGATGCCTGCCGCGACGCCCCAGGTGAACAGCACGTAGCCGATTTGCGCGCCGTGCAAGGGCGTGGTCTTCGCAATGAACAGCGCCAGGTACGTATAGATCGTGTAGGCGCCCATCGCCCAAAGCGTGGTGACGAGCAAGGTCATCAGGATAACCGGCTGACGCGCGACATGGATGCGCTCACGCAGCGTGGCAACCGGCAATCCCGCGCCGATGCTGCGCGGCAGGCCGAGCAGCAAACCGGCAGTCGCCGCAGCGGACAGGGCGGCGACGCCCGCAAAGGTCATACGCCAGCCGAGCCGGTCACCGACGAATGCGCCTAGCGGCACACCAAAAGCCACCGCGATCGTGATACCGCCGTTGACGATGGCGAGCGCCGTGCCGCGTCGCTCAGGGCCGGCGATGGCGCCGGCCAGCGCGTTGGCGCCGGGCACATACAGCCCGGCGGCCGCAGCGAGCAGGATGCGGGCCGCCATCAATTCCCAATAGTTCTGGGCAGCCCAGGCGATGAGGTTCGCCACCGTAAAGGCCGAGAGCGACAGGATCATCAGCGTGCGCCGATGGAATGCGCCGGTCAGCGCCGTCAGCACCGGCGAGCTGAGCGCGTAGGCTAAGGCGAACACCGTGACGAGCTGGCCCGTGGCGACAATGCTGGTATGCAGATCCATGGCAATGTCGGGCAACAGGCCGGCAATCATGAAGCTCTCGGTGCCGACTGCGAATGTCCCTAGCGCCAGCCAGTAAAGCGGCGCAAGGGAAATCGGCTGGGTGGTGCGGTTCATCGTGTGCTCCGCTTACGCTGCCACGGCGTCCGAGGTTGCGGCGCTGTAGAACGGGTAGTCGGTATAGCCGACGTCGGTGCCGCCGAAGAAGGTGGGGCGGTCATACGGGTTCAGCGGCAACTGAAGACGCAGGCGTTCCGGCAGATCCGGGTTGGCGATGAAGTCGCGGCCAAATGCGACCAGGTCGGCGTCGCCTGCCTGCAGGATGGCTTCGGCGCTAGCGGCCTTGAAGCCGCCGGCGGCGATGATCACGCCCTTGTAGTGCTTGCGGATCAGTTGCGCGGCGACCGGGCTCTGATCCTTGCTGTCGTCGTCGACGTTGCCCAGCACGCGCGGCTCGATCAGGTGCAGATAAGCCAGCTTCAGTTTCGCCAGTTCCTGCGCGACGTAGCTGAAGAGACCTTCCGGATCGCTGTCCGACATATCGCCCCAGGTGCCGCTCGGGCCAAGGCGCACGGCCACGCGGTCGCTGCCCCACACCGAGATGACGGCCCGGGTGGCTTCAATCAGGAAGCGCGCGCGGTTTTCGAACGAGCCGCCGTAGATGTCGGTGCGCTTGTTGCTGCCGTCCTGCAGGAACTGATCGAACAGGTAGCCATTGGCGGCGTGCAGTTCGACGCCGTCGAAACCGGCCTCCTTGCCGCGAATCGCCGCGGTGCGGAAACGCTCCACCAGCCCGGCAATCTCGGGAATGGTCAGCGCGCGGCTCGGCGTATTCGGGACCCAGCCTGCTTCGGTGTAGGCAACGCCGCCATGCGGCACGGCAGAAGGCGCCACCGGTTCCACGCCGTCTGGCTGCAACTGGCTGTTGGACTGGCGTCCGGCGTGATAAAGCTGCAGGAAGATGCGGCCGCCTTTGGCGTGCACGGCATCCGTCACCTGCTTCCAGCCGGCGATCTGGCTGTCGTCGTAAAGACCGGGCGCGCCGAGGTAGCCGTTGCCATTGGGTGCGGCGATGGTGGCTTCACCGATCAGAAAACCGCCTTCCGACGTGCGCTGCGCGTAGTACTCGGCCATCAACGGGCCGGGCCGGGCGCCTGCTTCGGCACGCATGCGGGTGAGCGGCGCCAGCACGACGCGATGGGAGAACTGATAAGGACCGACTTTGACTGCGGAATGGAGCTTGGACATGATTTCCTCGAGATTGAGTGACTGTGACGTTCAATCAACAGCGGGCTTTCGACCTTGAGGAGCAGTGTATGGACAGACGGGAATAAGAAAAATAGGCTAAGGTTCCGAATATATCGGACACTAAAGTCCGCAATCGAGTCGTAGCCGGAGTTCGCAGGCTCGCCTGCGTCGCGCGGCTGGCGCAAATCGGCCTCGGGCCCCGGGACGCGGCAATGGACAGCCTCAGCGGTATTTCGGTGTTTGTGCAGGTGGCGGAAACGCGCAGTTTTACCGAGGCGGGGCGGCTGCTTGGCGTATCGTCTTCGGCGGTCGGCAAGAGTGTTGCGCGTACCGAACAGCGCCTCGGCGTGCGGCTGTTTCATCGCAGCACGCGCAGCATCACGCTGACGGCCGAAGGCGCGTTGTTCCTGGAGCGATGCCGGCGCATTCTCGGTGAGCTCGAAGCGGCGGAGGTCGAACTGTCCGATGCCGCCGGCAGTCCGCGCGGCAGACTGCGGATCAGTACGCCGCAACTGTCCGAGTTGATCATGCCGGCGCTGGACGGCTTCATGCTGCAATACCCGGAGATCGAACTTGAAGTCGATCTCTCCGATCGCATGGTGGACATCATCGAAGAAGGCTTCGATGCGGTGATCCGCACGGGGGAACAGCACGATTCGAGGCTGGTGTCACGGCGCCTCGATTCCTGCGGGCAGGTGCTGGTTGCTTCACCCGGCTATCTGGAGAAGCACGGCGTACCCGGGCATCCGTCCGAACTCGTGCAGCATGCCTGTCTGCTGCATAGATTTCCCGCTAGCGGCAAACTGGAGCGCTGGCCGTTTCGGCTCGCTGCGTCGGAGGCGGAGCCGGAGTTGCCGCAAACTTTTGTCGCCAACACCATTGAAGTGCTGGGTTTTCTGGCGCTTCGGAATAAAGGCCTGGCCTTTCTGCCGACCTTCCTCGTGCGCGATGCGCTGGCGAGCGGCGCGTTACAGATCGTGCTCGATGATTTTCTGGACCAGACCGTCACCTTCTGGATCTTGTGGCCGGCAAGCCGATACGCATCGCCGAAGCTGCGCGTCTTTATCGACTATGTCAGCCAGAACCTGCAGATCTGATGGCGATCTGAACTCACTCGTACGAGAACGCCCCGCCGAACTTGTCCATCCGCTCCAGCGCCATCCCCGAACCGCGCACCACACAGGTTAGCGGCGCTTCGGCAACGAACACCGGCAGGCCGGTTTCTTCCGCGAGCAGGCGGTCCAGATCCCGCAACAGCGCGCCGCCTCCGGCGAGCATGATGCCGCGCTCGGCAATGTCGGCGCCCAGTTCCGGCGGCGTCTGTTCCAAGGCGATCTTTACCGCCGAGACGATCTGATTCAGCGGATCGGTGAGCGCTTCGAGAATCTCGTTGCTGGACACCGTGAAGCTGCGCGGAATGCCTTCCGACATATTGCGGCCCTTGACCTCCATCTCCTTGACTTCGGAGCCCGGAAACGCGGAGCCGATTTCCTTCTTGATCGCCTCAGCGGTCTGTTCGCCGATCAGCATGCCGTAGTTGCGGCGAATGTAGTTGACGATCGCATCGTCGAACTTGTCGCCGCCCACGCGCACCGAGCCTTTATAGACGACGCCGCCGAGCGAGATCACGCCCACTTCGGTCGTGCCGCCGCCGATATCGACCACCATCGAGCCGGTTGCTTCCGACACCGGTAAGCCGGCGCCGGTGGCCGCGGCCATCGGCTCTTCGATCAGATAAACCTGCGAGGCGCCCGCGCTATGCGCGGCTTCCTTGATCGCGCGCCGCTCGACCTGGGTCGAGCCGCACGGCACGCAGATGATGATGCGCGGCGACGGCGCGAACATGCGCGACTCATGCGCCATCTGAATGAAGCGCTTGATCATCTGCTGGGTGATGTTGAAGTCGGCGATCACGCCATCCTTCATCGGGCGGATCGCCTCGATATTGCCCGGAACTTTACCGAGCATCTGTTTCGCTTCCTTGCCGACGGCCAGAATGATCTTCTTGCCATTCGGACCGCCTTCCTGACGAATCGAGACCACCGAGGGTTCGTCCAGCACAATGCCCTTGCCACGCATGTAGATGAGGGTATTCGACGTGCCGAGGTCGATTGCCAGGTCGTTGGAAAAATAGCCGCGCAGAAAACCAAACATGCAAATTCCTGTCTCGCTGATGCCGGGGCGCGTGAGCGCGCCGCATGGGAATGCCGCCCGGGGGCGGCAGGCGACCAGGTGGCGGTCGGGAGAGAGGGAAGAATAACAGCTTCGGGCGGGGAGGCTACTTTGGCTGGCGTGCGCGCAGTGAGTTCTCGGCCTGCCATCTGATGCGGTCGCAATTGCTTTTGATCCGCGCCGCGAATTCGGACGGGGAGCTGAGTTGCAGCGAGCGCATCTGGATCGCATCGCTATCCCCGCGACGCCAGCCTGCCTGCCAGCGGGTATCGAACTGGTCGGCTTCGGTGAGAACCTTGCGGAGTTTCTCCTTGTACTCCGCCTCATCGTGCGCGGATTTTCCGCAAAACTCCCTGGCAAAGTGGGCACGCTGGCCCGCGGCTTCCGCGTTGGCGTTGGCGCTGTCTTCGCTGGCTGACGCGGGCCGGGGCTGTGCCAGCAGCAGAAGCGCTAAAAGCAGCATCGCCATGGGCGCCGGCGAGAACAGGACGTGATAGCAAGACCGGTTTTTATACACGATTGCCTCCTTGTGGCCGTCATCCGGCGCAGCAACGAATCGCGTGAGTGCAACTGCAGCACGGCTGCAGTGCACATCTTACCGTGTCTGACCGGAGCGCCCCGGCACCCGCGCCTTACGGCGTATTGGTCAACGCCGGGTCGAGATAGGCGCTCACGTTCTGCGATTGCTTGTAGACCGCGTTGCGCACGTTGAACTTGTCCGCGTTCACGCTCGAACCGTACACCGAGTCCAGCCCGTCACCCTTGATGAAGGCCTTCCTCGCCGCCGCCGCGTCGAGCAGGTGCGTGCCTTTCAGCAACGGCAGATACTGGGCCGGCGTCAGGCCGACGCGCGCGGACATGATCTTGACGGCATCCGGTTGCGTCTTCGGATCGTTGATGTAGGCCACGCAGCGATACCAAACCTTGATCACCTTGGCCCAGTCGGCTTTGCGCGATTGCAGACTGACCGGATTGACCGTGATCGCGTCGTAGATCAGGCCCGGCGCATCGGCCGAGGTGAAGATCGGCCGTGAGCCCGGCACGCGCTTGAGTGCCTCGCCCGCATTCGGTTGCCATGCGCCGACCGCGGCGACGTCGCCGGACGACGCCAGCACTTGCGGCAACTCATTTGTTTTCGCGTTGACGAGCGTGATGTCCGATTCCTTGAGCGCATGCTTTTCGAGCGCCGTGTCCAGCAGCAGGTGATCGACCAGACCCATTTCGACGCCGACCTTTTTGCCCTTGAGTCCGTCCACCGTGCGAATGGGCGGCTTGGCCACGATCATGTCGTTGCCGCTCGAGTAGTCGGTCAGCAGGATCATCACGTTTTTAGCGCCGCTTGCGCCGGTGACCAGCGCATCGCCATTGGTTGCGCCGACCGCGTCGAGCTTGCCGGCGGAGAACGCATCGAGCGACGCCGAGTAGTCGAACCACTGGAAATTGACATCCACGCCGGCTTCCTTGAACCAGCCTTTGTCGATGGCAATCTGGAACGCGACGAAACCCGGCCAGTCGCTATAGCCGATGGCGAGCGGCGTGGACGCTTGCGCGGGTGCGGCGGCGAGGCCCGCGAAACCAATGGCAAGCGCGGCGGCAGCGCCGGCGATCGCGCTATGCACGCGGAGGGACGCGGGAACACGGCGAAGTGAGGTGAGGGACGTACGGACGGATTCGAAGCGTTTCATCGTTTTCTCCAGGAGACCGGTCAATTGCGATTGTTGAGTTGGATCGCGCGGCGACTGCGCGATGAAACAACATGACCGGTTCCCGCGAGAATCCGAACGGTGCGGATACTGCGCGAAAACTGCGGGAGACAAACGCCGGCCACGGAGAGGCACGATAGGCATCGCTATCGCCAATCTCCCGGGCTTTTGTCCCGCCGTGTAGTGCGACCGCCGCTCGATTTCGAGCGGAACCCGAATCGAACGAACCGGTGCACCGGGCTGCTCTCGGACCAGACATTCTTACGAACCGGAACCCTAGCATCCCTAAGATGCGACGCTGCCGCACCTCTCGGCAATCAATCTAGCGAGAAATATGCCAACCGGACGGCGCGATACCTCGATACGTTTGTTATGCGAAGGCTTCAACGCAAACGGGGCGCTCAAAGGTTCAATCCAGCGCCGCAAAACGCTGATGCACGTAAGCAAGAAACTGCTCGAGCCGCTCCTCGATCGAAGCCGCGAGACTGATCCGTTTGATGCGGCGATCCGCTTCGGAACTCGTCTCCAGCAGCCAGCCGGCGTCGATCAACGCCTGCACGTAGCGAACCGCGGTGCGGCGGCTCACGCCCGGCATGAAATCGTAGAGCGCGGTCTTGGCGAAGTCGTCTTCCGGCTCCACCCACATCCGGCAAAACAGATCGCTGTAGTTGAGGTCGTTCAGCCCCAGGTCGCCGAAATGCGAGGACCACTGCCAGTCCATGTCGAGAATAGCGCGCGCGACGGCTTGCCCCTTGTGACGCGCAAGTTTCTTCTTCATCGATTCACCACGAGGAGGAGGGATGCACAGTTTAAGTGCTAATCGCGCCGGAAATCGGGCGCGCCAGAATTATGCACGGCGAGGCCAGGCTATTTTATTGGCGAAGGAATTTCATGTGTACTATTGCATGCAATTTTGCATGTAACAGGAGAGGCGATGAAATTCGAACTGTTCAAGACGTTCTGGGGATTCGACGGCGGTCCGCATGATGCGGCACCACTGGTGCGCGCAGCCGGCTTCGACGGCATCGAAGCGCCGGTGCCGGCGGACGGGCGTGAGCGCGAAGCTTTTGCGCAGGCCATCGCGGACGAAGGTCTGGCGTTCATCGCGGAAATTACGACGGCGGGCAGTTATGTGCCGGAACGGTCCGCCACACCGGCGGACCACCTGCGCGACTTCGAGGAAAAGATCGTGTGGGGCAAGCCGCTCAAGCCACGCTTTTTCAACGTGATGGCGGGCTGCGACGCATGGCCGGCCGCCACCCAGGTGGATTTTTTCGCGCGTGCGGTGGAGATAGCCGCGAAGCACGAGGTGACCTGCAGCTTCGAGACGCATCGCGGCCGCTCGTTCTATAACCCATGGATTACCCGCGACGTTGCGCGTGCTGTGCCGGACCTCAAGCTGACTTGCGACTTCAGCCATTGGGTGGCGGTATGCGAGCGTCTGCTCGACGGCGAATGGGACACGATCCTCGAGCTTGCGCCGCACGCGCATCATCTGCACGGGCGTGTCGGTTATCCGCAAGGTCCACAGGTTCCGCATCCGGCTGCGCCCGAGTACGCAGATTGCCTGGTCTCCCACCAGCGGATCTGGGAGGCGCTGTGGAGCGCACAGATCGACAGGGGCTATACAAATACAACGATGACGCCCGAGTTCGGCCCCGACGGCTACTTGCACACGCTGCCGTTCACGAATGCGCCGGTGGCCGATCTGTGGGAGATCAACACGTGGATGGGGCGCGAAGAACGGCGTCACATCGCGGCGTTTCTTGCCGGACGTGAGGCGCGTGAAGGCGTGTCAAGCGGAGCACGAACGCAAACACATTCGCAGACTCAATCGTCCATCGAACCGCAGCAAGCCTAGGCAACCGTCATGAGCCAAACCCACACCCGTTTCGACCGCCTGCCCATCGTCGACGTCAGCGGCCTTTTCAGCGACGACCCGGACCAGCGTCTTGCGACCGCACGCGAGCTTGACCGCGCGGCGCGTGACGCGGGCTTTTTCTACGTCACCGGCCATCAGGTCTCGCGCGCGCAGCAAGCTGCGCTAATAGAACAGGCCAGGCAGTTCTTCGCCGCCCCCGACGACTGGAAGATGCGTTACTACATCGGCGATTCGACCGCACATCGAGGCTACGTGCCTGAAGGCGAAGAGATTTTCGCGGGCGGCAAGCGCGACAGGAAAGAGGGCTTCGACACCGGCCGGGAATTGCCGCCCGACGACCCCGACGTCAAAGCCGGCACGCCGATGCTCGGGCCGAACAGATGGCCTGAGCAGCCGGGTTTTCGTGAGGCGATCGGCGGCTATTACGATGCGGCGTTCGCGCTCGGCCGCACGCTGTTCCGTGGGTTCTCGCTCGCGCTGGGCTTACCGGAAACGCATTTCGACAGGTATTTGCAGAAGCCTCCGAGTCAACTGCGCCTGCTTCACTATCCATTCGACCCTTCAGCGGAAGACCGGCCGGGCATCGGTGCGCATACCGACTATGAATGCTTCACGATCCTGCTGCCGACGGCCCCCGGCCTTGAGGTCATGAACGGCGAAGGTGAATGGATCGACGCACCGCCGGTCGACAATGCGTTCGTCGTGAACATCGGCGACATGCTGGAGGTGTGGACCGGCGGCACGTATGTGGCGACTTCGCATCGCGTGCGCAAGGTGAGGGAAGAGCGCTACTCGTTTCCGCTCTTCTTCGCCTGCGACTACCACACCGTGGTTGCGCCGCTGCCGCAATTCGCGACCGCCGAGGCGGTAGCGAAATACCCGCCGGTATCGGCAGGCGACCATCTGTTCGCCCAGACGGCGCAGAGCTTCAGCTATCTGAAGCGGCGTCTCGAACGCGGCGAGTTGACGCTGCCGGACGGGGCGAAGGGTTTGGCGAGCTTCGGGCAACAGGCTCGTTATGCGGGCGCGGAGCAGGACGTTGCCTGACTGATTGCGCTCATTGAGGCCCAGCGTGTCGCCGCCCCGTGAGCGCGTTTAGTGCCGGTTATCTGACTGGAACGCGCTTGCACGTCACAGCTTCTCGCCCTTGGCGCAGCTTCGTCTACGAGCGGCGCCGTGGCTTTTGCAGTTCGATGAAACGTGCCGACATCAGCGTGTAGAGCGTGCGGCGAAGCGTGGCAAGCGTGAGCATGGTCGGATCAGGGCAATGAAGAGTGTGACGCCTTATCACGCACACACCGTGCCATCGGTCAACGCCCCTACCGCGCGTGATAAACGTGTTCGCACTGCCCAATCATGGTGCTTCACGCATTCAACCGGTGCCGGCTCACCCACGACCGTGGTGCGTGCGCCATCAATCGGACTTGCCCTCCGACCGTTGCCTTGCGCCGTCGACAACATTCAATCCCTTGCCACGATGCACTTCCGGCATCGGCAACATCACGCTGGCACGCAACTCGCTTAGCTCTGCAGCGAGAGGTGCGAAGTAATTTGCATCATCTTCAGGATCGCTAGGGTTCCGGTCGTAGCGCTTTAAAGGCTTCCAGAAAGCTTCAAAGTGTGCACACGATGTCTGGTCCGAGAGCAATCCGGTCTTGCCGTCCACCTTCTTTCAAGGCGCCGGCGAGGCTCCACGGAGGGATAAAAGCCCGGGAGGTCGCGATGTCGGTCAATCGCCCTCTCATGCTTTTTCCCAACCGATACCTGGAGCCTCCATGTCGACGCAAACCTCAGTCGATCTCGCACCGATCCCGCATGTGCTGTGGGAAACCGTGATTCCCGCCGGCACGCATTGGTCCGGTGTGCTGCGCCGTGGCATGGCGCTGCGCATCGTCGATCCCGAGGGCGGCGCGAATCTGGCCGCCGTGTTCTACCGGCACGACGCACCGCTCGAACGCTACAACATGGCCGATACGCTGAAGGCGCAGCACACCGCGCATCTGACGCGCGGCCACGTGCTCTATTCGGACATGGGCCGCGTGATGGCGTCGATCACCGCCGACACGCTCGGCTGGCACGATCCGCTGGGCGGCGTAGGCGATGCCGAACTGTTCGCCGACAAGTACGGTGTGGCCCGCTATCAGCAGCATCGCAATGCGATGGTCCGCAACGGCCGCGACAGCTTGCTGCTCGAATTGGCCAGGCACGGTCTGGGCACGCGCGATCTCGTCGCCAATATCAACTTTTTCAGCAAGCTCGCGATCGGTGAGGACGGCTCGCTCGACTTCGTCGCGGGACATTCCGCTGCCGGCGCGGCCTTCGATCTGCGCTTCGAAATGGACACGCTCGCCGCGTTTTCCAGCGCACCGCATCCGTTGAATCCTTCCTCCGAATACCAACCGAGGCCCGTCACGCTGATCGCGTACCGCGCGTATGCCGCCGACGCCGCCGTACCGGCCGACGATCCCTGCCGCTCTGCATGTCCCGAGAATGAGCGCGGTTTCATCAACACCGATCGTCTGTTCGTTTAAGGAGACCCGCGATGCCTATCATCGAAAGCAAGCTCGACATTCGTCACGCGGTCTACGATCTCACGCTGCCCGCCGGCGAACCGTGGCTGCATGAGGTCAAACGCGGCCAGCTGTTCCGCATTCTCGACCTGGAAGGCAATCAGGCCGTCGACACGCTGTTCTACAACAGCGCCGATCCGCTCGAACGCTACAGCGCGCAAGACACGATCCGCACGCAACGCAATCTCTATCTGTCCGCAGGCAGCGTGCTGATGTCGAACCTCGGCAAGCCGATGCTGACCATCGTCGCGGACACCTGCGGGCGCCACGATACGCTCGGCGGCGCCTGCGCGGCCGAGAGCAATACGGTGCGCTATGCGCTCGACAAACGCCATATGCACAGCTGCCGCGACAGCTTCCTGCACGCCATCACGCATTGCACGTGCGGCGTGGGCACGCGGCTGACCAAGCGCGACATTGTCAGCAATATCAACTTCTTCATGAATGTGCCGGTGACACCGCTCGGCAAGCTGACTTTCGAAGACGGCATTTCCGCACCGGGTAAATACGTCGAGATGCACGCCGAGATGGACGTCACGGTGCTGATTTCGAACTGTCCGCAACTGAACAATCCGTGCAACGGCTACAACCCGACACCGGTACGGCTGACCATTTGGGACGCGCAATGACATTCGATAAAGTCCTGATTGCCAATCGCGGCGAAATCGCATGCCGCGTAATCCGCACACTCAAGCGCCTCGGCATTGCATCGGTTGCGGTTTATTCGGAAGCCGATCGCCATGCCATGCATGTGATGCTCGCCGACGAAGCGGTCTGCATCGGCCCGGCGGTAGCTGCCGGCAGCTATCTGAATAGCGCGGCGATTCTCGACGCGACGCGCGCAACCGGCGCAAACGCCGTGCATCCCGGCTACGGTTTTCTCTCCGAGAACGCGGCTTTCGCACAGGCATGCGAAGACGCAGGCATCCGCTTCATCGGGCCGCGCCCCGCGCAGATGCGTGAATTTTCCCTGAAGCACACCGCGCGCGAGCTGGCGCGCGCCAACGACGTGACGTTACTGCCGGGCACCGGCTTGCTGCCTGACGTGAGCACGGCGTTGAGCGAGGCCGACGCGATCGGCTATCCCGTGATGCTGAAAAGCACCGCGGGCGGTGGCGGCATTGGCATGTCGCTGTGCCGCGACGCGGCGCAACTGGAGAGCGTGTTCGCAACGGTGGCGCGGCTCGGCGAGGCCAACTTCGCGAACGCAGGGGTCTACATCGAGAAGTTCGTCGAGAACGCGCGTCATATCGAAGTACAGATTTTCGGCGACGGCCGTGGCGGCGTGATCGCGCTCGGCGAACGCGACTGCTCGGTGCAGCGGCGCAATCAGAAGGTGATCGAGGAAACCCCCGCGCCGGGGCTGACGCAAGCGGAACGTACGGCATTGCACGCAAACGCGGTGCGCCTCGCGCAGGCCGTGAAGTATGAATCCGCCGGTACAGTCGAGTTCGTTTTCGACGCCGACACGCGGCGCTTCTATTTCCTCGAAGTAAACACGCGGCTGCAAGTCGAGCATTGCGTGACAGAGGAGGTGACGGGCGTCGACCTGGTCGAGTGGATGATCCGTCAGGCAGAGGGCGAGCTTGCGCCGCTCGATACACTCGTTCCGACGCCGGGCGGAGCGAGCATTCAGGTCCGCTTGTACGCCGAAGATCCGCACAAGCAGTTTCAGCCGAGCGCGGGCGTGCTGACGCATGTCGCTTTCGCCGCCAACGCGCGGGTCGATACCTGGATCGACGCAGGCACGGAAGTCAGCGCGTTCTACGATCCGCTGCTCGCGAAGATCATCGTCAAAGGCGCAACCCGCGATGCCGCGCTCGCTGCCATGCGCACCGCGCTGGACCAAACGCAGATCTACGGCATCGAGACCAACCTCGACTATCTGCGCGCCATCGCCGGTTCGGCGACCTTCGCGCGCGGCGAGCAAACCACGGGCTTCCTCACGCGCTTCATGTTCGCGCCGCACACCATCGACGTACTCGACGGCGGTGTGCAGACCACCGTGCAGCAAACGCCGGGACGGACCGGCTATTGGGACATCGGCGTGCCGCCGTCCGGTCCCATGGACGATCTGTCGTTCCGGCTTGCCAACGAACTGCTCGGCAATCCCGCCGACGCGGCGGGACTCGAATGCGCGATGGTCGGCGCGACACTGCGCTTCAACACCGCGACGCTGTTCGTGCTGGGCGGCGCGCCGCTCGCCGCCACACTCGATAGCCGGCCGGTCACGCCGTGGCAGGTCACGCGCGCAGCGGCGGGGTCGGTGCTCAAGCTCGGCGGGGTGACCGGCGCGGGTATGCGTGCGTGTCTCGCGCTCAAAGGCGGCTTGCAGGTGCCGGACTATCTCGGCAGCAAGGCCACCTTCACGCTGGGCCAGTTCGGCGGCCACGCGGGGCGCGCCTTGCGCAAGGGCGACGTGCTGCATCTCGCCGCCGACGCAGGCCGGGGCGAAGCCGGCGCGCAACTCGATCCCGCGCGTGTGCCGGCGCTGACGCACGACTGGCCCCTCGGCGTGCTCGATGGTCCGCACGGTGCGCCGGACTTCTTCACGCCCGACGACATCGCGATGCTGTACGGCACGCGCTGGACGGTTCACTACAACTCCAGCCGCACAGGTGTCCGGCTGATCGGCCCGAAGCCGCAATGGGCGCGTACGGACGGTGGCGAGGCCGGGCTGCATCCGTCGAATATTCACGACAACGCGTATGCGGTCGGCGCGGTTGATTTCACCGGCGACATGCCGGTGATTCTCGGCCCGGACGGCCCGAGCCTTGGTGGTTTCGTGTGTCCGGTGACCGTGGTGGGCGAGGAGTTGTGGAAGCTTGGGCAATTGCGGCCGGGGGATACGGTGCGGTTCGAACCGGTGCGCATGCAAGCGTCGCTGACGGGTGCTGCGGCAACTGCGGCAACTGCCGCGATGGCCGTAACCGCAGCTACCGAAGCAGCAACCTCAGCACCGGTCAACCTCAACCCTCACGATTGCATTCTCTACAGCGATCCAGCGGCCGGCGAGGGCACAGGTGTGGTCTACCGCCGCTCCGGCGATCAGAACGTGCTGATCGAATACGGCCCGCTCATGCTGGACCTGAACCTGCGCTTTCGCGTGCATGCGCTGATGAATTGGCTCGATGCGCACCGGCTGCCGGGTATCGTCGATCTCACGCCGGGCATCCGCTCGCTGCAGGTGCATTTCGACCCGCGTAGGGTGTCGCACGACACCTTGCTCGCGCATCTTCAGCAGGCCGAACGCGAATTGCCCGCCGTCGATGCGATGCGCGTGCCCAACCGCATCGTGCATCTGCCGCTGTCATGGGACGACCCGTCGACGCGGATCGCGATCGAACGCTACATGCAATCGGTGCGGCCCGATGCGCCGTGGTGTCCGAGCAATATCGAGTTCATTCGCCGCATCAACGGTCTGGATAGCATCGACGACGTGAAGCGCATCGTATTCGACGCGCGTTACCTCGTGATGGGTCTCGGCGACGTCTATCTCGGCGCGCCGGTGGCGACGCCGCTCGATCCGCGGCACCGGCTCGTCACGACCAAGTACAACCCGGCGCGCACCTGGACACCGGAGAACGCAGTGGGAATCGGCGGCGCTTATCTGTGCGTGTACGGCATGGAAGGGCCTGGCGGCTATCAGTTCGTCGGTCGCACCGTGCAGATGTGGAACCGCTACCGCACCACGCGCGAATTCGAAGCCGGCAAGCCGTGGCTGCTGCGGTTCTTCGACGAGATTCGTTTCTACGAAGTCAGCGAGGCCGAGCTCACAGCGCTGCGCGCCGATTTCATCGCGGGCCGCGCGAGTCTGAAGATCGAGGAATCGGTCTTCGACCTCGGTGCGTACAACCGTTTTCTGAAGGACGAAGCCGAATCGATCTCCGCCTTCAAGCGCCTGCAACAAGCTGCGTTCGACGAAGAGCGTGAGCGCTGGAACGCTGCGGGCCACGCCGAATATGTCGGTGAGCCCGGCAACGACGCAGGTTCGGCGACCGGCAGCGGAGCGGATGATGCGCTCGCGGCGGATCAGCAAAGCATCGTCGCCGACGTGTCGGGCAGCGTCTGGAAACTGCTCGTCAGCGAAGGGGATCGTGTGAGCGAAGGACAGGTGGTGGCGATCGTCGAATCGATGAAGATGGAGGTGTCCGTTGCCGTCACCGAAGACGGCGTGATCGAAACGATCGATTGTGCGGCCGGCGCGGCGGTTATCGCGGGTCAACGCTTGATGGTGTTGCGGCTGCCAGGTGCAGGCGTTGCCCCCGGCGCCACAGAGGAGGCGGCGTGCAAATGAAACAACCCGACGAACTGTGGCAGTCGATGTCGATTGCCGCATTGCAAGCTCGCTGTGCGCGAGGCGGACCGAGTTCCGGCATCCAATGCTGCCCCGGAGAATCCCATGACTGTCATTAACAGAAGCGACTGGTTCGCGGTGCGCCGCGAACTCTCCGCACGCGGCAAGTGGCTATTGGGCTTCGGCTCGTTCCTGTTGCCGCTGTTCGTGTGGTGCATTGTCAGCTACGTGCCGTTCGTCTGGCATCCGCAGGTGCTGATCGAGAGCCCGGGCAGCATCGACTATTTCCAGCCTGGCATGCGGGTCGACAAGGACGTGTTCGCCGACGAACTCAGCCATGCGCGCGCCGGCCACACCGCCTTGCCGACGGGCGAGCCGGTTAATCCGGTGTACCTGCCCGCGCCCCACGAAGTGCTGCGCGCGTTCTACACCGCGTTCACGACGCCCCCCGCGTCGCGCGACGGCGTGTGGTTGCATCAAAGCCTGTGGCACAGCATCCAGGTGATCTTCTGGGGCTTTTGGCTGTCGTCGCTGATCGGCGTGCCGATCGGCATTGTCTGCGGCACGTACAGTGCGATTGCGCGGCTGCAGGAGCCCTTTTTCGAGTTCTTCCGCTACTTGCCGGCGCCCGCGTTCGGCGCGCTGATGGTGGCGATCCTCGGTATCTATGACGGTCCGAAGATCGCGATCATCGTGATCGGCACGCTGTTCCAGCAGGTGCTGATCGTGGCGAACACCACGCGCAAGCTGGAGTACGGTCTGTTCGAAGCGGCCATGACGCTCGGCACGAAGAAACTCAAGCTGCTCACGCATGTGGTGATTCCCGGCATCCTGCCGGACCTGTATCGCGACCAGCGCATCCTGCTCGGCTGGGCGTGGACGTATCTGATCGTGGCGGAACTGGTCGGCACCAGTTCCGGCATCACGTGGTACATCACGCAGCAGGCACGCTACGAGCATTTCGACAACGTCTATGCGGCGATCATGATGATCGGGATCATTGGACTTGGCACCGACCTCGTGCTTGCCTATGTCGGCCGCAAGCTGTTTCCGTGGGACCGCACGCTCAAAGCGTAGCGGGGCCGTTCATGTCACGGCCCGATGCCAACCGTCGCACAGTACAGCACCACACTGCACCGCATTCAAGGGATTCAATCATGTTAAATCCGCAGCCGATTCCGTCGTACCTCATCCAGTCCGAAGCGGTGCGTGAACGTTTCGACCGCCTGAAATCGCGCGAGGTGATTCTCGAAGTTCGCGATCTCGACAAGCGCTTCGAGAGCCGGCAAGGGGCGTGCACCGCGTTGAACGGCATCAACTTCAAAACGCACCGGCGCGAGTTTGTCTGCGTGATCGGACCGTCAGGCTGCGGCAAGTCGACCTTGATCCGCATTCTCGCGGGCCTCGAGCGCCAGACGAGCGGCAGCGTGCTGCTCGACGGCAAGCCGGTGGAAGGGCCGGGCGCCGATCGCGGCATGGTATTCCAGGGCTACACGCTGTTTCCGTGGCTGACGGTCAAGAAAAACGTCATGTTCGGCTTGAAGATGAACGGCCACAGCCGCATGCATGCCGAGCGCGAAGCGCTGCAATGGCTCGATCTGGTCGGTCTGACAAAGTTCGCCAATGCCTATCCGCATCAATTGTCCGGCGGCATGAAGCAGCGCGTGGCGATTGCTCGCGCGCTCGCGAACCGGCCGCGGATTCTGCTGATGGACGAGCCGTTCGGTGCGCTCGATGCGCAGACCCGCGCGAAGATGCAAACGCATTTGCTCGATATCTGGCGCAACATCGACGTGACCGTGCTGTTCATCACGCACGACCTGGACGAGGCGATTTTTCTCGCCGATCGCATCCTGGTGCTGAAGGCCAATCCGGGCGAGGTGCAGGAATTGATCGAGGTGCCGGTGCCCCGTCCACGCGATTATTCGCAGGCCACGTCGCCGGAATTTCTTGCCACCAAGGCGCGGCTCGAAGCGCTGATTCATCCGCCCACGGCCGCCGCCGACGCGGACGACGATGTCGTTAAACCGCATATGGTCCGGATGACGGACGTGACGGACAACGTCGAGTAGGAGCGGGCATAGTTAACCCGGCGGCAAGCGCGAGCCGTTGCCGCCGGATGGCAGGTGCGATGCGCGCCTAAGAGCCGGGATGGCGCCCGTGATTCAACGCAGCGCCCGCGCCCACCCACGCATTGCTCGACACCGGCTTACAGCAAGGATTTCCCCTGCGCGAGAATCTTGTCGCAGACCTGTTTCGTGACCTGTTCCTTCAGGCCGCCGCCGCTCAGGTCCAGTTGCTTGCCGTCGCCGCTGCTCAGGATGCCCTTGGCGCCGTTGGTATAGCCGCTGTCGGACGAGGCTGAACTGGAGCCGCCCGGGAGCTTGCTCATCAGCGAGTCTTTGACCGAAGAGGCGCTACTGCTGCTGAGGTAGTTGTTCTTCATGCAGAACTCCAGCACGCCCGCGACGTTGCCGGTGCTGCCGGAAGTGATTGACTGCCCTGACAAGGCGCTGCCCAGGCTCCCGAGGCCGCCGGACGATCCGCCGCCCGAGCCCTGGTTGAGCAGGTTGCCCAGTTGTGCGTGGGCGGCCGTGACAGGTAGCAGGACAGCGATCAGAAGCCCTGTAGCCGTGGTGCGATATAGACGTGATTTCATACTCGAACCCCTTCTGCTGGCTGAAAGTCCCCTCTACTATAGTGCCTTTCAGACAGAGAACAGATGGAGTCGTCACGTTAAATGTTGTCATGCGCGATGGCGAATCTGCCGCAGGCCCCTCGCTGGCAACGCTGAGCGCGGTCTTCAGGTGTCATGCCCGGCCGGGCGCCGCGTCCGCTCTGAATTGACAGATCACGTCCGAGCTATCGGCGAGGATTTCGATTTCGGCCGCGCTCAATGAACAGATCCGCGTCGCCATTGAATCGGATAGTCCGAGCGCGCGTTTTGCCTGCTCCCGGTCTTCGCCAAGCATCCGCTGCGCGAGCAGGAGATACGACTGGTTGAATGCGGCGATTGCTCGCAGGCTATCTGATTTCTTGGTCAAGGGTCTATCTTGCATGCGAAGGTTGATGTCTCATCGCCGATCATATACCGGCGATATGCTCTGTTCCGGAGTTTACCCGCGTGGGCATTCCCATTTGTGACAAAACCTTGACCCCTTCCGCCAATGTCCCATATCAACGGGAATCAATGGCGTTTATTTCACCGGTCGCTTGATAGGCGAAATGCTTTTTAAACGTAATTATCGCTGCTGGTAAATGACATTACTGTAACGTTCCGTCAATTGATCAGCGTGATCCGACAATGCCCCTCCCGAACCGGGTAATGGCAGACGATACTTATCCGGGGTTCGCCACGCCCGGCGAACCCTGAATGCCTCGGTTAAACCTGCCCGGATTCCGGTTTGATGCGGGCAGGTTCTTTTTATGGTCCGGGCACCCACATTTCCGGATTAATGCCTGATCATTCCACACGCGAGATTCAAGTCCCATGCTTAAAGTAACGAAAGCCGTTTTTCCCGTGGCGGGACTCGGCACCCGCTTTCTTCCGGCAACTAAAGCAAGCCCGAAAGAGATGTTGCCCATTGTCGATAAACCGCTGATTCAATATGCCGTTGAAGAAGCCATCGCGGCAGGGATCACTGAAATGATCTTTGTGACGGGGCGCAGCAAACGCGCCATTGAGGACCATTTCGACAAATCGTACGAGATCGAAGCGGAACTCGAGGCACGCGGCAAGGAGAAACTGCTGTCGCTGGTACGGAGCATCAAGCCCAGCCATGTGGACTGTTTCTATGTTCGCCAGGCCGAAGCGCTGGGTCTGGGGCATGCCGTGCTGTGTGCCGAAAAGCTGGTCGGCGACAGCCCGTTTGCCGTGGTGCTGGCCGACGATCTGCTGGACGGCAAGCCACCGGTGCTGCGGCAGATGATCGACGTATTCGATCATTACCATACGTCGGTGCTGGGTGTCGAAGAGATTGCGCCGGACGAGTCGAAGTCTTATGGCGTGATCGACGGCAAGCAATGGGAGCAGAACATCTTCAAGCTGTCCGGCATCGTCGAGAAGCCCGCACCCGCGGACGCGCCTTCCCGTTACGGCGTAGTGGGGCGCTATGTACTCAAGCCACGGATTTTCGAGCATCTGCGTGCGTTGCGGCCGGGCAGCGGAGGCGAGTTGCAACTCACGGATGCGATCCAGTCGTTACTGCACGATGAGCAGGTTTTAGCCTATCGGTATGAAGGCACGCGTTTCGATTGCGGCAGCAAGCTGGGCTATCTGAAGGCGACGGTGGAGTTCGCGCTGCGCCATCCCGAGGTCTCGGCCGACTTCGGCGACTATCTCGCTACCCGCATGGCCGAATTGCAGATATAAACGGCGCCGCCGTGATGATGCAGGGTAGGGCTTTCTGCTCCCCTGCATCATCACGTTCCACCCATCGTCAAGCAGCGTCCGTGCATGTCCGGGCGTTGCCGATAGCGGCGATGAACTGCGTGAACTGGTCGAGATGCCAGCCCGCGCCCGCATATCGTTTCTCGCGGCTGCCCTGTGAGAGAAGCGCTGTGACGTGCCTCACACACAGGTCATCCGGCGGTTGGGGCTCGCGGGGGCCCGGCAATGCATTGTCCAGCAGGAATTCCGCACACTTGCGCTGATAGCAGAACAGCATGACGGGGACGTCATATACGAAACTGACGATCGCGCCGTGCAGCTTCGAGGTGACCACACACGTGGCGGCCGCCAGCAGATCGACAACCTCGGTAATCGAATCGCCGTATTGAAAGCGGCTCACGGAGACGTTCGACGGCGAGAACAGACGGGCGATGTCTCCGGTTACCGCGACGCTTTCGTCGTCCAGCGAAACGAACAGCACCTCATCGACGAGGCGTTGGCTGTCGACTCTCGCGAGTATCGCCAGCACCGCGTCCATGTACTGCCGCAGATGAATGGACACGATCAGGGTGCGTCGATCATCCGGTTTGCGCTTTGGCGCATAGAGCGCCGGCAACGCGAAAGCGAGGTCCTTGAGATTGGCTGGCGCCGATCCGGTCGCGTCGGCAACCGCGCGGACCGACGCTTCGTCGCGGACCGCAATGCACGGCATGTCTCTAAGCACACGCGCAAACGCGTGGTGCCGCTCCATCGAGTCGAATGGTCCGACCGACACGCCGAGCGCGGCGACGGGCCGGTTGAACCGTCGTCCCGTGTTGACGATCAGCCTCGCGAAGGGCAGCGAAGCGTTGGCGCCGAAGAGCGAGCCGCCGCCGAAGATTGCGGCCTGAGCACGCAGGACGGCAGCCACATAGGTCACCGACCGCGCCGCGACGCCGATTAGCCCAGGACGTGCCCACAATGCTCTTGCAACCGGCAGGTGAAACAGATGCGTCAATTCTTGCGCGGGCGATGCGCCGACTATCAGCGGACGAATCCCCGGCGTTCTGATCGATATGGATTGCAGCAGGTAGCCGAACAGATCGTCGCCGAAGTTGTGGCGTCCATAGAATCCGAAGAACGCGATGCGTGTCTCGCGGCGGATAGTCGCCGGCTGGACGTTGCCGGCGGGGGACGATCGAGTGGCAGGATGGCTCGATGCAACGCTGGGCGCGACATCGACTTCAGGTGCGTTCATTTCGGAACCTCATGGGAAAGTGCGTGCGTCGCGACCGGTAAGCGGTGGCGTTGTACCGGCGTCAGCAGTCGCCGGTAGACCCCCACATAAGAACGGAAGAGCTGCGTGTCGCCGAACCGGGCGCGGGCGTGCGCGCTCGCGGCGGCCCCCATCCGTTGACGCAGCGCCGCATCGTCGATCAATCGCTGGGTGTAGTGCGCCAGCTCTTCATCGTCGTTCGCAAGAAAGCCTGTCACGCCGTGAACAATGACATCGCGGTTGCCGACGATGCGGCTGGCGACCGCGGGGAGTCCGGCCGCCTGCGCTTCGATCAGTGCGATCGGCATGCCTTCCCATAGCGAAGGCAGCACGAAGATGTCGCATTGCAGAAGCCGCCGTCGAAGCTCCGCTGCGGGAATCCAGCCGCTCAACTGAACGGCGTCGCGATCGATCCAACGGTCAATCGCATCGGCTTCACCGTCACCGAACCATACGAAGCGGGCCTTCGATGTATCCGGGAAGCGCTGCGCAAGCTGCGTGAATCGCCACGGCGCCTTCTGATACGTGACGCGCGCCGACGTGCATACGACTACCGCTTCGCCGGCCCGTCTGCTACCGCCCGGATGAAATTCATCGAGTTTCACCGCGTTTTCGACAAGGCTCGTGCGTTCCGCACGCAAAAGCAGCATTCGCGCGTAACGCAATTCGCTTTTCGAACAGGCGACGATATGCCCACCCGTTGCGTGCAGCATTCGCTCGATCAGCAAAAACAGCTTGATCTTGCGCGGTGAGATATCTTCTTTGAGAAAGGCGAACCCGTGTGGCGAATAGATCGTGCGCGCAGTGATGCCGAGAAAGCGCGCCGCGATCCGGCCCAACGCAGCGGCTTTCGACGAGTGAAGATGAACAATGTCCGGGCGCTCCCGGAACAGGACGATGAGAAGCCGGAACATGCTCACGATATCGTGCGCGCCGATGGAGGTACGCATGTCCACGATATGGCGACGCACCTTTGGATCGAATAATTCGTTCAGCTTCGCCGCCGGCGGCGTGTCTTGCCGCATGGAATGCAGCACGACGACGTCGTCGCCCGCGGCGGCCTGACGATTGGCCAGCAGCGCAACGCAATGCAGCACGCCACCGCCCAATGCTTCCGTTACGTGTACGATTTTTTGTCGCATGATCGCTCACCCTAGTTGCTGGATTGCTGGAGCCGTCTGATAAGGCAGAAACGGGGACTCGCCGTGTCCTTCTTCGTCGGTCATGTTGTGGATGCGCCCCGCGAGCGCGATCAGTCCGATCACGAACAGCCAGGTCGCGAGATGGGTCCGCATGCGTCCGGTCGGCGGAGAGAACTGACGCCAGAGCATGACCAGCATCAGATACACGAGGATCAGCTGGAAGCGGATGCCCGCATAGGTCACCTGGGTCATGCCGTAAAGCGCTGCCGCCAATACCGCGCAGATCAGCCAGCCGACAGGTGGAATGGCAAACTGCCGCCGGTACACGATCATCACGCCCAGCATCAACATCTGAATCATCAGGAAGAGCAATCCGGACGATGCATTCGGCGCCGATATTCCGGTGTACAGACTGGTTTTGTCGGCGAAGTAGTCAGGCATCAGCAGTGAGCCGAGAATGACGGCGACCGCCACGCCGACAAACATCAGCGTGTGGCCGCGCCGGGTGGTCGCAATGAAAAGCAGGAACAGCAGCGCCGAAGAAAAATGCACACAGGTGCCGATCACCGCGTAAATGAAGTAGCGAAGTGGTTTCTGCTGGGGCGAAACGCGCGTCGCGAGCAGGAAGATCGCCGATGCGAGACCGAATCGCATCACGTTCATGGTCAGCTCGTAGAACATGCCCGGCACGAGCACGAGTCCACCGAACCAGATGCCGAAGCGGCTGCGGGAAATGGACCATAGCAACAGCAGCGCGGTGGTCATGGAAATGCTGTTGACGACGAAGCGCGGGTCGGGGTCGATAGCCCAGAGAAACTGCGCATACGCATTGAACAGCGGCTCGGCGCCATAGCCGTTGCCCTGGCCGAGGTCCGTGAATGCCTGGTAGTACGCCGCCGTGTCGGTGCCGCTATGGCCGCGCAACACGGCCAGCGCGACCATCGGCAACGCACACGTGAGAACGACGGCAGGATTGGTCCCGCCATAGGCGATGCACAGCGCCACGCCGAAGTAAAAGATCAGCAGGGGAATGAGGTAGTAAGTCATATCGCACGCCCGGCCAGTTGGTGCGTTGCGGCGATTGTGGGTACGTTGATGGTGGGAGCGTTCCTCATGTGAATCTCCGCGACACCACGCAGCGCCGAAAATACTTGACCGCGCTCAGCAGGGAGAAACACACCCATTCGACATTGCTGATGACTCTGCGTCGACGGAAGCGGAGGTAGTTGTCCTGTTCGCCTTTCTGGATTTTCCAGAGTTGAGCGCTCAGGCCGGTTCGCGCGCCGAACTGCGCCTTGTAGATGTACGAAAGCGGGCTCGAAAACAGGTAGGCCTCGCCGCCATCCACCAGAACGACTTCGAGCAGCATGAAATAGTCTTCGGCATGCCGTTTCGTCTCATCGAACCGTGCGCCGACATCCGCGCGCATCAGAATGCTCGATGGTGTGAAGCGGTTCGAGAACAGGACCCGCTGACGCGACACGCGGTGGGGCGCGCCGACGGACGGCCGTGGCTGCGACTCGGGCCGCTCGCCGGTGTCGAGAAACGCCACGGGATGGCCGGTGATCGTCGCCATGGGATGAGCACGCATCCATCCGTACTGGATCTCCATCTTTGCCGGGTGCCAGCTGTCATCCGAATCGAGAAACGCAATATAGGGCTGCGTCGCCACCGCCCATGCCGCATTACGTGCGGCGCCCGGTCCGGCATTGCGAGGCTGCAGAAGAACGCGAATCCAGTGGGCCGGATACCGCTGCGCCAGTTCGCCGAGCCGCTCACGTGTGCCATCCGTGCTGCAATCGTCGACGAGGATCAACTCCTGTGGGCGGCACGTCTGCAGGAATACTGACTGGATGGCGCGTTCGAGCGTATCGCGGCAGTTGAAACAGGGAATGATGACGCTGACCGGAATCTGTTCGGATAGCGGGGGAGGCGCATCATTGGCGTTCTGCTGAAGCTCCGCGACCGGCACTGGCTTGTGCCGTCCACGCACCAGGAAGTGACGGGCGCACAGCACGGACAACACAGCCCACACCACTTCGCCCGCGATCGATGCAATCGCCGCGCCGACAATGCCCGCGAGCAATACGCCAATAACGCCGGCAATCACGCTGAAGAGCAGCGCAGCAAACGCGCAACGGTTGCGCACGCGAATCAGATTGCGGGTCGTCATCACGGAGGAAGCGCTGACCGTCAGAAATCTGAATGGGGTGCTCAACGTCATGAGCACGACCACATTGACCGATTGCTCGTATTGCCGGCCGAATACCAGCGGAATCACGAACGGCGCGAGCCATGCCGCGATGCCGGCCAATGCGACGCCCGAGGCGAACATCCACTTGTTGCCGTCGCGGTACATCCGTTCGAGACGCTCGTCGCCCGACGCGGCCCACCGATGAAGGCGCGGCATCAGAAGCTTCTGGAACAGAACGGTGGGCAACAGATAAAGGGCAGTCAGGATCGTCACGGCGACGCTGTAGACGCCGACGTCCTGCGGTGCGCCGAGGTGCGAGACGATCACGAGCCCGCTTTGCCCATAGGCATAAAAAAGCAGGCTGGCCATGCCGAAAGGCATGGCGTTAAACCAGAGTTCATGAATCGACGGCGCCGGCAAACGCCCGCTCGCGCTTCGCGCCGCGGATTCCGGCCCGTGTCCGATCAGTTCCACCGCGCCACGGCGCAGCGCGGTGACCGAGCGCCAGGCGCCGAGCGTCACGAGTGCGCCAATGCAGCCAAAGCCGAATGCAATCGCCTCGCTGCTTGCCCCCAGCTGCCAGCAAGCCAGCACCAGCGCGAGACGTCCGGCATGCTGCAATGCCTGCCACATGGCAACCCGCCCGAACTTCTCTTCGAGCTGGAGTTTGGCCGAAGCCATTTCGATGGCGCCCTGGGCCAGCACTACGGGAAGCATCCACAGCAGCAGTTGTCTGGTGCGTGCGTCGGCCGTGCCGATCCATGCCCAGAGCACGGCGGCGGCAAGGCACACGAGCGCGCTGCGCGTGATGAAACGAACCGATGCTTCCATCCAGCGCTTTGCCGCCCAGCCTTCGGTGCCGTAGGCCTTCAGCCAGAAGGACGGCACTCCGAAGCCGACCGCCGGAGCAATGATCGTCACCACGGCGAGCGCGGCGGCGAACTGCCCGTACGCCGAAGGCGACAGGGATCGCGCGAGCGTCGCCTGAACGGCGAACGCCAGCCCGGCCGAGCCGAGCGCGCTGACGGACAGCAACGATGCCGCCCAGGCGTCGCGGCTTCGCTGCGTCATTGCGCCACCTCGTCCATCACAGGGCGTGCATCTTCGCCACGCGAGCGCCCATAGCGATAGCTTCCATAGGTGGTGCCGTAGCGGAAACGTCCTGCATGACGGTCGATTCCGTTGAGTACCACGCCCTTCACGTCGACGCCGACTTGCCGCAGGCGTCGTGCGCATTCTTCGAGTTCCGCCGGTTTCGTGATGGAGGCGCGCGCCACCAGGAACACGTTGCCGCTGGAATAGGGCGCGAGAATGGCCGCGTCAGGGACCGGCAGGAGCGGGGCGGTGTCGACGATCACCACGTCGTAACGCTCGGAAAGCGTCCGGAAAAGCCCGGGCACGCTCGGCTCGCTCAAATGGTCGGCCGCATTGGGCGGCATCGACCCGCTCGGGAGAAAGTCGAGCGTCGAGCGTTCGACCGGGCGGATGGACGTGTCGAGCTTGCGGACATCGGCGATCACGTCGGATAGCCCGACCGCCGAGTGGCAGCCATAGGCGCGGCTCAGTCCGCAACGTCTAAGGTCACCGTCGATCAATAGAACACGTTTGCCGGTGCGCGCGAGGACCGCGGCCACGTTCGACGCGATAAACGATTTGCCGATGTTGGGTGACGGCCCGGTGAACATCACGATCTTGTTGCCCGAATCGGACAGCGAAAACTGCAACGCCGTGCGAAGACTGCGCAAACTCTCGATCGCCGGGTCGGCCGGATCGACGAACGCCAGCGGGCGCCGCGCGGGCGTTTTGCGACGCAGGTAGCCCGCCACCCGGAAGCCGCGGCGGTTCGCCATCGGCACCACCGAGAACACGCTGAGATCGGTCTGTTCTTCGATCTCGTGCGAATCGGAAATCCCACGGAACAGCAGGTCGCGAATGAAAGCGGCGGCGGCCGCTGCAAACATGGCGAGCACGATCACGACGAGGCACAACACGGGGCGCCACAAGCGAATCGGCTGGTCGGGCAACAAGGCGTTATCGAGAACGCGGACGTTGCCGATCCGTCCCACCTCCAGAATCTGCAACTGTTCGATGTTGTTCAGCAAGCCGACGTAAAGGTCGTTGCTGATCTTGACGTCGCGTTGCGCCTTCACCACCTGACGTTGGGTCTCCGGCAGGCGGTCGATGCGCTGGCTAAAGCCGGCCGATTGCGACTGAAGCACCTTGATCTGGTGATCGATTGCGACCACCGTCGGATTCGTGGGCTCAAAGCGGGTCAGTGCATCCGCGCGTTTTTGCAGGAGGGTGCTGATCTGGGTTTCGTTGTCGGCCGATTGCTGCAGGATGGCACGTGCCTCACCGTCGAGATCCACCGATCCCAGCTTGCTCCGCACCACGGCATAGGCACTTTCCGCCGTATCGAGTTTCTGACGCAAGTCCGGAACCTGGCTGCGCAGGAACGACAGCGAACGCGCGGCCTGTTCCGCTTTGCGATCCTCGTTCTGGCCGACATAGTGGCGCGCGATATCGTTCAGGATCGCTGTGATCAGCACCGGATCGCTGCCACGCAGTTTCACTTGCAGAACATTGGAATCCTTGCCTAATTCAGTGATGGAAAGACTGCGTTGCAGCGTGTCGATCGTTTCCAGACGCGATTGCCGCGTGAGCTTGAAGCGGGCACCGGGCGCCGCGCGGATCGCACTCACCTGCAAGGTGATCGGGCCATCGTCGGTGACGAAGGTCTCGGTCCTGCCGATCCGGCCGACCACGTCCTGGTCGAGACCGGTCCCCGAAAGCCGGTAGGTGCCGGCATCCAGCACCGTCAAGCGGTAGCGTTCTCCCTCGAAAACCGTGGGCACGTCGAAGCGCGTGACGCTCGCGCTCTCGTCGCCCCACGTGTAGCCGCCCATGCCCAGAAAGCCCGGGTGGGACAACCCCTTGTTGGAGCGCGCGATGGCGCGGCCGATGAGCGGAAAACGGGCCGGCTCCGCCTCGATATCCAGGCGCAGGTTGTCGACCGCCGAGGCCACCACCAGCCGCGACTGAAGCACCTGCATTTCCGTATCGGCCGACGACTTGACGTCGAGCATCGACGAAAGATCCTGACCCAGCAGCGACGACGCGGTGGTTGCGGCCGAGCCTTCATCGACCTGCGTGATGATGTTGACCTGATATTGCGGATCCGACAGCAGTACCGCTGCGACGCCGAGAATCGATACGGCTCCGAAAATCCACAGCATCATGTGGCGATAGAGCATGAAGACATCGAGCATCGCCGCCAGGTTGAACTCTTTCTCGGCGGCGGCGACTTCCTGCGGTGCATACGGCGGGTTCACTGTGCACCTCCGTCCACGCAGACCGCATCCGGAACCATGCGCTCACCTGACGGTGCATTCAGGTTTTTCAGCCGACGTACCCAATAGTCGATCCCGTGGGTCAGCGCCTCGCGACACGCACGGAATGCGGAAATGGGCATGCCCATCGGGTCGTCGATATCCGCGTCGTCGAAGCCGCGGATCGAGAAGATGCGGCCGCGCATCAGCGGATAGAGCGACTGCAGGCTCCGTGTCTGCGCCGCGGTCATCGTCAGGATGAGCTCGGCGTCGTTCGCGAGCTGCCGGGTCAACTGCGTGGCGCGGTGCGCCTGAATGTCGATGCCCATTTCGGACAGCACCGCGACGGCCTCGGTCGCCGCCGGTTGTCCCACTTCGGCCGCCAGACCGGCGGAACCGACGCGCAGACCCTCGACGCGTTGCTGAAGAAGCGCCGCGGCCATCGGGCTGCGGCAAAGGTTTCCGTGGCAAACCATTAGAACGTTGGAAATCATCTGGTTTTTCTATCTAGGTGTTGAGACGTTGCTGACTCGGATGGGTGTTTGCGCACCCCACGTCATGACGAGCGCCATACCGCCAGTTCGCTGATCTCGAGCTTCCCCGTCCAGCCGATGAAGGTCGCCTTGAGGACAGCCTGAACGGCTCCGGCCGGAACGGCTGCCTGTGCGGACGGAAGTTCATTCGCCGGGCTCTGCGATTCACTGACGCTTAGCGGGACGCCCCCCGCGACGTAGAACTGGAACGTGAATGTCGTGCGGCCTGTTGTGCCATTCGTGCCATTCGTGCCCGCCGTGTTCACCGTGTTCACCGTGCAGGCGGCCAGGACGGTATCGCCCGGGTTCACCGGGAACGGTGTTCGCGTGGTCACGGAGAAGGGCGCGTTGTCCTGATCCGGCGAGGCCAGCCGCAACGCTTGCCTCGATCTGGGCGTTGCGCTGTTTCCCGAGCGCGCATCCGTATCCGTAGCGACGATTTCGCCGGCACTCCGCCCGGTTGCGGCGGATGACATGCTCCAATGCGTGAGTGCGCCCATGGGTGTTCCGGGGCTATCCAGCGTGAAGAGACTGTCGGCATTGATCACGCTTCCTCGCCACGGCAGCGCCTGAATTTTCTGGAAGCTCATTGCGCTCATTGACTCGACCGGCACCTCGTCGCCGATCAGCGCCGTCAACGCACCCTGTGGCGGAGACTCGAAACGCCACTCGACGCCGGACGCGGAGAACTTCGCCGTACCCGCTACCAGTTGGCGCGGCGCGTTGTCGAGATCCTTGCGCTTCCAGCGTCTCGGCAACACGATCGAGTCGCGAAATACAGTGCGAAGATGCTTGCCCGCGGCCGTCGCATTGACGAGCAGTCCGTCGATGCCCTCGATGTGGCAGTGATTGAACGCCACCGTGCCGAAACGCGCCTGCCGGCCGAAATACACCACGTCGCCATTGAAATCGAACGAGCAGGCGTCGAAGACGAAATCCATGCTGTCCGAGTTGATGTCGATGGCGCGCGCGGAGCCGGCAAACGTGCAATCGGAAAAGGTCATCCGTTCGCCGCTATTCACGCTTCTGCCCACACCCGGCGCTACGTAAATGCCGTCCTCACGGTTCTGTTCGAAGCGCGACGAAAACCACGCTGTCAGGTAGGTATTGATCGGATCGATCCGCAGCGCGCCGCGCCAGCCGGTGACCACGACATTGCGGCCGCCCGCGTCTCTCACGGCGCCCGAAAATCCCGCTTGCCGGTTACCCATCACGATGCCCCATCCTTCGGACTCCGCCTTGCCTGGGCCGAGTATCGAGATCGTGCCGCCGGTGCCGTCGAGAAACGGCGAACGGTTGCCCGGGAAACGCAAGTCGGTCGCGGGAAGGGTGGTTTCGTTTCTGCAGGTCAACCCGTTCCAGCCCACAGGCAACAGGGAGAAGTCGAGCAGGACGCCGCCCACCGAGCACAACTTGATCCAGGGCGCGGTGTCGATCGTCTCCGTGAGAACGTAGCGGCCGGCCGGAATCAGCAAGGAGGGCAAACAGGACGTATCGCGCGTACGCAGTGCGATATTGCGGACGTAGTCGATCGCGCGCTGGAACGTACCGGTGTCGTCGCTCGCGCCCTTGCCTTTGGCGGCGAAATCGCTGAGCCAGCGAAATCCGTTCGGAGGTTGATTCCCGCTGGATTCGCCCCATCCACGCGTGACCGCAGTGGCGCCCAGTATTGCCGCACCGGCCGAGAGGCCCATGGCGGAACGGCGATTCACCATGACGTCACCCGTGTGCGCCGGCTGCGGAGAAATCGCAATGTCATACTCATTTCGTCACCAAGCCGGCGGTAAGGCCCGCGTTGATGCCTGGAAGCAGAAGGCTCAACACACGGCTGAAACGAACCAGCCCGTTTCCGTCGACATAGACGATGTCCTTCGGTTGCAGCTCGAACCGGTTGGCGAGGATCATCGAGACGGGTGAGGCCGCGTCGAGGTGGAAGACGCGCGCGTCTTTGCCGAGTCCGCGGATCACATACAGCTGCGCCGCGTCCGCCGTCGCCGAATTGATGCTGCCCGCCTGGGAAAGCGCGTCGCTCAACGTCAACTGGCCGTTGCGTAACGGCAGCGCGGTAACCGGTTTGGTCACTTCACCCAGCACGAACACGCCGTTTTCTTCGCGGGCGGAAACGCGAATCAGATCGCCGGGGCGCAGCATGATGTTCGAAGGATTCAAACCGCGCTGCAGCATCCCCGTGAAGTTGATGTCGTATGAACGGCCGTTGCGAGTCAGCGTAATGCGGCTCTGATCCGCAGCCGGGCTGAAGCCGCCGGCATGACTGATCGCGTCGTACAGCGTGGTGGGGATATCGTTGATGGATTGCGCGCCCGCCGTACGGACTTCGCCGTCGACATACACCTGCTTCGCGCGAAACGACGCAATGCGCACCGTCACCTGAGGATCGTGGAATGATTTGCCCAGTTCCGCTGCTAGCTTGCGCTGGACTTCGTCGACTTTCATGCCCTCGACGCGAATATTCCCGACAAAGGGAAACCGCAGATAACCGGTGTCATCGACGATGAATCCCGGCGGCGGGTCGTAGGCGCGCGCGTTTGCCGGCGGCTGCGAGCCCAATGCCGCGGCCAGTTCCGGATGGTCCCAGACCGTGATCTGAAGCACGTCGCCGACACCGATCGTGTAAGCCTGGCCGCGGCCGAGCAGGGCGCTCGCGCTCTCGTCGTTACGGCGCTCGGCTTCGCCTCTGATCTCGTCGATTGACGACAAGGTCACCTCGGTCATCGGCACGGGCAGCTGCTCGGCCGGCGCCTGCTCACTCGCGCTGGTGAGCGGCAACGTCGCCGTCTTTTGCATTTTCATGCCGGGCGCAATCGAACAGGCTGACAGAGCGAGCTGGAGCGCCGCAATCCATGCAAGCCGATTCATCGAGAACATGTTGACACCGCCGCGACGCAGCGCGTTGGACCTGACTTTCAATTGCTTCACTCCGATTCCTTTTATTGGGTTCGCCGACCTCCATCTCGCGGTCCGCGGCTCCCCATGGTGATTAGTACGCCTGCTTGCTGACGAACCCGCGAACTACCGTGCGCAGCACGATCTTGATATCCATCCAGAACGATCGATGGCGCAGGTAATACAGGTCGTACTCGACGCGGCCCGCCATCTTTTCCAGCGCATCCGTTTCACCTCGATAGCCGTTGATCTGCGCCCAGCCGGTAATGCCCGGTTTGATGCGATAGCGGTCGAGGTAGCCCGAGATCAACGGCTCATACAGATCGTCGTGCTCGAGCGCGTGGGGACGCGGACCCACGATCGACATTTCGCCGCGCAGGACATTGATGAACTGCGGAATCTCGTCGAGACTCGTGCGACGCAGAAAACGCCCCACCGGCGTGATCCGGTTGTCGTTGCGCGTGGCCTGACGCACGACACCGCGCTCTTCCGAATGAACCCGCATCGAACGAAATTTGTAGATCGAGAACGGGCGTCCTTTCAGACCCTTGCGACGCTGCCGGAAAAAAACCGGGCCTGGCGAAGAGAGCTTGATGGCAATGGCGATCGCCACGAATAGCGGCGCCAGCCCGATCAGCGCGACGAGTGCGAAAGCCCGGTCGAAGATCTCCTTGCCGGTCATCGCTTCGCCGGAAATGGCCGATGGAGAGAGGCTGAGCGAAGGGATCTCGAGTGTGTCGAACGACGCTACCCCGGCGTATAGCCCGAGCGGCATGAAGTCCGGCATGAGCCGTATTTCCACCAGCGTGCTCTTGAGCGCTTCGATGCAATGGGCCGCCACTGCGTGCGCGGAGAACGGCAACGCGAGCCAGACTTCGTGAATGCCGCCG
Organism: Paraburkholderia caffeinilytica; assembly: GCF_046030355.1. Classification (GTDB taxonomy): domain Bacteria; phylum Pseudomonadota; class Gammaproteobacteria; order Burkholderiales; family Burkholderiaceae; genus Paraburkholderia; species Paraburkholderia caffeinilytica_B. The sequence continues at coordinate 180,577 of NZ_JAQQCQ010000012.1, forward strand.
GACTCCGCGAGCTGGGCGAGGCGCGCAAGTTCCGTCTTGCCGTGCTCGCCCATTCCGGCGCCGAGGCGTCCGTCGGCGGTGTGCAACTCGACGACATCCGCGACACGAAAACGCTGGTGATGGCTGGAATCGACCTTTGCAACGATTTGCCTGAAGTACTCGCCATTGCCCACAACCACGACATTGCGCGCGCGCAACGCGAAAATACGCAGGGACGAACGCGTCGCGCAGACAGCCAGCCGCCATGACGCGAGCAGCACGACGCCAAGACAGGTCCACCATGCGATCCAGGACACAAGCGCGGCGTCCTCGCGGTGAATCGAAAGCAGCAGCACGAGGCCGGCGAACTGCAAGGCCAGCCATGCCGGCAGAAGCCGGGTGCAGAGGCGGTATATCGAGCGCATCGGCGGCACGGCGTACGCGCGAACAGCCGGCAACAGCGCTGCCGCCGACAGCATGATCACGATGGCGAACAGCAACTGAAGCGGACCGGTTTCCCGGCCCTGGACAGGCACGATGTGAGCTGCGATGACAGCCGCGAGCGCAAGGCACCCGCTATCGATCAGGCGTGCGACAGCTTGTTTCATGTGAATCTCCGTGGAGCCGGGTGATGAACGATCCAGCTTTCTCCCGCCGCGTTACGAAACGGGGCGGCGTACCCGCGCGAGGACGTCCGGTTCGGACGACCCGTTATCGGCCAGGCGGTTTCGCTCAAGCGTCCGGTACTCCGTCGGCGACATCGAGAGATGCTGGCGGAACAGCTTGGCGAGCCGGTCGCCACTACCCAGGCCGGTACGGCGGGCGATCTTGTCGGCGGGCAGGTCGGTATCGACCAGCATGTGGCAGGCTTTTTCGAGGCGGACTCGCAGCACGAACTCCGTCGGCGTGACGCCGATCTCCTGCTTGAAACGGCGCAGAAAATTACGTTCGCTCATCGCCACGGCCTGGGCGGCATCCGCAATCGATACACGGTTCTCGCTGCTGGCCCGCAACTGATACGCGGACGTGCGAATCAGGTCGCTGGCGCGCGCCTCGCGGGAATTGAATACCGAGTGGGTGAACTGCTTCGGCGTGACGGGCAGCAGGTCATGGGCGACCTGGCTGGCCGTCTCGTAGCCACAATCACGTTTGACGACGGACAGCGCGCTGGTTAGCGCGACGCCCGCGTCAGCGTCGATGCCGGCTGTTCTGGTTGCAGACAACGTACCCGTCGTCATCGCGCCGCCCGCCACCTCCGCCGCCACGTCCTTGGGCTCGAGTCCGGCCAATTCGAGAACGCCATGCCCACCGCCGATGCCCTGTACCACCTGCGCATGCGGATAGGTGTGGCGCAGCCACGAGAGCAGCCGTTCGTCGCTTTCGACGGGCATGCTCGCGGCGCCGAGTGCAAACAGCGCGTGAACGTCTTTGGCATAGTGCGAGTCGACCGCGTCGGTCCAGATCAGCACACCGGATGACGAGCGTATGGCCCCGCCGCTTGCGGACACGAGGCGCAGGTCATAATAGTTATGCAGCGCGTTGTCCGGATGACGCAAACGGTTAGCAAGACTGAACGTCTCCGCCAGACGCCCCATGTGAATAAGTGAAAAGCCCTCGAACAGGAGAATCACCACCTGTCTGTGGCGGCGTGCTAATCCAACGCTTCCGCCCACCATGAGGTGAATTGTTTTCCTCGTTATATCAGTCGCACATTCCATACCGCTGGCCCTCGGCACTATTAGCGAAATTAGGTTTTCTGCAGCGCATCATATTCGCGAGGGCTCGCCGATCAGACTGAGGCGTCCGATTCAACCATGCTCTTGGCGGAATTGATCAAGAGTATCGAGACTGGTAATTTCTATGCACCAGATGTGACGCTTTGCCACCTGAAAATGCCCCAAAAAATCCTATTCGCCATGCATTCATCAATTGAATGATTTCTGCGCGTTTCGGGTTCATGGAAGGCTATGGAATGGCCATTTACTGGGACTACGGCCTGATTGACAGTTGATTCGAATGTGTACGATTCGTGGCGAAATTCTGATATATCTGAATTTTTCCGCTTGTGCGACTGAATAGCACGCTTATACGCAATGCATCATTTCGGTCGTCATAGCGGAATCATCCGGATCATTCCTCGATTCGGAAGAAATTCGTGCCACAAAAAATAGTGGGTATTTCACATGCGCACGGCGCTGACTGGATTGGGCTATTCAGACTCAAACTGAAAAATAGAAATAAAAAAATTTCATAAATTACGGACTATGTCATGCGTAATTTATTGGGCGAGTGTTCCTGGCGGCTGTCACCGACATGCCAGACCACAGCGTCCCACGGTTGCCGTAGCGTGTGTGGCTTATGGCAGCGTGTATGACGAAGACGAAGTGTCGAGCCGTGTCGATGTGTGGGCAGCACGAGCGGCTTCTCCGCCAGGCAGGACTGCCGCGCGCAGATAATCTGCTGTAAGGGGAGAGCCGGGCCGCGCGCTCAGATGAGACTGCCCGGCGAGACTTTTTTGCTCAGCCGATAGTCGGTGGGGGTGGTCGCCAGATGTTTTCTGAACAGCTTGGCCAATTGGCCGCCGCTGCCAATCCCGCAGTGCCGCGCAATCTTGTCGATGGGCAAACGCGACTCGACAAGCATCTGACAACTCAGGTTAAGACGCGCGCGCAGCAGAAAGTCGGAGGGCGTCATGCCGATCTCGTTCTTGAAGCGCCGCAGGAAGTTGCGCTCGCTCATGGCTGCGAGACGCGCCGCGTCGTCGATTGAAATGGGACGATCGACGTTTGCTTCCAGCCAGCGAGCCGACGCCATGATTTTCTCGCTAACCTGCGACGCCCCGCTGCGGGTGACGGAAGAATTGAAGGGGGAACTGTGCTGCGGCGCGACCGATTCGGCGACCTGACGCGCCAGTTCAGGCCCGAGGTCTTCTTCAATGATGTGCAATGCCGTCCGTTCGGCTGCCGACGCATCGCCTGGCGAGCGCGCCGGACGGCGTTCGCCTGCTTCAGTGCTGTTGCGGGGTAGCGGGCAGTCGCGGCCTGGAAGCCCAGCCGATTCCAGAAGCAACCGGCCCTCCGCGATTGGATGCACGATTTCGCTGAGCGGATGCCGGTGGCGCAGCCAGTTGCGCAGGCGCTCATCGCTGCGTGCCTGCTGCGCGCCCGCGCCGCCTGCGACGAATATCAGGTGCGGGTCGTTCGTGCCTTTGTGGGTATCGACGCTTTCCGTCCAGACGAACACCGAGGACGAGCTCGCGATGCGACCACCAGCAGCCGAAAGCAACGAGACGTCGTAGCGTGCGCGGCCCGATCGTTGCGACGCGGCAAGCGCGTTGGCCTTATGGAATATTTCGATGAGCGCCGCGACCTTAGGCAGCGCAAAGCCATTGAACAGCGCTATGTCGACGCGAGTCATTGCGCTCGCTCGCGTCGGCACGGCACTGTGCCGCGAACTGAGCGGCGCAGTATGTACCTGCTGCATGGGTGTTTCCCCGGAATGTTATGGCCTGCAAAGCCTCTCTCAAGACTCTGTGATTTTTTAGTTGACGTATGTTATGCAAATGATCGTGGCGCCATTATTATGTGGCCGAATAAGCCAGGACATTGTCAGTTGGAGACATTGAGCGGGTAAGTGGTAGTGAAGTGGGCTGCGCATTTTAAACGACAAATTCGAATGCACCGAGGCAATATTCCAAAAAGACTGAGACGGGCTGTATAGAGAGCTTTATAAAATCGTTTATACCAGAGATGGGGAAAAACATATCTGAGGCAACGACACTAATGCGACGCGCATACATCGGGTAAGGCAGGGTAAGGATTCCGTCGCTCAGCAATGTCGTACGCAATCCCGTGCGATAACAGAATGAGAAAGCCGGTTCGCCCGTCTGTGGCATCGGTAAGCCGCACCAGAATTGTGAAAGAAAGCGTTGTCATAGTGCGACAGGCTTTGAATTAGACAAAGTGTGCATTCGTCATCCTCATTTGAAATATTGGGCAGAATGCCACAGAAGCCAGGGAATGGGGGCTTAAATAAATTCGTTAAGCGGCGCAGTGATGACGGGGTGTCCTCGGACAGAATCTTTCCCATAGCCGCCATAAGATGGCATGTCAAACCTGGACGGATAGAATCGCATCAGCTATCAGCACGTGGCTTCATTCCGATTCCGGTTTGCTGCTACGCAGCGCTTTTGCGTTGCCGTTTGTGCGTGTCCGATTGATCCGGGATGTTCGGGGCGGACTTGTCCTGGGTCATTTTTGAAAGAGGACAGCCATCATGTAGGCGCGCCACGCGCGGTACGCTCACCTTACGGGGCCGGTTGCTGCAGCCAGATTCAGACAGGAGTGTGTCGAGGTTAGTCACACTGCCAGCAAACGATTGCGCGAAGGCCTAAATAAGCCGGCCGCGCAGCCGATAACCCGTTCATGCACAAACAACACATTAAGACAATCGTTGATGCCGCGAACGAAACTGCCGACACCATTGTCGGTGCGCGGCAGTGGAGGACGGCCGAAGATGCCAGTGCGATGCATGACGTGATCTTTTGGGACATGATCGCCAAACAGTTGCCCAATGTGAGCATCACCGATCTGCTTTCGATCCTGAACTAGACGCGTGATACGGCGCTTCAATGCGAGCCGGGGTAGCTAGCCCTATGGAGCCGCCGACATCGCGCGATTACCCATCATTGAGCCCGATCACTGAAAAGATTTTGACGACCGCGCCTTGCCGCGGTTGACGCCCGCCTTGCTGTTGAATAAAGACCTGCACGGCGCGCATCATCTCTTCGCGCGAAAGTTCGCGATAGGCACAAATGTTGTACGTGATGCCGTATTGCCCGTCTTTGACGAAATTATCAACGCTCGGTAGCTGCATGATTTCCTCGAATGCGGCACGCGATTTTCCAGTTGGAGCGGCTATCTTTCGACCGCAGCGGGGACTGGCCGATCCGCTGCAAGATCATGTCCGCGAAGGCCTCTCATCAAGGCGCAAGCGGTGGTTCTCCGAGATCCTGAATCGCGAGCGATGCAGACAGAAATACGTCTTCAATCGTGGCGGCGTACTCGCCCGCTGAAGCGCGATTCTGTTCGTCCATTGGATGGAAGGTGGCGCTGCGCCGGATTGCCCGCCGCATACGTTCTAGTTCGGTGAGGGTGGGGGATGTTCTCGCGAGCAGCGCTGCAATTAACGTCTGGTAGGCGAGAAGTTGCATCCGCATCTGTTGAATGTCTTCCATGAGTGGCTCTTTCATATTTTGTCCGTTCCGTCCAGCAAATGCCGTGGAGATTCTACGAAAAAGAACCTGCCGCCCGAGGGAGCGGCAGGTTGAAAGATCGAGGGGTGGGGTTGCTTGAGAGAAGCCCCCTCGAAAGACCAGATCGGAGTCTAGTCGGTCGAAGGGGGACAGCGGAGCCGGGCGGCGGATTGGGTCAAGTTGTTGACCGAACAGAATGTGAAAAGAGAGGGCGGCTGGTTAAATCGTTTTGACTGTCCGCACGATGAGGCCGCTTGACAAAGAAGGGCGTAACGCTCAGAGTGGCGCTTCTAAACAGCAATGATTCTCATTTGCATAGAACCGCAGTTCGATGCGGCGCGGCCCGTTGTACCTGCAGTCTTCGGCATGGCCGAGGCGCGTCGTTCTGTCAGGCCGCATGGTCTGCCGATTCAAGAATGAGTCTCATTTGCACCATTTCATCTATCGCAGCCGGTCGGGCTGCAGCGGAGCGTTCAATGAGCTGGGGCGACGAAGATACGAATTTCCACGTGGTGATCAACGACGAGCAGCAGTACTCGATCTGGCCGGACTACAAGGCGATTCCCGCCGGCTGGCGCGAAGCGGGCAAGTCGGGCAAGAAAGCCGACTGCCTCGCGTGGATCGACGAAGTCTGGACCGACATGCGCCCGCTGAGCCTGCGCGAGGCAATGGCCGCCGACGCCGCGCGCGGCGCCGATGGGCAAGCAGGTCCGGCGGCCTGACCGATGACAGGTGCTGTTGCGGCATCCCTGTCGTTGCCGTCGACGTTGCCGCCCGTGCAGCTGTTCTGTCTCGCCCACGCCGGCGGCACTGCGGCGTTGTATCGGCGTTGGACGCAGCATCTGCCGCGCAACGTGCAGGTCGTGCCGCTCGAATTGCCGGGACATGGCGCGCGCCGCGCGCTGCCGGCGCACACGGAATGGCCGTCACTGATCGATGCGTTATGCGGCGAGTGGCGCGCGCGGCGCGACCCGGCCGTGCCGTTTGCCTTGTTCGGGCACAGCATGGGCGCACTGGTCGGACTTGAGTTGATGCACGCGTTGCGCGCGCAAGGTGCGGGCTCGGCGGTGTGGTTTGGAGCGTCGGCCTCGGTGGCGCCGCCGTTCCGCATTCGCGAGACGCACTGGCTCGGCTGCACGCATGAGCAGATGGTCGACAGGCTGCGCTCGCTCGGCGGTACGCCCGACGCATTGCTCGACGACCGCGATTTCATCGATTTCCTGATGCCCATGTTGCGCGCCGACTTCCATCTGTGCGGCACCTATCCGCATCACGCGGATGATGCCGATGGCGCCGCCACCGCCCGCGCGCCGCTCGACTGCCCGATCGCCGTGTTCACCGGTCGTGACGATCCCGCCACCGCCCGCGCGGAGGTGGTCGCGCGCTGGCGCGACGAAACCCGCGACACGTGCGCGTTCCACAGTTTCGACGGCGCTCATTTCTATCTCGACAATGCACCCGGCCCCGTGCTGGCGTGCGTCGTCAGTTTTCTTGCGGGCGTGCTCGCGCAGCCGCGGCGCGGCGTGCCGGCGCGTCTGCCGAAAGGCGAAGCATGGACGCAATGATCAGCAGTACAGACGCGACGCTCCTCAAGCACGTCATCGAGCAGAACGGCACCCGCGTGCTGGTGGTAAGCCCCGCGAACGCGGACGGCACGCTCGCGCCATCCGCCTGTCTGGCGCAGTTGCGCGAGCTCGCCGAGTCCGCCAAAGCGCAGTTCGGCGGCATGCTGCTGCGCGGTTTTGCGCCGTTGGGCGCCACGGGCTTCAACGCGTTCGCGACGAGCTTCGGCAAGCCTTTGCTCACGTACGAGTTCGGCTCGACGCCGCGCAGCCGCATCGAAAAAGGCGTCTACTCGTCGACCGAATATCCGGCGGATCAGTGGATCGACCAGCACAACGAACAGTCGTACACGCTGAAATGGCCGGGCTCGATCTGGTTCTACTGCGACATCGCCGCGGAGCAGGGCGGCGCCACGCCGATTGCCGACAGCCGGCTCGTCTACCAGCGGCTGGACCCGGCGTTGCGGCGGCGCTTCGCCGAACACGGGGTGATGTACGTGCGCAATTACGGCAACGGTCTCGACCTGCCGTGGGAGCAGGTGTTCGGCACCGACGATCGTCACGAGGTCGAGCAGTACTGCCGCGCGAACCAGATCGACTATGAATGGCTCGACGACGGCGAGGCGCTGCGCACGCGTCAGGTCTGCCAGTCGGAATTGCGCCATCCGCTGACGGGCGACCCCGTCTGGTTCAACCAGGCGCATCTGTTTCATGTATCGAATCTGCCGCTGGCGGTGCAGGAGGCGTTGCTGGACGTCGTCGACGAAGACCGCCTGCCGCGTAACACATTCTTTGGCGACGGCACGCCGATCGACGCGTCGATGCTCGACGAAATCCGCGCGGTCTATCGCGACACGATGCTGTCGTTTCCGTGGCAGCCCGCCGACGCGCTCGTGCTCGACAACCTGCTGATGTCGCACGGGCGCGCGCCGTTCTCCGGCCCGCGGCGGGTACTCGTCGCGATGAGCGCCTGAGCGCCGCGCAGCCATCCTCCAGATCGGGATCATCCATGAGTGAAAGAGTGAGCGAAGTGCCGATGGACCTGCGGTCCATCTCGGCGGCCTATGTTGCGTTGCCGGTGGACAAGCGCCGCGCGTTTCGCGACCGTCTGCGGGCGCGCGGGATCGACGCGGCGCGTCTGCCGATCGTGCCGTTTCCCGATGCCGGCCGGCGGTTCCCGCTGTCGTACGCGCAGGAGCGGCTGTGGTTCCTGTGGCGCCTCGATCCCGCGAGCGCGGCCTACAACGTGACGGGCGCCGTGCGGCTGCGCGGCCGGCTCGACGTCGCGGCGCTGCGCGCGGCGCTCGATCGCGTCGTCGACGCGCACGAGAGCTTGCGCCAGCGCTTCGAGGAGATCGAAGGCGTGCCGTATCAGCGCCCCGGTCCGCGCGATTACGGCTGGCAAACGCATGCACTCGACGCCAGCGCCAGTGATACAGCGCCCGACGTATCCGACGCACTCGAAGCGCTGCTCGCGCGCAGCACCGCCGAGCCGTTCGACCTCGAACACGGCCCGCTCCTGCGCGTCGTCCTGATCGCGCTCGCACCGGACGACTACGTGCTGCACGTTGCGCTGCATCACATCGTTTCCGACGGACTGTCGGTCGAGGTGTTCGTCGCCGAACTCGCCGACGCCTATCGCGCGCACGTCGAGCCGAGCACGGCGCCCGACGCGCCGGCCCGTGAGCTTCAATACGGCGACTACGCGCAATGGCAGCGCGAATGGCTCGACGACGGCACGCTCGGCCGTCAACTCGACTACTGGCGCAACCGTCTGGGCACCGAGCATCCGGTGCTCGAACTGCCGCGCACGCAGGCTCGCGCGGGGATGCGCAGCGGCGCCGGCGCGCGCCTCGTGCGGGTGGTGCCCGAGACGCTGCGCGCGGCGCTCGCGCGCGTTTCGCTTGCCGCCGACGCGACGCCGTTCGTCACGTTGCTCGCCGCCTATGACCTGCTGCTCGCGCGCTATAGCGGCCAGCAGGATATCCGCGTCGGGGTGCCGGTGGCGGGCCGCGAGCGCCCGGAAGTCGCACGCACGATCGGCTTTTTCGTCAATACGCTGGTGATTCGCACGGAACTGGCCGGTGTGCCGACCTTCGCGGCGCTGCTCGCGCAGGTGCGCGAACGCGTGCTCGAAGCGCACGCGCACGCGGACCTGCCGTTTACCAAGCTCGTCGACGCGTTGCAGCCGCAGCGCAGCTTCGGCGAAACGCCGCTGTTCCAGGCGATGTTCAATTATCTCGGCGTGGATCGCGACGCGATTCAGTTGCCCGGCCTCGACGTGTCCAACCACGAACTCGACACGCGCACCGCGCGCTTCGATCTCGTGCTCGACGCGCGCGAACGCCCGCATGGGCTCGAAGTCGCGCTGACCTACGCAGAGGACCGCTTCGACGCCGCCACAATCGCGCAGATGCTCGATCACTACGTGCGGCTGCTCGAACAGATCGCCGCCGATGCCGCGCAGCCGCTCGGCGCGTTCGCGTTGAGCGACGAAGTGTCGGGGGTGCCCGCGCCTGTGCTCAAACCTTACGTGTCGGTGCCCGCGCGCTTCGCGGCGAGCGTCGCGCGTCAGCCGCAAGCGCTGGCCGTGCACTGCGAAGGCGAAGCCACGACCTACGCGGCGCTGGACGCTCAGGCGGCGCGCGTCGCGCACGCCCTCGCGCGCGCCGGTGTGCGGCCCGACGAACGGGTTGGCCTGTGCATGACGCGTTCGATCGGGATGGTCGCTGCGCTCCTCGGCACGCTACGCTCGCCCGGCGCGTTCGTGCCGCTCGATCCGACCTATCCGGCCGAACGCCTCGCGATGATGATGGAAGACGCCGGCGTGCGCGTCGTGCTGACCGATGCGGCCGCCGCCGCGCAATGCGGCGCGCTGTTCGCGGACCGCATCGCAATCGCGGTCGACGCGCTCGACGATGTTGCCAACGCCAACGCCAACGCTGCCGCGCCGCGCGCGGTGGATCCGCATCCGGACCAGCTCGCCTACGTGATCTACACGTCGGGCTCGACGGGCCGCCCGAAGGGTGTCGCAATTGCGCACGGCGCGTTCGCCGCGCACCTCGACGACTTCATCGCGACGCACGGCATCGACGCGACCGATACCCAACTGCAATCGTCGACGATCAACTTCGACGTCGCGCTGCACGAGTTGCTGCCCGCGCTGCTGTGCGGCGGCAAGGTCGAGATGCGCGGCCCGCAGCCGTGGGACATCGAAACGACGAGCTGTCATCTGATCGACGCGCGCGTGACGTTCTCACGGCTGCCGACCGCGTACTGGCAGCAATGGCTGCGCTCGCCGCCGCCGGCCGCGTCGCTCGCGCTGCGGCAGATCACGGTCGGCGGCGAAGGGCTGCCCGGCGATGCGCTCGCGCAATGGCGTGCCGGTCCGCTCGGCCACATCGGCGTCGCGAATCTGTACGGCCCGACCGAAACGACCGTCGCGTGCATGTTCCGCGCGACCACCGCCGACGACACGGCGCAGCCGATCGTGTCGATCGGCGCACCGTACGCGTCGCGCAGCGCACGCGTGCTGGACCACGACGGCAATGACGCGCCGGTCGGCGCGCTCGGCGAGTTGTGCATTGGCGGCCATACGCTGGCGCGCGGCTATCTCGACCGGCCGTCGCTGACGGCCGAGCGCTTCGTGCCCGATCCGGCCGGCTTGCCCGGCGCGCGTCTTTACCGTACGGGCGACCTGTGCCGGCGCCGCGCCGACGGCGCGATCGACTTCCTCGGCCGTCTCGATCAGCAGATCAAGCTGCGCGGCTTCCGGATCGAGCCCGGCGAGGTCGAAGCGGCGTTACGCCGCCAGCCAGGTGTCGCCGACGCGGTCGCGATGCTCGCAACGACGCGCGGCGTCGCGCGGCTCGTCGCTTATGCCGTGCCGCGCGCGGACGCCGCGCCGCTCGACGGCGCCACGCTGCAGCAGGCTCTCGCGCAGGCGCTGCCCGCGCATATGGTGCCGGCCGCGATCGCCGTGCTCGAACGCCTGCCGCTGATGCCAAACGGCAAGGTGGACCGCGCCGCGCTCCCCGCCATTGAAGAGGCGCGCAGCGACACGCCGCGCGCCGCACCGCGCAACGACGCGGAGCGCACGTTGCTTGCGCTATGGTGCGCGGTGCTCGGCCGCGACGACCTCGGTATCGACGACGACTTCTTCGCCGCAGGCGGCGATTCGATCCTGAGCTTGCAACTGATCGCGAAGGCGCGCGCGCAGGGCTGGCTGCTGACGCCGCGTCAGGTATTCGAGCAGCCGAGCGTCGCGCGGCTCGCGGCCGTGATGCGGCCGTTGGAGCTCACCGGCCCGGCCGATGAAATCCGCGAGCCGTTGCCGCTGACACCGATCCAGGCGTGGTTCTTCTCGCGTTATCCGGACGGCGAACGTCATTGGAATCAGTCGGTGTTGCTGCGCGTGCGCGGCGAACTCGACGTCGCCGCGTTCGAGCGCGCGCTCGGCGCAGTGATCGCGCGTCACGATGCGCTGCGGTTGTGCTTCGAACGGGATGAAGATGGCGTGACCGGCGAATCCACCGCCACCGCAGCCATCGGCGCTCACGCCGCAAATGCAAACACAAATGCGACCGCAGCCACTGCGGCCCGTTCCCCCGGCTGGCGCCAGCGCGTGCTCGCCGACGCACCGGCCGGCATTGTCTCGTCGGTCGATCTGCGCGAAGCAGGCGAGGGCTGGCAGGCCGCGCTCGCGGAAGTGGGCGAACGCGCGCAGCGCGCGCTAGACCCTGCTGCGGGCCGGCTCGTGAACGCTGTGTCGCTGCGCACGCCCAACCTCGCCGACGGTACGCCGGATGGCCGTCTGCTGCTGGTGATCCATCACCTCGCGGTCGACGGCGTGTCATGGCGAATCCTGCTCACCGACTTGCAGGCTGCGTACGCAGTGGCGCGCGAAGGCCGCGCGCCGTCTCTCGAGCCGGCGCTGCCGTGGAGCGCATGGGTGATCGCCCAGCGCGATGCGGCGACCGAAGCGCGGATCGCCCACGCGCTGCCCGCGTGGCAGGCGGCGCTGCGCGAGGCGCAAAGCGGCCTCGACGCGCCCGTCGGCACCGCCGCCTCGAGCGACGTCATTGACTGGAAGCTCGATCGCGAGGCAACCGACGCACTGCGCCGTGCCGCGCCACGCGCCTACCGGCTCGGCGTCGACGAACTGCTGCTCGCCGCGCTCGCACGTGCAGCCGCCGCGACGTTCGGCGGCGACGGCGCGCTCGTCGCGCTCGAAGGCCATGGCCGCGACGTGCCGGTGCAGGGCGACGCCGACCCGAGCCGCACCGTCGGCTGGTTCACGACCCGCTACCCGGCGTGGTTGCCCGCGCCCGCCGCTGACGCGGCCGCGCTGCTCGGCACGAAATCGCGCCTGCGCGCGTTGCCGGACGGCGGCGCGTCGTGGGGCTGGCTGCACACTTACGGCGATACCGCCACGCGCGACACGCTCGCGGCGCTCCCCGCGCCGCGGCTCAGCTTCAACTATCTCGGCCAGTTCGACGGCAGTCTCGCCGCCGACGGCCCGTTCGGCTTCGCGACCGAGGCGTCGGGCAATCCGCAACCCGCCGACGAACCGCTGGTGTATCCGGTCGACGTGAACGGGATGATCGTCGACGGCCAGTTGTCGTTCTCATGGCGCTTCGATCCCGCCGTCGTGTCGCCACAGCGGCAGCACGCGCTCGTCGCCGCGTTCAGCCGCGAGGTCGCGCGCTTCGTCGCGCACTGCGAGCACGCCACGCCGCGCGCGAGTGCCGCCGACTTCCCGCGCGCGAGGCTCGACGACATGGCTTTCGACGCGCTAGGCCTCGCAAACGAGGCGCTCGACGATCTGTACCCGGCGACGCCATTGCAGCAGGGTCTGCTGTTCCACAGCCTGCTTGAAAACGGCGCCTACTTGAATCGCAAGCGGCTGACGCTGTCCGGCGACGTTGATATCGACGCGCTGCGCACTGCATGGAGCACGGTGATCGCGCGGCATCCGGTGCTGCGCACGCGCTTCGTCCGCGGGCATGGCGGGGCGATGTTGCAGGCCGTGCTCTCCGCTGTGCCCGTGCCGTTCGAGGTGCACGACTGGCGCACCCGCGCGGACTACGACGCCGCCTTCGCGCGCTGGTTCGACGACGAGGCGCCGCGTCGCGTCGATCTCGATCGCGCGCCGCTGATGCATGTCGCGATGTTCCGTCGGCCGGACGGCGCGCACGATCTCGCGTGGCTTAACCACCACGCGCTGTCCGACGGCTGGAGCCAGTCACAACTGCTGGGCGAACTGACGCGCGCGTACGTCGCCGCGCGCCAGGGCGTCGTGCCCGCGCTCGATCCCGTCGTGCCGTTCGGCGCCTACGTCGACTGGCTCGACGCACAGCCGGATACGGGCGACTGGTGGCGCGCGCAGCTTGCGCGCGTCGACCGGCCCGCGCTGCTGCTCGACAGCGTCGCGTTGCTGCCCGCGCGCGCTGCGCACGCGGCCCACGAGCCGCAGGCATTCCGGCATCGCGCGACGACGCTCGACGCCGGCCTGTCCGCCGCGCTCGCGGACGCGGCGCGGCGCCACGGCGTCACGCTGAACACGTTGATTCAGGCCGCGTGGGCGATCGTGCTCGCGCGCCACGGCAACCGCCGGCAGGCGGCGTTCGGCGTGACCGTCGCCGGGCGGCCCTCGGATCTGCCGGGCGCCGCCGCGATCCAGGGTGTGTTCATCAACAGCCTGCCGCTATGGGTCGACGTGCCGGCCGACCGGCCGCTCGGCGACTGGCTGCACGCGTTGCAACACCAGAACGTCGAACTGCGGCAGGTGGAACACACGCCGCTCACGTCGATCCAGCAATGGGCGGGCGCGGGTTTCGGCGTGCTGTTCGATTCGCTGCTCGTGTTCGAAAACTACCCGATCGATCCGGCGCTGAAGGACGGCTCGCTCGGGCTGACCGTCGAGGCGTCCGCATCGTTCGAACGGACGCACTATCCGCTGACGCTCGGCGTGCTGCCGGGCGAGCGGATCGGCCTGGAATGGAGTTGGGACAGCGGGCGGCTGCCCGACGCGTCGTTCGGGATCGTCGCGGATGCCTATGAGGCGGTGCTCGCGCAACTCGCGCACGGCAGCGCCACGACGCTCGCCGCGCTGCGCGTGCCGGGCCGGATCGGCGAGGAGGGCGCCGCGATGGCGCCCGGTGCCGCGCATCCGTACCGGTCTGTCGTCGCGCGAATCGATGCGGTGGTCCGTGCGCGTCCCGACGCACTCGCGATCCGCTGCGACGACATGGAAATGACGTATGGCGAGCTCGATGCGCTCGCGACCCGGATCGCGCGGCGGCTCGTCGCGTCGGGTGTCGGCTGCGACATGACGGTGGGCGTGTGTATCGAGCGCTCGCCCGCGCTGCTCGCCGCGCTCGTCGGCGTGCTGAAGGCGGGCGGCGCGTATGTGCCGCTCGATCCGTCCTATCCGCGCGAGCGGCTGCGCGACATGTGCGAGGACGCGCGCTTCTCGACGATCCTGACCGACGCGGCGACGGACGCCGCGCACGCCGACTGGATCGGCGCGGCCGGCTGCGAGGCGATCCGTGTCGATGGGCCGCTCGATCGTTCGCGCCATGGCCAGCGCATTGGCACGGACGCTGCGCTGCCCGGCGAACCGTGGCCGAACCAGCTCGCGTACGTGATCTATACGTCAGGCTCGACCGGCCGGCCGAAGGGCGTCGCGTTGACGCACGGCGCGCTGAGCCTGCATCTGGACGACTTCATTGCGGATAACGAACTGACGCCCGACGACCACGTGCTGCAGTTCACCACCGTGAACTTCGACACGTCGATCGAGGAAATTTTCGGCTCGCTCGCGGCGGGGACGTCGCTCGAAATGCGCGGCCCGGCGATCTGGAGCGGTGCCGAACTGAGCCGCGTGCTGGTGGAGCGCCGCGTGACGGTTGCGGATTTTCCGACCGGTTACTGGAAGCAGTGGATGCGCCAGGCAACCGAGCCGCTGCCCGGCCTCGCGCTGCGCCGCGTGACGGTGATCGGCGAGGCGCTGCCCGGCACCGCGGTCGCGCAATGGTTCGCGGGCCCGCTCGCGGACGTGCCGTTCATCAACAACTATGGGCCGACCGAGACGGCGATCACGTCGTCAGATCAGCGCGTCGAGCCCGCGCATGTGGACTGTGTCGCGGTGCCGATCGGCCGGCCGCGCGCATCACGCGTGTACCGGATTCTCGATCTCGACGGAATGCCCGCGCCGGAAGGCGGGATCGGCGAGTTGTGCATCGGCGGCGACACGCTCGCGCGCGGTTATTTGCGCCGGCCGTCGCTGAGCGCCGAGCGCTTCGCACCGGACCCGTTCGGGCCGCCGGGCTCGCGCGTGTACCGCACGGGCGACCTGTGCCGCTGGCTGCCGGACGGCAGCGTCGCGTACGTGGGCCGGCTCGACGACCAGGTGAAAGTACGCGGCTACCGGATCGAACTCGGCGAAATCGAGAACGTGCTGGTCACGCAGCCGGGCGTCGCCGAGGCCGTCGCGATCGTGCGCGGCGAGCAGGACGCGAAGCGGCTGTTTGCGTACGTGGTCGCGGCGCCGCACGGCCCCGTGCCGGACGGTGACGCGCTGCGCGATGCGCTGTCGCAAACGCTGCCGTCGTATATGGTGCCCGCGGCAATCGCGGTGCTCGACGCGCTGCCGACGCTGCCGAACGGCAAGCTCGACCGCAAGTCGCTGCCCTCGCTCGAGGCGGTGGCGGCTGCGTATGTCGCCCCCGCGACGCCGCTCGAAGCCATCGTCGCCGAGGTCTGGCAGGCGGTGCTCGGACTCGAACGGGTCGGCGCGAGCGACGATTTCTTCGCACTCGGCGGCCACTCGCTGCTCGCGCTGCAAGTGGCGGCGCGGCTGCAGCGCGCGCTCGGCCGCGATGTGCCGTTGCGCGCGCTGCTCGATCATCCGGTGCTCGCGGCGCTTGCCGCATGGCTCCACGTCTCCGCGTCGCCTGCCGCGCGCAGCCTGCCGCCGGTACGCCGGCTCGGGCGCCGCGACGTGCGGCCGACACACGGCCAGGAGCGGCTGTGGTTCCTGTGGCGGCTCGCACCTGAGTCCGCCGCCTATCACCTGTCGCTCGCGGTGCAGCTCGACGGCGTGCTCGACGAGCAGGCGCTGCGCGCGGCGCTGGATGGCGTCGTCGCGCGGCACGAGATGTTGCACGCGCGCTTCGACGAACGCGATGGCGAACCGTGGCTCGTCGTCGACGACAATCTGCGCGCCGGGTGGGAAACCGCCTCGTTCGCCTCGGCGGACGAGGCGGCGCTCACGGACTGGCTGCGCGACGGCGCGAACCGGCCGTTCGATCTGGCGCGCGGCCCGTTGCTGCGCGCGCGGCTCGCGCGAACGGGCGACGCCGCGCACGTGTTTTCGCTCGCGCTGCATCACATCGCCGCCGACGGCTGGTCGCTGAATGTGCTGATCGACGAGCTGATCGCCGCGTATGACGCGCTTGTCAGCGGCAAATCCGCCACGCTCGCGCCGCTGCCGGTCCAGTACACCGACTACGCGGTCTGGCAGCGCGAGACGCTCGACGCCGCGGCGCTCGGCGCGCAACTCGACTACTGGCGCACCACGCTCGGCGACGAGCAGCCGGTGCTCGAACTGCCGGCCGACCGGCCGCGTCCCGCCCAGCGCGACGCGCGCGGCGGCCAACTGGAAAGCACGCTCGCGCGGCCGCTTGCCGATGCGTTGCAGGCGTACGCGCGGCGTCACGACGCGACGCTGTTCATGACGCTGCTCGCCGCATTCCACGCGCTGCTGTACCGCTACGGCGGCCAGCGCGACATCCGGGTCGGGATTCCGCTCGCGGGCCGCGAACGGCTCGAGGTCGAGCCGCTCATCGGGTTTTTCGTGAACACTGCGGTGATTCGCGCGGAGCTGTCGGGCGCGCTGCCGTTCGACGCGCTGCTCGCCCAGGTGAAGCAGCGCGTGCTCGACGCGCAGGCCAACCAGGACGTGCCGTTCGCGCAGATCGTCGACGCATTGCAACCGGTTCGCGCAGCGAATCACACGCCGCTGTTCCAGGCGCTGTTCAATCTGGAAGTGAAGGGCGGTTCGGCCGAGCGTGAGACGAGCGGCGGGTTGCGGCTGCGGCCGTTCGGCGGCGAGCGCACGGCCGCGCAGTTCGACCTGTCGCTCGGCGTATCGGTCGGCGAGCAGATCGGCCTGACGTTCAGCTATGCGGCCGACCTGTTCGATGCGACCACGGTCGAACGGTTGTCGCGCGACTATCTGGCGCTGCTCGAACAGCTCGTGCGCGACGCCGATAGGAATGCCGATCAAAGCGCCGATACGTCCGCGCTGCGGCTTCGCGATTTCACGCTGGACGCACGGCCCGTCGCGCAGCGCGGCGACGCGCCGGTACTGCCGTTCGTGCCCGTCGACGCGCGCATCGCGGCAACCGCGCGCCGGCAGCCGGACGCACTCGCGGTGCGTTGCGACGGCGCGGCGCTCAGCTATCGCGAACTCGACGCGCGGGTCGACGCGCTCGCTGCGCGCCTCACGCAAGTTGGGCTCGTGCACGAGGCGCGGATCGGCGTGTGCGTGACGCGCTCGCTCTCGATGATCGTCGCGGTGCTCGCGGTGATGCGCGCGGGCGGCGCTTATGTGCCGCTTGATCCCGCCTATCCGGACGCCCACCTCGCGGGGATGATCGACGACGCGGGGCTCCTCTGCACCGTCGTCGATGAAGTGGGCCATGAACGGCTCGCGGGACTGGGCGGCGCGCCTCGCTGCATCGACGTTGATGTTGGCGGCAATCTCGATGTCGGCGCCGCTCTGTCCGCTGTGTCCGCTGTGTCCGCAGGGCTGATCGAACCGGCGAAGCGCGCAGCAATCGTGCCGGACCAACTCGCCTACGTGATCTACACCTCGGGCTCGACCGGGCGACCAAAGGGCGTCGGCGTGACGCATGGCGCGCTCACGCGATTCCTGGACAGCATGCAGGCGCGGCTTGCCCCGACGCGCGACGACGTGTGGCTCGCGGTCACGACGCTGTCGTTCGACATCGCCGGGCTCGAAATGTATCTGCCGCTGATCGCCGGCGCGACCATCGAACTTGCGACGCGTGAGACCGTGGTCGACGGACGCCGGCTCGCGGCACTCGCCGACGCCTCCGGCGCGACGCTGATGCAGGCGACGCCGATGGGCTGGCGCATGCTGCTCGACGGCGGCTGGCTGCCGCGCGCGCCGTTCGTCGCGCTGTCGGGCGGCGAGGCGCTGCCGCCGGATCTCGCCGACGCGCTGCAGGTCAACGGCGCGCGCCTCTGGAATCTGTACGGACCGACCGAGACGACCATCTGGTCGAGCGCGGCGCGGCTCGACGAACGGGGCGCACCGATCACGCTCGGCGCGCCGCTCGAACACACCACGCTGCTGGTGCTCGATGCGGACGGCAATCCGGTGCCGGAGAACGGGATCGGCGAGTTGTGCATCGGCGGGGCGAATCTCGCGCGCGGCTATCTCGGCCGTCCGGGCCAGAGCGCCGAACGCTTCGTGCCGGACCCGTCCGGGCCGCCGGGCGCGCGCGTGTACCGGACGGGCGACCTGTGCCGCGTGGGCGCGGGCGGCCGCCTCGAATCGCTCGGCCGGGCGGACCAGCAGGTCAAGCTGCGCGGTTTCCGGATCGAACTCGGTGCGACCGAGGTCGCGCTGCGCACGCTCGACGGCGTGACCGACGCCGCCTGCCAGATCCAGGGCGAGGGCACCGCACGCCGGCTCGTCGCGTTCGTGACGGGTGAGGTTGAGGCGGCTGCACTGCGCGCGCGGCTCGCCGACAGTCTGCCCGCGCAGCAGGTGCCCGCGCAGATCGTGCGGCTGGACACGTTACCGAGGACTTCGAACGGCAAGCTGAACCGCGCCGCGCTGCCGGCCGTCGCGGCGGGTGACGCCGACGCCTACGCGGCGCCCGGAACCGCGACTGAGGCGCTCGTCTGCCAGATCTGGGCGGACGTGCTCGGTGTCGAGCGAGTGGGTATCGACGACGATTTCTTCGCGCTCGGCGGCCATTCGCTCGTCGCGGTGCGCGGTGCCGCACGGCTTGGCGATGCGCTCGGCCTCAAGGTCGAGATCGCGCTCGTGTTCGCTCATCCGAAGGTCGCCGATCTCGCCGCGCAGCTCGACGGCGCGGCACCTGATGAGGGCATGACGAACGGCTCGACAAGTGGCACACAGAACGCGCTCGACGGCCTGCAGGATCTGCTCGATTCGCTTTGACCCGCGGCGCCGGGCGCGGATCGCCTGGCGCCATCCCGTTGTCGCGCGCCGCGCGGCAATGGACAACTGGAACGATAGAACGTGACGGACAACACTCAAGCCGCGCAGCGTGGCGACGCCCGGCGTAGCGACGCCCGACATGGCGACGCCCGGCGCATTGCAACGCAGTACGCGGCGCTTCCCGAGGACAAGCGCGCGCTGTTTCGGGCCCGCGCCCGCGCGCAGGGGTTCGATACGTCCGCGCTGCCCGCGCTGCCGCTCGCGCCCCGCCCCGAGCGCTTTCCGCTGCTGCCCGCGCAGGAGCGCCTGTGGTTTCTGTGGTGCCTCGATCCCGCGCATGCGGGCTATCACATCACGCATGCGCTGCGGCTCACTGGCCCGTTCGACGTCGACGCGCTGCAACGCGCGTTGCAAAAATTGGTAGAGCGGCACGAGGCGCTGCGGTTGCGCTTCGATGCGGGTGACGGACTGCCGGTTCAATACCCGGCGCCAGCGTCGGCAGCCGGCTATGGATTCGAGCAGCGCACGGTCGAAGGCGACGCCGCGCTCGCCGACGCCCTGCGCGATACCGCGCGGCGGCCGTTCGATCTGATCGGCGGCCCGGTGTTCCGGGTCGGCGTATTCGACACCGGGCCCGACACGCGCGTGCTGCAATTTGTCGTGCATCACATCGTTGCCGACGCGTGGTCGATGGAGGTGCTGTTCCGCGATCTGCTCGCGCTCTATCAGGGCGCGGTGCTGCCGCCGCTGCCCGTGCAGTTTGCGGACATCGCGCAATGGCAGCGCGAGTGGCTCGCCGCCGACCATCTCGATCAACAGCTCGATCACTGGCGCGCGACGCTCGATGGCGCGCCGGGCTCGATCACGCTGCCACGCGACCTGCCGCCGCGCCCGCAACGTTCGCATGAGGGCGGCGTGGCGCGCCGCACGCTCGACGGCAGGCTCGCGGACCGGCTGCGTGCGATCGCGCGCGAGGGCCACACGACGCTCTTCACGCTGCTGCTTGCCGCATACGGCGTGCTGCTCGGCCGCTACGCCGCACAGCGCACGGTTGTTATCGGCGTGCCGTCGGCGGGGCGCGAGCGGCCTGAGACCGAGTCGCTCGTCGGCTTCTTCGTCAACACGCTGATCGTGCGCGCGGATCTCGACGGCGCGCAGCCGTTCGACGCGCTGCTGCGCGCGCTGCATGCACGTGTGCTCGACGCGCAGGCGCATCGTGACGTGCCGTTCGCGCGGCTCGTGGACGCGCTCGCGGTCGAACGCGATCTCGACAGCTCGCCGCTGTTCCAGGTGATGTTCGATCTCGCGGTCGATTCGGTCCACGCGGCTAATACGGCTAATACGGCTAATACGGCTAATACGGCTAATACGGCGGGCGCGCTCGCGCCGCTGCCGGACGGCCTTGTCGCCGCGCCCGTTGTCGCCACGGCGGCCACCGCGCGCTTTGATCTCGCATTGAATACGCGCGACCGGGGCGCGAACGGTGCGCTGGAACTCGCGCTTACGTATGCGCGCGATCGCTTCGTCGATGCGACCGCGGAGCGGCTGCTCGACGATTACGTCGCGCTGGTGAGCCAGATCGCCGCCGATCCGTCGCGTCGCGTCGCGGATCTGGCGGCCTCGCGCGCGCAAGCTGTTGCATGCGACGCTATCCCGCGTGGTCCGTTCGTGCCTGCACACCACCGTGTTGCCGAACGCGCACGGCAATGCCCGTCGCGCGTCGCGTTGCGTTGCGAAGAAGCGGCGCTGACTTATGGGGAACTCGACGGCTGGGCTGCGGGGATCGCCGCCGCGCTGCGCGAGGACGGCATCGTGCCCGGCGAGCGTGTTGGCCTATTGCTCGAACGCTCGCTTGCACTGCCGGCTGCGCTGCTCGGCGTATGGCAGGCCGGCGGTGCGTTCGTGCCGCTCGATCCGGACTACCCGGAGGCACGTCTGCGCGAGATGATCGGCGATGCGCAGGTGATGCGTGTGATCGTCGATCCGGGCACGCGTGCGCGCTGGGCGGCACTGCTCGCGCCGTTGCGCGCGATTGATGCGCTGCGCGCGCGGGACGCTGCACTGGTCGGCACCAACATCAGCACCGGCACGAGCACAGGCACTCACGCCGCCAGTGCCAGCACTAATACCAATGCCAATGTCACCGCCAACTCCGACTCCGACTCCGACTCCGACTCCGACTCCGACTCCAACGACACTCTCTCCGCGCCTGCGTTCCCAGCGACGCACCCCGATGCGCTCGCTTACGTGATCTACACATCCGGTTCGACCGGCACGCCGAAGGGTGTCGCGATCTCGCACGGCGCGCTCGCGCTGCATCTGGAAGACTTCCTGCACGCTCACCGAATTGCGGCATCGGACGTCGTGCTCCAATCGTCGACGATCAACTTCGACGTGGCGCTGCACGAGTTGCTGCCCGCGCTGATCGCGGGCGGGCGCGTGGTGATGCGGGGTCCGCAGGCGTGGGAACTCGCGTCGCTCAATCGCACGCTGATCGACGAGCGCGTGACTTTCGCGCGGATTCCAACCGCGCTGTGGCAGCAATGGCGCATCGCGCTGCCCGCCGCAGCGGACCTGTCGCTGCGGCAGATCACCGTCGGCGGCGAGGCGCTGCCGGGCGACGCGCTCGCGAAGTGGCTCGCCGGCCCGCTCGCGCACGTCGCCATCGACAACCTGTACGGGCCGACCGAAACGACGGTCGCCGCGCTGCATCACCCGGTCGGCGCGGCTGACGCGGCGAGCGCGATCGTCGCGATCGGCCACTGCTATCCGTCGCGCCACGCGTACGTCGCGGACCTCGACGGCAATCGCGCGCCGGATGGCGCGCTCGGCGAACTGTGCATCGGCGGCCCGACGCTTGCGCACGGCTATCTCGGCCGTCCCTCGCTGACCGCCGAACGCTTCGTGCCCGATCCGACCGGTGCGCCCGGCTCGCGCGTCTATCGCAGCGGCGACCTGTGCCGCGCGCGCACGGACGGCACGATCGACTTCCTCGGCCGGCTCGACCAGCAGATCAAGCTGCGCGGTCATCGCATCGAACTCGGCGAGATCGAGGCGGCCTTGCGGCGCGCGGCCGGCGTGCGCGAAGGCGTCGTCGAGTTGCGCGGCGACGGCGAACGCAAGCGGCTCGTCGCGTACTACACCGGCGACGCCGCGCCGGACGCGGTGCGCGAAGCGCTCGCGGCGACGCTGCCGGCCTCGCATGTGCCCTCGGTGTGCGTCGCGCTCGCCGCACTGCCGACACTGCCGAACGGGAAGCTCGACCGTCGCGCGCTGCCCGAGCCGGACGATACAGTCGACACCGGTGCCGTACCGCCAGACGGACCGCTCGAAACCGCGCTGCTCGCGGTCTGGCAGACCGTGCTCGGCCGTACCGATTTCGGCGTGACCGATGCGTTCTTCGCGCTTGGCGGCGATTCGATTTCGAGCCTGCGCGTGATCGCGCAGGCGCGCGCGGCCGGCTGGATCGTCACCGCGCGGCAGGTGTTCGAACATCCGACGGTGCGCGCGCTCGCGCGCGTCGCAGTGCGATCGGACGACACACAGGACAACGCACGCGCACTGGCCGCCAATGCAACCCATGCAGCCGATCCTACCGATGCAGCCGATGGTCCGCTCGACGCGCCGCTCGCGCCGATGCAGCATTGGTTCTTCGAGCGCTTTGCGCACGCGCCGGCGCGCTGGAACCAGGCGGTGTTACTAAAGAGTGTGGAAACGCTCGACATGGACGCGTTACACGCCGCGCTCGCGGCCGTGATCGACGCCCATGACGCATTGCGCGCGCGGTTCACACGCGATCCGGCGACGCACGCGTGGACGCAGACAATCGTGCCGGCGTCCGCCGCGCTGGCGGAGGCAGCGCTTGAGCGAATCGATCTGCGTGAGGCGGCCGATCCCGCAACCGCGATCGCCGCGCACGCGGACCGTGTGCACGCCAGTCTCGACCTTGCGGCCGGCCCATTGATCCGGGCCGCCGCGATGACGACGGCGGATGGCGCGCGCCTGCTGGTCGTCGTCCACCATCTGGTTGTCGACGGCGTGTCGTGGCGAATCCTGCTCGACGATCTGCTGACCGCCTACGACGCCGCGCGTGAGAATGGTGCGCCGGTCGTTCTGCCGCGCCCGGCGACGAGCTGGCGCGACTGGACGCGGCGCCTCGCCGACTATGCGGCGCAACCCGAACTGCTCGCCGAAATTCCGTGGTGGCAGGCCCGCCTCGGAACACGCGCCGGGAGCGCGCCCGTTTCGCTCCCGGACGGCGGCACGCGACATCTCGCATGGACGCTCGATTCCGCCGCGACCGCGCGGCTGACCCATGCCGGCTGGCGAATCGACGACGTGCTGCTCGCGGCGCTCGCCCACGCGTGCGCGGACGTGCTGCCCGACTTGCCGGTTATCGTCGAACTGGAAGGGCACGGGCGCGGCGTTCGCGTGCCGGGTGTCGACCTGACCCGCACGGTCGGCTGGTTCACGACGCAGTATCCGCTGCACATCGATGCACGGGATGCACGGCGCGATCCGGACGCGACGCGCCGCGCGATCGGCGCCGCGCGTCACGCGCTGCCCGCCGAAGGGCTGCACTACAACTTGTTCCGTTATGCGGGCCTCGCGTCGTCGCGTGCGGCGCTCGCCGCGTTGCCGGCCACCACGGTCGGCTTCAATTATCTCGGCCGCTTCGACGAACGGCTGAGCGACGGACGCTTCACGTTCGCCGACGAAGACAGCGGCAGCGGCACGGATGACACGCGGAGCGGGCAGGGGCCCCGGCACGTGCTCGATCTGAACGGGCTGATTTCCAACGGCAGCCTGAAGCTCGACTGGAGCGCGGCCGAGGCGTTGTTCGATGCGGCGCGGCTCGAACGGCTCGTGGCCGCTTTTGACGCGCATATGCGTACGCTGGTTGATGGGGCTGATGTAGCGACGTCAATCACGTCTGGCCAGCACCGCGAGGTGACAGATGCAGCAACGGCGGTCGTATCCGGCGAGCACGCCGTGGTTGCAGGTGCAGCAACCACGACCACGTTCGGCCAGCACGGCGGACTGGCCGATGCAGCAACGGCGATCGCGTCCGCACAGCGCGCCGGGGTAGCAAATGCAGCGACGGCGATCACCTCCGACCAGCATGGCGGAGTAGGGGCGTCAGCGTCCGCCGCCGCGAGCCTGTTCGCGGCGATGCCGCCCGCGCCGGCATCCGCCGGCCACACCCCCGCGCACGCGGCCTACGACCTATGGCGGCAACGTTTTCGCGCAGAGGCCGAACTCTGCCCCTCGGACGATCCCTGTGTGCAGCCGCTCAATGCCAGCGGCGCGCCCGTCACGCTGTTCTGCCTGTATCCGGGGCTTGGCCTCGTCGGCGAATACCGGTATCTTGCGGCGGCGCTGCAAGGTGTCGCGTCGGTCGTCGCGTTGCGCTCGCCCGGCTTCGGCGATCCGGCGTTCGCGACGGACGCGCTGCCGGCGTCCTTCGCGACGCTCGCCGCGCGCTGTGTCGAGCAGGTGCTGCGCGTACAGCCGCACGGGCCGTACCGGCTGCTCGGCCGCTCCTTCGGCGGACGGCTCGCGGTGACGGTGGCCGCGCAACTGCGCGCGCTCGGACACGACGTCGATTTCGTTGGACTGCTTGATACCGCGACGCATGCGGAGAACACGCCGGACGCGACGGGTGCGCCTGACCACGATGCCAGCCTGCCGCCGGACGACGCGCGCGCGGGCCTCGACGCCTGGCTCGACACGCAGCCGGACGGTGCATGGCTGCAGCCGCTGTTCGAGCGGGCGGCGGCACTCGACGCGCTACATTACCGGCTGCGGATCCATCATGCGCTGCCGTATGTCGACCTGCCGCTGACGTTCTGGCGCGCGGCGCGCGAGCCGTCGACGATGCGCGAGTTCGACTGGAGCGCCCACACGAGCGGCGGATTCGAGGCACGCGACATCGATGCAACGCACAGCGGAATCGCGCTACACCCGACGCTGCACGACGACGTGTTGCGCCGGCTAGGCGCGCTCGCCGCGAGGACGCCGAACGAAACCGGCGGCCGCGTCATGACGTGAACCACTTCAACGGACCGCTCAAGCGGTCAACAACAGCTGATAACCGCTGACAACGACCGATAACGATAGCAGCGGGGCGCACGCGCTCCGCCTCCCACGATTCACGATGAACCTGCTCCTGACATGAACACCTCCGGCGACTCCTCGCTCTACCGCCTGTCGAACGTCGATTTCGCGATCGGCGACAAGGTCCTGCTGCACGACATCACGCTCGATCTGCCAGCTGGCGAAGTGATCGGCCTGATCGGCCACAACGGCTCCGGCAAGACCTCGCTGATCCGGCTCCTCGCGCGTCTGCACCCGCCGACGCGCGGCACCATCCTGTTCGACGGCGCACCGCTCGAGGGCTGGCCGCATCGCGGCTTCGCGCAACAGGTCGCGCATCTGCCGCAATACACGCCGCAGACGGACGGCCTGCTGGTCCGCGAACTTGTCGCGCTCGGCCGCTATCCGTGGCACGGTGTGCTCGGACGCTTCACGCGCGAGGATCACGAGCGGGTCGACGAAGCGATGGCGTCGACCGATGTCGCACACTACGCGAACCGGCCGGTCGACAGTCTGTCTGGGGGCGAGCGGCAACGCGTGTGGCTCGCCATGCTGATCGCGCAGAACAGCCGTTGCGTGCTGCTCGACGAGCCGACATCGGCACTCGACATCGGCCACCAGCTCGAAGTGCTCGGACTGATCCGCTCGTTGTGCGAGCAGCGCGGGATGACCGCGATCGTCGTGCTGCACGACGTGAACATGGCCACCCGCTTCTG
The DNA here is from genome assembly GCF_046030355.1 of Paraburkholderia caffeinilytica. GTDB lineage: Bacteria > Pseudomonadota > Gammaproteobacteria > Burkholderiales > Burkholderiaceae > Paraburkholderia > Paraburkholderia caffeinilytica_B. The sequence goes on from NZ_JAQQCQ010000012.1 coordinate 206,407, forward strand.
CACGCAACTCGTGTCCTTACGCGGCGGCCGGCTGCTGATGCAGGCCGCGCCGGACGAGATCATGCGTCCGGACGCGCTCGAGGCGATCTATGGCGTGCCGATGGGCGTGATGACCGATCCGGTCGGCGGTCATCTGATCGGATTTCCGCAATGAGCGCGCGGAGGTCGTATTGCCGTGCGCCCGATGCGGCGCGCCGGCGTGCGCTTGCCCGGGTCGCGGCGTTCGGCGTCGCGGGCCTTGGCACGGTGCTCGGCATGCGGGGGGCGAACGCGGCGGCGGCCGCAGTGGCAAGCGGCGCTGCAAGCACCGCTGCGGGGACCACGGCAAGTGCGGCGAGCAAGGTACCGCACCGGATCGTCGTGATGAGCTGGGAGCTCGGCGAGATGCTGCTCTCGCTCGGCGTCGTGCCGGTCGGGATGTCGCTGCCCGACTGGTATCGCGAGACGATCATCGATCCGCCGCTGCCTGCCGGCGTCGCGGATCTCGGCCTGCTATACCAGCCGAACTTCGAGGTGCTGCTCGCGCTCGCGCCGGACCTGATCGTGATTACGGCCGGCCACGCGTCCGCGAAGCCCTGGTTCGAACGGATTGCGCCGACGCTCACGCTCGGCCTCTACCGCCACGCGCCGGACCCTTATCGTGCGTTGTGCGGCGAGACGTCAACGCTCGCGACACGGCTCGCGCGGCCCGAACGCGCGGCCGCGCTGATCGACGCAGCGGCGCGCACGACCGGCGAAGTTCGCGCGTCGCTCGCCGCGCAACCGGCGCGCCGCGCGCGGCCGGTGCTGGTCGCGGAACTGGTCGACGACCGCCATCTGCGCGTGTACGGACGCGGCAGCCTGTTCGACGAGATGCTCGGCCAGATCGGCGTCGTGAATGCGGCGAACGCCGCGCATCCGCGTGACGGCGGGCGTCCGTGGCCGACCGAAGGCGGGTACGCGCTCGTGCCGCTGCAACGGCTCGTCGACGCGCGCGAGGCGAGCCTGCTGCTCGTCGGCCCCGTCACGCCCGCGCTGCGCGACGGGCTCGAATCGAATGCGATCTGGCAGGCGGTGCCGGCGGTTCGCGAGCGCCGCGTCACGACGCTGCCCGTGATCGCGCCTTATGGAGGGTTGGTGTCGATGCAACGTTTCGTGCGCGCCGTGAATGCGGCGCTCACCCTGATCGAAGCGGGAGGCGGCGGTGTTGCGTAATCTCATGGCATCATCCCCGCTCGCGCCCGCGCGCGATTTCCGGCTCGCGCTGGTCGCCGGCTTCGGCGTCGTCGCGCTCGTGCTCGCCGGCTTCAGCATCCACGCGCAGCTCGACGGCGCGTCGTTCTGGACAACCCTGTTTGCGCCGGATCGCACGGATCTGCATCAGGTGCTGGTGCGCGACAGCCTGCTGCCGCGCATCGCGATGACGCTGCTCTGCGGCGGCGCGCTCGGGCTTGCCGGGACGCTCACACAGCAGGTGCTGCGCAACCCGCTCGCCGAGCCGCTGACGCTGGGGATTTTTCCGGGCGCCTATCTCGCGCTGATGATCGCCGGACTCTGGGCGCCGTCGTGGCTCGCGCTCGGGCGGCCCGTGATCGCCTTGGCGGGTGGCGCGCTCGCGATGCTCGTCGTGTTCGCGCTTGCCGCGCGGCAGCGGATGGCGTCGCTCGCGGTGATCCTGTCCGGGATGGTCGTCAACCTGTACTGCGGCGCAATCAGCCTCGCACTGTCGCTGTCGCATTTCGATCTGTTGCGCGGATTGATGATCTGGGGCGGCGGGGCGCTCGATCAAACCGGCTGGCAGGACACGCGCTTCCTGACGGTGGCCGTCGCCGTGTGCGGCCTCGCCACCTTGTTGCTGCGTCGCGCATTCGCGGTGTTCGAGGCGGGCGACTCGACTGTCAGCAGCCTGGGCGTCGGGCTGCAGCGGATGCGGTTTGCCGCGTTGCTGATTGCGCTCGTGCTGACCGCCTGTGTCGTGTCGACGGTCGGCGTGATCGCGTTCGTCGGGCTTGCCGCGCCGATGCTCGCGCGCCTCGCGGGTGCGCGCCGGCTCGGTGCCCGGCTCGCGTGGGCGCCGGCGATCGGCGCCGCGCTGTTGTGGGCGACCGACGAACTGGTGCGCGTCATGTCGTCGGTCGAACTGTTTTCCGCGCATCTCGTCCCGACAGGCACGGTGACCTCGCTCGTCGGCGTGCCGTTCCTGCTGCTGATGCTGCCGCGGCTGCGCAGCCAGCCCGATCTGCATGCGGCGGCCGCCGCGCCGGTGCCGCACGGGCGGCTCGCTCGCCGCCTGCCTCTGGCAATCGCCGGGCTCGTCCTGGTAATTGCGCTCGGCTTTTGCGTATCGCGTGGGGCCGACGGCTGGCGGCTCGCCAGCCTCGCGCAGATCGAAGCGCTCGCGTTCTGGCGGCTGCCGCATCTGGTCGCGGCGCTCGCGGCGGGTGTGCTGCTTGCCGTCGCCGGCACGCTGATCCAGCGCGTGACCACGAACCCGATGGCGAGTCCGGACCTGCTTGGCGTGAGTTCCGGCGGGGCGCTCGGCATTCTCGTCGTACTGTTGCTCGGGCTCGCGCCGACGTCCTTCGTGCTGTTTATCGGCTGCGGCGGCGGTGCGCTCGCGACGCTCGCGCTGGTCGTCTGGTTCGGCGCACGGGCATCGTTTGCGCCGGAGCGCATGCTGCTGGTCGGCGTCGCGATCAGTGCGCTGTTCCAGGCGGTCGTGAGCGCCTTGCTCGCGAGCGGCGATTCGCGCGGCGATCTGCTGCTCAACCTGATCATCGGCTCGACCTACGACGTGGAGCCTGGCGCCGCCTACGCGGCGGGTGCGATCGCGCTCCTCTCGCTCGTACTCGGCCCGCTGCTGGGCCGCTGGATCGATACGCTCGCGCTCGGCGCGACCACGGCGACGAGCCTCGGCGTGCCGGTGCCGCGCGCGCGAGCCGCGGTGCTGGTGCTCGCGGCGTTCCTGACCGCTGCGGCGACACTGCTGGTCGGTCCGCTGTCGTTTGTCGGGCTCGTCGCGCCGCATATCGCCCGCTATTCGGGCGCGCGTAAGGCGGGGGCGCAAATCGGCGTCGCCGCGCTCGTCGGTGCGCTGCTGATGGGACTCGCCGAATGGCTGGGCCGGCAGATCGCATTTCCTCAGGAAATGCCGGCGGGGCTCGTCGCGACGCTGATCGGTGGTCCTTATCTTGTCGTACTGATGCTGCGCCGCCGTGCCTCGGCGACATAACTACGTAATCACGTAACCGGCGCAGCATGCCGGTTATTTAAAAGCTTTCAATTACATAACATTTCCGATTATCTGCTTTCGATTCCAGGAATTAGGTTGGAAATGAGAATCATTATCGGTTAATATTTCGCTTCGAGAGAAATCACGGCCCGGTTTCGGATCGTGCAAGCTCGAGGAGACCGGACTCGGGAAGGCCGGCCTCCCGTCTCATCAGGGGATGAGGCGTGATTTCGGCGAGGACTCGATCCGCACCGGCAGCCTTCCTGTCAATCTATTTCGCATTCCTTATAACTACGGGATTTTCCGTTTTGCCTCGGATGGCGGCGGGTTAGTCACTACACCTGGAGCGTTACAACAACAATGGGCATCACTAACGAACTGTGGCGTCGCGGGAAACGCGCGAGAACGACGAATGTATCGCTGCCGATGCGGCTCACGCCGCTCGGTCTCGCGCTATGCGCGGTCTGGGCGGCGGGGCCCGTTCAGGCGCAGCAGGCGCCGTCCGGCGCGAGCGCGACGGCTGCCACGCTGCCGTCCATCGCCGTGAGCGCGGTGCCCGACGCAACGACCGAGGACAGCGGCTCGTACGTGGCGCGCAGCGCGACGATTGCAGGCAAGGTGCCGGTGCCGTTGAAGGAAACGCCCGCATCCGTGTCGGTGCTGACACGCGAGCGGATGAACGACCAGGACATGACGACGATCCAGGAAGCGCTGCGCTACGTGACGGGCGTGACCTCGGTGGACTACGGCGACGGTTCGGCATATTTCCGTGCGCGCGGCTCGCAGCTCGGCGTGGAGTTCGACGGCGTGCCGCTCGTGAGCGGCCTGCAGTATCAGCAGCAATTCGATCTGGCGATGTACGACCGCATCGAGGTGCTGCGCGGACCGGCCGGGGTGATGGCCGGCATGGGCGAACCGGGCGGCACGGTGAACCTCGTGCGCAAGCGTCCGCAGGATCAATTCCACGTGTCGACCGAAACGCAGATCGGCTCGTTCGGCAGCGTGCGGCAAATGATCGACGTGACGGGTCCGCTGAACAAGGACGGCACGGTGCGCGGCCGCGCGGTGCTGGTCGGCAGCGACGGCCTGCAGTCGACCCAGGGCACGCGCGACAAGGAAGTGATGGCGTACGGCGCGATCGACTGGGACATCACGCCGCGCACCACGCTGTCGCTGTCCGCCGCGTATCAGGTGAATCCGGTCAGCGGCCTCGACTACGGCGCACCGGGCGTGGAAGACAGCAATGGCAATTTCATCGGCCGGGTGCCGAGTTCGTATTCGCAGAACTTCAGCCCGAGCTGGAATAGTTCGTACACGTCGATGGAGGAGGTGAACGGTAACCTCGTCCACAAATTCGAGAACGGCTGGCAGTCGAATACGACGCTGTTCTACCGGCACGAATTGCTGAAGTCGACCTACGCCTATTCGGGTCCTGGCGCGACGTCGGACAATCTGGCGTATTTCGCCGATCAGCGTCAGCGCAATACGTATGACTGGTTCGGCGCGGACACCAACGTATCGGGTCCGATCCAGCTGTTTGGCCAAACCCATACGCTGACCGTCGGTGCGAACTACTCGGTGATGTCGGATACCGAGCGGACCGGCGCGATCTGGAGCGGTCAGTACTTCGATCTGCCGTACAACCTGTTCGATGCAAACTCGGTGCCGTCCGTCAACGTGCCGTTCTCGACCGACGCGGACATGGTCAGCGGCGCGAACAACCGCATCGTTCAGTACGGTTTCTACGCCCAGGCGCGCATCCATCTCGCGAAGCCGCTCACGCTCGTGCTCGGCGGCCGCGAGGCGTTCCTGCAGGAGCGCTCGCAGACGATTCTGCCGAGCGTGACCGACTGGACCACCGAGGCGCAGCTCAATCACCGTTTCCTGCCGTCGGCGGGCCTGGTCTGGGACGTCACGCCGTGGCTGACCGCCTACGCGAGCTACGCGAAATTCATTACCGCGCAGACGCAGACGACCTACCTCAACTCCGCGTTGCCGCCGCGCACCGGCGAGCAATATGAAGCCGGCGTGAAGACCAGTTTCCTCGGCGGACGGATGTCGGCGACGGCGGCCGTGTTCCGCATCAACGACAACAACCGGGCGATCACCGATCCGTTCCACGACACGGGCAGCATTCCGGGCGGCCGCGCACGCGACGAAGGCTTCGAGCTCGAGCTGGCGGGCCAGCCGCTGCCGAACTGGAACGTCTATGCAGGCTACACGTACCTGAACGAGCAGTTCGAGGACGATACGCCCGACCTGACCGACGGCACCGATCCGAAACATCTGTTCAAGCTGTGGACGAACTACAAGTTTTCGGAGGGACTGCTGAACAAATTCAGCATCGGCGGCGGAATGCTCGCGCAAACCCAGATCTCGCGCGGCGTCACGCAGGGCGGCTATGCGATCTTCAACGCGCAGATCGGCTATCAATTCAACAAGCACGTCGAGGCATCACTGCAGTTGAACAACATCTTCAACCGCGACTACTACATCCGTCCGCCGGGCAACTTCTTCAGCGTGTTCGGCGACAAGCGCAACGTGATGCTGACCGTCCGCTCGGACTTTTGACGGGCGAAGCAAGCGATGTGGCCGCCGTCCCGTCCTGTTCCGTTCCGCGCGTGGGCTCGCCCGCGCGCACTCCTGGTCGAGCGCGTGGCGGACGGGGCGGGCGCGTCCGCCGCGCGATCCACGCGCCGTCCGCATGCGGCCACTCCGCAGCCGGCGAGTCACGACGCACGTGTGCGTCGGGCGCGCCGCGCCTCATCGAGAACCCATCACAGGAATTTTCGTCATGACGCAAGCCACGTCTTTGCTATTTGATTTTTCGCCGTTCGCCGGCCATAGCGAACACCATGTCGAACTCATCAAGCAGTTCGCCGCCGCGCAACCGTTTCGCAGCGCGGTAGTCAGCGAACTGCTGCTCGAGGACGACTTTCACCGCCGCCCGCTGCGCCCTGAAGACTTCGAGTTCCTGAAGTTCGCGAAGCCGGTTCGCATGCATAACGTGAGCCGCCTGCCGTCGCTCGCGTCGAACCGCACGCTGCTGTCGATCTACGAACTGGGCGTCGCGCGTCTGCCGCGCACCGTCGAAGCAGACGAGTGGGCCCGCTTCACTGGTTTCTACAGCGACGAGGCGCAGATGCGTGGCGCGCAGATCGCGCCGTTCCTCGAAGCGTACGCTTTCGAATATCTCGCGCAGAATCAGGACCTGCCGGCCGATGCGAACGCGGCGGCCGCGCGGCTTGCACGCATCGTCGACGACGAATCGGCATTCTGGGATCAAACGTTTGCGCGTCTGATGCGCAACGACTACCTCGAGGAAGGCCTGCGTTTCATCATGGTGCAGCGCTGGGCGCTGGCGCCGTCGAAGCGCCGTGCACTGACGCGGGCGGCGGCGAGCGGCTTCTTCGAGATGCTGCCGGACGAACTGCGCCCGGCGCTCGAAGGCGACCTGCCGGATGCAGCGCTTTATCAGCGTGTCGCCGCGTCGTGCGGCGTGACGCGCCAGCAGCACGCGTACTGGCAGTTTTACCTGCCCACCAGCATGGCCAAGTGCAATCTGCTATACGCGCTCGCGCGCCGTCCGGATCGCGCCTTTGGTCTCGTCGGCGCGGCGTTTGCCGCGGAGGCGGAATGGCTCGCGTTCAGCGCGGCGCTGGAACGTGCGTGCGCGCATCTGAAGCCGGCGAATCGCCAGCCAGGCGACGCGCAACAGCGCAAGGCCGCACTGGTCGCGCGTTTTACGCAGGCGTTGCAGTCGATCGGTACGGCCTACGGCGCGAGCGCGTATGCGCAGACCGTGCAAGGCATGGCCGCCGCCGAACGTCTGTGCGAACGCGCGCGCTGGGATCTCGGCGAACAGTTGCTGTGGCTGTCGTCGATTCGCCGCTACGTTGCGTTCGCACATCGGATCAGCACGCGGATCGACGCCGAATGCCCGGACATCGACCGCGAAACCTTCGTCGAACCGCATGAAATGTGCTCGACGACGCACGTGCATAACGACCATCGGCTCGTGACGATCCAGGAAGGCGAGATGCTGTTCTGGGGCAACGTCGGCATGCAATTGAAGATGAACGAAGGCGACATGGTGCTGATTCCCGATGGACGCCTGCATGGCTCGACGGTGGTGTCGGGCGAATGCACCTATCACCAGCCGATCATTCCGGACGATTGGGTCCAGGCGCTCGTCGCCGAACTCGACGCGACGACGTCGGCCTGAACGTCGCGGCGGCGCAGCGCACCCCGCAGCGCCGCCACGGCCCGCAACACCAGAGCGTCCGGCACAGGACGCCTGCTTCCCCCCGCAAGCCGCTTTCACTGGTAAGCCGCGTTCACGCGCGGTCCGGCACGTTCGTGCGCATGACGCAAGCGAACGTGTGACGAACGAGGATATCGAAGATGCGAACCAACGAGGGAAGGGTGGACGACGAACTCAGCACCGCACGCGCGCAGGCAGCGGAGCCGGGCGTGCCGCACGACGCGAGCCAGCCGGCTGCCGCGGCTGATGCGAGTGAAGCCGGCGAAGCGGCGCCGCAGCACGATGGCTTCGATCCGGGCGACTGGAAAAGCCGCATCATCGCCGGCCGCGCGACTGGCGCCGCCGCCCAGCCGCCCGCGTGGCTCGATGCGTCGTATGAGACGCTGCGCACGCACGTGATGGACCCGGCGTATCCCTGCTTCTTCGGCACCATGGCCGAGAAGCGCGGCGAGATGTTCTACTCGTATGTGAACGGCAAGGACATCGGCGACCTCGCGGCGACCATGGAGACCTTCGCGGAACTGGTGTCGCTGCCGCAATACCGCAAGAACAACATCGCAGTGTTCTTCGAACCGGACGCCGAACCGCTCACGCACGACGCGTACCACGCGTTGTTCTGGCGCATTCTTCAGCATCTTCACGACGTCGATCCCGATCCGCATGCGGACGCCCAGCCCGAGCCGTCGAGCGAGGATTGGGAGTTTTCGTTTGCGGGCGTCGAGACGTTCGTCGTCTGCGCCTGCCCGTCGTTTCGCGCGCGCCACAGCCGCAACCTGGGCCCTGGCATGGTGTTGTTGTTCCAGCCGCGCAGCGTGTTCGTCGACACCATCACGAACAAGGTGATCGGCCGCGAAGCGCGCAATCAGGTGCGCAAACGCCTCGAAACATGGGACGAAATCTCCGCGCATCCGGACCTCGGCTTCTTTGGCGATCCGGGCAATCTCGAATGGAAGCAGTATTTCCTCGACGACGCGAACGTCCGCGCCGACGACCGCTGCCCGTTCCTGAAGCGGCAACGTGAAGCGCGGCAGGAAGCAGCGCACCAGCAGACTGTCCGGCCGGCCGTTCAACAGGACGCCGCGAAACCGCAACCGGCCACGCAGCCGGAACACGCCACGGCCGCCCACGGCGCACAGGACAGTCATACGTGGTGGCAAAGACATCCCGTCACGCCGACGGACAACCCGTTCACTCCGCATCCGGTGCGGCACGCCGTCGAACATCGTTTCGCGCAGCACGGCGGCCGCGAGCAGCGCGAGTATGAAGACGAGTAATGACTAGTGAGTAGCGAGTAAAGGGCAACCGGTAGCAAGTCACGATTAACGGGTCGCGACGTAACGAAGATCGAGCGGGCGACACGCAGGCAGTCCGGAAGCCGCGCGACGCGCGGCGGCGCATACGAGATGGTGAAATGGCTGAAAACATGATTGAGCAGTTGCGGTCGCTGGCCGCATCGCGTGCAGCGGATACGGCGTTGGTGACGGTCGACGCGCACGGCGACACCCGCTACGACTACGCGGAACTGGACCGCCGCGCGACGGCGCTGGCCACCCACCTGCGCCACGGCAGCGGCGGTGCGGTGCAAGGCGCGCGTGTGCTGCTGATGATGGATAGCGGCGTCGACTATGTGACCGCCTTCTTCGGCTGCCTGTATGCGGGCGCGATCGCCGTGCCGGCCTATCCGCCGGAGTCGTTGCGCGGACACCATCTCACGCGTCTGCAGGCGATCGCGGCCGACGCCGACGCCGCGTTCGTCGTGACCACGCGCGAGCTTGCCGGCAAGCTCGGCGACGCGTTCGCCGCGATCGCACCGCGCGCCGTGACCGTCACGATGGACACGCTCGACACCCGCTTCGATGCGCACGCGTTCGAGCCGTATCATGCCGCGCCCTCGGACGTCGCGTTCCTGCAATATACGTCGGGCTCGACGTCAACGCCCAAGGGCGTGATGGTCACGCACGGCAGCCTGTGGGCGAACGAAGCCGCGATCCGCGAAGGCCTCGGCGTCACCGGCCATGACGTGTTCGTCAGCTGGTTGCCGCTCTATCACGACATGGGACTGATCGGTACGTTGTCGCAACCGGTGTTCAGCGGCATTCCACTTGTGCTGATGTCGCCGCAGTATTTTCTGGAGCGTCCGGTCCGCTGGCTCGATGCGATTGCGCGGCATCGCGGCACGATTTCGGGTGGGCCTGATTTCGCGTATCGGTTGTGCGCGGACCGCGTCAGCGACGACCAGCGCGCAGCGCTCGATCTGTCGAGCTGGCGCGTTGCGTTCTCCGGTTCGGAGCCGGTGCGCAAGGCGACGCTCGATGCGTTCGTCGAACGATTCGCGCCCGCGCGCTTCGAGGCGAACGCGCTGTTTCCGTGCTACGGACTCGCGGAGGCGACGCTGTACGTAAGCGGCATGGCGTCGAATGCGGGCGTGCGTGCGCCGTGGTTCTCGACAAGCGAGCTGGAACGCGGCCGCGCCCATCTCGGTACTGGGGGCGACGCCCACGCGACGGCGCTCGTCTCGTGCGGCAAACCGGCCAGCGGACACGCGGTCGCGATCGTCGACGGGGTGAGCGGCGCGGTGCTCGAATCCGGGCGGATCGGTGAAATCTGCGTGAACGGTCCGAGCGTTGCCGCCGGCTACTGGCGACGCGCCGATGCGAGCGCGGCGACGTTCGTCCAACGCGATGGCGCGGTGTGGCTGCGCACCGGCGATCTCGGTTTCCTGCACGACGGCGAGTTGTACGTCGCGGGGCGCATCAAGGATCTGCTGATCGTGCGTGGCCGCAATCTGTATCCGCAGGATCTGGAGCTTGCCATCGAACGTGACGTCGAACTCGTGCGGCGTGGACGCGTTGCGGCGTTCGCGGTCGACATCGACGGGCAGGAAGGTATCGGCGTTGCAGCTGAAGTGTCGCGCAACGTGCGCAAGCTCGTCGCGCCCGAGGCGATTGCCGCGGCACTGACCGAGGCGGTCGCGCTCGGCTGCGGGGAGCCGGCGAGCGTGATCGTGCTGCTGAATCCGGCCGGTCTGCCGAAGACCTCGAGCGGCAAGGTGCAACGCGCCGCGTGCGCGCAAGGCTGGCGCCTGCGTTCGCTTGACGCGTATGCGTACTTCGCGCAAGGCCGGCGTATCGACGGCGATAGCGGCGTGGGCGCCGATAGCGACAACGCGCAAGACATCGATTCACATACCGCCGCGGACACCGCTTTTCGCACCACGTCGCACATCGCTTCACCCAGCACCACGTACACCGCAGAACCGCTGTCCGAAATCGAGCAGACGCTTGCCGCACTGTGGCGCGACGCCTTGCCGTCGCATGCCGCATTTGGCGCCGACGACAGCTTCTTCGCGCACGGCGGCAATTCGCTCGCGGCCGTGCAAGTCGCGTCCGCCGTTCGGGCGCGCTGGTCGATCGACTTCACGCCGCGCGATGTGTTCTCGGCACCTGTACTGCGCGATGCAGCGGCTTGCGTGCGCGAGCGGCTTGCGCAAGGCGCGGCTCATGCGCGACCTGAACTGGTCCGCTTGCCGGACGCGCAGCGCCTCAGCGCGCGTGCCTCGGACGTACAGCGCGGTTTGTGGCTGACGTGGCATCACGATCCGTCCAGCGCCGCGTACAACATGAGCGGCGAATTGAGCCTGAAGGGCGAACTCGACGCCGCCGCGCTGCAACGCGCCTTCGCCACGGTCGTACGGCATCACGAGATTCTGCGTGCGCGCTTCGTGCTCGACGACGAAGGCGAACCCTTGCAGGTGATCGACGACACACTGTCGATTCCGCTCGAATGGACACGTCTAGATTCGCTATCGCCCGAAGCATCTGAAGCGGCGCTCGATGCGCTGATCGCCCGCGTCGCGCATGAGCCCTTCGATCTCGAACGCGGCCCGCTGGTGCGCGCGCACCTGGTCAGCACGGACGCGCGCGAGCATCGGCTGCTGCTTGCGCTGCATCACATCGTTGCGGACGGCTGGTCCGTCAACGTATTGCTGGCGTCGTTGGCCGATGCGTATCACGCCCATCGCACGAGCACGACAGGGCATCCGCCGGCCTCGCCGGACGCCAGCAAACCACGCCCATTGCAGCACGCGGACCACGTCGCGTGGGAACGTGCGTTGCTCGACGACGCGGCGCTTGCGCGTCAGCTCGATTACTGGCGCACACAGCTCGCCGCCGACGGCGATCCCAGCACCGCCGCCCGTCTATTCCCGGTTGCCGATGCGCCGCGCGCAGGCCGTCAGCGCAGCGAGACGTTCGCTCTCGCGCCCACGGTTGCCGCGCAATTGCGGCGCTTCGCGGGCGAGCGCCGCGCGTCGCTGTTCATGGCCGTGCTCGCGGTCTTCAACGTCGCGCTGCATCGGTTGAGCGGCAAGGACGACATTCGCGTCGGCGCGCCGGTCTCGTTGCGCAAAGGCCCGGAAGCACAGGACATCGTCGGTTACTTCATCAATATGCAGGTGCTGCGCACGCGGATGACGCAGCATCGCGATTTCGCCGCCGTCGTCGATGCCGCGCGCGAAACGGTGCTCGCCGCGCAGGAGCATCAGGACGTGCCGTTCGACCGTCTCGTCAGCGCCTTGCTGCCAAAGCGCGCAAAAGCTGGCGACGCGCTGTTCCAGGTCAAGCTGACCGAGCAACGGCCATTCGCCGAACACCTGTTCGCGCCGCTCGACGCGTCGTTGCGCGTGCTGCTGAACGACGCGCCGCATTTCGACCTCGCTGTCGATTTCACCGACACAGGCAAGCACATCGATTTCCTGATCACTTACGATGACGCGGTGTTCGACGCCGCGTTCATCGAGCGTTTTGCAAGACTGTTCGCGGCGCTCGCCAAACAGCTGGTGGATGCGCCGGAATGGCCGCTCGAGCGCCACGCGCTGGACAACACGTTCGGCATCGCGCTCGATGCCGAAACCGCCGCGCCTGACAACGCGTCGTCTCACACCGCTCGCGACGTGCTGACATGGTGGAACGCCAGCGTGACCGGTCACGCGGCGCGCATCGCGTTGCACGACGGCGAGCGCAGCGCGACATTCGCCGAAGTCGACGCAGCGGCTGAGGCGCTTGCCGCGCAACTGATCGCGCATCACGCGACGCACGAAGCGCGCGTCGCCGTGCTCGCCGAACGGTCCATCGAACACGTGCTAGGCATGCTCGCCGCGCTGAAAGCGGGCGCGACATGGGTGCCGCTCGATCCGCAAGCGCCGGTGGCGCGACTCGGCGCGCAGCTTCGCGATTGCGGCGCGCGCGTGCTGTTGCATGCCACGACATTGCCCGCCGGACTGGAGACGGCGCGTGCGACGCCGCTCGCATTGCGCTACCCGCCTCCGGCCGTCGCCGAGGTTGCCGCTGCGTTGACCGCTGCGTTGACCGTTACTCCGCGCGCGACCCACACGCCGCATCCGGATCACGCGGCGTACATGATCTACACGTCCGGCTCGACCGGCGAACCGAAGGGCGTGATCGTCACGCACGGTGCGCTCGCGAACTACGTGCAAGGCATGCTGGCGACGCTGAACGTCGCCGCGGACGCATCGTTCGCGATGGTGTCGACGCCTGCCGCCGACCTCGGTCATACGGTGCTGTACGGCGCGCTGTGCTCGGCGCGCACGCTCCACCTGCTCGCGCCCGAACTGGCCTTCAACCCGGACGGTTTCGCGCATTACATGGCGGCGCACCAGGTCGGCGTGCTGAAGATCGTGCCGAGCCATCTCGCGGCGCTGCTGTCGGCGGCGAAGGCGCGCGACGTGTTGCCGGCGCAGGCGCTGATTGTCGGCGGCGAGGCGACGTCGGCCGCGCTGCTCGCGCGTCTGCGCGCGCTCGAACCGTCGTGCCGGATTTTCAATCACTACGGCCCGACCGAAACCACCGTCGGCGTCGCAATGTACGAGCTGACGGCGACGCTCGACGTCAACCGCGATCTGCCGCTCGGCGCGGCGTTGCCGAACACGCGTCTTCATCTGCTCGATGCGCGGATGGAGCCTGTTGCGGCTGGCGCCGTAGGCGAGTTGTATGTCGGCGGTCCGGGTGTGGCGCGCGGTTATCACGGTCGCGCGGGACTGAGTGCGGAGCGCTTCGTACCCGATCCGTTCACGCCAGGCGCGCGTCTCTATCGGACCGGCGATCGTGCGCGGCTCGGCGCGGACGGTCTGCTCGACTATCTGGGCCGCGTGGACGATCAGGTGAAAATACGCGGCTATCGCGTCGAACCCGCCGAGGTCGAGCGCGTGTTGCGACGTGTGGACGGCGTGCGCGACGCGGCCGTGCTAGCGCACGATGCGGCTTCAGGAACGCGGCTGGCGGCGTTCGTCGTTGGCGGTGTCGCGGCGGAACAGGTGAGGGCGCGCGCGTCGGCATGGCTGCCTGATTACATGGTGCCCGCCGACGTCATGGCGGTCGACGCGCTGCCGTTGAACGCGAACGGCAAGCTCGACCGTGCGGCGTTGCGCGTGGCGCTGGCGGCGCATCTGGCACGCGCCGTCGCAGATGCCATGGATGGCGCAAAGGACGATGCCGACGCGCCGCGCGGCGCAACGGAAATCGCGCTCGCACAGATCTGGGCCGACGTGATCGGCCTTCAGCTTCACGAAATCGGCCGCAGCCAGAATTTCTTCGAAGTGGGCGGCGATTCGATTCTCGGGCTCAGGGTGGTCGCGAAAGCGCGTAAGGCGGAGCTGTCGATTACGCCAAAGCAGCTGTTCCAGCGGCTCACGCTCGCGGAACTGGCGGAGCGGGCGGAAGGGGGCGACCGGGGGGCATCGGACACGGATGCGGCGAAGCGCCCGCATGCGGGCACACAGACACCGATCGTGCGGTTGCCGGAAGCAGTGCGTATGCGCACGCCGGCCTCGTATGCGCAGCAACGGCAGTGGTTCCTGTGGCAGCTGTCGCCGGAGAGCAGCGCGTATCACGTGGCGGGCGGCTTGTGGCTGACGGGTGATGTGAATGCGTCGGCATTGCGGACGAGCTTCGAGGCGATCGTCGCGCGTCATGAAGTGCTGCGCACGCGTTTCGTCGCGAACGATGCCGGTCAGGTCGAACAATGGATCGATGCGGCTGCGCAACTCGACTGGCGCGAAGCGACACTCCCCGCAGAACAGATCGACGACGCGGCGCGCGCGCTCGCCAGCGAGCCATTTGATCTTGCGACGGGTCCGTTGCTGCGCGCGGCGCTGTATCGCGGCGAGGCGGACCGCAGTCTGCTGGTGCTGGCGATGCATCACATCGTGTCGGATGGCTGGTCGGTGCAGGTGCTGCTGGAAGAACTGGTCGCGCATTATCGCGCGGCGGTGCTGAACGAACCGCTCAAGCTGGCGACGCTCGCGGTGCAGTACGCGGACTATGCGGCCTGGCAACGCGAATGGCTCGAAGCGGGCGAGAAGGAAAAGCAGCTCGCGTACTGGCGCGAAGCACTGGGCACGACGCATCCGGTGCTGGCGCTGCCCACCGATGCGCCTCGCCAGGCACACGCATCGTATCGCGCGGCGCGCTATCGGGTAACGCTGCCAGCAGCGCTGTCGCAGGCGGTGAAAGCGCGTGCACAAAGCAGTTCGGCGACGCCGTTCATGGTGCTGCTGGCGGCGTTCCAGGCATTGCTGCATCGCTATACAGGACAGGACGATATCCGGGTGGGCGTGCCGGTGGCGAACCGTCACCGTGTGGAGACGGAGCCGCTGATCGGCTTCTTCGTCAACACGCAGGTGCTGCGCGCGCGGATCGATGGCGACGATACGCTTGGCGAACTGCTGGAGCAGACGCGTCAGGCAACAGTCGGTGCGCAGGCGCATCAGGATCTGCCGTTCGATGCGCTCGTCGACGCGTTACGCCCCGAGCGCAGTCTCAGTCATACACCGCTATTCCAGGTGATGTTCAACCATCAGCGCAGTGACTGGCGCGTGCTGAATCAACTGCCGAATCTGTCGATCGAACCGTATCGGTTGCCCACACCGATGGCGCAATTCGAACTGCTGCTGGACACCCGCGATGAAGCAGACGGCGCGTTGTCGATCGAATTGACCTACGCACGCGAACTGTTCGGCGAAGCGGCCATCGTGCGTTTCGCGCAGCACTATCAGCGCATGCTCGCCGCGTTTGCGGGCGACGCGTCGGCCGGCGCCGTCTCGCTCGAACAACGGCTCGGTGCGGTCGCGCTCGTCGACGACGCAGAAGCGGCTGCATTGGCGCGCTGGAGCACGAACCCGACGCGCTACGCGGGCAGCGAACCGGTGTTCCGGGCATTCGAGCGTCACGCCGCGCAACACCCGAACGACGACGCGCTGCTGTTCGGCGACGCCACGATGAGCTACGCCGAACTCAACGCTCGCGCCAATCGTCTCGCGCACTGGTTGCGCGCGCAAGGCGTCGGCGTCGAAGCGCGTGTCGGTATCGCGGCAGAGCGTTCGTTCGATCTGGTGATCGCGCTCTACGCGATCGTCAAGGCGGGTGCGGCCTATGTGCCGCTCGATCCGTCGTATCCGGCCGAACGGCTCGCGTACATGATCGGCGACAGCGGCATCGACCTGCTGCTGTGTCAGCGCGACGTCACGTTGCCGGACGTGGCAGGCGTACGCCGCGTCGAACTGAACGCGATCGACACCACTGCGTATAGCCCGCAGAACCCGGACGTTACGCTGCATGGTGCGAATCTCGCCTACGTGATCTATACGTCGGGTTCGACCGGCCGCCCGAAGGGCGTGGGCAACCGGCACGATGCATTGTGGAACCGCCTCGAATGGATGCAGCGCGAATATGGTCTGCAACGTGGCGAGACCGTGCTGCAGAAAACACCGTTCAGCTTCGACGTGTCGGTGTGGGAGTTTTTCTGGCCGATGATGGTTGGCGCGCGGCTCGCCATCGCTGCGCCCGATGAGCATCGCGATCCGGTGCGGCTCGCCGCGACGATCCGGCGTCATCGGGTGAGCACGCTGCATTTCGTGCCGTCGATGCTGCAGGCGTTCGTTGCAAGCGGTGCGGCGTCCGGTTGCGGCGATGCGCTCGCGCGGATCGTGTGCAGCGGCGAAGCGTTGCCCGCCGATTTGCGCGAGCGGGTGGCCGAGGTGCTGCCGGCGGTCGCGCTTCACAACCTCTACGGCCCGACCGAAGCGGCCATCGACGTGACCGCGTGGACCTGTGTCGACGAACCGGGCCGTGCCGTGCCGATCGGCCGGCCGATTGCCGCGACGCAGACCTGGGTGCTCGACGCCCGCATGGCGCCGGTGCCGGCGGGCGTGCCGGGCGAACTGTATCTGGGCGGTGCGGGACTCGCGCGTGGCTATCTGGGGCGCCCGGGACTGACGGCCGAGCGCTTCGTGCCGGACCCGTTCGCGACCGAGGCCGGTGCGCGTCTCTATCGGACCGGCGATCTCGTGCGCTGGCGCGACGACGGTGCGCTCGATTATCTGGGGCGTCTCGACCATCAGGTGAAGCTGCGCGGATTCCGCATCGAACTGGGTGAAATCGAAGCGGCGCTGACGGCGCAAGCCGGCGTGCGGGAAGCGGTCGTGACCGCGCTCGATGCGCGGCTGGTCGCATACGTGACAGGCGACGGACTGGATGCCGCCGCGTTGCGCGCACGTCTTGCGCAACAGTTGCCCGACTACATGGTGCCGTGGCGCATTGTGCCGCTGGCGGCCTTGCCGCTGAACGCGAACGGCAAGGTCGATCGCCACGCGCTGCCGCAACCGGCCGCGGACGTGACCAGCGACGCGCCGTGGGAAGCGCCGCAAGACGGCATCGAGACGGAACTGGCGGCGATCTGGTCCGCGTTGCTGGGCGCCACGCGCGTCGGACGTCATGACGATTTCTTCGATCTGGGCGGCCATTCGCTGCTCGCCGTGCGGCTGAACGCGCGGATCGGCCTCGAACTGAACGCGAGCCTGCCGCTCGCGGCGCTGTTCAATGCTCCGACGCTCGCGGCGCAAGCCGCCGCCATCGCGCAGGCCCGCGACGCGCAGCCGGCAGACGACGCGCTGCGTAGCCTGGATCTCTTTATGGACACGCTTTGAGCTTAGCTATGAAAAAGGACGCGGCGCGGCGCATTGCCGAACGCTTCAGCGAGTTGACGCCGGATAAGCGTCGACTGTTCTGGCAGAAGATGACCGAGCAGGGCGTCAGTCCGGCGCAGTTACCGATTCTGGCACGCGCGCGGAATGGAGGGCAGGGCGTTGCGGCTTCGTATGCGCAGCAACGGCAGTGGTTCCTGTGGCAATTGTCTCCGGAAAGCAGCGCGTATCACGTGGCGGGCGGCTTGTGGCTGACGGGTGATGTGAATGCGTCGGCATTGCGGACGAGCTTCGAGGCGATCGTCGCGCGTCATGAAGTGCTGCGCACGCGTTTCGTCGCGAACGATGCCGGTCAGGTCGAACAATGGATCGATGCGGCTGCGCAACTCGACTGGCGCGAAGCGGCACTCCCCGCGGAGCAGATCGACGACGCGGCGCGCGCGCTCGCCAGCGAGCCATTTGATCTTGCGACGGGTCCGTTGCTGCGCGCGGCGCTGTATCGCGACGGGGCTGGCCGCAGTCTGCTGGTGCTGGCGATGCATCACATCGTGTCGGATGGCTGGTCGGTGCAGGTGCTGCTGGAGGAACTGGTCGCGCATTATCGCGCGGCGGTGCTGAATGAACCGCTGAAGTTGGCGACGCTCGCGGTGCAGTATGCAGACTATGCGGCCTGGCAACGCGAATGGCTCGAAGCAGGCGAGAAGGAAAAGCAGCTTGCGTACTGGCGCGAAGCGCTGGGCACTACACATCCGGTGCTGGCGCTCCCCACCGATGCACCTCGCCAGGCGCACGCGTCGTATCGCGCGGCGCGCTATCGGGTGACGCTGCCAGCGACGCTGTCGCAGGCGGTAAAAGCGCGTGCGCAAAGCAGTTCGGCGACGCCGTTCATGGTGCTGCTGGCGGCGTTCCAGGCATTGCTGCATCGCTATACCGGACAGGACGACATCCGGGTGGGCGTGCCGGTGGCGAACCGTCACCGTGTGGAGACGGAGCCGCTGATCGGCTTCTTCGTCAACACGCAGGTGCTGCGCGCGCGAGTCGACGGCGACGATACGCTTGGCGAACTGCTGGAGCAGACGCGTCAGGCAACAGTGGGTGCGCAGGCGCATCAGGATCTGCCATTCGATGTGCTCGTCGACGCGTTACGCCCTGAGCGCAGTCTCAGTCACACGCCGTTGTTCCAGGTGATGTTCAACCATCAGCGCAGCGACTGGCGGGTTGTGGATACGCTGCCTGGTGTCGCTGTCGAACGCTATGAGCTGCCGGACGAGGCCGCGTTGTTCGAACTGACGCTGAATATCGCCGAAAGTCCCGACGGCACGATGGACGCGGAACTGATCTACGCCGCCGAACTGTTCGACGCGGCGACGATCGCAGGTATCGGACGCCATTATCTGAATGTATTGCAGGCGCTGGCGGACGATCCGTCGCAGCGTACCGGCGACGTCGCATTGCTCGACGCTGCGCAATGGCAGCAGTTGCGCGCCTGGGGCAGTGCGGCGATCGAGGGCACGGCATCCGCCGAAGCGGTGAACGTTAACGCCGAACCCGGAGACGCTGATTCCGTCAGCGCCAACACCAAACCTGCAGACGCTGATTCCGCCAACGTCAACGCTAAACCCGCTAACGCCGATCCCGTCAACGCCAACGCTAAACCCGTCAACGCCGATTCCGCCAACGCCAAACCCGCCACCACTGACTCCACCAACCTCTTCGTTCACCAGCGCTTCGCAGCGTGCGCAGCCGCCACACCCGACGCCATTGCGGTCATCAGCGGCGAGCGACGGCTGACCTACGGCCAACTGAACGCGCAAGCGAACCGGCTCGCCGCGCGGCTGGCCCGCGAAGGCGTCCGTGCGGAAGTTCGCGTCGGGCTGGCCGCGTCGCGTTCGCTCGAGATGGTTGTCGCGTTGCTGGCGATCCTGAAGGCGGGCGGCGCCTACGTCCCGCTCGATCCCGCCTATCCGGCCGAGCGCCTCGCCTACATGACCGGCGACAGCGGCATCGGTCTGCTGCTTGCCGACGCGTCGTCCACGCAACGCCTGCACGCGACAGGCGCCACGCGCGTATTGAACCTGGACACGCTCGACCTGCATGCCGAATCATCGAGCGATCCGGCGCCCGCACTGCACGCGGACAATCTCGCGTATGTCGTCTACACCTCCGGATCGACGGGGCGGCCAAAGGGCGTCGCCGTCGCGCACGGTGCGCTCGCCGCGCATTGCCGGGCAATCGGCGCGTGCTACGGCATCGACGCATCCGACCGCTGCCTGCATTTCGCTTCGATCAGCTTCGATGCCGCTGCCGAACAGTTGCTGATGCCGCTAACACACGGCGCATCGATCCTGCTGCGCGACGACGACGTCTGGTCCGCACAACGCCTCGTCGACGAGATTCGCGCGCACGGCGTCACGGCGCTCGACCTGCCGCCCACCTATATCGACGCATTCGCGCGCGAGACGGCGGCGGGCACCGTCAGCGTGCGGACCTGCATCGTCGGCGGCGAAGCATGGTCGAAAGCGGGTTTCGATGCGGTACGCACCCACCTCGCGCCGCAACGGATGTTCAACGCGTACGGCCCCTCGGAAGCGGTCATTACGC
The DNA here is from genome assembly GCF_046030355.1 of Paraburkholderia caffeinilytica. Taxonomy (GTDB): domain Bacteria; phylum Pseudomonadota; class Gammaproteobacteria; order Burkholderiales; family Burkholderiaceae; genus Paraburkholderia; species Paraburkholderia caffeinilytica_B. Next base: position 226,480 of record NZ_JAQQCQ010000012.1, read on the forward strand.
CAACCGTCTGGCGCGCCGACGCCACTTTCAACGGCGCGTATGCGCCGATCGGCCGGCCGGTCGGCGAGCGGCGCGCATGGGTGCTCGACGCACGGATGAATCCGGTGCCGCCGGGCGTGCCGGGTGAACTGTATCTGGGCGGGATCGCGCTCGCGCGCGGCTATCTGGGCCAACCCGGTCTGAGCGCGTCGCGCTTCGTGCCCGATCCGTTTTCCAGCGAACCGGGCGCACGACTCTATCGCACCGGCGACCTCGTGCGTTGGCGCGCGGACGGCCAGCTCGACTATCTCGGGCGGCTCGATCATCAGGTGAAGGTACGCGGCTTCCGGATCGAACCCGGCGAAGTCGAAGCGCGCCTGCGCGCGCAGCCGGGCGTCGGCGACGCGGTGGTCGCGGCGCTCGACGGACCGGGCGGCATGCGCCTGGTCGGTTACGCGACTGCGTTGCCGGGCCAACGGATCGACGCGGCGTCATTGCGCGCGGGGCTGGCGCTTACGCTGCCCGACTACATGGTGCCGGGCGCGATGCTCGTGCTCGATGCATTGCCGCTGACGCCGAACGGCAAGGTGGATCATCTCGCGCTGCCCGCGCCGGATGCGCTCGCGCCGTCGTCGCTTGAAGCGCCGCGCGGCGAGGTCGAAGAAACACTCGCGGCGATCTGGGCGCAGTTGCTGCGGCGCGAACAAATCGGCCGTCATGAGAACTTCTTCGAACTCGGCGGCGATTCGATCATGGGCTTGCAGATCGTCGCGCGGGCGCGGCGGGCAGGGCTGGGTCTCACGGCGCGGCAAATCTTCGAGCAGCAAACGGTCGCCCAACTCGCGACGATCGCGGTGCCGCTCGACAGTGCGCCGCGCGAAGCCACGACGCCCGCCGACATCGATGTGGATGCGCCAGTCCCGTTGCTGCCGATCCAGGCATGGTTTTTCAGTGAACCGCTGCCGGTGCGTCATCACTGGAACCAGGCGGTGCTGCTGCATCTCGACCGTGCGCCGCAACTCGACGCGCTTGACCGCGCGTTGGCGGCGGTGGTCGCGCATCACGACGCGTTGCGCCTGCGCTTCGAGCCGTGCGATCCGACATCGTCCGACGCCGCGGCAAGCTGGCTGCAACGTTATGCACGCGACGAATGCGCGACGCTGCTGCAGAGCGCGACCGACGTACCGCACGCTGAGATCGACGCGCGCTGCGACTCCGTGCAGCGCAGCCTCGATCTCGCACGCGGTCCGCTGATCCGCGCGCTCGCGCTCGGGATCGACGACGGCAGTTGGCGCGTCTGCATCGCCATTCATCATCTCGCGGTCGATACCGTGTCGTGGCGCATCCTGCTCGACGACCTGCAACGCGTCTATGCGCAGCAGGTCGCGGGCGAACCGATTTCGTTGCCCGCGCCGACGACGTCGTATCAGGCGTTCGGCCGTCAGTTGCAGCGCGCGGCGCGGCAGCCGGACGTCGAGCGCGACGGCGCGTACTGGCAGGCATTGGCCGACGTTCCGGCGGCATTGCCCGTTGACGACGCTACGTCGAATGCGGCACAACACAATGCGCAACCAGTCTGCAAGGCGCTGGCCGACGTTCCGTCGGCGCTACCCGTTGATGCCACGTCGAATGCGGCACGACATAATGCGCAGCCTGTCAGCGCCTCCGTGCAGTTCGACCGCGTGACCACGCAGCGGCTGCAACAGGACGCATCCGCCGCCTACCGGACGCAGCTCGCCGATCTGCTGCTGCTCGCGACCGGCCGCGCGTTGTGCGGGTTCGCCGGTTACGACGCGCTGCGAATCGATCTCGAAGGCCATGGCCGCGAAACGCATTTCGGCGCGGCGGATTTGAGCCGCACGGTCGGCTGGTTCACCAGCGTCTATCCGTTTCGGCTCGCCCCGACGGGCGAGATCGGCGCTGCGTTAAAACGCGTGAAGGAAGCGCGCCGCACGGTGCCGCACGGCGGCATGAGCTTCGGCATGCTGAAGTATCTGGGCACGCCGTCGCAGCGCGCGGCACTGGTAGCTATCGGTCATGCGGACGTGCTGTTCAACTATCTCGGCCAGTTCGACAACGTGGTGGGCGGCACAGCGCGGGATGAACGCGGCGTTGTTGGCGCCGGCCATGGCGGCAATAGCGGCAATAGTGGCGACACCGGCGGCTGGCGGCTCGCGACAGAGCAGAGCGGCCGCACGTCCAGCGAACTCAACCCCAGCACGCATGCACTGGAGATTTCCGCGCAGGTCCGCGACGGCGAACTGTCGGTGACCTTGCTGCATCCGCATGGCGACCGCTACGACGCCGCGACGCTGGCTGCACTCGCCGACGCGTTGCGCGGCGAACTCCTCGCCGCGCTCGCGCACTGCGAAAGCGGCGTGTCGGGATTGACGCCCTCGGACGTGCCGCTCGCCGCCATCGATCAGGCACGCCTCGATACGTTGCCAATCCCCGCCGCCGAAATCGCCGACCTGTACCCGCTTTCGCCGATGCAAACGGGCATCGTGTTCCACAGCCTGCTGGGCCAGCAGCCCGGCGCGTATGTGAACCAGTTGCGCGTCGATATCGATCATCTGGACTGCGCGCGCTTCGAGGCGGCATGGACTGCCGCCGCGGCGCGGCACGACATTCTGCGCACCGGCTTTTTACCGTTCGACGATGCGCCACGCCAGTGGGTCGCGCGCCGCATCGTGACGCCGTTCGCGGTCGAAGACTGGTGCGAAGCGCGCGGCCTGGACGCCGCGTTGCTGGATCAACGCCTCGATCGTTTCGCCGCCGGCCAGGTCGCGCAGGGTTTCGATCTCTCTCGCGCGCCGCTGTGGCGTGTCGTGCTGCTGCGCACCGGGCCGTCGCGTCATCATTTCGTCTGGACGTTCCATCACGCGCTGCTCGACGGCTGGAGCGCCGCGCAGTTGCTCGCCGAAGTGCTCGCCGCGTACGAAGGACGTCCCGCCGAGGCGCCGCCGGGCCGCTACCGTCAATTCATCGCGTGGCTCGCCGAGCGGTCGAAGGACGCGAGCGAAGCATGGTGGCGCGAGCAACTCGCCGCACTCGACGGGCCGACGCTGCTGACCCACGCGCTGCCCGGACCGCAGCGCGCGGACGCCGCGCACGCGACCTCATACGGCACGGTTTCACTCGTCTGGGACGCCGCGCGCGCCGCCTCGCTGAGTCGCTTCGCGAAGGCCCAGCGCGTGACGCCGAACACGCTCGTTCAGGCGGCGTGGCTCGTGCTGTTGCAGCGCTACACCGGGCAACGTGCGGTGACGTTCGGCGCGACCGTCTCCGGCCGGCCGGAATCGTTGCCGGGCGCGGATCGCACGCTCGGCCTGTTCATCAATACCATTCCGGTGATCGGTGCGCCGGAGCCTGCCCTGACGGTCGCCGCGTGGCTCGAACGCATCCAGCAGCAGGGTGTCGCGGCGCGCGAGCACGAGCATGTCGCGCTCTACGATATTCAGCGCTGGGCGCGCGTTGAAGGCGGGCAGGCGCTGTTCGACAGCATCGTCGTGTTCGAAAACTATCCGGTCGACGATATTCTCAGCGCGACCGGCACGCGTGAGCTTCAATTCTCCGGCTTGCGCAACGAAGACCGCACCAGCTATCCGCTGACACTGTCGGTCACGCAAGGCACGCAAGGGCAGGCAGGGCGGCCCGGGCAGCATGACGAATCTGCCCAGGGCGATACCTTCCGCATCGAGTTCGCCTATGCGTGCGATACGTTCGACGCGTCCCAGATCGACCGGCTTGCCGCGCAACTGTCGACGCTGCTCGACGCGTTCGTCGCCGAGCCGTCCGCGCCGCTGGGTTCGATCGGTGTATTGCCGGACGCGGAGCGCGCGCAGCTCGAACGCTGGGGCAGCGCGCCCGAAGTGCGCCGCATGCCGCTCGTCCACCGGCGCATCGCGCAACAGGCTGCACTGCGGCCCGACGCGCAGGCGCTGGTGCTCGACGGCGAATCGATCGATTACCGCACGCTCGAGCGGCGTGCAAACCAGGTGGCGCAGCGTCTGCGCGCGGCGGGCGTTGGTCCCGAGGCGCGGGTCGGCGTCGCGATCGAACGGTCGCTCGACATGATCGTCGCGATTCTCGGCGTGCTGAAAGCGGGCGGCGCCTACGTGCCGCTCGATCCGTCGTATCCGGCCGAACGGCTCGCCTTCATGATCGAGGACAGCGGCATTGCGCTCGCGTTGACAGCGCTCACGCCCGAGACGTCCGGCGTGCCCGCCGCTGCGCTCGCGCGGCTCGGCGTCGGCACGCTCGACGTGCGCCGGATCACGGCGGACGGCAGCGCGTGCGAGCCCCTCGCGCCCGAATTCGATCCGTCGCCAGATCAGCTTGCCTATGTGATCTACACGTCCGGCTCGACCGGGCGGCCAAAAGGCGTCGGCATCACGCACGACGCGCTCGCGCGCCACACCGAGGTGTCGATCGGGATGTTCGGCGTCACGGCGCAAGATCGTGTGTTGCAGTTCTCGACGTTCAATTTCGACGGTTTTGTCGAACAGGTGTTTCCGACGCTCGCCGTGGGCGCCACGCTGATCGTGCGCGGCCCCGAGTTGTGGAGCAGCGAGCGCTTCCTTGCGCAAGTCGCGGCCGAACGCATCACGGTCGCCGACCTGACGACGGCCTACTGGAATGCGCTCGCGCAGGATTTCGCGGGCCGGTCCGATGCGGCAGACAGGCGCGACGCGTGCCGCACGTTGCGCCGTGTGCATGCGGGCGGCGAGGCCATGCCCGCCGACGGCGTGCGCGCCTGGCGCACGGCGGGCCTGGCGCACGTCGCGCTCGCCAATACGTACGGACCGAGCGAAGCGACCGTCACGGCGACCGCGTTCGACTGCACGCCGTATCTGCAACCCGATGCCGAGGTACCCGCGCAGATCCCGCTCGGCGGACCACTCGGCGGCCGCTCGCTGCGAGTGCTCGATGCGCAGTTGAATCCGGCGCCGATCGGCGTGGCGGGCGAGCTGTGCATTGGCGGCGCACTGTTGGCGCGGGGCTATCACGGCCGCGCGGGCCTCACCGCATCGCGCTTCATTGCCGATCCGCACGCGGCCACGCCCGGCGCACGGCTGTACCGGACGGGCGATATTGTCCGCTGGAACCGCGACGGCACGCTCGCCTATCTCGGACGCACGGATCATCAGGTGAAGGTGCGCGGGTTCCGGATCGAACTCGGCGAGATCGAAGCGCATCTGGCGCAGCAGCCGCAGGTTCGCGAGGTGGCGGTCATCACGCGCGACGGCGCGCACGGTTTGCGCGTGCTGGCATATGTGGCGCCGGCGGCGGGCGCGCGGCTCGACGCGCAGGCGTTGCGGGCGAGTCTCGCCGCGACGCTGCCGGACTATATGGTGCCCTCGGCAGTGATCGTGCTCGATGCGTTGCCGCTGAATCCGAACGGCAAGATCGACCGTCACGCGCTTCCCGCACCGGCAGAGCCGACCTCCGCCGATCCGGCCGATTTGCCGCAAGGCGAAATCGAGATCGCGCTCGCCGGCATCTGGGCCGATGTGCTCGAGGTGACGGCGGTGCGCCGCAACGATCGTTTCTTCGAGCTTGGCGGCCATTCGCTCGCGGCGATGCAGGTGCAATCGGCCATCCGTGCGCGGCTCGGCATCGACGCGCCGCTCGCGGATCTGATGCGCAACCAGCCGTTGCACGAACTGGCGGCGACGCTGGCCACGCTGCGCCGTCCCGTTGACGACGACGCAGCTATGGCCGACGCCATGCGCGATATCCTCGCGCAACTATGAGCGCGGCCATGAGAGCGAATTTGCGACTTCGGCGCGACACTCTTACGATAACGCGTTCCGCCGGCCGTCTGCGCACCCGGCGGCTTGCCGCCGCGGTCAGCCCGCCGCGCGGCACGGCGTACGACATCAAGCTATGCAACCAAGGATTCACATGTCCCTGTTATTGAACCTGATTCGACAATCCCGCTGGATTCTGCTGCTGGCGTTGATCGTCAGCATCGTAGGCGGCTTCGCGAATGCGGGACTCGTCGCGATCATCAACCAGGCGCTCGGCGCGACGTCCGACCGGCTCCCGGCGCTCGGCTGGCAGTTCCTGCTGCTCGCGCTCGCGGTTCTGGTCACGCGCACGCTGTCACAGACGATTTTCGTGCGGCTCGGCCAGAGTACCAAAGCCGCATTGCGGATGAAGACGATCCGCAGCGTCACCGACGCGTCGTATCAAAGCCTCGAACGGCAGGGCGCGGCGAAAGCGCTGACAGTGCTGACGCAGGACCTCGACACGATCGTGGTGTTCTTCCTGAACCTCCCGGCGCTGGCGATGAACGGCTCGATCGTGCTGGGCTGTCTTGCGTATCTCGGCTATCTGTCGTGGCAGGTCTTGGTGTTCGCGGTCGTGACCATCGTGATCGGCTCACTCGGTTTTCATCTCGCGAACACGCGCGCCATGTTCCATCTGCGCAGCTCGCGGCGCCGCGAGGACGATCTCGTGAAAGACTTTCGCGCGCTGTTCGACGGCGCGAAAGAATTGAAGCTGCATCGCCGCCGCAAGACCGCGTTCGTCGACGGTTCGATCGCGGCCAATGTCGAAGCGGTTCGCGCACAGCGTACGCGCGGCTATGTGCTGTACACCGCTGCCGCAAGCTGGGGCAGCATGATCCTGCTGGCATTCATCGGCTGCGTGCTGTTTCTGCTGACGCGGTTCCAGCCGGTGCAGGCGCACGTGCTGTCCGGTTACGCGGTGGTGTTTCTGTACATGATCATGCCGATCGAAGGGCTGCTGTCGTCGATTCCGTCGCTCAGTTCGGCGAAAGTCGCACTCGAACGCATCAACCAGGTGAACAACGATCTGCCGCCGGAAAACGTCGAGCCGGCCGACTCGGCGCAGTCGTTCGACAGCATCGTGCTGAACGGCGTCACGCACCGTTACTTCCGCGAGAAAGAAAACGAAGTGTTCACGCTCGGGCCGGTGAATCTCGCGTTCCGGCCGGGCGAACTGGTCTATCTGATCGGCGGCAACGGCAGCGGCAAAACCACGCTCGCAAAAATGCTCGTCGGTCTGTACGCGCCGGAGGGCGGCCAGATCCTGCTGAACGGCCGGCCCGTCAACGAAGTGGATCGCGACGTGTACCGCCAGCATTTTTCGGTCGTGTTCAACGACTTCTTCCTGTTCGACGAATTGCACGGTTTGCAAATAGACGGACTCGACGCGCAGGCGCAGCAACTGCTCGAACTGCTGCATCTGGAGCACAAGGTGACGATCCGCGACGGCAAATTCTCCACGACCGATCTGTCGCAAGGGCAGCGCAAGCGGCTCGCGCTGCTGGTCGCGTATCTGGAAGACCGTCCGTTCTACGTGTTCGACGAATGGGCCGCCGATCAGGACCCGACCTTCAAGGACGTGTTCTATCGCCGCCTGTTGCCCGATCTGAAGGCGCAGGGCAAGACGGTGCTCGTGATCACTCACGACGACCGTTATTTCTCGCTCGCAGACCGCTATATCAAGCTCGACTATGGCCAGGTCGTGGCCGTGGGCGACGGACGCGATCTCGAGCATCAATCGCTCAACACGGCCGCGTAAGCGCGGTGGGCGATACCTCCCCCTTACAGGATTCAAGGCTGAGATGACTGGTTCGAATCACCTGAAGCGCGCGTGCCGGGTCGCGGGCGCGCTCAGCACGGTCGTGCTGCTGGGACTGGCGGCGTGCCGCACGTCCGCGCCGCAACTTGACGAGGCATCCGCGGTATCGCCGGGCACGCCGTATCGCGTGCAGATCCAGCGGACCCCGGACGGCGTTCCGCACATCGAAGCGGACGATTGGGGCAGCCTCGGCTACGGCGTCGGCTATGCCCAGGCGCAAGACGTGCTGTGCACGTTGTCGGACGCGTTCGTCACATGGCGCGGCGAACGTTCCGCGTATTTCGGCGCGGACGGCCATCCACCCGGGCCGGCGACGTTCGGCCAGCCGCGCAATCTCGACGCGGACTTTTTCTTTCGCTCGATCATCGACGATGCGGCAATGGCGCATTTCCGCGACGCCCAGCCGCCGCGCGAACGGTCGCTGGTCGCCGGTTACGCGGACGGCTACAACCACTACGTCGACGACCTGAAAGCCGGCCGCTTCCCCGGCGCGCACGCCGCGTGCGCACGCGAGCCTTGGGTCAGGCACATTTCCGCGGACGATCTGTATCGCCGCTTCGTCGCGGCGAATCTTGCGGGCGGCACGATGCCGTTCCTGCAGCAGATCGCGACCGCTCAGCCGCCCGCTGCTTCCGCAGTGGAGGCCGCGCCGCATGCGTCGGCGCGCGTGCCTTCAAACGAGGTAAGCGAAGAGGCTGCCGCGCTCGCCGACGCTATCCGCGCGCCGTCGGGCGTCGATCCGTTCGCGCTCGGCGGGCATGCGGGAATCGGCAGCAATGCGTTCGCGTTCGGCGCGGCATCCACGCATGACGGACGCAGTCTTCTGTTCGGTAATCCTCACTGGTTCTGGCAAGGACCGGACCGTCTCTATCAGACGCAGTTGACGATTCCGGGGCAACTCGACGTTGCAGGCGCGTCGTTCCTCGGTATTCCGATGGTGATGATCGGTTTCAACCGCGACGTGGCGTGGACGCACACGGTATCGAGCGCGCGGCGTTTCGGGATTTTTCAGTTGTCGCTGGTGCCCGGCGCGCCGACCCATTATCGCTATGACGGTCACGACGAAGCGATGCGTGCCGTGCCGGTCACGATCCAGGTCCGCGACCCGCACACCGGTACGCTCACGCCCGCCACACGCACGCTGTACCGCACCCGTTTCGGGCCGGTCGTCGATCTGTCGCGGCTGTCGCCCGCGCTGGGCTGGAGCGGCGCGCAGGCATTCGCGCTGTTCGACGTGAACGCCGACAACGCGCAGACGTTTTCCAATTTTCTGAGTTGGGACCAGGCCCGTTCGCTCGACGACTTCATCGCGATCCAGAAGCGCTATGCGGCGATGCCGTGGGTGAACACATTCGCGATCGGGCGTAACGATCCAAACGTCTGGTTCGCCGACATCGGCGCGATGCCTGGCGTGACCGATGCGCGCGCCGCCGATTGCACGACGCCAGCGGGCCATGCCGCCCATGCGCGGATGCCCGGCGTGCCGTTCGTCGACGGCTCGCGTGCGGCCTGTGCGTGGACGTCGGACACGTTGCCGGGCGCGGTGCGCGCGGGCCGCCTGCCGGCCGGCGCCATGCCGAGTCTGCTGCGCCGCGACTACGTCGGCAATTTCAACGGCAGCTACTGGCTGACCAATCCGCAGGCGCCGTTGACCGGCTTCCCGCAGGTCGCCGGACAGACCGGCACGGCGCAGTCGCTGCGGACCCGGCTCGGCCATACGCTTGCCGCGGAATTGATGGCCGCGCCGGGCGGCGTCACGCGCGATGCGCTGGAGCAGACGGTGCTTGCCAGCGGCTCGATGTCCGCGCGGCTCTTTCTGAAACCGGTGCTCGGCGCGGTATGCCCGGCAGGCGGCGCAGCGCCCACGGTCGTCGTGACGCGCGATCCGCTCGATCCCAAAGCGCTGGCGACACCGCAAGCCGTCGATCTCGGGCCCGCATGCGAGGTGCTGCGGCGCTGGGATGGCAGCGCGAACGCCAACGCACGCGGCGCGAATCTGTGGGACGAGTTCTGGAATCGCGCGTCAGGCGTGCCGGAGGTGCAGCACAACACCGTGCCGTTCGACGCAGCGCGTCCGCTGTCCACGCCCGACGGTCTCGATACGGCGAACCCGGCGGTGGTGCGCGCGCTGGGCAATGCGCTCGGCGCGGCGACGCTTGCGCTGCAACGCAACGGTTTCGCACTCGATGCAACGCGCGGCGACATGCTGCATGTGGGCGAGGGCGCCGACCGGATTCCGCTCTTCGGCGGTTGCGACCGGCAAGGGTATTTCACGGTTGCCTGCGCGATGCAGCCGCTGGATCGCGACGGTTACGCGCTCGATCGCGACGCGCATGGCAACAGTTATTTGCAGGTGGTGAGCTTCGACGCCGACGGGCCGCAGGCCGATACGCTGCTGACCACCGGTGTGTCCGACGATCCGGCGTCGCCGTATTACCGCGCCGGTATTCGCACTTACGCCCGCAAGGCATGGTCGCGTTTCCCCTTCACGCCGCAGGCATTAGAGGCTTCGCGGCCCCTGACGGAAACCGTGCTGACGGGAGGGCGGAGCGGGGTTCACTGATGCGCAGTCGCGGGTGGCGGTTACGACACCGCCTCTGTCCGTGAATTCAGATATCGCTGCGGCGTGGTGCCCAGCGTTTTCCTGAACATCGCGATAAAGGCGCTGGCGCTCTGGTAACCGAGTTCCTCTGCGATGACCGTCACGGGTACGCCCAGCGCCAGCCGCGCCACTGCCTCGACGAGCCGCAACTGCTGCCGCCACTGGCCGAAGCTGAGCCCTGTTTCGTCGCGAAACAGGCGCCCGAGTGTGCTGGGGCTCGCACCGACGCGTTCGCCCCATCGCTCGATGGTGTCGTTGTTCTCGGGATAGGACAGCAATTGCTCGCAGATCGAACGCAGCCGGCGGTCGTCGGGAAGCGGCAAAGTTCCGCTCGTCACCTCGGGCGCGCGCGCCAGTTCCAGCAGAAAAAGCTCGGTGAGCAGTTCGGCCCGCCGCGCGTCGCCCACCTCCTGCGAGCCGGGTGTCAAGCCATTGACGAGCGCGTCGAGCAACTCCCCGATATGAAGCACCTGACAGCGTGAACGGCCTTGCATATTGGCATCGGCGTCCGGTGCGACGTAAGCCGTGCGCACGACGACGTCGCCGATGGCATGCAGCTCATGGGTGGTGGCCGCCGGCAGCCACATTGCATGGAACGGCGGCAAGGTCCAGATGCCCGCGGGCGTGAGAATGCGCAGCACGCCGCGTGTGACATAAATGAGCTGCGCTTCCTCATGGGCGTGCCATACCTCGCGAAAGCCGTTTTCATAAGTCCAGGTCCGCGCGATCACCGACTCGAGTTGCGGCGTCGGGACGATGGTGTACCGCTGACGCCAGACGGGATTCACGCTCTCTATTTTTGGGGATTTCATCGATAGACGGTTAAAAACTGACCTGTTTGCGATATTGATTGGCGATACAGCGCAAAGCGGTCGCCTTTATCCTTCTCATGTCCGGCCCCCGTGTCGGAAACATCTGTCCGGAATTGGTAATGATTCTTATTTTGTCACGATTTCGCGACGGAATCGGCAAATCCGGACGATCCACGGGATGCCGTCATGATCTTTTTGCAACAGCGAGAGTTGGGGATGAAAAATTCGAAAGTTTGCCGGCCTGGAAACGGCAAAAGGGGAATGCGGGGACATGCGGGCGCGCTACGGGTTCTGCCGATTGCCGCGGCTTGCATGATGGCGAGCGCGGCCTACGCGCAAAACCGCGCCGGCACGGCCGCGGATCTGGTTGCGCAGCAAACCCAGCAGCCGGCCGAGGTCACGGCGCCGGCCGGCGACACGTCGCTTCCGGCGGTTATGGTGACCGGCGCGCGTCAGCCTGAAACGGCGACGAGCCCCGTGGAGGGCTACGTGGCAAAGCGCAGCGCAACGGGCAGCAAGACCGACACGCCGATCGTCGAAACGCCGCAGTCGATCTCGGTGATCACCGCCGATCAGATGCAGGCTCAGGCGGTGCAGTCGGTCGGCCAGGCGTTGCGCTATACGCCGGGGGTGATCGGTGAAGAATACGGCGGCCTCGCCACCACGATCGATTACTTCGTGGTCCGGGGCTTCCCGAACCAGTTTCCGTTTGTTGACGGTCTGTCGACCGAGACCTTTTTCACGCTGCTGGCGCCGGCGGTGGATCCCTACGCGCTCGAGCGCATCGACGTGCTGCGTGGCCCGGCCTCCGTGCTGTACGGGCAGAACATTCCCGGCGGCATGATCAACCTCGTGACCAAACGGCCCACCGACGAGCCGTTGCACGAAGTGTCGTTCGACGCGGGGAGCTACGGCAGCGTGGGCGGCCGCTTCGACCTCAGCGGTCCCGTCACCCAGGACGGCACGCTGCTGTACCGCCTGACGGGCGATGCGAGCACGGACGGCTCGCAGGTCGACTTTCAGCGCGACAAACGCTTTTACATCGCGCCCGCGCTGACGTGGAAACCGTCGGCGGACACCACCTTCACGCTGCTGTCGCATTTCAGCTATCGCAACAGCAGTAACCCGACGGTGGATCTGCCGGCTATCGGCACGTTGTATCCGGGGCCGACGGGTACGAGGATCGGCACCAACCTGTTTGACGGCGAACCCAATTTCAACCAGATCCGCCGCAGCGAAGAGGCCATCGGCTACGAATTCGAACACCGTTTCAACGATTGGCTGACCGTCCGCCAGAATCTGCGCTACACGCACGTCAATATGAATGAAGACGTGGTCGGCAATGCCGGCCTCGAGGACGATCTCGCCACGATGGACCGCTATGCCTTCGACGCGAAGGCCAGTGCCGATATCTTCACAGTCGACAATCAGGCGCAGTTCAAATTCAGAACGGGCGTATTGCAGCATACGGCGCTTATTGGCGTCGATTACGTGCATTCGATCGACCGCTGGGCCGAGAATGACGCGACCTCGGTGCCGTCACTCAATCTGTACAACCCGGTTTACGGCGGACCGATCACGCTGGGCGGCGTCGACTACAGCGTGGAGCATCATCTCGACCAGGTCGGCCTGTACGCGCAGGACCAGATCCGTTTCGGCAAGCTGGTCGCGACATTCGGCGTGCGCCAGGACTGGTCCAGCACCGACGAGTTCGACCGGATCGCGGGCCAGACGGACCAGAGCAACGACGCGAACCGGTTCACCTATCGTGCGGGTCTCGTCTATCTGTTCGACAACGGTTTCGCGCCGTATGTGAGCTACGCGACGTCGTTCCAGCCGGGTCTCGGCACCACCTTCAACAACGCGGCGCTCAAGCCGACCACCGGGCAGAGCGTCGAAGCGGGCATCAAATATCAGCCGCCCGGCCAGAAGAGCTTCGCGATGCTGTCGGTGTACAACATCTTGCAAAAGAACGTCACCGAGCCGGATTTCGATCATCCTGAGGGCAACTTCGTCGTGCAGACGGGCGCGCAGCGCGTGCAGGGCATCGAATTGTCGGGCGTTGCGGATCTCGGCGCCGGCCTGAGCCTGACGGCCGCTTATACGTATATGAACGGCAAGATCACCGAGAGCGATCAGGGTTTTGCGGGCAATCAGGCGCAGAACGTGCCGCACAACATGGCGAGCCTGTGGCTCGACAAGACCTTCCAGCAGGGTCCGATGAAGGGCTTCGGGATCGGCGGCGGTGTGCGCTACATTGGCCCGCAGTACGGGGACCAGGCGAACGACGTGAAAATGCCGTCGACGACCTTATTCGACGCCGCTATCCATTACGATATCGAGCGCTGGCGCTTCTCCGTCAACGTGCAAAATCTGTTCGACCGCGTGTACGTCAATTGCCAGTCGACCAATTATTGCGCGTATGGCCTGCGGCGCAGCGTACTCGGCCGTGCGACTTATCAGTGGTAAGACGCGTGGCCCCCACAATACAAATAGGCAAATAGATCGATACCGGCATGCCCGGCCAGCTTATGCGGCCGGGCATGCCGCATAAGCCGGTATCGACACGAAAGAGGGCGTATGTCGCTAATTCTGTATCTGATCCGTCATTCGCGTCAGACCTTGCTGGTCGCGATCATCACCAGCATCATCAGCGGCTTGAGCAGCGCAGGGCTGGTCGCGCTGATCAATCAGGCGCTCGGTGCGTCCCAGGCAAGACTGGGTGAGATCGGCCTGAAATTTCTCGGCTTGAGCGTGCTCGTGCTGATCACGCGCGCGCTGTCGTCGACGCTCTTCATGCAGCTTGGCCAGCGCGCCAAGGCCACGCTGCGCATGGACACACTCCGCCGCATCGGCGATGCGTCGTATCAGAACCTCGAAAAGCAGGGCGCTTCCCGCGCGCTGTCCGTGCTGACGGACGATCTCGATACCATCGTGGTCTTCTTCGTGAGCCTGCCGAATCTTGCGATGCAGGGCGCCGTCATTGCCGGCTGTCTCGCCTATCTGGGGTATCTGTCCTGGCAGATCCTGCTGTTCGCGGTTGTTACGGTGTTCATCGGGTCGCTCGGATTTCATCTCGCCAATAGCCGCGCGGTGTTTCATCTGCGCAGTTCGCGCCGGCGCGAGGACGATCTCGTCAAACATTTCCGCGCGCTCTTCGACGGCGCGAAGGAGCTGAAACTGCATCGCGAACGCAAGCAGGCGTTCATCGACGATACGCTCGCGACCAACGTCGAAGCCGTGCGGGTGCAACGCACGCGCGGCTATGTGCTGTACGCCGCCGCGGCCAGTTGGGGCAGCTTCATCTTCTTTGCGTTCATTGGCTGCGTGCTGTTCGTGCTGGCGCGGCTGTATCCGGTGTCCGGCCACGTGATGTCGGGCTACGCGATGATCTTTCTATACATGATCATGCCGATCGAGGGACTTCTTTCGGCGCTGCCCACCATCAGTTCGGCGAAGGTCGCGATCGAACGCATCAATCAGATCAACGCCGATCTGCCGGCCGAGAATACGTTGCCCGCGCCGCAGGCCACGTCGTTCGACAGTATCGTGCTCGAGCACGTCACGCACCGCTACTACCGCGAGAAGGAGGACGAAGTGTTCACGCTGGGGCCGATCGACCTCACGTTCAAGCCAGGCGAACTCGTCTATCTGATCGGCGGCAACGGCAGCGGCAAGACTACGCTCGCCAAGATGCTGGTCGGCCTCTACGCGCCGGAAGGCGGGCGTATTCTGCTGAACGGCAAGCCGGTCAACGAAGCCGAGCGCGACATTTACCGGCAGCATTTCTCGGTGGTGTTCAACGATTTCTTCCTGTTCGACACGCTGCTCGGCATGAAGCTGGACGGGCTCGACAGCCGGGCGTTGGCGCTGCTCGAAGCCCTGCATCTCGATCACAAGGTCAAGATCGAAAACGGCGTGTTTTCGACGACCGAACTGTCTCAGGGGCAACGAAAGCGGCTCGCCTTGCTCGTCACCTATCTGGAAGACCGCCCGTTCTACGTGTTCGACGAGTGGGCAGCGGACCAGGACCCGGTGTTCAAGGAAGCGTTCTACCGGCGTCTTCTGCCGGAGCTGCGCGCGAAAGGCAAGACGGTCCTCGTGATTACGCACGACGATCGCTACTTCCACCTGGCCGACCGCTATGTGAAGCTCGATTACGGCCAGCTTGTCGAAGAGGGTAAGGGAACTGATTTGCAGCACGAATACGCACGCACACATGGCACAGCGCAGGTCCACGCCGGATGACGGGCGCGCGGCGCACGCCGCGCGTTCCGAAGAGAGGCCGCTTCTCATGACTCACACGGCTCGCCCCGCCAATCCGGGGCGCCGCCGCTGCCTGAATGCGCTGGGTGCGCTCGGTGCGCTCGGTACGTTGCGCGTTGGAGCCGCGGTGCCGCTTGCGTCCGCGCTCGCTTCGCCAGTCGGTGCATTGGCAGGCGAGGGCGTGACGGGCCGCGCGCCGCGCATCGTTTCGCTCAGCTGGGCGGGTGCGCAGATCCTCGTCTCGCTTGGCATCGTGCCAATCGGCATCGCCGAGCGGGCGGATTATCCGTCGAGCGGCGCGCTTCCCGCGATGCCGGCCGGCGTCCTCGAACTCGGCATGCACAGCGAGCCGAATCTCGAACTGCTGCAGCGGATCAAGCCCGACCTGATCGTCATCGACGCCAATCAGAGCGGCCTCGACGCGAATCTCTCCAGCATTGCGCCGACGCTCACGCTCGACATCTACAACGCACGGCGCGGCAAACCCTTCGCGCGCGCGGTCGCCGAGACCCAGCGCGTCGGCAGGGTGCTCGGCCGCGAAGCGGCGGCGCGCACGCATCTGGCCGAGGTCGACGCGCAACTGGCCGCCTGCGCCACCACCGTGTCCACGCTCGGCGCGGTGCCGCCGCTGCTGATCGTCGACCTGTACGACGACGGCCGGCATCTTTATCTCTATGGGCCGAACAGCATGATGCAGGACGTGATGGACCGGCTCGGCGTGCGCAACGCATGGGACGGCTCGACCGATTCGGGCTACCTGCTGCTGGGCATCGAAGGACTGGCAGCCATGGGCAACGCGCAGATGTACTACATCAGTCACGGCATGCGCGATCAGATCGCGCTGCACAACCTGAGCCGCAGCGTGCTCTGGCAATCCCTGCCGTTCGTGCAGGCGCAACGTTTCCTGCCGTTGCCGGGATTCTTCGCCTACGGTTCGACCTCGTGCGCGGTCCAGTTTGCTCAGGAACTCACCCGCGGACTGGTCGCGCTCGATCGGCAGAGGGGACGCGCACGTGGCTGAATCTATCGCGATGCGCGCCACGTCACGCCGTTTTTCCATGCACCCGGCCTGGCTTGCCGGCGCGTTGGCCTGCGGTGCGCTGCTGCTGTCGCTGCATCAGCTCGGCACGCTGCTGCCGATGAATCTGTGGTGGCAGGCGCTGGTTTCGCCCGATCTGCACGACATGCGCCAGATCGTCGTGCATGAAAGCGTGCTGCCGCGCCTCGTCACCTGCTTGCTGGGCGGCGCGCAGTTGTCGC
Source organism: Paraburkholderia caffeinilytica (assembly GCF_046030355.1). Lineage (GTDB taxonomy): Bacteria > Pseudomonadota > Gammaproteobacteria > Burkholderiales > Burkholderiaceae > Paraburkholderia > Paraburkholderia caffeinilytica_B. The sequence continues at coordinate 243,013 of NZ_JAQQCQ010000012.1, forward strand.
TGGCCGGCGCGATCTTTCAGCAGGTGCTGCGCAATCCGCTGGCTGAACCAACCACGCTCGGCGTGTCGGCCGGGGCGTCGCTCGCGCTTTCGCTGGCGTTGCTGTTCGCGCCGCAGTGGCTGTTCTTCGGGCAGGAGTGGGTCGCGCTGGCGGGCGCCGTGCTCGCCATGCTGATCGTGACGGCGCTCGCCTGGCGGCGGCGCCTCGCGGCCGTCGCGCTGATTCTCGCCGGTCTGATCGTGAACTTCTATTGCGGCTCGATCAATGCGGTGCTGACGCTGTTTCATCATGACGATCTGCAGTCGCTGTTCATCTGGGGCGCGGGGTCGCTGAACCAGAACAACTGGGATGCGCCGCGTGCGCTGCTGCCGCGCTTCGCAGCCGGTGCGTGCCTTGCCGCGGCGCTGGTGCGGCCGCTGACGATGATGTCGCTCGCGGACGGCAGCGCACGCGCCCTCGGCGTGTCGTTGCGCTTCGTGCGCGTGACGGCGCTGGCGTTGGCGGTATTTCTCGGCGCATCGGTGGTGGCGTCGGTCGGCGTGATCGGTTTTCTCGGCGTGCTCGCACCGACGATCGTCAGGCTGGCGGGCGCGCGCCGCTTCCGGCAGCGGCTTGTGTGGGCGCCGCTTTTCGGCGCCGCGCTGCTATGGCTCACCGACCAGCTCGTGCAGATGTTCTCCGGCGCGTGGTCGGGTGTGCCCACCGGCGCGGTGATGTCGCTCGTCGGCGCGCCGTTCCTGTTCTGGCTGCTGCCACGACTGCCTGCGCTGCCCGATACCGTCGATATGTCCCCGCACGAGCTGCATCAGAACCGCCTGCGGCTTCCGGCGTGGATCGCGTTGGGCGCCTTCCTGCTCGTGGTTGCCGTGGTGCTCGGCCTTGTGCTCGGCGCGACGGCGGACGGCTGGCACTGGAGCCTGGGCGGCGATCTCGACGCGATGCTGCATTGGCGCGGCCCGCGCGTGTTCGCCGCGCTGGCGGCGGGGGCGCTGCTGGGCGTCGCCGGCGCGATCATGCAGCGCGTGACCGGCAATTCGATGGCGAGCCCCGAAGTGCTCGGCATTTCGGCGGGCGCATCGCTCGGACTGATCGCCCTCCTGTTCGTCACGCCCGAGGCCGGCCGCGTGCTCCAGACCGGCGCGGCCGGGGCGGGCGCCTTCGTGACACTGCTCGCGATGCTTGCGCTCGGACGCCGCTACGGCTTCGCGCCCGAACGGATGTTGCTGGTCGGCATCACGCTCGGCACCGCGTTCAGCGCGCTCGTCACCGTGCTGCTCGCGAGCGACAACCCGCAGATGAGCGGCCTGCTCGCGTGGATGGCGGGCTCGACCTATGGCGTGACAACGCACGACGCCGTTATCGCCTGCGTATCGCTGGCCGCGCTCGGGGCCGTCACCGCACTTTTCGTGCGCGGGCTCGACATTTTGCCGCTCGGCGAAACCGTTGCCCTGAGTCTCGGCGTGAATCTCGGTTTCAGCCGGCTCGCGTTGTTGCTGCTCGCCGCCTTGATGACGGGCGTGGCGACGATCGTGGTCGGCCCGCTCAGCTTTATCGGCCTGATGGCGCCGCACCTCGCCCGCATGCTCGGTTTCAGGCGGGCCGTCGCACAGCTTGCCGGCGCCGCGCTGCTGGGCGCATTCATCCTGGTGCTGGCCGACTGGCTCGGCCGCAACCTGCTGTTTCCTTTCCAGATTCCAGTCGGCCTGCTGGCGACACTGCTCGGCGGCCTGTACTTCATGTGGCTGATGGTGCGCGGCAAGGCGGCGCTATGAGTGCCGCGGGCCATCTTCCACGAACGTATCGCATCGGACATGAACTCACTAGCTAATACCACCGGGACCGGCACCGCGGCGCGCCCCATGTATGAGATCGACGGCGTGTCGTTCACCGTTGCCGGACGCACCTTGTTGCATCCGCTGAGCCTGACGCTGCCGGCGCAACGCGTGTGTGGGCTGATCGGCCATAACGGCTCGGGCAAGAGCACGCTGCTCAAACTGCTGGCCCGCCAGCAGCGGCCGACTACGGGCAGCGTGCGCTTTGCCGGCACGCCGCTCGCGCAGTGGGACAACCGCGCTCTCGCGCGCAAGGTGGCCTATCTGCCGCAACAACCGCCGGCCGCGGATGGCATGACAGTGCGCGAACTGGTCTCGCTGGGCCGCTACCCATGGCATGGCGCATTGGGCCGTTTCGGCGTGCGCGATAGCGCGAAGGTGAGCGAAGCGATGGAGTTGACCGACGTCGTGCGTTTCGCGGATCGTCCAGTGGACGGTCTCTCGGGCGGGGAGCGTCAGCGCGTCTGGCTGGCGATGCTGGTCGCCCAGGACAGTGACTGCCTGTTACTCGACGAACCGATTTCCGCGCTCGATATTGCCCACCAGATCGAAGTGCTAAGCCTCGTGCGCGCGCTGAGCGAAAAGCAGGGCTTGAGCGTGGTGGTCGTGCTGCACGACATCAACATGGCGGGCCGTTTCTGCGATGATTTGATTGCGCTTAAAGGCGGCCGGTTGCTGGCGAGTGGCTCGTCCGCCGAATTGATGCGGGCCGACACGCTCGAGGAAATCTACGGCATACCGATGGGTATCGTTGAGCACCCGCACGGCGGCACGCCCATCACCTTCGCACATTGAGCGCGATGCCGGGGCGCCGCGTTCGGCCGTTTGGAATCGAACGATTCTGCTCGCTGTATCGAGTTGGAAACGGGCCTATTGCAGTTTGCTTATTGCAGTTTAAGTTCGCTGACGTCCGCCTGAACCCCGGCTGCGCTGTCCTGAGCGGACAGCGTGCCTTTCAGCGTTCTGGATGACAACTGCGAGCCGGTGACGAAGTAAGCGTACAGGCCATGCACAAAACGGTTCAGCTTCGTCAACGTGGCCCGATTGGCACGGGTCAGGGCGTTATAGGCGAGCACCGCTGGAATCGCGACGAACAGGCCACACGCGGTCATGATCAGCGATTCGCCGACAGGTCCCGCAACCTGATCGACCGACGTCTGGCCCGCGGCCCCGATCGCGAGAAGGGCGTGATAGATCCCCCAGACCGTGCCGAACAGGCCGACGAAGGGCGCTGTACTGCCGATCGACGCGAGGACCGCCAGCCCGCGCTGTAAATTCGAAACGGCTTCGTCCAAGGTGTCGCCCAGACAGCGCGCAATCCAGTCCGACACGTCCATGCGCTCATGCAGATGCGACTGGGTCCGATGATGATGGTCGGCGGCTTCCTGACCGGCTACGGCGAGTGCTACGAATGGATTGCCGGCGGAAGGCGACGCGTGCTGGCCTAATTTCGCCAGTCCTTCTTCGAAGTTGTCCGAATGCCAGAACAGTTGCTCGGCGTCCCGTGTCATACGCCTGACTCGCGCGATGTCCGACAGCTTCAGGACAATGACGGTCCAGGACAGCAGGGACATGACGAAGAGCACCAGCACGATGCCCCGCGTGACGAAATCACCCTGTTGCCAGACATTTTCCATGCCGTAGTGTTGCATGGCGGTTTTCCTTAATGCAGCTCACTTGGGCTGATTGGGACGAGGGCCCCGATGGGCGCCGTGGCAAAACCGGATAAGCAGCACGTTAGACGCTTCTGCCGCGCGGCAGCGAATGGCACGGCACAGGCACGGCACAAGCGGGCGCTCATGAGGATGTGAATCATTATTATTTAACGCTATACCCTTGGCAAGCGAACAGAATGTTCGGGCTTGATCTCGGCGGCTATCGACGCGCCATCGCTGTGCAAGGTCGCAAGCGCGCGCAGGGAACATGAGAAGCCGGCGGCACCCGAAGCCCGATAGCGGATCACCAGCCGTTCGACCTGGCGCACGCTGAGTCCCAGCCGTTCGGCGGCTCGCCCAGGCTTGAGGCCCATGTCGACAATGGCCTGGATGACCTTCAGACGGTCGAGTTCGCGCATGTTCAGTGTCACCAGTTCGGCTGCACGCATGGCGAGCTCCCGCAATCAGACCGGAAACGCCGAGCATGGCATCAGCCTCAAAACACGACATCTGTATCTTGCTGA
>NZ_JAQQCQ010000013.1:0-240204 GCF_046030355.1 Paraburkholderia caffeinilytica
GCGGCGGCGGCCGCCGCCGCGCCGCTGCTCGTATCCGCCGTACTGCCCGTAGCGGCGTTGCCGTTCATTACGCCGCTGCTGGCCAGAGCGGAACTGGCGGCGCCAGATGTATTCGCGCTGTCGCTGTCGGAACGTTTGCAGCCGGCCGCTGCGGTCAATAACACCACCACCGCCACCATCAACACCTGTTTGCCTGCGCTTTGTCTGGATAGCTGTTTCATCGCACTTTCTCCCTATCGGTCAGGTGAATCCACGCCCGCATCATGCGAACGCGAATTCATCTGCCATCGTTGGTATTCATCGCCTGCGTCACTGGCCTTTCGTATCACTGCTCGCATCCGCACCCGGCGTATTGGTCGAATCGCTCATCGGCTTTTTTGTCTTCGCTTTCGACTTCGACGTATGGTGCATTTTCGAGCCGCCTGCACTCATTGCCCCCGACGCCGGCTCGCCACCCGCGGTCGGCCCCGCAGTGGCTGCGCCGTGCGCGTCGCCCGAGCCACCGCCTGCGCCGCCATTACCGTTGCCGCCGCCCGCTTGCGCGAAAGCGACACCCGACATCGCGACGAGCGCCGACACGATCAATGCCTTTGAATGTTTCATCGAAAACTCCCTAAGTAAATTGACGGCGTCCGCCGCTTGCAGCGCGAGGCTGTTCAATCCGCGCCGCCCCGTACAGGCTTCGACGTTGCCGCTCGAACCGCGCATAAGTCCTCATGCTGTTAGCGAAAGGCGCAGCAAGGGCTATACCTCGCGAGACATTCGCTCTTTATGACCGGCAAAGCGTTCCAGCCTGCTTCGTTGCACGTTCTCAGTTCGTCTCGTTCAATGCAGACGAAATTATTTCAAACGCCTCAGCATCCTTTACGTGCTGTTTAGCCGCACCGTGGGCCTCATGCGTCGAACGAAGTCCGCGCCAGCCCGCTATCGCATACGCAGCGGTGCTGAAAAACGAAGGAACGCCGGTTGCTCAGTTCTCCGTACATCAAACCGGTAAGGAGAAACACCATGCTCAACCAGACACAGACCCAAGGCGGCACGCGGCAGGGCCAAGGCGCACGCATTGTCGGCAAAGGAAGCGCGACAGCGGACGGTCCAGGCCCGGACGTCATGGCTGCGGCCACGCTCGACGGCAACAAGGTGGTCAGCAACGATGGCGAGGATATCGGCAAGGTGAAGGACATCATGCTCGACGTCGGCTCGGGCCGCATCGCCTACGCGGTGCTGTCGAGCGGCGGCTTTCTCGGCATCGGCGACAAACTGCTGGCGATTCCGTGGAGCGCCCTCACGCTCGATACACAACAGAAGTGCTTCGTGCTCGATATGACCGCCGAGCGCGTCAAAAACGCACCGGGATTCGACAAGGACCACTGGCCTGCGATGGCGGACCAGACATGGGCCACGTCGGTACACCAGTACTACGGCAGCGAGCCTTACTGGGGACGCGATCCCTATGATCGGCGCGACGACCTGGGCGTCGGCGACATTCCGGCAGGGTCGTCGGATGCACCCGAAGCCGGCGGTCTGAAACTGTAATTCGCCCCACCGTTTCGGCGAATCGCGAGCATGAGGCGATAAGGAGAAAAGGCATGGCCACCAGAAAAACCGCCAGTAAACCGAAATCCTCGCCGAAACGCCCGGTCGCACGCGGCAAGTCGGGACGTCCGCCGCGTCAGCGGCACGCTCAGGCCCATGCCGCGCATCGCGCGAAAGCGGCCGGCCAAAGCAGCGCGAAGGGTCCAAAAAAGTGGTCGCATCATGTGATGGAAACCAGCGATGCGATGGACATCGAACACGATATTTTCAAAACCGGCAGCGCTGAGGCGATTGCGAAATCGCTGAAGCAATCGTCCACACATAGCCGTCGCCGCAAGGGCACACCATTCCAATCGGCGATGTCGATGCTGAACTTCTATATCAATCGCGCCGGCAGGAATTTGCCGAAGGCACGCCGCGACACCTTGCAGCAGGCCAAACGCAAGTTGCGTGAAGCGTTCGGGCGCGCGCCGTGAGGGGGATGGGTTCGTTGACGCGCGTCGGCGCGAAGCGCCCTCATCCGGCTGCGCATGCATCGTTCGCATGCCGCCTCTAACGCGATGCCCATGCACGAAACACTGTGGTTTCTGATCGTCGGCGCCGTGCTCGTTTTCATGGGCGTGGCAGCCACGACACTGCGGCGGCTGCCCGTTAGCGCCGCCATGTTCTACCTCGTCATCGGCTATGCGCTCGGACCACCCGGCATGGACCTGTTGCGGCTCGATATGGTCGCCGACGCGCATCTGCTGCGAATCATCACGGAAGTCGCGTTGCTCGTCTCGCTGTTCGCTATCGGCCTGCGCTTGCGGCTCGGCGTACTCGAGAAACTCTGGACCGTGCCGTTGCGCCTCGGCTTCCTCGCCATGCTGGCGACCATCCCGCTGCTCGCGCTGTTCGGCGTCTACGTCCTGCACCTTGGCTGGGGGCCGTCCCTGCTGCTGGCGGCGATCCTCGCGCCCACCGATCCGGTGCTGGCCCACGACGTCCAGGTGCACAATCCCGGCGACCACGACCTGCTGCGCTTCGCGCTCTCCGGCGAAGGCGGCCTGAACGACGGCATTGCGCTCCCGTTCGCCATGCTCGGCCTTGCGATATGCGCGGCCCCCGCCGCTCGAGTCGGCGACGTGCTGACTGTCGGGCTCGCGGGCAGCATCGTATGGGGCGTAGCCGGCGCAATCGCGATCGGCGGCCTGCTCGGCTGGGCCACGACGCATGCGGTCGCCTGGTTGCGTACGCGCCATGCGCAGGCGCTCGGTCTCGAAGGTTTTTTCGCGTTGGGCCTGATCGAACTCTCGTTCGGCGCCGCGCAACTCCTGCACACGTATGGCTTTCTGGCGGTCTTCGCCGCGGGCGTCGCGATGCGCCGCGTCGAGCATCGCGCAAGCGGCGGCATGTCGGCTCGCAAAGCAATCGGCACGGTTGACTCCGAGGATGTCGACGCGACCGCGGCAAACCCGGATAAAGCGCACGCATATATGACCGAATCGGTGATGGGTTTCACGATCGAACTCGAACGCATCGCCGAAGTGGCAGTGATGGCGATGGTGGGCAATGTACTTGCCACGCTGCAAGTTCCGCTCTTCACCTGGCAGACAGTTGCGCTCACGGTTGCCCTGTTCGTGCTCGTGCGGCCGGCGTCGGTGGAGTTGTCACTGCTGGGGTCGAGCGCGACGCCCGCGCAGCGGCGTTTGATGAGCTGGTTCGGCATTCGCGGTATCGGTTCGTTTTACTACCTGGCGTACGCGCTCGAACACGGCGCGGCATCCGATGTCGTGCCATTGGTGCCGCTCGCGCTAGCGGTCGTCGCGGCCTCGGTCGTGATTCACGGTGTGTCGGCCACGCCGCTGATGAACTGGTATCACCGGCTGCGCAGCAGCGAAAAGTAAGCGGCCCGGGCCGGTGTCCGTTCGTGCAGGCCAGTGCGGATCTGGTCGATCGTAAATTGGAGTCGCTAGAATACGACTCCCTCATGCCGCAACAGGCTCCGCCCCTTCGATGACCATTCCCGACGAATCAAGACGCGCAGCGCGAACGAGCGCCGCCAACGCCCTGTTCGCTTTTCTCAAAGCGCTGCCGCTCGGCGACCGGCTGGCCGAAGGCTGCGTGATGGCCGCGCAGGCGGTGGCCGGCGCAAGCCTCGCTTTCGTGATCGGCCGCTGGTTGCATACCGAGCAAGCCTTCTGGGCCGCGATTACGGCGATCGCGGTCAGCCAGCACAGTTATATCGACACCCGCAATCTCTCGCGCGATCAGTTCATCGGCGCGATGGTCGGCGCCATTTGCGGCCTCGCCGGCGCCATGTCCGGCGGCGACAATCTCGCGGCTTACGCGGCCACGGTGGCCGTGGCCATCGTGATTTGCTGGGTGGTGAACGTCGGCAGCGCGGCTCGCCTGGGCGGCATTACCGCGACCATCATGCTGCTGGTGCCGGGCATGGGTTCGCCCTGGGACCGGGCCCTGCTGCGCCTCGGCGAAGTGACGCTCGGCACGGTCTGCGCCCTGCTGGTGACCTTGATCATGTCGAAGATCGAGAAGCGCTGGTTCGGCAGACCCGACAAAGCCTAGCCGGATCGCCGACCGTTCTCTTGCGGCTGACGCCGGTAACGTCCCGGCGTCACACCGACGCTCTGCTGAAACGCCTTGCCGAAGGCGGCTTCCGATTGATACCCCACTGCCTCGCCGATCTCCGCGGCGCTGCGCTGCGTGCGCCGCAGCAAATCGCACGCGATCGTCATGCGGATCCGCGTGAGGAAGTCCATCACCGTCATGCCCGCGCGTTCGTTGAAGTGGCGCGTGTAAGTCGCGCGGGACATCGCCGCGCGATCACCGAGCTCAGCGATCGTCCACGGCCGTTCGGGGGCGCTCAGCATGCACTGTACGGACGCACCCAGACGCGCATCGGCGAGCAGCGCCAGCACGCCGGAACCCGATGCATTCTGTTCGCCATGCACGCGCAAGGCCATCGCAAAGAGTGCGTGACTCAATGCGGTGACGATCGCGAGCGCGCCGGGCTGACGCCGCTCGGCTTCGGCTCGCATGAGTGCAATCACCGTCTGCAACGCGCCGAGCGTCTGCACACCAGCGAGCGACACATGAAACGGGTCCGGCAGCGCGTCGAGCAGCAACGCGGAAGATCCGGGCGCGTAGATGAACCGGCCGCAGAGAAGATCGAGATCGGCGCCGGCGTCGCGACCATCATTGCGGCGTAACGGCAGCATGCCGTCATGAGTCAATGTCATCGATGCGGTGGCAGCCGTCCGCCCGATGTCGCGCACCCGATGCGCGGCGCCACGCGGGAACAGCACGAAATCCCCCGCCTGAAGCGCCACCTGCGCGCCACCCGCCGTCTCGACCACGCATGCCCCGTCGAGCACCAGATGGAACGGTGCGATGCCCGCCTCCATTGGCGCGTGATCGATGTCGAAGCCGCCCGTGAGCAGGCAACGCAGATCCAGGCTAGCTTGGGGCCGGGCGAGGTCGATCAGTCGGCTGAGCGTATCCATGAGACGATTGCGCTAAAAATTGAGCGAATCGAGTATTCAGGATATCGCGGCACAGCGCAATACTTTGTCTAACGACACCGGCACCCGCTGGTGCGTCGCAAACAAAGGAGCCCTGTCATGTTGAACTGGATCGATTACCGCAAGGAACTGTTCGGCCGCATCGGCGAGATCGCCAAACTGTCGCCGGATACCGTGAAGGCCTATCAAACGATGTCGAGCGCGGGCCAGAAGGCCGATCTTCTCGGCGCGAAAACGCGCGAGCTGATTTCGCTCGCGGTCGCGGTGACCGTGCGATGCGACGGCTGTATCACCGTGCACACGGCCGAAGCGCTGAAACACGGCGCGACACGTGAAGAGATTGCTGAAGCGCTCGGCGTGGCGGTCGCCGTGAACGCGGGCGCCGCCATGGTGTACTCGGCACGCACAATGGACGCCGTTGCCGCGTATCAGGCGGACAGCAAGCCGGCAGCGTGAGGCGCGCGGTGTAGCGAGGTGAAGGCACGCCGCTACACCCTGCACCCACGGCTCCTCCGGCGTGCAACCGGAGCGGCGCATGCCGCGCCTTGCACTTGGCCTTACGCCGGGTGACGCGCCTCTTCAAGCTGTTTGCGGCGCACTTCACCCTGGCGTTCCAGCATCCAGCCTGGATACTCGGCCGGCAGCGTGCTGACCTGATCGAGCTTCGCAAGCTCGTCGGCGGTCAGCGTGACGCCGGTGGCGGCGACGTTGTCGTCGAGTTGCTCGACTTTCTTCGCCCCGACGATCACGGAGGTCACCACGCGTTGATGCAGCAACCACGCGAGCGCGATCTGCGCCACCGACACTTTCTTCGTCTCCGCGATATCTCGCATCACGTCGATACAGTCATAGGCGCGCTCGCGATTGACCGGCGGAAAATCGAACGTCGTGCGACGGCTGCCCGCTTCGCCCTGCTGCTCGCGCCCATATTTGCCGCTCAGCAAGCCGCCGGCGAGCGGACTCCACACCATCAGTCCAAGCCCTTCGCTGTGCAGCATCGGCACGAGTTCGCGTTCGAGGTCGCGGCCCGCCAGCGTGTAATAGGCCTGCAGCGTTTCAAAGCGCGCGAGGCCGAGGCGCTCCGCAATACCCAGCGCCTTCACGATCTGCCACGCGGCCCAGTTCGACACGCCGACATAGCGCACGTGACCATGCTGAACCAGCGTATCGAGCGCGCGCACGGTTTCTTCGATGGGCGTGGCCGGATCGAAACCGTGGATCTGATACAGATCGATGTGATCGAGTTGCAGGCGCTTCAGGCTCGCCTTGACCCCGTCGATGATGTGATAACGCGAGGCCCCACGCGCGTTCGGATACGCTGCCGTCTGGCCGAATACCTTGGTCGCGACCACGATCTTGTCGCGCGGCACCTGCAGGTTCTTCAACGCCTGGCCCGTAATCTGCTCGGACAGGCCGTCGGCATAGACGTCGGCCGTATCGATGAAATTGATGCCCGCATCGAGCGCCCGGCCGACCAGCCGCTCCGCGTCGCCTTGCTGCAGATCGCCGATCTGCTTCCAGATACCGTCGCCACCGCCGAAGGTCATCGTGCCCAGGCATAGCTCTGAAACAAACACACCGGTACGGCCTAACTGGTTGTATCGCATCGTCGAAACTCCATCGTGGATTCGTGGGTCGGTGAGCCATACAGAGTACTGCACCTGGCAAATTTCGGCAGAACCCGGCGCGAGTCGTGGGCAGCCATCCGGCGGACGGATGTTTCAAATCACTTACGGTTCGTGCAGTCGTTACCACAGCTCTTTTTTCGGCCCATACAGGTCCGGAAAAAACGCCATCGCCAAGCAGAAGCGAGACGCTATCCGGGTCTCCGCCAGGCGCCGTCGATGCGCGACATATTCGTAATGTCATGCCGGGGCCATTTGGAAAGTTCAAGTAAGGCGTGTATAAGTCAGACCATTCCGCTCGTATGGTGCAGTGCCTTTACCAAGGACCGTGCATATGAAGAAGAAAACTTTTGGAATCGGCCTCGGCGGCGTCGTGCTGCTCTCAAAAGCATTCACTCCTTCCGCGATGGCCGCGTGCAGCAATACCGCGCCGCCGAGCAATACCACCGTCACCTGCACGGGCAGCGGCCTCGCCGCCGTCGTTGCGCAAACCGGCAGCACCGGTGTGACGATCAATGCCGACAGCTCCGCCTCGGGCAGCTTCGTGCGCAGCGCCAATGCCGTTGTCTTCAGCGTCGACACCAATAGCACGATCAATAGCAGCGCCAACTTGTCACTGACGGGCGGTGGCGGTACGGGCACCGTGCGCGGCGCGGTGTTGCTCGGCGTGGGCAACGGCAATCAGATCATCAACGCGAGCGGCGCGGTCATCACCACGAGCGGCGCCTTCAACGACGGCATGGCCGCCAACGGCAGCGGCAACACGCTGATCAATCGCGGCTCGATCACCACCAGCGGCCCCACCGCTTACGGCATGACGGCCGCGTGGGGACAAACAAACGTCGGCCAGTTGAACAACACGTTGATCAACAGCGGCAGCGTGACGACCTCGGGCAGCAACGCGCGCGCGGCATCGATCCTCGGCGGCAGCGGCACCATCAACAACAGCGGCACGTTGACCACCACGGGTTCGGCCAGTCCAACCGCTTATATGCAGGGCAATAACGACCAGCTGATCAACAGCGGCACGATCAGCGCGAGCGGCAGCAGTTCGGATGCGGTGTTTTCCAACACGGCGGGATCAAGCTTCGTGGCGACGATCCAGAACCTCGCGGGCGGCAGCATCATCAGTCAGAACGGCTCCGGCATCCGCACGCTCAACGGCAACAGCACCATCATCAATGCCGGGCTCGTGCAGAGCGGCATCGGCACGGCCATCACGATGGGCAACGGCAACAATTCCCTGATTCTGCAAACTGGTTCGGTAATCAACGGCGCGGCCGATGGCGGCGCAGGATCGAATACGGTGACCCTGCAAGGCTCGGGTACGGCGTCGAATGCGTTTACCAACTTTCAGACCTTGCTGATGCAAGGCACGTTGTGGAATTGGACCGGCAGTGGGACCTTCACGCTCGCGCATGTGCAGACCGGCACGCTCGATCTCACCGGCACATTAGGCACGAGCGCAACGGCGCTCGTCGATAGCGGCGCGACCTTGCAGGCGAACGCGCAGAACCTGCCCGCCAACGTCACCGACAATGGACTCGTGCTGTTTGCCCAGGACAACGCGGGCACCTACACGGGATCGATTAGCGGCACCGGCGCGTTGACGAAAGCCGGCAACGGCAGCTTGCTGATGACCGGCGTGAGCACCTATCGTGGCGCAACCACGGTCGCGGCGGGCGCCCTCGCGATCGGCGATGCCGCCCATGCCAATGCTGCATTGACGGGCGGCGGCGCCACCACGGTGGCCTCAGGCGCGACGCTCGGCGGCTATGGCAGCGTGACGGGCGCGGTCACGAACAACGGCACGCTCGCAGTGGCGAATGCATTGCCGCCGTTTGCCGGCGAAGGCAACGGCGCGTTCTCGATCAACGGCTCGCTGGTGAATGCCGGACTCGTGCAGATCGGCGGCCCTGCCGCCGGCGGTGTGGGCAACCGCCTGAACGTGACGGGCAACTACACCGGCCAGAATGGCACCATCGGCCTGAACACTGTCGTCGCCGGTGACGGCGCGGCGTCCGACCGCCTCGTGCTGAACGGCGGAACAGCCATTGGTTCGACACACCTGCAGGTCACGAACGTTGGCGGTCAGGGCGCAGAAACGGTAGCGGACGGCATTCAGGTGATTCAGGCGACCAATGGCGCCACCACCGCCTTGAGCGCCTTTACGCTGGCCGAACCCGTGAAGGCCGGTGCGTATTCCTACTATCTCGCCAAAGGCGGTGTGAGCAGCGGCACGACCGACAACTGGTACTTGCGCAATACGGTTGCGCCGCTGCCGCCCGCAACAACGCCGGGCGCCCCTGGCGAGCCGCCCATTGTCGAGACCGGCGTGCCGGTTGCGGCCGAGGACACGCCGCCCTTGCCGCCTGCCGGCTCGACCGACACGCCGCTATATCGCGTCGAGGTGCCGGTCTACGCCGCGGCGGCCGGCGTCGCGCGTGAACTCGGCCTGATGCAGATCGATACGTTTCATGACCGTCAAGGCGATCAGGCCTTGTTGAACGAAAGCGGCAGCCTGCCTGCCGCCTGGGGGCGTGTGTGGGGCGGCCATAGCGTGCTGAGCCAGAACGGCGCAGCAAGTCCGCAATTCGACGGCTCCGTGTACGGCATTCAGGCAGGGCAGGATCTTTACGCGGATCGCAGCGCGAGCGGCCAGCGCAATCACTACGGTTTATTCGTCGGTTTCGCGCGGGCCACCGGCGACGTCGACGGCTTCGCGCTCGGCATGCCCAATCTCGCGGCAGGCCATCTGGCGATCAATGCATACAGCCTCGGCGGCTACTGGACGCATATCGGGCCGAGCGGCTGGTACACGGACGCCGTGCTGATGGGAAGTTCATTAACCGTCGATCCGGTCTCGCGCGACGGGCTCACCACGACGACGCACGGCAACGCGGCGACCGGCTCGCTCGAAGGCGGTCTGCCGATTCCGCTCGGCGCCGGACTCACGCTCGAACCGCAAGCGCAACTCGTGTGGCAGCACCTCGCGCTGTCCGATTTCAACGATGGCGTATCGAGCGTCGGCTTCAACAGCGGCAATACTTTTGTCGGACGAATCGGAGCGCGCCTGCAAGGCCAGTTCGATGTCTCCGCGATCGCCTGGCAGCCGTATCTGCGCGTTAGTTTCCTACGCGAATTCGGCTCTGACGACAAAGTCACCTTCGGCGGCGGGACCGTCATCCCGGGCACCGTCGGGCAAACTGCGGCGCAACTCGGCGCGGGCGTGGTCGGTAAATTCAGCACGTCAGGCAGCGTGTTCGCGACGCTCGGCTGGGTGACGAATCTTGGTGGCGCGCACCAGAGAACAGTGACGGGCGACGCAGGCGTACGCTGGGTCTGGTAGTTTTGCGCCGTGCTGTGCGGCGCGGCGCGGGTGCGGTGCGTCGGCACCTGCAGCGATTGCCGCCGTATTCCACGCGACAACCGCCGCCCAGACATCGGCAAGGCCACTAAAAACCTGCCAGACTGGTCGCTGATCGTCAAAAAACAGGCCGGCCCCTGCCGCCCTCTGGATATGGCACGCCGCGTCCCCATCTATGCCAGCATGACTTCGGCCTCGACATCCGCCACCGCCTCAGGTGCGCCCGCTGATTCTTCGGACTTCGATCCGGTAGTGCGCTCGGCATCTGGCGCAGCGTCTTCCGGCCGCGCCCGGAACCCCGCTTCAGGCCCCGCCAGGTCCAGCGCGCTGGATGACTTTCATCCCGCGGTCGCCGGCTGGTTCCTGAAGACCTTCCCCGCCCCCACCGACGCCCAGGCTGCCGCCTGGCCACAGATTCGCAGCGGGCGCTCGACCCTGGTCGCCGCCCCCACCGGCTCGGGCAAGACCCTCACAGCGTTCCTGTCCGCGCTCGACGAACTCGTCCAGCAAGGCCTTGCCAACGGCGGCGCCTTGCCCGATGAAACGCTCGTGGTCTACGTCTCGCCACTGAAAGCGCTCTCCAACGACATCCGCATCAATCTGCAAGTGCCGTTGCAAGGCATCGCCGCGGAACTCGACGCGCGCGGCCTGCCGCCGCTCGACATCCGCACCGCCGTGCGTACCGGCGACACCACGCAACAGGAGCGCAACGCGCTGAGAAAACGCGCGCCGCATATTCTCGTGACCACGCCGGAATCGCTGTACGTCCTGCTTGGCTCGGATTCCGGCCGACGCATGCTGTCGACGGTGCGGACGGTGATCGTCGATGAAATTCATGCGCTTGCCGGCAGCAAGCGCGGCAGTCATCTGGCGCTCAGCCTCGAACGGCTCGACGCGTTGTGTCAGCGGCGCCTGCCGCGGATCGGCCTGTCGGCGACGCAAAAACCGGTTAGCGCGGTGGCGCGCTTCCTAGTGGGCGGCGCGGGCATCGACAGCGAGATTCCCGCGGACTGCGCGATTGTCGACGTGGGTCACATCCGCGAGCGCGATCTCGCGCTGGAGATTCCACCTGTGCCGCTCGAAGCGGTGATGCCAAACGAAGTGTGGGAACGCGTCTACGACCGCCTCGCCGAACTCGTGGCGATGCATCGCACCACGCTGGTTTTCGTCAACACGCGCCGCATGGTCGAGCGCGCCGCGCGTCATCTGACCGAGCGACTCGGCAAAGACGCGGTCGCCGCGCATCACGGCAGTCTCGCCAAGGAATATCGCTTCGATGCCGAACAGCGCCTGAAACGCGGCGAATTGCGGGTGCTGATCGCGACCGCTTCGCTGGAACTTGGCATCGATATCGGCGACGTCGATCTGGTCTGCCAGATGGGTTCGCCACGCGCGATCGCGCCGTTCCTGCAACGCGTGGGGCGCTCGGGCCACCATGTCGGCGGCATGCCGAAGGGCCGGCTCTTTCCGGCTTCGCGCGACGATCTGATCGAATGCGCGGCGCTGCTCGATTGCGTGCGGCGTGGCGAACTCGACGCCCTGCGGATTCCGCGCGCGCCGCTGGATGTGCTGGCACAACAGATCGTCGCCGAGGTATCGAGCGCCGAATGGAGCGAAGACGCGCTGTTCGAAATGATGCGGCGCGCGGCCCCTTACGCCGGCCTGGAACGCGAGCAATACGACGCCGTGCTGCACATGCTGGCCGTTGGCTATACGAGCCGCAACGGCCCGCGTGGCGCCTATATTCATCGCGACGTGGTGAGCGGCACCTTGCGCGGCCGGCGCGGCGGCAAACTGGTCGCCGTCACGTCGGGCGGCACGATTCCCGAGAATGCCGACTACGCAGTCGTACTCGAACCGCAGGCGATCAATATCGGCACCGTCAATGAAGATTTCGCCGTCGAAAGTCTTGCCGGCGATGTGTTTCAACTCGGCAATGCGTCGTACCGGATTCTGCGGATCGAAAGCGGCCGCGTGCGGGTCGAGGACGCGCAAGGGCAACCGCCGAATATTCCATTCTGGCTCGGCGAGGCGCCAGGGCGCAGCGATGAACTGTCGTTCGGCGTCGCGCGCTTGCGTGAGCAGATCGGGCGGCTGCTCGATGGGAGCGAAGCCGAGTCCAACACCGAAGTCATGACCACGCGGCTGCAACGCGCAATCGACTGGCTCATCGCCGTTCTCGGTCTCGACGAAGCCGCCGCGCGCCAGATCGTCGACTATCTCGCGCGCGCACGCGCCGCGCTCAGCGTGCTGCCGACGCAAAACACGCTCGTCATGGAGCGTTTCTTCGACGAATCCGGCGGCACGCAGCTCGTGATCCATGCGCCGTTCGGCAGCCGCGTGAACCGCGCGTGGGGCCTCGCGCTACGCAAGCGTTTTTGCCGGACCTTCAACTTCGAACTGCAAGCCGCCGCCACCGAAGACGCGATCGTGCTCTCGCTGACCGGCAGCCACTCCTTCGTCCTCGACGAAGTCTGGCGATACCTCCATTCGAACAGCGCCGAGCATCTGCTGATCCAGGCGCTGCTCGACGCACCGCTCTTCGGCGTGCGCTGGCGCTGGAACGCGACCACCTCGCTCGGCTTGCCGCGTTATACCGGCGGGCGCAAAACCCCGCCGCAATTGCAGCGCATGCGTAGCGAAGATCTGCTGGCGAGCGTGTTTCCGGAGCAGGCCGCATGTCTGGAGAACATCGTCGGCGAGCGCGAACTGCCGCATCATCCATTAGTGGACCAAACCGTCGACGACTGCCTGCACGACGCGATGGACAGCGAACGCTGGATAGCGTTGCTGCGCCGCATCGAACAGGGCGACGTGCAACTGGTCGCCCGCGATTTGCCGGCGCCCTCGCCGCTTGCCGCAGAAATCCTCAACGCCAAGCCCTACGCCTATCTCGACGACGCACCCATCGAGGAGCGCCGCACGCAGGCCGTGCAGAACCGCCGCTGGACGGATCCGTCCAGCGCCGACGACCTCGGCGCACTCGACGCCGACGCAATCGACAGCGTGCGTGATGAAGCATGGCCACAGGCGCGCACCGCCGACGAGATGCACGAAGCGCTGACAGGCCTCGCCTGTATCACCGAGGCCGAAGCGAGCCACACCGAAGGCTGGGCGGCATGGCTTGCCTCGCTTGCCGAATCCGGCCGCGCGACCCGCCTGCGGATCACCGCTAACGACACGCTGTGGCTGCCCGCCGAGCGCCTGACCTGTTTCCAGGCGCTCTATCCTGACGCCCCGTTTGAACCGCCGCTCACCGCACCGAAGGGCTACACCGACACCTGGAGCGCGGACGACGCACTGCTCGACGTGCTGCGCGCCCGGCTGACCGGCTTCGGCCCGTTGCCGGTGCACGCCATCGCGCAGGCGTTGAAGTTGCCAGCGGCATCGGTCAAACACACGCTGACGCGTCTCGAAGCGGAAGGCTATGTGATGCGCGGCCGCTTCTCGCCGGGCGCAACCGAAGAAGAATGGTGCGAGCGTCATTTGCTTGCGCGGATACACCGCTACACGGTGAAACGCTTGCGACGCGAAATCGAGCCGGTGGAACGGCACGACTTCATGCGCTTTCTGTTCGAATGGCAGCATTTGACGCCGGACACCCGCGGCGAGGGACGCGACGCGTTAGCCGCCGTACTCGACCAGATGGAGGGTTTTCAGGCCGCGGCGGGCGCATGGGAAGAAGATATTCTGCCAGCACGCGTGAAGGCGTACGCGAACACTTCGCTCGACGAACTATGCCGTGCCGGCAAGATCGTGTGGACCCGCCTGACCGAACGGGCACGGAGTGCCGTGGGGCCGGTGCGCAGCACGCCGATCGTGCTTTTGCCGCGCGCTCAGGTGCGCGTATGGAGCGCACTGATCGACCCGTCGAAACAACCAGCGCTATCGGCTCGCGCACAGCACGTCCACGATACCTTATCGCAACATGGCGCGATGTTCTTCGACGAATTGCTGGCCGAAGTAAGCGGTTTGCGCATGGAACTGGAGAGCGCGCTGGGCGAACTGGTCGCAGCGGGTCTCGTGAATTCGGACAGTTTCGCCGGCTTGCGGGCGTTGTTGAAACCCGTCGCCAGGCGCAGTGCTTATTCGAGCAGCCGCCGTGTCAGGTCGAGCGCATTGATCGGAGGAATGGACGACGCCGGCCGTTGGGCGCTCATCAGACGGCCGGCAAAAACGAACGCCGGCAACGACGATGAAGAGAGTAGCGAAAACAACGGCAAACCCGCGGTCGCAGCCAATGGACGGCGCGCAACGCTCGCACCCGAGATACTCGAACACATTGCGATGACCCTGCTGCGCCGCTATGGCGTAGTGTTCTGGCGCCTGCTCGAACGCGAAGCCGAATGGCTGCCGCCGTGGCGCGATCTGTTGCGGGTCTTCCAGCGGCTCGAGGCGCGCGGCCAGGTCCGCGGCGGGCGCTTCGTCACCGGACTCGCGGGAGAACAGTTTGCGCTGCCCGAGGCGATTCCGGTGCTGCGCGACGTGCGCCGGCATGCGAACGAGGGTGCCTGGGTGTGCGTATCGGCAACCGATCCGCTCAATCTCGCCGGCACTTTGCTCACCGGCGACAAGATACCGGCGGTGGCGGGTAACCGCCTGCTGTTTCGCGACGGCATCCTGGTCGCCTCACTGGTGGCGGGCGAATTCAATTTTCTGCCGGCGCTCGGCGCCGATACCGACGCTGAAGCGAAAACACAGGCCCGACTGCTGCTCGCACGGCGCTATTGACGCGTGCGCGCGGATTCGTCGCGCCTCGCAAATCTGTTCTGGATACCCAATCATTTCCCTTTTCTGGGAAACTCGCCTGCGAGCAGAAAAGTGAACGCGACGTCCGGAACAACGTCACTGTCCGCTTCGATTTGCTGCTCGCCAAACCGATAACAGATCTTTTATCGCAGTCCATATGGCTGGCGAGGATGCGACGCGCCAGCGCATTCGAAGGAGCAACAATGTGGTCCAATGACGCATCTGAAAATCTCATCGTGTCGCAATCAACCAGCGATGTCGCCGCGACATCGATCTGCCCTACCCCCGACGGCGGCTTCTATGTCAGTTGGTTCGACAACGCCAATGGGTACTCGTTATATCTTCAGCGCCTCGATGTAAGGGGCAACGCAATGTGGGAAACCAACGGCAAGCTCATCTATCAGCGCAACGTCTACAGCACCATCAAGTATGGCTTGAGCATCGATTCGGACGGCAACGCACTTATCGGTATCGACTCAGGCATTGCGGCACTTCACGTGCCCGGTGGTCAGGTGCTCGCATTCAAGGTTTCACCTGCGGGTGAATTGTTGTGGGGCCCAACGGGTATCACGTTATCGCCGCCGGACGAGTCCGTCTCCAGTGTGCTCTGTTGCGGGACAAGCGATGGAGGGGCTGCGTTTATCTGGGGAAAAACGGAACAGGAAGACCTGATCCGCGTGACGAAACTCGATTCCGCCGGCAATCCGTTGTGGACCGCGAGCGTGGCGCGCGACACGCCAGATGCAAATCTCACGCCGGCGAGCATCGTTGCGTCCGACAACGGCTCGGTCATCTACGCGTTTGTTCAGGCCATCGACAAAATGAGCGGTACCTACCACAGCGTGCTCGCACAGAAGCTTGCTGCCGCAGACGGCGCCAATCTTTGGGGCGACGCGCCGGTCACGGTGGTCGACAGCAGTGTTGCCACCGCCATAACGTTACCGATGGGCGAAATGCCCACGCTGATCCCGGACGATGCCGGCGGGGCCGTGTTGGGTTATCCGCTCGCCGACACGGCTTTGCGAATTTACGTACAGCGCGTGACATCGACCGGTCAGACATCGTACGCCCCGAACGGCGTGCCGGTAACGGGGGATCAGATCGAGGCTTCGGCTGCGCGCTTCGGGTTCGATCCACGCACCGGCAGGCTTTACATCATGTGGAATGCCAACGTCCTCGAGATGTCGAGCGTGCGAGCGCAATGCGTCGACAATGCCGGCACGCTGCTATGGGATGACGCCGGCATTGCGCTGATGGCGTACGAGCCACTTGCCCTCACGTCGCCGGTAGCCATGTTGCCCGTGCCGGGTGGCGTAATGGCCGCGTGGATACAGCCACCACCGCAAGGAGCCAATTTGCCGCAACCACTGCGCGTTTCCATGCTGGACCTGAACGGCGCGCCAGTCTGGCAAGAGCCCGTTGTGGACGTCAAAACGGCTGCCACCACCACGACCACCGACCCTGTTGGAGCGCTCAGCACAACAGACTATGCCGCCTTTGCATGGACGAGCGACGACAACTCGGTGCGAGCGCAGAACATCAACCCGGACGGCACGCTCGGCATCGCATCGTTACATCAGACGTAACGACGCACCGGCAGGTGGAGGCGCCAGCATCGCAGACAGAGCGCCCCGCTATGCCGGGTCCCATATCGGCCTTGAAAATACGGATGAAGCACATCTCTCCCCGCAGGCTCAAGCAAAAAAGCACGCTTGTGCCTATATCGGACGACACCTTGAGCCGTCTACCGGCAACGCGAAGCAACTTGCATACAATGCGCCAGCGCCGATTCCGCCAAAACCCCTAAAGATACGGCTTACATTACCGTTAATGTTTATGGGCCTGAACGGCAGCCGCTTCGCTACAATGGGGCCAGTCTTAAGTATGATGAAGACTGTTTGCCGCACGCCGCCTGCATGGTTGGGCTCATCGGCACACCGCCCGGGAATCTCATGAACGACGACCAACACGACCAGGTGCTTTTTGCCCAGTTCGGCACAAGCAGTCCTTGCTGGCGGCTGTCGAACGACAGCAACGCGCTGGAGCTCACGCCCGTCACCGGCGACGTGCCAGCTAATGTCGCCATTCCGCTGAATCCCCAACAGGCGTCGCAAATCCGCTGCCTCACCGGCATTACCTCGCACCTCGTTCTCGACGTGCGGTTGTTCGGCGAACCGCTGCGCCTGCACCTCGTCGGCAAAAAGCTCGCCAGTAATACATGGGCCGGCACCGCCTCGGCCTATGACGACACGGAATCCGTCGCGCGCGACCTGGTGCATGGTCTCTCGTTCGCCGAACAGGTCGTTTCCGAAGTCAATTCGGTCGTGGTCATCGTCGACCGGCACGGACGTATTCAGCGCTTCAACCGTCTTGCCGAAGAGCTCACCGGCGTCAAGGAGGAAGACATCGTCGGCCGCAATGTGTGGGCGCTGTTCATGAGCACCGAATCCGGCGCGGCGTCGAGCCAGAACATCACGGGTTTCTTCAATCGCGGGGTCTCGTACGAAGTCGAGCGGCGCGTGAAGACCCTCCGCGGCGAACGGCTATTCCTGTTTCGCAACAAGTTTGTTCAGAGCGGCAGCGGCGTCGAAGAACAGTTTCTGATCTGCTCGGGCACCGACATCACCGAAGAACGGCTGGCGCAGGAACGGCTCACCGAACTGGCGAACACCGATTCGCTCACCGGCCTCGCCAATCGCAACGCGATCCAGGACAAGATCCGTGCCGCGATCGAGGCGGCCGCCCCAGGCGAATCGGTCGGCGTGCTGTTCCTCGATCTCGACAACTTCAAGAAGGTCAACGACCACTACGGCCACGTCTTCGGCGACCGGCTGATCCGCGACGTGTCGGCCACCATCAGCACCTGCCTGAACGAAGGCGATGCGCTCGCGCGCCTCGGCGGCGACGAGTTCATCGTGCTCGCCGCCCAAGGGACCGCCCACGACCTCGAAGCCACCGCGCAGCGCATTCTCGAACGCATGCGCACGCCGTTCAGCCTGGGGCTGGTCGAGGTCTACACCGGCTGCTCGATCGGCATCGCGCGATATCCGGAACACGGCGACGGCCTCGAATCGCTGATCCGTTCGGCGGATACGGCGATGTACGTTGCCAAAGATGAAGGCAAGCGCACCTATCGCGTGTTCTCCCCCGAGATGAACCGCAAGGTCGCCGAGTACATGTGGCTCGACACCAACCTGCGGCGCGGTCTCGACGAGGGCCAACTGACGCTGCACTATCAACCCAAGCTCGTGCTCGCCACCGGCGCGGTGCAGGGTGCGGAGGCGCTGGTCCGCTGGAACTCGCCGGAGCGCGGGCAGATCATGCCGGCCGAGTTCATCCGTTATGCGGAAGAATCCGGGCTGATCGGCGTGCTCGGCCGCTGGGTCATGGAAACGGCCGCGAGGCAAGCGGCCAAATGGAAGGCAGACGGCTACAACCTGCGCATCGCGATCAACGTGTCGGCACGGCAACTGGTGGATACCGCCGTGGTCCGGCATTTCAGCGAAGCGTTGCAGCGCGCCAGTCTCGATCCGTGCCTGATCGACCTGGAACTCACCGAGAGCTGCCTGATCGAGGACGAAGCCGCTGCGATCGATCTGATCAAGCAGTTCCGCCAGCTCGGCGCACAGGTTCACCTGGACGACTTCGGCACCGGCTACTCGTCGCTCTCGCAGTTGGGCCGCATTCCGCTCGACGTCATCAAGCTCGACCGCAGTTTCGTCCGCTCGATCAACGCCGACACCAAAGCGCAAGCACTCGTGCGCTCCATGGTGGTCGTCGCCCAGGAGCTGAATTTCAAGGTGGTCGCCGAAGGTATCGAAACCGAATCGGAAGAGATGTTCATGAAGGGGCTAGGCGTCGACTACGTGCAGGGCTTTCTGTACGGTCAGGCCATGCCGGCCGCGGAATTCGAACGATGGCTGCAGGATAGACAGAAGCTCAGACTGATTGCCTGAGCTTCTGCACGCCCCGAAAGAAGTCTTGCTGGGCGATATGCGGGAAATCCCCGCCCCAAAAAGGAACTCTCCCTGGCGGCTTTGGGGCATTGAGGGACCGCCCGCTGCGGCGCAATATCGTCAAGATGCGGAGCGATTCAGGCGAAATTGGCCGCGCTGGAGGCCATCTGACGCAGGTTCGAAGTACGGCGGTTTTGCAGCATCACCAGCCGCTCCATAAAGACGAGGTCCTTCTCCTCGATCGTGAACGCGGCGTCCACCCAGTCCTCGGTAATTTCCATCAGCTCGGCGCGCGAGAGTTGCAGCACCCGCTGGCGCGCGCGCAGCATCGCCCGAATCCCGTTCATCTTCGGCCGGAGCGTGTCGATGAAGGTACGCGTTGCCATATAGGCGTCGCCGGGCTCGAACAACTGATCGACCAGTCCCTTGCCGAAGTGCCACTCAGCCGTGTGCGATTCGCCCATGCCGATCAGCTCCTCGGCCAAACGCATTCCCGCCTTGCGCGCGACGAGGGAATAACCGCCCATACCCGGGAACAGATTGAACGCGATCTCCGGAAAACCCATGCGCGCGTCGTTCTGCGCGAGCAGGAAATGATGCGCGAGCGCCGCCTCGAATCCGCCGCCAAGCGCCGTGCCCTCCACCATCGCAATCGAAATCGCTCCCGTGTCGAAGCCGCGCGACGCTGCATGCACACAATCGACGCAGGCGCGTGCGTACGCCGTCAGCGCCTGACGCTTGCCGGAACGGATCGTGTCGGCAAAGAAATCGAGGTCGCCCCCAACGTTGAACATGGTCGGAATCAGCGAGCCGGTCACCCAGAAGTCGATCGGCAAGCCGGATTCTCGTGCTGCCTGCGCGAGGCCCAGAATGTCATGCACCAGATCGAGATTGAAACAGGGGCGCGGCTGCGCCCGCAACATCATCCACATGATGTTGCGGCCTTCTTCATAGTAAGCGGAGACTTGCGACAAATTGCCGGCTTCGAGGAACGGACGGCAGGCGTGGTGATTATGCAGATTCATTTTGAACGGTCCTTTTAGGGTTAAACACTGGTATTGCAATGCGAGCCTAAAGCAGACCGGAATCGGATGGGAGCGGGGTAACCAACAGATGAATGCAACACGCGCGTGAAACCATGCCAGACGGCGCTTGCGGGGCGGGCAGCCGATGAGTAAAAGATGCCGCGCACGCAAACGCTTGCGCACCGAAGAAGGGCAAAATTCGCCCGCAAATGAACAGCTGGCCGTGATGAATTAGTGAACGGACCCAGCTTGAATTTCCTGCCGGATTTGAAAGAAAAGGAAATAGTCTTCGATTAGGTAATGCAATCGAAAATATAGCTTGTAGATGTTTGTTTTTTTATTTGCGGGCTAACAGACGGACTATTCAATTCGCATGCTCAAACGCGGGCGCTCCAAGGCGCCCGCTGATTCGTCTGCAACCTCGTTGCAGGAAGGGTCAAGGCTGAACGCGCATCAAGGCGCGGCGGCGATCACCTGTGCAACGGCTGCCGTCAGCTTCTTGCCGTACGGCACGTGCAAGAACTCGTTCGGTCCGTGTGCGTTCGACTTCGGCCCGAGCACGCCGCACACCATGAATTGCGACTTCGGGAAGCCCGACTTCAGCACGTTCATCAACGGGATCGTGCCGCCCTGCCCCATATAGGCAACGTCCGCGCCGTAGTGCGTGCGCGACGCGTCGTTAAGCGCGGTGGCGAGCCACGGCGCGAGATCGGGCGCGCTCCACCCGCTCGCCGCGCCGGCGTCCGGCTTGAAGGTGACCTTGGCGTTATACGGCGGATCGAATTCGAGCAGCGCCTTCAGTTCGGCCACCGCCTTTTCCGCTTCGATCAGCGGCGGCAGGCGCAGCGACAGCTTGAACGCCGTGCGCGGACGCAGCACGTTGCCGGCGTCCGCAAGCGCGGGCATGCCGGCCGCGCCGGTCACCGACAGCGACGGACGCCAGGTCGAGTTGAGCAAGGCTTCCTGCGGATTAGTGGTGGTGGGCAGCACCTGACGGCCATCCTGACCACAAGCCCACGGCAGCTTCTTCCAGACATCGTCGCCGAGAATCCGGGCCGTGGCTTCAGCTTCGCGCAGACGGTCGGCCGGAATCGTGACGTGAAAGCCCTTCGGCAGCAAGGTGCCGTTGGCGGAGTCTTCGAGACGGTCGAACAGTTGCCGCATGATGCGGAAGCTCGACGGCGCGATGCCGCCGTAACCGCCCGAGTGAATGCCTTCGTCGAGCACCTGGACTTCGAGGTCGCCGGCGACCAGCCCGCGCAACGACGTGGTGAGCCACAGTTGATCGTAGTTGCCCGCGCCCGAGTCGAGACACACTACAAGCCCGACTTTGCCAAGCCGTTCGCGCAATGCGTCGACGTACGGCAGCAGATCGTAGCTGCCCGATTCCTCGCAGGTTTCGATCAGGCCGACACAGCGCGGACGCTCGATGCCTTGCGCGTCCAGCGCGGCCAGTGCCGTGAGGCTCGCGTAGATTGCGTAGCCGTCGTCGGCGCCGCCGCGGCCGTACAGCTTGTCGTTTTCGAGTTTCGGCGTCCACGGGCCGAGGTCGTTGCGCCAGCCATCGAATTCAGGCTGTTTGTCGAGGTGACCGTACAGGACGATGGTTTCTTCGCTACCCGATCGGGTCGCGGCCGTTTCGAAAAAAATCACCGGCGTGCGGCCGGGCAAGCGGATCACTTCGAGCTTCAGGCCGCGCACGGGTTGCTGTTCAGCCCATTGCGCGGCGTCGGTAATCACGCGCTCCAGATAGCCATGCTTGACCCACTCGGGATCGAACGCCGGACTCTTGGCCGGCACGGCGATGTAGTCCGTGAGCGCGGGAACAATCTCGTCGTTCCATTTGCGATCTACGAATTCGCGTAGCGTGTCCTGGTTGATGCGCTGGGTCTGCTGGGTCGTATCGTCGGAGATCATGGCGGGGGTCCGTAGCGGTTCTATTCAGTCGAAACGTCCATGATAGTCCTGATGCGCGATACGCTGAACCCCTCGCCATCCATGCAGGTTCGCCGCGACGCTGCGCAAAGCAGACAATCGCGCGACAATCGGAGCATACGTCGCGTCCTGAGGAGCCGGTCTATGGGTGGCAACGTCGCGGTTCAGGCTGTCGCCGCGGTGCTCGCGCTGGCGCTGTATTTTCTGCCGAGCATTCTCGCGGACCGGCGCAAGCGTTATGACGTGCTGACGCTGGCGCTCTTCAATGCGTGCCTCGGTTGGACCGGCTTCGGCTGGCTGCTCGCGCTCTACTGGTCGCTGCAACCCAACCCACCGAAGAACGTGGCCGGTGAAGTGGTCGAGACGCGGAAGATCGTGCGGATGCGGGCGTTTTCAACAGCGCTTCTGGTGCGCGTGCAACGACGCGCCACGGAGCGTGAGCGGGGAGAGAAATAATCAGGCGGGGAAATCAGGCGCAATGAGCCGGCGCAGAAAGGCAAAGGCAAGTAACCGGACGCAGCAAATACGAGGACGGCCGATCAGGCCGCCCGTCCCATCCTGCCCCACGTCACCGAACCGGCGGGAATCGACCGCGGCTCAGCCCGCACGCTCTCGTGCGCGAACATCTCGCGGCGCAGTTCGCCATGTTCGTCGAACCATTCGCAAATCAGCCAGTCGCCAGGATTGAGCGCCACCGGTCCTGCATACGTCACGGTCATGCGCGGACCGCCTTCCTTCAGTGTGACCACATCGCCGACATTGAAGCGCGCGGCTGGCGGTGTTTCGAATACGTCAATGGTAGCGGTCAGCATATTCAATCCCCTACGGAACCCGTTGAGTGGAATTAAGTCATCGCATCGTGCTTTGCAACATTGAGCCCTGCCGAAGGAAAACTCTAAAAAGTTGGCCAAGATTAACAATCGAAATTAACCTCGGCAAGTGCTTTTTATTGATACCGTTTTCATTGGGACGGGAATAGCTTTCCCCACTCCGGAAATCGACGGACAAAGCCGGGAAAACCCTTTATAACGCTGCGAGGCCGCCACCCGTGCGGCATTGCACGATAGCAAAACTTACGGCGGCAAACCCGCTCCACAAGTAGAAAATGCGGACTGGATTTGTCATATCTAAACCGCGCTGACAAACCCCATTCGGGTTTATTCCAATCACCCACGCACAGTGTTACCTATGAACGAAAAACTCATCGGTAAATGCACCCACTCAAAAAACTGGCTTTTGTTTAAAGTGCATAATAATTTTTAGCGGCCACCGTTGAAAACGATTTCCCGCGCGCGATTTTCAAACCGGTTGTGCGGCCCGGCGCAATGCAAGCTGTTGATGCCGCACCAGCAACACGCTCAAACCGATGCAGACGAACATCAGACACGCGTTGATCGCAAGGCTGAACTGGAACGCGTGCGCATAGGCAGCCGGCGTCTCGCGACCGCCGATCACGCCGAAAAACGCGCCGCTAATGGCCGCCGTGCCGAACGCCGAGCCGATCTGCAAAGTCGACGACACCACGCCCGACGCAAGCCCCGCCTTCTCCGGCGTCACTTCCAGCAGCACGATGCGCATGATCGACGGCAGCAGCAACCCGTGCCCAACGCCCGCGCACACCAGTCCGCAATAGAACAGCAGATCAGGCGTAGCGGCATGCGTCGCGGACCAGCCGGTCACCGTGAAGCCGACTGTCATCATTGAGAAGCCGAGCGCCAGCACATGGCCGCCAATGCGTTTGACCACCGCGGGCGACGTCAGCGGCCCGACCACGAAACCGATCGCGAACGGCATGATGGCCATGCCCGAGGCGAGCGGTGTCCAGTGCAGACCGGTTTGCAGGAAGATCCCGTAGGTCAGGAAAAACGCGCTATTGCAGTAGAACAGGAACGCCAGCACAAGACCCAGTGCGAAGGCCGGGTTGCGAAACAATTGCAGATCCACCAGAGGATGGCCGCCGCCGCGCTCGACGCGCCGCTCGGTTGCCACGAATAGTGCAAACGCGGGCACGGCTAGCGCGAACATCACGAAGGTCCACGCGGGCCAACCGGCTTCACGGCCATGCGTCATCGGATAGATAACCAGCAGCAGCACCATCGAGAGCAGCGCGACGCCCTTCAGATCGATGCCGGTACGCGTGGCCGGCTGATTTTCCGGCACAAACTTCCAGGTGCCGATGAAGGCCACGATGCCAATCGGAATGTTGATGAGAAAGATGATGCGCCAGTCGAGCCCGAACGGATGATAGGTAATCAGCGCGCCGCCGCCCAACTGCCCGACGATCGACGAAAGCCCGAACACGAAACCGTAGAGGCTCATCACCTTGGTCTGCCGATGCAGCGGCACGACCGCGCGGATGGTTGCGAGCACCTGCGGCGCCATGACCGCGGCGGCGATGCCCTGCACGATCCGCGAGATCACCAGCATATGGCCGCTGGTGGCAAAGCCGCACAGCGCCGACGCAACCACGAAGGCCGCCATCCCCGTCATGAACATGCGACGCCGGCCGAACAGATCACCGAGACGGCCGCCCGTGATCAGCAGCACGGCGTAAGCCGAGGCGTAGGCGGACACCACGAGCTGCAATTGCGCGTTGGTGGCGTTCAGGCCGGAGTGAATGGACGGCAGCGCGAGGTTGACGATGAAATAGTCGAGCGGCGCAAGGAAAGCGCCGACGAACAGCACAGCGAGCGCGAGCCCCTGGCGCTCGAAGCCGGACGCAGCCTTCCCGGCGCTGGCGGCTGTTGCTGCACCGGCGGCCACTGCACCCGCACCTGGGCAAACGGCGGCGGGTGCACCGGCCGCTCCAGCAAATGCCGCCGGAGCGGACTTGACGGTGTCTCTATTCATGACCGTTCGTTCAAAAATTAGGTAAAAAAATTAGACGAGCGCGCGCATGGCGACGTCCACGATTCCGATCAGCGCATCTTCCTTGTGGGCGACTCGCCCCAACACGCGCAGCCCTTGCATCACGCACAGGAGGAAATCGCCCACGGCTTTTTCGTCGAGCGTGGAATTGAAGGCGCCGCTCGCCTGGCCGCGAATCACCGACGCCGCCAGCAACGTCGCCATGCGGCGTTGAATGGCCGCGACGCGGGTGCGCAATTCCTCGTCCCCGGGTTGCATCTCCAGCGTGGTATTGGTGATGAAGCAGCTGCGCTCGCCGGTCAGCGCGCAAGCGACCCGGGCGTAATGCAGTAAAGCGTTGCGCAGCGCCTCTTCCGCCGGCACGGGCGCGTTCAGCCGTTCGGCCAGCCGGGCGACCGAGCCTTCCGCGTAGTGATCGAGCGCGGCGAGCATGATGCCGTGCTTGTCGCCGAACACCCCGTACAAACTGCCCCGCAACAGGCCGGTGGCCTTGCAGAGGTCGTCGATCGAGGTGGCGTGATAGCCGTGATTCCAGAAAACCTGGCTCGCACTCGCTAAAACGGTGTCCGTGTCGAACTCGCGCGGCCGCCCCCGAGGGCAGGCCTCACCGTCTTTTTTCGCAAATTGCTTCGAATGGCCAGATTGCTTCATGTGACGGATATTATGACTAACCGTTCAATAAAGCAAGGTGGAGTGAATATTGACGCTGTCTCCGGCAACGGGTGACGCTCAATCGAAATCTGATCTGATTCAAACAAACCTGGTTTGGCGCTAACCCTGCCCACCAGCATGGTATCCGGCTATACCCTCGCGATCGACCAGATGCCCGCGCCGATCCGGGCCGCGACGCGGCTGGTCTATGCACGCTACTCATCACCATCCTGCGCGCAGTGTTCATGAAAGGCAGCACGCTTGCAGAGCTTGCCACGCCGGTCCTCGCGCTGGCTGTCTATGCGCTCGCGATCATCCGGATGGCAGCCCGCGCATTTTGGCGGCCTCGCGCGCAGGGCGGCGAGCCCGGCCCTTCGCAGCAGGTTAGCCAACCGTCAGATCGTCGATGACCGCATGCACGCCCGGCGCGGACCATGCCGCCCCGCGCGCGGCCGATCGCTCGGCAAAGGACCCGACCTTACCCGTTAGCGTAACCGTCCCTTCATGTACCTTGATCGCGATGTGTTTCGCTTCGCGGTCGGCATGGCGCCGAAGTGCCTCGCCAATCTGATTGCCGATATCCTGCGCGGCGGCGGCACCGCCTATACGCATCGTGTTCGACACGCCCGTCACACCGCGCATTTGCGAAACGGTCCGCGTGGCCACGTAGCTGTGGTACGCACAATCCACCTCGCCGCTCAAAGTCACCCAGCCCTTTTCGACCTGAACCTTAACAGCGTCTTCATACAGGCCGACGGTCCAACGCAAGATGGTGCGAACGACGTTGGCGATGTCCTCATCGGTCCGTACGTCTGTATGCAACAGACGGATGTTCATTTCCACGACGACCGCCTTTACGCCACTCACCCGTTGCGCAGCCTTTTCCGCCGTGCGTTTCTCGGCATAGCTGGTTGGGTGCCCTGACAGGGTCACCACACGGTCGTGCACTTCAACGCCGATATCCGCGATATCGACTGCCGGATCCCAGGCCAGTTCCTCCTCGACCTGCCGCTTCAATTCCGTGTCCGACTTCATTGCGTGCTCCTGGATGACTTGTGAAAATGCAGCTGCGCCTAGAGGTGCAGCCGCTCCGTTGATCGGAACGAGCATGCTCCATGACAGACTTTAGGAGGGTGGATGCCGCGACGATTGATATGTATCAAGCGACACGCAACGTCCGAACAAAGAAACGAAACAGACGCCACGAACGGCACACGTCCTTCCTGCGCGATCCGCACCTCGGCGGATCCACATGGGTCAGTCGCGTGCGGCGGAAGTTGGATCTTGCTGGGTGAAACTGTCATCGACATGCGCTTTGGCGCCCAGGCTGCCTACCTCTCTGCGCAATGAGGCGATTTCCGCTTGCAAAGTCTTGATGTCACGATGCATTTCGCGGCGCAGCAGTCGCTCCTCCTGTTCGACGAAGATGGCGGCAATGCTGGCGAACACCAGCGATAGCAGACCGTAGCCGAGCAGCACGACGAAAGCGGCAAAGACGCGCGACGCCGGGGTAGTCGGCGCCATGTCGCCATACCCGACTGTTGCACTGCTTTCGAATGCGAGCCAGACACCCTCGGCGTAAGTGTGCACGCCCGGTTCGAGCCAGTAAAAGCCGGCTCCCGCCGAGGCAAGCAGAGCCGCGGCAGTTGCCAGCAATAGAAACAATCGGTTGGGCGAGAAGAATCCGCGCAGCGACACCACTACTCGCGCCGCCACCAGTCCCATGAACAGAATGCGCAGAACCCACTCGAGTGACGACCAGGGCATGACGCCCCACGCGACGCTGGCCCCCGCTCCAGCCGCGATCAGGACGTCGTAGCGGTTCCGCATGAGGAACCGCCTGGGTTTGCGGCTCAGATGCGCCATCCAGGCCAGCGGGGTGGCGAAGCCTGTCGCCATGCACACGTATAGCAGCCGGCCCATCTGATGAAGCATGGGCGAGTCTACGGCGAGTTCGAGATAAAAGGCGGGAATGGCGAGCAGACAGGATCCAAACAGGATCCACTGCAACCACCGCCATGTGCGCACCGCCTGCGCGTTGTCATGCGGATCGACACCGCCCAAGCCGGCAATGCGAAAACCATCGTTCATTTCGCCACCGCCTCCGAGGTTACGACGCTCAATTGCGACGCCAATCCCGTCCAGCACCCGTTCATGACATCGAGGCTTCGGTAAGCGGGATAACGCCACTTGATGCTCCAGCGTATGAGCGCGGCCTCGGCAAGCTTTGATGCGGATCATAACGTTGCTAGATGTGCCGGAACAACGCCTGCACACGCCCCAGATCGCGCGATGTAGGGCAATCGGGACGCCCTGATGACCGCTGCTTGATCTACCTCAATCGCCCAGCCATCCCGAAGTGACCTAATCACAGCATCTCGAAAATGAACAAGGGGGTGTCATGAAGAATCTAGCGGATTCATTGTCGGGGCCGTCGGTATCCGGAGCGACCGCCCAGACGAAGGCTTCAGCGGCGAAGCCCCTGCGGCTCGGCCTGCTAACAGCGTTGGTGATCGGGTCGATGATCGGCAGCGGGGTGTTTTCGTTGCCGCAGAACATGGCCTCGGGCGCCGGCGCTGCTGCGGTGTTGATTGGCTGGTTGATTACCGGTGCGGGCATGTTGATGCTCGCTTTCGTCTATCAAACCCTGACGACGCGAAAACCCGATCTCGACAACGGCATCTACGCGTATGCACGCGCAAGCGCCGGCGAATTCGTCGGTTTCAACTCGGCGTGGGGGTACTGGGTCAGCGCGTGGATCGGCAATGTCGGCTACCTCGTGATCGTCTTCGGCACGCTCGGCTATTTCTTTCCGGTGTTCGGCGACGGCAACACGCGCGCCGCAATTCTGGGTGCATCGATCGTGCTGTGGATCATGCATGCGGTGATTCTGCGCGGCGTGCGCAGCGCAGCCATTCTCAATGCGATCACCACGGTGGCCAAAGTCGTTCCTCTGCTGCTATTCATTCTTCTCGCCCTGGCGGCATTCCGCAGCCACATTTTCACGCAGGACTTCTGGGGCAGCCCGAAGCTCGGCAGCGTATTCACCCAGGTCAAAAGTACGATGCTGATCACCGTCTGGGTGTTCATCGGTATCGAGGGCGCCAATGTGTTTTCGGCCCGCGCGCAACGCCGCGAGGATGTGGGACGCGCAACGATGCTCGGTTTCGCTGCGGTGTTGCTTCTGCTGATGGCAGTTTCGCTGCTGTCGCTCGGCATCGTCCCGCAGGGCGATCTGGCCGCAATGAAGAACCCATCGATGGCAGGCGTGCTCGCCAAGGCCGTCGGCACCTGGGGAGCAGTACTGATCAGCATCGGGCTGCTGGTCTCGGTAGGCGGTGCGCTGCTCGCATGGACGTTGCTGGCTGCGGAAACGCTGTTCACGCCAGCGAACGGCGGCGTCATGCCGTCGTTCCTCGCCCGTGAAAACAACCACGGCGTACCTGCCAATGCACTGTGGGTGACGAACGGGCTCGTACAGCTGTTCCTGATCATCACGCTGGTGTCGAACGCGACCTATCAGGCGTTGATCTCGCTCGCGACCTCGATGATCCTGATTCCTTATCTTTTCTCGGCTTTGTACGCGACCCGCATTGCCGTACGCGGCGAAGGCTACGCCGTAACCGATACCGTCCGCGGACGCGACATGCTGATCGGCGCGGCCGCGAGCGTCTATTGCTGCTGGCTGCTGTATGCGGCCGGTCCGAAGTATCTGCTGCTTTCCGCCCTGCTCTACGCACCCGGCGTCCTGCTGTATGGCTGGGCGAAACGCGAACGTGGCGCACGTCTTTTCAAGCCTTTCGAAGCCGTCATTCTGATCGCACTGGTCGTGCTCGCCGCCATCGCCGCCTGGCTGCTGTCGAGCGGCGCGCTAGGCCTGTAAACGTCCATAAAAAGGAGAACCTCTATGGCAACCGGCGTCTTTTCCGAGGTCGGCACCTTGCGCAAGGTCATGGTCTGCAGGCCTGGGCTCGCCCAGGCGCGCCTGACCCCGGCCAATTGCCGCGAACTGCTGTTCGACGATGTCCTGTGGGTCTCTCAGGCCAAAACCGACCACTACGCTTTCGTCAGCGCGATGCAGGATCATGGCATTGAAGTGCTTGATATGCATGACCTGCTCGCGGACATTCTGCAGGGCCGCGAAGCACGCGACTGGGTACTCGAACGCAAACTGTCGCCGGGTACCGTCGACCTGGAACTATCCGCGCAACTGCTGCCCTGGCTCAACGAGATGAAAGCCGACGAACTCGCCACCCGGCTGATCGGCGGAATCGTGCGGGCCGAGCTGCCATTCGAGCCCGCGGGTCTGCTGTCGCAATGTACAGAGCCTGCGGGGTTTCTCCTTCCGCCGTTGCCCAATGCGCTCTTTACCCGCGACAACAGTTGCTGGATCAACGACGGCGCTGTACTCGGCTCGATGTACTGGCCGGCGCGCCGCCAGGAAACCATGCTGAGCGCGGCCATCTACCGCTTTCACCCGCTTTTCAGCGGCGGCACACGCATCTGGTGGGGCGGGCCTGACGTCGACCACGGCGGCGCTACGCTGGAGGGCGGTGACGTCATGCCTTTATCGCGCGACGTGGTACTGATCGGCATGGGTGAGCGCACTTCGCCGCAGGGCGTCGCACAACTCGCCCGATCCCTTTTCGCCAATGAATCGGTGAAACAGGTGATCGCCGCACAGTTGCCGCGTTCGCGCGGCGCCATGCATCTCGACACGGTCCTGACCTTCTGCGACCGGGATCTGGTCACGATCTTTCCGGACGTCGTCGACGGTATTCGCTGCACCAGTCTGCGCCCGTCGCAAAAGCCCGGCGCGCTCGATGTCCGGCCCGAGACCGCATCGTTTCTCGATGTCGTCGCCCAGGCGCTCGGTCTTAAAGAACTTCGCACCGTCGCCACCGGCGGCGATACATGGGAGGCCGAACGCGAACAGTGGGACGACGGCAACAACGTGATCGCGCTCGCGCCAGGCGTGGTGGTCGCCTACAACCGCAACGTCTACACGAACACGCTCCTGCGCAAGGCTGGCGTCGAAGTCATCACCATCCCCAGCGGGGAACTGGGACGCGGACGCGGCGGCGGCCATTGCATGACGTGCCCGATCGAACGCGATCCCGTCTGACGCCACACCCATCTCCCCTACTTCAAGGAATCGCCCGCCATGGCATTCAACCTGCGTAACCGTAGCCTGCTGAACATGCAGGACTTCACCCCACGCGACATCCGCTTTCTCCTTGACCTCGCCGCCGAACTGAAGCGCGCGAAGTACGCCGGCAACGAAGTCGCACGGCTCAACGGCAAGAATATCGCGCTGATTTTCGAAAAAACCTCGACCCGTACGCGCTGCGCATTCGAGGTTGCCGTGCACGACCAGGGCGGTCATGTCACCTACATCGATTCGGCGAGTTCGCAGCTTGGCCGCAAGGAGTCGCTCAAAGACACCGCCCGCGTGCTCGGGCGGCTCTATGACGGAATCGAATATCGCGGCTTTCATCAGAGCGTGGTGGAAGATCTCGCGCTGTATTCGCATGTTCCAGTATGGAACGGTCTGACCGACGAATTCCATCCGACCCAGGTGCTCGCGGACCTGCTGACGATGCAGGAATTCGGTGAAAAGCCGCTGCATGAACTGTCATTCTGCTATCTCGGCGACGCCCGCTTCAACATGGGCAATTCACTGCTGATCGGTGGCGTGCAGATGGGCATGGATGTGCGCATCGCCGCGCCGCGCGAACTGTGGCCCCATGACGATCTCGTGGAACAGATGCGGCACCTTGCGGAACGGACCGGTGCGCGCGTGTCGATTGTCGAGGATCCCCATGAGGCAGTGAGCGGCGCCGACTTCGTCTATACCGACGTATGGGTTTCGATGGGTGAGCCGGTGGAGGCCTGGGGGCCACGCATCGATCTCCTGCGGCCCTACCAGGTCAATGCCGCGTTGATGAAAGCGACAGGCAAGCAGCGTACCCGCTTCATGCATTGCCTACCCGCTTATCACAATCTGGAGACCGAAACCGGGCGGCAGATTCATGAGCATTTCGGTCTGTCCGAACTCGAAGTCAGCGACGAAGTCTTCGAATCGAATGCGTCGATTGTGTTTTCGCAAGCTGAAAACCGCATGCATACGATCAAGGCAGTCCTCGTGGCGACGCTCGCTTAAGGAACCATCATGCGTATCCTGATCGCACTGGGCGGCAACGCACTGCTTCGCCGCGGCGAACCGATGACGATGTCACATCAGCTCGCCAATATCCGCCGCGCCGCACAGCAGATCGCGCGGCTGGCCGACGGCAACCAGCTGGTTATCGCGCATGGCAACGGCCCTCAGGTCGGCCTGCTGGCGTTGCAGGCCGCCGCCGCTGGCGCGGCTTGTGCGGCGCCCCTCGATGTGCTCGACGCCGAGTCGGAAGGCATGATCGGCTATTTGCTCGAGCAGGAACTGGCCAACGCATTGCCTCCCCAGAAGCAGGTCGCGACCCTGCTTACACGCGTCGAAGTCGACGCCCGTGATTCCGCCTTTCAGCATCCCACCAAACCGATCGGCCCGGTTTATACGGAAGCGGAGGCAGAACGTCTCACGATCCGCAACGGCTGGAACTTTGGACCGGACGGAAACGGTTTCCGGCGCGTCGTTGCGTCGCCGAAACCGCAACGCGTCATGGCCCTTAAGCCCATCGAATGGCTGCTCGAGCGCGACGTGGTCGTTATTGCCGCCGGCGGCGGGGGCATACCGGTCACGGTCGCAACCGATGGCCAGACCCGCTTCGGTGTGGAGGCGGTGATCGACAAGGACCTGTGCAGCGCGCTGCTTGCCTCTGATGTAGGCGCCGACCTGCTGTTGATCGCGACCGATGTGGACGCGGTCTACGCCGACTGGCACACGCCGTGCGAACGCGTGCTGAGCGAGATGTCTGTGGCGGGACTTCGGTCAATGTCTTTCCCGGCCGGCTCGATGGGACCGAAAGTGGAAGCCGCATGCGAGTTCGTCTCGCGCACCGGCCGCCCGGCAGTCATCGGCTCGCTCGACCGCATCGAAGAGATGGCACGCGGCACGGCAGGCACGCGTGTCACGTGCGCGTAAGCTGACCGTGGCTGATAGGACCGGTCCACGGTTGACCCAACGTCTATTTACCCCACTTCTGCGCGGCGCTCGTGAAGAGCTGGTTGATCTCGTTGCCGCTGGCCGCTTCTTTCGTGTAGTTGAAGGTGCCGTGATCGCGCATTTCGTGCGCCGCGCGGAGAAACGCGCCCAACGCCGCGCGCGCCAGTGAGCCACCCACGCTGACGCGTCGCACGCCCAGCGCCTTGAGGTCCTCGAAACTGAGCAGGACGCCCTGCAGCCCCATCAACACATTGACTGGCCGGTCGAGCGAGCCGACCACGGCGGCGATCTCCTCGCGCGTCTTCAGGCCGGGCGCGTAAAGCACGTCGGCCCCGGCCTCCTGGTAAGCCTGCAGACGCCGGATCGTATCGTCGAGATCGGGCCGGCCCACCAGATAGTTCTCGGCGCGCGCCGTTAGCGTGAATGGAAACGGCAGAGCCCGCGCCGCAACGACTGCCGCGCGCACACGCTCCACGGCGGCTTCGAACGGGTAGATCGGCTCATCGGCACGGCCGGTGGCGTCCTCGATCGAACCGCCGACCACGCCAGCCGCTGCGGCCTGCATGATCGTTTCGGCGCAATCTTCCGGCTTGTCGCCGAAACC
This sequence comes from Paraburkholderia caffeinilytica, assembly GCF_046030355.1. Classification (GTDB taxonomy): domain Bacteria; phylum Pseudomonadota; class Gammaproteobacteria; order Burkholderiales; family Burkholderiaceae; genus Paraburkholderia; species Paraburkholderia caffeinilytica_B. Next base: position 32,943 of record NZ_JAQQCQ010000013.1, read on the forward strand.
GTTCTCCAGATCGGCGCTGACCGGCAGATCGGTCGCACCCGCGATTTCAGCGAGGTGCACCATCATCTGCTCGCGGCCGATGGCGTTATCCGGCAAGCCACGCGAAAACGCGTAGCCTGCGCTACTAGTGGCAAGCGCCTTGAAACCTGCCAGCGCCAACAGACGTGCGGTGCCGATGTCCCAGGGATTCGGGATGATGAAGGCCTCGCCCGCCGCGTGATAGGACTGGAATTGCCGTGCTTTTTCAGTTTGCGTTGTCATCGACGGTCCCATTGAAGACGGCGACCGGCGTTTGGAATCCACACGCTGCCGGATCGTCGTCATGTTCGTTAAACAACAAGTGAGCAGCAAATGAGGGATGAACGGAAAGTAGCAGCTGGCGGCTCGGCGCCCACCGCCACCAGCCCTTCACGTGTCTGCAATAAACAAACCGCGCGCTCAGGTTTCGAGCTTCGCGTCCATTGTGATCGTGGCGTTCAGCACCTTGGAAACCGGGCAGCCGGCCTTGGCGTCCGCGGTAGCCTTCTCGAACGCGGCCTGGTCGCCACCGGGGATTTTCACGGCCACATCGAGATGCACCGCGGTGATTGAAAAACCGCCGCCGTCCTTGTCGAGCGTGACCGTGGCCGTGGTGCCGATACGTTCCGGCTTGATGCCGGCCTTGCCCAGTTCGGCCGAAAGCGCCATCGAGAAACAACCCGCGTGCGCCGCCGCAATCAGCTCTTCCGGATTCGTGCCGATGCCGTCCGCGAAACGTGTGGAAAACGAATATTGCGTGTCCTTGAGGACACCGCTGTCGGTGGAAATCGAGCCTTTGCCGTCTTGCAGGCCGCCTTGCCAGACTGCTGATGCCTTGCGCTTCATCGCTCTCTCCTGTTGTGTGCCCTGCTTCGCGCCGCTCCTCAACCCTACGTGATGCCGCCCACAACGGTCCAGCCCGGGTATTCGTAGTATCGGCATCGGTCGCGAGTACCCGAAAGGGATTTCCTTCGGGGTATGCCGCGTGGCGCGAGAGGTGCAGGCGTGGACCGAACTTCATCATAGGCGCTTCCGTGTGCCAGTGTCATGACGACGCCGGATACAGTTTGCCGATGCGTGTTGCGCAAGGCCGGGTGAAGCGGGAGCAGACGTCGCAGCGGCCGGGTTGGCCGTTCCCGACCACACGTTTTTTTATAGGAAGTAGCGTTAGCCGAGGCGATGTAAAAACCGCCGGTACGGATTGAAACCGGGCAGCACGGACGCTACTCGGCGAACGGCAGGCTCTCCTGCCCTACCGCGCGCATATCGAACACGTTCAGCGTCATCGCCACCAGGGCGTAGTAGCCGAGCAGGCCGACCAGATTGATCACCACCTGGTGGCCGAAGCGCCCGACCGCCTTCGCATAGGTGGCGTCCGAGACCCGTTTGGTGTCGTACAGTTCGCTCGCGAAGTCATGGATCAAGGCGTCATCCGCATCGGCAAAAGACGGGCGATGCCCCTGGCGAATCGCCTCGGCATCGGCTTCGGCCACGCCCCCTTCCAGCGCGATCGGATAGTGGATGTACCACTCAGCCTGCGCCTGCCAGCGCGCCGCGGTTACCAGTATCGCCAGCTCCGACAGCCGCAGCGGCAAGCCGGTGCGATAGCGGCAGAACGCACCGAGCCGCTGCGCCTGTTGCGCCAGTTCAGGGCTATGGATCCAGCCCAGAAACGGCCCGTTCAGATTGCCGCGTGGGCCGGACACAATCTCGTCGAGTACGGCCTTTTGTTCGGGCGTGGCATCGGACAGTTCGAAATGAGGCAAACGCGCGGTCATCGTCAATCTCGCAGGAAGGGAAAGGGTGTCAGATGGCGGTCAGCGCGCCTTCAATCGCATCCGTCAAGCGGCTGACGATCTCGTCGATGTCGCGCGCGGTGCAGATGAACGGCGGCGCCAGCAGCACATGATCGCCGATTTTGCCGTCGACCGTGCCGCCCATCGGATACACCATCAAACCGCGCGCGAACGCTTCGCGCCGGATCGCCGCGTGCAGTTTCAGCGTCGCGTCGAACGGCGCCCGGGTCGCGCGGTCCTGCACCAGTTCGACACCGACAAACAGTCCTCGTCCACGAACGTCGCCGACATGCGGATGCTGCGCATAATGCTCGCGCAGCCGGCCACGCAACTGCTCGCCGCGCGCCTGAACGTTCGGCAACAGGTTGTCGTCGGCAATCACGCGTTGCACTTCGAGCGCCGCGGCGCAGGCGGTGGCGTGCCCGATATAGGTATGCCCGTGCTGAAAGAAGCCCGAACCGCCAACGATCGCCAGGTAAAGCCGGTCGCTGACCAGCGTCGCGCCGATCGGCTGATAGCCGGCGCCGAGCCCCTTGGCGATGGTCAGGATGTCCGGCGCAATGCCGTCCTCCTCGCACGCATACAGGTAGCCCGTGCGGCCCATGCCCGACATGATCTCGTCGAGGATCAGCAGCACGCCGTAGCGATCGCACACCGCGCGGATCTTGCGAAAGTATTCGCGCACCGGCGGCACGGCGCCGGCCGTCGCGCCCACCACCGTTTCCGCAACAAATGCGGCCACCGTGTCGGCGCCGAGTTCAAGAATCTTCTGTTCGAGTTCGTCGGCGAGACGCTGCGCGAACTGCGCTTCGGTTTCGTCGGCGCGCTGCTCGCGATACGCGTAACACGGGCTCACGTGATGCGCTTCGATCAGGATCGGCAGAAACGGCTCGCGCCGCCACGCATTGCCGCCGATCGCCAGCGCTCCCAGCGTGTTGCCGTGATAGCTCTGGCGCCGCGCGATGAAATGACGGCGCTGCAATTCGCCCTTCTCCACGAAGTACTGCCGCGCCAGTTTCAGCGCCGCCTCGATCGCTTCCGAGCCGCCCGACACGAAGTACACGTATTCGAGCCCTTGCGGTGCGCTCGCCACCAGACGATCGGCCAGCTCCTCCGCGACCTGAGTCGTGAAGAACGATGTGTGCGCGTACGGCAATTGCTGCGCCTGCCGCTTGATCGCGTCGATCACGCGCTGATTGCTGTGGCCCAGGCACGAGACGGCGGCGCCGCCCGAGGCATCGATATAGCGCTTGCCGGTGGAGTCGATGATTTCGATGCCGTCGCCGGCGACGGCCACCGGCAGTGACTGCTTCGGCGAGCGATGAAATACGGTGGACATGGCTTCACGTTCCTTTCTGTTTGCACCTGCTGCTCAGACGCCCGTCGGCGCGGGCGGCATGCATGTGATGACGGTGTCGAACGCGCATTGCCCCTGTCGATACACTTTCATCGAGACACCGGCGCCGCCGATCTCGAAGAGCGCTGTGGCGAGCGTGTTTTCGTCGTCGGGATCGTGCGGATCGTCGCGGTAGATCGGCAGGCCTGAGGGCGCGCGATCCTGCAACACGTCGAGCAAGACAGCAGGGTTGATGGGACTGGCCGGCGTGCTCAGCAAATAGTCGACGCGCGCTTGCCGGTCACGCGAAGAATCGGTGACGATTTGCGCCTCGGCTTCGCAGCCAGGATGGATCAGATGGTTTGCATGGCCGGCGATAGTCGACACCGTTTGCACGGAACATCGCTGTGCACTGGCTTCGACGCTCAGGAGACGCTCGTCCCCCGCACAACCGAGCGTGTGGTGAAAGCCGCTCGAAACTGGTGTGTCGCGCAGGATGCGCAGCGCCTCGTCCAGCGAAGCCGCATCGAGCACCGCACGCGCGAGAATCATCCGCGGCACGCCGGCTACCGGTACGCGGATGCGTAGATTGTTGATGGCTTGTACGAGACCGGCACGGTTAGCGGCAAAGGTATGCCCAGGCAGCGACCCAGGGTAATAGAAGCTCACGAAACCGGGCTTGCCGGCAGGTTGAACCTCGACGAGCGAGCAACGCTCACGCAGGAAAGGGTCCCCGTCTTCATTGTGCGCAATGAAACGTGCATGGTCTGCGACGGCGGCCAGAGTCGTGCAGCCGTCCGGCGCGTTGTGAATCAACTCGCCGCGGCAATTCCACAGAAAGATATCTTCCGCCGACCAACCCAGTCCTGCCGCCATGCCGTCGAGTTCGACCAGCAGCGCCGGAAAATGGGCTTGGGTTGCATCGCGCAGTTGCTGCACGAACGGGTGACCGCGCCAGCGCCGAACCGCCTGCCACGCACTGCTTTGCCCCATGTATTCGGCGAACACCGGCCTGGCGAGTTCACCCAGCCGGTAACCGATGTCATACGGTTCACCGCTCACCTGAAAAAGACTCAAATCCTGCTTCGACGCCACGGCTCGCACCCATTCAACGATCGGTACGCATTTATACTTCCAAACAACATTTGTTGTCAAACATCACGTTGATGAAGCAGGTGGAGCGCCAATGCTCCGCGGCAGATATCCGCGCGACTCAGAGGGAGACCATCAAGGCACGTACGCGCCCTTCTCATGCAGCGATTGCTCGGCGATGGCGAGTTGTTCGACAGCGCCCGCCCCTTCCAGTGCGAGCAGATGCGCGACCAGCGATTCGGAAATCGCCGTGGCCGCCACCAGCGAAGGAAAGAAGGATGGGCTTTCGTGCGAAAAAATCAGCACTTTGTCGGCATTCAACGCGATCGGCGAAACCGCGCTGTCGGTGATCGCGATCAGCCTGCTGCCTTTTTCCAGCGCAGCTTCGGCCACGCGTGCCGCTTCGACTGAATAAGGCGCGAAGCTGATGACGATGGTGGCGCTGTCGCGCTGAACCGTGCGCAGTTGCATCTCGAGCGTGCCGGCTTCGCCGTTGAGCAGCGACACCGACGAACGGAACAGCCGGTAGCCGTAGACAAGACCGAACGCCACCGCATAACACGAGCGAAAACCCGCGACATGAACATGCGGCGCACGCCGCAACAGACGCGCAGCCTCGACGATCACGCGACCATTATGCGCGGCGGTGACCTCGAGGTTGTGCTGTTGTGCGACCAGCAGGTCGTTGGCCAGCGCATCTTTCGATTTGACGAGCGAACGGGCGCGGCTGGTGAGCGGCTCGGGCCGCGTGCGCACGCGCGCGACGAACAGATTGCGTAATTCGTTCCAGCCGGGAAAACCCAGTTGCTGCGACAGACGCACCAGCGAGGCCGGCTGCACTTGCGCCCGCTCGGCCACCTTGCGCATCGACGAGACCGCAACTTCGTCGGGATGATCGAGCAGGAACGCGGCTCCCATCTGGAACTGCGGACTCAGTTCGGAGAAGCGCGCCCGGATCAGGGCGGCAAGCTGGTCAAAACTGTCTGGCATGCGATATACCGGGCGAGCGGTCGATAAGGATGACAACAAATGTTACCACCCGGTGCATCGCGTCCAACGGAACTGCCAGTGGGGGCTTCGTGCAGTACGAAGGCGAGGTTCTACAGAAGCGCGACCACCCGCACGTCGCCCTGCTCGGCCGCCGACGCGACCACCTTGTCGCCGATTCGCCGGAACGTGATCGACACCGACGAATCGCCGACCTTCAGATCGCCGACTTCGAGCCAGTCGATGCCCTCGGGCAGCATAGGCTGCTCGATCACGACTTCGCGCCGCTCCGCGTCGATCGTGATGCCCAGACAGGCTTCGAGCATCATGAACGGCGAGCCCGCTGCCCAGGCTTGCGGCAGACAGGCCACCGGGTAAGCGGTAGGCGGCTCGCCCCGCCGCCGCGGGAAACCGCAGAACAGCTCGGGCAGGCGCATGTCGAAATTGACCGCTGCCTGGAACAACGCCTGCAACAGCCGCACGGCCGCGGCCTTGCCGCCGTAGCGTGACAAGCCGCGTGCACAGAGCGCGTTGTCATGCGGCCAGACCGAGCCGTTGTGGTATGCCATCGGGTTGAAGCGCGCCTGGCTTGCGGCCAGCGTACGCACGCCCCAGCCGGTATGGAACAGCGTGGAGTCGAGCGCGTGCACCACCGCTTCGCCACGCTCGCGCGAAGGCAGCCCGAAGGCCAGCAAATGGCCCGCATTCGACGCCATCACGCGGCACAATTCGCCGTGGCCATCGAGCGCGATGCCATAGAAACCGGACTCTTCCATCCAGTACTTTTCTTCGACGCATTGGCGGATTTTTCCGGCGCGTTCGCTGTATTGCTTTGCCTGATCGCGCAGGCCGCGCAGCTTGGCAAAATGAGCCATCGTATCGAAGGCGGCACTCGCATACGCCTGCACTTCGACGAGCGCAATGGGGCCGTCCGGGAACCGGCCGTCGGCGTGGAAGACCGAATCGTGGCTGTCCTTCCAGCCTTGATTGGCGAGACCGCCATCGGACTCACGCTGATAGTCCAGCAGACCATAGCGATTCTTGTCGCACACGCCCGCGACCCACTGTGCGGCGCGCTCCAACGCCGGCCACAATTCGTCGACCAGCGCGAGATCACCTGTGCGTGCCGCATAGGCACCGGCCAGCACGATGAAGAGCGGCGTGCTGTCGACGCCACCGTAGTAGAGAGCGAACGGCACCTCGCCGGTGGCGGCCATTTCGCCCTTGCGCATCTCGTGCATGATCTTGCCAGGCGCGGCGTCACGAAACGGCGAATTCTCGCGTGCCTGATGTTCGGCGAGAAAGCGCAGCACGCCCGCGGCCAGATTCGGTTGCAACCACAGTGTCTGCAACGACGTGATGATCGCGTCGCGGCCGAACGGCGTCGAAAACCATGGGATGCCGGCGTAGGGATACGGGCCGGTAGTGAGATCGGTGGTCAGCAAACCGAGGTCGGCAAGCGAGCGGTCGATCCATGCGTTGAAGAGCGGATTGCTCGAACGCACGCGCGCGGTGACGCGTCGCCGTTCACGCATCACCAGGTGAGCGTCGACCAGCGCGGCGCGCACTGCCGCGCGACCCACTCGCGGACGCTCCGCATCGATTTGCGATAGATGGGCTTCGCTCAACGCGTGCGTGGGTTGGGCGACATCCGCCGAGGGCTTGTCGGCTTGCGCGACGACTTGCACCGAGACCGACAGATAGATCGACACGCACGCTTGCGCGGGCAGCTTGACGGTGTAGTCCGCGCGATCGGCGAAGAGCTTGTCCGGCTCCGGCGAGAAGGCGATCTGCACATTGCGCGCCACGTCGTCGAGACCGATATAGCCGAGCAGCACTTCACCGTTCTCGACGCGCGCCGCTTCGACACGGCCCTGTTTGTCACGCTTGAGGCCGCGCACTTCGAACATGTCGCGGAAGTCGCTGGCGAAGGAGATGGACAGCGGCACGACGGCTTCGCTCGTGCCGTAGTTGGTGAGCTCGATGGCTTCGTTGAGCACGGTGCCCGAGAGCACACGTACGCGTTCGACGTGAATCACGCCTTCCGGCGTGCTGTCGCCGCCGAGCGGCGGAAGCGGGCGGTTGGTCAGATGCGCGGTGAACGAGGTGTTGTCGCTGCTGACGCTGCCTGACAGCAGCGAGGGGGCGCGGCCGCCGAAGGTCAGGCGCAGGCTGGACAGGACACGCGTGTCGTTGACGAACAGGCCGTCGTCATGTCCCGTGATATCGCCGAGGGGGTCGTTGACGATAAAGGTGTCGCCAGACTTCAGCACGTGCTGGGTGGCGCTCGCGACGTTGAGGTTTTCCGTCGGGATGAATGCGCCGTCCGGCTCGGGTTCGCGGTGGTCGATTCCACCCGAGTGGGACAGGCCGCCGAGGGCTTCTGGCTGCTGCATCAGGGTCGCTCCTATGGGGTTCGCTTTTCGCGGTGACTTTCAGATTCGATTGTCGCCGAGGGGGGGTGACTGGTCGTTTCCGATTGTAGAGGGTCTGTCCGCGTCAGACGAACTTATCACAGGAGAGTTTCGATTTTTGTTTTGGGCACGGGATGTGCAGGGAGGTTTTTTGCACCAAGGGCGAGGGGATTGCCTGTGCGGCGCTTATTGGCTGGGGGTTTGTGGTGTTGGCCTTTCCTTGAATTGTTAGTGGTTTATTAGCGTCGCCCCTGTGCGGGGCAGGCACCTACTTTTCTTTGCCTGCTGCAAAGAAAAGTAGGCAAAAGAAAGCAGCTCACACCGCTAATTCTTAAGCGGGCCCATCGCGCAGTTACGGTAGTGGTGCATCTGGAATCCGTGCTCCCGCACATTCGGCGTTAGTGACAAAGGTGTCATCAGCTCCCACTCCGCACTGCGTGCGTCGCGGACGGGTCTGCGTGGAAAACCGGGGGCTTCGGTTCAAGTCAGTTAGAGCCATCGGCTTCGCCTCGGCAGTGCGCAGCGGCACTCACGCATCATCCCCGTCTCGATGCAAATTTCGCCATGCGTAATGACAATGATAATCGCAGTTGCAGTTGCAGTTGCAGTTGCAATCGCAATCGCAATCGCAATCGCAATCGCAACTATGATGCGGCAACGAGTCCCCGGCGCGGGGTGAACGCAAAAGCAGAAACGTAGCGAGTGGTTTTATGAACGGCTCTTCGGCGCGCGCAGCGCCGCCGGAAGTATGACGCCTTTGTCACGGACGTCGAATGTGCGAGAACACGGATTCCAGATGCACCACTACCATCACTGCGCGGCGGACCCGCTTAAGAATTAGCGGTGTGAGCTGCTTTCTTTTGCCTACTTTTCTTTGCAGCAGGCAAAGAAAAGTAGGTGCCTGCCCCGCACAGGGGCGACGCTAATAAACCACTAACAATTCAAGGAAAGGCCAACACCACGACCCCACAACCACCAAGCGCCGCGCAGGCAAAAAAACCAAAAAAACCTTCACCGCTTATCAAGCGGCAAAGCCTCCCGCTGCCCCTCCCCGACAAACAACTGCCGCGGCCGCCCAATCTTCTGCTCCGGATCTGCAATCATTTCGTTCCACTGCGCAATCCACCCCACCGTCCGCGCCATCGCGAAGATACACGTAAACATCGCCGTCGGAATACCCAACGCACGCTGCACGATCCCCGAATAAAAATCGACATTCGGATAAAGCTTCCGCGAAACGAAGTATTCATCCTCAAGCGCGATCTTCTCGAGCGCCATCGCGAGCTTGAACAGCGGGTCGTCGTGCAGGCCCAACTCTTCCAGCACTTCGTGACAGGTCTCGCGCATCAGCTTCGCGCGCGGATCGTAATTCTTGTAGACGCGATGACCGAACCCCATCAGTTTCACGCCGGAGTCCTTGTCCTTCACCTTCGCAATGAACTCGGGAATATTGTCGACCGAGCCGATCTCCTCCAGCATGTTCAATGCGGCTTCATTTGCGCCACCATGCGCCGGACCCCACAAGCACGCGATGCCGGCCGCGATACACGCGAACGGATTGGCGCCCGACGAACCCGCGAGACGCACCGTCGACGTCGACGCATTCTGCTCGTGATCCGCATGCAGAATCAGAATGCGATCGAGCGCACGCACCAGCACGTCGTTGACCTCGTATTTCTCCGCCGGATTGGCGAACATCATGCGCATGAAATTCGCACTGTACGACAGGTCGTTCTTCGGATAAACGAAGGGCTGGCCCACGGTGTACTTGTACGCCATCGCCACCAGCGTCGGCAGTTTCGCGATCATACGGATCGCGGACACATCGCGGTGCTGCGGATTGTTGATATCGAGCGAGTCGTGATAGAACGCCGACAGCGCGCCGACTGCGGCGACCAGAATCGCCATCGGGTGCGCGTCGCGACGAAAACCACGGAAAAAGAATTGCATCTGCTCGTGCACCATCGTGTGCTGCGTGACGGTGGTGACGAATTCTTCCTTCTGCTGCACATTCGGCAGTTCGCCCTTCAGCAACAGGTAGCAGGTTTCGAGGAAGTCGGCGTTTTGCGCCAGATTGTCGATCGGATAACCGCGATACAGCAGTTCGCCTTTGTCACCGTCGATATACGTGATTTCCGAATTGCAGGCCGCCGTGGACATGAAACCCGGGTCATACGTGAACTTGCCAGTCTGACCGTACAGCTTGCGAATATCGATAACGTCCGGTCCGAGCGTGCCCTGATAAATGGGCAAATCAATCGTCTGATCGCTGTCGGAAAAGCTCAGCGTTGCGTGTGTCTTCGAGTTCATCTACACGTTCCTTTTACTTTCACATCGCACCGTGCCGGCATGCTCGATCGTCGGATTGCCGCGTGGCATGCCCAGCTCCGCTCCGCATTCTACGTTTGGAAGAGGCTTTGATTGCGGCGATTGATCGCAACAATCCATCTCGGCTAGCGCAACATTCGCCGCCCAAAAAATAGGCAGAATCGCCGGAAATACGCGGAAATGAGCGGGAGTACGCAGCGCGGAAACGCGCCGTATTCGCGATTTGGCCTTGCCAGCCAAATGAAAGTTAGCACGCTTACTGCAACAATGTTTTGCGGCAGGCAAGCTGCGCAATCACGGTTGCTCTGCGATACTGAATCCGTGTTTTGCTTCCCCTGCGAACACATCGCTGTCTTTGGCCCGCCGTCCTACGGCGGGCCTTTTTCATCAGCCAGAAGAACAGGAAGGACCCGATGAACGCATCACTCGAAACACTGTTTCCGGATCACGTCCACAACCAGGACAACATCGTCACCGCACTGAATCATCAGGATATCGTCGTGGCGTTGTCGGCGGCGCTGAAGACACAAGACGTGGCGGTGCTGCATATGCTTTACCCGCGGACTGACGCGCGCACCCATCGCAGTCTCGACACACTAGTGGATGTTTTGCACGGCCATGGCCTGCATGAAGTCGCGGATCTGATCGCGAAGGAAGCGCACTATCTGCTGTTCAAGGACCCCGTGAAGGCATGGAAAGCCTTCCACGAAATTCGCAATGACTCGCTCGCGATCGGCGTGCATCTGTACTATCACGGCCTCGTCGGCGAAGCTGCGGAACTCGCGCTCGATAAGGACGCGCATCGCAAGGCCTGAACGGCATCGGTCATTCAAACGCCCACTGAGCGAATGAACCCGTCGACGTAGCGATTGAACGTCGCCGGATGCGCGAGATTTATCCCGTGCGAAGCGGGACGTCCCACGTCAATTCATTCGTAGGCGCTGTCGTCGAGCAAACCCGCCGCCGCTGCCGCGCCTGCGCCACGCACCGCGCAAGTCAGCGGTTCATCGGCGACGCGGACCTCGAGCCCGAGTTCGTTGGTCAGGCGGCGGCCCAGATTGCCGAGCAGCGCGCCGCCACCCGTTAGCACAATGCCGCTGTGCGCAATATCCGTCACCAGTTCGGCCGGCGCTGTTTCAAGCGCACGTTTCACGGCGCCGATCACCTGACGCAGCGGGCCCTCGATCGCATCGGCGATATCGTGGTTGCTCAACTGGACCGTGCGCGGCAGACCGTCGTCGACGCTCCGCCCGGTCGCATTCATATGTTCGACCGGCACGTCGCGCACGGCCGAACCGATGCCCTTCTTGACGTGTTCGGCGGTTTGCTCGCCAAGCAACACGCCATACAGGTTGCGCACGTAACTGACGATCGCCATATCGAAACTGTCGCCGCCCACGCGGATCGAGCCGCTGTACGCGAGGCCGCCGAGAGAAATCACACCGACTTCGGTCGTGCCGCCGCCGATGTCGACCACCATCGAGCCCGTCGCCTCCGAAACCGGCAGACCCGCACCGACCGCGGAAGCCAGCGATTCGCCGATCAAATTGACTTTCCACGCGCCGGCGGCCACTGCGGCTTCCTTGATCGCGCGGCGCTCGACCTGGGTGGCGCCCGCCGGCACGCACACGGTGAACGCGGCGCGCCGGCTGAACAGCGGCCGCGGGCGGGCCATGTCGACGAATTGCCGGATCATCTGTTCGGCAGCGGAAAAATTGGCGATCACGCCGTGCCGCATGGGCCGTATGGCTTCGACGTTGCCCGGTGCGCGGCCGAGCAGCTGGCGCGCTTCGGTGCCCACCGCCGCCACGCGTTTTTGCCCGGCAGTGGACGCTTTCTGGAACGCCACGACGGACGGCTCGTTCAGCACGATGCCGCCGTTGTCGGTGTAAATGAGGGTATTGGCCGTACCGAGGTCCACCGCCACGGAATGACGGAATAGTCGATCGAACAGCGGGTAATACGGCGTCGGTCTGGCCATAGGAAGGCTCTGATGTGTCGTTATCCGCCCTTTCCGGGCAGTCTGGAAAATGCGCCCCCGGTCACCCGAACCGCTTGGCACGCCCAGCAGGGCGTTGCGCGATCCGCGCGGCGGGAGTGATTTTCATGCTAATGAGCAGTTAACGGCAAGCAGATCAGAATCTTTAGGGCCACTTTTCAATTAGGACCGTGTCAGTCGCGCGACAAAGTGCCGAGCGCATGCTCCAGGACCTGCTTGCCGAGCTCCACACCGTCCGCGTTGATTGTGTGGCCGATGCCGGGCAACGCGTAGGCGTCGACCGTGTAGCCTGCGCTGCTGAAAGCATCCGCGGCATATTCCAGCTCCTGGACCGGGATCACCTCGTCTTCCTCGCCGTGCACGAGCGTGAGCGGCGTCCCGTTCTGCGCGACGATCACCGAGGCGAGCCGCCCTGAATACGCGACGACGGCGGCTGCGCCTTCCGCGCTGGTCGCCACGTGGTGCATCGCCATGATCGAGCCCTGAGAGAAACCGACCAATGCAAGGCGATCGAAAGAAAGATGCCAATGCGCCAGTTCCGCCTCGAGCATGCGCCGCAACGCCGGATAAGCGGCGGCGACACGCGCCTCGCGATTGCCCTCGTTGACGTCGCGCAGGCTGAACCACTGGCGTCCGCCGAAGCCGCCGTCGAAGGCGTCGGTGCCGTCGAGCGAGGTAAACGCGACGTCCGGCAGACTTTCGCTCCAGATGTCCGCCAGCGGCATCAGATCGCGGGCATTGCTGCCAACGCCGTGCATCAGCACCACCAATGCCTTGGCCGGCGTTGTCGCCGGCGCGCGCCGCCAGCCGTGTTCGAATTGCTCCCAGGCCATATTCAACTCCTCTCTCTGTACTCGCTGTACTTTCGGATCGTGTTTCAGCACGCGGGGTCAGCCGCGCGGCAACGTGGCGCCCGACCTGGCCCCCCGGGCCTGACATCGCCTCGCTACGCTTCGTGCCGCTCCCTGCAGCCTCAGCCGGGAGCATACGCTGCCCGCCTGGTTTCCGCCGTAGGACCTGCATGGATCGACGACGCCAAAACGGGAATGCAGGTATGCTTTTTTGCGACCATTCGATCGGCCGCCCGGCTCATTGCCCGGGTGGTGACAGGAAGACCGTGTAGAACGTCCATCGCATTGCAATCCGGAGAATCGCTTGAGCCAGCCCTCTTCCGCGCCCGCCGCCGCACCACCGGCGCCCGCACCACCGCCGCCCCTGCAGGGCGGCAAACTGGTTCTGGCGACCATCGCCGTTGCGCTCGCCACGTTCATGAACGTTTTGGACACGTCGATCGCAAACGTTGCGATTCCAACCATTTCCGGCAACCTGGGCGTCTCGGTCGACGAAGGCACGTGGGTCATCACCGTGTTCGCCGCGGCCAATGCCGTCTCGATCCCGCTGACCGGCTGGCTCACGCAGCGCATTGGCCAGGTCAAGCTCTTCGTCGGCGCGATTCTGATGTTCGTACTGGCTTCGTGGTTGTGCGGCATTGCGCCCACGCTGCCGATCCTGCTGGTCGCACGGGTGTTTCAGGGCGCGGTGGCCGGCCCGCTGATTCCGCTCTCGCAGGCGATTCTGCTCGGCTCGTATCCCAAGGAGAAATCGTCGACCGCGCTCGCCCTCTGGGCGATGACGGCCACTGTCGGCCCGATTGCCGGCCCCGCGCTCGGCGGCTGGATCACGGATAGCTACAGCTGGTCGTGGATCTTCTACATCAACATTCCGGTCGGCATTTTCGCGGCCGGCGTAACGTGGATGATCTATCGCACCCGCGAGTCGGCAACCCGCAAGCCGCCCATCGACGTGATTGGACTCGGCCTGCTGATTACGTGGGTCGCGTCGCTGCAGATCATGCTCGACAAGGGCAAGGATCTCGACTGGTTTGCGTCGCCGGTGATCGTGATTCTCGGCATCACCGCATTGATCAGCTTCGCGTTCTTCCTCGTGTGGGAATTGACCGAAGAAAACCCGATCGTCGATTTACGGCTGTTCCAGCAGCGCAATTTTCTTGGCGGCACGATTGCGATTTCGGTGGCGTACGGCGTGTTCTTCGGCAACCTGGTGCTGCTGCCGCAATGGATGCAGGAGTATCTGAACTACCGCTCCGTGGATGCCGGTCTCGTCACCGCGCCGCTCGGCGTCTTTGCCGTACTGCTCGCGCCGGTGATGGGCCGCGTGCTGCCGCGCTCGGACGCGCGCATCATTGCGACCCTCGCGTTCATCGGCTTTGCGATCGTGTTTTATATGCGCTCGAAGTACGTGATCGAAATCGACACGTGGCACCTCGTGCTCCCCACGCTGCTGCAAGGCATTCCGATGGCGTTGTTCTTCGTGCCGCTGACGGCGATCATTCTGTCGGGCCAGCCGCCCAACAAGATTCCGGCGGCCGCCGGGCTGTCGAATTTCGCGCGGGTATTTTGCGGCGCGGTGGGCACGTCGATCGCCGGCAACGAATGGAATAACCGCACGGTGTTGCACCATGAACGGCTCACCGAGCAGGCTACCGTGAACAACCCGCTGTTCAACCAGCAGATCGATTCGACCCAGTCGCTATTGCATCTGAATCCGCAATCGGCGCATGCGATGTTCGATTTCACGGTGAACACCCAGGCCGCAATGATGGGCCTGAACGACATCTTCTATGTGTCGGCGATCATTTTCATCCTGATCATTCCGCTGATCTGGATTACGAAGCCGGCCAAGGGTGGCGGAGCGGGTGCGGCGGGCGCGCACTGATTGTGTTTGGCGGCGGCGTGCAAGCAGGCACGCCGCCGCCCTTCGACCGGCACCTCGCCGGATGAACAATTCGGCTCAGGATGCCAGTAGAATCGCGGCTTCAACGGTCCGAGCCCAATGAACTACGCCCCCATCCTCGAACAGATTCATCGCGATCTTCAGCCTTATCTGGGCACCGGCAAGGTCGCCGATTACATTCCCGAACTCGCGAATGTTCCCGCCGACAGTTTCGGCATGGCGATCGTCACGGCCTCTGGCGAGGTTTTCCGCACCGGCGCCGCTGACACGCGCTTTTCCATCCAGAGTATTTCCAAGCTGTTCGCCTGCACCATGGCGTTCCGGCTGCTGGGCGACGAACTCTGGCAGCGCGTGGGGCGCGAGCCATCCGGCAACGCCTTCAACTCGCTGGTCCAACTCGAAGCCGAACACGGCAAACCGCGCAATCCGTTCATCAACGCGGGCGCGCTGGTCGTCACCGACGTGCTGTGCCGCCGTTTCGTGCAAGCCGAAACGGCGCTGGTCGAATTCATGCGGCGGCTGACGGGCGAAATCAGCATCGACTACGATTCGCGCGTCGCGGTGTCGGAGTTGCAGCACGCTCACCGCAACCGCGCGATGGCGCATTTCATGGCGAGCTTCGGCAACATGGAGATGCCGCCTGAAGTGGTGGTCGATGCTTATTGCCGGCAGTGCGCGATTTCGATGAGCTGCGTCGAACTGGCGAAGGCAGCGCTGTTTCTGACCAATCACGGGGTGGTGCCGGCCACCGGCGAGCGGATTCTCGACACCAGTTCCGCCAAGCGGCTTTCCGCACTGATGCTGACCTGCGGCACCTATGACGCAGCGGGCGATTTCGTCTACCGGGTCGGGTTGCCGGCTAAAAGCGGCGTGGGCGGCGGGATCGTTGCAGTGCTGCCGGGAGAGATGGCCGTGTGCGTGTGGTCGCCGGGGCTGGACAGCAATGGCAACTCGCTGGCGGGGGTGAAGGCATTGGAATGGCTGACCACACTGACCGGGCAATCGATTTTTTGAAACTTCGAACGGTCAGTGACGACTTCACTAGCATGCCGGGACGCCTTACCACTGCCTCGACCCAGCGTGTCCATCGTCGTCAATGGAAACCGTATTCAGGATTACGTCGATCGAAAACCGAATTGCTCCAGTGGTGAGGCACAACGTCTTCGAAACGGATCATCTCCACCAGGTCGCCGCGCTCGTTCCATGCGGCTTCGCCACTCGGCCACGGGTGCTGAAGATCGAATAGCAGCCTCACGCGCTGCGCATAGTGCGCCGGCGGCCCTGACGGAGCAGTCCATGTCCATGCCAGCAATCGCGCGCCGTGCACGTTCATGAGTTCGATGCGAGCCGGCTTTTCAGTCAGCCCCTCTTCACGAAAGCTGTCGGCATCGTGCTCGACAGTGCGCGCGATGTATTGCAGGCCGAGATCGCGGACACTATGACGCGACTGGGTGTGTGCGAACGGGCCGTCGATTGCGACCTTGCCTGACACGGCACGCAGCGCACCGCCAAGATGACCGACGACGCTATCAGGGTCTCTTGTTTCGTCGTAGAGAATTTCCTGTCCCGCATGGGCGCCATCAGGCAGCCACTTTGCATAGACTTTTCGAGGGGCGTCCTGGTAGCGGATAACCATGTGATCGGGCCGGTCGGACCATCTTCCGGCTATACGCTCCTGCCGGAACATCCTGTATTCATAGGCGTCGTCGGGAACCATGTCGGACTTTGCAAACTCGACGAAGGCGTCCGGCTTCATCGCGCTCATCAGGGACAGGATCTGGGCGTCGGTGAGGGACAGAAGCGCATGGCTTTCAATCCACGTTCGCAACGAAGCCGCCTGTTCGCGAGCCGCGAGGCACCGGAACCGGTTGACGTCCACACGCACGGTATCCGACGTGGCGACATTGGCGCATCCCGCCGATGTACTCAACGAAGCCGGCACAATCAGGTTGGTCGATTGGGCGCGAACGCCTGTTGAGATAAACAGGCACGTCAACGCGAACGCGCACAGCAGCGCCCGCACGATTTTTTGCGCGCGATGGTCCGCTACGCGCCCGGCCACCCGAAAGTTGGTTGCCAGCCGACCGGGCGTGGCCGCGCGCTCCGTAGCGGACAGTGCATCGCCGGCAAACGCCGGCTGCGGCCGCCAATCCAGATCGCCCAGGCCGCGCCTCGTTCGCTCCCCATGATCGTTCATGACTCGTTTCAGACTTCCCCCGCCCGGATGCGCGTGATGATGGAACGTCACGCATGGGCCACATCGTCATCCATGGCGTCGACGCCTCCCATAAACGTATGGCGGAGCCGCTCTATTCCAATCGGCTGAAATAGAGGTTTGCCGAGGCGGAGCCGGGAAACCTTCCGACATGCCGCCGCCTCGCTCGAGTCAGGCAGTTCGCCATGCCTTCGCAGCATCAGGAACTGCGCGAAAGATGGAATAGATGCCCCCGGGAAATCGTTTAAACGTGTTCCAATCGTCGAACTTACGCCGGAGCGGGCTTTTCTGATGTCGCCTCGTCGCTCAGAAACCCGAGCAGATGTTCGCGAACGGCTCCAGCAATAGCATCCGCGCGTTTGGCATCCGTCACCACGCGTGAAATCGTGACAGCACCAATTAACGCGCTAAGCGCCACGATAGCCCGCGAATCGCCATCGTCGCCAAGCGAGCGCTCAAGCTCTTCGATGTAGCGTTCGATGTACTGGCTCATGATTTCGCGCACCTCGACTTCCGAGCGTCCGGCGTCGGAGACCAACGCGGAGATCGCACATCCTGTTTTGCGCGCGTCTCTATGCCTGCGGCTCAGATAGCTTCGCACGATGCCGGCATAGCTTGGTGACCGGCCATCGCCTACCGCGCGTGCTTCCCCATCCATCAAAGCGCGTTCCAGCGCCTTTGCCAGAAGCTCGGAGCGCGAGCTGAAGTGACCATAGAACCCACCGTGGGTGAGATCAAGGCTTTGCATAAGCTTGTTGACACTCAGCGAGTCCAAACCTCCGTCCCGAATCTGCCCCGCCGCCTCCACCAGCATGCGTTCCCGGTTCAACGCCTTGTTCGTCTGCGAGTTACCCATTTCCGCCCCTGAAGATTTTCACTTGACATCAGCATTATAGCTGTCATCATTCTGCATGATAGTCATCATATAGAAGCATGACGGTCATCATGCTTATTGGTCTGCGAATTCCATCGCTATCAGATGGAATGGAGCGGGCCTCCGGCGACCAGAAACCAACTCGTGTGCGGCGCCATGCCGCCCCACACGCTTACAACCGTTGATGGAGAAGTGAGATGCAGGCGATCCAATATCAGGCCTACGGCGACTACCAGGAAAACCGTCTCGTTGAGCTTGAACGACCGCAAGTGAAGGATGGCGACGTGCTCGTGCAGATGCGGACCGTCGGCATTAACCCGCTCGACAATACGTTTCGCTCCGGACACATCTATCTCGCCACGCCAGACAAATTACCCCGCGTCGGCGGGCAGACTGGGGCTGGCGTGGTTGTCGAGTCGCGGAATCCGGCTTACAAGGCGGGCGATCGCGTATTCGTCGCCTGGCCAGGATACGGTCTGGCGATTGATGGCACCTGGCGCGAGTACATCGCTGCACCGGCTGCAGCCCTGTCGCCGATCCCGGAGCAGGTCAATGACGATGACGCGGCTGCGTTTCTTGCTGGCGCGGGATATCTGAGCGGCTATCTCGCCTTGACGGAATTCGCAAAGTTCAAACCCGGTCAGAAGGTGCTCGCACCGGCAATCGGTAGCGCCGTCGGGATGGAGACCGTTCAGGTTGCCCGCCGCCTTGGCGCGTCGATGACGATTTCTACCGCAAGTACGACGGAGAAGGCCGAGCGGGCACGCGCAGCCGGTTACGAACATGTCATCGATCTATCACGCGAAAGCATGAAAGACGGCGTGCTGCGCATCACTGACGGAAAGGGTGTCGATGTCATGGTGGATGGCGTAAGCGGGAACCTGACCGGGCAGGCGTTGGGATCTCTCGCCTTCGGCGGCACCGTGGTCGTGGTTGGCTACGCGGGTGGCCGGAAAGCCGAAGTGGACATCACCGACATCATCTGGAAAGGCGCAACGATCCGCGGTTTTACCTTCTCCATGTTCAAGCTCGAGCAGATCGTGGCCGCTCGCCAGGCGTTGTGGGGATATCTCAACGAGGGTGCGCTTCAGCCCACAATTGCGAAAATTTTCGCACTGTCGGATGCCGCGGAAGCAGTTCGCTATCTGATCGAAGAGCGGCCTTTCGGGCGCGTATTGATGCAGGTTGCTCGCTGAGCGGCGATGCGGCTGGACATCCATTGAGGTCTGCGCCGGGTTGTGTTTGTCCGCTCCCATACGGGAGTCGTTCTCAGCCTTGCGCCAGGCCTCGTGGTGGGTTAAGCCGTTTCTGCTGCCGCTGGGACCATTCGTCGGCAACGTCGCCCATATTCTTGCGCGTTCCGTTTCGAATCCATGCCATGAAATCCCGGTCGAATTTGAAGTCCGGTCCGCATTCAACGGTCAGGAAGCGGCGCACATTCTGTGTATTTTTGTAGGTCTTGTCGACCAGTGTGCTCCGCGTTATATGGCCGCCGTGCCAATCGAAATTCATCTGAATTTATCCTTGTCGTTGAGAGATGCATGTACGCGCTACTGATGGAGAAACCCTCGAACGTGTTCCCACCCGGCTTGCGCCTGTTTGCGATCGGTAGCACGCGGTGCGCCGATGTATTCATGACATGGGGCGACCTCGATGATGCTTGTTCACGTTGGACGCAGACATTCGCTTGATCACTTCGCCTCGTCAGTCAAATGGCGCCATTCGGCCGGCGTGCATCGATATCGACACAGCACACGAGCACCTCTGCGTCTTCCTTGCCGAGGCTCAAATACACATGCCCTATCGAGCTGTCGAAGTACAGACTATCGCCGGGTGTCAATTTGAATGCCTTGCCGTTTTCGAAGCGCAATTCCAGCTTGCCGCTCAACAAAAAAACGAACTCTTCGCCCGCATGCCGGATGTACTCGGGAAAGTCCGACGCGGCGCGCGCATGGATGTGCGCGCGCATCGGCACCATCCGCTTGCCGGTCAGGTTATGAGCGAGCATGCCGTACTCGTAGTTCGGCGTGTCGTAGATCTGCTGTTTGCCGGCGGCCGTAAACGACGGTTTCATTGCACCGGCAGACGGCTCGCGGATGCGCCCGAAGATCGCGTCGAACTCCAGTTCCAGCGAGTGCGCGAGCGCCGCAAACTTGTCGTAGGTCAGCGCGATATCGCCGCGCTCGGCCTTGGAGATCGTCGACACCGCAATGCCCGAGCGCCCCGATAACTCCGCCAGAGTCAGCCCGCGCGCCTTGCGCGCCTGCCGCAAATGGTCGCCCACCAATTTGTGGTCGAGCGCAGGCGGCGCCTCACGCGTGTCCGCAAGCTTTTTTTTCATGACTGCCTTGACCATCTCACTCACTTTCAGTGGAAATTTTTTTATCGGATACGAGAATTATGGATTTTCTCGTATATGATAACTCACGTCGATTGACCATTTCTTTCAACGAATCCGGCCTGAGTGGCGCCGGCATTGCAACTATCTAAAACCATGTCGAACGAAATCAAACGTCTGCAAACGAATGCGCGCATGAGCCAGGTGGTGATCGCCAACGGCGTTGTTCATCTGGCCGGCCAGGTGCCCGACACGGCGAACGTGTCCGTCACCGAACAGACGAACGAAGTCCTCGCGCGCATCGACACCTTGCTTGAATCAGCCGGCGTCGACCGTACGCGACTCCTGTCGGCGAACATCTGGTTGAGCGACCCTAAGCACTTCGCGGAATTCAACGCCGTGTGGGACGCATGGGTACCGGCGGGTCACGCCCCCACCCGCGCGTGTGTGCAGGCCTTGCTGATGAAGCCGGGTTGCGATGTCGAAGTCGCAGTGACGGCGCTCCTCGCGTAACCGGCAACAGGTGAGTTCATGACCACACGGAAATTCGATGCCGTTGTGCTCGGCGCGGGGATTGTCGGCGTGTGCACTGCCGTGCATCTCCAGAAACGCGGCCGCAGCGTCGCGCTGGTCGACCGCAAGCAGCCTGGCAACGAAACGTCGTTCGGCAACGCCGGCCTGATCCAGCGCGAAGGTGTGTATCCCTATGCCTTTCCGCGCGACCTCGGCACCTTGCTGCGCTACGCGCGCAACCAGTCGCCGGACGTTCGTTACCATGCCGATGCCATACTCAAGACCGCGCCGTTCCTGTGGCAATACTGGCGCAATTCGCACCCGGTCAAACATGCGGCTATCGCAAAGTCATACGCAACACTGATCGAGCATTGCGTGGACGAGCACCGCGCGCTGGCTACCGCAGCCGGCGCGAGCGCGTTGTTGCGCCACACCGGCTGGATCAAGGTGTTTCGCACCGAAAAAGTCTGGGAAGCGGAAATTCGGCTCGCTGAACAATGGCAGCGGGAATATGGCGTCGAGTTCGAATCGCTGGATGCGGGCCGCCTGCAACAGAAGGAACCCGATCTCGACAAAACGCTGCCAGGCGGCTTGCGCTACACGGCGTCCGATTCCGTGAGCGATCCCAATGCACTCGTCACCGCTTACGCGAAGTATTTCGAAGCGCTGGGCGGACGGTTTTTCCTTGGTGATGCAGACTCGCTTCGTGAGGGTTGGGCGGTCGATACGCGAGGCGGAACGATTACGGCTTCGTCGGCCGTAGTCGCGTTGGGGCCATGGTCGGATCGCTTAAGTTCGCGGCTCGGCTACCGCTTGCCGCTCGCCGTCAAACGCGGGTACCACATGCACTATGCGCCTGAGGCTGCAGCCCAACTGAATCATCCGGTTCTGGACGTCGAGAATGGCTACCTGCTGGCCCCCATGGCAAAAGGCATCCGGCTGACCACGGGAGCGGAAATCGCGCACCGCGACGCGCCCAAAACGCCCACGCAACTCGCCGCGGTCGAGCCGATTGCGCGTACGCTGTTTCCATTGGGCAAGCGTCTCGACGACGAACCCTGGATGGGACGGCGCCCCTGCACGCCCGACATGATGCCGATCATCGGGCCCGCAACCCATCACAAAGACTTGTGGTTCGCATTTGGCCACGCGCATCATGGGCTGACACTCGGCCCGGTCACGGGCCGGTTGATCGCCGAGATGATGACCCGCGAGGAGACGCTCGTGGATATGCGTCCGTTCAGGGTGGAGCGGTTCTAAAGCAGTCTGGGCGGCGAGCTCGATCCGGTCACACGTACGATTGCATGCGGATCGATCGCCGCATCGAGAACGCGTGCAATCACGGCACCCGGCAGCGCGCTACGCCTAACGGTGACTGACATCGAGCATGTAGCCCTCGCCGCGAATCGTCCGGAGCAGCTTCGGCTCCTTGATATCCTCGCGCAACTTTTGACGCAAGCGTGATATCTGTACGTCGATGCTGCGGTCGAACGCATCGATCGACTTGCCGCGCGCGGTGTCCATCAGATATTCGCGGCTCAGCACACGTCCCGGTGCGGCGAGGAACGCGTTGAGCAAACGGAATTCCGCGTTCGACAATGGAATGACCGTATTGTCGGCGGCGATCAGGTGGCGGCCGGTCTGGTGAAGCCGCCAGCCGGCGAAGCGGCTCTCTTCCTGCGCTCTCGTCCGGCCTTGCGTTTGCGCGCGCACGCGGCGCAGGATCGTCTGGATGCGCGCGACCAGTTCACGCGGCTCGAACGGCTTGACGACATAGTCGTCGGCACCCAGTTCCAGCCCGACGATCCGGTCGGTCATCTCGCCGCGCGCGGTCAGGATGATCAGTGGAATCTCCGAAGTCGCACGAATCTCGCGACACAGGTTGAGGCCGTCGTCATCCGGCAGCATCAGGTCGAGCACGACGAGGTCGAAGCCCCCCTCCCCGAGCGCAAGATGCATTTCCGCACCTGTGGCGGCTTGCGCGGTCGTCATGCCGAAGTCGGCAAGGCAGTCGCACAGCAGACTGCGAATCTGCGAGTCGTCGTCGACGACGAGAATACGGATCGCTTTGTTCACGGCGTCTCTTCTCCGAAGTTGCGACGGTGTGGTGTGGCCCTCGCGCTCATTATTGCCTCTCAATATAAGGGCTTTTTGCACGAATTGTTGCAGCCTTGAAATAATTGCCCTGCGCCTTGCCCTGCAAGGCGGTCGGGAGAAATCAGCGTGTCTGGCGAAGGCGCGCGTCATGGATAACCCGATCCGGATTTTCCCGAGGCAACACCGCTGCGCATCATCCACTCCCACCGCCCCGCCTGGCTTTGCGCCTCGTACCGCACCATTTCCAAACCAGAAAGCGTTTGTGTCAGCGCAGATACAAAGCCGATATGAACCAGAAATGCCCGGGTTTTAACGTAGATCCCAAGTCATATCAAGGCAGGAGACACACGGGAAATGAACTACGCACAACCCAAACCGCCCACCCGGCGCATGGCCGGCATTGCCTTCGTGGTCGGATTGCACGCCGTGATCGTCTACGCATTGCTCACCGGTCTCGCGACGAAAGTCGTGGACGTGATTCGTCAGCCGATCGAGACGCGCATTATCGAAGAGATCAAGCCGCCGCCCCCACCTCCACCACCGCCGAAGCGGATCGCACCGCCACCGCCGAAACACGTCGCGCCACCACCGCCGTTCGTGCCGCCACCCGAAGTGCACGTCGCGGCACCGCCGGCGCCGAACGCGATCACCACGCAGTCGACCACGCCTGTGCCGTCAGCACCGGTCGCGCCGCCGACACCCGCCGCTCCCGCCGCACCGGTGGCGAGGAGCGTCGGCGTCGTTTGTCCGAACTCGACGCAAGTACGCGCCGCCATTCGCTACCCGCGTGAAGCGCTCAAGGACAACCTGACCGGCGATGTCGTCGTGACGTTCACCGTCGGCACCGACGGCAACGTCAAGGATCTGAGCGTGACCCAATCGGCCGCGCCGGTTCTCGACCGGGCGGCCGAAAACGCCGTGCGGCAGTTCCACTGCGTCGCGCAGGGCGAGGAAGTCCGCGTGCAAGTCCCCTTCTCTTTCAAGCTCGATTGAGGCTGCCCACGACAGCCGTTCCTTTTTATTTGCCAACGCATTTCAGGAGACGTTCATGATCAACCGTACCCGCACGGCCGCCTTACTGACGGCCCTGTCCCTCGCGGCCAGCGCCGCCCACGCCGCCACCGATACGGTGGCGAATCCCTACGGCCTCGATGCGCTCTGGAAGGGCGGCGATCTCATCGCGCGAGGCACGCTGCTCATTCTGGTCATCATGTCTATGGGCAGCTGGTACATCATCGTGGCGAAGCTGCTCGAACAGGCGCGTGTGCTGCGCCGCGCGAAGGCGGCGGAGGCGGGTTTCTGGAAAGCAGGCAATCTCAACGAAGGCACGCGCCAACTCGACGCCGGCAGTCCGTTCCGCTTCATCGCCGAGCGGGGCATCGCTGCCTACGACCATCACGAAGGCGCGTTGCTCGAACAGGTCGACCTCAACAACTGGGTCGCGGCGGCCATCGAACGCGCAACCAACGCAGTCTCGAGCCGCCTGCAGGACGGCCTCGCGTTTCTCGGCACCGTTGGCTCGACCGCACCGTTCATCGGCCTGTTCGGCACGGTGTGGGGCATCTATCACGCGCTGACGGCGATCGGCATCGCGGGCCAGGCATCCATCGATAAGGTCGCAGGCCCGGTCGGCGAAGCGCTGATTATGACCGCGATTGGTCTTGCTGTCGCCGTGCCGGCCGTGCTCGGCTATAACTGGCTCGTGCGTCGCAACAAGGCCGTCATGGAACGCGTGCGCGGCTTCTCGGCGGAATTGCACATTGTGATCCTGACCGGCAAGACCACCGCCGGCGCCGCGGCCGCGACCAAGGCCGCCGCCCTCTCACGCGTGGGGTAAGCCATGGCCATGACCGTGGGAACCCGCGACGGCGACGATCACAACGAGGTCATGGCGGCCATCAACACGACGCCGCTGGTCGACGTGATGCTGGTGCTGCTGATTATCTTCCTCATCACGATTCCGGTGGTGTCGCATACCGTGCCGGTCTCGCTGCCCAAGGAAGCCGTGCAGCCGCTGCAGACAACGCCGCAGAACGTGATTCTCGCCGTGACGAAAGAAGGCGACGTCTTCTGGGACGAACGGCGCATCCCTGACGCGGCCACGCTCGTCGAAAAGCTCAAGGCAGTCGCGGTGCAATCACCGCA
Source organism: Paraburkholderia caffeinilytica (assembly GCF_046030355.1). Taxonomy (GTDB): domain Bacteria; phylum Pseudomonadota; class Gammaproteobacteria; order Burkholderiales; family Burkholderiaceae; genus Paraburkholderia; species Paraburkholderia caffeinilytica_B. The sequence goes on from NZ_JAQQCQ010000013.1 coordinate 57,849, forward strand.
GCCCGAAGTCCACATCCGTGGCGATCTCGACGCGCGCTACGCCGCCGTCGGCCGGGTGGTGTTCGCCTGCCAGCGGGCCGGCATCGCCAAGGTCGACTTCATCACCGAACCGCCGCCGCGCCAGTGATCCATCCATACCGACAAGGAGACCCAAGATGGCGATGACGATGCCCACCGGCGACGCAGACGACGCCGAAGTCATGGTCGAGATCAACACCACGCCGTTGATCGACGTGATGCTCGTCCTGCTCATCATGCTGATCCTCACCATTCCCATCCAGACGAACGCGGTCAAGCTCGACATGCCGACCGGCACGCCGCCTTCGCAACCGCAGACGCCGCCCGTGGTGCAGATCGATATCGCGGCCGACGGCACCATCGCATGGAACGGCGAGACGCTGAGTTCGCGCGCGCAACTGGAAACGCGGTTGCGCGACGTAGCCGCCAATCCCGCGCCGACGGAGCTGCATTTGCGGCCCGACAAGGCCGCGCCCTATCGCGCCGTCGCGATGGTCATGGCCTCGGCGCAGCGACTCGGCGCGACGCACATCGGGCTCGTGGGCAACGAGCAGTTCATGCAGTAACCGTCCTCTCATCACACAGCTCCCATGTTCGACTCCAACCTCGATTTGCCCGCTCCCGTAGCGGGCCAAAGCCCACCATCGGATTCACGCGCCGGACCGCTCGCATGGTTTGGTCTCGCGATTCTCGTGATCGTGGCGTTCTTCGCGTTCGTCGACCGTCAGATGCTGATCTTGCTGACGGAGCCCATCCGCCACGATTTCGGACTGACCGACACGCAAATCGGCCTGATGCAAGGCGCGGGCATCGCCCTCTTCGCCGGCGTGGCTTCCCTGCCGATCGGCTGGGTCGCCGACCGCGTGGATCGCCGCATGGTGCTGGCGGCGTGCGTGCTCGTCTGGAGCGCCGCCACCGCGATCTGCGGCATGACCAGCCACTTCTGGCAGCTGTTCATCGCCACCGTCGGCCTGGGGATCGGCGAAGCCGGGCTGGTGCCGGTGATCTACGGCCTGATTCCCGATCTCTTCCCAGCGCGTCAACGCGTGCTCGCCAATGCGATCTTCGCCCTCGCCAACCTGTTGGGCGCGGGTGCGGGGATGGCGCTCGGCGGCGCGCTGATGCACGGCATCGCAGCAGTGCACGGCGCACTACCCGCCGGACTCGCCGATCTCGCCCCGTGGCGGCTCGCGTTCTTTGCCGTTGCGTTGCCGGCGCCTCTGCTGGTCGTGCTGGTTTTACTCGTCCGGCCCGGACAGCACGGCGACATGCAAGAATCCGCAGCGCGTCAGCGGTCTTCCGCGCCGCTGCCGTCCGCTCCGGTCTACTTCCGGCGCGAAGCCATCATGATGCTCAAGTTCTTCGGCGCAATCGGACTGGTCAACCTGGCATTCGGCGGAGTAGCGACGTGGATGCCGGTCGTGGCCGTGCGAACGTTCGGCGCTACGCCGGCTGAAGCCGGCGGCGGCATGGGTGTAGCGGCGATGGCCGGCGGCATCGCGGGTTGCGTGCTCAGCGGACTCGTTGCCGGCCGCATGAGAGCGCGCTTCGGCGTGCTCGCGCCACTGCGTGTCTGCGAATGCGGCGCACTGGTAGCCGGCGGCCTGTCGTTCCTCTATCTGGCAGTGGACTCGCTTACTCCGGTCTATGCGCTCTTCGGTGTGCAACTCGCCTGCATGGTCGCAGGCATGGTGCTGTTTCCCACCATCATGCAGAACATCTGCCCGGCGCATCTGCGCTCGCGTGTGGCGGCGATTGGCGCGCTGACGTCGATCGTCGTGCAATCCGGCAGTCCGGTGTTTATCGGCTTCATGTCGGATCGTCTGCACGCGCTCAGCCAGGGCCTGCTGTGGTCGATTGTCTGCGTGGCGGCGTTCGGCTTCTTTGCCGCCTGCATTTTGATGCGCGCGGCCGGCCGCGGTGTACGCGAGGCAATCGAACGCTATGCATGATTCTCTCCTCCCATCCTCTCTTATGCCATCCCGCACACGCTCACTCTCGCTGCGTATCGAACGCTGGCCGTTGGCCGTTCCGTTCCACATCACCGGTCACGTTATCGACGCCGCTCGCCTCGTGAGCGTTACCATCGACGACGGACTCCACGCTGGCAACGGCGAAGCATCCGGGGTCTTTTACTTCGGCGAAACGCCTGAATCGATCGCCGCGCAAATCGAGAGCGTGCGCGCGTCGATAGAAGCGGGCATCACGCGCGCGCAGCTGCTCGATGCATTGCCGCCCGGCGGCGCACGCAACGCGATCGATGCGGCGTTATGGGCCCTCGAATCACAACAGCGAGCCATGCCTGTCTGGCGCGTGGCGGGCCTGCCCGCTCCGCGCCCGTTGCTGACCACGATGACGATCGGCGTGGACACGCCGCATGCGATGGCTGAGGCCGCGCGGATACTGACCCACGCCAGGGCGCTGAAGGTCAAGCTCGACGGCACCGCCGCCGACGCCGCGCGCCTCGCGGCAATCCGTGAGGTACGCCCGGACGTGCCGCTCGCCGTCGACGCGAACCAGGGGTGGTCGCGTGCGCACTTCGACGCGATGATCCCGGTGCTGCAACAGCTTGACATCGGCATGCTCGAACAGCCGTTCGCGATCGGCGCGGACGCCTGTCTCGAGAATATCGATTGTCCAATCCCACTGGCGGCCGACGAATCGTTTCAGGACCTCGGCGATCTGTGCGCCGTGGCGCGCCGTTACGATATCGTCAACCTCAAGCTCGATAAATGCGGCGGCCTGACGTGCGCGCTCGACCTTGCCGCGAGGGTACGTGAGGCCGGCTTGTCGGTGATGGTCGGTTGCATGGCAGGCACCTCGTTAGCGATCGCGCCCGCCTTTCTGCTGGGGCAACAGTGCGATTACGTCGATCTCGACGCACCGATCTTCCTCGCACGCGATCGCGAGGCGGGTGTCGCGTACACCTGCGGCTTGCTGCATTGCCCGCCCCAAATCTGGGGCCACACGGGCGTCACTGTGTCCTCTCGCTGAGCTATCGACATGACACCCGATACATCCGCCACGACCACGCGGCTCGACGCACTGTTCGCGCCTTATCAACGCACCGATGCACCCGGGCTGGTCGCCGGCATTGTGTATCGCGGACAACTGCTGTATCGGCGCGGCCTTGGCATGGCCAGCCTCGAACACGGTATCGCCAACACGCCGGCTACACGCATGCGCATCGGCTCCGTCAGCAAGCATTTCACTTGCCTCGCTGTGCTGCTCCTGTGCGAGAGAGGTGTTCTCGATGCCGACGCCCCAATCGGCGCATATCTGCCGGAACTACCGCCGGCAGCAGGCGCACCGACGTTGCGGCAGTTGATGTCGCATCGCGGCGGGCAGCGATGCGCGCTCGACCTTGCGCTGCTGACGCAGGGTCTGGCGATCTCGCCGCATGGCGCCCTGCTGGCGTCGCAGCAACGTCAACGTGATGAGAACTTTCCGCCGGGAGAACGCATGATGTATTCGAACGGCGGCTACCACCTGCTTTCGCTCGCCATCGAGCGCACGAGCGGGATGCCGTTCGACACGTTCATGGCAACGCAGATCTTCAACCCCATGCGCATGCGCGACACCGCGTGCGTACCCAACGACATGACGATCGAGCGCGGCATCGCGACGATGCATGTTCCCGATGGCCAGGGCGGATTCCGGCGCGGCATCTTTCCCTCGTGGGAAGTGCTGGGTGAAGGCTCGATCGTCTCGACCGTCGACGACATGCTGCGATGGACCGCGCACCTGCAGTGCAGCAACAAGATCGTCGGCAACACCGATACCTGGTCCCAGATGCTGGCATTGCCGGTATTCTCCAGCGGCCAGCGCAGCCAATACTCGCTCGGTCTCAAGCAGAGCGTCTATCGAGGTGTCGGATTGATACACCATTCGGGCGGTGTCGTCGGCGGGACCTGCCAGATGCTGCTGTCCGCGGCGCACGGGCTTGACGTCGTACTGCTCAGCAACGGCGCGGTCAATGCACCGTTTGAACTTGCGAAGCGTGTCGTCGACATCGTGCTCGCGGGCGAGCTTAGCGACGGCGCCCCGCCTGCCGCGGCACGCGCCGCCGATCATGCGGCGCGCCTCGGCAGCTACCGGTCGTCCAGCACTGGCGCTGTGTATGCGCTGGAAGATCATGAAGGTGCATTGGTGCTGACGGGACTGCTTTGCCCAAAGCCGTCGATGCCGCTGTACGACAGCGATGATGATCTGAACGACGTGCGGATCGAAGCCAGCGCGGACGGGCTGTTGGCGTTGCGTTGGGGATCAGCGTGCGCCCCTGACGACCTCTCAAGTTTGCGCATCGTGCATTGCGGCCATACCGAAACGTTCGCACGCCTCGGAGAAGCGCCCGCGATGACACCGCATCTCGCCACCGCGATGTCCGGCACGTTCGCAAGCCACGACGCCAACGCCCGCGCAATCATTCGACTCGACAATGACGCGCTCGTCCTTCGTATGCACGGTGCAGCAGGCCATTGTGACTACCGTCTCACACCGCTGGCCAGCGATGTCTTCGGTTTGACGCCGGTCGATCCGATGGACATCATGACCGGCATCGTCACCTTGACGCGCGACACCGCAAGCGCAAACATCACAGCCTTTCGTGTCGATACCCCGCGTACCCGGCATCTCGCCTTCACGCGGGTGCAGGCCGACGCCTGACGCTTGCCGGCGCGCGGACCGCGCCGGCAAGCATTCACGGTGCTGACGTAAAAGGATTCGACACGCGCGGCCAATAGTTGAGATCGCGATGGCGATAGTCCAGTTGGGCAAACGCCGTCGTGAGCGCACCTGGCGCCGCGATGTGGAAAACTGCCTTCGCGCGCGGTGCGAGATCGGCCTGAAAATGCTGCGTCGATTTCACGACCACCAGCTTCTTTGACGCGAAGTCGATACCAAGACCGGTGAAGGCGTCTACACCCAGCACCTGAGTGCGAACCGATATCAGCACGATATCGAGCCCATTGGCTGCTTCGACCCAGACAGCCCGGCCAAGCGGCTGTTCGAGGCCCATTATGCTTTGTGTGTGCCGCTCAACCACCCCACGCACAGTAACGCGCAAGTCCACGGGGTCTCCGGAGTACACGCTGCATTTACCGCCAATGCGCAGATCCAGCGTCGCCCCCACGCCGGCGTCCTTGCAAATCTGAATGGCGCCGAGATCCCAGAAGCACCCGATCGCCACATCGGCAATCTGCCGCTCGACCACGCGACGCAAAATGAACGTGCTGTCGCACGGCGCGCCACCGCCGGGATTGTCCGCGACATCCGCCAGTACGACCGGGCCGCCCTCGACCGCCAGCGCCCGATCCAGTCCGGAATCGATATCGAGCCATGCGGGGCGGGTCGCGTCGCGCAGCTCCCAGAATTCGCGTGCCAGTTGCGCCGCCAGCGCCTCGGCCCTGGCGAGATCGTTGTCCGTCACCACCCAGAGTTTCGCACCGGCTTCGGGCACGTCACCCCACGGGAAGCCGTGGCCGAGCGATACCGAAAGCACGCCGTCGTGTCCTTCGAGCGACTGCATGCGCCGGACAAACCCCGCCATCGGCTCGCTCGTGGTGTGCCATGCACCGACCATCCGGCAGTCGAATACGCCGGTCGTCGGACGGATGCGCCCGGCAGCCATATCAAGCGCCAACTGATAGGCCTCGCGCGCCCGATCGATGGCGTCGATATGCGGATACTCCTTGTAAGCAATCAGGACGTCTGCCGATGCCTTCATCAATTGCGTGAAGTGACAGTGCGGGTCGAGCGTGACGGAGATCGGAACGCCGGGCCCGACAATGGCGCGAACGCCGGCGAGCAGATCACCTTCACAATCGTCGTAACCCTCCGCCACCATCGCACCGTGCAGCAGCAGAATCACCGCATCCAGCGGCAAGGCGGTTTTTACACCCTCGAGAATTTCGTCCCGCAAGGACTCGTAAACCGCGCGAATCGTGCGGCCGGACGGCTGAGCTTCGGCACACAGTCCCTCAACGATTTCGTGGCCGTCTTCCTCCGCAAGACGCCGCACTTCCGCGAGCACATGACCCATGCCGTCGGGCTCGCGCAAGCTCGCATCGCCGTGAAAAATGGTGCTCTCTTCGAAGCCGCCCCAACCGGTCGGGCACGGGGCGAACGTATTCGTTTCGGTCGAAAGCTGAGCCGTGTATATCTTCATGGTGAGGTCTGCCAGATGTGATTGAAGGGTGTGAAACGACTATAAGCACGCGCTATTTCCGCTTTGTGAGCACTCTGTATCAAGCGTGAAATAGCGCTTCGCTTACGGTCGATCCGATCGCCCGTTCTATCGACGCGGCAGCGTGACCTGTGCCACCAATCCACCTTCCGTGCTATTGCGCAACACCAACTCGCCGCCGTGACGCTTCACGACGTCGTTCGCGATGGCGAGACCAAGCCCCGTTCCTCCCGTGTTCTTATTGCGAGAACTTTCCACCCGGTAGAACGGCTCCAACGCCCGTTCAAGTTGCGACTCCGGAATGCCGGGACCGTGATCGACAATCTCGATACGCACATAAGACGGCGCGTCGGTCAGACGGATATGTGCGTCTTCTCCGTATCGAATCGCGTTGGCAACCAGATTCGTCAGGCAGCGTTTGAGGCCGAGCGGCTGAGCCGATATCGGCGGCACCTCACCGCTGATCGTCACCCGTTGACCGTGTTCGGCCGCGTCTTCCGCGATTGCATCCACCAGCGCATTGATATCGACCGGACTGAACGGCTCAACCACTTCTTCATTGCGTAGAAACGATAGCGTTGCCTCCAGCAGCTGCGTCATTTCGTCAATATCGTCCCTGAGCCGCTCACTCAATTCGACATTCTCAGCGGAGCGGAGACGCAGTTTCATGCGTGTCAGCGGTGTGCGCAAATCGTGCGACACCGCCGCGAGAAAGCGATTACGCTCGCTCATTTGCCGCCGAAGCGACGCCTGCATCGTATTGAACACCCTGGCGGCCTGACGCGCTTCGATGGGGCCTGCTTCCTTGATAGGCGGCGCATCGATATTCCTCGACAACTCAGCGGCCCCCAAGGCTAGCGACCGGAAGGGAGCCGCCAGCATACGCGCGCCGATCCAGGCCGAGATCAGTGCCGGCATGACCTGGATCATCACCGCGGCGCACCACTGCAACGGCGCGCTCATGCCGGGAGGTGGTTTGAAAACAGCCGTGCTGTAGAGCTTGAACAGCAGAAAGCCTGCACTGATCTGCGTCACGAGAACAATCGAGATCATCATGAAGAGCAGGCGGTAAAAAGCGGAGTCGAAGCGGGGTTTTTGCATGGTCCATGGCCGGCAACGAACGATGAGGTCGATTATCGCCCGCGAATGTAGGGTCTTTGTGTGCCCATTATTGCAAACCCGAAACAAATTTCCGCACCGGCCCTACGTCCCTTGCCGGTCTGTCCGCCTTCTACCTCCGCCGGTGGTTTGTATCAACAGCGATACAAACGCCACATGAAACAGAAATAACCGGCACTTACCGTTCACCTTGAGTTGCGCTACACCGCACCACTTTCGGTAGATTGCAAAGTCAGGAGGAGACAATGGTGAAGATGAAAAATAGAATGAAGCACACAGCGATTGCGACGGCGTTGCCGCTGCGGCACGGCGGACGTTATGCAACGCTATTCGCCGGACCGGTGTTCGGGTTGGCATCGCTGGGCGTGCATGCGCAGGCGCCGACACCAACGCAGACTCAGCAGATCGCTGCGCCTGAAGCGGCATCCGCCACAGCGCCGGCCGCTACGCAGGGCAGCGCGACGCCAAGTACCCCCGCGGCTGAGACATCGAAAGCGCAAGGCAAAGACGGTGCGACGCTCAATACCGTCGTGGTTACCGCGACGCGCCGACGTGAACCGGCTCGTGAAGTCCCGATGCAGGTCAACGTACTCTCCGCCGACGAACTGCAAAAGAGCGGTGCAAAGACGATGTCCGACTACCTGTCCTCGGAACCGGGCGTCGACCTCAACGCGAGCGGCGGCAGCGGGTCCGGCCAGGTCAGTATCCGTGGCGTGACGACAGGTGTTCAGACAGGGCCGACGGTCGGCATGTATATCGACGACGTCGCGTTCGGCGGCAGTACGCTGTTCTCCCAAAGTGCGACGTTCGCGCTCGACATGAGCCTGCTCGACCTCAACCACGTCGAAATCCTGCGCGGCCCACAAGGCACGCTATATGGCGCAGGCGCAATGGGCGGCTTGCTGAAATACGTCACCAACGAACCCGATTCGGAGCAGTTTTCCGGGCAGGTCGGCACCGGCGTGTCGGGAACGGAGCATGGCGGAGTGAGCGGCACGGCCAATGCAGCGTTGAACATCCCCCTGAAAACCGACGTTGCTGCGTTGCGCGTTTCCGTGTTCGGCCAGCACGACGGCGGCTACGTCGACGCAGTGGGTCCCCAGGCGGATTCGCACATCGATCGCGGCGATACCTACGGTGCTCGCGCGTCGTTGCTGCTGACCCCGACCAAAGACTTGACGGTACGCTTGACCGCCGTCTCGCAGAATATCAATCGCAACGACCCGAACTACGTTGAATATGGCCCCAACGGGCAACCGGTCTGGGGCGACCTGACCACGCAACAGTTCGCCCCGCAGCCCTTTCATCAGAACATCCAGCTCTATTCGGCCGGGATCGAATATGAACTCGGCTGGGCACGCCTGAACTCGATCACGTCGTATCAAAGGGTCAACTCGAGCGCGCCGCAAGACTTGACCGGCGTATATGGGCCGCTATTTGCCGCACAGGGGCTCGATCTGGGTTCGGTGGTGGCAAAAGATGTGGCCACCACGAACAAGTTCACGCAGGAGTTTCGCCTGACCTCGCCGGGCAATCAGCGACTGGAGTGGCTGGCCGGACTTTTCTATACGCATGAGCGCAGCAATTTGAGCGAAGGGTTTCTGACGACTTTGCCCGATGGCACAGCCGGCCCGAACCTGTCGGAGATCGAAGCGCCCAGCACGTACGACGAGTACGCCGCGTACGGTGACCTGACTTATCACCTCACATCACGCCTTTCGCTGACCGGCGGCATCCGGGTCGCCCACAACACCCAGACGTATGAACAGACGACATCCGGTGCACTCGCCGGCCCGACGCAGACCGTCTCGGCGCCGTCGTCGGATACCAGCAAGACCTACATGTTCACCGCGCGCTATGCGTTGACGCCCAACAGCAATGCGTATGTCCGCGTTGCCAGCGGATACCGGCCCGGCGGCCCGAATGCACTGCTGATCGATCCGCTCACCGGCATGCGCGCGCCGGGCAGCCCGACCTTCGAGCCCGACACGCTGTGGAGTTACGAGGCCGGCTACAAGGCCGACCTGCTCGACAAGCGGTTATCGCTGGAGGCATCCGTCTACGACATCGAATGGAAGAACATCCAGCAGCTGGGCACGGTCGACGGCGTGAACCAGGTCGTCAACGCCGGCGACGCACGAATCAAGGGCCTGGAGTTGTCCGGCACGCTGCGCCCCAGCCAGCATTGGAACTTCGGCGCAAACCTGTCGCTCATCGACGCGCGTTTGACGACGGGCAACGCCAGCGCTGGTACGACAGCCGGCGAACCATTGCCGAACTCGGCCAAGGTCGCCGCGACGTTCTCCGGCACCTATCTGTTCACGGCGCAAGGGTACCCGTCCTATGCGGGGGTCACCCAACGATTTGTCGGCCGGCGCCATAGCGGGTTCGATGCAAATTCGGGGCGCCCGGATTACCCATTGCCCGGCTATGCAATCACGGATTTGCAGGCCGGCGTGGACTTCCGGAAATTCAACCTCGCGTTCTATGTCCGCAACCTGTTCGACCGTCGCGCCTTGATCGCGGCCGGCACCTCGCTCATGCCGCTGGGCGGCCCGGCTCTCGTCAGCGTGATTCAGCCCCGCACGATCGGCGCGACGCTGAACGTTCCGTTCTAATCGTAGGGATAACTGATAATGACGCAAGATTCAAAAGACATCATCAAGCAACTGGATGCCCTGTTCGAACGTTTCAACAAGGGCGATGAACCCGGTCTCGTCGCGGCCGTGGCACATCGAGGCGAAGTCCTCTTCCGGCGCGGCTTCGGCATGGCGAGCCTGGAACACGGCGTAGCCAACACACCGGCCACCCGCTTGCGCATCGGCTCGACGAGCAAGCACTTCGCGTGCCTCGCCGCACTGCTGCTGGCCGAAGACAGCAAGCTCGATATCGACGCCGGAATTCGCACGTATATACCGGAACTCCCACTGCTGGCAGGCGACCCGACCTTGCGTCAATTGATGACGCATACGGGAGGCTACCGCTGCTATCTCGACCTCACGCTGCTCGCGCAAGGCGTGGCCACGCTGCCGCGTGGCGGTGTGTTGGCTGCGGAAGTCCGGCAGCGCGACGTCAATTTCCCGCCGGGCGAACGGATGATCTACTGCAACGGCGGATATCACCTGCTGTCGCTCGCGATCGAACGGGTCAGCGGAATGCCCTTCGAGACCTTTCTGAAGGAACGTATCTTCAACGTGATGGGCATGGTCGACACGGAGTCGGTCGCCGACGACATGCAAATCCGCCCGCGCATGGCAACCCAGCACGTGCCGGATGGAAAAGGCGGATTCATGCGCGGCCTTTTCCCCACGTGGGAAGTGCTCGGCGAAGGTGGGATCGTCTCGACGGTCGACGACATGCTGCTCTGGCTCGCGCATTTGCGCGGTCCCAAGCGGCTCGGCAGCGAAGCGAGCTGGCGCCAGATGTTGACCAAACCGCGTTATTCGAGCGGCGCGGAGGGTGTCTACGCCCTGGGACTGATGCGCACGCCGCATCGCGACGTCGAGTTGCTGCATCATGCCGGCGGCGTGTTCGGCGGCGCCTGCCAGATGTTGACCGTGGTGGAACATGCGCTGGATGTGATCATTCTCACCAACGGCGCGGCGGCCAATCCGGCTGAGCTGGCCACGCAGGTGGTCGATATCGTTCTAGGCGACGCGATACTGGGCGCAAAACCTGCCGCCCCCCTGCAAACTGCCGGGCACGAAACCTTGCTCGGCAAGTACCACTCGCGCGAGTCTGGAACATATTGCGTGATCGGCGATCACGACGGTCAGGTGAATGCGATCTTCCATAACGTCAAACAGATGCCCCTGCCGCTCATCGAGACGGCAGCCGGATTGCGGGTGGATGACGGGGCCGGCGGCGCGCTGCTGATCAAACCCCGCACGCAGACGGCAGAGGGACGTGTGACTGCTATCGAGTTGGTGGACTGCGGTCACGCCGAAACGCTTGAGCGTTTGCCCGACCACGCACCGCCGCTTTCCGATGCGTCAGCCGGTCTGGCAGGCACGTACCACAGTAACGATGCCGCGGCACGTGCGACGATCGCCGTGGCGAACGGCGAACTCACCATGACGATGGACGGCATAGCAGGCCGTGTCGCCTACCGGCTGGAGCCGGTAGGCCATGACGTTTTCACGTTCGACCCCGCCGGTCAACTGGCTGTCATGCGCGGCGTGTTGAAGGTGGAACGCTCGGGTAAAGCGGTGACGGGCTTTCGCATCAACACGACGCGCACGCGCAACCTGAACTTCACGCGTGAGATCCCGGGAAGGTCTGCGTAAATCTCCCGCAAGCTGAGCATCGTCAACGTAGCGAGCTACCCGAATGAAAGCCGAACCCCTCCATCTGTTGCGCGGTGGCGCCGCGCTGCAATCTAACGTCGATACCGACCAGCAGGAAACCACCGAATGGCTCGACGCGCTGGACGGCGTTGCCCGCGTTGAGGGTATCGACCGCGTCATATTTCTGCTGCAACGGCTTGCCGAACACGCCCATCATCTGGGCGTGCCGCCCTCTTCTCACCCATACTCCCTGTATCAGAACACGATTGCTGTCGATGCCCAGCCTGCGTATCCTGGCGATCTCGCCATGGAGGAACGCATCACCTCGATCATCCGCTGGAACGCGCTCGCAATGGTCGCCAAAGCCAACAAGGCCTACGGCGAGCTCGGCGGCCACATTGCAAGCTACGCGTCGGCAGCCGAGATTTTCGAGGTGGGTTTCAATCACTTCTTCAAGGCCGATCGCGTGGAATCGAAAGGCGATCTGGTCTATTTTCAGCCGCATTCGGCGCCAGGCGTTTACGCTCGCGCGTTTCTCGAAGGACGTCTCGATGAGGCGCATCTCGAACGCTATCGTCAGGAAGTCGACGGCGGGGGCCTATGCTCCTATCCTCATCCGTGGCTGATGCCGGAGTTCTGGCAGTTTCCCACCGGTTCGATGGGCATCGGGCCGATCAGCTCAATCTATCAGGCGCGCTTTCTGCGCTACCTCGAACATCGCGGTATCGCAGAAACGAGTCAGCGCCGCGTGTGGGGGGTGTTCGGCGACGGAGAGATGGACGAGCCTGAATCGATTGCGGCACTTTCGCTCGCGGCGCGCGAGAAGCTCGACAACCTGACCTTCGTCATCAACTGCAACCTGCAGCGGCTGGATGGTCCAGTGCGCGGCAACGGCCAGATCATTCAGGAGCTGGAATCGCTGTTTAGCGGTGCAGGTTGGAACGTCATCAAGGTGGTGTGGGGATCGGATTGGGACGCGCTCTTTGCGCGCGACCGGAATCATGTGCTGCTGCGCCGCTTCGCCGGCACCGTGGATGGCCAGTATCAAACGCTCGGCGCAAACGACGGTGCTTACAATCGCGCACATTTTTTCGATCTCGATCCAGAATTGCAGACGCTGGTCGCGCATATGTCGCCCGCGGAAATCGATGGTTTACGCCGTGGCGGCCACGACTTCCGAAAGTTGTACGCCGCATTCGACGCCGCCGTAAAACATCGCGGACGGCCAACGGTGATTCTCGCGAAGACAAAAAAGGGCTTCGGTATGGGCCAGGCCGGCGAGTCGCGCAACACGTCGCATCAACAGAAGAAGGTCGACGTCGATGTGCTCAAGGCGTTTCGCGATCGCTTCGCGCTGCCGCTCGACGACGCGGCGGTGGAGGCAATGCGCTTCTTCAAACCAGCCGACGACAGCGCCGAGCAACATTATCTGCATGCACGTCGTAACGCACTCGGCGGCTACCTGCCCAAACGTACAATGCATGCGCCCGTCGTCACCGTACCGTCGCTGGAAAGTTACGCAAGATTCGCACTCGAACCGGATGGTCGCGAGATTTCGACGACAACCGTGCTGGTCCGGCTCTTCACCAATCTGCTGAAAGACAAAGCGCTGGGTCCGCGTATCGTGCCCATCGTCGCGGATGAAGCACGCACGTTCGGTATGGCGAATCTGTTCCGGCAAATCGGCATCTATTCGCCGCTCGGACAGTTGTACGAACCCGAGGACGCCGGATCGATGCTGTACTACAAGGAATCGAAAGACGGTCAACTACTCGAGGAAGGCATTACCGAGGCCGGTGCGATCTCGTCCTGGGTCGCGGCAGCCACCTCGTATAGCGTGAACGGCGTGGCGATGTTGCCGTTCTATATCTACTACTCGATGTTCGGCTTCCAGCGCGTAGGCGACCTGATCTGGGCTGCCGCCGACCAGCGCGCACGCGGCTTCCTGATCGGCGCCACAGCCGGGCGCACCACACTCTCCGGTGAAGGCTTGCAGCACCAGGACGGTACGAGTCATGTGATCGCGTCAACCGTTCCGAACTGCCGCGCGTACGACCCGGCGTTCTCCGGCGAAGTGGCCGTCATAGTCGATCACGGCAGCCGCCGCATGCTCGAGGAACAGCAGGATGAGTTCTATTACTTGACGGTCACCAACGAGAACTATGCGCACATGCCTCTCGAAGCCACCGCGCACGCCGATGTCATCAAGGGAATGCGCCGCTACGGGGCGCGCGGTGCGGAAGGTGCCGAGGGTGCGGTACCGGCCGTCCGCCTGCTTGGCTCGGGCGCGATCTTCCGCGAAGTGATCGCCGCCGCAGAGCTGTTGGCCGACGACTGGGGTATCGCCTCCGAACTCTGGAGCGTGACGAGCTTCTCGGAGCTTGCACGCGACGCACGCGAGGTCGAACGCAATGCCATGTTCGGTGCGACATGTGAGGTGCAGAGTCATGTCGCGTGCTGCCTTCAAGGCGACACGCCGATCGTGGCCGCAAGCGACTACGTGCGCGCCTATGCGCAACTGATTGCGTCGTATGTGAACGCACCTTATATCGCGCTCGGCACCGACGGCTTTGGGCGCAGCGATACGCGTCCCGCATTGCGACGCTTCTTCGAGATCGACCGGTATCACATCACGCTCGCCGCACTCTCGAGCATCGATCGCGTCAAACATGCGCAGGCGCTGGCGCGCTACGACATCGAAACCGGCCTCGACGCGCCGTGGACCCGTTAGGCAGTGGAACCCCGGCCACTCAGGACGCGGCACTTCCGAACCGCTTGAAACCGGGCATCACGGCCGTTCAGGACCCGATGATTCGATGGTCCTGAACGATCTGATTGTCCACCTGCTTCGAGGACCGGACCTTCGCGTCCTCAGGCAACCGGTCCTCTACCCTCACTCCCCTGCGAGCATCGCGCGATATCGTTCACGCACCGGCCGGGCGTTTTCGTAATTGCGTTCCTTGACGACGCCAAAGCCACGAATCGATGACGGCACACGCAATAAGGCCAGCGCCGATTCGATCGTTTGCGGCTTGAGTCTTTGAAGAGCAAGATCGACGTCTTCCTCGAATTCGCCGATCAACGCACGTTCGATGAGCCGGTCCTTCTGACGGCCAAACGGATCGAAGGTCGTTCCGCGCAACACCTTTCCATACTTCATCACGCGCAACAGCGGATCAAGCCACGCCCCGCGAAGCGCAATCTTGTTTCTACGGCCGGTGCGAGGATCGCGACGCGTGAGAAGCGGCGGCGCCATGTAAAACACCTTCTTGCCGCCACCTTCAAAAGTGTCGGACAAGTACGCATGAAAGCTGCCGTCGGTATGCAAACGCGCGACCTCATACTCATCTTTGTACGCCAGCACCTTGAAGTAGTTACGCGCCACCGCTTCCGTGAGTTCGCCGGCATTGCCCGATACGCGCTGTTCAGCCTGCCGCACGCGATCGACCAGCGCCCTATAGCGGCGGCCATATGCAGCGTTCTGGTAACGCTCGAGATCGCGCACGCGGTCAGCGACGAAACGCTCCAGTTCGAACGCGTCGGACGCTGCGGCTGCCGTGCCGGTGACCTGCTCGATCACTGTCGCATCGTGAGCCAGCAGCCGCCCCCAGAAGAAGGCGCGCTCGTTCATCTTCACGGCCGTGCCGTTCAGTTCGATAGCCCTCGCGATGGCCGCTTCCGAGAGCGGAATCAGTCCTCGTTGATACGCGTAGCCCACCATCATCATGTTCGATGCAATCGCATCGCCGAACAGGATCTCCGCTGCGCCGGAGCCGTCCCAGAACACGGATGAAGCCGTGCCGATCGCACCTTCGATCGCGCGCTGATGAATGGCTTTGCTCACCGGCAGGTCGCCATCGCGCACGAAGTCCGACGTCGGCGTGATCCGTTCATTCACGACGGCCCGCGTCACGCCCGCAGCGACCCGCGAAAGCGCGCCCGCCGACGCCGCGACCACCGCGTCGCAACCGAGCAGAACATTCGCGGCATGCGCGCCGATGCGTGACGTCACGATTTGTGTGCGGCTACCGGCAATCTGCACATGGCTGATGACCGCACCGTTCTTCTGCGCGAGTCCCGTGAAATCCAGAGTGGATGCCCCTTTACCCTCCAGGTGAGCGGCCATCGCGAGGATCGCACCGATCGTGACGACGCCCGTGCCGCCGATACCGGTGACGACGATGTTAGCGTGGGCCTCCACATCCGCCGGCACAACCGCGGGTGCGGGGAGTTTCGCGCGCCATTCGGCTTCGATCGCGCCAATGCGCTTCTGATCCGGCTGTTTAGGCTGCAGTCCTTCCACCATAACGAAGCTGGGGCAAAACCCTTTGAGGCAGGACGTGTCCTTATTGCAACTCGACTGATTGACGGCACGCTTCCGACCCAACTCAGTCTCGAGCGGTTCGATCGCAATGCAATTCGATTGCACCGAGCAGTCGCCGCAGCCTTCACAAACGGCCGGATTGATCACCACACGACGGGGCGGATCGATCAGCTTGCCACGCTTACGGCGGCGACGCTTCTCGGCCGCACAAGTCTGGTCATACACGATGACCGACACGCCTTTGGCGACACGCAGTGCACGCTGGAGCGCATCGAGGTCGTCCCGATGTTGAATTTCCACGTTTGCGGGCAGCGTCAGTGAACCCGAATACTTTTCAGGTTCGTCGGAGACGACCACCACTTTAGCCACGCCCTCCGCGACCACCTGAGACACCACACGCTGAACGGTCAGACTGCCTTCGGTGGGCTGGCCGCCGGTCATCGCTACGGCGTCGTTAAAGAGAATCTTGTAAGTGACGTTGGATTTCGCCGCAACTGATTGGCGAATCGCAAGGCTCCCTGAATGCTGATAAGTGCCGTCCCCGAGGTTGACGAACATGTGCGGAATATCCATGAACGTGGACATGCCGATCCATTGCACACCCTCACCGCCCATCTGACAGAACGTCGCAGTATCGCCCGCTTCGCTCAGGGCCATGATGTGACAACCAATGCCCGCTGCCGCGTAAGAACCGTCCGGCAACTTAGTCGACGTATTGTGCGGACAACCTGCGCAGAAGAATGGTTTGCGGGTCAGCGGCTGTGCATCTTTGCTGGCCGCAAGTGGAATGACGCGCGAACCACTGCGTTGAACCGGCGCAATGAGCGGCGTGAGTGCCGCGAGTTCGACCTTGGTATGCGCAAAGAAAAGTTTGAGTGCGGCTGCAACCTGTTCCGGTGCGAACTCCATTGCGGCGGGCAGCAGCGGTCCTGCTTCGCCCAGGTCCTTGCCGAACACCGCGGGACGTTCGTCCGCGTGCAAATTGAACAGCGCTTCCTTGATCTGACGTTCGACAAAAGAGCGTTTCTCTTCGACGACAACAAGCGCCTGCATACCGCGTGCAAATGCGCGCATACCCTCGGCCTCGAGCGGCCAGATCATCCCGACCTTGTAGACGCCGATACCGAGGCGTTCGAGCTCTTGCGACGATAGTCCAAGAGCCTGGAACGCTGCCAGTACATCGCCGTGCGCCTTGCCCACCGTAACGATACCGACACGTGCGCCGCGCGGCCGAACCAGAGTGCGATCGAGCGGGTTCGCGCGCATGAAGGCCAGTGCGGCAGGCAAACGCTCATCGAGTACGCGCCGTTCGAGTTCGCTGCGCTCGGCCGGCCAGCGAAGATTCGGGTCGTAGTTGAAACCGCGCACTTCCGGCACGTGGATGTCGACAGGCCGCCTGAAACGGGGCACCCCATTGTTGCCCTGCGCCTGCACAATCATCGACCGTCCGCTTTCAACGGTTTCGGTGATCGCCTTGAAAGCAACCCACAGGCCTGAAAAACGCGACATCGCGTAACCCGTCAAGCCGAAATCGATATATTCCTCAACCGATGCCGGAAAGAGGATCGGCATCATCGCGCCTTCGAAGACGTGGTCCGTCTGGTGCGGAAACATCGACGATTGCGCCGCGTGGTCATCACCCGCGACGGCAAGCACACCGCCCTGCCTCGACGTGCCTATGATGTTCGCATTACGGAAGACATCTCCGGTTCGATCGACACCCGGCCCTTTCCCGTACCACATCGAGAAAACGCCTTCGACACGCTTGCCTGGAAATGCATCGACCTGCTGCGCGCCCCACAGCATGGTGGCGCCCAGGTCTTCATTCAGGCCGGGTTCGAAGCGGATTGCGTGCTCGGCGAGCAGTTTCTTCTGGCGCCACAGTTCCTGGTCGAAGCCACCCAGCGGTGAGCCCCGGTAGCCCGACACCAGGCCGCCTGTGTGAATGCCGGCAGCGCGATCGCTGCGAGCCTGTTCAATCAGAATTCGCACCAGCGCCTGGGTGCCCGTCAGGAAAACGGTTCCGTTCTCTTTGAGGTAGCGGTCCTCGAGACCGTACTCCATATCGACCTGGCGCCCCAGCTCCACTGCTCGCATATTCATTGTTTGTCTCCTGTGCCTGTAGGGGTGGCATGCGAGCCATTTTAGGTAGCCGATGGAGGGAATTCGTGCCAAACTGAGCCCCAAAATTTCTCCGTTTTGGCAATCAATGCCCGCTTTCAACCCATTTCAGGGAAAACGAGCTAATGAAGTTCGACCGTAGCGATGTGACCATCCTGCGCGCACTGCAGCGCGATGCCCATACGAAAGCAGCCGACCTCGCGGAGTCGCTCGGTCTTTCGCTGTCGCCGTTCTACCGGCGTATCCGGATGCTCGAAGAAGCGGGTGTCATCACCCAATACGTGACCCTGCTGGACCAGGAAAAGGCGGGCTTTCCCGTCAATGCCTACGTGTCCGTGGCGATCGAGAAGAAGAACGAGACACGGCTCGCGGCATTCGAGCGCGCCATCGCCAACTTCGAGGAGGTGATGGAGTGTTATCTGATGACCGGCGCTTTTGACTACATGCTCCGGGTGGTCGCGGCCGACATCGCCGGAATCGAGCGCTTCGTCATGACCAAACTCACGAAGGTTGACGGCGTACGTGACATTCACACATCGGTCGCGTTGCGCCGGGTTGAATACAAGACCGCGCTGCCCCTGCGCATTCGCGACGAGTGAGGGCGCGCGCTGCGTAAGCGCGCGATTAACTACCTATCAGGTATGACTGCAGGTTCTCGCATGAAGAGCGGCTATCACCGCGTTAGCACGCTGAACTCGTTGCCTCGCCCCGCACTAATGGGAATCGACTGCGAGAGATAGCCGTTCACAGGATTGCGGACATAGGCGAGGTATTCGTTATCTTGATCGAAGGCGTTCTCCGCCAGAATGGGGGCGCCGGTCTTCAGATGCGGCTCAAGCAACTTCAGCACCGGAAGATACAGGCTGAACGCGCCGTCGAGCAAAACCAGATCGACGTCGCCGCCGACGTCGGCGAGCGTTTCCCGCGCATCGCCCACCCGGATATCGACCAGTTCGGCGAGCCCCGCTGCCTCGAGGTTGGCGTGCGCGCGTGCCGCCTTGCTCGCTTCAAGTTCGGTGCCGATCAAGTGACCGCCCCCCATGTCGCGGAGCGCTGCTGCCAGATAAAGGGTAGAGACCCCCATCGACGTGCCGAACTCGACGATCCGCGTCGCCTTTCGCATGCGGGCGCACTGATAAAGAAACCGGCCGTACTCCGGTGTCACATTCAGAAAATTATCGACGTAACCATGATAGAAGCCGCGGACATCGCGGCTTTCCTCGGCGAAGTGCTCAGCGAGGCTTTCGGCGATCAACTGCCCGGGGTCCTCAGCATGGGTGAACTGCTCCATCAACGTCCGATCCGCTTGCTCCGCCTCCTCGAAGAGTCGTTGCAAGGTTTGGGCGACGCGCCCCGTGTTCAATGAATTCATGGTTTCATTTACTCCGAATGACACGGCTACGGAGGATTCCGATTGCCGCCTTCCGGGCATGGTAGGCGTTGGCGACCTTGGCAGCATTGGCCAACATTGCCAAGCTATACTGATTTCTTGCCAATCTTCATCATTGCGGTTTCGCCAGGTCCGATCGACTACCATGCCTCTTCTCACCGAACTGTCACCTCCCGCCGAGTGGATAGACCCGGATCTCGTGCCACGTCCGGTGGTGACCATCGGCGCCGCTGACATCGTGGTGGCCAACCTCGACCGCGATCAGCAGGAAACGGATTTCCATCGCCACCGTAAGGGTGAGCTTCTGTTGACGCTTCGCGGGATTCTGACTTGCGAGGTGGAAGGCGGCCTCTGGGTCGTTCCACCTCAAAGCGCGATCTGGGTGCCGGGCGGCGTCCTGCACAAAGTCAAGGCTGCCGGTACGGTCGAGTGCTATCTCGTCTTCATTGACCCGAGTGCCGCGTCGAATCTCCCGTCGAACTGCTGCGCGCTTTCCACGACGCCGCTGCTGCGCGAGCTTCTGATCCGATCGGCCAGCCTTCCCGTCCTCTATGCAGAGGACGGCATGGAATCGCGTCTGATCACACTGCTGCTGGATGAAGTTGCTATCGCGCCGACCGGAAATCTGCATCTACCGATGCCGGCCGATGTCCGGCTCCGCAAGATCGTGGCAATGATCATGGACGATCCGGCCGACCGCGGAACGATCCAGACGTGGGCGCGGCGTGTGGGAGTGAGCGAACGCACGCTCGCACGGCTGATCACCGAGGAGACAGGAATGAGCTTCGGCCGCTGGCGTCAGCAACTTCACCTCATGCTTGCGGTGAAATGGCTGGGAACGGGGTCGTCAGTCCAGCAGGTCGCTGATGGTCTGGGTTATGAGAGCAGCGGCAGCTTCGTGAGCATGTTCCGCAAAGCGCTCGGCACGTCGCCGGGCCGCTATATGGCGGAACGGCGCGTGCGACGCAATTGATTGGCCGGATACATTCGACATGACTTGGGCCGGACGTGTTGTGATTGCTTCAGGACTGCGGCGGCAGCCCAGCGAAGTATTGCTCGTCGGTCACCGGCTCAAGCCATTCGACATTCTTCCCGTCCAACGATTCCTGAATCGCGATGTGTGTCATGGAGGTGGTGGGTGACGCGCCATGCCAATGCTTGTGGCCCGGAGGACACCAAATCACATCCCCAGCGCGGATAGCAACGATCGCTTCACCCTCGCACTGTGTCCATCCACAGCCTGCCGTCACGAGCAGAGTTTGTCCGAGCGGATGCGTGTGCCAGTTCGATCGCGCGCCGGGTTCGAAAGTCACGCTCGCGCACGACACACGCGCAGGAGGCGGCGGAGCATTTAGCGGGTCGATGCGTACGGTACCGGTAAACCATTCGGCGGGTCCCTTGACGGACGGCTGTGATCCAGGTCTCTTCAGTTCCATGTTGCTCCCTTAATTGTCTGTCGTCCTGACCGCGAAAAGCGCCTTGAGCTTCGACACGGTCGACATCGCATTGGGCCAGCCCGCATAAAAAGCGAGATGAGTGGTGATCTCAACTAGTTCATCCCGGGTAACACCGTTCTCGATCGCGCGCGGAACATGAAAATTCATCTGCTCCGTCTTGCCGAGCGCAATAAGGGCGGCACAAGTCACAAGGCTGCGATCGCGTTTGGACAACTGTGGACGCTCCCAGACGTCGCCAAACAGGACCTCGTCGCTGAGTTCGGCCAGCTTCGGCGCCAGATCGCCGAATGATTGACGCGCAGCGGTAGGTTTTTCGGACACTCTGCTTCTCCTTCGTTCAGTAGATGCACAGATGTCATTGTGGAACTGAGTGATACCGTCGACTAGGGGCTAAAATGAACTAGGACCTATGAACGAGGCTCATTAATGCTGCGCGAAAATATCACCGATCTGCTTGCCTTTATCACCATTGCGAGGGAAGGCAGCTTTACCCGCGCTGCAGCGCGACTCGGCGTAACGCAAAGTGCACTGAGCCATACGTTGCGGGGACTGGAAACACGCATGGGCGTCCGGCTTCTCAACCGCACCACTCGCAGTCTGGCTCCAACTGCCGCTGGGGAGCGGCTGCTGAGAAACGTTGCGCCCCGCTTCGCAGAGATCGAAGACGAACTCGCCGCGGTTGTCGAAACGCGTGAGAAGCCTGCTGGCACCATCCGCATCACAGCCACCGACTACGCTGTCGATTCGGTTCTCTGGCCACGCCTGTCAAAAGCTCTGCCGGATTATCCCGAGATCAAGGTCGAAAATCGTGATGGACTATGGTCTATCCGACATCGTCGCTGACCGATTCGATATCGGTGTGCGCTGGGGTGACCAGGTTGCAAAGGACATGATCGCGGTCCGCATCGGCCCCGACGTGCGTCTGGTCATCGTCGCCTCGCCGGGGTATCTCAGCAAACGCACGGCTCCCAGACAGCCGAAGGACCTGCTACAGCACAATTGCATCACGCTTCGACTACCGACGCATGGCGGACTCTACGCGTGGGAACTGAAAAAGGGAAAGAAGGAGGTTCAGGTGCGGGTAGACGGACAGTTTACTTTCAACGGCACGTATCAGATGCTGAACGCAGCGATCGACGACGCCGGCCTGGCGTTCGTGCCAGAGGATCTTGCTGCGCCTCACATCGCAGCGGGCCGGCTCAAGTATGTACTCGAAGACTGGTTCCCGACCTTCCCTGGTCCACACATTTTTTATGCGACCCGCCGCGAATTCTCGCGAGCACTCGCTGTGGTAGTAGATGCGTTGCGGGTGGACGGTCGTGAGAACGGTTGAAGTGGCCGTAGGAACAGTCAGGGGGTGGAACACACGGCATTGAGACATCGGTATTGCGCAATATCTTCACAAGGAATGCCCTCGAGTGTCCTGTCTCAACGAGCACAATCAAAGGTGATTTTGTTTTCCATCACGCGATCATTAAAACTCAGCAATCCAGATTAATTAACCATTCGAATAACAAGATCGCTGAATAAGACACGACCACCAGCCCTGTAAATTTCTAGCACTGACTGAAGAGGAGTCACCGCAAATCGCCCGCACCCGCTGCGCACACAAACAGCACCTTGAAACGCCCCGAAACATTACACACCGAAAGCCTAACAACACGAATCCGTCATCATTTGTTACGCATCAGCGCTGTACGATATCACCCTCCAAGATCATTGAGTTTGCTATGCCAGACCTCGCCTATCCTCAGACGAGTACACCAAGCCGTCATACCCGCATTATCAGTCTGGCCGTTTTCCTCGCCATCATCGCGTTCGGTGCCGTCTTCGTGGCCGTACAGCTGACCACCGACCTTCGACCTGTCAAGGAAGGCTCGATCGTTCCATA
Organism: Paraburkholderia caffeinilytica; assembly: GCF_046030355.1. Lineage (GTDB taxonomy): Bacteria > Pseudomonadota > Gammaproteobacteria > Burkholderiales > Burkholderiaceae > Paraburkholderia > Paraburkholderia caffeinilytica_B. Next base: position 80,639 of record NZ_JAQQCQ010000013.1, read on the forward strand.
CATCCTGCTTGGCACGGCGTTGCTGATTGCGCTGGGATTCGAATTCGTGAACGGATTTCATGACACGTCGAACGCGGTCGCAACCGTCATCTACACCAATTCGCTCGACCCGAATCTGGCCGTGGTGTGGTCCGGAATCTGGAATTTTCTCGGCGTGCTCGTATCGACAGGTGCGGTCGCGTTCGGCATCCTGCAACTGCTGCCCGTCGAACTGATCCTGCAGGTCGGCAAGAGCGCCGGCTTTGCGATGGTATTCGCCCTGCTCATCGCGGCCATTGTCTGGAATCTGGGCACATGGTATTTCGGTCTGCCGTCGTCGAGTTCGCATACGCTCATCGGTTCGATCATCGGCGTGGGTCTGGCGAACGAATTGATGCAGGGACCTTCGGGCACAAGTGGCGTCGACTGGAATCAGGCGCTCGGCGTTGGCAAGGCGCTGTTGTTCTCGCCGCTCGTGGGCTTTGTGCTCTCGGCACTGGTGCTCCTCCTGTTGAAAGTGCTCGTACGCGCACCCAGCCTGTATGAGGCGCCCAAGGGCAACGCGCCGCCGCCTTTCTGGATTCGCGCGCTGCTGATCCTGACCTGTACCGGCGTTTCGTTCGCGCACGGCTCGAACGACGGCCAGAAGGGTATGGGGCTCATCATGCTGATTCTGATCGGCACGGTGCCCACTGCCTATGCGCTCAACAAGGCGGTCACGCCCGCCGAAACACAGACCTTCGTCGCCGTGGCACATGAGGCATCTGCCGTACTTGCGAAGTACACGGGCGGCGTGGCGTCGTCCGCAGATTCTCGCGGGGATGTCGAAGCGTATATCCGGACGCATCGTCTGACGCCGGCAACCGTGCCGGCCCTCAAGCAGCTCACCGACAGGATCGCTGACGAGATCAACCAGTCGGGGTCGATCTCCAGCGTGCCGCAAGATCTTGTCGATAACGTCCGCAATAACATGTATGTGGCGTCGGACGCGATTCAACAGATGGAAAAGACGAAAGCCGTCCCCTTCTCGGCGGACGATGCGCGTGTCATCGACAACTTCAGAAAGCAGATGGACCATGCGACCAAGTTCATCCCGACCTGGGTGAAAGTGGCGGTCGCCATGGCACTGGGACTCGGCACGATGGTCGGATGGAAACGGATCGTCGTGACGGTCGGCGAGAAGATTGGCAAGCAGCATCTGACCTACGGCCAGGGTGCCTCGGCTGAGGCGGTCGCCATGTTGACGATCGGCGCGGCGGACGTCTGGGGCTTGCCGGTTTCGACAACCCACGTGCTGGCTTCTGGCGTGGCAGGCACGATGGCGGCCAACGGCTCCGGCCTGCAATGGGAAACCGTGCGCAACCTGATACTCGCCTGGGTTCTCACGTTGCCCGCTTCGATCGCACTGGCTGCCGGCCTCTACTGGGTTTTCTCCAAAATGTTTTGACCCGGTCCCGGGAATCCCGGCGTGAGCAGCCGGCCGCAGCTTCACCAGCGGCCGGTTTGCATCCAACACGTCCATAGATTTCCGGCACGATCATTTCAGCGAGCACGGGGCGCCGAATGTACTCCGCTCCGATGTGGGAGCGTTGCAGCATCACCTCTTCTGCTTGCGTGTAAATCTGCCAGCGGCGCCGTCTTTCATCGCACTGAGTACAGCCTTGAGACCCTGATTTCATTAATGTGACCGATCAACGTTCTGTCACATAAAAATGTCACGATGACCTGCGACACTGCGGATCCTTTTGGATGCCGGAAGCAGCGATATGTCCGTTCTTCAATTGCCCCGGTTTTTCTCATGCGCCAATTCGGCTTTTCGCCGCGAGCGGTTGACCACGCGGTCGCATATCGCGTGAACGTCACCCTGCCTGTTTTAACAATCCGCCGTCGTGGAGAGGCCTGATGGATTTCAGCTTTGATCTGAAGCGAACCGCCAATGCGTCGGCATGGCGGATACTACCCAACGGCTGGGACTTCGTCGCCTTTCCGTTGATCATCTGTGCAATCGCGATGGCGGCCATCGGCTTTCACCAGACGCTGGCGCCGATGTCGACGTTGAAGACCCAGATCATTTCGCTCGACCCGTCGAATCTGCCTGAATACGCGATGCGCACCACGCTGCGCATGCTGGCGGCGATGGTCGCTTCGCTGATCTTTACGCTGGTGTACGGCACGCTGGCGGCCAAGAGCCGCCGCGCCGGCATGGTGCTGGTGCCGATTCTCGACATCCTGCAGTCGGTGCCGGTGCTGGGCTACATTTCGTTTACGGTCACGTTCTTTCTCGCGCTGTTTCCGGGCCGTGTGCTCGGCGCGGAACTCGCGGCGATCTTCGCGATCTTCACGAGCCAGGCGTGGAACATGACGTTCAGCTTCTATCAGTCGCTGCGCACGGTGCCGCGCGATCTCGATGAAGTGTCGCGCGGCTTTCATCTGACTTCATGGCAGCGCTTCTGGAAACTGGAAGTGCCGTTCTCGATGCCGGGCCTCATCTGGAACATGATGATGTCGATGTCGGGCGGCTGGTTCTTCGTGGTGGCTTCTGAAGCGATTACGGTCGGCAATAACACGATTACGCTGCCGGGCGTCGGTGCGTATCTGGCGCAGGCGATCTCGGACAAGAACCTGCACGCGGTCGGCTGGGTGATTCTTGCCATGACGGTCGTGATTCTTGCGTATGACCAGTTCCTGTTCCGCCCGCTCGTCGCGTGGGCCGACAAATTCCGTATGGAAAACACCAGTTCGGGCGACGCGCCTGAATCGTGGCTGCTCGATCTGATTCGCCGCACGCGCCTGATTCACCGTCTGCTGGTGCCGCTGGGCTGGGTCTTCGCGAACGCCGCGCGGGTACCGATGCGCTTGCCGTCGTTCGATCGCGTGCGTTTCCAGAAGCCGCAGAGCCAGAAGTCGTCGCGCGTCGGTGACATCGTGTGGGCCATCCTCGTGATTCTCGCCACGGTCTACGTCGTATGGCGCGTGATTGCCTACGTGCGCACCGGCGTGTCGCTCGACGAAGTTGGCCACGTGCTCGTACTGGGGCTTATCACCCTGCTGCGGGTGATAGTACTGATCGCGATCGCTTCGGTGATCTGGGTGCCGATCGGTGTGCTGATCGGGCTACGCCCGGCGCTGGCCGAGAAGATCCAGCCGCTCGCGCAGTTCCTCGCCGCGTTCCCCGCGAACCTGCTGTTCCCGGTGTTCGTTATCGTCATCGTGCGCTTTCATCTGAACCCGGATATCTGGCTCTCGCCGCTGATCGTGCTGGGCACGCAGTGGTACATCCTGTTCAACGTGATTGCCGGTGCAAGTTCGTATCCGAACGACTATCGGGAAGCGGCCAAGAACTTCCACATTCGCGGCTGGCAATGGTGGCGTCAGGCGATGCTGCCGGGCATTTTCCCTTATTACGTGACGGGCGCAATCACCGCGTCGGGCGGCGCGTGGAACGCGAGCATCGTTGCTGAATTCGTCCAGTGGGGCGACACCAAGGTTGCCGCGCATGGCCTGGGCGCTTACATCGCGCAGACCACCGCAGCAGGCGACTATCCGAAGATCATTGTGGGCATCGCCGTGATGTCCCTGTTCGTGACCCTGTTCAACCGCCTGTTGTGGCGTCCGATGTTCGCCTACGCTGAAGCGAAGCTCCGGCTAGATTGAGAATTAAAGGCTAAACGCGATGCAAAATCCTAAAGCTGCTATGACCGCCGCGCCGATCCAGACCCCGCCGATGCCACCGCGCCTCGGCGAAGAGATTCTGTGCGTCAAGGACGTGTGCCGCGGGTTCAACAAGTCGCAGGGCGAGCTGCTCGTCCTCGACGACGCGAATCTGTCGCTGCGCGAAGGCGAGATCGTCGGGTTGCTGGGCCGTTCGGGCTCGGGCAAGTCGACGCTGTTGCGCATCATCGCCGGTCTGATCGAGCCGACCGACGGCGAAGTCACCTATATGGGCAAGCCGCTCGACGGCCCGGCCAAGGGCGTGGCGATGGTGTTCCAGACCTTCGCGCTGTTCCCGTGGCTGACTGTGCTGCAAAACGTGGAAGCGGGTCTCGAAGCACAAGGCGTCGGTGCGAGTGATCGCCGTACGCGCGCTCTGGCGGCAATCGACCTGATCGGTCTCGACGGGTTCGAAAACGCGTATCCACGCGAGTTGTCGGGCGGCATGCGTCAGCGCGTCGGCTTTGCACGCGCGCTGGTGGTCGACCCCACGCTGCTGCTGATGGACGAGCCCTTCTCCGCGCTCGACGTGCTGACCGCCGAAACGCTGCGTACCGATCTGCTCGACCTGTGGACGCAAGGCCGCATGCCGATCAAGTCGGTGCTGATCGTCACGCACAACATCGAGGAAGCGGTGTTCATGTGCGACCGGATCCTGGTGCTGTCGTCCAATCCTGGGCGCGTGATCGCTGAAACCAAGGTGCCGTTCAGCCACCCGCGTAACCGGCTGGACCCCACATTCCGCGCGCTGGTCGACGAAATCTACGCGAAGATGACCGCGCGTCAGACCGACGAAGCAGCAAAGAAGGGACTCGAACTCGGCAGTCGGTTGCCGCATGTGTCGACCAACCTGATGGCGGGTCTGATCGAAATGCTGGCCGCCGCGCCGTACCACGGCCGTGCGGACATGCCGGAAATCGCCCGCTCACTGCACCTGGAGATCGACGAACTGTTCCCGGTCGCCGAAGTGCTGCAGCACCTCGGTTTCGCCGATGTGCGCGAAGGGGATATTTTCCTCACGCCGCCGGCACGCGTATTCTCCGAATTCGGCACGCAGGAACGCAAGATGATGTTCGCGGAACATCTGCTGCGCCATGTACCGCTCGCTGCGCGGATCAAGAAGGTGTTGAACGAACGGCCGGGGCATCGTGCACCGCGCGTGCGCTTCGAGCAGGAGCTGGAGGATTTTCTGTCGGACAGCGCCGCGGAAGAGACGCTCGACGCAGTCATCAACTGGGGCCGTTATGGCGAGATCTTCTCGTATAACGATAAGACTGAAATCTTCAGTCTCGCAGACGTCGAATCCTGATCCCGTAGCCTCGGCTCCCGGCTGAGGTGTGAGCGCAAAGTGCGCTACACGTGCGCTGGAAATTCCGAGGCGCACGCGGATCAGGGTGGCCCCGTCTTCATCGACGGGGCAAACGTCCTGCGTTTTATATCAGCCGACACCCATCGCCGGATCGCTCGTGCCATCCCGTCCTGTCTCAAGACGCCCGGCAAATCGCCGCACGAATTGACTTGCAGCACTGACCGTGAAGTCGTACCAGCCGCCGGATTGCGACAAGGTCCAGTACGGTTCCACTTGCATGCCGCTGGCGACGGTGTACGTCCACGGACCGTCGCTGCGATAAGCGTTCGACGTGACCGTCACTTGCGCCGTTGCGTTGCCGGCATTCATGATCGTCAGATAGACGGCGTTATTGTCATGGTCATAGCAAACGCGAACTTCCGGGTTCGGCCCGTTTGCGACCGTCGCGGCGTTGCCTTCAAATAACCGGTGATAGCCATTGGGGCCCAGTACCCAGAGACTGTACTGGCCCGTCGGCGCGTTGGCTGCGACGCTCCACGAATCGGATATCTCCTTACCGGCTTCCACGGTATAGCGACGCGGATAGGCCGCGAGATTCAAGCGGTCGTAGACGTGAAATACCGCGCCCTGCGTGCCGGTGTTGCTGAACGTCAACCACACCAGTCCGTCCGTCGTGTCGACGTTGGCGCTGGTATGCAAACGGTACGGCAGCGCGCGCGACGGTCGCGCCATCAATTGCTGCGTGGGCAGCGGCACCGATCCGACCGTGGGAACAGGTACGCCCCCGGCCGCCTGCTGCTGCGAATAGGTCGCGTCGGCCTGCGCTTTGGTCGGCGCGGTGACGAGCGTCGGCGTCGCGCTGTTGGGGCTGCTGAAATTGAAGCATGAAGTGAGATCGCCGAATACCGCGCGGCGCCACGGGCTAATGTTTTGTTCGACCACGCCGAAGCGCTGTTCGAGAAAGCGCAACGTCGACGTATGGTCGAACACCTGCGAATTGACCCAGCCGCCGGTGCTCCATGGTGAAACCACCAGCATGGGCACGCGAACCGCCGCACCGAACGGGCGGCCGTCCGGCAGAGTCGAGTCGGCGTCGAACGGCAGATGCGGCATCGTGAAGTGCTCGGTCGAAATGTCGACGGTCGACTTGCCGGCATAGCTGCCGTCGCTGTTGCGCCAGGGCGGATCGGGCGGCGGCGCATGGTCGAAGAAACAATCGTTCTCGTCATAGGGAATCAGCAGGACCGTCCGGCTCCAGATTTCCGGATTGGCCGTCAGCATATCGAGCAGCGTCTGGATGTACCACGCGCCCTGATTCGGAATCGATGAGATCGGATGTTCGCTGTAGGCCGCCGGTGCGACGATCCAGCTGACCTGCGGCAGTGTGCCGGCGGCGATGTCGTCGGCGAAAGCCTGCAAATAGCCGCCATCCGGCATCGTATTGCCGACGCCCTTGAGCAGCGGCGAAATCGGCTCCATCACCGACGACGAATACGGCGTGTTGACCGTATAGCCCTTCGTCACCATCGTCTCGACGGCCGCACGGTAGCTCGCGAATGCGCCGAGCTGATTATTGTTGCTGTTGTTGGTCGGATTTTGATAGACCTTCCAGCTCACGCCCGCGGCCTGCAGTCGCTCCGGATAGGTGGTCCACGGCAGGCCCGTGCTCGACGAGCCGATCGTATTGCCCGACACGGTGTAGCCCCAGCTGTTATTGCTCGTCACCGCATGGCCGACGACATTGGCGCCGTTCGTCCCGCTCCACAGAAAAATGCGGTTCGGGAAAGTGCCGGTATGCGTCGATGTGTGGTAGCCGTCGCAAATCGTGAAGGCATTGGCGAGAGCCGAGTGAAACGATAGATCCGCTTGCTCCAGATAACCCATCGAAGCGGCAATGCTCTTCGCTTTCGGCCACGCGGACATGCGCCCGCCGTCCCATGCGGCCTGCTGATCGCTCCACGAATGCACGCCGCCCACATAGAGACCGTTGCCTAACGCGGGGTCGAGGTGATAGGGCTGAACGTTGCCCGACGCGCCCTGCTGGATCCAGACGGAATTGCCCGAAGCCATCGGAATCGTGAAGCGGTCGCTATAGCCACGCACGCCCGGCAAGGTGCCGAAGTAGTGGTCGAACGAGCGGTTTTCCTGCATGAAGATCACCACATGTTCGACGTCGTTGATCGTGCCGGTCGCATTGTTTGCGGGAATGGCAAGCGCGCGCTGGATCGCCGGAGGAAATGCGCTGAGCGCGGCGCCCGCTGCGGCGGCATGCAGAAAATTGCGGCGATTCATTCTGATCATAAGGAATCCGAGGTGAAGTGAGTCGTCGAGGGGAAGGCCTTCCGGCCCTGCCTCAAGGCGCGCAGTCGATCTGCGAATTCAGTTGCGGCGATTGCAGCGCGGTCGTACCCGACGCCGCACACGGACCGGATGCCGGCATCAGCACGATAGGCACCGCGCTGGCGGCGCCGCCGGCGCCCAATGGCGCCGTGCTGCCATCCATCGCCTGTCTCGCGGGCTGACCGCTCGCAGTCGTGGACGAGCCACCATCGCCACATCCGGATACCAGCAGACACGCGGCAATACTGGCAATCGCCGCAGTGGTTGCAAACGCACCGCGCGCCGCCCTCGCGCAGTGCCGTTCAAGCAGGATGAACATGTTCATTTCAACTCCCTTCAATTGGGCAGCAATGTCGACAGCGGCTTTTGCGACAGGAATATCGACTCCACTTCCGACTGACTCAGTGCGCGATTCCACATGGCCAGGTCGCCGAACATCTGCTGATAGGTCGGCGCGGTTGCACATTTGCCGGCCGTGTACGGCGACGTCACACTGCCGTTGCATTTGTTCATCAGATAGGTGCCGGTGCCGTCTTCGCCGACACCCCATTGGCCGAACGGCGACAGCTTGCTCAGATCCACCGAGCCGGTCGGCTTGTTGAGGATTTCGGCTTTACCGAGCAACGGGTCCAGCGCATACATGCTCATCGTCTTCGCCACGCCGTCCACCGAAAGGGCGATGTAGATCCACTGCCCCACGCTGACCTGCGTGTACGGGCTTGTCGGACCGTCGGTGCGCACGCCCGCACCCGAACCGATGTTGAACGCAATGCCGCATTGATTGGCGGTGCTGCTGGCGAACAGACCAATCGCAACACCCGCATTGCCGCCGCTGACATAGTTCTTGTTGGAGAAGACCGGTACGTCGTTGGTCGCGATACACGACTGCACCTTGAACCAGAAACCGACAGTGAATTGCGGCGCCGATCCTTGCGAAACGTCGAAGCCGGATGCCGGGGTCAGTTTGTAGCCTTCAAAACCGTTGCTATCGACAAAGTTGGTGTCCACCAGCAGTCCATGGTCGCTGCCCGGCGGTCCGGATACGATCGAAGCGGCTGCCGCGGGCAAATCGGCGGCGTACGGCCCCAGCGTGCTGTGGCCGAGCTTGTCGACCGGCGGCAATGCGCTGCCGAACGGGTAGTAGACGGTCAGGCCGTTGGTCAGCGTACTTGCAAGCGGAATCGGCGGCACGAACGACACCTGCGCGAGTGTCGAGCGCAGAGCCGGACTTGCCGTCGCGCCCACCTGTACCGTGTAATTCAGCAAGTAGCTCCCCTGCGCCGTCAATTCCTGCGCGAGCTGGGTATCCGTGTAAGTGCTCGTTCCCGCGGGCAGATTCGACGCGATCACCTTGCCGTCACGCAACACGGCGACCGTGCCGCTTGCGGGAGCGCTCCATTGCAGGACCACGTTCGCAGTGGGCGAGTTGTTGTTATTGACCGTGGCGACCAGTTGGGACACCGGCTGTGCGCCGAGCAGTTCCCCGCCATCCATCGTGTAAGCGGCGGATGCCGGCACCTGGCTCAGGTAAGCGAGCAAGGTCGGCGTCACGTCCGCAATGCTCGGCGACGCATAGAGCTGGCTGAAGGTCGTGGGCGCTGTCGCGCCATTGAAGCCCGCTCCATTGTTGGCGCTCTGATTCAGACCGATGAAGGTGGTCGACTCCGGCACCAGCGGCAAGCCGTCGTCCTGACTGTTCGCACTCAGCCCGTGATTTCCGGTGACCACGATCAGCCACTGACTATTCGAAACTTTCGCGGTCTCGGCCACCAGCGTGCCGACGGACTGGTCCAATTGCGTCAATGTGTTTGCGTATTGCGCGGCTGCGAGCCCGTAATCGACTGCAGCGTCCTGCGCCGCGTGATACTGCGCGAATATCGTGGTGTAGCCCTTATCGATCATCTGAACTGTCTGGCTTGTCACGCAATCAGAAGCCGTCGCGCTTCCGGAGCAGTCGGCGAGTGTGTCCAGATATCCGGCGCTATGGTCCACCGAAAGCAACTGGGCCAATCCGCTGGAGGCAGCCGCCACGCCGTTCAGGCCGGTGCTCGATGCCCGGGTCAACTGAAAGATGCTTTCGCTATGCGGCGTTTGCTGCGGGGCGTCCGACAAGACCTGATGACGCGCCGCCCACGTGCCGGTCAGCAGCGTGGCCCAGCCTGGCGTATCGAACGTCGGTTGCTGACTGAGCGTTCCCGTCACACCGCCGCTGTACGCAAGCTGGATCTGCAGTTTGGCGAGGTTCGGCAATGTGCCGGCCGCGATGCCGGCCTTCAACGCGTTGTACGTCGCGCCATCGAGATCGATGACGAGCGCGCGATTGACGACGGCTCCCGCGCTCTGATCGCTGCTCGAGGGCGGCGCACCGTTCACTTGCGTGTTGCCGGCTGCGGAACTCGTCGTCTGACCGCCGCTGCAGGCAGCCAGTGTGGCCGCCGTCGCGATCGCCAGCGCCGCGGAACCCATCAGCCGGGTCAAGCTTTTTGAGGGAGTGAAACCAGATTGATCTACTCGCATGCTCGCGCCTTTTTTTCTGAAGTGGGGAAACGCGAGCAAAGAATAAGGAAGACGCACGACGTCGAAGTGACGGATTTACCAGTCGAATTCGCGCGAGTCCCCGAAATTTTCGTGCGAATCCTGCAGCCTGCCGCATGGATTTCTGGCGGCAAGCAACTTGCGCGAATTGCAAACCTGACGTCATAAAAGTCGCGCGAAGCAGGTTTGTCACATTACTGACGTACATTGAAAAATTCGCTCGTTCCCGGTTTTCGACACGGATTTTTCGCTGAATGCTATGACACTTACCCAGATTCGAAGCTTTATCGCCGTGGCGCAACACGGTGGTTTCACCGCAGCGGCACGAGCGCTTTCGATGAGCCAGACCACGCTCACGTCGCAAATCCAGACGCTCGAACAGGACCACGGCGTGGAGTTGTTTCACCGGCGTGGACGTCGCGTCGAACTCACTGCGCTAGGGATCGACTTTTTGCCGATCGCGCGGCGCATCAGCGGCTGCGAGACGGATGCCATCTCGCTGTTGCACGACAGCGGCGCGCTGCAACGCGGCACGCTGAAGATCGGCGCGGTCGGCCCTTTTCATGTCACCGAAATGATCGAGGCTTATCACGCGATTCATCCGCGCATGCATCTATCCGTCACGCTCGGCAATTCGGAAGAGGTGTTGCGTAATCTCGATCAATACGCCTGCGATGTCGGCGTCGTCGCGCGTGCATTCGAAGATGCGCGCTACTTCACCCAGCCGTATGCGACGTTTCCGGTCATCGCCTTCGTCGCGGCATCGCATGCGTTTGCCCGGCGCACGAGCGTCACACTGGAAGATCTGGCCGCACAACCGCTGCTGATGCGCGAGCCGGGCTCGACCACCCGCCGCGCGCTCGAAGACGCGATGGATGCGGCAGGGCTGAAACCGCGCGTGGCGATGGACATCGGGAGTCGCGAGGCGCTACGCGAAGCGGTGGCGCGGGGCTTGGGTGTCGGCACGGTATCGCAAGCGGAGTACATCCCCGACGAGAGACTGCGCCCGCTTCGTATCGAAGGCGAACCGGTCGAGACTCACATTCACGTGTGCTGTCTGAGCGAACGGCGCGACAGCCGGCTGGTGTCGTCGTTTTTCACGGCCGTCGAGCGGTGCCGGCCGTTCAGGAAGTGATCTGAAAGCGCGTTTCGGCCCGTGCCGCCCATCACGCGCCGGCCATTCAAGCCTCCCTATCTAACGAATTTTCCGTTCAATCCATGGATTAACAACGGGTATTTCGATCATTGCTGTGTCACGCGCCGCACCTAACCTGCTGCTCACACTATCCGACTTCAGGTGCGAGCATGAACTTCACAGACGATATTTCCCACGACGCCTCCGCGTTCCCCCGCCACATCGCACCGCGCCGAGCCTGGCGCGGCCCGATCACCACCGCGATCTTCGACTGGGCCGGCACGGTTCTCGACTTCGGCTGTATTGCGCCCGTCGAGGCGTTCCGCCAGGTTTTCGCCGACGCCCAGGTGCCGATCTCGATCGCAGAGGCCCGTCTCCCGATGGGCGCGGCAAAGCGCGAGCACATCGAGATGATTCTCGCCATGCCGACCGTCCAGACGCGTTGGACGACCCAGCACGGCCGGCCGTCGTCGCAGCAGGACATCGACACGTTGTACGCGGCATTTCTGCGCGTCGACGAAAAAAACGTGGCCCGTCACAGCGCGCTGATTCCCGGCGCATTCGAGACGATGGCTGCGCTGCGTGCTCGCGGCATTGCGATCGGCAGCACCACGGGCTACCCGCGCGAGGTGATGCAGAACCTGTTGCCGATCGCCGCCGGTCACGGCTATGAGCCGGACTTCTGCTGCACGGTCAGCGACGTGGCGCGCGGCCGTCCGTGGCCGGACATGTGCCTTGCCAACGCACTCGCGCTCGGCGCGGCGCATGTGCAAAGTTGCGTTGTCGTCGACGATAGTCCTACGGGTCTCGAAGCCGGTCTCGCCGCCGGCATGTGGACCGTGGGCATTGTCGCGACCGGCAACGAAATGGGTCTCTCGCTCGCCGAGTGGCAGGCGCTGGCTCCGGCAGAGCGCGACGCGCGTCTGCGCCTGATCCGCGGCAGATTGCTGGAGACAGGGGCTCACTTTGTCATCGATAGCATCGCCGATCTCGAACCCGTGATCGACAGGAGCGAGGCCTTGCTTGCAGCGGGAGAGGCAGCGTGAGCGACTGGCATTTCCATAACCCGGTACGCGTCTGCTTCGGTGTCGACTCGCTGAACGAAATCGGCGAGGCACTGGCGGGTCGCAGTTACGTACTCGTGACATACCCCGACGCGCTGTTCGGCGAGATCGCCGCGCGTATCGAAAGTCTCGCCGGCCCGGCATTGTTGTGCATCGATACGATCGAAGCGAACCCTTCAATGTCCATGCTCCGCCGTGTTTGCGAGCAGCTTGCCGCGATGCCGCGCAAGCCGGAGGTGCTGGTCGCGCTGGGCGGCGGGTCGGTGATGGACTCGACCAAAGTACTGGCCGCCGAACACGGCGACTTCGACCGTGTGCTGGCCTATCTCGACGACGACGGCGTAGCCACGCGGCGCGCACTGCCGATCATCGCCGTGCCGACGACCGCCGGCACCGGCAGCGAGGTCACGAGCTGGGCCACGCTTTGGGATCCCGCCAACGATCGCAAGCTGTCGCTGTCGCGCGACGACCTGTATCCGGAAGCCGTCATCGTCGATCCGCGTCTGATGGTCGGTTTGCCCATGCAGCCGACGATCGCCAGCGGGCTCGATGCGCTGTCGCACGCGCTCGAAAGCATCTGGAACGTGCACGCGAACCCGGTCACGCGAGGTCTCGCGATTCATGCGGCCCGCGAGTTGATTGCCGGCTTGCGCAAGGTAAGCGCGAATCCCACCGATCTCGATGCACGCAGCGGCATGGCGCTAGGCGCACTGCGAGCGGGACTCGCGTTCTCCAACACACGCACGGCGCTGGCGCACAACATCTCCTACGCGATCACATTGTCGCGTGGTGTAGCGCACGGTATCGCCTGCTCGTTCTGCTTACCCGCCGTGATGCAAGCGGCACTCGGTGTCGACGCCGCCTGCGACGCCGCACTCGCCGAAATCTTCGGCGACACGGGCACGGCGCCGGATCAACTGGCCGCATTGCTCGAGTTGCTCGGTGTCGGCAGCCATCCGGCTTCGTATGGCATCGACGCGGACGAGTGGCAACGGATCGTCGACGACGCGTTCGCCGGTGCGCGCGGCCGTAATTTCATCGGCGAGCGCACGCGCTTTCCGCATTTCGATTTCGCTCCGCGGCAACCTGAAGCCGCACTGCAATGAAGGAGACATCCATGATGAAAACCTCGCATATCGTCGAAACCGATGCGCTCAGCCGGCTCGACAACCTGCCCTGGACACGCTTTCACTCGTTGATGGTGTTCGCACTCGGCGTCGGCTGGGCATTGGACTCGTTCGAAACGAACATCATCGGCAGCGTCTTCGGCGTACTCAAGTCGCAGTGGCATCTCAGCGGCGCGCAAGGCTCGCTGGCGATCAGCATCTGGGTGTTCGGCATGCTGGTGGGCGCGATCGCATTCGGCTATCTGGCCGACCGCTTCGGCCGCAAGCGCCTGTTTCTCGCGACGCTGCTCTGGTACGCGTTCTTCAGCGTCGCGACGGTGTTCTCGTGGAACTTTGAATCGTTCCTGTTCTTTCGCGCGATGACCGCATTGGCGGTCGGCGGAGAATATTCCGCGGTGACCGCGACGATGGGCGAGTTCATTCCGAAGCGACATCGCGGCCGGACCGACTCACTGATCCTTTCCGGATTTCCGGTTGGCGCACTGCTCTCCGCAGCGATTTCATATCTTGTGCTGAATCATCTGCCGGCGGAGATTTCATGGCGTGTGGGATTTGGCTTCGGCACCACGATGGCGCTGATCTTTTTCTGGATTCGACGCGTGATTCCGGAATCGCCGCGCTGGCTGCTGCAACAAGGCCGCGTCGCGGAAGCGGAAGCAATCGTCGAGCGGATTGCGGCAAGCGCGCTGCACGAGAACCTGTCCCAACACGATCAGGCGACGCTGCAACGCCGTTATGCGAAGACGCGCTTTACCCATGCCGTACCGGCGTTCTGGCACAACGTGCGCGAGCTGTTCGGGACTTACCGCTCGCGTACCGCGTTGGCCGGCGCGCTGAACTTCTCACAGGCGGCGGTTGTGTATGGCGTGCTCTCGTTGATGGCGCTCGTCATTCTTCCTTATATGAAGGTGCCGTCAGCGGATATGCCGCTCTACTACATGTACGGCAATGCCGCCGCGCTGGTCGGCGGGCTCACCGCTTCCGTGCTCGTCGAAGCATGGGGACGCAGGGCTTCGCTGTTCGTCAGCTACACGTTCACGGTCATGGCGATCGTCTTCCTCTATGCCATGCATACGTTGCCGGGCATGGTGATGGGCTATTGCCTGATCCAGTTTGGTGTGACGTGGGCTTACATTTCCGGGTATGTGGTTTCGTCAGAAATTCTGCCGACGCGAATCCGCGCAACGGGTCTGGGCGTTTCGGTCGCCGTCGGCCGTCTCGGCGCCGTCATCGCGCCGATGATGCTCACCAGTCTCTATGCGGCGGTCGGCACGCCCTCGTCCGCTTTAATCGGCTTGCTGGTGCTGGCGCTGCCCGGGCCGCTTGCGGCAGGATTGTGGTGTCTGCGAGGCCGCGAAACGCGTAACGTGTCGCTTGAAGAAGGCAGCGCGGATACAGGTGTGGACTCCGCAGTCGAGCCTAACGCGCTGACTGCGTGAGTGACGGCTGGATCTCAACGGTGACATGAGACAGTCCCTTGAAGCGCCCGAGCACCGCATGATAGAAGCGCGAGTCTCGCTGGGTTTCATCTGTTGCCACGGACACGACCGCGCTCATGTGACCGGGCCCGACCCGCCATACATGGAGGTCGACAACTTTGTCGCCGTGGTCCTCGATAGCGTGACGCACGTTCTCCGCCATGCGCCGGTCAGAGTTCATATCGAGCAGGATCGCGCCCGTGTCGCGCATCAAACCGTACGACCAGTTTGCAATCACCAGCGCGCCGATGACTCCGGCGAGCGGGTCCATCCATAGCCAGCCAAACGCGCGTGCCAGGACGAGGCCGATGATAGCCAGCACGGAGACGGCCGCGTCCGCCATGACGTGGATATAGGCGGACCGGATGTTATGGTCGCGGCTCGCCGCCTCATGCGCGTCGTCGTGGTGTTCATGTTCTTCGAATTCGACTTCATACTCGCCGTCCGGCATCCGCACGATGGCCTTGAAGGCGTGCGGTTCAGGAATGTCTTCTATCGATTCCAGATAGCCACCACGGTCTGCCAGTGCGAATACCTGTTCTGTCCCATCGGGCCGCACCGTCGTAACGGAAACCGCAGAAGCATCCAGTCGTGAAGTTACAGTTGCCGGCGTAATGCGGAAAACGGGTGGCACGCCGTCCTCGAAGATGGAAACGGCAAACACGCCGGACGGGGCGAAAATCTTCTGCACTTCCTCTTCGTGAGCGTGATCATCATGGCCATGGCCGTGCCCGTGGCTATGACCGTGACTGTGTCCATGATCGCCGCCGCTCAGTAACCACACGCTCGCCAGGTTAACAAGCAAGCCGACCACCGCGATGGGAATTGCTTCACCGAAATGAATGGGTACCGGCGATAGAAAGCGCGACACCGCCTCGTAGCCAATTAGCACGGCGATCATCGCGAGCACGATGGCGCTTGTGAACCCCGCGAGGTCACCCAGTTTGCCGGTACCAAATACGAAGCGGGAGTCGCTAGCGTGCTTGCGCGCGTAGGTATACGCGAGCGCTGCTATCAGCATCGCGCCGGCATGCGTCGACATATGCAGACCGTCGGCGACGAGCGCCAACGAACCGAACATACTGCCGCCGACGATTTCAACAAGCATCATTGCGCTGCACAGTGCAATCACGGCCCACGTCTTGCGCTCGTTCTTTTCGTGCCCCACACCCAGAAAGATGTGGTGATGTCCTGCACCGAATGCAGCGTCTTTGAAATCGCTCATTTTTAACTCTACTTGAAGTAGCTGTGAACAACTTCGATGAGTTGTTCTGTCGCGCTGGCACCGCCCTCCTCGCCGTTTTCCGCGTCGACGAGGTGGTTCCTGATGTGGTCTTCCAGCACAACCGCAAGCAGACCGTTCATCGCTCCCCGACAACTCGTGATTCGTTGCAGCACGTCCGAACAGCCGTGCTCTTCCTCGAGCGCCCGCTCGATGGCTTCGACCTGTCCTTTGATGCGACGAACCCTATTGAGGAGCTTCTGTTTTTCCTGGATCGTGTGACTCACTATGCGCTCTCCCAATACCCCCATGGGGTATATAGTGCCCGCAAGGGTAGCATAGGGGGTGGGGGTATTTGTTGATGGCGCAGTTTTTTGATGCCAGTGGACTTATCAAACACTTCCCAAACAGGATTAGTGTTCATAGCTGTCGACCTGCGAATGAACGGGTGGTTAAACGTTCGTCCCAGCGGACTTCCAGCAGTTGCGCCGGTACCCACCCCAAAAAGAGAGGGACATCGCCACATTCCCACCTATAGAGTCGTCAACCGGACCATCTGGGCTCGGATATTGAAGAAAATATAGGAGGAGGCATGAAGTCGAAGGTTCGCTTGCTGGGCCATTTCAGGCTTTCGCTCGCGGTAGCCGTTGCAATGACTGGGCTGCCGACCGTGGCGCAGACAGCCGCTGGATCAGGCGGCGTACCGGTAACAGCAGACAACTTCGCGCGTGCCGAAACCGACATGTACTTTTCGGCGCTCGCGAAACACGGCGGCTTCGGTACGCTCCTTCACTATCGCGACTTGATGCCCGTCGAGCGGCAGGCCGTTATACGGCCGAACCGCGATACGCTGTATTCCGCCGGTGTGTTCGATCTCGACGCTGGCGCTGTAACCATCACCTTGCCGGACGCAGGCAAGCGCCTTCGCTCGATTGTCGCCATTAACGAGGATGAGAATGTTCCGCTGGTGGCGTACGGGAACGGGCCTTACACGTTCACGCGCAAGGCGGTCGGCACGCGCTACCTGCTGATTGGCGTACGAACGCTCGCCGACGTCCGTGACCCCGCTGATATGCAGGCTGCCCATGCGTTGCAGGACGGTATCACGTGGCGGCAGACGGCAAAGGGCAGCTTTGAGATTCCGGACTGGGACAGGGCCTCGCAGCAGAGCATGCATGACGCGCTCCTCAAGCTGGGAGCCTCACTCGGCGATCTGAATGGCGCGTTCGGCATGCCTGGCACGGTCTCGCCCGTACGGCATCTGATAGGCGCGGCCATGGCTTGGGGTGGTAACCCGGAAAAGGACGCGGTCTACCTCAACGTCGTGCCTCTGCGCAACGACGGCAACACGGTTTATCGGCTGAAAGTTGCGAATGTGCCGGTGAAGGGTTTCTGGTCGATCAGCGTCTATAACGAGAAGGGCTTTTTTGAGCCGAACGCACAGGGTGCGTACACGGTCAGCAGCCTTTTAGCGAAACGGGATGCTGACGGCGCAGTGACGGTGCAATTTGGCGGTTGCGACGGGAGCGTGCCCAACTGTCTGGTCACGCCTCCCAACTGGAACTACATGGTTCGCCTGTACCGACCGAACGCAGAGGTACTGAACGGTCGCTGGAGGTTCCCCGAAGCGCATGAAGTTGTTCAAGCAGCGCAGTAAAGAAACTCCCCGCTTTTGTGATCGCCAGGGCCGCGACCCACTGCCGCCGTTCGCGTTCGCGCGAACGCGACGACGGCTTCGAAGAAGTAACGGTCATTCATGCCTTCATTGAACCGGCGACACATCAAATCGAATTGCCTCGCGCCCATTTCATTTCAAGGGCTGAGAATCGCTTTGGTGCCATACTCCAAAAAATCTGGTATTAATCATCGCTACGGCATCGAAAAACTATTTTTCGATGAAATATAGAAGCTGTTGGAGATTGATACGCTCAAGTAATTCATTTCCGCAAATTGCCAGCAATAAGGAGTGGATTCGATGCTGAAACGTGCCCGCATCACTGTGTCGATTGTCCTCGCAATCACGGGCAATCCGATAGTCCATGCGCAACAGGTTCCGGCACCGCGGACGGCGTCGGAAGTACCGGGTACACCGCCCGGAACAGTCATGACGAAGGAATACGCGGCCGCCGTCGGGCGCATCGCGTATATCTGGGGTTGGCCGCTCGTCAATAATTTCAACCGGTCGCTGGGGATGAAGGATTTGCCGGAGCCGGGGCGAGTCGGCGGAGTCGTGCCAGCCTCGCCACCCAATCACATCTCGATGCTGACGGACTATATCGACGCAGCCGAAAACTTTGTAACCTGTCCCAATCAGGACACGGTCTACGGCGCCGGTTTTATGCGGCTAGACGTCACGCCAGTCGTCGTTCAGGTACCGGATTTTGGCAGCCGCTTCTATACCTATCAGATGACGGATGCGCGCACCGATTCATTCGCGAGTATCGGAAAACAGCATCACACCAAACCGGGCTTCTATCTGCTCGTAGGACCGCATTGGAAAGGTACGAAGCCCGCTGGCATCAATGCCGTCTATCGGTCGCCAACCGATCTCATCACTGTCTTCCCGCGAGTCTTCCAGGACGATACGCCCGAGGACAAGGCTGCGATCCAGCCCTTGCTCAGGCAAATCATGGTGTACCCGTTGAATCAGTTCACAGGGAAAATGCAGACCACGAACTGGAAGGACACACCGTCGTTCCCCGGACCCGATACGGGCGGCAAAGGCGAAGTCAAATGGGTGGTCCCCGATAAGTTCTTCGACGAGTTGCCGGGGGTGATGAAGATGATCCCGCCTCTGCCAGGTGAAGAAGCCCTCTACAACATGATCGATTCGGTACTGACCGCGGCGTCGAAAGACCCTCAGTTGAAGGCATCGCTCGTACAAGTTGCCGTCGCGACAGAGGCGGACGTCATCGCGCCGCTTTTCGAATTCCACAACAACGGCCGGCCAGTCGGCCAAGGCTGGACTTCACCTCCAAATGGCGCACGCTGGGGAATGGATTATCTTTCGCGGACGGCCACCGCCAAGTCGAACATGTACGATAACGCGCCCGAGGAAACGCGATACATCTATACGGATTTCGATTCCGCCGGCCAGCGTCTGAGCGGCGCGAACCGCTACACCGTGACTTTCCCCAAAGGGCAGATCCCTCCCGTGGACGGGTTCTGGTCTCTGACGCTCTACAACAGCGCGCATCTTTTCGAACCCAACCGGTTGAATCGTTTTTCGCTCGGTACCAAGAACAAAACTCTCCAATACAACCCGGACGGATCGCTCACGCTCTACTTTCAGAACGAGTCACCAGGCGCGGATAAGGAGACGAACTGGGTGCCGGCACCAAAGGACGCATTCTCGCTTTACATTCGCGCATACTGGCCTAAACGGGCGATTCTCGACGGCTCGTGGTCACCACCACCGGTTAAGCGAGTGGAATAGGCGATCTTGACGAATTGCGAGGTTGAGCGGCGGGGGTTATGGGCAGTAGCGCCAACATTAGCCCGCCCCCGACCAGCAATTACCAGTAGTTACCAGTCGCCCGGCACCCGCGCCGCATGGAGTCAGGCCACCTCAGCGGTAGAAAACGCGCCTCAGAGACCCGAGGCCCGAATCGAATCCGGCGAGAAATATCCCTCGTTGAATTCCGGGGCGCTATTGAGCCGCACCACTTTCCCCTCATTAGTCATTCGATCAGCCATGTATGCTGAAGAAATTAGATCCTGATAAAAGACGGTTGCCGCATAAAACCGCTGGGCGTCATACGCATAGAACGTCGTCTGCATGTTGGTGCGCCACAACTGGCCGTGAGCATCATAATTGTCGGCCAGCAATGCCATCCATGTGTCCTCGTCAAGATAGATCACCCGCTTGGCGTATTGATGGCGGAAACCTGATTTCAGGGTCGCCTCCAGGATCCAGACGCGGTGCAACTCGTAGCGGACAAAGTCCGGATTGGGATGTCCTTTCGTCAACAACGACGCGTATTTGATCGAAGAATCGTTGAGTTTGTAATTGTCGTATGGGACATAGATCTCTTTCTTCCCGAGAATTTTCCAGTTGTAACGCTCACCGGAACCGTTGAATAGCCGATCGTCATCTACTGTTCTGAACCCGCCCGGTCCCTGAGGCTGATCAAAGCCATATTCGGGAGACTGGCGCACTCGCCGGGTACCCGGGTTATAAACCCATGTTTTGGTGAGATCGGATCCTTCGTGGTCCCAATAGGTTTGCGAAACAATGAGACTGCCGCGGTCGCTGAGTGGCAACTCTGTGCCCACACGAGCGAACGTCCTGTCGATAAACGGTTGGCCAGGATCGAACTTCGGGCCGTTCATCGGCGACCAGATGTCATATTTCCACTTCCCCCAGGCAATACTGCCGGTCGGATAGACAACCGCCTGATCGTATACGGCGGCCTCGGTAGCAACGGCTGATGAGAAACGCAGGTTCCACATCAGCTCCTGTCCGCTTTGCGGAACCGGAAAAGGCGCCTGCGGCGGATAGTCTTTAAGACCGTTACCGTCCGCAGTCATCTGCACATTCTGCGCATACTTTTTGATATTTTTGTACGCTGCCTCGTCGTAGCGAAAATCACGATGACTCGGGTAGACGATCATCTTGAATGTCGACGGGTATTGTCTGAAAAGCGCCTTCTGCCCATCGGTCAGATTGGACTGGTATTCGGACATGTTTTGCGCGGTGATGACGAAACGCGGCTGTTCGCCCGGGTACGGATCAGGATATCGATCTCCCTCCTTGTATACGACGCCCGGCGGCGTGCCCAACCACTTTCCGCTCCATGCGGGAATGGTGCCGTCCTTGTTGCCCGCGCGCTCTGCTCCCATCGGCGTGAGCGAGCTACCCAGCTGGTTGAGTTCCTCCACGCTCATTGCAGCCACAGCGGAAGTACTCGAGAATACCATCGCCGCATTGATGATAAGTAATCCGAATATTCTTGCAGATGAAAGTTTCAATTTTGTCTCACTCCGTGTTGTTAAATAGTTTTTTGCCGATTTCCGGTGCAACGGAAAATCAACTTCCGCGCATTCAGGTCAGGTCGTCTGAAACCTGTAAGACAAGCTTCGCACGGTGCGTGCCGTTCTGAACCATGTCATGAGCGTGCGCCACTTGCTCGATGGGCAACGATTCAATGCGCGGGGGACGAACCTGGCCGCGCGCAAGCAGATCTGCAACCTGGCCCAGTTGCCGGCCGCTTGGCATCTTGCTGAAAGCCACCCGGGTCCGAAGGCCGCGCCGCGTTGCGTCCTCATGATCCGGTCCGGTGTCAGATTGCATCAACGTCAGGATGCTGACCAGGGTGCCACCCGGCCGTAGCATGTCCAACGCAGCCGGCAGCGTCGCGCAGCCGACCGTGTCCAGAATCAGATCGACTCCTGCCGGCGACCAGTCATGAACGGCAGTCAGAATGTCCTGCGTTCGATAGTCGATGTTGTATTCAGCCCCAAGAGCCGTGACATAGTCGAAGTTGCAGGCGCCGCAAGTGACCGCGACATGCGCACCGGCGTGCCTCGCGAGCTGGGTCGCGAAGGCACCAACCGCCCCCGCCCCGCCATGGATCAGCACGCGTTGGCCCGGCTGGAGTTCTCCATCTTCAAAGAGGCCGGTCCATGCGGCCAAAGCGGGAGTCGGCACCGCGGCGGCCTGCGCAAAACTGAGATTCTCGGGCATACGCACCACTGACGCCTGCGAAACCGCGGCGAATTCAGCGTAGGCACCCCATTTGCCAGCCCCAACGTCACTCTGTGCAAAAACCCGCATACCCTTCTCGAAGCCGACCACGTCCGCCCCGATATCGACCACGGTCCCGGAAAGGTCAAACCCGATGACAAAGGGAAACGTATAGTTGATGAACGGCTTCAGATACCCTTCCCGGCACTTCCAGTCCGCCGGATTCACGCCCGCGTACGCGACCTTGATCAGAATTTCTCCGGGACCGGCTTCTGGTCGCCGAACGCTGGCTATCCTCATGACCTCCGGTCCGCCAACTCGATCCAGCACGACCGCGCGCATTGCAGCGCCTTCTGCAGGTTTCATTTCGTCTCCGTGGACCATCGCTCGCAATCATGCATGGGAGGGTTTCCCATGCATGCCCTTCGCGAGGATGCTCATATTCTGTTTCAAAAGTGACAGGCCGACGCCTGAGGAATATCATCGCCGTTCCCGCCAGCCTGTAAAGATTGCTAACAGGGGGCATGACCTGGCAGACGGGCTTTCAGCGTAAGGTCATTATCCGATGGGGACGGACGAGCAACGCTTACCGTTTCGATCATCAACCGTTACGACCTCGCTCAAAAGGAGATTTACGTGGCAACTTCGCGCAAGCGGCACACTGCGCGCGTGCCGCAAGGTTTTGGCGCGCGTTTGCTGGACGAACTGAACCGCCATAACGGCACGAACGCCCCAAGTGCTCAGCCGGCTTTACCGGATGCCACCGACTCTCTTTCGGCGGATCATTTCGTTTCGATGTATCGCGCGGCGATCGAGCAACTGGAGGCACAAGTCGCTCAAGGTGACGGCCATCCCCCCATGCGCAAGAACGAGGTCGACCTCATGTGCCGGTGCCTGCTCAGTTGCCGTTCTCTGGATGAAGCCATTCACTGCGCGATCGACTTCTGCGCAATGCTGCATCCCAGGGCTGGGGCGTTGAGCCTGAAGTCGAGCGACCTTGCTGCAACGTTCTATATGGACTCGTTGCGCCAACGGCAAAGTTCTGCGGCGTGCCTGGTTGATCTGACGGGCTTGCTGTTCTATCTCCAGCTCTTCAGCTGGCTGATCCGGCAACCGCTGAAACCTGGCAGGGTCTTTCTCGCCCATCCGGTGCGCGAAGACGCCTCGCCCTTCCTCGGTCTGTTCGGCGCCCCGGTCGCAGTGGGCGAGCCGACCTATGGACTCACATTCGACGCCGCGTTGCTGACGCAGCCCGTGTTGCGGCAGCCCGCAGAGCTTGCCCCGTTTCTGGTGGACGTGCCGTTTCGACTGACCGGAACGTTTCCAGATGCGCTGTCATTTGCCCAACAGGTATACGGCTTTCTCGAAGCCGCGCTGGCGCGCGAAGTTCCTCTTCCGACCTTGAGCGAAATCGCCACGGCCCTCGGCATTAGCGAACCCACTTTACGGCGCCGCCTGGCAGCCCAGAATACCGGCTACCAGGCGTTGCGTGAACAATGCCTGCGGGAATTCGCCGAGCGCTGTCTGCGCGCCACCAACTGGTCGATGAGCCGCATCGCAGGCCACCTGGGCTTCAGCGACGAAGCCTCGTTTCGTCGCGCTTTTGTTCGCTGGACCGGGGTGGCGCCCAGCCATTTTCGCCGTCGCCAATAGCAGGCCTGAACACTCTGGACGCTTTGTTGAACACGGCTTCCGGCATAGTCTTCACGCAGATCCCGTTTTGATCGCCACGGTAGCGTTTGCTGACCGACGTGGTAAGGGCCACCCGTGGCGCGTCATCACATAATGGATTCGCTTGCTCACGCTTGCACGCAAAACCGAACGATCGAGTCTTTGCCATTGCAGCCTGAGTTAGCCCGGCCCAGCCAGACCCAGCTTTCCGCTGCTGGCCCCCGATTTCCAGGTGAACACTCCTACATAAAGGGAACATATAGACCATGACGATTGGCGCACCACCGCTGCGGCGTCTCAACGTTCGCCGGCGCACCACCGTACTCTCAGGAGACGGCACATGATCCATGTACTGGACGAAATCGTAGTGAGCGCCAAGGACCTTCCAGCCGTGCTTGATCTTTTGCAGGAACGCTATCTCGGTACCAGTTCGGCACGGGCGCTCACCCTGCTCAATCGCTGGGTGTCGCCGCCGATTGCCATCCCCGGCGAGCCCAATACATTGTGGTTGCTGTGGCAGTTGCCTGGCGTGCTCGCTTATTACGGCATGCGCGCTGCCACCGGTCCTGAGGTGATCGAATTCTGGTCTGCAGTGGATCAACTCGCTCATCGTCGCCGCCGCCATGTTCTGACCGGCGCCGATCAGCCGCTCCCCGAACCCATGGAGGCGCTCGATGCAGTTTGAAACAGCCCAGCTCTATCTCGAGGATGGTGCTTCCCAGGACACGCTGGAGCGCGAACTGGATGCACGCGCTCACTCGCTACCAGGTCTGCGCCGGATCGTCTTCGGCCGAAACATGGAAGGCTGCTGGGGGGCCGGTGACTACACGGTTGATCTGCACATCGAAGGCAATGCTCGCGATGGGGCAGCGACTGCATATCTGACGCAATTGCCGGGCGTGTCGCGAGCGGATCATCTCGTGTATCGGCCGATAAACGGTGGTCAGCGGGCGGCCGGTTTGCAAAATGGCGTGTGGCGCACCCTGTTGTTTCGCGTCAGGCCAGAGGCATGCAGCGAACACGTCGCCGCCTTGGAGCGCGATCTGTTGCGCATGCCCGCGTACATGCCGACCATTCGCAACTGGCAATTGAGCCGCGTCACGTCGGGCAGCGAGTGGACTCACGTCTGGCAGCAGGAGTTCGTTTGTGTCGAGGACCTTCAGGGCGAATATCTGACACACCCTTTTCATTGGGGCTGGGTAGACCGCTGGTTCGACCCTGAGTTTCCGGAATGGACAGTGGAGGCAATTTCCCATGCCTTTTGTCCGTTGGAATCGAGCCTCCTGACCCTTCCCGCCATCACGCACGGATCGATATGACCAGCAAGCCGCGGCAATTGATCGGCTAAATCGCGCCCATCACCTGCGCAAACCGCGGGATCGGCCAAGCCATCGCCTAACGCTTCGCCGCGGAAGGCGCCACGATAATCGTCAGCGGGCGGAGCCTTGAGCAATCCGCCATCCTCCCAGGCACATTGGCTGAGACGGTGGCGTCAATTGCGTAGGCCGGAGGGCACGCAACTCGCTGGAGGGACGCGGGCTGTTGCATCCGCCGATACTCGCCAATGACGCAGGTCCGTGACAACCGTCCCCAATAGGCTGTTGAGCGGCCATTTTGTGGCGGCATGCAGATATCGCTTCATGGTCGAATTGAGACCAACACAGTTGTCTCCGGCCCCCTCCTCGCCAGTCACTCAGTCATCCGCTCCGGCGATCACGCTCGCGAGCGGCTCAACGGCAAGTCCTCACCCTTCGTCACTGGCGCCCTTGCTTTGCAATTCAGCAAGGAGCGTCCGGCGTGCCGTACACGACTGTTCGATCGCCCTCGGCCCGCGCAGATCTGACCAGATCTCTTCGACGTGCTTGCCGGCGGCCATCGCCGGGGGACGCATCTTGCTCACAGGCCGATCAGATCGAAGATTGAGCGAAGGTCGACTGCTGCAAAAAAACCATCTTTTCGCAAACCTGCAAGTCGAAAAAGCCCATCCACGACAAACAAAAATTCCGCCGATGCAAAAAATGAGTTTGACAAACTATCTTTAGATATATATCTTACGACACATCTTAAGACACAAATGGAGTACCCAAGATGCGTCATCAACATCGTTTTTCCCGTTCGCGTGGCGCGGACGAAGGTTTCTTCGCAGGGCATGACCGCCCGTCTTTGCATGCGCTTTGGCATGCGTTCGCCCGTCACTACGCCCTCCGCGACGAGCATGGCGGTGAGGCGCGCGGTGAAGGCTTCGAACGCCGTCACGGCTGGCGAGACGGCTGGCGCGAGTTTCACGGTGACGAGCGAGGCCGCCACGGCGGCCGACACGAATTCCACCGTGACGAACGCGACCATGGTGGCCGCGGTGAACGCGGTGGTGAACGCGGCGATCGCAACGACCGCGGCGACCGCGGCGACTTCGGCCACGGCCACGGCCACGGCTTAAACCGACGCGGGCACGACCGCTTCGCCCTGCACGCCCTGTGGCACGCAATCGGCCGCCATCCTGAGCATCGCGGCGGCGGTCGTGGCGGACGCTTCGGCGGCGGTGGCCCGGGCGGATTCGGCGGCGACGGCGACGGTTTTCCGCGCGGCCGCAAATTCAGCTCCGACGATCTGCAATTGCTGCTGCTCTCGATGATCGATGCGCAACCCAGCCACGGCTACGAGCTGATCAAGGCGCTCGAAACGCGCTCGAACGGTTTCTATAGCCCGAGCCCGGGGATGGTCTATCCGGCGCTCACGTATCTGGAGGAACTCGGCTACGTGACCGTGCAACTCGAAGGCAATCGCAAGCGTTATGAACTATCGGAAGCGGGCCGCGAGTACCTGGCCACCAACCGCGACCGCGTCGAATTGATGCTCGCCAGGCTGACGCATATCGCCCGCAAGATGGATTCCGTGCGCCGCGCGTTTGCCGGCGAGGAGCCGGCCGACATCAGCGAAGGCGGCTGGCTGCCGGAACTGACCGAGGCGCGCCGCGCGCTGAAGCATGCGCTCCTGCGCCGTGACAACGCACCGGCCGCAGAACAGCGCCGCATTGCCGCGATCCTCATGCGCGCGGCCCATGAAATCGAAGGCGAAGGCAATCCCGGCGGCAATCAAGACGGCGAACCGGCCGTTTGAGATCGCGCTACCCGACACTCGCGTTCGAAGGCGCCCTTGCGCGCCTTCGCGCACTCATCAAACCGACAGGAGTGGCACCTTATGCTGACAAATGACAACCGGGCCGATCTGGCAGTCCATCGCGTGCGGCATCCGCTGAAGTTCCGTCTGTTGCAGGTCAAAGAAGTCCATGCGCTGAATCCGCATCTCATTCGCGTGACTTTCACGGGCGACGATCTGCATGACTTCGTCTCCGCTTCGTTCGACGACCACATCAAAGTGTTCTTCCCCGAACCCGGCGCCGACAAACCCGTCCTGCCCGAAGCCGGCCCCGACGGTCCCGTGTTTCCCGCCGGCCAGCCGCGGCCGATTGCCCGCGATTTCACGCCGCGCCGCTTTGACGCTGAGGCGCGTGAACTGGACATCGAGTTCGCCATGCACGAGGCCGGCCCGGCTGCAACGTGGGCGGCGCAAGCCAAAGTGGGCCAGTATCTCGGCATAGGCGGCCCGCGCGGCTCGCTGGTGATCCCGACCGGCTTCGACTGGCATCTGCTGATTGGCGACGATACGGCGCTGCCGGCCATTGCTCGCCGCCTCG
The DNA here is from genome assembly GCF_046030355.1 of Paraburkholderia caffeinilytica. Lineage (GTDB taxonomy): Bacteria > Pseudomonadota > Gammaproteobacteria > Burkholderiales > Burkholderiaceae > Paraburkholderia > Paraburkholderia caffeinilytica_B. The sequence continues at coordinate 107,590 of NZ_JAQQCQ010000013.1, forward strand.
AAGAACTGCCCACCGGCACACGCGTCGCGGCAGTGATCGAAGTGGCCGATGCATCGGCACAGATCGAATTCGCGACGCAGGCCGAATTGCACATGGTGTGGCGCCATCGCAGCGAATCGGGCTATCGCGGCGAGGCCTTGCTGCAAGCGGTACGCGAAATCTACTTGCCCGAAGACGGTGAAGGCTACGTATGGGCCGCCGGCGAATCCGCGACGATGCGCGCGGTGCGCTACCACCTGTGCACGGAACGTGGCGTCGACAAGTCGCGCATCCGCGCGGCGAGCTACTGGAAACAGGGCGCCGAAGCAGTCCATGAATCGCTCGACGATTGACTGCCCGCTGCTAGCGCGCAAGGAACTGCGTGAGTTGCGTAGGGCGTCTGAGCCGCGCGAGATGCGCGGAATGCAGAGGCTACGAGGAGGCGTGAACCGCATCCACCAACGAGCCCTGCAAGATGCACGCGCCCTACGAGCGGCGTGCTTTGAGCAACAACCAGGGAATTGACCGATGTATTCAATCAGTACAAAGCACGAGCGCCGTTTGCTGTGGCTGCTTGCGCTAACGCAGTTCACGATCATCATGGACTTCATGGTGATGATGCCGCTCGGCCCGCAGATCATGCACTCGTTCGGTATCACCCCGGCCGCGTTCGCGACAGCCGTATCGGCGTATTCGTGGTGTTCAGGTCTGTCGGGGCTATTCGCGGCGACCTATATCGACCGCTTCGACCGGCGTCGTCTGCTGCTGACCGTCTATGCGCTGTTCGCGCTATCGAACCTGGCGTGCGCGCTGGCGAGCAGCTTTCCCCTTCTGCTTGTCGCGCGCGCGTTTGCGGGCATTACGGGCGGCGTATTGGGCTCGGTGATCATGGCGATCGTCGGCGACGTGATCCCGGTGCAACGCCGCGGCGCCGCGACCGGCACCATCATGACGGCCTTTTCGTTGGCAGCGATTGCCGGCGTGCCGGCCGGCGTCATGCTAGGGGCGCACTTCAACTGGGCCGCGCCGTTCTATTTGCTGGTGGCGCTGTCGCTGCTCGTCTGGATGGCCGGTTGGCAACTGGTCCCTTCGCTTGCCGAACATTTGAGCCGGCGGCAGCCTGCGCTTGGCGAGGTGCTACCCGAATTGTGGCGGCTCTTGACCAACCCGCGGCATATGAATGCATTCGCGCTGACTTTCATGATGATGGTCGCGCATATGCTGGTGATCCCCTTTATCTCTCCGGTATTGGTCGCCAATCATGGCGTGGCCCCGGCGCAGTTGTCGTGGCTGTATATGGCGGGTGGCGCGGCAACCTTCTTCACATCGCGCCGGGTGGGCCGGCTCGCCGATCGGTTTGGCACGCGGCGCGTATTCCGGATTGCAGCAGTGCTATCGTTTCTGCCCGTCCTGTTTGTGACGCATCTGCCGGATCTGCCGTTCTACGCACTGGTGATGTTTTTCCCGTTTTTCATGGTGCTGTTATCAGGGCGGATGGTGCCGATGCAGGCACTCCTGACTACCGTGCCCGAGCCGGCCCGCCGGGGCGCCTTTCTCAGCGCCAACAGCGCGCTGCAGGCATTGGGTACGGGCTGTGGCGCGTGGATCGGCGGCTTGATGCTGAGCAGTTCACCGACGGGCCAGATCGTAGGATACGGAACCGTTGGATGGGTGGCGGTCGCCGTCGCGCTAGTCGGGGTGTTCTGGGTTTCCCGCGTTCAGGGCGCGCAGAGCGCCTTGCCGCCAACAGGCGTATTGAGCGGCAGCACAGTCGGAGAAGGTTGACGTTCAAGCACGCCGGCGCAACTTGAAGCACCACGTCGGCGCGCGCAGCGCCGACGGCCTGCACCTACTCAACGTCCCCAATCAAAGCCCGCCGCGCGGCAGCCCCTTCATTGCGCGAAGAAGCATAAAAACGCCGGGCTCGGCCAATCACAATCTTCAACATCGCAATCACCGGTACCGCCAGAAAAATCCCCGCCACGCCGCCGAGCTGATCGCCGGCCAGCAAGCCGACAATGACGAGAAACGGACTCACTTCGACCCCTTCGCTCATCAAATACGGATTCAGCACATAGTCCTGAAACAACCGGTACAACGCGATAAAAATCACCAGCCAAAGCAAATGCGCATAACCGCTAAAGACGGCCACCACAAGCGTAATGGCAACCGCACCTAGCGGCCCGGCGAACGGCACAAACTCCAGCAAGCCCGCGCTCACGGCCAGCAAAAACGCATACGGCACGCCAAGCAACGAGAAAACCGCGCCGTAACAGATCAACGTCGCGAGCGACAAAAACAGTAACGCCCGTACATACTTCGACAAGAGCACATTCAGATCCGTGACGATTCCGGACCACAACACGCGATGCCGATCCGTCAGTAAATCGAGAAACGCATCGCGCATCTGCGGACCTTCCTTGATCAGCAGGAAGCTCAAAATCGGCACCAGCACGAGATAAATCAGATTGCTGGCGGCATGCACCACGCCGAGGCCGACACTGCGCGCCATCGGCACGGCCTTGTCGGAACCGGTCTCGATCTGGCTGCGCACGAACTCCACGATCCTTTCCCGCAACGGCTCCAGAAAATGGGGCAACGGAAAACGATTGGGCACGTCGGACTTCATCAATTCAGGCAACTGCGCGAACAGACGCGTGGCCTGATCCTGCAGTTGCACGCCGAATAAAGAACTCGCCACCGCGATCACCGCGACGGCCACCACGAACACCAATGCGATCGATGCAACCCGCGGCACGCGGCGCGGCCGGAAGCGGTCGACGAAATCGACCATCGGATAGATCAGATAGCTGAAGAACACCGCGAATACGACCACCAGCAACGTGGACGACGCGGTATAGATAATGAACAGCAGCAGCGCGATCAGAAACGCGGTCCAGACTTTCCGGGCCGTGCAGATGTCGAATCCCAGCATGAACTTTCCTTGAACGGAGTGGCAAGCCATCGCCGGCCGCAGCCGGCGATGGCCTGACGCTTGCAGCCTGGTTACTTCTTCACGCGATCGCGGACCGCATCCGCCGCTTCTCCGACTTTCGACTGCACCTTGCCGGCCAGCTTTTCAGCCTCGCCTTCAACCTGGGTGGTGCGGTTGCCGGTGACTTTGCCGATCGCTTCCTTCACGGAGCCCTTGACCTGTTTCGCCGCACCTTCGACTCGATTCTTATCCATGACGATTTCCTTGAAAGGTTGAGTTGCACACAAACGGCACCGAGCGCGTCATGCCGGAATGGCCTGAGCGCATCCACACCTACACTCGACGCAGGATCTCATTGTCGAGATTCAAGGCATCCGCCGACAGGCGCGAATGCACTGGATCGTCTGGTGCATTTGAACCGCGCGTCACCGCGTCTGAGGCATTCGTTTCGACTCGAACCCACTCGCACCGCCTCGGCTCAAGCGAACCTCGGTAGCACGGTTCGTTCCCAACCGCGCATTTCTACAGGAAATGCAGGGAAAAATGCGTCTAGGCGGTCTTCGAGCCCTTACGGCGTGGCGCTTTGGCAGGCGTAAGGCCAAAGTGGCCGCGGTTCTGCGCCCACACAATCGCCTCGCCCCGGCTATGGACATCGAGCTTCGCGTAGATCGTGGCGACATGGTTGCGCACCGTGTTGGGCGCGAGCCCCAGTTCTCTGGCGATCTCCTTGTCCGCGAGACCGGCGCATAGACACGAGAACACTTCCCGCTCACGCGCGGTCAGATCGGCAAGATGGCCGCCTGCATCGGGCGCGTTCGCGCGCCGCACGTTGACGAGCTTCTCGATCAGCGTCTGGCTGAACCAGGAGGCGTCCTGCATGACGGTCTCGATCGCCGTCACCAGTTCCATTTCGGAGCGCTTGCGCTCGGTGATGTCGAGCAAGGTCATCAGCACGCAATCCTTGCCGTGAATGCTGACCGCTTCGGCCGACACGAGGCAGTTCAGCAGGTCGCCCGCGTGGTTGTTCACCTGGAATTCGACGTTGCGCAGGCTGCCCGACCCGCCGAGCGCCTCGCTGATCCGCGCGCAGGCGTCGCCGTTCCATAGGCCGCTCTGGTCGAGCGGCTTGCCCAGCAGCGCCTCGGAGGAAAAACCGGTGGTTTCGGTGAATGCGTCGTTGATATCGAGCGTCATGTAATCATCGGCGACGAACAGTGCGGTGGGCACCGGCGTCATCCGGAACGACTTGGCAAAGCGCTCCTCGCTCTGCCGCAGCGCGCTCTCGGCGCGTTTGCGCGGCTCGAGGTCCATGAAGGTGAACAGCATGCACGCTTCGTCGCCGATGTCGATCGGCTGGCCGGCCACCACCACGAACTTGTTGCCGCCTTCAGGCAAGCGCAGCAGCGCCTCCATCTGCGGAATGGTCGATCCTTCGCTGAGCCGTTCAATAGCGAGCTCGCGCTTCTCCGCGCCTTCGAAGACGTCGAGCTCGTACACCGAGCGGCCGATCACGTCCTCGCGCACATAACCGGTCATCTCCAGAAAGCCCTGATTGACCTTGATGTAGCGTTGATCGCTGAGGCGGCAGATCACCGCCGGCGCGGGGTTGGCATTGAAGGTCTTTTCGAAGCGCTGCTCGGCGCTCGCCCATTCGCTTGCGTCGTGCAGGATCAGCGCCAGACAGTCGGGTTCGCCGCGGGCATTGGTCAACACGAGGCTGCGCACGCGATGCACCCAGTTCACTTCGTCGTCGTGGGCCGGAAAGACCTCGACCACCACGTCGCTGAAGCACTCGCCCGCCACCACGCGTTCGATCGGATAGCTGCCCTCGGGCAACGGATGGTTATTGCGGTAACGCAGCCGGAAGCGCTCGCGATATTCGGTGACGTCCGCGCCAAGTTCCGCGACGTCGGCGATGCCGTGCATTTCCAGCGCGGCCTGATTCGCCCAGACGATGGTCTGGTCCGGCTCGACGAGGATCACGCCCTCGGTCAGCCCCGTGATGATCTGCTGCAACTGGCGGCGGTCGGTCTGCGTGCGCAGCACTTTGTCGTCGGCTGGCGGCAGGGTGTCGTCCGAATCCTTGTTTTGAACCGGCTGCGAGGGTGTTGCGGTCATTTGTTGTTGGCGCGCGGGGAGCGCGCGAGAGAGCCTGTCCAGACCGCAGGATGGCCCAAATCGCGCCGCTGTGCCAATAGCCTATGCACCAGGCGGTCTGGTGCACTTGCACCAGGTGCCGCCGAGCAGCCGGTCACGCGCGACCGCCGCCGCTTCAGGCAACGCTGCGGGCGCTGCTGGCGCTGCTGGCGCTGCTGGCGCTGCTGGCGCTGCTGGCGCTGCTGGCGCTGCTGGCGCTGCTGGCGCTGCTGGCGCTGCTGGCGCTGCTGGCGCTGCTGGCGCTGCTGGCGCTGGCAGTATCAGCCTTCCTCAACGCCCAACGCAACCAGCGGATGCGCTTCCCGCTTCCACGGCGACGCCAGAAAATGCCGGACGCGTTCCGGCCGCACTTCCGCAAGCGTCGCGGGCGCCCACCGGCTTTTGCGATCCTTATCGATCAACTGCGCCCTCACGCCTTCGCAGAAATCGCCTTCCTCGATCACCCGCTTGACGATGCCCAGTTCCATCCGGAAACACTCCGCCAAGGTCATCTGCCGCCCGCGCAGCAGCGCCTCGCGCGTGACATAAAGCATGGTGGGCGAATGTCCGACCATCGCGTCATAAGCAGACTGCAGCCACTGCTTCACCTCACGCGCGGGCTCGCGCGCAAGATCATGGCGCAACGTCGCGACGATCCGCTCGATGCTCGAACGCCGGTCGAAGTGCCGCAGGATCAGCTGGGTAAACGGCCCCAACGCGGCATGCGGCACGATGTTGCAAGGCGGCTCGAACACCCCGCGCAATGCCGCCATCAAGTCCCCCGCGTGCGACATGCGCTGCAGGCGCTCTTCGAATGTGCCAAGCCACTCGGCGGGCACGCACAGATCCGCCAGTTGCAGGCGCAAGGCGTCGGCGCCGGACAATGTCACGCCGGTGAGCCCGACATATAACGCGACCTCCGCCGGCATCACGCTCAGAAAACGCGTCGCGCCGACGTCGGGCAGGAAGCCGATACGCGTCTCCGGCATCGCGATCTTGCTGCGCTCCGTGACGATGCGCAGCCGCGCCGCCTGGCCGAGCCCCATGCCGCCGCCCATCGAGATACCGTCGAGCAAGGCGACCACCGGCTTTGGAAACTTGTGCAGCGCATAGTCCAGCCGGTATTCGTCGACGAAGAACGCCAGCCACCGGCTGTCGCCATTCTTTGCGAGCCGGTGCACCTCGCGCACGTCGCCGCCGGCGCAAAAGCCCCTGGCGCCCGCGCCTTTCAGCACGAGGGCAACGATGCCGTCATCGGTGCGGCAGTGTTCGACCAGCACGGCAAGCTCGCGCACCATCGCGTGCGATAGCGCATTAAGCGCGGCCGGCCGGTTCAGCGTGATGATCGCCACCCGGTTGACGACGCGAAACAGGATCTCGCGCTCCGCTTCGACGCTCGTATCGAGCGCGGCGCTCTGCACCGCGCTCATCGATGGTTCTCCTCTCCGGCGTTTGCGCCCTGCTCTGTCTGCGTCACCTGCCAGCGTGGCGCGCGTTTCTCGAGGAATGCATTGACGCCTTCGCGCTGGTCTGCGCCATCGAACAGATCGACAAAGCGCTCCCGCTCCACCGCCAAAGCCGCCGCACGCGGCACGCCATTACGGCCCTGATGAATCAGCGTCTTGCTGAAGCCGACCGCTTGCGGGCTCAAGGTCGCGACACGCGCCGCCATCGTCAGCGCGGCCTCGCGCGCGGCGCCCTTTTCCACCACTTCTTCGACGAGACCGATGCGCAATGCGGTCGCCGCGTCGACACGTTCGCCGGTCAGGATCATCCGTTTGGCCCAGCCTTCGCCGACCAGCCACGGCAGCGTCTGCGTGCCGCAGCCGCATGGCAGCAGGCCCACGGCCGTTTCGGGCAACGCCATCGACGCGTGTTGCTCGGCGATGCGGATGTCGCAGGCCAGCGCGCATTCGAGCCCGCCGCCCATCGCGTAGCCGTTGATCGCGGCGATCACCACCGGCCGCGCGTTCTGCAACGTTTCGAACGCCGCGCCGAAACGCGTCGCCGCCGTGCGCGCGACTTCGCGATTGCCGTCGGCGAAGGTGTTCAGGTCGGCGCCCGCGCTGAAGAACTTGGGGCCGTCGCCCGTGATGACGATGGCCCGCACGCGCGCTTCGCCGTTCAGACGCTCGACAGTCTGCTGCAACTGCAGCAAGCCGTCCGGCGTAAACGCGTTCGCGGGCGGCCGCTTGAGCGTCAACAGCGCGACGGCGCCGTCATGTGCATAGTCGAGTTCGATCATGACGCGTCTCCGTCCTTGCCTTCCTTACCTTCTTTACGATAAAGCTTGATCACCGCCGAAAAGTCCAGACGTCCCGCGCCCTTCGTGCTCATGGTCTGATAAAGCTGTTGAGCCAATGCGCCGAGATAGACCGGTTGACGCGCGAATTTCGCGGCGTCGGTGGCAAGACCCAGATCCTTCAACATCAGATCGGTGCCGAAGCCGCCGGTATAGCCACGCGTGGACGGCGCGGTTTCGATCACGCCGGGCATCGGGTTATACGTATCCGAACTCCAGCAGCGGCCCGTCGAGGTATTGATGATGCCGCCCAGCACCTTCGAGTCGATGCCGAGCGCCTCGCCCAACGACATCGCCTCGGCCACGCCCGCCATTGTGATGCCGAGTACGAGGTTGTTGCAGATCTTCGCGACTTGGCCGGTGCCGGTCTCGCCGCAATGCACGATGTTCTTGCCCATCGCCGACAACACTGGCTTGACCTGCTCGTACGCGCTCGCGCTGCCGCCGACCATGAAGGTCAGCGTGCCCGCCGCCGCCCCGCCGGTGCCGCCTGAAACGGGCGCGTCGACGAAGGTATTGCCGTGTTGCGCGGCCAGCTCGGCAAACGCCTTCACGCTTGCCGGGTCGATGGTGCTCGAATCGATGATCGTCACGCCTTTCGCGATGCCGGCGAAAACGCCGTCGTCCGCTGTCAACACGCTGCGCACGTGCGCCGCGGCGGGCAACATCGTCACCACACATTCCGCGTCGGTCACCGCGGCTTTCGGCGAACCCGTCGCCTTGGCGCCCGCGTCGACCAGCGCTTGCACGGCTTGCGCGTTGAGGTCGAATACGTTGACCGCATGGCCCGCCTTCAGCAGATTGAGCGCCATCGGCGCGCCCATGTTGCCGAGTCCGATAAAGCCTATTTTCATGGTGTTCTCTCCAATAGACCGAACGGCTCAGCGCAAGCTGATGGTGGTGTTGACGCCGTCATTGACGGTATCGTCGTCGAACCAGCGTGCGGTGACGGTTTTGGTCTGCGTGTAAAACTGCACGACCTGTTTGCCGTATGGCCCGAGGTCGCCGAGTTTCGAACCACGCGAACCGGTAAAACTGAAGAACGGCACGGGCACCGGAATCGGAATGTTGATGCCGACCTGACCGATATCGATCTCGCTCTGGAATTTGCGCGCCGCCGCGCCGCTTTGCGTGAAAAGACCCACGCCATTGCCGAACGGATTGCGATTGACGAGCGCGATCGCGTCATCGAGTGTAGCGACGGTCAGCACCACCAGCACCGGGCCGAAAATTTCCTGACGATAGATTTCCATCTCGGTCGTGACATCGGTGAAAACCGTCGGGCCGATGAAGTTGCCTTGCTCGTAACCCGGCACCTTCACGTCGCGGCCGTCGAGCGCCAGCGTTGCGCCCTCTTTCACGCCCGTTTCGATCAGGCCGAGAATGCGTTGCTTCGCGGCACGCGAGACAACCGGGCCAATGTCCGTATTCGGCTCGTTGCCCGCATTGACCTTCAGCGTCTTCGCCTTGGCGACCAGATCGGGCAACCATTGCTGCGCCGCGCCGACCAGCACTACCACCGAGGTCGCCATGCAACGTTGTCCCGCTGCACCGAAGCCTGCACCGGCCAGTGCATTCAAGGTCTGCTCGCGGTTCGCATCGGGCAGCACCACGGCGTGATTCTTTGCGCCCATCATCGACTGCACGCGCTTGCCATGTTCGCTGCCGAGGCGATAAACGTGCGTGCCCACCGCGGTCGAGCCGACGAATGAAATCGCCTTCACCAGATCGTGCGTGCAGAGCGCGTCGACCACCTCCTTGCCGCCGTGCACGACATTCAGCACGCCCTTCGGCACACCGGCTTCGAGCGCCAGTTCGACCAGTTGCATGGTCGACAGCGGGTCCTGCTCGGACGGCTTCAGCACGAAGGTATTGCCGCAGACGATCGCCATCGGGAACATCCACAGCGGAATCATCGCGGGGAAATTGAACGGCGTGATGCCGGCGCAGACGCCGATCGGCTGACGCAACGTGTAGGTGTCCACACCGCCCGCCACGTTCTCGGCGAATTCGCCCTGCTGCAAGGTGCCAATCGAGCAGGCGTGCTCGACGACTTCGAGTCCGCGGAAGATATCGCCTTCCGCGTCGGGGATCGTCTTGCCCTGCTCGGCGCTGAGGGTGCGAGCGATGCGCGGCGAATGCTCGCGAATCAACGCCTGGTACTTCAGCATGATGCGCATGCGCGCGCCGATCGGCGTGTCTTTCCACGTCTTGAACGCGGCGTGCGCGGAGCGGATCGCTTCGTTCACTTCGTCGGCGGTGGCGAACGGCACGCGGGCGAGCACCTCTTGCGTAGCCGGATTGACGATGTCACGCCATTCGGTGGTTTTGGATTCGACGAATTCGCCATTGATCAGCAATTTGACCGTGGCGGCCTTGTTCGAAGCAGTTGCGCTCATGCTGAAACTCCTGTGCAGTGGCCGCGTGGCGGCCGGACAGTGATGTGGAATAAAAAAAAATCAACGCAGATCCGGGAAGTCCTCTTCCCAATACTCGTCCGGCAGACGTGCGGGTTCGTCTGCGCGCTCCATTTCGCGGCGCCGTAGTTCGACGCGGCGGATCTTGCCGGAGATGGTTTTTGGCAGATCGCTGAATTGCAGGCGGCGAATCCGCTTGTACGGTGCGAGTTTTTCGCGCGAGAACGCGAAGACCGCGCGCGCGAGTTCGGGACTGGCTTCATAGCCCTGACGCACGGTGACGAACGCTTTGGGCACTGAGAGGCGCAGCGGGTCCGCACTCGGCACCACGGCTGCTTCGCCGATCGCTTCGTGTTCGATCAGCACGCTTTCGAGTTCGAACGGGCTCAACCGGTAGTCGGACGATTTGAAAACGTCATCGGCGCGGCCGACGTAGACGTAGTAGCCGTCATCGCGCCGCAACGCGACGTCGGAGGTGTGGTAGAACCCGTTGCGCATGGCTTGCGCGGTGGCGTTGGCGTTGTTCGCGTAGCCGGTCATCAAACCGAGCGGACGTTCGGCCAGCGGCAGCGAGATTTCGCCTTCGGTGACGGGTTGATCGTCCGCGTCGAGAAGCTCGATTTTGTAGCCCGGCAGCGGGCGGCCCATCGAACCCGGCACCACCGGCTGTCCCGGCGGGTTGCCGATCTGGCAGGTCGTTTCGGTCTGGCCAAAACCGTCGCGAATCGTGATACCCCACGCATGTTTGACGCGTTCGATAATCTCAGGATTCAACGGCTCACCCGCGCCGACGATCTCGCGCAGCTTCACCGGATAGTCGTTGAGATGTTCCTGCACAAGCATGCGCCACACAGTCGGCGGCGCGCACAGCGTGGTGACGTTGAAACGCACCAGCACGTCGAGCGTATCTTTCGGCACGAAGCGCGGGAAGTTGAAAACAAACACACAGGCCTGCGCATTCCACGGCGCGTAGAAGCAGCTCCATGCGTGCTTGGCCCAGCCCGGCGAACTGATATTCCAATGGATGTCGTTCGGTTGCAGGCCGATCCAGTACATGGTCGACAGATGCCCGATCGGGTAACTCTGGTGCGTATGCTCGACCAGCTTCGGTTTGGACGTGGTGCCCGAGGTGAAGTACAGCAGCAGCGGATCGGTGGCGTGCGTCACGCCTTCGGGAGTGAATTGCGGCGATGCGTCATAGGCTGCGGCAAGATCGATCCAGCCGTCGCGCGGCGTGCCGACGGAGATGCGCGTGAGCGGCATGTCGAGTGCATCGAACTTGGCGAGCTCCGCGCTATCGACCACCACGAACTGCGCACCGCCGATCTGCACGCGGTCGCGCACGTCGTCGGCGGAAAGCTGGGTGGTGGCCGGCAGCACGATTGCGCCGAGCTTCATGGCGGCGAGCATCACGTCCCAGAGTTCGACGCGGTTCGGCAGCATCAGCAGCAAGCGGTCGCCGCGCCCCACGCCGAGGCTGCGCAGGAAGTTCGCCATGCGCGACGAGCGCTCGGACATCTGCGCGTAGGACAGACGCAAGCCGTCGCTTGCGGGATCGTCGACGATCCACAGTGCCGGGTTGTCGTTATCGCGCGCGATCACGTCGAAGTAGTCGAGCGCCCAGTTGAACTGGCCTGGCGTCGGCCACGCGAATTCGCGGTAGGCGCGGTCGTAGTCGGTGCGGTGGCGCAATAACAGATCGCGCGCTTCGAGAAAGCCCTTCGCTGCAGTCATCGTCGTCTCCTGTGTCGACCTGAGTTAGCGTGTCGGCTGGAGTTGGCGCTTTAGCGCTTACTCCAGCCCCATAGTGCTTACTCAGGTCCCATGCTTCCGGCGCGGTATGCGCTCTGATTTTTGCCTGTGCCTTTGCCCTGCCGGCAAGCTATTTTGCGCTCAAAAGCCGTCTAACCTGCGTCTAAACGTGCCGTGCGATAACCATCCGCTGCACTTCGCTGGTTCCTTCGTAAATCTGCGTGATGCGGGCGTCGCGATAGTGCCGCTCCACCGCGTAGTCCTCGAGATAGCCGTAGCCCCCGTGAATCTGGATCGCGTTCGAACAGACCTCCTCAGCCAGTTCCGAGGCAAACAGCTTGGCCTGCGACGCCTCGGACAAACACGGCTTGCCCGCCGTACGCAAACGCGCCGCGTGATGCACAAGCAGACGCGCTGCATTCAAACGCGTCGCCATGTCGGCGAGCATGTTGGCGATGGTCTGGTGGTCCTTCAGCGCCTTGCCGAACTGCACGCGTTCGTTCGCGTAGCGGCGCGCGGCATCGAATGCGGCTCGCGCGATGCCGACCGCCTGCGCCGCAATACCGATGCGCCCGCCCTCGAGATTCGACAGCGCGATGCGCAGGCCTTCGCCCGGTTCGCCGAGCAGATTGGCTTCGGGCACCGCGCAATCGTCGAGCGAGATCGGGCAGGTATCCGAGGCGCGAATGCCCAGTTTGTGCTCAGGCTTACCGACGTTGAAGCCCGGCGTATCGGTCGGCACAATGAAGGCGGACAGGCCGCGCTTGCCGCGGTCGGGATCGGTGACGGCAAATACGATCGCGATGCTGGCGCGCGCGGCGTTCGTGACGAACTGCTTGTTGCCGTTGAGAATCCATTTGCCGTCGCGCAGCACTGCACGGGTGCGCAGATTGTTCGCCTCGGAGCCGGCCTGCGGCTCGGTCAGACTGAACGCGCCGATGCGTCGTCCGGTGGCGAGGTCTTGCAGATAGCGATCTTTTTGTGCGTCCGTGCCGAAGTTCAAAATCGGCCCGCAGCCGACCGAGTTGTGCACGCTCATCAGCGTGGCGCAAGCGGCGCAACCCGCGGCGATCTCTTCGAGCGCGAGCGCATAGGCCACGTAGTCGGTATAGGAGCCGCCCCACTCGGACGGCACGATCATGCCGAGAAAACCCAACTCGCCCATTTGCGTCACGACGTCCGCTGGCAGCTTCGCGTCGCGATCCCATTGTCCGGCGTGCGGCGCGAGGCGTTTGGTGGCGAAGTCGCGGGCGGCGTCGCGGATCATCCGCTGTTCGTCGGTGTAGAAGCTGTCCATGGCTCGATCCTGTTATGTGCATCGCGTCGCGGTGGCGAGGTGCGGCCTCGTCGTCCACGACTCATCGCGGGGATAACCGGTCTCGCCGTGGTGTCTCCGAGGCAAGCCGTCCCGCGATAGATTCAGGCCAAGTGTAGGGAAGCTGCTGGACAGGTTCGATGCTCAGCCCGATCATTCTGGCTGAGCGAATTTGCCATACCGGTATCATGCGGGATTGATTCAGGCCACGTTTTCAAAGGCTTAGCGGATCGCCACAAGGAAAATGTTGAGCGCGTTTGCCAGATGAGCATGAAAAACATGAAGAATGCCAGGAGCGACAGGGGCACGGTTTCCGTCAGTCTCGTCGAGGAGGCTCTCGCGTTGGCGCGGGCTCGCGGTTTCGAGGCGCTGCCGCTCGCCGAAGCCGCCGGCATCGCGGCAACAATGCTGGCGTCGCCGAAAAGCCGGGTCTCGTCGGCGCAGTACGGCGCGCTGTGGGCCGGTATCGCCCGCGCGCTGGACGACGAGTTCTTCGGTCAGGACTCGCACCGCATGAAGAGCGGCAGCTTCATCGCCATGACCCAGACCACGCTGACCGCGCGTAACGGCGCGCAGGCGCTCGCGCGGGCGGTCGGCTTCATGCGGCTCGTGCTGGACGATCTCGGCGCACAGATCGAGACGGATGCGCAGCGTGTGCGGTTGCGGTTCGTCGAGCGCGAAGGCGCGAAGCCGCCTGCCATGTTCGCTTATGCGACCTACTTCATCGTCGTGTACGGTCTGCTGTGCTGGCTGGTCGGGCGGCGCATTCCGCTGATCGAGGCGCGCTTTCGCTGCGCCGAACCGCCTGCCGCGCATGAATACCGCCTGATGTTCTGCGACGATATGACGTTCGATCAAGCCGAGTCGTACGTGGATCTGTCGCCGGCATTTCTCGACCTGCCGGTCATGCAGACGACCAAGTCAGCCAGGCCGTTCCTGCGCGATGCGCCAGGCAGTTTCATCGTCAAGTATCGCAATCCCGGCTCGCTTGCCGCGCGCGTGCGCAAGATGCTGCGCGCGCTGCCGATGGCCGGCTGGCCCGCCGCCGACCAGATGGCGCTGCGCCTGCACGTCGCGGAGGCCACCATGCGGCGGCGTTTGAAACAGGAAGGCTATACGTATCAGTCGATCAAGGACGACTTGCGGCGCGACATTGCAATCGGCGAACTGCAGGACACCGATCGCACGATCGCCGACATCGCCACCGCCGTGGGTTTTGCCGAGCCGAGCGCGTTTCATCGCGCGTTTCGCAAGTGGACCGGGATGCGGCCGACCGATTACCGGCCGGCGCGTGCGGATTTCACGCGGCGCACCGAATCGGACTAAGCTGTAAGGAGCAGGCCAGCCTTTTTGGGGTAGCGGCCCGCGCCGGCCGATACCCGTCGGCATGGCGCGGCAGCCGTCAGCGATGAGCACGTATCCGCGTCTCCCGTTCCGGCAGTCTGGTCCGCGCTTTGCGCTTATCCGTGGCAGAGTCGTGGGCCGGTTGATGCGCGGCATGACCGCGTTAGGCGTACTTTTGGCGCTTGGATTCGCGTTGTGCGAAAGCGCGCCGCGGTTTGGCGCCGCCGAGGCCGCCGTCGCGCCGGGTAGCGTTGTTGTGATCCCGGTGAACGGCGCGATCAGTCCGGCCAGCGCCGACTTCATCGTGCGCAGCCTGCAGCGCGCCGCCGACGAACGCGCGCAACTCGCCGTGCTGCAACTCGATACGCCCGGCGGACTGGATACGTCGATGCGGCAGATCATCAAGGCGATTCTCGGCTCGCCGGTGCCGGTCGCCACCTTTATCGCCCCGAGTGGCGCGCGGGCGGCGAGCGCCGGCACCTATATCGTCTACGCCAGCCATATTGCGGCGATGGCTCCGGGCACCAATCTTGGCGCGGCGACGCCGATCCAGATGGGCATCGGCGGTGCGGAGCCGCCTGCGGGCGGCGGCGGATTGCCTGGATTGCCCGGTACGGGGGCTGGGAGCGGCGCGCCAAAGAATGGATCCGGAGCGCCGGCCGCAGGGGATTCGGCGAACCCGGCTGCCCCAGCAAACTCAGCAAACTCGGTGACTCCGGCGAACGCAGGCAACTCTGCAAGCGCCCCCAACGCCCCCCTCCCGCTCGACACCCAATCCACCGAACTGCGCAAACAGGTCCACGACGCGGCCGCCTACATTCGCGGCCTCGCCCAAATGCGCGGACGCAACGCCGACTGGGCCGAACGCGCCGTGCGCGAAGCCGTCAGCCTGTCCGCCAGCGAAGCGCTCGCCCAGCACGTCGTAGATCTGAATGCACGCGACATTCCCGACCTATTGCGCCAGGTGGACGGCCGCACGATCAGCACCAGCCACGGCGACGTCAGGCTCAGCACCGCCAACGCACCCGTCGTCACCCTCGAAGCCGACTGGCGCAGCCAGTTCCTCGCGGTCATCACCGATCCGAACGTCGCGCTGGTGCTGTTGATGATCGGCATGTACGGCCTCTTCTTCGAGTTCGCCAATCCCGGCTTCGTGCTGCCGGGCGTGGTCGGCGCCATCAGTCTGCTGATGGGACTCTTCGCGATGCAGATGCTGCCGGTCAACTACGTCGGACTCGGCCTGATCTTTCTCGGCATCGCCTTCCTGATCGGCGAGGCGTTTCTGCCGACCTTCGGTTCGCTCGGCTTCGGCGGCGTCGTCGCGTTCGTGATCGGCGCGTTGATGCTGATCGATACCGACGTGCCCGGCTACGGCATTCCCCTGCCCCTGATCGCGGCCGTAACCGTGTTCAGTGTCGCGTTCGTGTTCGGGGTGTCGAGGCTCGCCCTGCGGGCGCGCCGCCGGCCCATAGTGACGGGCTCGGAAGGGCTGATCGGCAGTCTCGGCGTCGTGCTCGACGGCGGCCTTCTGCCGGACGGTGGCCTGCCGCAGGAAGACGCGGCAGCAGACACCATGGCAGGCGCGGCAGCGGGCGGCACGCTGGCCGGCTGGGCTCAGGTGCAGGGTGAACGCTGGCGGGTGTCCAGCACGGCTCCGGTCGCGGCCGGCCACGCGGTGCGCGTCACCGCGCGGCGCGGACTGACGCTGACCGTGGTGCCCGCGGAAGCACAACAACAAGGAGAACGCTCATGATCGGTTTCACATTCGGCTTTAGCAGCATTCTGATTCTGCTGGTGGCCGCCCTGATTGCTTCATCGATACGGATTTTTCGCGAGTACGAACGCGGCGTGGTGTTCATGCTCGGGCGCTTCTGGAAGGTCAAGGGGCCCGGCCTCGTTCTGATCATCCCGATCGTGCAGCAGGCCGTGCGCATGGATTTGCGCACCGTGGTATTCGACGTGCCGCCGCAGGACGTGATCACGCGCGACAACGTTTCAGTGAAGGTCAACGCGGTGGTGTATTTCCGCGTCGTCGATCCGGAGAAGGCCGTCATCCAGGTGGCGCGTTATTTCGAGGCGACCAGCCAGCTATCGCAAACCACGCTGCGCGCGGTGCTCGGCAAGCATGAACTCGATGAATTGCTGGCGGATCGCGAGCAGCTGAACGCCGATATCCAGAAGGTGCTCGACGCCCAGACCGACGCGTGGGGCATCAAGGTGTCGATCGTCGAGATCAAGCATGTTGACATCAACGAAACGATGATCCGCGCGATCGCCCGTCAGGCCGAAGCCGAGCGCGAACGCCGCGCCAAGGTGATTCATGCGGAAGGCGAGCTACAGGCCTCGCAGCATCTGCTGGAGGCCGCGCAGACGCTGTCGAGACAGCCGCAGGCCATGCAGTTGCGTTACCTGCAAACCCTCACGACGATCGCCGCCGACAAGAATTCGACGATCGTTTTTCCGCTGCCGATCGATCTGCTGAGCGCGGTGCTGGATCGCTTCAGCAAGCCGTCGGCGTCCTGAACCGGGGGAGCGCGCCGCTTCACTTTATCCCGCTTTGGATCACGGGGTGAAACGGTGCATTGTCTTCAATCGGCTTAATCGGAACGCCCGTGAAAATTAAAATCAGGGGGTTGTCTTTAACTGCTCCATAGGAGCCAATCATGAAAATCGTTTCTCTAGTTGGACTCGGCGCGCTGTTAGCCGCCGTGAGTATAAGCAGCGCGTTTGCGCAGACCTCGCGGTCTTACGACCCGTCGGCGCCGCTCACGCGCGCTCAGGTGAAGGCCGATCTGGCCGATTGGCGCGCCGCCGGCTACGATCCGCTCGACTGGATCAACTATCCGGATAACGCGCAACGCGCGGGCCGCGTCATCGCCGCGCGGCGAGCGCAGCAAATGGGTGGGAGCACGACGCAGTAATCAAGCCTCATTCTGGCCTTGAAACGGCAGGCCGGGCCGTCCGCGACTGCAAGGGTCGCAGGCGACGCCGGCCCCGGACGCGCTGTCCATCTCTGCGCAAATCACCTGCCGCACCCTTTTCCCCGCTTGCGCCTTCTACCCGCCTTTTCACGGCCGGCTTCTGCGTAACCCGTTCGATTCACGCCGCTGTGCGAGGCTTCGCTTTTCCCCGCGCCTCCGCAAACCCGCCCTTTCCCGCCATCACATCGCAAATTCGCTTGCCGCGCCGGCCTGTGCGCTGGCAAGGTATCATCTCGTCCCTTCGGCAAGCGCCGCAGTCACGCAAACCGGTCAGGCGCAGCCAATCGTGACTACAATCCGCCCGTAGGCCTGGCCGCGGGGCGCCGCGCCGGACGGCACAGCCGCCCGCCTGTTCACCACGAATCGCCCGTATCAACCACAAGAAACGCTTTTTGAACAACGAGAGACCCGCCTCATGGACTCCATAAAACGATACTTCGGCTTCGAAGCCGCCGGCACCAACCTGCGCACCGAGGTGCTCGCGGGGCTGACCACCTTCCTGACGATGGCCTACATCATCTTCGTCAACCCGGCGATTCTCGGCGACGCCGGCATGCCGAAGGACGCGGTGTTCGTCGCGACCTGCATCGTCGCCGCGCTGGCCTCGCTGATCATGGGGCTCTACGCCAACTACCCGATCGCGCTCGCGCCCGGCATGGGCCTGAATGCGTACTTCGCCTACACCGTCGTGAAAGGCATGGGCTTCACGTGGCAAGCCGCGCTTGGCGCGGTGTTCATCTCCGGCTGCCTGTTCCTGATCGTCACACTGTTTCGCGTGCGCGAAGTGATCGTCAACGGGATTCCGCACTCCATACGCATTGCCATTACCGGGGGCATCGGCCTCTTTCTCGCGATCATTTCGCTGAAATCGGCCGGTGTGGTGGTCGGCAATCCGGCCACGCTCGTCACGCTCGGCGACCTGCATAACCCGCATGTGATCCTCGCGGTGATCGGCTTCTTCGCCATCGTCACGCTCGACTATCTGCGGGTGCGCGGCGCAATCCTGATCGGCATTGTCGGCGTGACGGTGCTGAGCTTTTTCTTCGGCGGCAATCAGTTTCACGGCATCGTCTCCGCGCCGCCGTCGATTGCACCGACGCTGTTCCAGCTCGACATTCGCGGCGCGCTCTCCGGCGGCGTGCTGAACGTGATCCTAGTGTTTTTCCTCGTCGAACTGTTCGACGCGACCGGCACGCTGATGGGCGTGGCCAATCGCGCCGGGCTGCTGGTCGAGGGCAAGATGTTCCGGCTGAACCGCGCATTGCTGGCCGACAGTACGGCGATTCTGGCCGGCTCGATGCTGGGCACGTCGTCGACCACTGCGTATATCGAAAGCGCGTCGGGCGTGCAGGCCGGCGGCCGCACGGGTGTAACGGCGATCACCGTCGCCGTGCTGTTCCTCGCGGCGCTGTTTTTCGCGCCACTGGCGGGCGTGGTGCCCGGTTACGCGACGGCGCCGGCCCTGCTGTACGTGTCGTGCCTGATGCTGCGCGAAATGCTCGATCTGCCGTGGGACGACGCCACCGAAGTCGTACCGGCCGCCTTGACCGCACTGCTGATGCCGTTCACCTACTCGATCGCCAATGGCGTCGCGTTCGGATTCATCTCGTATGCCGGCCTGAAACTGCTGACCGGCCAGGCGCGCAAAGTGAAACTGGTGGTGTGGATCATCGCGGCGATTTTCCTGTTCCGCTATTTCTACCTCGGCAGCGAATAAGCGCGGCGGTACCTGAGGCGAAGGCACAGGGCAAGATGTGACGCCACACGGCATGGCGATGCGCTATGCAACGCCACGCAGCGCGTCACATCCTGAGGGAAAGCATCTGCGCTATCGTCGCGTTGTCTGATCACGGTTCGGTCTGGATCAACAATCATTTTATTGAAGGCGCCCGTTCCGGTCGGGCACCCTTTATCATCCGATGATTGAAAAAAACCAACGAACTGGTCACAGGAGTTCCCTGCATGTCCTACACCCACAACCGCGCCTCGGACCGTTACACGAGGCCGGCAATCTTCTTCCACTGGGCGATCTTTCTGTTGATCGCACTCGCTTATCTGGCAATCGAAATACGCGGGCCGAAAGGGTCTGAGAGCCGCGCATTCTGGAGCAGCGTGCATTTCTGGGCCGGCACCCTGGTGCTGGGATTGGCAGTATTGCGCCTGCTATGGCGACTGTGGGCCGGCACACCCGCGGAAATCGAAGGTAACCGGCTGCTCACGTTTCTGGCGCGCGCCGCACACCTCGCCCTGTACGTCTTTATCTTCGCGCAGCCGCTGCTCGGCATCCTGACGATCAATGCCGGCGGGCATCCGGTCAGGCTGGCGTGGATCAACCTGGACTACACGCTGATCGGCGCGGATCCGGTTGCACGGCCATTGCTCAAGACAGCGCATGAGTGGCTGGGCAATGCGTTTTACTGGGTGATCGGCTTGCACGCGCTTGCGGCGATTGCGCACCACGTGGTGTTCAAGGATCGGACGCTGCGGCGGATGGTTTGACCGGCGTCCAGTCTCCGGCGCATGCAGCGCCGGTGTTTGCGCTCAGGGTAGCCAGGCGCGGACTCGCTCAGTTGCGCCAGTTCGCCTCATAGAACCGCACGTAACCGCTCCTCAGCACCAGGCATTGCGCCCGCGTTTCCGATAGCAGACGCCGCGTGGCCGCTTCGATGCGAGACCGGTGCGCGTCGAATGCGCCGACCATGTCCTCCAGACGCGGCGATGCGGCGCCGAAGTGATCTTCCAGCGCCTCAGCGGTGATCATGCACTCCACCCTTTGCCCATCAACCATCGCCGGGAACGCCAAGGTAAGTTCGCGACCTGAATATTCAGGAGTTTCGTTCGGGAATAGGATCTGCATGGGAGTTCACCTGAGAAATTGGGTGCTGCGCATGGGTCGATTGGTACTGCGCACGCTGGTTGAGTCTGGTCGCACCGGCAGCGCGTTTTCCTCCTTGTCGAA
This sequence comes from Paraburkholderia caffeinilytica, assembly GCF_046030355.1. Classification (GTDB taxonomy): domain Bacteria; phylum Pseudomonadota; class Gammaproteobacteria; order Burkholderiales; family Burkholderiaceae; genus Paraburkholderia; species Paraburkholderia caffeinilytica_B. The sequence continues at coordinate 127,710 of NZ_JAQQCQ010000013.1, forward strand.
TGCACGCGGCGCGGGTCCGTCACCCCACGGATGCGGGGGCGCCGTACTTCGCGCCCCGCGGAGGTGATTTGATTCACTGTAGACGAGTTCGGGCGCGGCGCAAGTTTTCCTTTTTGTTTGCTTGATTTTGGTGCCTGCCGGGGTGTTTTGGGGCACTCGCGCGTTACTGCGCGACCGGTTTTCTCCGCGGTCATGGGGCTTTTGCGCGGGTCCCGTTTCGTCCTGTAATATCGGTATCAGGCTGCGGATGCATATGTTGCACTGCGGAACGCAACGGCGGGCAACGCACCCGCCGGGTCCGATAACCCGGAGACATGCTTTGAGCCATCGTCCTGCCACGCCGCCCACCATTGGGCGGCCAGATGTCATCGCGCAAGCTCATGCCCGCTCGCTCGAAGTCGGCCTGCGTGCGTCGGAAACGCCGGACTTTCATCCGCTGCGCCGCCTTGCGCTGCGTGAACTCGTCGATCGCAATCAGTCGCTCTATACCCACGCGCTCCCTGTCATGGAGACGTTGCACGCGCAGATCGTCGACACGCAAAGCATGGTGCTGCTCACCGACAGTCACGGCGTGATTCTCCACAGTCTCGGCGACAGCGACTTCGTCGAAAAAGCCAATCGCGTCGCGTTGTGTCCGGGCGTGTCATGGGCCGAAGCGGATCGCGGCACGAACGCGATCGGCACCGCCCTGATCGACGGGCAGCCGACCGTCGTGCACGCCGGCGAGCACTTCCTGCACGCGAACCGGATTCTCACCTGTTCCTGCGCGCCCATCGCGGATCCGTTCGGGCGCACCATCGGCGCACTCGACGTCAGCGGCGACACGCGCGGCTTCCACAAGCACACGCTCGCGCTCGTGCGGATGTCGGCGCAGATGATCGAAAATCATCTGTTCTCCAATCAATTCGTCGACGCCATTCGCATTCACTTTCACGCGCGCGCGGAATTCATCGGCACGCTGTACGAAGGACTCGCCGCGTTCGCGCCGGACGGCACCTTCCTGTCTGCGAATCGCAGCGCGCTGTTTCAATTCGGGCGGCCGCTCGCCGAGTTGCTACGACAACCGTTCGACGCGCTGTTCGGCACCGCCTTGGCCAGAGTGCTGCAGCAGATCGCCCGCGCGCCGGGCGAAAGTATCGAGTTGACGCTGCCGAGCGGCGTGCGCGTGGTCGCGCGCGGCGAATTTGCAGCCCCCCGCTACATTGCCTCGGCAGAAGGCTTTGCCGACGCAACGCGTACGGCCACGTCCAACGTCACGCGTGCTGCGGCTCAGCTCTGCGAGGCGGCGCCACTCGCCACACTCGAAACGCTCGATACCGGCGATGCAACGGTGTCCGCGATCCTGCGCAGAGTCGCCAAGCTGCGCGGACGCGATATTCCGATTCTCGTACTCGGCAAAACCGGCACCGGCAAGGAGTGGCTAGCTCGTGCGATCCACCACGATTCGCCGCGGCGGGCCGCGCCCTTCATCGCGCTGAATTGCGCATCGTTACCCGATACGCTGATCGAAGCGGAGTTGTTCGGTTATGAGGACGGCGCGTTCACCGGCGCAAAGAAACGCGGCAGTGTCGGCAAGATCGTGCAGGCCGACGGCGGTACGCTTTTTCTCGATGAGATCGGCGATATGCCGCTCGCCCAGCAAGTGCGGCTGATGCGCGTGCTGCAGGAGCGCACCGTTGTGCCGCTTGGCGGCACGCGGGCGATTCCGGTCGATCTGCGCGTCGTCTGCGCGACCCACCGCGATCTGCGCGCGATGATCGAAGCCGGCACCTTCCGCGAAGACCTGTATTACCGGATCAACGGTCTGGTCGTCACCTTGCCGGCGCTGCGCGAGCGCAGCGATCTGGCGGCGCTAGTCGAGCGCATGCTGGCATTGCAGCCGGATGGCGAGCGGTTACCGCGCCGCGTATCCGATGAAGTGCTGGAACGGTTTGCGCAATGCCGCTGGCCGGGCAATCTGCGGCAATTGGCTAACGTGCTGCGCACGGCAAGCATCATGGCCGAAGGCACGGCGCAGATCGAACTCGAGGATTTGCCGGAAGATTTTCTGCAGGACTGCGCGGATGCGGCGGTCAACGTAAACATCCAGCCGGCCGTGGGGCGTTCGAGCAACGGCGATGGCGGTAACGGGCGCGAAAAACCGGTCGCGCCTCGGGAGGATGCGTCGCCCGCACGAATGGAAGACTGGCAGGCCGCGCTGATTGCGCGAACGCTCGCGCGACTCGACGGGAATGTGTCGGCGGCGGCACGCGAGTTGGGGCTTGCGCGAAATACGGTGTACCGGTATTTGCGGCGCGGGGACACGACGCATTGACATAGCCGGTCAACCGGATACCTGCTTCGCTTTCGGCAACGGGTACCCGAAGAGCGCGGGTACGCTCTATCGCTCATCGGATACCTGCCACACGAGTTGAAGCAGCCAAGCCAGAACGGCGAAAACGTGCAGGGTTGCTCGAAGATTCGAGGACTGCCTGACGCTTTCCGAAATTACCCAATGGCTGTCAGTAAAACAGTCCTCATCTTCCATCGTTTTAAATGGGCGTGTCGGCGGCGTGTCCTTCTGTCAAATTGTATTTCGGCAGGAAGATCGGGCTGCCGCTTCCGAACGATTCAGCTAACGCATCGAGCAGACGCGCTTTTTCTGGTGGAAGGGCATCCACGATAACCAGACCCGCCGTCGAAGCCGCCTCGAACTTCATGCTGCCGTCCAGCAACGCCCAGATCACCGCCTCCGAGGCGATCACCGCAACATCGCGTTGTTCTGGGTCGTCGGCACTCACCTCGGGGGACATCCGGCACAACGTCAGGATCGAATCCGTCCGCCGTCGCATGGAAAAATCCCCACGTACCGCTTTCTATCGGGCAGATTGCAACACACCCTCGGGTTGGGAAGTCGACTTTCCAAATCAGGCAAGTGACCGGCTGATACGTGTAAAGTGTGGCGCAATCCGTCACCCGTTCACACGATGTCCGACTCCACCCGCTCGCCTCTCGTTCGCGTCGAACCGCTCGGACAAAGTTTCGAAGCACCCGATTCGCTCACGATCCTCGAAGCCGCCGGCTTTGCGAATCTGCGTCTGCCGCGCTCGTGCCGCAACGGCACCTGCCGCACATGCCTATGCAAAATGACGGCGGGACGCGTGCGCTACACGATCGAATGGCCAGGTTTGAGTCGCGAAGAAAAAGCGGAGGGCTATAGCCTGCCATGCGTGGCGATCGCGGAAACCGACGTGGTGATCGAAGCGCCGGAGGCGGTTGAACTTCCGCCGCCCGGCGCATAACTTCGCATTCAGCCTTAGCGGCCGTTGCCCATTGCCCGGGCGATTTTCTTGTCGGTGTTGTACTGGCTCAATGCATACACGGACCAGATCGCGGCCGGAATCCAGCCGATCAGCGTGATCTGCAAGATCAGGCAGATGATGCCGGCAAATGGCCGGCCGATCGTAAAGAACTGAAACCACGGCAGAATGATGGCAAGCAATAGACGCATTCAGATTTCCTGTTTGTATTGACACGGCGATACACGATCTTCGCACGCGATCGCTGAACGAGGCCGCCTAATTGACCGGTGCGAAACGCGGCACCTTGACGCCGTCGACTTCGACCAGCTCGAAAAACACCGAAGCCGGACGCGTCCAGATCGTATCATTGGCCGCCTTGTAGACGATCATCGTGACTGTCGGATCGGACTCCAGCGTCGCCTCGCAAACCAGTTCGTAGATGCCGCCTTTGTAGTGTCGATAACGCACCATCCAACGCCTCCTGTGGGGATCAACGGATTTCTTTATAAACGGACCGGCATCCCCGAAAGCCGGGCACGCGGTTCTGTTGCGACCGTCATTGTAATCGCGTGCCGCCGCGCGAAAAATCACTGACGCGGGCTTGCGCTGTCGCTATCGACAGTCGCGACACATGACTGCCGAACAGTGAAACACCCTGGCGTTCAAAGAAACCAGCGGTATTCCCGCGCGTTCACCTCGTCCATGAAATCCAGATGGTCCTGCCGTTTGTTCTCGCAGTAGACCATGACGAACTCTTCGCCCATTCCCTCGCGCACCACCGGATGATTCTGCATCGCGGCGACGGCCGCGAGCATGTCTTTCGGGAAGTCGATTCCGCTCCCGCGGTCCTCATTGAGCGGCGCGATGGGCTCGCGAGCGGCATCCAGACCGTGTTCCATGCTGGTGAGGATAGCGGCCAGCACAAGGTAGGGGTTCGCATCGGCGCCCGCCACGCGATGTTCGATGCGCAGGTTGCGATCATCCGATTCGGGAATGCGAATGCAGGCGTCGCGGTCTTCGAAGCCCCAACTGCCACGGCTGGCGGCATTCGCTTTCCAGCCGTAGCGGCGAAAAGCGTTGTGATTGGCCGCGAACACCGGCATGCAATGCGGCAGCAGCGCGAGGCACCCGGCCACGGCATGGCGCAGCGGCCGCCTGCCGTCCATGGCCAGCAGGTTGTTGCCGGCCTCGTCGTAAAGACTGACGTGCACATGCATGCCGCTGCCCGGCGCCTGCAGATAAGGCTTGCTCATAAAGCTGGCGCGGTAGCCGTGTTTCATCGCCACGCCGCGCGTACTGCGGCAGAACAAGGCGGCCCAGTCCGCGGCGCGCAGACCATCGTCGTTGTGGCCAAAGTTGATCTCGAACTGCCCCGGTCCCAGTTCAGCGGTGATCACGGTGGCATCGACACCCTGCTCGCGCGTGGCTTCGACCATTTCGTTGAGTACGCCGGAGAATCGCGACAATCGCTCGATATGCATGTTCGGCTGATCGTCCCTGTCGTCACAGAACGGATCGCGTGGGAACTGCGGCAGACCGTCGGCGAGTCTGGCGTCGAACAGATAAAACTCGAGTTCGAAGGCCACGACCGGGCGAATGCCGCGCCGTTCGAAGCGCTTCAGCACGCGCGCCAGGACCTCGCGCGGTTCGAACTCGATGGGCGCCTCCGTGCCGTCCGAACTGATCAACATCTGCCCCAACGGCTGACTTTCCCATCGCACGGGCTTGAGGGTGCCGGCAATCAGGCGGCGCACGGCATCCGGATCGCCGTCGTTGAAGCAATAGTCGCCGATCGGGTACAAGCCGCCTTGCGCGCCCAGCAGGATGCAGTTCTGCGGCAGCTTAAGGAGGCTGCCGGCGGCGACTTTCTCGAGCATGTCCACGGGGTATCGCTTGCCGTAGAAGTGCCCGGGGATATCCAGGCAAATGAGGTCGACGTAGCGCACCTCGGGACAGGCCGCACGGAAAGCCCGCACTTCGCTGAGCAGATCGGCGCTGGGGGAAGTCATGGTGTTGTCCTTCTCACGCAATAGGTGATGATTGAGATTCAGTGCAAAGTGGCCGTGGACCGAGGCAGGCAGGCCGAAGTCATAACTGGAACGTAGCGTGCATGACATTGCTACTTAGTCATCCAAATTTTCATGCCGCGTAGCGTCCCCTGCGGCGCCCACGTTCGGCCGGGATTCTAGGTGAACACCCAAAGTACCCGTGTCGGCTGCCCAGAGAGGTTGGCGTAGCGAAACCGGGCATGCGCCGGCACCTGGAAGCCGTCGTTTGCGCCAAGGGTGACCGGCTGCGCCTCGTCGTCCAGCCAGATGGTCAACTCGCCTTCGAGGACGAAGCCACCTTGCTCGTCGCTGTCGTTCAAAGGTTTGTCACCGCTGCTGGCGCCGGGGGCCAGGTGGCTTTCCAGCATCGAAAAACCCGCTGACATGTTCGGCGACACCAACACGTCAGTTATGCCCTCGGCGTAATAGAGGGTGCGGCGTTCATCCGGCCGGGTCACCCAAGGCAAAGCGCGCGGCTTGCTCAGGCTGTAAAAATAGGTGGTGGGTACGCCCAGGGCCTCGCCGATGGCGGTCAGATCGCCCACGGTCGGACGCGAGAGGCCGCGCTCGATCTGCGAGAGAAAACCCACCGACCGGCCGATCTTTTCCGCCAGTGTGCCCAGCGTCACCTTCTTGTGCTTGCGCAGGTCCCGAATCAGTATCGCAAGACCTTCAATTTCTTCCTGCTTGTTCATCTTCCGCCTCTTCTCTCAGACTCTATCGCGCAGACGATACCAGGTCTTGCCAATGACCTCCAGCGGCGCCGCCAGCAACGCGCCGCCGGGAAAAGGCGGATTGCCGATGGACTGATACAGGCCCAGCAATTCGTCGTCACCGAGGATGGCGTCGGCGACTGCCCGGGCAGCGGCGAGCGTGGGAAGCACACCGTGCCCCGAATAGCCTTGCAGCCAGTAGCGCTCGCCGTGCCGGCCAATATCGGGCGTGCGTTTCATGCTGATATCGATATGGCCGCCCCACGCAAACTCCAGTTCGACCCCGCGCAGTTGCGGAAACGCCTGTTCCAGGTAAGGCCGGGTAGCCGCCGCAATATCTTTTGGAATGCCGCCCGCGTAGGTGCAACCGCCGCCGAATAGCAGGCGGTTGTCAGGACTGAGGCGAAAGTAGTCGGGAACAAACTGATTGTCGATCACGCAGCTGTTGCGCGGCAGCAGCGAATGGGCCACGTCCGGCCCCAACGGCGACGTGGCCACCTGATAGGTGCCGACCGGCAGCATGCGCCTGGCAAGTTTTCGATCGAGGCGGTCAATATAGGCATTACAGGCGAGCACCAGCGCGTCCGCCCGCACCTCTCCCATGGGAGTTCGCACGACGTAACCGCCGGGCGTTTCGCGGTAGTCCAGCACCTGGCTCTGCTCGAAAATGCGCCCACCGGCTTGCTCGATCGCCGCCGCCAGACCTTGAGCCAGCTTCAGCGGATTCAGGTGGCCAGCCTCGGGATCGTAGAGCGCCGCATGGTAGCGCTCGCTCGCAATCCATTCAGGCATCTCCTCGCGGGGAATGAAGCGCATCCGGTCGTAGCCCCACTTTTCCTCGGCCTCCCGCCGGACCTGCTCCAGCAAGGCAACGCGGCGCGGCAGCACCGCCGCCCACAAACTGCCGGCGCGGTAGTCGGCATCGAAGCCGTGGCGCGCCGGCAGCTCACGTATCTCCATGGCGGCCCAGCGCATGCTGTCCCATAACTGGCGGGCGCGCTCCAGCCCCAGCGCGGCTTCCAGCGGCGGCATATCGCAGGACCAGCCGAGCAATGCCTGGCCTCCATTGCGCCCGGACGCCGCCCAGGCCACCCGGCTCGCCTCGAGCAGGGTGACGCGCTTGCCCGCATGCGCGAGGCGCAGCGCCGTGTGCAAGGCGCTGAAACCTGCGCCGACGATTAGTACCTCGGTGTCGAGGCGCTCTTCCAAAGTCGGGCGCCGTGGAATCGGGCCCGGATAGGTGCGCGCGTAGTAGCTCGCGACATGCTCGGCGGACTGATGGAACATCGGCGCTGCCTCATGAAAAATTCAATCGCTAATTTCATGAAAAAATAGCATTAATTTTTCACGGAGGCAAGCATGGACTAAAGCGTCTCCATATCGAGCAAAGACAGGAGGCCGATGAAGTACGCAGGGCGATGTCGATTTCAGATAGGCGGGTTCGTCGTAGCAGACACGACAGTGCGGTGATGAAGCGGACCGCTTCGTTACGTTCGAGCGCTACTCGCGGTCGCCGGACGAGGCATTTGCGTCGACTGTCTACCGGTCGTGGCGCGGGCGAGGGTCGAAGCCCCGTGCCGCCGGTTGGGGCGCCCGCGTGAAGCTGAGGGTCGTCAGCCGCCCTCTTTCATCTGCTTCAGAATCTTGTAGACGGTGGCGCGCCCCATTGTCAGCACGGCGGCCACGTAATTCGCGGAACTGCGGCCGCGAAACGCGCCCTGCGCATGCAGCGCCTCGACGATTTCCCGCTTGTGCTCACGCGTGAGCGCATTGATGCCGATTTGCCGCTCGCGCAGCCAGGTGTGCAGGAAAGTGTTGATGCGGTCCTGCCAGTCGTCGCGGAACAGTTCCTCCGCGGGCGCGTCCGTCAGATTGCCGCCTTTGATGAACAGATCGAGCGTGGAGCGCACATCTTCGAACACCGCGATGTTGAAGTTGACGCACAGCATGCCGGCCGGCTTGCCGTCGTCGTCGAACAGGATGTTGCTCACGCAGCGCATGCGGCGGCCGTCCCAGTTGAGCTTCTCGTACGGCCCGATCGTCCGGCCGCGCGCCGCGTAATGGACTTCGTCGAGCACCGAGGGGCCGCCAACTTCGAGCTTCGACAGATTGTTCACGAGATACGCGATGGTCTGGTCACGCAGGTCGTGAATCACGACTTCGGCACACGGATAGAACAGCGCAGCGATGCCGTCTGCAATCGGTGCGTAGCGGTCCAGCAGCAGGTCCTTCACAGGAGAGACGGTTGTCTTGCGCATTGAGAAATCGCAGTGTTCCAGGGATACAGCGCCGCTTTCGTCTCACTGAGCCAAAAGGACGCCGGGGTTATGGCCGGCAGACGGCATAAGCACAATGAAGCCGGACAGCCAGGCGCGGCAACTCGCCATTGTAACGACCCCAATCAGCGACGACGACCGCGAACGCATAGCGAATTCGCAGCGGCTATTTTATTGCGGGGCCGCATCGCGCGTTGCACCTTGATGAGCGCTCGACGGCACGCGGTCCGCCCGTTGCGGTTGTTGCATCCGCACCCGGCGATTTTTGTTCGCTTGGCGGGCGCTTTTTTTTCGTGCGATAAAAGAATCCTCTATTTCACGGAGCAACCGATGGCCACGCTCGAAGCGTTTCGCGCCGTGCTCGATGACGAAGGCACGCCGGAAATCATCCGCAATCACATCATCGATTCGTTGCAGTACACGCTGCGCAATCACGGGCAGATTTTTACCTCGAAGGAAGTCGAATGGCTGGCCGGCTGGGATGACGCACGTATTCCGCTCGCAGCCTCACGCGAGTTGCAGAAGCGCGTCGCCGAAACCACCCGCTGAAGCTAGCCGCCTTCGTCCTTACGACGCCACTTCACACACGGCGTGCGGCTCATGCCCGGTGCGCCGTCCGCGGTGACCCTTTTTCGCCCAAAGCCCCGCCGGCTGGGCGGTTTGTCCGCACGCGGAAGTTTTTGCTATCCAATTAGCCCCATTTAGTGCATCATATTGGAATAGCTGTATTCCGCATCCGCATTATCGTGATGAGAAGCGGTAAATAGAAGCGAAGCGGGAATACAAGCGGCAGTACCCGGCACAGTATCAATCGGCGCCTCCGCACCACCCCCGACTGTTCGACCGCTGCCAGTCAGCGATCCCGTCACTCCGGCAATGCGCCGCCTGCATTCGCCGTCGCGAGTTGTGTAGCTGAGTGGTTCATTCACGCGCCCGATGTCTGCGCGACATCAGCGTGTTTCTTCTCCATCGAATCCGCGACTTTGCGCGGTCGCGCTCATGCCCTTGCCACTGGGCCTGTGCCAACCTTTTTCCATGGCGGCGCGCCCCAAGGTGCTGCGCTGCCGGGCCTGTTGTGTCGCGCGTAACACGCGTGACACAGGGGCCACGTAATACAGGACACGTGCTTCATGAATTCAGCTGTCAAGACGTACAAGGGTTACGAAATTCATCCGCTCGTCTATCCGCGCCGCCCGACGGACGGTCAGACGAGCCGCAATCCGGACGCAGGTTACGACGCGTCGGTGCGCATCTGCCGCGTGGGCGCCAATCCGGCGGCCGACGGGCGTGTGTTCCGTCTGCAGTATCTGTTTCCGTTCGACGGCACGGGCAAGGCGCGCATTGCGTGCATGGCCCATGCCGAGCAATTGATCGACGGCCGTGTAGACGGCCAGTCCGTCGCCGATCTTTGAGCGGTACTATCAGCGAATCCGCTGTTGCCGCAATACAGCTGGCCTGAAAGCCAACTGTCAACCGTATCAGATGTTGCGCCAGGCGGCTAAGCCGTGCGGCCAACACCCACTTATCCCATCGACCAGGAGTTATGCATGGCGAAAGAAGAACTGCTTGAACTTGACGGTATCGTCGACGAAGTACTTCCGGATAGTCGTTACCGCGTGACGCTCGACAACGGCGTCGTGGTTGGCGCTTACGCGTCCGGACGCATGCGCAAGAACCACATCCGTATTCTCGCGGGCGACCGCGTGACGCTGGAACTGTCGGTTTACGATCTGACCAAAGGCCGGATCAATTTCCGTCACAAAGACGAGCGCGCCACCGGTGGCGGCGGCGCACGCAACACGCAATTCCGTCGCCGTTAAGGCTGGCGGCACGCTGATCGCTCATTGAGCTGCTTATTTGGCTCATTTTTGATCGATCTTTGCGTGACCTATTGCTAGTTATTGCTGGTTTGTAGTTCGCGAAGCCTTTCGCGCGCCTTCCTCCGGCTTGATTCGTTGACTCGAGCCCGAGCGGCGCGCTGCGGCGTCGTATGAGTTGCACTCGCTATACCCGTGTTACCCGTTGCACGCTACGCCTGACCGACAGATCGGCTTGCTGATTCGTCTCGCGCATCGCATCAACGACCGTCGGCCTTGACGCCTCGCGCCGTCCGCCGCAGCCGGGTGTCCTGCACCTTGCGCACTGCGCAGCGTCCTTTCCCTATAGCCCGAACACCGCACCGAGATTCTCTCCTGCGGCGCTTTTGCGCACCTGTTCGATCACCCGCCCCTCCAGTTCCGACAAATGTTCGCGCATTGCTGTCAAGGCGGCATGCAGGTCTCCTGCATCGAGCGCTTCAATGATTTGCGTGTGCTCGTCGGCGGAACAGGTCGAACCCTTCGACGGGTCGAACAACGCCTTGTACAACTCGGTCTTCGCGACGAGTTGTCCGACGAGGCCAAGCAATTCCGTACCGCCCGCCAGTTCCGTCAACAACACGTGAAACTGACCCGCCAGCCGCACGGACTCCTCGATCGCGCCCGCGCGCAAAGCCTTTTCCTCGCTACGCACATGGGCACGCAGGCGGCGTTTGTGCGCCGCGCTCAATGTCCCGCACAACGCGGCGATGATGCCGGCCTCGACAATCTGCCGGGCACGGTACACCTGCCGAATATCTTCTTCCGATGGCGACGGCACAAACGCGCCGCGATTCGCCTCGAGCACCAGCTTGCCTTCGAAACCCAGCCGCGCGAGCACTTTGCGCAACGCGCCGCGCGTGCAACCGAACGCGGCGGCAAGATCGCGCTCGACCAGTTGCGCGCCCGGCCGCAAGCGGCCTTGCAACAACGCAGCCGTGATCGATGCGTAAATGCACTCTTCGACGCTGATCGAGTCGTCTTCGGACGCGCTGCGAATGGGTAGGCCGACGTCGGCGGACGGCATACGAGAGGAACGGGAGGCCATGAATTCAGTGACGGAGAACGGAGCGATATCGCCCGGCATTGTAGCGACGCGAGACGGCGGACACCATCCGCCGAGACGGGGACTTATACCGGGCATCAGAAAAATGGTTAACCATTTTAAGTTATTATGGTTGACCAAAATAGTCTCGGACAGTTTTTTCGACCCTGCTCCAGACTTGAGCCGTCTTGCCGCAGCCGGTTGCGCAGCGCCCTCTTCCCGCTCGCAAGGCGTCGCCCACTCCCGCATTCAGGTCTATTGTGAATTCGCACTCCAGCGTCAGCTCGCCCCAACACCATGCCAACGACGCATCCCACGCACTTACGCGGCGGGACGCGCTATGGCTATGCGCGATCATCGTGATCGGCGTCAATCTGCGCCCCTTGCTAACGTCGATCAGCCCCTTGATGACGACGATCCGCGGCGCAACCGGGCTGAGCTTCTACGGCGCGTCGCTGCTGACCAGTCTGCCGGTTGTCGCAATGGGCATCGGCGCGTTCGGCGCTAGCGCGCTAAGCCGGTCGATCGGTGAAACGCGCGGGGTTGCGCTCGGTTTGCTGGCGATCGCACTTGCCTGCGGCGCCCGCTGGTCGACCACCAGCGGCGCAGCGCTCCTTGCGACGGCGGCACTCGCGGGCGTCGGTGTTGCAGCGATCCAGGCCTTGCTACCCGCCGTCATGAAACAACGTTTTCCTGCACGCGTGCCGCTGGCGATGGGCGTTTTCTCGGCATCGATCATGGGTGGCGGCGGCCTCGGAGCGCGCTTGAGTCCGTGGGTAAGCGCTGCGTCGGGGTCGTGGCATGCAGGGCTCGCTGTATGGGCTCTTCCCGCTGTCGTGGCATTGCTGTGCTGGCTGGGTTTGAACCGGGGACCTTCGCATGGCCCCGCGACGCAGCCTGCTCCGGCAAACGCGCTGGTTCCCTCGCTTTGGCGCAAGCGGCGCGCGTGGACGCTCGGGTTGTACTTCGGCATCGTTAACGGCGGCTATACGACGCTCATCGCGTGGTTGCCGGCGTTTTATCAGCAACATGGCGCGAGCGTGGCGGATAGCGGTTCGCTACTTGCCGGCATGACGGTGTTTCAAGCGATCGCCGCCCTACTGCTGCCCCTTGCTGCTGCATCGTTTCGCGATCGGCGCCCCTGGTTGATTCTCGGATTGTCGGCGCAACTGGTCGGCTTGCTTGGATTGATCTTCTGGCCCGATGTCGCGCCATTGGTGTGGGTCGGCGTCACGGGCGCAGGACTTGGCGGGACGTTCTCGCTGACGCTTGTTACGGCGATGGATCATTCGACTCACCACAGTGTGGCGGGAAAGCTCGTCGCGTTCACGCAAGGGGTTGGCTTTGTTGTAGCGGCCATTGCGCCTGTTTTTGCCGGCATGGTCCGGAGTTGGACAGGCGGCTTCGGCGCCGCCTGGGTCATGCTGGCCGGTGGCGTTGCGGCCATGATCGCCGTGAGTTTCTTCTTTTCGCCGCGCAGTTATGCGAAATGGAGTTGATTCGGCAGACTTTGTCCTGGTGCTTTCACGCTGACGCGGCAGTGTGGAAGCCATCGCTCAGCCACCGGCGCGATACGTGCCGTCCGGTGCGCAACCAGCACGTTTACCTCCTCCATCACATCCCCTACCTTAGCCACCGGACTGATTTGATACGTCGGTCTGCGTGGACACACGTCGATAGTCTTACGCGACAGGTAAGTTATCTGATGGACAAATAGATACTCCTGATTGTTTACATCAACCAGGCTACTTATTCTCATACACACGCTATTTATTGCCTGCACCCCAACACAAGAACCCGATTGGCCGATTAATAGCCACAGAAGGTCACATAGCAAGTATGTCGTCGCTCAGGATAATTATTTAGGAATCTTTATGTAGTCAAAAAATAGATTGCATTGACGGACCGAAGAGTGGCATGGAGATGTGGCGTCACCAATAACCACTGTACGACTACTTCATAAAAACAGGGGCAATCATTTCCACCCTCCCCCAGCATGCAATGATTCATGATGACGCAGACGCGAACGCTTTGATCGCGCGCGCGGATGCGCATTTTTCCGCGCAGCGAATGACCGACGCAATGAGCGGTTATCGGAAGGCACTAGCCGTACGCCCTCATGATGCACACGCACTACACCGTATGGGACTCGCCTGTATTCACGCGAACCAGATGGATTCGGCGCGCGGATATCTGGAACAGGCATTGCAAGCCGCTCCTGAGCGGGCCGAATTATGGGAACACGCGGGCCTGCTTGCCGCATGGAGGCGCGATCACGCATCGGCCGAAACGTTCTATCGGCACGCGATCAGCCTGTCTGGCAATACCGCCAGTCTCCACAGAAATCTTGCCGACTCCCTGCGGCTGGCCGGCCACCTCAGCGAGGCAATCACCCATTACGAAAAGTCCATTGAAATCGAACCCGAATTGCATCACGCCGTTCGCATGCTCGCCCGGATCAATACGCAACTCGGGAAAGTGGATGACGCTGCGAACTATTGGCTACGCGCGTGGATGCTCGACGCGACCAGCCTGCAAGACGGACTGGACCTGATCGCCGCACTGGCAAAAGCCTGCCGCACACATCAGCTTGACGAAGCTATTGCGCAGATCAGAACTCGCTTTGCTGACGACGCCGCAGCGCTAACCTCGCTCGCGTTCGTGTTGAACACACACGACCGTTTCAGCGATGCACTCAGCGTAGCCCGGCAGGGACTCACCCTCGATCCGCAACACCCGTTTCTGCATCACAACGCGGCAAGAGCATTAAGCATAAGCGGCAATGTCATCGACAGTCGGCCACACAGCATGACAGCGGCACAACGTCTGCCGGATAACCCCTATCTGCAATTCCACCTCGCGGGTGTGCTGCTTGCCCTTGGCGAATTCGATGAAGGCTGGAAGCAATACAGATGGTTCTACGAATTCCCCGAGCGGGAAAACGAGCTAGTTCGCCCTGATTTTCCTGAGTGGAACGGTGAACCCGTCGCGGGTTGCCAGTTCCTGCTCGTCGGCGAACAGGGTCGCGGCGACGAAATACAGTTCATCCGATTCGCCGAGTGGCTGCACCGGCAGGGGGCGACGGTCGACGTGCTGGTCAGTCCGCCGATAGCGAAACTGGCGGCCGGCATGAAGGGCGTGCGGACTGTATTGACCGCTGTGCCGCCGGGACCTTATGCCTACTTCTGTCACATGCTCAGGATACCGGAGCATATGAAACTCGATTTACCCATGCTTCCCGTCGTCATGCCCTATCTCGCCGCAACGCCGGAAAAAGTACGCAATTGGCAGGCTCATCTCGACGCTGTTTCCCCGCGTAGAAAACATGCCCATCACAAACGTATCGGCGTCGTATTTGCGGGCAGCCCCCACCACGTTCTCGACCGCTATCGCTCTATCCGGCTAGAGACGTTAAAGCCCTTGTTCGGTCTGCGTGGGATCACCTGGTATTCCGTGCAAAAAGGCGACCGCGAGCATGAAAGCGAAAGCATCGCGCACGACTGCGACTTGCACACGCTGGGGCCCACAATCAATGACTTCACCGATACGTTAGCGATACTTCAGACGCTCGATCTTCTCATTACGGTCGACACGTCGGTCGCCCACCTTGCCGGTGCAGCCGGACTTCCTGTTTGGGTGCTCATCCCCGCCTATTCCGAGTGGCGATGGCTGACCGGCAGAACCGATAGTCCGTGGTATCCGTCAATGCGCCTGTTCCGGCAGCAGACGCTTGGCGAGTGGGATCCCGTTGTCAAGGAAGTGCAGGATGCGCTGCTGGCGTGGCGGGACACACCAGCCGCCCAAGTTTGCGTTGAGTGAGATTTTGCCTCGCTATCAGCAGCGGCAAAGCGGCACTGAACCGATACCAGCTCACGTTCCATGCACAATGCGCCGCTCAGGTGCATTCCCGTCGCATGCCTCGTTCGGGTGCACGCTCCATTATCGGCACTGTCCGTAAGCCCATGAATGCACGACTTTCACCGCAGCGTCCGTCTTCTGGCATACAGGTTGCTTTATCCGTAGCCAGCCGTCCATCACCCCCACCCCATGCTGCGCGTCCTGCTCGTCACCGATACCGATAAGCCCATTGGCGATCTGCGCGATGCCCTCGCACGACTTGGCTACGAGATGCTTGCCGGCACGGCGACGCCGCAAGCGCTGCACCGCGTGGTTCAGAGCGAACGGCCGGACGTCATCATCATCGATACGGAATCGCCCTCGCGCGACACGCTCGAACAACTCGCGGTCATGAATGCCACCGCGCCGCGTCCGGTGCTGATGTTCAGTCACGACGCGAACCAGCAGCTGATCCGCGCTGCGGTCGGTGCGGGGGTCACGGCCTACCTCGTCGAAGGTCTCGCCACGGAGCGGCTTGCGCCAATTCTCGAAGTCGCGCTCGCACGGTTTGCGCAGGAGTCTGAGTTGCGCGAACGCCTCGCGCAGGTCGAGAACGAACTCGCGGAACGCAAGCTGATCGATCGCGCCAAGCGCCTCCTGATGGATCAGCAGAAAATCACCGAACATGCCGCGTACGCGACCCTGCGCAAGCGTGCGATGAACCAGGGTGTCAAACTCGCCGAAGTCGCGCGCGCCGTCGTCGCGTCCGCAGACTCGCATAAATGAAGCGCCGCTCATGAACTCTTCCGCCCCGCTCACCTCATCGTCCGCGCCCACGCCGCTCGAGAAAACTCATCTGAGACTCGGCTTCGTGGCGTTGTCCGATGTCGCGCCGCTCGTCGCCGCGAAGCTGCTTGAATTCGGCCACGCACATGGTTTGACGCTGGAATTGTGCCGGCAACCTTCATGGGCCGCCGTGCGGGACAAGCTCCTGTCAGGCGATCTCGATGCGGCGCATGTGCTCTATGGGCTCGTCTACGGCGTGCAACTCGGCCTCGGTGGTCCGCAAGCGGATATGGCCCTGCTGATGGTGCTCAATCGCAACGGCCAGGCGATCACGCTGTCGAACCGTCTCGCCGATGCATTGGCCGCACACGGCACGCTGCCCAAGGCGCTGGCGACGCTCGGCCGCAAGCCGATGTTCGCGCAGACATTCCCCACCGGCACGCACGCGATGTGGCTGTATTACTGGCTGGCGTCGCAAGGCGTGCATCCGCTGCGCGATATCGAGAGCGTCGTGATTCCACCGCCGCAAATGGTCGCCGCGCTTGCCGAAGACAAACTCGACGGCCTATGCGTCGGCGAACCGTGGAATGCGATGGCCGAAACGGAGGGTGTCGGTAGAACGGTCGCCTATACGAGCGAGGTGTGGCCCGATCATCCCGAGAAAGTACTGGCGTGCCGGCGTGATTTTGTCAGCGCCAATCCGAACTCGGCGCGCGCGCTGGTGCAGACAATGCTCGAAGCATGCCGCTGGCTCGACGGCGCGGGACATCGCGAGGAAATTGCACGCTGGCTTGCGCGGCCCGAATTCATCGGTATCGATGAGACATTGATTGCGACGCGGCTCGGCAACGAGATCGCGGCTTCGGCGCCGCGCGGACTACCCGTGCGGTTTTTCGACAATGGCGCAGTGAACTACCCTCGCGCCGCCGACGGTGCCTGGTTCCTCACGCAATTCGAACGCTGGGGCATGATCGACGCACGCGCGGACTACGCGGAGATCGCGGCGCACATCAACCAGACGCAGTTGTATCGTGAGGCGGCTGCACGCGTCGGCATAGCGGTGCCGGGCGATGAGGGTTCCCAAGTGCTAATCGACGGTACGGTATGGGGTAGCGATACGCCATCCGGCGCCTACGCACATCGCTTCGCTATTCGCGCATAGCATATGCATATGCATTGCGGTTGAGACGAGATCGCCACGCGGCCTTAAACATTGCCGTCCAGTAGCCTAGAATGAATCAGGTAAACGCAACGACCGTTAGCGTCATATTTGAACTAACACCGATGCAAACAGGACTCTGCAGCGTCTACACATAGGTGAGACTTCAAGCGGGCCCGATTGGGTAACCAGCATCACTAGCCGACAGAAGGAATGCCATGTCACAAACAAGCCGTGATACCGGCAAGGCGTCCCGCCAAAGCCTGTTATGGTTCATAGCATTGTGGCTGCTCGGCGTTATCGGCACAGGGCTGCTCGTGTTGCCGTTCCACCTGCTGGTTGCCGCGGCTATGCATCATTAGCATTCACGCGTGCCCCGACACCTATGCGTGCGGGCGCACCATGCCGCCTGTCAAGGCCGCTCGAGCGTTTTCGGTAACTGTCCAAGTTGCCGGAACACGGATAGCCAGTCCTCGAGGTGCCATGTTTTCGCAATCAAATTGCCGCGCGTCTCATGGAAAGAGTGAATCGCGAAACTAATGGGCTTCGAACTTGCCGCAATGCCAAGCAGTTTCCCGGTTTGCGTGCCGCTGATCTCCGCACGAACCCCCACCCGGTTCCCATGAATCAACAAGTCGAGAATGGTGACTTTCATATCGGGTAGTGCTGTGGTGATCTCGGCAAACACCTGACTCATCTGGTCAGGTCCCGGCGCCGCCCCGGGGGGTTCTGGAATATATTCCCAGTCAGCGGTGACGACTTCTCGCAACAACGCGACGCTTTTCTGCTCGAAGGCGCGATAGAACCCTTCGATCGCTTGACGGGTAACATCTTCGTTGGCCGGTAGGGTCATGTTCGGTTACTCCTGAAGTAGGCTCGCGACAAAATCTGGACCGAACCATGCTGCACGAATGCCGGCCTATCTATTGGCAGCAGACATCTGAGGCGGCATCCGTCTGGTTTGTTCCAAAGTCTACCTCGACGAGCATTCGCGCGCTCCGTGCTTGCGCTCAGGCCAGTGGCTTGCGAACAACGTGCCCTCCATAGCCGAGCACGATATTGTCGACTTCAAACGGTGAAGCCTCCTGCGCCTCGAGGATGAACGCAACGCTGCCCGGGGTGAGCTTGCTGGATACTGATTCGACCAGTTCGCTGTCGAGCGTTTCCTTGATCGCATGCCCGGCCAGTCCACCGCTTGCGCCTATCGTGAAACCAAGTATCGCCCCTGCCGGTCCGCCCATCAGCCCGATCAGTCCGACCGTCAACGCGCCGATCACGGTGCCCCAAAACGGCCGGGTATGCTTATCGAGCACGATCAGTTTGCCGGTAGCGTCCTTTTGAACCAGCACACCGCTCTCGACTTTGAAACCAAGGTCTTTTTCTTCAAAGTTCCGGAAATCCCGGCCGGCTCTTTCGGCAATGTCCACGTTGTCGAAAATCGCGACAATCAACTGTTGCGCCATTTGATCGCTCCTCGTATCGCTAACGTTGTCTATCAAAGATAGTGAGTTTCGTCGGCCGCGCCATGTGTTTATGTCCGATTCATGGCATCGGTCGAAGTACGCATTAACCATCGCGCGCCCCCTGCTGAGAATGTCCGGCGTGCAGTGGTTCAGCATCGTCACAATCCGCTGCACCCGCGCGGGTATCTGGCGTTGGGTCTGACTCAGGAGATTCAGTTCGAATGGCGGCAAGTCGAAACCCGGCAGTATCCGGACCAGCCTGCCCGCAGCGAGCGCCTCGACGCACGCCGGCTCTTCCAGCACCGCGATGCCGGCGCCCGAGAGAACCATTTCATACATGGGCCGCCAATGACTGGTTCTGACCGCCGTACGGATCTGCACATTCTCCACGACGGTTGCCCTGTGCCTGAGCGGCAACTGTTCCGTGCTGAACATGCCCTGGACACGAATGAATGGGTGTTTGATCAGATCGGACGGATCGGTGATCGGGCCTTGCTGGCTCAGATAAGCTGGCGCAGCAACGAGAATGCGGCCCACCTGCCCCAGTTGACGGGCAATGAATGCCCCTTCTCCAAGCTGCCCAAGACGAAACGAAATATCGACGCCCTCCGTCACGAGGTCGACGATCCTGTCGTTCAGGACCAGTTCAAGGTCCAGTTGGGGATAGGCTGCGCGCACCCGGGTCAACGCCTCCGGCACGACCGTCTCGCCAAAGCAATGGGGCGCCGCGATACGAATCGTCCCCTTGAGGCCTTGCTCATCGTTCGACACTTCAGCGACTGCCTGCTCCACCGCGCGCAGAATCCTCTTGCTACACTCGTAGAAGGTCACCCCTTCGGGCGTGCGATTGAAAGCGCGTGCGCTACGGAGCAGGAGCCGGCAGCCAAGGTATTTCTCCAACCGCTCGATACGTTCGCTTGCAGCCGGCTGCCCTATATTGAGGTCCCTTGCCGCGCCGGAGAAACTCCCACGCTCAACCACCCTCACGTAGATACGCATGGCTTCGAGCAGATTCACCGTACCCGGCCTCCATTCGCAATGCGAATTATTCGATACCACCTGACCTGCTTCGACAAACAGGTCTGAACGAAAGGATTTTCAGACTATTGGCCGCCGTGAACCGCTGAATACAACGTCGCGTGGAAAACCCTCGGAGAGACGGAAATCAGATAGACGGCCCCTGAATAACCGGATGGTAACGATATGACAGGAGAATAAAAGACCGCCATACCCGATATGAAGTATCGAATGAGAAGCAGAGATTTTCGACAAAACAATGTCAAACGCTATCGGCACACGATCTCGCCTGACGCCGCTTGATGCGTTGTCGGCGGGGGCTATACGAAACGCAGCGGAAAGCAACGAAACGCAACCGGATCGTCAATCTGGCTTCCAAATGCTACATTCGAACTCATTCAATGCCTTGGCACTGTTTCCATAAAATGCCTGGGCGGTATAACATCACCGGACCTATCGTCGAACATCAACAATGTCACGTATCGCTGCGTATCACCTGATGACGAGGCAACGCTTCGCGTGTGTCTGCGGCAACAACCCATGCGCACCATCCGGACGAAAAATCTGCGCACGCCTTAAACTGACGATCACGAAGACGGAAAGACATTCGCGCCATTCCCGACATCAATAACGGTTCATCCCTATTCAATCCGATGCCCAAAGACACCCCAGAATCGCAAGCCGTTTGTAATGACATCACGCGTAGCGCGATCTTCATCGTCGCGACCTTCGCGGGGGGCGACGACGCCGCCGAACAGGTGCGCGCGTGGTGTGGGGACGTTGCCGCCCTGGTGCGCTCGGTCGGCAAGCGCGTCCCCTCCGGCAACCTGTCGTGCGTCGTCGGCTTCGGCTCCGACGTGTGGGACACCCTGTTCGGCGCGCCGCGCCCGGCGAATCTGCATCCGTTTCGCGAATTCGGCGAGGGCGAACGTCGCGCCGTGCGTACGCCGGGCGACATCCTGCTGCACATCCGCGCGGATCAGATGGATCTCTGCTTCGAACTCGCCACGCAGCTGACAGGACGGCTCGGCGCTGCGATCTCGGTGGTCGACGAAATACACGGTTTTCGCAACTTCGATCTGCGCAGCATGGTGGGTTTCGTCGACGGCACCGAGAACCCGGCGGGTCGCAAGGCCGTCGATTCCACCCTCATCGGCGACGAGGATCCGGCGTTCGAGGCCGGCAGTTATGTCATCGTGCAGAAGTATCTGCACGACATGACCGGCTGGAACGGCCTGTCCGTCGAGACCCAGGAGCGCATCATCGGCCGTACGAAACTGACCGACATCGAACTCGACGAAGCGGTCAAACCCTCGTGTTCGCACAGCTCGCTCACCACGATCACCGAGAACGGCGAGGAGGTGAAAATCCTCCGCGACAACATGCCGTTCGGCCGCCCCGGCATGGGCGAGTTCGGCACGTACTTCATCGGTTATGCCCGTTCGCCCCAGCCCATCGAGCAGATGCTGGAAAACATGTTCGTCGGGCGGCCGCCAGGCAATTACGACCGGCTGCTCGACTATAGCCGCGCGGTCACGGGTAGTCTCTTCTTCGTGCCGTCGGCCACCTTGCTCGAGGCGCTCGCCGATCTCGATCCGCAAGCTGCCGCCGCTGTCGAGCCACAGCCCGAACCTGCTTCGTCCGCCGAGCCGCGTCATGACGGCTCGCTGAATATTGGCTCTCTCAAGGGAATCTCTCAACATGAATAACCTGCATCGCGAGCTTGCTCCAATCTCCCGTGCCGCCTGGTCGCAGATCGAAGATGAAGTGGCTCGCACTTTCAAGCGCAGCGTCGCCGGCCGTCGTGTGGTTGACGTCAAGGGTCCGGGGGGAACAGAGCTGTCCGCTGTCGGCACGGGCCACCAGATCACGATCGCCGCGCCGCAGCAGGGCGTCGTGGCGAAACTGGCCGAGGTAAAGAGCCTCGTCCAGTTGACCGTGCCGTTCGAACTGCAGCGCGAAGCGATCGACAGCGTCCTGCGCGGCGCGAAAGATGCCGACTGGCAGCCCGCGAAGGAGGCAGCCAAGCAGCTCGCGTACGCCGAAGATCGCGCGATCTTCGATGGATATAAAGCTGCGGGCATAGGCGGCCTTCGCGAAGGCTCGTCGAATCCGGTGCTCGCACTGCCGGCCGACGTCAGCGACTATCCGAACACGATCAGCAACGCGCTCGAAGAGCTGCGGCTTGCCGGTGTCGACGGGCCCTATTCCGTGCTGCTCGGCGCCGACGCGTACACGGCACTCGGCGAGGCGCGCGATCAGGGTTATCCGGTGATCGAACACATCAAGCGGATCGTGAATGGCGACATCATCTGGGCGCCCGCGCTTGCCGGCGGCAGCGTACTATCCACGCGCGGCGGCGACTTCGAGCTGCACCTTGGCGAAGAGCTGTCGATTGGATACGTGAGCCACACCGACACGGTCGTGCGCCTCTATCTGTGCGAAACGCTGACATTCCTGATGCTGACGAGCGAAGCATCGGTCTCGTTGACGCAAGCCGAATAAGCACCCGCATAAAGCCCGGATTGACTGCGTCTTCCGGGCTTTATCGAATGCCTTTTTTCGAAGCCCCCTTCGATCGCGCCGATCCTATCAAGTCAATCCCCCCGTCTATCGCCGACTAAACCGAGAAACGGCGTGAACCGATATTTAGAATCGGAACGCATCGGGATGCATCAAACCGGCGAATTGCCGATAATCAAATTGAAGTGACCCGGCAGGCTCAGGCCCGCAACGACGGCGCTAGAAGTGCCGACACCTCGTCGTCGGCAAGCACTTCAAAACGACCTGTCACCTCACTGCAGTCGACGTGCACTCTCTCCAGGATTTCCGACGTGCACTTTCTCAACATCGTCACAAGCATCCGCACCCGGGGCGGCACCGGACGCTGCGCCTGGATCAGTACATTCAGATCGAAGGGCAGCACCTCGAATTCCGGCAGTATGCGCACGAGCCGGCCCGCGGCGAGCGCCTCGACACACGCCGGTTCTTCCAGCACCCCAATGCCCGCACCCGAGAGGATCATTTCGTACATGGGCCGCCAATGACTGGTTCTGACCGCCGTACGGATCGGCGCGCTCTCCACGACGGTCGCCCTGTGCCTGAGCGGCAACTGTTCCGTGCCGAACATGCCCTGGACCCGGATAAACGGATGCTTGACCAGTTCGGACGGCTCGGTGATCGGACCGTGCTGGCTCAGATAACCCGGCGCAGCAACCAGAATGCGGCCCACCTGCCCCAGTTGACGGGCAATGAATGCCCCTTCTCCAAGCTGCCCAAGACGAAACGAAATATCGACGCCCTCCGTCACGAGGTCGACGATCCTGTCGTTCAGGACCAGCTCCAGGTCCAGTTGAGGATAGGCCGCGCGCACCCGCGTCAACGCCTCCGGCACGACCGTTTCACCAAAGCAATGAGGCGCGGCGATGCGAATCGTTCCCTTGAGCCCCTGCTCGTCGTTCGACACCTCAGCGACCGCCTGCTCCACCGCATGCAGAATCCGTTTGCTACGCTCGTAGAAGGTGAGGCCTTCCGGCGTGCAGTTGAAAGCGCGTGCGCTACGGAGCAGGAGCCGGCAGCCAAGGTATTTCTCCAACCGTTCGATACGTTCGCTGACGGCCGGCTGGCCGATATTGAGGTCCCTTGCCGCGCCGGAGATACTCTCGCGCTCAACCACCCTGACGTAAATCCGCATGGCTTCTAGCAGATTCATAGTGCCCACCCTCCCTCGGTGCCGATTTCGTGTTGTTCGAGTCCGTTCTTACGCATCAAAAGGTCCTGAAATGGCGACCTGCCTATGCGTATTCGATGGAGAACAGGTTAAGGGCGGGGCATCAGTCGCAGAGTGCACACATCGGGCCGACGCCAGTCAGTACAGTTCTGCTACGCTCCCTGCACCGGGCGGCGGCATGGCGACGCGGGTGCGGGCCAGCCAGGGGAGAGGCCGATATCAGGTGACGCTGCGAAACGCTGAGGGAATCGTCGGATGAATCTCTACGAGAAGCTGGCAGACGACATCGAGAAGCTGATCCGGCAAGGCGTGTACGGGCATGGCGAACGCCTGCCGTCGGTACGGCAGACCAGCCAGCAGCATCGGCTCAGCGTGACGACCGTCATCCGCGCCTACTTGCTGCTCGAAAGCCGGGGCTTGCTAACCGCGAGGCCGCAGTCGGGCTATTTTGTCAACTTTCGGGGCGACGGAGGTGAACGGAAGACGCTCGAACTCCGGCCATCGAAACCGATCCCGATTTCGTCGCCGGTCGACGTCAGCCGGCTGGTGCTGTCCACCTTGCGCTCGATCGGTGTCGACGACGCCGTGCCGCTCGGCTCGCCCTACCCCGACCCGGGCCTGTTTCCCTTCGAAAGGCTCAATCGCTACGCTTACGACGCGGGACGCGGCAAGACGCGCTGGGGCGTAACGGACGCGCTGCCGCCCGGCAATGCGGCGCTCGTGCGCCAGATCGCGCGCCGCTACCTCGAGAACGGCATGGCCGTCGATCCGAACGAGATCATCATCACGGTCGGCGCAACCGAGGCGATCAATCTGTGCCTTCAGGCGGTCGCGAAACCGGGCGACGTGATTGCCGTCGAGTCGCCGACCTTCTACGCGATGCTCCATGCCATCGAACGGATGGGCATGAAAGCGATCGAGGTGTCGACGCATCCGGAGCATGGCATCGATATCGAAGCGCTCGCCGCGATCATGGAATCCCAGACCATCACAGCCTGCATGGTGATGCCGAACTTCCAGAATCCGCTGGGTTTTCTGATGCCGGACGAACGCAAGCGCGAACTCATGCAATTGCTGACGAAGCGGGATATTCCGGTCATCGAGAACGGGGTCTACAACGAGCTTCACTATGACAGCACCCATCCCAGCACGTTGAAGTCCTTCGACACGAAGGGACTGGTGCTTCACTGCGGGTCGTTTTCGAAGACCCTCACGGCAGCCTACCGGATCGGTTGGGCGCTGCCCGGCCGATACCGCGACCAAGTCGAGAAACTCAAGTTTCTGAATACGCTGACGTCTCCGTCGATTCCGCAAATGGCGATCGCGGAATTTCTGGCGCGCGATGGTTACGAGCATCACCTGCGCAGGGTTCGCAGAGCGTATGCGCAGCAGGCCAATCTGATGAAGGCCACCGTCTCGCGTTTCTTTCCCGAAGGCACCCGCATGTCCAACCCCGCGGGCGGCTACGTGCTGTGGATCGAACTGCCGCTCAAGGTCGATGCAATGCGGCTCTACAACCTCGCGCTCGAGCAAGGCATCACCATTGGGCCGGGCTACATGTTCTCGGTCTCGGAGACGACCTATCGGAACTTCATCCGCCTCAATTACAGCAGCCCGTGGTCGAGCGAGATCGAACAGGCGGTGATTACCGTCGGCAAACTTGTTGCGATGTGCGCCCGTTAAAAGACGCGGTTGGGTAACCGATAGCTGCTGCCTGACGCGTGCCGGCACGGGCGAGCCCCGTGCGGTTCGATCTGGATCTACCAGGGCTGGCCTCAGCCCCCCGTGACGGGCGGAAAGAACGCGATTTCGCTGTCCTCGCGCACGACAAATGTGTCGGCGACCATCTCGTGATTGACGGCCGTGCGAAGCGGCCGGCCCGCGCGCAGTGCCTCGGCCATCCGCTCGTCTCTCGATGCGAGCCTGAGCCGCAGGCCGTCAACGGGGAGCTCGGGCGCATCGATGTGCACGATCTCCTGCGAAATGCCGAGCTGTTCACGAACACTGGCGAAATATCTGATGGTGAGTTTCATTCGTCTATTCCTGTTGCCGGTGCGATGGAGGTGCGTGATGCAGGTAAATTGCGCATCAACCCCACCGCAGCATCGACTGCTCGTCGCGCGCCTTGGCCTCGACCCATCTGACCTCACCGTCGCGGCGGATTTCCTTTTTCCACAGCGGTGCATGGGCTTTCAGAAAGTCCATCAGGAATTCGCACGCGTCGAATGCCGCCCGTCGATGCGGCGCGGCGACCACGACGAGGACCACCGCCTCGCCGAGCGCGACACGCCCCACCCGATGCACAATCTTCACCGCCTCCAGACGCCATCGCGCGATAGCCTCTTCGACAATGCTGCCGAACGACTGTTCGGTCATCCCCGGATAGTGCTCAAGTTCGAGCGCGACGACGTCGTCGAAATCGCCGCAATGACGCACCACGCCGAGGAAATTGACAATGGCGCCTACGTCGGGATTGCGCGTGATCGGCATGATCTCCGACTGGATATCGATCGGCTGAAGCTGGACGCGCACTTCGAAGCCCGACGCGATAGTGGCCCCGACAAACGCCGGGTCGCTTGCACACACGCTGGCATGCGTTGCCTCAGCGTGTGCGCGATCACTAGGCGACGGTATTGTCATGGCAGCGCTCCGGTCTGTGTCTGCTTCGCAAGGATTAACCCGCCGTCAGCCGCCCACCAGCGACATACGGACGGTGGGATACGTTTTCCCCGATCCTGCCCGGCGCGGCGTCGAGCGAAGCTCGGAATAGCGGTCGTCGCGCCGGAGCCAGCGGCTGCGCACAACGCCAGCCAGTTGCTCGACTGAGGCGGCATCCGTGAGCCAGGGCCTGAGGTCCGTGCCCTGAGTCGCGAAAAGGCATGAATACAATTGACCGTCGGCCGACACACGGGCGCGCGAACACGATCCGCAAAACGGCTGCGAGACGCTCGCGATGAAACCGACTTCGCCCGCGCCGTCGGCATGGCGATAGTTGACCGCCGTGGCCGTTTGCTCACGCCCGATAACAGGAACGAGAGGAAACGCCGATTCGACGATATCGCGCGTCTCACGAGCCGTGATTACCTTCGCGCTCGACCAGCCGCCCGCGCCGCCAACATCCATATACTCGATGAAGCGCACGGTCACGCCGGTGCCTTTGAACAGCCGCACGAGCGGCAAAATCTGGCTCTCGTTGACGCCGCGCTCGATCACCGCGTTGACCTTGATCGGCGCGAGTCCCGCCGCACGCGCGGCCTCGATCCCTTCGAGAATTCGCGACACGGGCATGTCGACGTCGCTCATCCGGCGAAAGATGGCGTCGTCTACCGCATCGAGGCTGACCGTCACGCGCCCGAGGCCGGCATCGCGCAGCGAGCGCGCCTTCGCGGCAAGCAGGGAGCCGTTCGTCGTCAACGCGAGCTCCATCGGTTTGCCGCTGGCGGTGGTCAGCTTCGCGAGTTGTTCGATCAGGGATTCGAGTCCACGCCGCAACAGCGGCTCGCCGCCGGTGATGCGTATCTTTTCCACCCCGAGCAGCGCGAACGCTTCCGCGAGCTTAAGCATCTGTTCGAACGACAGCCGTTCCGACGACGGCAGAAACCGGTAGTCCGCTCCGAAGGTGTCCCGTGGCATGCAGTACGTGCAGCGAAAATTGCATTGATCGATGACGGACAGACGCAAGTCCCGCAACGGACGATTGAGCGTGTCGAGCGGCGTCGTGACAGCACCGGCGGATACGCTATGGCGGGATGCTGTATCGGCGAGTAGCGGCTGGTCGATGATGTTCACGATCTATCCGAAGGTGGGCTGCATGCGGCGGCAAACGGAGCAAGGGGCATGACGGCAGTCGATCTGTCTGACCGGAAGAGCCGCCAGTCCCTCGATCACCTGCTGGCAGAATAGTGCGTCGGCCTGCTCGACGGGACGCACAGTCTGCGTCGTATTGCAGGAGTACAGTTTGTGCGCCGCATCGGGTGTCACGGCGAGGCCAATGCGCGTCATGCCGGACTGGCAGGCCGGATGTGCCGAAGCGCCTCGCTTAAGTCAACTGATACGCGCGCACCGGCACGACCTCGTCGGGAAGTTCACAGCCACACAGTTCGAGCACCGATCGTTCGATGTTGCGGGTCATGGCGTCAAGCGCCAACGCATTCGGCGCGACCGTAAACGGTTCGGCGACTTCGCTCGCGATCGCTTCGAGCGCAATGAGCGTATAGGAAATGAACACACAAAGAAGCGGCGTGAAAAACTCCGTCGAATCGACAAGACCGAACGGCAACAAAACGCAATAGGCATAGACGGTGCGGTGAAGCAGCACACTGTAGGCGAACGGAATGGGCGTGGAGGCGATCCGTTCACACCCGCCCACTGTCCTGCCCAATTCGTTGATCTGCGCGTCCAGCATCCAGAGCTTGGTATCCGAAATGACCTCCCGGACTTGCAGATCGGCAAACTCGCGACGAATCTCATTGAGCAGCGCCGTCGGTTTGTAGCAGGTGTGCTGCAACGCCTCCGTGCGCGTGCGGCCGAGGAAGCGGACGAGATCGGGTGTCGGGTCGGTCTCACGCAGTTGATGCTTCAACGCGTACACAGTGGCAATCAACGTGTGGGCCATTCGAACGTGGTGATCGCTCCGTGGCGCGTAAGACAGCATCTGCGAGGTCAGCGCGCGCGCCGAGATCAGGAGGCTGCCCCAGAGATGCCGCGCCTCGTTGAAGCGCTCGTAACTTGCGTTGTTGCGGAACGCAAGAAAGATTGCAAGCGCGAGGCCGAACAACGTGAAGGGCGCCGTATTGAGCGGAATCTTTTCGCCGAAAATACGCCCTTGCGTTACCACGGCAAGACTGCTGACGGCGGCCATAAAAATCAGCTGCGGAATAATCGACTGCAACACGGAACCGTTCCAGATAAACAGCAGCCGGAACCAGTTTTGCCCTGGCCTCACAATCATAAATAATGTGCTCTTTTAATGGTCTGACTGCGCCGTCACCCTCAGTGGTAACCGGCGTCCCCTTCGCGCACCTTGCCACGGAACACGCGATATTGCATGACGTTGTAGACGAGAATGACCGGCAGCACAATCACGGTGCCGACCAGCGCGAACAGCTGGCTCGAATGGCTCGACGAGGCTTCCCAGATCGTCAGGGAAGGCGGCACGATATTCGGCCAGATACTGATGAGCAAACCGCTGTAGCCGAGAAAGCACAGCGCGAGCGTGAGAAGGAACGGCGTCGCTTCGTGCTTCGACCGAAGCGAACGGAAGACACCCCACACACACGCGACGACAAGAATCGGCACCGGCAGGAACCAGCCGAGATTGCCGCTTCCGAACCAGCGATGTGCAACCGCCGGCAAACCGATCACCGTCCATAAACTCACGATGACCATTGCCCCGAGCAGCACGCCTACGAGCGGCCGCATCACCTCGCGCATCTTGCGCTGCAATTCGCCATCGGTCTTCAGGATGAGCCAGCCGCAGCCGAGCGTCGCATACGTGGCGAGCACACCGATTCCGCAGAACAGGCTAAAGGGCGAGAGCCAGTCGAACGGCTCACCGGCGAAACGGCCATCCACGATCTTGATGCCCTGCAGGAGCGACCCAAGCACGATGCCCTGGCAGAGTCCCGCGAGCGCCGAACCGCCAATGAAGGCGAGATCCCACGCGTGCTGGGTCCGGACGGCCTTTGCACGCAGCTCAAAGGCCGCCCCGCGGAAGATCAGGCCCACCACCATCAGGATCAGCGGCATATAGTTCGCCGGCAGCAGCGTGGAATAGACCACGGGAAACGCCCCATAAAGTCCGGCGCCACCGAGCACGAGGAACGTCTCGTTGCCGTCCCAGACCGGTGCGATGGTATTGAGCATCACTTGCCGGTCGCCCTTCTCCTCGAAAAACGGAAACAACAGGCCAATGCCCAGATCGAATCCGTCCAGCATCACGTAGATGAAAACGCCAAGCCCGATGATCGCGGCCCACACCACAGGAAGATCGATTTGCATGGTGTCACTCCCTTTCCAGTGCGTCCATTGGGCGATTGTGCAAGACCGGATGCTTGCGGGACTCGCGGCGGTCGACGTGCTCCTCAGGTCCGCGCTTCATCATCTTCATCATGTAGTAGAAACCCATGCCGAACACCAGGAAATACACCAGTACAAAGATCAGCAATGAAACGCCGACTTGCTGGGAACTGACCGGCGAGACGGAGTCCGCCGTACGCAGGACACCGTAAACCGTCCAGGGTTGGCGGCCGACTTCGGTCGTGATCCATCCCGCCAATAGCGCCACGATGCCGGACGGCCCCATGCACAGAACGAAGCCCTGATACCAGCGCGTCTCGTAGAGGCGGCCGCGCACTCTGAGCAGCAGGCCCAGCAGCGCCGTCAACAGCATCAACATGCCGAGACCCGCCATAACCCGGAAAGTCCAGAAGACGATCGGCGAATAAGGACGGTCCTCCGGCGGAAACTCTTTCAGGCCACGAATCTCGCCATCCCAACTATGCGTCAGGATCAGACTGCCCAGATGCGGTATCTGGATCGTGTATCGCGTCACTTCCGCATTCATGTCGGGCAGGCCGACCAGGTTGAGTGCGGTGCCACCGTGTTCGGTTTCCCATAGCCCTTCGATTGCCGCGATCTTGGCCGGCTGATATTTGCGCGTGTTGAGTCCGTGCGCATCGCCAATGAAAATCTGTATCGGCGTGAGGAAAAGCAGGATCCACAGCGCCATCGAAAAACTACGCTTGACGGGTTTGTCGCGCCGGCCCTGCAACAGATGCCACGCGCCGCAAGCGGCAACAATGAAACCCGCGACGATGAACGCGGCAATGGTCATATGCGCGAGGCGATACGGAAACGACGGGTTGAAAATCACTTTCATCCAGTCGACCGGCACGATACGGCCATTCTCGATGGCGAATCCTTGTGGCGTCTGCATGAAACTATTCGACGCAAGAATCCAGAACGTGGAAATGAGCGTGCCCACCGCAACCATCAGCGTGGCAAAGAAGTGCGCGCGTGGACTGACACGCTCCCAGCCGAACAGCATGACGCCGAGAAAGCCGGCCTCGAGAAAGAACGCCGTCAGGACTTCATAGGTCAGGAGCGGCCCGGTGATGTTGCCGGCCACGCTGGAAAATCCGCTCCAGTTCGTGCCGAACTCATAAGCCATTACCACCCCCGAGACCACCCCCATGCCGAAGCCGACCGCGAAGATCTTCGACCAGAACAGGAACATGTCCTTATAGGCGACGTCGCCGGTCAGCAGCCAGCGCCATTCCAGCACGGCAAGGAAACTCGCCATGCCAATGCTGATCGCGGGAAAGATGATGTGAAACGACACCGTGAACGCAAACTGCAACCTGGCAAGGTGGAATGCATCGAAGATTTCCATGATGGATCAATGGCTCCAGGCAATAAAAGGCGCGAACGCGGCAATGCGTGCGTGAGATCACCGCGGGCCGGCGTCGCCCGAAGACGGTGTTCGTGTTCGACAACGTGTGGCACTGCCGGCTGAACGCACGCGCGCAGCCGACAGATTAGCGCTTTCCGCCAAACATCAAACAACCATTGAGCGGACCACACGAACCGGCGCGGACTTGTAAGACGGCGTGCCGCTTTCCTTGTCAATATAGTCGAGCGGCACCAGAACGTTTGCTTCCGGATAATAAGCGCCCACCGAACCTGGCGCGATGTCATAGGCGATCGCCGTGATCTTCTCGAGGCGCAGTTGCCGGCCCGGCACGGCCGTCTCGATGTCGACCAGGTCCCCATGTTCGAGTCCGCATGCGGCAAGGTCGACCTCGTTCATGAACAGCACGTCACGGCGGCCGAACACGCCTCGGTAACGATCGTCCAGCGCGTAGATGGTCGTGTTGTACTGGTCGTGGCTGCGCAGCGTGACGAGACGCAGTATGTCGTCGCCCTCCACGTGCGCGTCTTCCTTCACACCGTGGTACACCGAGAACATCGCCTTGCCGGTCGGCGTCGGGAAAACGCGCTCGGTCGGCGGCAGCGGCATGCGGAAGCCGCCCGGCACGCGAATGCGGGCGTTGTAGTCCTCGAAACCCGGAATCGTCTTTTCGATCAGGTCGCGGATCTTGTCGTAATCGGCGACCAGTTCCATCCAGTCGACCTTGCTGTTCGGAAGCGTCGCACTGGCGATGCCCGCCACAATGGCGGGCTCGGAGCGCAGGAACTCGGACGCGGGCGTGAGCTTGCCGGCCGACGCATGGACCATCGACATCGAATCCTCCACGGTAATCGACTGGCCCATGCCGTTCTGCACATCGAGTTCGGTGCGGCCGATCACCGGCAGGATATACGTTTCCTTCGCGACCAGCAGGTGCGAGCGGTTGAGCTTGGTGCCGAGATGCACACTCAGATCGAGCGTTTTCATCGCCGGAAAGCACTGGTCCGAATCCGGCAACGCGACGGCGAAGTTTCCGCCCAGGCAAATCAGCGCCTTCGACTTGCCCGCAATCATCGCCTGCATGGCCGCGACGGCGTCATGGCCATGCTCCGCGGGTGGCTTGAAGCCGAATACCGCTTCGAGCTTCGCGAGGAATGCCGCCGAGGGTTTCTCGGTAATGCCGACCGTGCGGTTGCCTTGCACGTTCGAGTGGCCGCGCAACGGGCAGATCCCGCCGCCTTCCCGGCCCATGTTGCCGCGCAACAGCAGCAGGTCGCAGATCAGGCGCACGTTCGCGGTGCCCTTGTTATGCTGCGTGATGCCCATTCCATAGGTGATGATCGTCGACTTCGCTTTCGCGTACGCCTCGGCGACATCCGCGAGCTCGTCGCGGGTCAGGCCGCTTTCCGCTTCGATGTCTTCCCAGGACGTGGCCTCGATATCCGCAATGAGCGCGTCAAGGCCTTCCGTATATGTGTCGATGAACTCGCGGTCGAGCACGTCGCCGCGTTCGGCGTCGAGCGCGAGCACCGCCTTGATGACGCCCTTGAGCGCGGCTGCGTCGCCGCCCGCTTTGACCTGATGATAGGTCGACGCGATGCGGGTTGAGCCGAACGTCGCCATCTGCAGCATGGATTGCGGATCCTGGAAGCGTTCCAGCGCGCGCTCGCGAAGCGGATTGAACACGATGATCGGGACGCCGCGGCGCGACGCTTCCCACAGCGTGCCCATCATCCGCGGGTGATTGGTGCCCGGGTTGTGGCCAATCGAGATGATCAGATCGGTCTTCTCGAAGTCGTCGAGCGACACGGTGCCCTTGCCGATGCCGATCGATTGCGGCAAGCCGACGCTGGTCGGTTCGTGACACATGTTCGAGCAATCCGGGAAATTGTTCGTGCCGAACTCCCGTGCGAACAGCTGATAGAGATACGCGGCCTCGTTCGATGCGCGGCCGGACGTATAGAACTCGACCTGGTCGGGCGGCAAGCCACGCAGGATTTCGCCAATCCGGCCAAACGCCGTCTCCCATTCGACGGCGCGGAACGTGTCCGTAGCGCGGTCGTAGACGAGCGGATGCGTGAGCCGGCCCATATCCTCCAGCTCGAAATCCGATCGTTCCAGCAGGGACGACACCGTGTTGGCGGCGAAGAACTCCGGGTGTACCCGCTTGGTCGTTGCTTCCCAGGTGACCGCTTTGGCGCCGTTTTCGCAGAACTGGAACGTGGACTTGTGCTCCTTGTCAGGCCATGCGCACCCAGGACAATCAAAACCGTCAGGCTGATTGGTCCGAAGCAACGTGATAGGCGCCTTGATACTCTCCATTTGCAGCCGGATGGCTTGCGATGTCGCCTTGAGTGCGCCCCAACCACCAGCCGGGTGGTCATATTCCCGGACACCGGGCACTTCGCGTCGATTAGTCATGTGTGACTCCATGAGCTGCTCCAGGAGACCTGGAGACTGTCCTGCGTGGGGTTACGCCGCGTCACGGCGCAAGATTGGAATACGGCTCAGTCTAGTTGGGTTAATGCGCCGCGAAAGGTACAGATCGATCGATGGCGGGCGTGCACAGTACAAGTACACGACACACCCACGCCTGTCCCGTTCAGGCAGGAAACGCCGCACCGCGTCGGCGGCGACGCGGCGGCTCCTCCCGGCTTGCTACAGATATCAGGCTTTCGAGGCGGCGCTTTCGGTTGGCTCTGAGCTGCTGTCCTCTTTGGATGGTTTCTTCTTCGCGCGCCCGTGGCTCCCCTTCGCGCCCGTCACCTTGGACGGAGGCGGCGCCTCGCTCCTGGTGAACTTCACTTCGTCGTTTTCCTTGTCGTAACTGACCTCGACACTGTCACCCGATTTGAAGGCATCGCCGAGAATCTCCTTTGCGAGCCGCGTTTCCAGTTCCTGACGAATCTGGCGCTTCAACTCGCGAGCGCCGAACTCCGGCCGGTAACCGGCCTCGGCAAGGTGATCGATCACCGATTCGTCTATCTTGAGGGTAATGTCCTGCGCGGCAGCGGTGCGCACCACCCGTTCGAGCTGAATCTGCACAATCGAGCGGACGTTGTCGCGCGAGAGCGCATGGAAGACGATGATCTCGTCGATCCGGTTCAGGAATTCAGGCCGGAAGTGCCCCTTGAGCACCCCCATCAACTCCTCGC
Source organism: Paraburkholderia caffeinilytica (assembly GCF_046030355.1). Taxonomy (GTDB): domain Bacteria; phylum Pseudomonadota; class Gammaproteobacteria; order Burkholderiales; family Burkholderiaceae; genus Paraburkholderia; species Paraburkholderia caffeinilytica_B. Next base: position 161,487 of record NZ_JAQQCQ010000013.1, read on the forward strand.
GGACCGCTTTTTCAGTCAGACGATCCGACTCGGGCTTTTCGAGGTTGTCCATGATGATCGCTGCGCCGAGATTGCTCGTCGCAATGATGATCGTGTTGCTGAAGTCCACGACACGGCCCTTGCCGTCGGTCAACCGCCCGTCGTCGAACACCTGCAACAGCACGTTGCTCACGTCGGGGTGCGCTTTCTCGATCTCATCGAGCAGAATCACGCTGTACGGGCGCCGCCGGACACGCTCGGTCAGTTGGCCGCCCTCGTCGTAACCCACGTAGCCCGGAGGCGCGCCGATCAGCCGTGCGACCGCGTGACGCTCCATGTACTCGGACATGTCGATGCGAATAACCGCCGACTCGTCGCCGAACACCGTTTCTGCCAGCGCCTTCGCGAGTTCGGTCTTGCCGACGCCAGTGGGTCCGAGAAACAGGAACGTCGCGATCGGCCGGTTCGCCTGGCCGAGTCCGGCCCGTGACAGGCGCACGGCATCGCTCACGGCAATCACCGCGTCGTCCTGGCCGACCACGCGTTCGCGCAGCTTCTTTTCCATCTCCAGCAGCTTCTGGCGCTCTTCCTGCGTGAGCTCCGTGACCGGAATGCCGGTAAGACGCGACACTACTTCGGCGATGGACTGCACGGTCACTTCGAGCGTTTCCGAACCGGTCTTGCGCTGCCATGCCTCCATCTGCTCGTCGAGTTTCTCCTGCTTTTCGCCAATCCGCGCCTCGAAAGCTTTCGCCTCGTCGAAGCGCTTGCGCGAGGACGCATAATCCTGCTCGCGCTTGAGTTGGCTGATTTCGGCTTCGAGCTCCTGGATGGCCGCGGGGCGCGAAGTCGCGCCGATGCGCACGCGCGCCGCCGCCTGGTCAATCAGGTCGATGGCTTTGTCAGGCAAAAAACGCGACGTGATGTAGCGATCCGACAGTTCGGCCGCAGCAACGAATGCATCGTCGGCAAAGGTCACCTGGTGGTGCGCCTCGAGCTTGTCGCGCAGACCTCGCAGAATGACGATGGTCTGCTCCACCGTCGGTTCCGGCACCAGCACCGGCTGGAAGCGCCGCTCGAGCGCCGCATCCTTTTCGATGTACTTCTGATATTCGTTGAGCGTGGTTGCGCCGATCAGGCTGAGTTCGCCACGCGCAAGCGCGGGTTTGAGCACGTTCGCGATATCGAGGCCGCCCTCGCCCCCGCCTTGTCCCGCGCCCACGATCGTGTGCAGTTCGTCGATAAACAGTATCAGCTCATCCTGCTTCGCCGTGACCTCATCGATCAACTGCTTGGCGCGCTCCTCGAATTCACCGCGATACTTCGCGCCTGCCACCATCGAGTTGATGTTGACCTCGACGAGCCGCTTGCCGCGCAGCACTTCAGGCACGTCGCCGTTGATGATGCGCTGCGCCAGCCCTTCGACGATCGCCGTCTTGCCGACACCCGGCTCGCCGATCAGCACCGGGTTGTTCTTCTTGCGCCGCGCGAGCACCTCGATCGTGCTTTCGATTTCCTGCGCGCGACCGAGCACCGGGTCGAGCTTGCCCTCACGCGCCATGGCCGTGAGGTCGCGTCCGAACTTGTCGAGGTTGGGCGTGCCGGTTGGCGTGTCGACGCGGCCGTCCTCCGCGCCTTTACCCACCACTTTCACGACCTTCTGCCGCAACGCCTCCGGCGTCACGCCATATTTCTTCAGCAATGTGCCCGCGATGCTGTCCGGCACGGCCGCAAGCCCAATGAGCAGATGCTCCGGACCGACGTAGGAATGGCCCAGATCGCGCGACGCCTGGAATGCATATTGGAACGCCTTTTTCAAACGCGGCGAGACGGTCATCTTCTCGATTGCCGAGTCAGGGTTACCGGTTCCCTTTTGCGCATGCTGATCGATGTACCCTTTGATGTCCTCCGGCGAGAGCTTGAGTTCCTTCAGCAACGCCGCGCACACGTCGGCGTCCGCGAGCACGTACAGCAGGTGCTCGGTGTCGAGCTCGCTGCGGCCCAACTCGTGCGCCTTTTCCGCGGCGCGCTGCAGCAATTCGAGCGTCTGCTCGCTGAAAGCATCCGTCGCATCGACCGATTCGCGCGGCACCTCGGCGGCGAAGCCGGCGTCATCATCCTCCCCGTCCTCCATGCCGCCACCGAAGAATCGCGACAGGCCGCTGCCCCCCAGCAGCGAATCGAATGGATTCAGCATGCTTTGGTGCCGCATTAATTGCCGATAGTCGTAGTCGCAGATCGATAAAGATTTCCGCTCCCCGTTTTGCACCACGGTTACACGGGCGACAGCGGGACGGGCGTTACAGATTTCGCAGAGGGCTGGCATCGAGAGTCACCTTTTCGGTTAAAGCATCCGGCTATTTAAAAGGTTGTAGGATGCGTTCGTGTGAGCTATGAGCGGTTTGTGAATAAGGGAATATCGGCTTTTCCGATAATAGGCATGGGCGCAATCCTCCGGCGGTGCCTGAAGAATATAAGGACTGCATTAGCTCTTTTCTGACACCACAGCGGCATTGGACGCCATCATTGGCCGGTCTCGCGACGGCTTTGCTCTTCAACAGTCATGATCGCCTCCGGCGCGACTTCGAGCCGGGCTTTCGGTATCGGTTCACCACTCACGTCGGAGAGACCGTAGGTACCCTCGGCGATCTTCTGCAGCGCGCGTTCGATATCGCTGATGCGCTGGTCGTTCACGTCGTGCAACGCCTGGTTGACCTCATTCTGCGCCATGCCCTGCGCCTCGTCCTCGAGCTCTTCTGCCTCGTCGCCATGCAGTTCCTCGGCCGCACGCTCGCCGGCGATCGTCTTCTCCTCGCCACCCAACAGTTCCTGGCGTAATGCGAGGAGGCGCGTGCGCTGCTGCGCGATGAACTCGGCGGTCAATGTACCCTGCTGTTCCGACATGGTTCTCTCCTTCGCCATCCACCCTCATCCACCCAGTTCCTGAAACGCATGGCCATTGGCCTCGAGTCCCTTCAGGATGTCTGGCGCCAGTTCGCTTTGCCACACGTGTCCATCGAATTGCCAGTCACTCGTGTCAACGAGGTCGGGAAGGCCCGCTCCCGTGCGTACATAGAGGCCGAGTGTCGGCTTCTTCAGGTTGATGTAGAAATCGAATTCCTGCTGCATGGCAACACCTCATGCGACATACGGAGAATCAACTATCGTCGACGTTGTCCGCATAATGGTCGATAGCGACTTTGCATTCGTCCACAACGACCTGAAGGAAAGCGGGCTCATTACGTTCAACCCACCGCTCCACATGGAGAAAGCGTGCGGTTCCCAGATCGGCAACGCGCTCCTGATCCAAGGTTGTGACATCGACTGTGACGATCCCCCGGTTACCATGCAAAGGGGAAATCGTTGCGGCGATCAAAAACCGCCGGTATGAAAGTTCATTCTCTGCCATGAAACCTCCCATCAACCGAAAAGTTTGAGCCTCACGATTCCTTTTGTACCCGAAGTCTATGAGCAAGTCATGTCCATGTGAACATGGATTTCTCCGATGCTAGCTATTGGCGAAATATGGTTAGGGGTTTGTCACTTAACCTCACGATCCGCGTGTCGGACGGCTGGAGTTACGGCATGATGGCGCTTGACGGGAAACTCGCGCGCTGCATGGCGGGCGACTATCGATCATGAATGCTGCAAAGGAGAGAACGATGCCAGAACGCACTGTTTCTTACGGCGAATTCGAGATCACCGTGCACCCTGAGCGCAACACGCTCGGCGCCTGGATTGCAAGTGTGAGCGTGAGTCAAGGCGCCCGAACCGTCGTCGATACGGTTCCCATGACCGTTCAACCCGAGTGGCTGACCGAAGAAGAGGCGGTAAGAGACGGGGTCGAATGGGGACGCCGGTTTATCGATCGTGAGTTCAACTCGCCGCAGTCTCGCTCCTGGGTTGCCGAGCGCGCTCATGCGGAAACCTGGTTCCGCGATACCGAGGAATCGGGTGACCCGGAAACCAACGCGTAGTCAACCCAGCGGCCCTGCGCGGCCACGACGACCCGCGGCCGGGCCGCAATCACGGTGCGAAGGCTATATGACACGCCAGGCGTACCGATCAGTGTCGCCGCAGGTGCGCCTCAATTTCCCGGGCATTGAGCGTCGACAGATCCTCGCTGACCTGATCGAATATCAGCCGACGCGTTTCCTCACTGAGATCCGCTTTCACCATGCCGAGAAATTTCGGCTCGATGGCAAGTCTCAACCGATTGTAGAGTTGATGGAGCCGCCCTGCCTCCAGATATTCAGCAACGCGCTTGGCGAATTTCTCGCGGTCCTTTTCGGTCAGCATCGTGCCGGTATATTCAGTGTTGATGAGACTTTCTTTTTCATGCAAGTCGAGTGTGAGTCCCGGCGTCTGGAAAACACGCGCACGACCTCCGTCAGCCACAACAAGCCACGTCATTCCGATCATCATGCACCTCTAAGCAGGAATTTGTCTGCGTGCACGGCATCCGTTCTAACTGCTCGCCTTCGCCCTCGCGGAAAGACGCGACCATCAACTGCCGTGTCAATAATCACCTACTGTCCGAACGGCTCTCACTCAAGATAGCAGCTCGAGCCCGCTACGCCCACGGTCGATTGACCGATTCATAGTATAGGTCTTAAAGTTCACGCCCAAGCCTTCCGCGCGTATCCGCAGCGACTTCCGGCGCGACCGGTCGGTATGCATATCCCGTACCCGATTTCGATAACCAGAAAAGATCGGATAGGAAACGCTGATGCCGCGCTCGAGGTGGGCGCGGCGCCCTTGCCCATTGATGGGACGGCGCCGCTGTAGAGGAGTGACAAACAGAGCAATCTAACTGAGTCCAACACTTCAACGCGCAGCTTCCTGCCTCACGCCGGGTGCCTTACGTCTTGCGCGGCGACGCCCGGCTCGCTGGCTAGAAATTGAAGTTGTCGATATTGCTCGCATCGAACGTGGTGGGCGGTCCAAGAATGATTTCGCCTTGCGGTCCGATCGTGCGCTTGCCGAGCTTGCCCGCATCAAACGATTCGCCTTCCTTGCCCGCAATCGTCCCCGAGGACAGCGCCGCTGCCGCATAAGCCGCCAGATAACCGAGCTGATTCGGATCCCACAACTGGAACGCCTTGACGGTGCCGTTCTTCACGAACGCACGCATCTGATTCGGCGTGCCCAACCCGGTCACCTGCACCTTGCCCTTGCTCGACGACGACGAGATATAACGCGCCGCCGCCGCAATACCCACGGTGGTCGGCGCGACGATGGCCTTCAGGTTCGGATACGCTTGCAGCAAACCTTGGGTTTCGACGAACGACTTCTGGTCGTCATCGTTGCCGTACGCGATCTTCACGAGCTTGATCTTCGAGTACTCGGGCTTTTTCAACTCCTCCTGCATCCATTTGATCCACGTATTCTGGTTCGTCGCGTTAGGCGTGGCCGACAGCACCGCAAACTCGCCCTCCCCGCCCATCAGTTTCGCGACCAGCTGGATCTGTCCCCGCCCGATGCCTTCCGCATTCGCCTGGTTGACGAACAACTGACGGCCTTCCGGCGCCGTGTCGGAGTCGAAGGTCACGACCTTGATGCCTTGCGACATCGCTTTCTTCAGATACGGCACGACCGCGTTCGCGTCGTTGGCCGCGATCACGATTGCGTCCTGCCGCTGCGTAATCAACGTATTGATGTATTGCACTTGCGACGATGCGCCCGCATCCGACGGCCCCACGACCTTGCCCACGCCGCCGAATTCCTTGATCGCGGCCATGCCGCCGTCGTCGGCGATCACTTCATAAGGGTTATTGATCTGCTTCGGCACGAAGGCGATTTTCAGGCCGTTTTTCAGGCCCGCCGCGGACGCGGCACAACTGAGCGCGACTAAAGCAATGCAGAGCGCAGTCTTGCCGGTGTGACGTAGAGGATTGAACATGAGGCGTCTCCTGCTTTGTTGTTGGACGACATGCTGTCCGGGTTGTCGGTATTTGGTATTGGGTATTTCTTGTGGAGCCGGTTTAAGAGAACCTTATAAAGAAGAAGCGGACTTCGCGATGAAACGCCGGTCGCGCGCCGCACGCCAGCGCGCCACCAGATTGGGAATCAGCACCGACGCCAGCAGCAGCACGCCGGTGACGATCGTGAGCGTTTCGCTCGACACGTCATCGAGCGTCAGCGCGTTTTTCAGCACGCCGATAATCAGCAGCGACAGCAGGACGCCGAACATCGAGCCACGTCCGCCGAAGATACTCACGCCGCCGAACAGCACCGCCGCGATCACGGACAATTCGAAGCCTTCGCCGTTATCGCCGCGGGCGCTGGTAAAGCGCAGCGTGTACACAACGCCCGCCAGCGCGCTCATCGCGCCGGACAGCACGAATAGACGCAGCCTGATCTTTGCGACTTCGATACCGGAGAAGGCCGCCGCCGTCGGATTCGCACCGATTGCGTAGAGGCTGCGGCCGAATGCCGTGGATTGCAGCAGCACGGTAAACAGCACCGCGCCGACGATCACGATCGCAAAGGGCAACGGAATGAAGGTCGAGCCGACCGTATCCATGCCAAAGGCCGTGTACCCGGCCGGAAAATCCGCGACGGCCTGATCGCCCAGCAGCACGTATGCGAGGCCGCGAAACAGCGCCAGCGTGCCGATGGTGACCGCGAGCGAAGGCAGATTGAGCTTGACGATCACGAGGCCGTTCAGCAGACCCGCCAGCGCACCAGCAATCAATACCAGTACGATGACAAGCGGCATCGGCAAGCCCATGTGCCACAGCACGCCCATCAACGCGCTGGAGGCGCCCAATACCGATGCAACCGACAAATCGATTTCCGCGGCAACGATAATCAGCGTCATGGGCAGCGCCATCAGCGCGATCTCGGTCAGATCGGCGAGGATGTTGCTGACATTCGCCCCGGTGAGAAATACCGGCGACAACACGCGTCCGAGCACGAGCGACAACGCCAGCACGATGACCAGCAGCACTTCCCATTGCAACGGCGTTTCGCGTTTGCGCGTGAGCAGCGCGGAATCGGGTTTAGCCATGATCGCGTTTCCTCATCATGCGTTTGGCGACGGAACGGGCCAGCAAAGTGTCGGCGGTAATCGCAGCAACGATCAGCGCACCCTGAATCGCCTGCTCCCAGAACGGCGACACGTGCAGCACAACGAGCGCGATGCTGATCACGCCCAGCACGAGCGCGCCGAGCGTGGCGCCGAGAATGGTGCCCACGCCCCCCGTGATCGCCACGCTGCCCACCACGGCGGCGGCAACGACCTGCAATTCAATGCCCTTCGCAGTGCTGGCATCGACGGTCCCGAAGCGCGCCAGCCACAAGGCGCCCGCGAAACCGGCAATCGCACCTGACAGCAGAAAACCCGCCATGACGCGGCGTTCGACATTCACGCCGGCAAGCCGCGCTGCCTCCGGATTCGAGCCAATCGCATAGTGTTCGCGTCCGCCGCGAAACTGCTTCAGATAGACAGCCAGACCGGCCAGCACGACGATTGCGATGAGCGCGAGCGTCGGTATGCCGAAGAACGTGCCGGTCGCGAGACGGGAAAACGCGTCAGGCAAACTGGTCGCGTTGATCTGGCCGCCATGAACCCATGCATAATCCGCGCCGCGAAAGATATAGAGCGTGGAAAGTGTCGCCACGAGCGACGGCACGCGCCCCACGGCAACGAGCAAGGCATTGATGCTGCCCGCCACCAGACCGATCGCGAGGCCGGCCAGCAACGCGACGATCACCGGCATGTTCGGAAACGCAACGTACAGACTGCCGACCGCATAGGCGCTGATGCCGACCGTCGACCCCACCGACAGATCGATATGCCGCATCAGGATCACGACCGTCATGCCGGCTGTCAGCAAGCTGATGATCGACACATTGAGCAGCACGTCACGCAGATTCTGCAGATTCAGAAACTGCGGCTTCGCGAGCCCCGTCCCCACGATCAACAGAATCAGCACGACAAAGAGCGTCGTCTCACGGCTCTTCGCAATGCCCGCGATGACACCGCCAGGCGCACCGCCGGCGCGCTTGAGGGCGGGCGCCTGAACCGGCGCGGGATGGGTCGAAGAATGGCGCATCATGCGGCGTGCCCCAACGGTGGAACCGCCTGGCCGAGCGCGGCGCCCATGATGCGCTCTTCGTCGGCATCAGCGCGCGCGATCTCCGCGCTGATACGTCCCTCGTGCATGACCAGGACGCGATCGGCCATGCCGAGTACTTCCGGCAGTTCACTCGAAATCATCAGCACCGCCATGCCGTCGCGCACCAGTTCCGCCAGTGCGCCATACACCTCGGCTTTGGCGCCGACGTCGATACCGCGCGTGGGTTCGTCGATGATCAAGACCTTCGGATGAGTGGCGAGCCACTTGCCCAGCACGACTTTCTGCTGATTGCCGCCGGAAAGCGTGCCGACCGGCGCATTCGGGTCACCCGCTTTGAGGCGCAAACGCGTGCCCCACTGATTGGCGAGTTGCGTTTCGCTGCGGGTGGAAATCAGGCCATGTCTGACGAGACGTCCGAGCACCGTCATCGAGGCATTGCGCGCGATGCTCAACTCCAGTGCCAGCCCTTGCTGACGGCGGTCCTCCGGTACCAGCGCGAGGCCGGCCCGCACCGCGGCAGCCGGACTGCCTGCGGCGAGACGCTTGCCGCCAATCGAGATGTCCCCCGAGTCGAGCGGATCGATGCCGAAGATCGCGCGTGCGACTTCGCTGCGGCCCGCGCCGACGAGTCCCGCCAGCGCGACGATCTCGCCCGCGCGGACGTCGAAGGAAATGTCCTTGAAAACGCCCACGCGCGTCAGGCCACGCACCGATAAACGCACTTCGCCCGGCGGCCGGTCGGCTTTCGGATAGAACGTCTCCAGATCGCGGCCCACCATCTTCGCGACGATGGATTCAGTGGTGAGATCGGCGGTGAGCCCGTCGAACACCTTCGCGCCGTCGCGCATGATCGTTACGCGTTGCGTCAAGGCGAACACTTCATCGAGCCGGTGCGTGATGAACAGAATCGCCACATCGCGTTCGCGCAGCTTGCGAACGATCGCAAAGAGCCGCTCTACTTCGGGTAACGATAAGGCTGCGGTCGGCTCGTCCATGATCAGCACGTTCGCGTTCAACGACAATGCCTTCGCAATCTCGATCACCTGTTGATCGGCAATCGACAACCCACGCACCAGTTGATCCGCGCGCAGATCGACGCCGAGCGAAGTCAGCAAACCGTCCACCTCGCGGCGCATGGCATCGTACTGAATGCGGCCGATCCGGTCGACCGGCTGCCGTCCCATGAAGATGTTCTCCGCGATCGAGAGATCGAAGAACAGCGTCGGCTCCTGATAGATCACGGCCAGCCCCGCATCGCGCGCTTCGGCAGGCGTTGCGAAGCGTCGCGCCACGCCGTCGACCCGCAACTCGCCCACATCCGGCTGATGCACACCCGCGAGAATCTTCACGACCGTCGATTTGCCCGCGCCGTTTTCGCCGAGCAACGCATGCACTTCGCCAGGCCACAACGCGAGATCGCCGTCGGACAAGGCACGGACCCGGCCGAATGATTTACTCGCGTGCCGTAGTTCGAGTCTGGGCACGGCGGATGGGGATTGCTGCACTACGTGTCTCCTTCTTTTTCGACTTCGGGAATGCGTCGGATGCGGCCGGTACGTCAGATACGATAAAAGCGCTCGGCGTTACGGCAAAACAGCGCTTCTTTTTCGGCAACGCTCGCGCCGTCGACGATCGCTGCGTACGCGTGCCACAAATCCTGGTAAGAGCCGAACAGGCGATCGACCGGAAAGTTCGACGCGAACATCGCGCGATCGACACCAAACGTATCGATCGTCTCAAGCACATAAGGCCGCAGGCTTTCAACGGTCCACTGGTGATCGAACATTGCAAGCCCGCTGATCTTCACCGCGACATTCCTGCAACCCGCGAGCGTCCGCATGCCGTCACGCCACGCGCGATAACCGGCGACGCTGCTGCGGTCCACGAACATGCCCGCATGATTGACGATAAAAATCGTCTCGCCGTGCATGCGCGCCAACGCCGCCGCCTCTTCCATCTGCGACGGATACAGTTGCAGATCGAACGACATGTCGTACCGGCGCAGCAACGCAAAATGTTCACGCCACTGTGGCTCGCGCATGAAATGACGGCCCACGTAATCGAACAGCTTATTTTCGTGCACGTTCAGGATCTGCCTGATGCCACGCGTATTCGCGAACGACGCATGCGCCTCGAGCAGTGCGGGTGCGTTCGCCGCGGACAGATCCACGGCGGCAACCATCGCGTTCGGCATGCCGCGCGACGCCGGACGATCCGCAATGGATTGCAGCCAGCGGGTTTCCTCGACCGGATCGGCGGGATCATGATTCGCCTCCACGTGCACCAGTTTCAGCACCTCGATATCGCCCGCCTCGCCGAGCAGATCGTCGAGCAGATAATCGTGCTTCAGGTCGCGCGCGTCCCCCACGAACGACACGCCCGGGTTCTCCAGCCACGGATAGCGATGCGTCTTCAGATCCCACAGATGGATATGCGAATCGACAACCTGCATGCGACATCCTCCGCCCATTGGGCAAGCACTGTCAGCCAAGCGAATTCAAATGAAAAACCGGCTCCAACGGTTGCTGGAACGGCGTATGGTCAGGGGCCGTCTGCATGATGTCGGCCATGTAATCCCACCATTTGCGCATCACGTCGAGTTGCGGCAGCGTATTCATGGTGTGATTCGTGCGGCGCGTCAGCACGGCGAAAAGATGATGCGAGTCCGCGTCGAAGAAAATCCGATAGTCGCGCACGCCGGCGTTGTGCAATGCATCAACCAGTTCGGGCCAGATCTGCGCATGACGTCGTTCGTATTCCTCGCGCATGCCGGGGTTGAGCACCATCCGGAAAGCGATTGTCTCCATTGCGGCCTGTCTCCCGTCGTATCCGGCGCTTTCTCTGAGAAGCGTCTGATACGACTATAATTCCTGCGTCGATAGCATCTCAATCCGTGTTTGGGATTGGGCGATCCACAAACCGAATCGCACCGGAATCATGAGCCAACATTCAGCGGCCATCGCACTCGTCAATCGGCTCAAGTTCAAGCACCTCGCGCTGCTCGTCGCGCTCGACGACGCACGCAATCTCCATCAAGCCGCCGAGGCCATCAACGTCGCGCAACCCAGCGCGAGCCGCATGCTCGGCGATATCGAGGAAGCGTTCGGCTTCCTGCTGTTCGAGCGCAACGCGCGCGGCATGACGCCCACGCCGCTCGGCGTGGTGACGCTGGCGTATGCGCGGCGCGCCCTTGCCGAGTTGACCCGCTTTGCCGAAGACCTCGACGTCAAACGCCGCGGCGGGCATGGGCAGTTGACCGTCGGCGCGATCATGGGGGCCGCCCCCGATCTGCTGGCCATGGCCGTCGCCACCCTGAAAACCGAGAGCCCTCTGCTGAACGTGCGCATTCTTGGCGAAACCAGCGACCAGGTCGTGCAATTGCTGCATCGCCGCGAAGTCGATCTGGCGCTTGGGCGCCTGACCAGCCCGTTGCAACACAACGATTTCAGTTTCGAGCCGCTCGCCCGCGAGACGTTGCTGCTGGTGGTGCGTTCGGTGCATCCGCTGGCGCAGCGCTCGCGCATCACGCTGCGGGAGTTGATCGACTGGCCGTGGGTGGCGCAACCCGTTACCAGTCCGGCGCGCGTGCTGTACGAAGAGGAACTCGCGCGTGCGGGTCTCACAACGCCCGTCAATCTGACCGAGTGCGCGTCGATCTTCGCCACGCTGCAATTGCTCGAAAACTACGACGCCGTGGCCATGCTGCCAGAGTCGGTGGTGCGCGATCATGTGCGCGGCAAACTGCTGGTCGCGCTGCCGCTCGAGATCGGCAAGAGCCTCGCCGGCTTCGGCATTCTCACGCGCAAGGAAGAAACGCTCGCCGAACCGGCGTTGCGCTTCATCGATTTGCTGCGCGGTTTCTCGCGCAAGCTCGCACGCGACAATCCCGCCTCGACTGCGACTGAGCCTGTGATCGTCTCCACACCGGTTCATTGAGGTCGGCATCGCGCGTTATTGCAAGTTGACGAACAGGCCGCCGTCCACCAGCAGCGCGGCGCCTGTTACATACCGTGCGCGGTCGGACGCCAGGAATACCACGCAATCGGCGACGTCCTCTGGGCGGCCCAATCTGCCCAACGGAATGCGCTTTTCGAAGTAGGCTTTTTTGGCTTCGTCGGCGAGATCTTCCGCGTTCAGGTCGGTCGCGATCGTACCGGGCATCACCGAATTGCAGCGAATACCGTACGGCCCCAACGCCACCGCGCATGACTGCATCAGCGAATGCACACCGGCTTTGGTCGGCGTGTAGTGCGTTTGCATGCCACCGCCCACCAGCGCGCTGATCGAACTCGTCGCCACGATCGCGCCGCCGGTGCCCTGCGCTTTCATCTGCTGCGCAGCGGCCTGCGTGACGTAGAACGCCCCATTCAGATTGACTGCCACCGTCGACTCCAGTACTTCGGGCGGCATGTCGAGAAAAGCGTGAAACGGGCAGATGCCGGCGTTGCTCGCGAGCACGTCGACTTTGCCGAAGGCCTCGACGGTGTGGCGCACGAGGTCCTGACCGGTGTCGCGCGCGGCGACGTTGCCTTCGATCGCGATCACGCGCCGCCCCAGCGCCTCGATTTCGGCGACCACTTCCGCGACGGCAGAACGGCGACCATACGATGCGTCGTTATCGCCCCAGTAGTTGATCGCCACGTCCGCACCTTCGGTTGCACACGCAACGGCTATCGCGCGGCCGATGCCACGCGAACCACCGGTGACGATCACAACCTTGTCCTTGAGCAGCACGTCATTCTCCTGTTGGCTGGATCAATACGATGTCTTGCGGATAATGCCCAGGCCCGCCTTATCTTTCACGCGCATTCAACGTGGATAAGGCCGCACCAGCGCGCACTCCGGATTGAGCCGCACACCAAAGCCCGGCGTGTCCGGCACTTTCATCCGCCCATTCACGGGGACCGGTTCATCGAGCAGCAGCGGCGTGAACATCGGCACGACTTCATCCGCTTTCGGCGCCATCATCAGAAACTCGGCGAACGGCGAGTTGTGCCGCGTGGCGACGAAGTGATAGCTATACACCGACGAACCATGCGGCACCACCATCACGTTATGGGCATCGGCGAGCGCGGAGATCTTGATGAGTTCGGTGATGCCGCCGCACCAGCCCACATCCGGCTGGATCAGATCGCAGCACTGCATCTCCAGCAGCATGCGAAAGCCCCAACGCGTCGCTTCATGCTCGCCGGTCGACACCATCATGCCGCGCGGCACGTTGCGGCGCAGTTCGGCGTAACCCCAGTAGTCGTCCGGCGGCAGACACTCTTCGATCCACTTCAGACCGTATTCGTGCGCCGCTTGTGCGAGCCGCGTGGCATACGGTACGTCGAGGCTCATCCAGCAGTCGTACATCAGCCAGAAGTCGTCGCCAACGCGACTGCGCATCTCGGCGAGCTTCTCCAGATTCTTCTTCAGTCCCGCTTCGCCTTCGGCAGGACCATGCTGCAACGGCAGCTTGCCGCCGATGAACCCCATCTCCTTCGCGAGGTCCGGACGCGCGCCAGTCGCGTAAAACACGAGTTCGTCGCGCACCGGGCCGCCCAATAGCTGATACACCGGCTCCTTGCGAACTTTCGCGAGCAAATCCCACAACGCGAGATCGACGCCCGAAATCGTATTCAGCACCACGCCTTTACGGCCGTAGTACAGCGTCGAAAAATACATCTGATCCCACATCTTCTCGATGTCGGTGACAAGCTGGCCTTCGAGAAAGCGTGCGAGATGTTTTTCGACGATGAACGCGCCGATCTCACCCCCCGTCGTCACCGCGAATCCAACTGTGCCATCGCTCGCTTCGATCTCCACCACCAACGTGCCGAGCACATTGATGCCGAACGACTGGCGGCTCTGGCGATACTCCGGATAACGCGCCATTGGCGTGGCAATGTGATCGTCGATCCAGTGTCCGTCGGGTTGATCGTGATAGTCCGCACCGCCGCCGCGGACGATGAAGGCACGCACGTGCCGGATAGTAGGCATGGCCATGAAAAGGGCTCCGTTATGGGTGCGTCGAACGCGCAGCCGAGAATGCGCCTAGCGGGCGCGGTGCAATAAGTGCTGGAAAGATCCGGATGAAGGCGCGCCGTCGCGGCGCAACAACGCGCCGATCATGAGCGCCGCCAGCAGACTCGACAGGCCTAATACGATCAGCCCCGCCGAGGTCGACGAAAACGCCCGTTCCGCCGCGGTACGCAGGCTCGGTGCAAAAAATCCACCGAGGCCGCCAAGCGAATTGATCAACGCGATCCCGCCCGCCGCTGCGGCGCCCGTGAGATAGCGCGTCGGAAATGTCCAGAACAGCGGTTGCGCCGCGATGAAACCGCTGGCCGCGCAGCACAGTGCGATCAAACCGATCGATGGGTTATGCGCAAGCCCTGAAACACCGATGCCCAGGCCCGCGAGCACCAGCAGCGCGACCGCCCAACGCCGGTGTCCCCCTGTGCGATCCGCACGACGCGGCACGTACCACGTGACGGCCAACGCACACAGCCACGGCACCGCGCCGACGAGTCCCACGCGCAAGCCGACCGTTGTGCCGAGCAATGCGGCCACCTGCTGCGGTAAATAGAAGATCACGCCGTAGACACTCATCTGAATCAACAGATAGATCGCCGACAGCAGCAACACACGGCGATCCACCAGCGCGGCGAGAATATGGCGCGGCCCATGCGCCGACGCAGCGAGCGCATCGTCGTCGAGTGCGCTGCGCAAAGTGGCGCGCTCCTGCGCGTCGAGCCAACGGGCGTCTTCAGGGCGGTTGTCGAGATACCAGAACGCCCATACGCCGACCAGCGAGGCCAAGGTTCCCTCGATCAGAAACAGCCATTGCCAGCCGGCCAGCCCCATTGCGCCATGCAATTCGAGCAGGGCACCCGACAACGGACTGCCGAAGATAAACGCCAGCGGCGCACCGAAATAGAACACGCCCACCGCACGCGCGCGCGCCGCTTGCGGAAACCAATGGGTCAGGTAGTAGATCACGCCGGGGAAAAAACCGGCTTCGGCGACGCCAAGCAGAAAGCGCAGTGCATAGAAAGCAGCCGGCGTATGCGCAAGACACATCGCCGCCGAAACGAGCCCCCAGGTCACCATGATCCGGCACATCCACGCGCGCGCGCCGACCTTGTGCAGCAGAAGATTGCTCGGTACTTCGAACAATGCATAACCGACGAAGAACACACCCGCGCCGAACGCAAAAGCCGCATTGGACAAACCCGTATCGTGCTGCAACGCCTTCTGCGCGAAACCGATATTGGCGCGATCGAGAAACGCCAGCACATACATCAGCAACAGAAACGGCAACAGCCGGCGCATGACCTTGCTGTTGATCGCCTCCAGTGAAGCGGGCGAATGCGGATTCATGTCGTCTCCTTCGCAGAGCATGCGGGTCGCACTCTGCGTTTTTTTCCTTTTCCACTTCTACGGCGACTTCTACTGCTCAGGTGATGCTGTGATGCCTCAGACTCAGTAAGTGGCGCGGCCGCCGGACAGGTCGAATACCGAGCCCGTGCTGAACGCGCAGTCCTCGGAAGATAGCCAGAGAATCAGCGACGCCGCCTCTTCCGGCAGCAGGAACCGGTTCATTGGAATCTTCGAAAGCATGTAGTCGATATGCTGCTGCGACATCGAATCGAAGATCTCCGTTTTGGCCGCGGCGGGCGTGACCGCATTGACGAGGATGTTCTTCGTCGCAAGTTCCTTGCCGAGGGATTTGGTCAAGCCAATGAGTCCGGCTTTGGAAGCACTGTAGTGCGAGGCGTTCGGGTTGCCCTCTTTGCCGGCCACCGACGCAATATTGACGATCCGGCCGTAGCCCTGTTTGAGCATGTGCGGCACGACCGCGCGGCAGGTCAGATACGGGCCGATCAGATTCACGTCGATCACGCGACGCCAGACCTCGGGGTCCAGCTCCCACGTCGTGCCGTTGCCGCCGGTGATGCCGGCGCAGTTGATCAGCACGTCGATCGCGCCATGGGCGGCGAGCGTTTGTGCCACCGCCTCAGCCACCGAGGCTTCCTGGGTGAGTTCGACGGTGACAGCGGTGACTTTGCCCAGTTCGCTGAGTTCGCGCTCGCTGCGCGCGAGGCGCTCGGCGTCGATGTCCCATAGCGCGACCGATGCGCCCGAGTTCAGCGCCCGTTGAGCCACCGCGTAGCCAATGCCGCGCGCACCGCCGGTAATGACGACGACACGCCCCTCCAGATCGATTCGATTCATCGCTGTGCTCCTGTAACAAGCCTGGGCGGCTTGCCGTTCAGTTGTTGTATTTCTGCTGTCTGTGCTTTCGTTCAGCAAATATACGAGCGGTGCGATGCGCTAACAATCCGTGTATTGGAGAGGCCGATAACAAAAGCGGATCGGTCGACGTGGCGCCAGAGGTGTGCGGCAATCGGTGGTGTGGCGTCAGCGGCTTACCCCGGCTAATCAGTACACGCCGGACACGCCATCGCTTTCACCTCCACCGCCTGCTCGCCCCGTCCGAAACTTGCAAGCGCCGCGAGCCCCAGCAGCGCCAAACCACTGCCGAAGAGAAAGTCGGCAGAAATGCCGACATGGTCGACTACCACGCCACCAACAAGCGATCCCAGCGCGATGGCAATCTGAATGACGCTGATAAACAGCGCGGAACCCGCTTCCGGCGAATCCGGCGTGGCGCGTTGAATCCAGATGCTGAAACACAGCGGCAGCGCGCCGAACGAAACACCCCACGCGAGGGCGAGCGCCGCAACACCGATCGGCGATTGTTCCAGCAGTGGCATCGCCAGCAGCGCGAACATAAGCAAGGAAACCATCACGCCCAGCGACGTTTTCAGATTACGCGTCACTGTCGACGAAACGGCGAAGTTCGAGAAGAAGCCAATCATGCCGAAGCCGAGCAGCAACCACGTAATCGTCGACATCGTGAAACTCGCGTTGTGCAACAGGAACGGCGTGATGTACGTGTACGAGGAGAAGTGCGCGCCGAATACGAGCGCCACCATCAACATGCTTCTACGCGGATGCGGGCGGCGCAGCACCCCCACCAGATCGCGCAGCTGCAATGCAGTGCTCGATGGCAAGGACGGCACGAAAACGAACTGCGCCACGAGCGCGACCGCAACGAGCACGCCGGTGGCCATAAACGATGCACGCCACGACGCGAAGCTGGCGATGAATGTGCCGAGCGGCACACCGATCACCGTTGCGCAGGTCACGCCGGTCAGAATCGTCGCCATGGCTCGCGCCGAGTCCTTCGGCTGCACGAGGCGTCCCGATGCGGCCGTCGCCAGGGTCCAGAATCCGCCCAAAGCCGCACCGAGCAGCGCGCGTCCAATCAGCATGACGAGGAAATCGGGCGCGAAGGCGGAAATCAGATTCGACGCCAGCAGCAAAGCCGTGAGCAACAGAAACACGCGCCGGCGATCCATCCGTCCGGCCACCAGCATCAAACCGGGCGCCGAGATGGCGGCAATCACACCCGGCACCGTGACCATCAGTCCCGCTGTGCCGGGCAGCACGCCCAGATCCGCCGCGATGCGCGGCAGCAATCCGACAGGTAAAAACTCCGTGGTCACAAAGGCGAACGCACCGATTGCAACGGCCACGACGGCGAGCCACGAACGCAGGGACGACGACGCGCCATCCTCCGGCGAGGCAATGCTCGCCGGCAGATTATCTTCCATCAACATAGTATTGTTTGCGGGTTACTAAACAACGGGTGGGATTGGAGCAGTCACACCGGACTAATCAAATCACGGACGGCAAATCATGAATAAAAAAGCAGGCGGTATTGGCCTGCTTATGATTGCGATCGGAAAAGACAACGGGTGAAAACCTGAATGGAACATACCTTAACATCGTATTAAATCGCCTGCTGACCACTCCGTAAAATTGCAGTCGGGCGTGTGGGTATTTCGATCAGGGCGCAGCGCGCGGCTGAGGTTGGAGGCGGTGCGTTCTGCTCCCGCACCGCCTCCCGAACTGCCGCTCTGCTATTGGCCAAAATAAATCCTGCATTGCGGCCCGGAAGAACACGGCCGCTCCTGTGGGCCCCCTACTTCCGTCGCGCCCGCGGCCACGCCGCCATAGGAGACGTTCTGCACCGGTTGCCCGGCCGGCATCGCGGTCCGCACAGTGTCGCCTAACGACATGTCGGTGGTGTCTTGCGCTGATTCGTTTGCGTTCTGCATGAGCGCCCGGCCCGATATAGCGTCCTGCTGGCTGTCCAGTGCGCCGGCTGTATTCGGCGCCAGAAACAGCGCGGCGCTTGCCAATGCCATCAATAAACGTAGTTTCATGTCCAGACTCCTCGAATCCGGCGCAGCAACGCTCATCCCCTTCAAAAAGAAGTAATCCGCGAAAAAACGTCGTGTCATCAAATCGAACTGACGGACGGGCGAATGCCTATGCGGGACTGCTGCTGCGAGTCACCGAACTAAACGAGTAATTAGTTGCCAGACCTGAAACCAATGTCGGGCGTGCACGCGCGGCTTGCCGGAACCGGTCGTCGCCAGGCTGGAAACGCAGATTGTTGCTCCGCTGTTTCGTTATAGGTCGGCCATTCAGGATTTCAATCCCGGCGGTGCAGGCGGCGTAAGCGGCGCCGGTTGCCCACCGATCCGGGACATGCGACAACAAAATCAGCCCTGCCGGCACGTGCGTTACCCGAACAGTGCGTTATGATGCTGCCATAACACACAAAAATCTGCCCCGCACGAGGCACCGGCGAGAGACGGAGCGTGGACATGAGGCCGACTGTTCGCAATCATTGCATTGTCATCACCGTTTTTTCCACTGTGGCCGTAGGGCTTACCCAGCCGTACCTGCCGCGCGGCGGAGCGCTTGAATATTCACTGATTGGCACAGTCAGCCTGATAGGCGGCCTGGTTGGACATATGCTGTACCGCAATATATGGGGCGGCGTTCCTTGACGCTGCAACTGGAATTTCCTTCGATCAATAACCTTACCGCGAGCGGGCTCCTATCCAAGGGCTCAATGCTGTCGCGGCATCCCCTTGCAATCTGTAATTGACAGAACACTGGACGCTTTAGAAGGACGAATATCTTATGGACGAAAGGAAGCGAGATAGCATGATTGCGTATCTCCGCCACCGCATGGAAGAGTTTGGTATCAAACCAGAAGACCTCGCCGCCGTGCTGGCGGCCGAACCGAAGGGGCAGAAAGCTGAACGCTACCGTAGCGCAACGGGAGATAGCTGGGACGGCCAGGGTGAAATGCCCCAATGGCTTAAACAGGCAATTAGCGCAGGTCAATCAATCGACCACTTCGAATTATCGGCCACGCCGGCACCCGCCCCGCAGCCGAGAAAACAGGTGGATTGGCTAAACGATCCGTTTGCGGGCAGCCCGCTTGCGCGCCCGAATAACCGCTAAGCCATCAGATTGTCAAACCGCTAGCGTAAAGGCACCACCCCGAGGCACTACCCGTACTTTTCTGGCCGCAACGACAAGACTCGGGCGACACCGGCATGCACGCGCTGTCGTCCAATGACGCAATGAATCCCTCGAAAGCCGTGTCGTGAACCGCCCGCGCATTGCGCGTCAGGCGTCGCTCGACCGGTTGACGCGTCGGGGCCGTTCACGCGTTGCACTGTATGGCGGGGCTCGTTGCATCGCTCACCGGTGCGCACGGTGCGTCGCTGATGCGAGCCGGCGGCGTCGCATACTGCGGCAATTCGATAAACGTGCTGACCTGCCGGACGATTTGCCAGAACACCTTTTCGAACAAACGGACTCGCTCCGGTTCGGACATGCCGTCGGCCAACGGATCGGCAAAGATCCAGTTGCACAACGAAGGCTCTCCGGGAAAGCATGGCGCATGATGCCCGGCGACGTACTCGTCCATGTTGACGACCAGGTCCATGCGCGGCGCCCATTCGCCGGTGAATTCCAGCCAGCTTTTCGGACTGAGCACGCCGAGGTCCGATATACCGGGCCGCAATTGCGCGATCGCAATAGGATGAACGCGCGTGGCCGGCTCCGGCCCTGCGCTGAACGCTTCGAACCGGTGCCCCGCCAGTTCGCGCAATAAAGCTTCGGCGATGATGCTGCGTGCTGAATTCTCGCGACAGAGAAACAGCACCTTATATTTTCTGGTCACGCTCACCCCGTATTTTTTTATCTCTCTATGTATGTGCAATTCTGCCGGCCCAGTCTTGCGCCCTCGTGACACTACGATGACCTAATTTGTTGCGCTACAAGAATTTGTACCAGGCCGCTCAAGCCACGCTCATCGCGCGCTTTACCGGCTACGAAGTGTAGCCGCGCAAAGCCGAGTCTTTCAATATGCCAACAACTGCGCGCCGACATCGCCTCACACGGAAGCGCCGCTTTCGGGCTGCCCGGAGACAATCCGATTCGCAGCGTCGCTTGTGCCGTCAGACACCGCCGGTAAAGGGTCGAACAGCATCGCCGCGGGCTGGGCATTGATCGCCTTGACGCCATTCACAATGCCGGGCGCTGCGACATACGGGATAAACGCCGCCACCGCAACGACAAAAATAAAAGTAACCATGGCCGTCGTGCCTCTCGGGATCTGCAACATGGAGGTCAAGCGAAGCGGGTTTTTCGCGGGGAAGATAGAGCCAGCGACAAGGAGAGGAGCAGCGAGCACATGCGCAATCCTGTGCCCGACACACTGATGCGTCCGCCACCCGCATGCATTGCAATCAAGAGCCGTCGCTTCATATCGACGCTCGAACGACACATGTCACGGACATGTCTTTGATTCTAGAAGTGGATATCCCGGCGCTGAAGGCCGCTCTCTATATCAATTCGGTCTACGTCTCGGGTCTACCGGCCAGAACCCTCTGTTCAAAACCGCAAGCCGTTCAGAAACTGGAACCAGAGTCCACCCAGTACGCCGACCGGATGCGCGTCGCTGGTACTTTCTTCGCGCTTGCCCGGGTTGCCGTGCTGACCGGGTGCGCCGTGATGGGCGGCATCGTCGTTCACGGCCGTTGTCTCCGTTCTGGCTGAAACGCCCGGGACGTCCGCTGTTTTTGCGGCCGCCTCGGCGGCAACCACAGCCTCCTCGGCCTCGCGCCGCGCCGCCTGCAGGGCCGAGACGCTGTCGGCGATCTGCGCGGCCCGGCGCGCCTCGCATCGACGCCCTAGCAACACACCGAACAGCACGTCGCGATTGTGGCCCTCGTCGGCGAAACGCATGGCGAGCGACACCATCTCGGCGTAGGCCGCCTCGTCCGCGGCGCGCGCGGCCGCTTCCCGTTCGGCTTGCGCTTTTTGCTGGCGGGCACGTTGCGCTTCCCAGCCGCGCATCTGCTCGGCATAGACCGCGTCATACACCTTGCGCTGCGCGGCGTCGGAGAGGATCGCGTAAGCGTCCTTGATTTCCTGGAAGGTGGCGCGCGCAACTTCTTCGGCGCCGCTATTGCGATCCGGATGCCATTTCATTGCGGCCTTGCGGTAGGCCCGCTTGATTTCTTCTTCCGTGGCGTGCGTGGGCACACCGAGCGTGTCATATAGGGTTGCCATCGCGTGTTCGACCTCACCGTGAATCGCTTCGCGGACCATCGTAGCATGCAAAAAACGGCTTTATCGTGAAGCGGCAAGCGCCGGCGCTGCTGAAAGACCAGACAAAAAAAAGGCCTCGCCACTGGTGTAGCGAGGCCGAGTCCCATGTCAAGGAGATGTCATGGAGGAGACGACTCGATCATAGCCGCGTGTGAACGCGCCCCCAAACAATGGTTCGCCATATGCTTATCCGGCGCGGCCTCAACTGCATTGCAACGGGCTGCGTATCGTCCCGGAAGCCTCCGTCAGACAGTCCGCCGCGCCGCCGATAACCCCGCGCGGTTATATCGTTAGAACAAAAAGTCGCTTCGCCCGGGTCGCGGCGGTCATTAAGATGACACTTCAAAGTCCGGTTCGCCCCGGTTCGTCTACGCGCAGCCCCGCGCCAGCGTCCCGTGAGCCGCTACCGAAGGAGCATTTCGTTGACCAGTTTCGATCATCACCGCCGGCCGCTCGTCATCGGCATCGGCGGCACGACACGCGCGGCGTCGTCGACCGAGCGCGCGCTCGGCTTTGCGCTGCGTGGCGCGGAAGCCGCGGGCGCGAATACCCGCCTGTTCGGCGGCACCTTCCTGCATAGCCTGCCTCACTACGCCCCGGAAAATCCCGAACGCACCGCCGAACAGCTCGAACTGATCGACGCCGTGCGCCATGCGGACGCGCTGATCATCGCGACGCCCGGCTATCACGGCGGCGTCTCCGGCCTCGTCAAGAATGCACTCGACACGCTCGAGGAGCTGCGCGCCGACGAACGCCCCTATCTGGATGGCCGCGCGGTCGGCTGTATCGTCACCGCTTATGGCTGGCAAGCTGCCGGCTCAGTGCTGACGTCGCTGCGCTCGATCGTCCACGCGCTGCGAGGCTGGCCGACGCCGTTCGGCGCCGGGATCAACACGCTGGAAACGCGCTTCGATACCGTCGATAGCTGTTCCGACGCCAAGGTCGTCGATCAGCTCGCTACCGTCGGCCAGCAGGCCGCGCAATTCGCGCTGGCGTTCAACGCGCATCGCACGCCGACGGCCGCGCCCATCGGCAATGCCACCAAGGAAGCGCAACCTGCCCGCTTGCTGCACGCGGTTTAACGCCCTTGCGCACCACGTCGAGGGTCTGCGCCTGCGGTCCCCGACGCACCCGTGTTTGCGCTGAAGCGGCGGCCGCGCCGCTGCCTCGGCGAACCATTCGACGCCGGGGTGCGCTGACCGCCTCTTCCTGCCAACCGCCGCATCCCAAACCGATAGCCTTCAAGGCCGACCAGCCGCGCCCTGCGCGCTCGAACGCGCTCGTGTTTCCGCTCGTTCAAACCGTGCGCCACACAACAGACGGCCCACCCGCAACGCCGGATAGTGTTTTCGAACACTGCGACTATGGTCCGATCCGGCCTCCTGAAGACCGTTCCCGAACCTCGCTGATTTGCTTACGACGAAAGATTGGTTCACCCGCTGCGCGGCGCGGCCTACGCTTGATCCTGCCCGCTTACCACCGGTTGCCTGACGCACAGGGTTGCGTCCCGCGCATCGGCTCCCTGGCAACACACGAGGGCACACTCACTGCCACGACCATGAATTCACCTATGCGCTACAAGGGTTACGAAGTCGCACCGGCTGCGCAACGACTACCCAACGGTCTGTTCGCCGCCAATCTGACCATAGAGAGAGCATCGGCAAGCCACGCTCAGGCCTACTCGTTCGACGCACTCGATTACTTCTTCGACGAAGAGCATGCGCTCGCCTATGCGTTCCGTTGGGGACGCATGTGGATCGACAGCCGCAAGTAACGCCCTCCGGCGGGTTCGTCCGATAGCGCGAGGCCGCCATACCGGTCTCACGCGCAAAACGAGTGCGCTGATCGCCCTGCGAACCGGCAACCTGGCGAACGCAAAGCGCGTTGCGCCACCCGGCGTCGATTCTTAAGCGGCTGTGCCAGAATAGGCGACACTTCCGTTCAAGGAGACGCCTGCGATGACATGGACCGTCGATCAACAGTTGGCCCTCACCGCAACCGAGGCGGTCGCCGAGATCCAGTCCGGGCGCCTCAAGGCCGCCGACTATATCGCCACGCTGCTGGCGCGCGCGGCATCGCTCTCGAGCCTCAACGCACTCACCACGCTCGACCTCGACGGCGCGCTGGCCGCCGCGCAGCGCATCGATGCATTGCCGCCCGAAACAAAAGCGCAATTGCCGCTCGCCGGTTTGCCCATCGTCGTGAAGGACAACATCAACACGGCCGGCTTGCAGACCTCGGCAGGCACGCCTGCTTTGGAGGGCTTCGTGCCGAAGACCAATGCGCCTTCGGTACAACGGCTTCTCGATGCGGGCGCGATCATCCTCGGCAAGGCCAACATGCACGAACTCGCGTTCGGCATCACCAGTACGAATTTCGCCACGCACGCCGGGCCGGTGCGCAACCCCTACGACCCCACGCTGATTCCCGGCGGCTCGTCGGGCGGCACCGCCGCCGCGATCGCCGCGCGCATCGTGCCCGCGGGTCTGGGCACCGACACGGGCGGCTCGACCCGCATTCCGGCCGCGTTGACCGGCATCGCGGGGTTTCGTCCCTCGGTCGGTAACGGCGGCGCCGAGCGGCGCTATCACGACCCGAATGCCGTCGTGCCGATCAGTCATACGCGCGACACGGTGGGGCCGATGGCGCGCACGGTCGCCGATATCGCTTTGCTGGACGGCGTAATCACCGGAACGGGACCGTTGCCCGCACTCACGCTGAATGGCTTGCGCATCGGCCTGCCCGAGCCGCTCTGGGACGGACTCGAAAAGCAGGTGGAAGAAGTCGCGCGCGCCGCCTTGCGCCGTCTCGAAGCGGCGGGTGTCATCTTCGTCCCCGTCGCGATGAGCGAACTGGAGACCTTGAACGGCCTGGTCGGCGGTCCGATCGCGATCCATGAGGCGCGTGAAGACGTCCTCGCCTGGCTCATCGCCAACCATGCGCCGGTCAAGACCGTCAGTGAAATGGCGGCCCGCATCGCGAGCCCGGACGTGCGCGCGATCTACGACGGCGTGCTCGCCGATGTACTCGGCGCCCAATACGACGCAGCGCTGAAACAATGGCGGCCGCGCTTGCAGCAGTATGTCGCGGCGACCTTCGCCGATGCGCATCTCGATGCGTTGCTATTCCCCACCACGCGCCTCACCGCGGTGCCGATCGACGACCTGAATGGCTCGTCGACAGTAGCGATCGATGGCGCCGCGCCGCTCGATACGATGGACGCGTTCCTGCGCAATACCGACCCGGCCAGCACATCCGGCATTCCGGGTTTGTCACTGGCTGCAGGCATGACGACCAGCGGCTTGCCGGTCGGCCTGGAACTCGATGGCCCGCTCGGCGAGGACCGGCGGCTGCTGGCGATTGGCGTCGCATTCGAGCAATTGCTCGGCGTGCTGCCGGCGCCGGTGCTCTGACGGCTTTGCAGATGTCGCCGAACGTGCCATTGCGTGCCATTGAAAATGCCGTTGAACATTCCGTTAAGCATTCCGTTGAACATTCCGCTAAAAAAGTGCCGATCCGCATGCCGATGACTCTCCGCCAACCCGCCCGCCTTCGGTCCACGCTTCTACGCACCGTCGCGGTATTAGCGGTCGCTTTCGCCGCCACGTCCTGTGCGCGCCTGGCCGCAGTCGATTCGAACGCGCTCTGGAAAATCGTCGATCTGCGTTGCGTGCCATCGCAACAGTCCACCGGCACGCCAGGCCAATGCACGGTGGTCGATCTCGACAAACACTATGTGATCCTGAAGGATATCGTCGGCCGCTCACAGCATCTGCTGATTCCGACCGACCGCGTCACCGGCATAGAAAGTCCATTCGTGCTGGCGCCGAACGCGCAGGACTACTGGGACGACGCGTGGACGTCCCGGCTATACGTGGAAAAATCAGTCAAGCGCTCCCTGCCCGACAACCAACTCGGCCTCGAGATCAATTCCCAGTACCGCCGCTCGCAAAACCAGCTGCATATCCATATCGACTGCATGCACAGCAAGATAAGCGACGCCCTCGCGCGTCACGCGAAAGACGCGCCTGGCAAGTGGCACTGGGATACGCTCGACGGCCAGCGCTACCGGATCATGCGCGTCACCTCGCTTACGCAGGCGAACAATCCGTTTCGCATCGTCGCGCGTGACAATGGAGACGCTGCGGCGATGGCCATGCAAACCATCCTCGTGACGGGCGCAGGACCATCGGCGGAACAGGACGGCTGGCTCGTCGTGAATAGCGGCCTCGATGTCGACAACGGCAGCGGCTCGGCGGAAGGCTTGCTCGATCACGCATGCCGCGTGGCGGACGGTGAATGAACATTGATTGTCGACCGCCCGGTCAGAATCGGCGAGCGCCGTACAAGACGTTTTGAGCGCTGGTAATTGCGACCTCTCGCTGCGTAAAGGCTTGCGATGTGTCCCTCCGCTTTTGCACGCATACGCAGATGCATTGCTGAACAAAATGGTTCTGGTCGTGTGAATTGGTCCGTAGGATCGGTCTAAACCTGCATTCAACCGATCCAGCCGATGGCGATTTATCTCGACGACACGCAACGCAAAGCACTCGCCCAACAGGCCACAAGCTGGACATGGCGCACACAATGGCCGACCTGGCTGCTGATCGTCACGATCTACACGGGATGGTTCGGCGTGGCCACGCACGCGCACGCGCTCGGCTTGCCACTGAGCACCGCGCTGCTGGCGTTGCTGGGCACGTGGTACATGTCCCTGCAACACGAATTGCTGCACGGTCATCCCACGCGTTCGCCGCTCTTCAACGCATTGTTAGGATTCGCGCCGCTCGCGGTATGGTTTCCGTATGGCGTTTATCGTGATTCGCATCTTCAGCATCACGACGATCCGCATCTGACGCTTCCCGAGCGTGATCCCGAAAGCTACTTCGTCAGTCAGCGCGTTTGGCGACGTGCCGGTTTCGCGTTTCGCGCGCTGCTGACGTTCCGCAATACGTTCGCCGGGCGCCTGCTAGTCGGGCCGGCTTTTGCCATTGCGGCGACGGGCGCGAATGCGCTCGCCAGGATCAAACGCGGCGATTGGCGCGATGTGCCGATGTGGCTCGCGCATCTGGCCACGTTAGCCGTGCTGACGGTGTGGCTTCAGCGCAGCTGCGGAATTCCGGTGTGGGCCTTTATTGTCGGCGCGGGATATGGATCGTTGTCGTTGGGTTCGATCCGCTCGTTTCAGGAACATCGCACGGCATCTGCTCACCAACATCGCACCGTCATCAATGAAGCGGCGTGGTTCTGGCGGCTGCTGTTCCTGAACAATAACTACCATCTGGTTCATCACGACTTACCGCATGTGCCGTGGTTTGCGCTTCGAGGCGTTTATGAAACGTCCCGCCCGCAATACATAGAGCGCTCAGGAGGTTTTCTCGTGCAGGGTTACAGCGAATGGTTGAGGCTTTACGCGTTCGCTCTGGCTGCGCACCCTGTGCAGGGAGATTCATCCGACTTTATCCAGATGAATCCGCCTGTTTTGCAGGCAAATCGCCCGTGAAATTCATGGTAATCGGCCTGACAACGCGGTATTGAACGCCAATGAGAGCATACCCACCAGAATGAGGCTCGCGGCCCAGACCGCATCCAGATTGAACCAGCTCCGTGACACGAACTTCAGCCCCAGGTAGCGGTAGACCAACCAGGCAAGAAGTCCACCGACCAGGATCATGGCGGTGGCATGAACGCCGGAGACAAGCAGCGCCATGCCCAGATTGGCGTCGATCAGCGCCTGCGCGGCCTGATGCCCCCGGTCCATGTCGTAGGACCGGCAAAGGCCGAGGTAGATCGGTACCAGCATCAGTCCCGCGCCATGCGCGATAGCCACGGCGAAGGACCAGAGCGCGAGGCGCGACGGCGGAATCCGCGCGAGCACACGCGGATGGCGCCGCCAGATCAGAAGGAAAACGCCAAAGCCGATAACCAGCACACTCGCGCCAATCTGGATCTCGCGCTGCCAGGCGAGCAGGATCGCCAGCATGGCGAAGGGCGCGATCACCACGAACATGGCCAGCACGTGTCCCGCCGCGAGATACAGGAGTGCGGAGAACAGCGACCGGGTCCGTCTGTCCATCAATCCGCTCGACACGGCGAGCGGCCATCCCATTGCCGGGTTGAGCCCGTGATAGAGACCGCTCGCCGCGACGGCTAACCAAAGACCGGCCTGCGGCCAGCCGCCCCCCATCAAGTCCCCACCGACGGGTAGCAGAACGAATCGGTCGAACAGTCGCCGCCTTCGAGCCGGATCTGGTGCGCCCGGTATCCGTCGGGAAAGTCGACCCAGTAGTCGTCGGCGAGCGCAAGGCCGCCACCAGGTTCAGCCCGGGCCATCACCTGCGCCGCAGGCACGCCGTCCGGGTAGAACTGGTTGTCCCACGTCGAGTAGAGCGAATTGGTCCAGTAGACGCGCTTCCCGTCACGGCTGATCTCGACCATCTGCGGACCACCCGCAAAGGTCTTGCCATTCGGATGGGGCGTGCGCCGCACAATTCCGCCGATGTGAACCGACCCGGTGAGCTTCGGTTTCCGCGGTTCCGTCACGTCGTACTGGCGCAGCTCGCCGGTTCCCCAGCAGGCGACGTAGAGGAATTTGTCGTCGATGGACAGATCGATATCGGTGACGAGCGGCGGCACCGCGCCGAATCCCTGCAGCAAAGGTGGCAGCAACTCCGTGGCTGCGGGCTCGGGCGGGATGGTCGCGGTCTTCTCGATGTGGAACTTCCCATCTTCCCGCCACCAGGTCCAGATCGATCCTTCAAGATTCGTCGTATCCACCACCACGCCGATGAAGCCGTATTCGCGGCTGGGATCGTGCGCGGGCCGCACTTCGAGCGCCATCTGATGATTGGCGCCGAGGTCAATCGTCTGCACATTGCGCCTCGCCCGCAAATCCCAGAAGTGGATGTGGTGTCCGTACTTGTTCGACAGAAGATCTTCGGGGACGATTCCGTTCTCGAATTGCGGCGGCAGCGCCCATTCGCTCGACACCATGTAATCGCGCGGCAGGTTCCACCAGAAATCGTAGTGTTTTTCCTGCGGCCCACGGTCGATCTCCCAGCGGCCGAGCACCTCGAACGTCTCGCAGTCCATGATGAAGATGCCCGGGGGGCCATCTGTGCCATCCTTCCCCCCTCCGCCGAGCGTGCTGACGTAGATGCCTTCAGGCCCACAGTGGACCGTATGCGGACGCGAATAGCCCGTCTTGCGGAAGATTTCCTCGGGTTCGATGATCTTGTGAATTCGCGCCTGGGTCGGATGAGGCTTGGTGTCCACAATGTAGATGCGCGACGAGCGCATCCCCGGAATGATCAGATAGCGCCGTTCGAGAAAGGCGTGGCCGGTCAGCGGCGAGAGTGACGACGAGCAGGCATTCCATCCGAAGTGGTGAAATTCGTCCCCCTTGTTCGGCACCGGCACGGTGTGAACCACCTGGCTGTAGGTTGGCGATCCGGGCTTCACGTCGATAACGGCGAGCGCGTCCGGCTGCGAGAAATCGGGGCTGAGCAGCAACGTGTAGGCAAAGTCTTCCGCTGGCGCATCCATCGCGAGTTTCGGCGATGCATGGAACGTAGGATCTGGACGCATTCCCATGACAGGGTCTCCTTGTCTCTCTGGTTCGGGCCTAAGGCGTTCGTATGCTCATTCTCTTCGACGGATCGCACGCCTTGTTGCGAACCGTCGTTGCCATTGTCGCGCCATTGGACCGTTAGTGCTGCACGCCCCAGCGCCGCACAGTCACGCGCTCTAGCGTATCGAACACCAGATGCTCGACCAGCAAGCCGATCACGATGACCGCGGCCAAGCCGGCGAAAACGCGATCCGTATACAACTCGTTGCGATTCTGAAAAATATACCAGCCCAACCCACCGCTGCCGGAACTCGCCCCGAATACGAGTTCGGCGGCAATCAGCGTGCGCCACGCAAAGGCCCAGCCCACGCGCAAGCCGGCCAGAATCGACGGCAATGCGGCCGGCACCAGGATCAACAGCACATGGCGCATACCGGTGAGGCCGTAGTTACGCCCCGTCATGCGCAGCGTTGCCGGCACCGATTGAAAACCGGAATAAGTGTTGAGCGCAAGCGGCCACAGCACCGAGTGCACCAGAACGAATAGCAGGCTGCCGGTGCCCAGGCCGAACCAGAGCAAAGCGAGCGGCAACAGCGCGATGGATGGCAACGGGTTAAACATCGCGGTCAGCATCGACAGGAAATCGCGGCCTATACGCGTCGACACGGCAAGCGACGTGAGCACAAACGCGAGTGCGGCGCCAAGCAGATAGCCGCGCAGCAGCACGGACATCGATACCGCCGTTTTCTGCAGCAGTTCGCCCGACCAGATGCCTTGTACGAAGGCGCTGAACGTCGCGCCGAAAGTCGGCAGCAGCAGATCGTTGTCGACCGCACGCGCGGCGATTTCCCACCCCACGATCAGCACCAGTGCAATCAGCGTCTTGCGCACCCAGCCTTGCGCAACGATGCGCTTGCCGAGCGGCAGCGGCGCTTCGACAATAAGTTCACCGAGCGGTTCGAGCGGGCGCTCATACTCTTCGCGAACCGGCGGCAACAGGATGGGCGTGCTCATTGAACGGCCTCGGTTTGCTCGAACAACAGGTGATGAATGCGCGCAACACTGTGCTGAAAGTCGCTACGCCCGGAACTATCGTGCGAATACTGGTGGCTGTTGAGTTCGGCGCGCACGCGGCCTGGATGCGGCGACAGCAACAGAATCCGGTTGCCGACCACCAGCGCCTCTTCGATCGAATGGGTGACGAACAGCAGCGTGAAGTTCACCTCTTCCCACAAACGCAGCAGTTCCTCCTGCATCTTGCGGCGGGTCAGCGCATCGAGCGCGGCGAACGGTTCGTCCATCAGCAGCACGCGCGGTTGCATGGCCAGCGCGCGGGCAATCGCCACGCGTTGCTTCATACCGCCCGACAACGTATGCGGATAGGCGTCGGCAAACGAAGCAAGCCCCACCTTGTCGAGATAATGCAGCGCGCGTTCCCTGGCTTCCGCACGCGAAAGCTTCTTCGCCACCCGCAGCGGGAAAGCCACGTTCTGCAGCACCGTTTTCCACGGCGGCAACTGGTCGAATTCCTGGAACACGACGATACGATCGGCGCCGGGACCTCGCACAGGAACGCCGTCGAGCGCGATGCTGCCGGATGTCGGCTGGATGAAGCCGGCCACGGCTTTGAGCAGGGTCGACTTGCCGCAACCCGACGGCCCCAGCAGCACGAAACGGTCGCCGCCATAGACATCGAAACTCACGTCATGGGTCGCGCGAACGATCCGCTCGCGCGTGCGGTATTCGAGGTTGATATGCTCGACTGCGAGCAGCCTTGCGCTGGTCGCCGGCGTGATCTGCCCGCCACCGTTCGGAAACAGCAAGGTAGGATTGGCCACCATCAGATCGCTCCCTGTAAGCCGACCGCACGGGTCGATGAATGGCCGGCGAAGCTCAACCGGAAAATCACGCTCAACTGCCCGCCGCGGTTGCCGGGTCGTCGAAGAAGTAATCCTTCCACGACTTCGGCTCGTTCTTGATCGCGCCGACGCGATACATGAACTGCGCGAGTCCGAACGTGTTCTGCGGTGCGACCTTGAACTGCACCTGCGGATCCTTGATGACCTTCAGCAGCAGATTACGGTCGACCTTCGACTGATTCGTACGGATGTAGATATCGGCCGCGGCGTCGGGATTCGCCGAGATAAAGCGTGCGGCATCCGCCAGTGCATCGACGAATGCGCGGTAAGTCTTCGGATTGTTGTCGCGAAATTTTTCTGTCGCGTAGAGAACGGTCGCCGAACTCGGGCCACCGAGCACGTCGTATGAATTCAGCACAATATGCGCCTTCGGATTGCCGGCGAGTTCCTGCTCCTGAAACGGCGGATTGCCGAAGTGTCCGGTGATTTCCGTGCCGCCCGCGATGATCGCCGCTGCCGCGTCAGGATGCGGCAGCGCCTGCGTGAACTTGTCGAGGCGGTTGTAATCCTTGTCGCCCCAACGCTTCGCCGCCGCGTATTGCAGCACGCGCGATTGCACCGACACATTGACCGCCGGCACCGCGATGCGGTCCTTCTCGGTGAAGTCGGCGATCGTCTTGACATCGGGATTGTTGCTGATGAGGTAATACGGCAAATTGCCGAGCGACGCCACGCCCTTCACGTTCTGCTTGCCGTGCGTGCGATCCCAGATCGTCAGCAAGGGGCCGACGCCCGCTCCGGCGATATCCACCGCGCCGGAGAGCAGCGCGTCGTTGACCGCGGCGCCGCCCGAAAGCTTCACCCAGTCGACCTTGATATCGAGGCCCTGCTTGCGCCCTTCTTTCTCGACAAATTGCTGGTCGCGCGCCACGTTCAGCAGCAAATAGACGATACCGAACTGTTCGGCGACGCGGATCTGCCCTTCGGCGTGAGCAGGTACGGTTGCGCCGAAGCCCACCACGCCCATCGATACAGTCAGCAGCGCCGCGCTCAGGCGGCGAGCAAAGAACGACCGCGCAGCGGTCGGATGAAACCTGGCAAGCATCGGAACTCCGGTCAGCATGTGAGTGTGGTCAAAGCGGGCGGCGTTGCCGTCAAAACGGCACGTCGCCTTCAATCGTCGTGCGATACAGTTTGCGGCGCAGATGATCCGGCGTGCCGGCTGCCAGATGCATCAAGGAGCGGTTGTCCCAGAACACCATGTCGTGTTCGGCCCATTGATGCCGGTACAGATGCTCGGGGCGCACGCTGTGCGCAAAAATTTCTTCGAGCAGTGACTTGCTCTCGTCTTCCGGCAAACCGATCACGC
This sequence comes from Paraburkholderia caffeinilytica, assembly GCF_046030355.1. Classification (GTDB taxonomy): domain Bacteria; phylum Pseudomonadota; class Gammaproteobacteria; order Burkholderiales; family Burkholderiaceae; genus Paraburkholderia; species Paraburkholderia caffeinilytica_B. The sequence goes on from NZ_JAQQCQ010000013.1 coordinate 193,884, forward strand.
GGGTCGTGAAATGCTCGCTGACGAACAGCGCGCGTCGCCCGGTCTCAGGATGCGCGCGCACGACCGGTTGCACCACCGGTTTCACCTGGGCGATCTGCTCCGCCGAGAGATTCGGCCGCCATGGGCTGCGTTTCTGCAATTCCGCGTATTTCGCGAGATACGTGTGCTCCGCCGAACGCCCTTCCACTGCGCTGCGCAAGTGCGCCGGCAACGTGTCCCACGCGAGGTGCATGTTGGCGAACAGCGTGTCGCCGCCTTCCGCGGGCAGTTCCTGCGCATGCAGCATCGAACCGAGGCTCGGCTTCTCCTTGTACGACAGATCCGAATGCCAGTAGTGACCGGCGTCGCCGAGACCGATCGGCTGGCCGTTCTCGACGATGTTCGAGACGACCAGCACCTCTGGATAGCCCGCCAGCTGGAATTGATGCAGCACATGAATCTGCAGCGGCCCGAAGCGGCGGCTGAAGGCAATCTGCTGATCCGGCGTGATGCGTTGATCGCGAAACACCAGCACGTGATGGTCCAGATGTGCACGGTGGATGCGTGCGAAATCGTCCTGACCCAGCGGCTTACCGAGATCGAGACCCAGCACCTCCGCGCCGACGGGACCGTCGAAAGCACGAATTTCGATGCGCTGGGCTTGATTGACTTGGCCAGCGGCGCTGGCGGCGGTGGGTGCAGAGACTGTCGTCACAGGAAACTCTTGGTCGAATCTGTTCGAAAGACGCCGGCAAGGGCGCAGCCAGACGAATTTACCGGTGCCCGCGCGCGAGGACAACGAAGCAAATCGGATACGGTTATCTGCTGAAGTGATAAACCCGATGCTGTAACGCGCTGCGGGCTGTGAGCCGGAGGCACTGCCGTGCTCAGTGGTGGAATAACGATGTGAGAATAAATCGGTTCAGTCATCCTGTTCGGGCAAATAAAGTGATCCGGCATCGCCTGGGGCCTTCATGGCCCTCAGGCTTGAGCGTCGAATTCTTTCTCTCCAGGAGCAGTCAATGACAGCATCGAACGCACGAACGGCCGACCATCCCATCGCCCCGCAATTCCTCAACCGCTGGTCGCCGCGCGCTTTCACCTCCGACCCGATCCCGGACGCCGCCCTGCTGACGCTTCTCGAAGCCGCCCGCTGGGCGCCGTCTTCCTATAACTCCCAACCTTGGCGTTTCGTCTATGCAAGACGGGACACGCCCCACTGGGAACAATTCCTCGGCTTCCTTAACGAATTCAATCGAAGCTGGGCCCGTGAGGCAGCAGCCATTGTCGTCGTGCTCTCCAAGAGCACGTTCACGCCGCCCGGCGGCGCGGCTGAAGTCCCGGCGCCCACCCATTCGTTCGACACCGGCGCCGCGTGGGCCTATCTGGCGCTACAGGCCAGCCTTTCCGGATGGCATGCGCACGGCCTCGCCGGCATCGAACGAGAGAAGATCCGTCAGGCGCTCGCCGTTCCGGACGTCTACTCCATCGAAGCCGCTATCGCGATCGGCCGCGCGGGTGACAAGGCCTCGCTGCCGGAAGCGCTGCAGGCGCGCGAAGTGCAGAGCCAGCGCAATTCGCTGACTGCCATCGCATCGGAAGGGCGTCTCGTTCTCTGATTCGCCTGTTTCTTCAACCGGCTCGCGGCGGCGCGAGCCGGTGAAAGCTGCTCTCACAGGACGCGGAGGTGGCAGGCGCCAGCGCCTATCCCCCGGAAGCGGTGGTCGACGCGCCCGCCGTTTCAGCTCGCTTCGTGGCGAAGTTCCAGCGCAACGCCGCAGCCGTATCGACCGGCGCCGGCAGAAGACCCGCCCGATAGAAGGTGTCGGCGATCTTTTGCTGCTCACCGAAATTCTGCGCATCCACGGCGCGTACGGCATAACTGCGGCGCCCATTCGCACGCTCGATCGTCGCCGCGTCCAAGCCCCAGATCGGGGCGAGTAGCTTTGCCGCATCGTCGGGATGGCTGCGGACCCATGCACCTGCCGACGTCAATTGTGCAAACACCGTGCTAATCACATCCGGGTGGGCCGCAGCGAAGCTGCTGGACGCCAGGTAGTACCGTTGATAGGAGGCAAGGCCATCGCCGTTGGCGAGGATGCGCACGTCCGGCGCTTTGTCGACCGCGGCGACATACGGGTCCCACGTGACCCACGCATCCACGCTGCCGCGCTCGAAGGCGGCACGTCCATCGGCGGGCGTCAGATAGCTGATGCGCACGTCAGCAGGCGCGAGACCTGCTTTGGCGAGCGCGGCGAGCAGCAGATAGTGGCTGCCAGCCGCCTTCGTCACCGCGATGCGCTGGCCCTTCAGGTCGGCGAGCGTATGCAGCGGACCGTCGCGCTTCACGATAATCGCCTGGGCACCCGGCGACGGCGCTTCCTGCGCAACATACACAAACCGTGCGTGAGCGGCTTGCGCGAACACCGGGACTGTATCGGCAACATCGGCGCTAAAGTCGACCGCGTCGGCGTTGAGCGCTTCGGTCAGCGGCAAGCCGCTGGCAAACTCGTTCCAGGTAATGGTCACACCCAGTGGCGCCAGCGCCTGCTCCAACGAGCCACGCGCTTTCAGGATCGTGATGAGCGTTGAAGACTTTTGATAACCGATCCGCAGTTTTAGCGGGGCCGAAGGATTGGCGGCGGTCTGCGCGTGAGCGGCGCTCACGACGAGCAGCGATGTCAGCACCGCGCGAGTGAGCAAACGAAAGATGGAAAGGGTCACGGTTCGGAATTCCAATCAGTGCACGTCCAGGTCGACGATCATCGGCAATGCGGGATCGACGGCCCATTCGTTTAACGATCCGTCGTAGATCGTCACGTTGTAAAAGCCACACACTGCCAACGCCAACGCGAGCCCCGCTGCCGTGATCCCGCCACCACAGTAGGTCACGATGCGCGTGCCAGACTCCGTCGAAGCCGCGAGCCGTTCCCGCAACACCTCGACCGGAAACAACGCATTGGTGGCAGGATCGATCAGTTCGTCGAAGGGTACGCTGAGACTGGAAGGAATCCGCCCAGGTCTCGGATAAGCCTGCTCGGCACCGGAGAACACCGGACGGCGCAACGCATTGCACAACACGCCTTGTCCACCGGTATCGAGCATGCGGGACACATAGGCCTTGTCGACGAAGGCATCGGCATCGAATTGCGGTTCGAATGGCGTGCCGGCCTGTGTCAGGCGCTGCCCGGCGCCCTGTTCGAGCGCCCTGCCTTCGCTGCGCCATTTTTTCAGGCCGCCGTCGAGCACGGCCACCTGATCGTGTCCGAAGGCGCGCAGTACCCACCAGACGCGAGCCGCCCAGATACCGTCAAGCGAGTCGTAGACGACCACCAGGCTGTCCCGCGTGATGCCATGCGCCGCGGCCGCGTCGGCGATTTGCTGCGAGGTTGGCCGTGTAAACGGAAACGCTGCCTGCGGGTCCGAAAACTGATTCACGAGGTCGGCAAAGGTCGCGCCAGGGATATGCCCTTCGGCTTCGAATTCGCGCAATGCCGGACGCCGCACGAAGCGCAACTCGCCTAGCGCTTCCTTGATGATGGTAGCGTCGAGCACGACCAGATTCGCTGTGCCAAGATGCGCGGCCAGCCACGCGGTCGACACTAGCGGTCCAAATGAAGATCGGTTCGTCATGGTATTGAATCGAAACAAGCCGCCACGTTACGGTTGAGCGTCACGCCGCCGGACGCGACAGATTCAGATGATCGCGCAAGGTCGTGCCGGTGTACTCGGTACGGAACAAGCCACGATCCTGCAAACGCGGCACGGCGAGACGGACGAAATCTTCCAGACCGCCCGGCAGGAATGGCGCCTGAATCATGAAACCGTCGCACGCGCCGCTCTCGAACCATAGCTGCAGCGTGTCGACCACCTCGTCCGCCGCGCCGACAAATTCGCGCAGCGGCCCCACGCCGTAGCGCGTCCCGAGTTGCCTGAGCGACAGACCATGTTTGTGCGTCAGTTCGGCAACTTCCTTGTAGTGTCCCTGCACGCCCGGTACGTCGACTTGCGGCAGGACGTCGTCCTGAGGATACTGGCTGAGATCGATGTCCAGGTGGTATGACAACGTCGACAGTCCCGCTTCGGGCACGACGAGGCTATTCAGCAAGCGCTCGGTCTCCTCGGCAATCAGACGCGTTTCGCCGACGATCGGCACGATCCCGGGCAACACTTTGAGCTCGTCCGGATTGCGGCCGAATTTCGCGGCGCGCCGCTTCATGTCGCGATAGAACTCCTGCGCGGATTCGAGCGACGAATGCGTGACGAAGATCACCTCGGCCCAGCGCGCGGCGAAATCTCTCCCGCGCCCGGACGCCCCGGCCTGAATGAAAACCGGCCGGCCTTGCGGTGAACGGCTCACATTGAGCGGCCCCTTCACGCGAAAGTACTCGCCCACGTGATCGATCGCGGCGACCTTCGACGGGTCGGCGAACTGCGGCGTCTCACGGTCGAGCGTCAAGGCGCCGTCACGCCAGCTGTCCCACAGCTTGCAGGCCACTTCGACGAATTCGTCGGCACGATCGTAACGTTGATCGCGCGAGAGCTGCGCCTCGAGGCCGAAGTTCGCGGCCTCGGCGGCCTGGAACGACGTCACGATATTCCACGCGGCACGCCCGTCGCTCAGGTGGTCGAGTGTCGCGAGCGAGCGCGCCACCGCGAACGGCTCAAAATACGACGTCGAAATCGTGCTGGCGAGACCCAGGCGTTCGGTTGCCGCGGCGACGGTGGCCAGCACCGCAAGCGGCTCGAGCCGCAAGGCGCCCAGCGCGCCATAACGCAGCTGGCTGTCGGTGCTGCCCTCATAACGGCTCGGCACGGCCAGGATGTCGGCAAGAAATAGCAGATCGAACTTGCCGTCTTCCAGCAATCGTCCCAGCTTCTTGTAGTAACTGCCCGAAAGGAGGTTCGTGTCGGCGGAGGGGTAGCGCCAGCCGCCGTGATTGCCGGACACAGGACCGGCAAGCGCGAACGCTGCGAGGTGCATCTGATCGTTACGTGGGGTCGTCATTCTGTTCGCGATGAGGGGCGCCATGCGCCAGACGCTAGGCACATAACGCCGATGTGACGCTGGCGAGGCAAACTCTGCGAGCGCCGAAGGAAGCTACCCATCATAGCGCCAAGCCGTCCTGCGCCATAAGCCGAGTCCAGATAAACAATTCAGGAATCAAGATATAGAAACCGAATGCGCTCGGCATAGAATTCGCGCTTCTCTTGCGCACCGGTAGGGACGACGTCTTTATTTGCCGGCGCTGCGCAGATTTCATTTCTCGGGAACCCGGATGAGATTCGCTGTCCGATCATTGCCTGGCGCCGCGATGGCCGCGCTCCTGTTCACGTCCTCATTGCCGGCGCAGGCTGAGGATTTCAAGGTCGGCACCATTTTGTCGACCACCGGCCCATCGGCGTTTCTCGGCGGCGACATGAAGGACGGCATGGCGATCGCCGTGGACGAAATCAACGCGCACGGCGGTATCGACGGCAAGCCGATCAACTGGACCTTCTATGACGCCCAGAGCCAAACCGCGACGGCCATTGCGTCGACGCGCCGGCTGATCGCGCAAGACCACGTCGATATCATCGTGGGAGGCGGCAACATGAGCGGCATTGCTCAGGCGATGGTGCCGCTGGCGGAGCAGGCAAAAATTCCGTTCATGTCGACCGAAGGCGCCGCCTCGATCGTCAATCCGGTCGCGCAGCGCCAATGGATATTCAAGAGCACGGTCGACGACAGCGTCGTGTTCGAGCGGCTCGCCGATTACTTCAGGAAGAAAGGCATCACGAAGGTGGCGCTGCTGCACGACACCAGCGGCTTCGGTCAGGCCGCTGTGCAGGAGCTCGCCAAAGTTGCACCGGAGCGCGGACTGACCACCGTCGACGAAGCCTTCAATCCGACCGACACGGATCTCACGCCACAACTCACGCGTATCAAGAGTAGCGGTGCGCAGGCAATCGTCTGCTGGACCACAACGCCTGCGGGCGTCATCTTCATCAAGCAGGCGAAGCAACTCGGCCTCGGTGACCGTACGCTGATTCACAGCTACGGTTTCGTGTCGCAGCGTTATATGGAACTGGCCGGTAAAGATGCCGACGGCGTGCTGCTCGTTTCGGTGAAGTTTCCGGTCGGTGCAGACTTGCCTGACACCGATCCGCTCAAGCCGAAGATCGCGACGCTGACCGCCGCATTTCAGAAGCGCTTCGGCCGCGCGCCAAACCAGTTCGTGGCGCAGAGTTACGACGCGGTCTATCTCGCTGCGCAAGCGCTCAAAGCCGGCCATGGCGAACGTGGCGCGACGCGCGATGCGCTCGAGAAAATCTCGAAGTACGACGGCGTGGAAGGCACCTTCAACTTTTCGCCGACGCGACATTCCGGACTCTCCAAGGACGATCTCGTGCTGATCACCTGGAAAGACAATCGCTTTCGCCTCGTCGACTATCGATGAGCCGGCCGCCATCGACTGCCTCGCGTCATGCATAACGTAGCGCTTCTGCAAATTGTGCTTTCCGGCCTCGGCACCGGCAGTATCTACAGTTTGATCGCGATCGGTTTCAACATCACCTACAAGAGCACCGGCGCGTTGAGTTTCGTGCAAGGCGAATGGGTCATGCTCGGCGGCCTCGTCGCGGCCGCCGGCGTGACGCATTGGCATCTGCCGGTCTGGGCCGCGTGCATCGTCGCAACGCTCATCGTGGTCGCGTTGGGTTTCCTGTCGGAGCGCCTCGTGATTGCGCCGATCCGGCATCCCTCGCCGCTCAAACTGACCCTCGTGACAGTCGGACTGGCGCTGGCCTGCAAAGGCCTCGCAATGCTCGTGCTTGGCCGCTCGCCGCAAGGTTATCCCGGCCTGTCCGGCGACGCGATGGTGCACCTGGCGGGCGCCGCGATCAACCAGCAGACGCTTTGGATCATCAGCGTCGCCGTGGTGTCGATGTGCGCGATTCACCTGTTCTTCAACCACACGACCACTGGGATCGCCATGCGGGCAGCAGCGGCCAATCGCGATGCCGCCGATCTGATGGGCGTGCGCCGCGGGCGGATGGTCTCGCTGTCGTTCGCGTTGGCTGCCGGCTTCGGCGGACTCGCCGGCACACTGATCACGCCCCTCACATTGATGTCGTTCGACAGCGGCGCCACCATCGGCTTCAAGGCATTCAGCGCGGCGATGCTGGGCGGCCTCGGCAACCTCTACGGCGCGGGTCTCGGCGGCCTCGTACTAGGTTTGATCGAAGCCCTTGCCGGCGGTTATCTCAGTTCGCAGTTCAGGGACGCGGTGTCCTTCGTGATCCTGTTGCTGGTGTTGATCGTGCGTCCGCAGGGTCTGTTCGGCAAACCCGATATCGTGAAGATCTGACATGCGCACCGCCCTCCGCCGTTTGCTCGCCAGCGAGCCGCGCTTGCTTGCCCTGCTGTGGCTGGTGCTCGCCGCATGGCCATGCGTGGCGTGGAACGACTATCTGGTGAGTCTCGGCAGCACCTTCCTGATCAATCTGCTGCTGATCGCCAGTCTGAACCTGCTGGTCGGCAACGCCGGACAGATCGGCCTTTCACACGCCGCCTTTTTCGGCATCGGGGCGTACACGAGCGGTATTCTGTCGACCGCGCTAGGTTGGTCACCGTGGCTCGGCACCCTGGCCGCGCTCGGCGCCGGCGCATGCGCGGCGGTCCTGATCGGTCTGCCGACGCTGCGCTTGCGCGGTCATTCATTCGCCATGGCGACGCTTGGCTTCAATGCCATCATCTCGGTCCTGCTGGTCGGCTGCGTGGGGATCACGGGCGGCCCCAACGGGTTGATCGGCGTGCCGTCTTACGCGCTCGGCTCGCACGTGCTCGACACACCCGCGGCCTTCTATCCCGTGGCGTGGCTCGTGACCGGCGTGGTGATGCTCGGGTTGCTGAATCTCGAACGTTCGCGTGCCGGCCGTGCGCTTCGTGCGCTTTCCGCCAGTGACGTTGCCGCCGCCTGCAGCGGTGTGCCGGTGTTCCGCTACAAACTGATCGCCTTCACGCTCGCCTCGACCTTCGCCGCGCTGGCCGGCGCGCTCTACGTGCATCAGAACAATTTTGCCTCGCCCGACACGTTCTCGTTTTCCACCTCGGTACTGCTGCTGGTCATGGTGACGGTAGGCGGCGCCGGACGTTTTTTCGGCCCTTTGTTCGGCGCGTTGATGGTCACCGCATTGCCCGAATTGATGCGTAGCTTCGACGATATCGAAACACTCGTCATCGGCGTAGCGATGATCGTGGTGGTCGGCTTTCTGCCCGGTGGCCTGGCCGCGAGCGTGGCGCGCGTTGCTACGCGCCTGCGCAGGGCCGATCACCTCAGCGGCAGGCGGGTCCGATGAGCGATTTCCGACTCGAAGTGCACGGCCTTGGACGGCGCTTCGGCGGCTTGCGCGCGCTGCACGATGTGTCGTTCGTCGTGCAGCCGGGCCAGATCTGCTCCGTGATCGGCCCCAACGGCGCAGGCAAATCCACCTTGCTGAACATTCTGAGCGGCGTCACGCCGCCGTCCGCGGGCACGATCACCCTCGGAGGCCGGCGCCTCGACCGGCTTGCCGCGCATCAGCGTGTCGTGGCCGGCATGGCGCGCACGTTTCAGAACCTGCAACTGTTCGATGAACTGACGGTGCTCGAGAACGTGATGATCGGAGCGCATACGCGCAGCCGTTCAGGCTTCATCGCGGGACTGACCGGCTCGCCCGCTGCGCGACGCGATACCGCCGACGCACGGCACACCGCCTGGCAACTGCTGGATCGGCTCGGGCTAGCGGATCGTGCTCAGGCGCCCGCACAATCGCTGAGCTACGGCGAAGCGAAGATCATGGAAATCGCCCGCGCGATGGCGTCCGAGCCCCGCATCCTGCTGCTCGACGAACCGCTTGCCGGACTGCCTGGCGGCGCGGTCGAACGGGTTGCCCAGGTTGTAGTGGATCTCAATCGCACTGGAACCTCGATCGTACTGGTCGAACATAACGTGCGGGTCGTCATGCAACTGTCTCATCAGGTCATCGTGCTCAGCAACGGCGAGCTCATCAGCGAAGGCACGGCCCTGCATGTGCAAGCCGATCCGGCCGTGATCGAAGCCTATCTCGGAGAGCCCGCCGATGGTGCTTGAGGTAACGGATCTGCATGCCGTGCGCGGGGCCGCGCACGTTCTCAGGGGAATAGACCTCGCCGTCGGCGAGCACGAAGCGGTGTGCCTGATCGGCGCCAACGGCGTCGGCAAATCGACCATCATGCGCGCCATGACCGGCCTGTTGCGACCGGTTCGGGGAACCGTGCGCTTCGACGGCGCCGAGATTCAGTCTCTTACCGCCGACGCGATCGTGGGACGCGGCGTGGCGCTGGTTCCCGAAGGACGACAGGTGTTCGCACCCTTGAGCGTTCTCGACAATCTACGCATGGGCGCATACAGCCGCCGCGGTTTGAGCAGAAGCGAGTCCGAAGCCGACCTGGCCCGCGTACTCGCGATTTTTCCGAAGCTCGCGGACCGGCTGAAGCAGCAGGCGGGTACCTTGTCCGGTGGTGAACAGCAAATGGTCGCCATCGCGCGTGCCTTGATGAGCCGGCCGCGCCTGCTGCTGCTCGATGAACCCTCGCTCGGACTCGCGCCGAAGATCGTCGCCAGCATTTTCGACGTGATTGCGCGACTGGCGCACGAAGGCACCGCGATCCTGCTCGCCGAGCAGAACGCGCATATGGCCTTTAAAGTGTGCTCAAGAGGGTATCTGCTCAGCGAGGGCCGCTGTGTGTTGAGCGGAGACACAACCGAACTCGCCACCCACGAACGCGTCAAGGAAGCCTATCTCGGCGGGTGACGCATGCAATCAATCGTGATGGCGATTGATAAAAGCGCACCACGCCGGAGAAACGGGTCGCCGCGCCGGCCTGAATCAATGCTTCGCCAGCCGCCGCACCACCGCGATCATCCGGTCGACTTCCTCCGGCGTGTTATAGAACGCTAGCGACGGCCGCACCGTAGCCTCCAGACCAAAGCGCCGCAGGATAGGCTGGGCGCAATGATGACCGGCTCGCACGGCGATCCCCTCTTCGCTGAGCGCGCGCCCCACCTCTTCGGGGGTATAGCCGTTCAGAACGAACGACAGCACACTCGCCTTGTCGTCCGCGGTGCCGATCAGACGCACGCCGGGAATCGGCTTCATCAGTTGCGTCGCATAGCAGAGCAATTCGTGTTCGTAACGCGCGATGTTTTCAATACCGACGCGTGTGACATAGTCGAGCGCCGCGCCCAGGCCGACCGCATCCGCGATATTCCCGGTGCCCGCCTCGAACCGATGCGGCGCCGGTTGAAACGACGTCCGCTCGAAAGTCACATCGCTAATCATGTTGCCGCCGCCCTGCCATGGCGGCATCGCATCGAGCAGCGCCCGCTTGCCATAGACGACACCGATCCCGGTCGGCCCGAACACTTTGTGCCCCGAGAATACGAAGAAATCCGCATCGAGCGCCTGCACATCCACGCGCATATGAGACACCGACTGCGCGCCGTCGATCAGCGCAACGGCGCCGGCCCGATGCGCCAATTCAATGATCTCCTTGACCGGCACCACGGTGCCGAGTGCATTCGATACCTGTGTGACCGAGACGATCTTCGTTCTGTCGTTCAACAGCCGGCTGTATTCTTCGAGCAGCACCTGGCCCGAATCGTCGACCGGAATCACCCGCAGCTTCGCGCCGGTTAGCGAGGCGAGTTGCTGCCACGGCACGATGTTCGCATGATGCTCGAGATGCGACACGATAATCTCGTCGCCTGCGCCGACGTTCTGCACGCCCCACGACTTGGCGATCAGGTTGATCGCTTCCGTCGTGCCACGTACGAACACGATTTCCTCAGTCTGTGAAGCGCCGATAAAACGCTGCACCTTGCTGCGCGCCGCCTCATAAGCGTCAGTGGCACGGCCCGCGAGCGCGTGTGCCGCGCGGTGAATATTCGAATTCTCGTGCCGGTAGAAATACGCAAGGCGATCGATCACCGATTGCGGCTTTTGCGTCGTGGCCGCATTGTCGAACCACACGATTTGCCGCCCGTTCACACGCTCCTGCAGGATCGGAAAGTCGCGCCGAACCGCGTTGACGTCGAACGGCGGATGAGCCGACTGATCCGCTGCCGCAGATTCGCTCGCGCGGGCCGAGGCTGGCGTCCCGGGCGCGTGGATATCGTCGAGAAAGTAGCGTCCGGTTGCATCCGGCTGCGCCGGCGACGCCTCCGTCATGCCACGCGGCGCGCCGAATGGCGTCGCGTGCGGGGGTGTGGCGCTTGCGGGAACGTCAACCGGCACCATCGACGGAACCGCGAACAGATCGAGCGCCGGTATGGCGGACGGCGACGCGCCTTCGGGGTTGTACGCGGACGGTCTGGGGAGGTCGAGGAAATAGTAAGGCGACGCACTGCCTCTACCTGGTGCGCCCTCAGTTGGGACATGAACCCCTGCGGCTTCGGGCACACCCAGCGCCGTGCCGCCATAGCGGCTGTCGAGTGCAGGCGCGACCGTCACCAGATTGTCGGGCAAGCCGTTCTGGGCCGTTGCGTGAGGCGACAAAGCGGGCGCACGGTTGCCGAGCGATAGCACATGGGTCGGCGCCGAAGGCGCAAGGTTGGCGCCCGGCACTTTGCCCTGGGGCATCGCCGCGCCCGGTATGCCGCTGCCTGCGCCGGAGGGTCCCGCCATCGGCGAGCCCGGCGGCACCGGATTCGTCGAAGCCGGCACCGCAGGCGCCGCTGCTGCAAGCTCGGAGGGCACGCTGCCGGGCACGCCATGACCCGCGGGCGTGCTTCCCGGCAGCGCGGCAAAAAGCTCGTTCGCAAGACGCGTCAGCGTTGCTGGATCGGGTAAACCGGCAGGAAGCGCTGAGGTCGGATCCGGATACGCAGTCGGCGAACTAGAGGTATTTGTCGGCATAGTCATGGTACTTGCCAATCTCAACGTCCTCGAGGACTGCCAGCGCGTCCGGCGTATGCACGGCAAGCGAGCAGTACAGCGACACCAGATACGAAGCGATCGCCTGGTTGTTGATTCCCATGAAACGCACCGATAATCCCGGCCCCTGTTCGCCTGCCACGCCCGGCTGATAAAGACCCACTACGCCCTGGCGTTTGTCGCCGACCCGCAGCAGCAGAATTTTGGTCTTGCCGTCCTCGATCGCCACCTTGTCTGACGGAATCAGCGGAATACCACGCCACGTGATGAATTGCGACCCGAACAGGCTGACGGTTGGAGGCGGCACGCCACGGCGCGTGCACTCACGGCCGAACGCCGCGATTGCCCATGGATGCGTCAGGAAAAACGCCGGTTCCTTCCAGACCTTGGTCAACAACTCGTCGAGGTCATCCGGGGTCGGCGCACCGGTGAGCGGCAGTTGGCGCTGCTCGTCCGCGACGTTCGCCAGCAACCCGTAGTCAGGGTTGTTGATCAGTTGGCTCTCCTGCAATTCCTTGATCGTTTCGATCGTCAGACGCAGTTGCTCCTTGATCTGGTCGTGCGGGCTGCTGTAAAGATCGGAGATGCGCGTGTGCACCTCGACAATCGTGCTCACCGCGTTCAGGAAATATTCGCGGGGCTCTTCTTCGTAAGGCACATAGGTGGTAGGCAACTGGCTTTCGTCTTCGCGCGCCGTGCATGCCGCAGTCACGGCTTCAGGATTCTTGACCTGATTCAGACGGTAGATACCCGCCTCGACCGGCACCCACTGCAAAAAATGCGTGAGCCAGCGCGGGGTAATCGTTGCTAGTTGGGGGATGGTTTTGGTGGCGTTTGCTAACTGTCTTGCTGCACGGTCGCCGAGTGCGGTGTGGCCTGCTGTTGCCATTGCAATACCCCTTTTTCATGAGTGAAATACGGGAATGCTTATAAGCAAAGGGAATTTACGGAGCGCGTTCAAGATACTGCGCCTTTATGGCAGTTGCAAGTCTTGGATAACGTCATTTCCCGGCGTGACGAACGCACTGCGTCGGCATGAAGTTTTCAGGTACGGCGAGGTCGGTTCGCTACACCCGTTGTCAACCGATACAACCACCACCCCGCCACCATGGCCGGCAGGAAATAGAGCGCTTCCGAGTCAGGGGCCGCAAGCAGCGCGATGGCGGGGCCGGGACAATAGCCGGCGATGCCGCACCCAACGCCAAAAATCAGTGCGCCGACAACCAGCTTACGGTCGATGCCTTTCGTTGTGGGCAAATCGAAGGACTGCGCCAGCAGCGGCGTTTTGCGCTGCAAAATGAACGGAACCTTCCCATGCCACTGTATTTCAGGCGCGCCGCAGCGGTCGGGCATCGATCCACATGCGCGCCCAGCGAGCCGCATAGGCCAGGGCAAGATCCGACTCGAAGAAGTAGTCGAGCGCGTCGAATACGAAAGCCGGCTTCAATAGCGACACTTCGTCGTGAATGACAAGGTTGGCGGCAAACAGGCCACCGGTTAAAGCTTGCGCCGCCGGTGAGACTTCATACCCTTTGTATACATGCGCGATTGACCTCCGATACACGGCACAGTTGAAGCAACGGATCGAGGTTAGTCGGCTTAACGAAGCGGGAGAAATAAGTATTTGGCAAATGCAAATCCGGATCTGCTCGTCGTTGGATAGATGAAAAAGACGAGTGCTTCGACAGCGCGGCGGCGGGTCTGTCATCACGAGCCGCGCTCGAACATGATGAAATCAGATGCATTGCTTAAAAAGACCTATGCGTGCCAGCAGCGGGCTCATATCGGTAGCGTGAATTGTTAGATGCCGGTCCGCTTCTGCACAAACAATTCCTGGGTAATGTATGCGCAGAAATCGGCACCGACATACTTTGCGAGAGAAAACACATGTCCACTGACGACACGCTTGAACGCCCCCTCGAGACGCTTCTTCCTGAGGCCGCCGCTGCAGCATTGCACAGACGTTACGGAACGCATCTGGCAGCATCGCTGCCGGCATGGAACGACACGCTGGAAACGCTACTCGCACATCGCTCCGTGCGCGCCTATAAGGATCGTCCGCTGCCCGACGGTACGCTTGAAACCCTGATTGCAGCAGCGCAGTCCGCACCGAGTTCCTCGAACTTGCAGACCTGGAGCGTCGTCGCCGTCGAGGATATCGAACGAAAAGCGCGCCTCTCCGTTCTGGCGGGCAATCAGGCACATATCCGCGATGCACCGCTGCTGCTGGTATGGCTGGCGGATCTGGCAAGGCTTGAAGCGGTGGCCGCGCGCGCCAGCGTCAAGCCGGAAGGACTGCACTATCTCGAGACCTTGCTGGTCGGCGTGATCGATGCGGCGCTTGCCGCGCAGAACGCGGTGGTCGCGCTCGAGTCGCTGGGTCTTGGCTCGGTCTATATCGGCGCAATCCGTAACGCGCCCGAACAGGTTGCGGCGGAGTTGGGCTTGCCGCCGCATGTGCTGCCGGTGTTTGGCTTATGCGTGGGCTACGAGGACCCTGCCCGTCCAGCGCAGGTCAAGCCACGCCTGCCACAATCCGTGGTGCTGCACCGCGAGCGCTACAACGCGCACGCGCAGCCGGCCGGCATCTCCCTTTACGATGACATCCTGTCCGGGTTCCAGGCCCAGCAGGGTCAGTCCGAAGCGGTCTGGACCCACCGCTCGGTAGAGCGGTGGCGTACCCGCGAATCGCTGCATGGCCGTGATCGCTTGCGTGACGCGTTGGCCGCGCTGGGTTTCGAGTTGCGTTGAAGCCTGCGCATGGTCGGTCGAGGCGTTGGCGGAGGTCAGTTGAGCAGCCTCCGCTTCTCCGTCTTCACAACGCGCCATGCCGTGGCGGCAGCGTGCCATTGAGGTAGAAGTTGCCCACGGCGTGATACTTCCAGCGCACCGGATCATGCAGCGTATGCGTGCGCGCATTGCGCCAGAAGCGGTCAAGGCCGAGTCCATCGAGTGTCGCCGCCGTGCCCGCAAGTTCGAACAGACGCGAGCCCGCATCCAGCGAAACTGTCGTGGTGAGCGCCCGTGCCTCAGCAACAGCAATAGATGCCTCGGCCACCGAGCGATCGGTGGGTTCGGCCTGAGCGGCATCGACGAAACGGCCGGCGCGGCGCAGCAACGCTTCGGCTGCGCGCAGCCGCACGGCGAGGTCGCCGAACTGCGCGATGGTGAGAGGGTCGTCGGCAGCGCGCGCCACCTTCGCGTCGATCCACGGCCGCGAACGCTCACGGACAAACTGCAGCGCGGCTGCGAAGGCGCCGCGCGCCTGACCCAGATCGATCGCTGCGTGAATGATCTGCGCAAGCGGCCCGATCGTCGTCGCCCGTTCGAACGAGACCTGAAACGGCACGACCCATTCGGGTTCGACACGCACATGGTCGAACTGCACCGAACCGCTGCCGGTGACCCGCTGGCCGAAGCCGTCCCAATCGTCGATTACCGTCACGCCCGGCGTATCGCGCGGCACGAACACCAGGTACGTGACGTCGCGGCCTTCGTCTTCCGCGACGACAAGCGTGGGAATCCAGTGTGCGTATAGTGCGCCTGTGCAATAGAACTTGCGGCCGTCGATATGCCAGCCGGCCGCCGCCCGTGTGAGCCGTGTACGCCGTTTGAAATCCTGATGGCCGATTTCCGCGAGTGCATTGCCAAAACGTTCACCGGCCAGCACACGTCCGTAAAAAAACCGCTGCTGCTCGACGCTGCCGCCGACGCGCAGCACTTCAAGCGCATAGAAATGGTTTTGCGGAATCTGGCCAAGCGAACCGTCAGCGGCGGCAATGGTTGCGGTCACCTCAGCGAGGGTACCGTTACGCACGCCCGCGCCGCCGAACTCGCGCGGCACGGTAATCCCCCAGAGGCCGCTCGCCACAAATGCGTCGAGCTCGGCCCAGGGGAGCCGCCGCTCACGATCGCGCCACGCGGCTTCAGGTGCGAACGCGTCGGCGAGTCGCCGTGCCGCGAGCAGCGCTTGCGCGTCGTCGACAATCCGTTGCGGGGTACGCGTTTCGCCGGGCAATTCCCCTGATGCCACGTCATTGAGCGTTTCAGCAGAAAGATCAAGGCTCATGTTTCAGTTCCACGAATGCCGTGCCGGCAGGACATGATTCAGGTGATAGTTGCCCAGCAGATGCAGCTTCCAGCGCACGGGGTCATGCAGCGTATGGGTGCGGGCGTTGCGCCAATGGCGGTCGAGGTTATGCGCCGCGCGAGTGGAAGCGGAGCCCGCCAGTTCGAAGAGTTTTTCGCTCGCTTCGAGCGCGATGCGCGTGGTCAGCACCTTGGCCTCGGCCACCGCAACCGACGCCGCCGCGCTGCCTTCGGCGTCCAGCGTTTGCGCAGCGAGGAGGTCGAGCGTGCGGCCGGCCTCCTCAAGCACTTCGTGTGCGGCATGCAGATCGATCTGCAACCGGCCCACATCGGCGATGATGTACGGATCATCGCTCGCGCGCTCAAGGCCGGAGTCCACCCAGGGGCGTGCGCGTTCGCGCACGAACGCGAGCGCATCGGCAACGGCGGCTTGCGCGATTCCCTGGTCGATCGCAGCTTGAATCAACTGCGAGGTCGGCCCGAACAGGCCCGGACGGTCGGCGAGTTGCCAGACCGGCAGCACGTCCTGCGGGTCGACCGGCACCTGTTCGAAGGTCACCGTGCCGCTCGCGGTGGTGCGTTGGCCGAACGAACTCCAATCGTCGATGACGGTAAGGCCTGGCGCATCACGCGGCACCCACACTTGCACGGCGCGGCCTTCGTCGTCCGTCGCGCGCGTCGGCACGCGATGCGCGAACAGTGCGCCGGTGGAGTAGAAGCGCTGACCGTCGAGGCGCAAGCCGTCCGGGGTCCTGACTAGCCGCGTCGTGCCCTGCAGGATCGTCGCGGCGCCGGCCGAGCGGCGTTCGGGTCCGGCATTGCCAAGCCGCCGGCCTGCCAGCACTTCGCCGTACAGGCGGGCCTTTTGCGCCGGTGTGCCGATCTCGCGCAGCACCCCGAGCAAGCCAAAGTGATTCTGCGGAATCTGCCCGAGCGCCGGATCGGCCGCGCAAAGGATCACGAAGACTTCCGCCAGCGTCGCGAACGAGACGTCGGCGCCGCCGTATTCGCGGGGAACCGTGATCGCGCCAAGCCCGCTCTCCGACCAGAGATCGAGCTCCGCCCAGGGCAGCAGACGTTGACGGTCGCGCTCAGCCGCGCCCGTGGCGAATTGGGCCGCGAGTGCATGCGCGCTGGCGAGCGCTTGCGCGTCATCGGCAATGCGCCGCACGCGAGCGGGATCGGGAAGGCGCGGCAAAGGATTGGCCGCGGAAGATGAGTCGGGATAGACATGATGATTCGTGCAGACAGAGGTGGCGCCCGAGCGCCCCTGCCAATCCGGCCGCCCCGCGGCTTCGGCCTTAACTGCGCGAGACAGCATGCCATCGGGACTTGCGGGAGACCGTGATCGGGAAAGAGATCGGGCCAATCGCGTATTGAACCAGCACACGCAGGCCACGCCTACTACCGAATTGGAACTTGCTTATGAGGATTTCCGCTTTGCGCGGTTATGCCCGCCGGGACTAGCCAATTTGCAGCGTGCACAGATCTTTTTCGAACAGAAAGCCTGGCGGCTCATCTTCCCCGAAGTCATGCGCCGAGAGCAACGTATAGCCACTCGTCTCGTATAGCGCGATGGCCTCAGGCTGCCGGGGCCCGGTGCTGAGGAACACGCGCGTATAACCCTGGCGAATGGCCTGCGCCTCCAGTTCGGCCAGCACGCGGCGCGCAAGGCCCCGACGGCGATGATCGCGGCTGACCCAGATGCGCTTGAACTCTGTGGTGCCGGCATCCGCATGGCGCATGAACGCGCCGCCGGCGATTGCCTGCCCGTTACGCAGCAGGAGCACGAAGGCGCCATGCGGCGGCGCGAACGCCTCGACCGGATAGCGCTGCAGTTCCTTCGAGATCTCGTCCGGATCGATCAGACCTTCGTAACGGCTGCCATATTCGTAGGCCAGTTCATCGAATAAAGGACGCGCCAATGGGTCGTGAACCGGAACGTAAACGAAGCGGTCATCAGGCACGGTTGACGGATGCGCGGCCAGGGTGGACATCGTGACTCCTGCGTAAAACCAGCATGATTGGAAGTAGTGCTGTGCGCCGGGAACCGAAAACCGGAAATCGCCGCGGCGCGTGGACACGCCTAGTGAAGCTTCGGAAAGCCATGCCGTTCGGCCAGCAACGCAAGAATCCGCTTCGTATCGGTGACGAAGCGCTTGTCGCCGAGCGTTTCAGCGTCGTCGGGTAGCGGGTGCTCGTCACCTAGAACGAGCACCGGCAGGCCCTGATGCGCGTCGTCGAGCGCGGCGATCACATCCTGCCTCGGCCGCAAAAACGAAACGCGCTTTACGTCGAGCCGTTCGACGCGCGCAGGGTCGCTCGCGAGCAGCCCTTCGATCGCCACCCCGTGCGGACAAACAAAGCGCTCACCAGGGTGAGCGGGATCGGTAAAGCCCGGTTCCAGTAACAACAGCAAATCTCGGCTCATGATGAGCAAATCTCCCACATTTGGTTAGTAACGTTAAATGTTTTTTCCTATCCCCTGCCTCGCTCACCATCAGAGGCTTGCAACATCCACCGCTCCGTGGCTAGGCGGCGACGGTCTCGCGCGCGGTGGCGGGTCGCCAGCCGAGTTCCGGTGCGATGCGCGTGACGAAGTCTTCGATAATCTGGTGATAGTTCTCAAACGGCAGGTCATAGGGCAGTTCGAGGCGCAGTTCGCGAACCTGCCCAACGACCGGATCGTCCAGCAGTTTGCCGATAATTTCGTCGGCCGTACCGACGAGGTCGGGCACGAACAAGGTGCGCCGCTCGCCATGCGGCGTCAGCGTACGCGCGTGGCGCCCCTCGGCGAACTCACGATAGCGCTGCCGCGTGCCGGCATCGGCGCCGTCGGTCGGCACGATCACGCGGCCCAGCGCGATACGCGGCGCGCGGGCTTCGCGCCAGTGCGAGCGGTACAGATCAAGCTGACGTAGTTGCGCGTCGCGGTAATCGTCCGTCCCCTCACCCGACGTAATGTTGCCGATCAGCAGATTGAAGCCGTTACGACCCGCCCATTCGATAGAACGCTGTGAGCCGCCGCCGTACCAGAGGCGCTCGGTCAAGCCCGGCGCGTAGGGCGTCACGCGCGGCCGAACACGGCCTGCCGCGGATTCGACGAAGCTATCTTCGTCGCCGAGCCACTCTCCCGCGAGATTGCGGCGCAGACGCTCGACACGCGCGTGCGAGAAGTCGATCAGTTCGGGATTCGCATCGAAAAGCCGGTCGCCGAGCAGGATGCCGTGCGCAGGCGCACCCGCGCTAAGCCCGATATTCAGGCGGCCCCGAGACAGCACATCGACGGTTGAAAGATCCTCAGCGAGCCGGAATGGATTCTCATACCCCATCTGAATCACCGCCGCGCCGAGTCCAATCCGCGTCGTACGCTGGCTCGCAGCAGCAAGGAACGTCGCCGACGACGACACCGCGCGCTCCAGATGGCGCTGGCGCACCCACGCGCTGTCGTACCCGAGCGCTTCGCCAACGGAGAAGAGTTCGAGCGTTCGCTCGAAGCCAGCGAGCGGCGCGTCGTCCGGATAGTTACCCGGGGTCAGGAAAGCAAGATGTTCAATGCGGACAGCACACATACCGGACCTCTGTTGTTGTTCTCGCGATGCATCGGCATCAGATCGGCTGCGCCACGCACCGGTGTGGTTATTCCCGCCTGGGCGCACGCTATATCAGGCATCCGGAAAGCCGGGAGGATTGGTTTCGGAGCGATCGACGGCCTCCGTCTGCAGCCCCCAGCGGGCAAGCGCCGCGCGATATTGCCCGCCGCGGATCAGCCCGTTGGTCGCGGCCGTCAGCGCCGGGGCGAGCCCGCTGCCCTTGCGCGTCGCGATCGCGACATCCGCCTTGCCCGGCCAGCCCGCGTTGATCGTGCCCACCTGCCGGATCTTTCCCTGCGTCGCGGCTTCGTAGGAAAGAGGACCGTCCGGGTCGAAGATGACATCCGCGCGACCCGACAGCAGAGCAAGCCGCTCCGACGCGCTGTCGTCGTAGTACTGGAACGTGGCCTCCTTCAGCCCATGTGCCGCGTTCTGCTGGTTCCACTCGATCAGGATGTGCTCCTGAATCGTCCCAGAGCCCGTGATGATCCGCAGTCCGGCGATATCCCGAGGTTCGCGGATCGACTTGATCGCGCTGGAAGCCTGCACATAAAAGCCGTGCAAACCCTGCCGGTACGTTGTGAAGTCGAACTTCTGCTTGCGCTTCTCGGTCACGCCGACGTTCGAGATCACCGCGTCGTATTTGCCCGATGCGAGGCCGAGTGGCCAGTCCGGCCACGCGACGGGCACCAGCAGCAATCGCAGGCCGAGTGCATCGGCGACAAGCTGTGCGTAATCAGGATCGGCGCCCACGATACTCCGGGCGTCGGTCGCATAGGTTGCGATTGGCGGCGCGAACGGCGCAACGGCCACGGTGAACACACCGGGCGTCACGAAGCGGTACGCTGAAAGCGAGCGCGCGGCCTCGCGATCCTGAGGCGCACGGACGCGCCCTTTCTGTTCCGGACTGAAGTCGAAAGACTGCGTCGCAGCCAGTGCAAATCCAGCAGGCCACCCAAGCGGCACGGCGGCGAGCACGGCCATGTTGATCAGGAACGTCCGTCGCTGTGTCATCAACTGTTCTACGTTGTGGCGTTTTCCGCGTTGCATACGATCACAGTACCTTCGAAAGGAATTCACGTGTGCGCGGGTGCGCCGGATCACCGAGCACGCTAGCCGGCGGACCCGATTCCACCACGCGCCCGGCGTCCATAAACACGATCGTGTCGGCCACCTCGCGCGCGAATCCGATCTCGTGCGTGACGACGATCAGCGTCGTGCCCGAACGCGCAAGCTGGCGGATGACGTCGAGTACTTCGTTGACGAGCTCAGGATCGAGTGCCGACGTCGGCTCATCAAACAGCAGAACCTTCGGCTTCAACGCAAGCGCTCTTGCGATCGCCACGCGTTGCTGCTGACCGCCGGATAGCTGGCGCGGCCAGGCATCCGCCTTGCCGGTGAGTCCTACGCGCGCCAGCAGCGTGCGCGCTTCCGCCTCGGCCTGAGCGCGCGGCACGCCTGCCGAGAGCGGCGCCTCGATGACGTTATCGAGCACGCTCAGGTGTGGGAAGAGATTGAAACTCTGGAACACCATGCCGACGTCGGCGCGGCGCCGCTGCAGAATGTCCTTCTCCTTGAGTTCGTAGAGCGTGCGTCCTTCCCGGCGATATCCGACCAGTTCACCGTCAATGTCGATGAAGCCGTCGTCAACGCGTTCGAGATGGTTGATCGAGCGCAGCAGCGTCGATTTGCCCGAGCCCGACTGGCCGAGAATCACCGTGACACTGCCCGACGGAAACGCCAGCGAAATGTTGTCGAGAACCTTCAGTGTGCCGAAACTCTTCGATACGTTGTGAATGCCGACCTTGCCGCCGACGCGCTGCTGCGCCCATCCCGTCGCGCCCGCTTCGGCTGCCGTGCGGTCCTGCTTTTCTGGCTGGCCTGCGTGCGTTGCACGTGCGGCGCGTGCGCCACGCCACCGTCCGAATAGCGCGGCCAGCGGCGACAGCGCCACCTGCTCGCGCGTCGCGCCGCGCGCGTAATACCGTTCGATGTGAACCTGAATCGCCGACAGCACGGTCAGGATGATCAGATACCAGACCGTCGCGACCATCAACAGGGGAATGACCTCGAGGTTGCGGTGATAGATGATCTGCACCGTATAGAACAGGTCCGGCATCGCGAGGATGTAGACAACCGACGTGCCTTTCGCCAGACCGATCACGTCGTTGAACGCGGTCGGCAGGATCGAGCGCATTGCCTGCGGCAGCACGATGCGCCGCACCTGACGGGCGCCCGGCAAACCGAGCGCGGCGGCGGCTTCACGCTGCCCGTGGTCGACGGACAGAATCCCGCCGCGGATCGCCTCGGCTGAAAACGCAGCGTGGTTGAGCGTGAGACCGAGCACTGCGGCGAAGAATGGGCTGATCAGGTTGGTGGTCGGTTCACTCAGCAGCGTGATCTGCGTAAACGGCACGCCGATCCAGATCGTGTCATACAGGTAGCCCAGGTTGTTCAGCAGGAGCAGCAGCACGATCGGCGGAATCGAGCGGAACAGCCAGATGAACGCCCATGCGCAGCCGGCCAGCAATGGCGAACGGGAGACGCGCGCCAGGGCGAGCGGCGTCGCAAGCGCAAAGCCGAAGAGCGCACCGAGGGCCGTGAGCACGAGCGTACGCAGGAGCCCTTCGAGCACCGGCCCGGCAAAGAACCATTGCGCGAAGACGTCCCAACCCCAGCGCGGATTACCGAGTACCGAGTTCAGGACGATCGCGATCAGCAGGATCGCCAGCACGGTTCCGGCCGTCCGCGCATGATGTCTCGCCGGAACGATCCGGTAGTGCGCGTACTCGTGCCCTGCTGCGCTATCGTTCGCATGGATCACATGGCCCGCGTGGACGGGGCCGCCAAGCTGCTGGGTGGTGTCGCTCATGATGCCGCCCTCCAGGATTGCAAGCCGTTCGGCGAGCCGTTCGTCATGCCGTTTCCGCGGTTGCGTAGCGGCTCTCGCGGCGCGGCAGGCCGAGGTGATCGCGCAGCGTCGCCCCAGGCAGCGTGCGGCTGTAGCGGCCGCGCGCCTCCAGCACCGGAATCACGTGCCGGACGAAATCGTCGAAGCCCTCGGCCTGCACCGGGAAGCCGAGAATGAAGCCGTCAGCCGCGCCGGCGTCGAACCAGCGGATCAGCTCGTCCGCGACCTGCTCGCCGGTGCCGATGAACTGCGGTTTCGGCGTCGCCACCTCCAGCGCGACCTCGCGCAGTGTCGAACCCGTACGCTTCGCGTCGGCCTTGATGCGGTCGGTCGTCGAACGGAAGCTGTTCGTGCCGAGATCGCCCAGATCCGGAAACGGCGCGTCGAGCGGATATTGCGTAAAGTCGTGGTGCTCGAAGAAGCGGCCGAGATACGCGAGCGCGTCGTCGATGGTCAGCAGATCGCGGATCGCGCGATACTTCGCCTCGGCTTCGGCCGCCGTCGCGCCGACGATCGGGCCGATGCCCGGAAAGATCTTCACGTCCGTGGCTGCGCGCCCGTGTTCCACCGCGCTATGCCGCACGCTCTCCGTGAAGGCTCGCGTCTCTTCTAGCGAGGGCGAATGCGTGAACACCGCATCCGCGTATTTGCCCGCGAGCGCGATTCCGGAATCCGACGCGCCGGCCTGGAAGATCACCGGCTGCCCCTGCGGCGAGCGCTGAATATTGATCGGCCCGGCAACCTGGAAGAACCGGCCCTTGTGATCGAGCGTATGCAGTTTGTCGCGGTCGAAGAAACGGCCGGTCTCGCGCTCGCGCACGAACGCACCGTCGTCCCAACTGTCCCACAGCCCCTGCACCACTTCCAGATATTCGTCGGCGATTTCGTAGCGCAGTTCGTGATCGGGATGCTCGCCGCCGTAGTTCTTCGCGGACCCTTCGAGTGGCGACGTGACGACGTTCCATCCCGCACGGCCGCCGCTAATGAGGTCGAGCGACGCAAACTGCCGCGCCACCGTAAACGGATGGCTATATGAAGTGGAGAGCGTGCCTGCCAGACCGATCTTCGAAGTCGCCGTGGCGAGCGCGGAGAGGATCGAGATCGGTTCAAAGCGATTCAGGAAGTGAGGAATCGACTTCTCGTTGATATAGAGGCCATCGGCCACGAACGCGAACGCAACGCCGTTGGCCTCCGCCTTCTGTGCGATGCCCGTGATGAAATCCAGGTTGACGCTGGCATCCGCCGGTCCGGCTGGATGCTTCCATGAATTCATGTGGCCGCCTGCGCCGTGCAGCATGATGCCGAAAGTGAGGTTCCGCTGGGTCATGGTGGGGTCCGTAATGTGAGACTGGGGAGCGCGTCAAACGCGCGCGGCATGTTCGGTCACGGCCAGCGCTTCGACCGAAGCGAGGCGCAGCGCGTAGTCCGCGACCGGGGTGTCGATCACGAATTCCTCGATACCGAAGCGCTCGTGCAATGCGTCGAGTTCCTGGCGTACGTCGTCTGCCGTGCCGGTGAGGAGATGCGGATGCAGTTCGTCGAGCCGGTAGTCGGTCACACCGGTTTGCCGCGCGAACTCCGCGGCCGCCTCGGGGCTGGGGAGATTCACGCTTTGTCCCGTGGCGAGTTGCAGCTTGAAAATGCGCAGCGCTGGGACCTGGCGCTCGGCCTCGGCCTTCGACTCCGCTGCAAACGCGTAGAGCGCGAGCAAGGGCGCGCGCCCTGTTGCGTTGCGATAAACGTCAATCGAGCGTTCGAGGTTGGTTTCATCGCGATTGAAATGGCCGGCATAGCAGAATTGCCAGCCATGCTGCGCGGCGAGCGCGGCGCTCTCGGGGCTCGCGCCGAGCAACACGCCTTCCGGCGCCTGCGGCGGCGTGGGCAGCGCTACGGCGCCCGCTAGCGGATGATCAACGGCCACGCCCGACTTCAGGAACGCATCGAGTTCCGCGAGCTGATGGGCGAAATCGGGCTTCTTCGCCTTGTCGTGAAACCATTGCAGCGCGCGCGTCGTCAACGGCAGGCCGCCCGGCGCCTTGCCGACGCCGAGATCCACGCGCCCCGGCGCTAGCGATGCCAGCACCCGGAACGACTCCGCGACTTTAAAAGGACTGTAATGCTGAAGCATCACGCCCCCGGAGCCGACACGGATGCGCGAGGTGTGCGCGAGCAGATGGGACACGACGATCTCCGGCGCGGAACTTGCCAGTCCAGGCGCGCCATGATGCTCGGCGATCCAGTAACGCTTGTAACCCAACACCTCGGCGCGCTGGGCAAGCTGGACCGTAAAGCGCAGTGCATCATGGGCGCTGGTTCCGTCGGCGATCGGACTCTTGTCGAGAAGCGAAAGTGAATAGGACATATCGGAGTCCTCCTCATGCACCCACGGGTACATGGGGAAAAAGTTTTGAGGAAATTCCTGCATGAAGCCACTGAGCCCATTATCGCTAGCAGGCTTCGCGAGCGTTCCAGCAATTTTTGCTATGCATAGCAGGAAAACGCTAAAACACGTACCGGGCACGCGCGTAGTAGAAGCCGCCATTCACGCCGGTCGTCGAAGCAAATGCGTCGTACTGGCTCCCTTCGAGCTGGGCGACGTAAGGCAGCTTGCTCGGATACACGTCGAACAAGTTGTTCGCGCCCACTGCGATCTGGAATTTCTTCGTCACGTTGTAGCGGACCTCGACGTCGGTGATGTATCTCGCCGCATTCTGGAATTGCAGGAACTGTGTCGTCGAAAACGCATTGGGTCCGACGATGTAGGTTTCCTGACTCGTGGTGGAGCCATAGCGTGTTTCGTGCAGGCTCACGCCCCACTTGTCGAGATGCCATGTGCCGCCGATGATGATCTTGTTCTTCGGCGTCGACGTGGAGAGCCACGCGATCTGCTGCGCATTGAGTTCCGGCGCACCGTTGGCGCCGGCCGCCACATGCGTGACCGAGGTGGTGTTGATGTTCACGCCCAGGTCCCAGTCCACCTGTCCATAAGCACCAAAGCCTGTGTGGTAGGTGCCGGTCAGATCGATCCCGCGGGTACGCGTGCTCGCACCATTGGTGAAGTAGCTCGCGGATACCGCCGACGCCGGGACCGAGCTGGGCACCGACAGCCCCGCGGCCTGCATCGCGGCGATCGCGGCCGCGCCCGAGGCCGTCCCGCCCTCGACGATCCGGTTGCGAATGTCGATCTGATAGGCGTCGAGCGTCAGGTGAAGATCGCGTGCCGGGGTCAGCACGAAGCCGATGTTGTAGTTGGTCGACTTCTCCGATTGCAGCGGCTGCGCGCCGATCAACCTGGCTGCCGCCGAGTTGGCGGCAAGAAGGCCGAAGACGGATGCGGGCGATTCGTTAATGTTGCTGTAGTACTCCTCGGCCAGCGAGGGCGCGCGGAATCCGGTGCTGACGCTGCCGCGCACCGCGAAAACAGGCGTGAAATCGTAGCGGGTCGAAAGCTTTCCGTTCGTCGTACTGCCGACATCGCTGTAATGCTCGAAGCGTCCGGCCAGATCGACCGTCCACTTCGGCGTGACATGGGTCAGGAGGTCGATATACGTGCCGATCACGTTGCGCGAGTTGTCGCTCGCGCTAACGGGCGCAAGGCCCGGCAGCGCCTGCGAACCGCCATCGACATAGGATGCAAAATCGCCCGCCCCCACCGAGTAGGTCTCGCGCCGCTGCTCGACACCCCATGAGACGTTCACAGGCACCGCAAGCAACGGCAGCTGGAATGCCCGTGAGAAATCCAGATTGTTCGTCAATTGGGTGTTGCTGACCGTCGCCAGATGGAACGTGCTCGGCGTATAGCCCTGCGCCGCGAACAGCCCCGTGTTGGCCGAATTCTCCATGCCGATGACGTCATGGTCGCCGCCATAGGTCGTGCTCAAATCCCACGACCAGCCGAACAGGTTCTGCCCTTTGATACCCGTCGTGACCGAATAGTCGTTCTCGTTGACCGTCTCCCTTGGCACAAACCCGTCCGGATAGACGGCCGGAAGCACCGAAGGCGGACGATAGTTCTGGTAGGCCTGTGCGTTGCGATGCGCGTACGTGCCAAAGCCATACAGCTCGACATCGTCGCCGAGGTAATATCCGGCGTTGTAGCCCACCGACTCGCGCGTGCTGGCCGGATCGCCTTCGATCGGGTTGTAGTAACCGTGCCCCGGCTGGAACGTTCCGAAATAATCGTCGGGCCCGGTGCGGACCGTATGGTTCTGGCGGTCGTATTCCGCGCTCAAGTCCAGAAAGCCCTTGCCGCCCAGATCCAGACCGATACTGGCCGATTCGCCATTCTTGAAACCATCGCCGGCATAGGTCTGGCCGTTCGTCGTCTGCAGTTCGCCACCGTGCGAACTCTTCTTCAGAATAATATTGATGACGCCCGCGATTGCATCCGAACCGTACTGTGCCGCCGCCCCATCGCGCAGCACCTCGATGTGATCGATGAGCCCCACCGGAATCATGTCGATGTCGACGCCGGTTGAACCCTGATTCAACCCGCCGTCGAGCGCGATGTTCGCCGTGGTATGGCGACGCTTGCCGTTCACGAGCACGAGCACGTGGTCCGGACTCAGACCGTGCAGCGTCAATGCGTCGGTCAGCACGGCGGCGTCCCCCGCATAAGTCTCATGCGCAATCGAAGGCGACAGCTGGACGAGTGCATCGCGCAGATTGCTCTGCCCTGTCGCCTGCAACTGGGCGCTGCTGATCACATCCACCGGCGTCAGGCTCTTGCTCGCCTTCGTATCGGTGCGAGTCCCCGTCACCACCACTGTATCCTGCTGCACCGTATCCGCCGCGCCGGGCTGTCTCGCTTTCGACTGAGCGCTCGCGGCCGGCGAGGTTTGCGTGGAATCGGCGGTGGGCGAGGCAACCGGGGCGTCGCTCACGCCCGTCGGCGCAGCCGCACTTTGCGCCCATGCAGCGCCGTTGCACGTGATTGCCAGCACAGCAACCGACAGCACTTTTCGCCGTGCCCCCATGATCGGCTGACCTGCCCGATTCTTTCTGCTTTTACCACGCATCGACTGCCCCGTTGGTTATAAGTGGATACAACGATTCAGCACATCGGCCCATATCAGCCGATGCGCCACGCCAACCTATTAGTGATACTTAGGAAATGTGATGGGCCATCTTCGACAGCAGCGACCGCTGCTGTCGATTTCCCCGACCCGCTAGCTTTTGGGGAGTCCCGGCGGATTCGTCCTGGCCTGGTCGACCGCTTCTGAACCCAAATTCCAGCGGTCGAGCACCTGCGTGTATTTCCCGCTGTGAATGAGGTCGTTCAGCAGCAGCGTGACAGGCGCAGCGAGTCCACTGCCCTTGCGGGTCGTGACCGCGACGTCGGCCATGATCGGCCAGCCTCCGCTGATCGTGCCGACCGAGCGGATCCCGCCACGCTGCGCGGCCGCGTAGGCAAGCCCCGAGTTGACGCTCAGGATCGCGTCAGCGCGCCCCGACCGCAACGCCACATCCCTCACGGCGAGATCGTCGTAATACTGAATCTGGACCGGCTTCAATCCGTGGGCGACATTTTCCTTGTCCCACGCGAGCAGGATTTTTTCCTGGTTCGTGCCTGAATCGGTAATGACACGGAGTCCGGCAACATCCTTCGGCTCCTTGATCGCCTTGATCGGGCTTGCATCGGTCACGTAAAATCCGAGCACGTCACGCCGGTAGGTCGAGAAGTCGAATTTCTGCTTGCGCTCCTCGGTTACCGTCACGTTCGACACCACTGCGTCGACCTTGCCCGATTGCAAGGCGAGCGGCCAGTCTTCCCACGCCAGCACTACGATTTTCAGCTTGCGTCCCAAACCGTCCGCGACCAGTTGCGCGAGATCCGGGTCAAAGCCAATCACGGTCTTCGCATCGCTCGCATACGAACCGAGCGGCAGCCATGCCACGGTCATACCGATAACCAGTTCGCCCTTCTCGGCAAACGGAAACGCGGCGGGTACGGCCTGGATTGCCGCAGCGTCAGGGGTGGTCCGGATGCGATCGTGTTGATCCGGACTCAGATTGAGCGTGATGGGTGTGGCCGCCAGCGCTGTGGCCGCTACGCCCATCGCCAGGGCGGCGAACGTTCCGGCCATCGCCGACAAAATATTCCGGCTGAGTTTCATGACTTGATAGATTCCGTTGAAATGGACGATTTGACCGATGCGTTGCACGCACGGTTACCGCTGACCGAGCGGCTCGGGCTGGCGCAGATCGCTTAACGAATCGATGCTGCCCGGTTCCAGCAAGTCCTTGCCGAACGGAAGACGAAAGTGGATCTCCGGCGCGATCGAACGATCAAAGAGCGGTTCATAACCGGCGCGGTGATAGAGTCCCGCCGCTTCCGGCTGCCTGAAGCCCGTGGTCAGATAGACGCGGCGATAACCCTGTCGCACCGCACGCGACTCGAGCTCCTGCACGACGCGGCGGGCCAACCCTTGACGACGCTCACCGGCATGCGTCCAGATACGCTTGAGTTCGGCGGTCGTCGCGTCGTAACGTTTGAATGCGCCACCCGCGATCGTCTCGCCGTCACTCACGATCACAATGAAAGCGCCCTCAGGAGGTGCAAACAACTCGGCCGGATAACGCGCCAACTCCTCACTCACCAAGGCCGCGCTGTTCGCTCTGAATTCGCGATAGCGTGTCGCGTACTCGACCTGAAGCGCATCCAATAGAGGCCGCGCAATGGGATCCAAAGGCGTGGTATCAATAATCTCGTAGGTCATTTCGGATATGGGGAGCGTTTGCGCCTGTTGATACTGTCGGTGAATCTCTATTCCGCCCGATCTGTATTGCCGTCGAACCGAAAACAAGATAACAGGCCGTCAATGAGGAATGAACCAAACATTTAACAGATCGTTATTCCGAAAATTTCATATATATAATTCACGTCTTATTGCCGGATTTAAGCGCGAGGCTGCGCCGCCAATAGAGCCTGTAAATCCCCAGGATATCGGCGCCGCATTATTTCATATTGCTTTCAATTATTTAATTAAGATTACAATTCGCGTGCGCTGCGTGAATTGCGCTATTGAATAAATATTTGTTTTTAAAAAATACCGGCCGCCCTTTTTATTTCAGGACGCTTTCAGATACCGGCTTTAAATGACGATTAATGCGTATAAAACGTAGGCCGGCGCCGATAAAACGCGTGAGCTTCCAGGATAACGGCAGCGAGTTTATGCCGTATTAGCTTTGAGTCGGTTCGGCGAGATGGAACAGGCAGTCGCCGCGTTCTACTGCGGCCGGCACGCGCTTGCAAACAACCTCGCCCGCTCCCGCGAAAAAAGTCGTGACCGGCTCACGCAGCGGCGTGTCGGGAAAATGAATGCGCGCCGCAGGCTGGCCCGCCACGACCTGGTCGCCCAGATCGGCGAGCGGCTCATAGACACCGCGCTCATAGGCGTACACATAGTGGCGCGAGCCGGATACTGTAAAAAAGCGGGTCTGCCCGGGAGGACCGTCCGGGACGAGGGGCCCGCTCAGCAGTCCGATGAAACCGAGCAGATTCAGCAGACCGTGTCGCGCATCGCGCAGCAGGTTCGCCTGCACCGTACCGCCGCCGCCGAGTTCTGTGAGGATAGAGAGCGCGCCCTGCCGGCGCGCCGCGGTCGCCGCATGGACCGGATTCGGCCGATGCAGAAACGCACGCGGCAACCCGAAGGCGGTGAGTAAAGCCTTGAGCCGCTGCTCTTCCTCGGGATCGCGCGGCTCGATGGCCAGCATATTGGCGCCGTCGTAGAGAAGCGAACTGCCGCCCGAATGCAGGTCGATCAGATATTGCGCGCGCGCGAGCAGCGTGTGCTCGATGTAGTCGGCAATGACGGCCGTTGGCGAGCCTTGTGAGTCGCCGGGAAAACTGCGGTTCAGGTTGCCGCCGTCGAGCGGTGAAGTCCTCAG
This sequence comes from Paraburkholderia caffeinilytica, assembly GCF_046030355.1. Classification (GTDB taxonomy): domain Bacteria; phylum Pseudomonadota; class Gammaproteobacteria; order Burkholderiales; family Burkholderiaceae; genus Paraburkholderia; species Paraburkholderia caffeinilytica_B. The sequence continues at coordinate 224,286 of NZ_JAQQCQ010000013.1, forward strand.
GCCCGCAGCCGCAGCGGGAAAATTCGCCATGGGGAGGAAGATCAGTTGCCCGCGCACCCATTGCGGCTCGATTTCGCGAATCAGGCTGGAAACGAGCACCTGCCCTTCGTATTCGTCGCCGTGATTGCCGCCCATCAGCAGTACGACGGGACCGTCGCCATTGCGAACCGACGCAATCGGAATGGGAATCCATCCATACGCGGAACGATGAACCGAGTAAGGCAGACGCAAATAGCCGACGTGACGTCCATCGGCATCGAGATCGATTTCGTTGTGGATGGAACTCATCGGGCTTCCTTCGTGAGGCGGGATATCCGGCCGTGCCGCCTGGTCATCATCGTGCCGGTGTTCTTCCCTGACTGGATCGGTTGCTGCGCGCGCCGGTCACGCGCGCTCATTGCATATATTGTTCGTTGCCGATGAGCCCGATCTTCGTCGCGCCTTCACGCTGCGCGGCGGCGAGTACTGCCGCCACGTCCTTGTACGGAGCGAGCTTGTTCGGCAGCAGATGAATTTCCGCCTGGTCCGGCTGCGCGGCGACGTCGGCCAGGCGCTTTTCCAGGTCCGGCACGCCCGCGACCGGCGCACCGTTCCACCTGATCGTTCCGTCGAAATCGATGTCGACCTGCACGACCGGCGGCGGCACAGCCGGCGGCGGCGGATTGCCGACGGGCAGGTTCATCTTTACCGAGTGCATCTGGATCGGAATCGTGATGATCAGCATGATCAGCAACACCAGCATCACGTCGATCAGCGGCGTGGTGTTGATGTCAACCATCACCTCCGGTTCGCCGCTGCTGCGGCCCGAAGATACGTTCATTCCCATTGTCGACTCCTGCTCCTGGTTCGATCCTATGCAAAGCTGTCAGCCAGAGTGGGCGCTTTAGCTGTCGGCCAGAGTTGGCGCTTTAGCGCTTACTCTGGTCCCATGCAAAGCTCTTACTCTGGTCCCATGCAGAGCTCTTACTCCGGTCCCATGCAGAGCTACCCGCCGCGCGCTGGCGGCTGGGTAATAAATGAAACCTTCGAGATCCCGGCGCGCTCGCATGCGGTAACCACTCGCCCGATGAATTCGTAGCGTGTCGTCTGGTCACCCCGCACGTGCACCTCCGGCTGCGGCAGCTTCACCGACGCCACCTTCAGTCTCGCAAGCAGCGTCGTTGCATCGACCAGCTTCTCGTTCCAGAAGAAGTCGCCGTCCTTGTTGACCGCAATCTCGATGCTGTCCGGTTTGGTCTGCAACGGGTTCACCGTCTCCGTCGGCAACCGCACCGGCACCGTGTGCGTGACGACCGGAATGGTGATCAGAAAAATGATCAGCAGCACCAGCATCACGTCGACGAGCGGCGTCGTGTTAATGGCGGCGATGACCTCGTCCTCGTCGCCGTCCTGTCCAACGTTCATGGCCATGGCGTCTTGCTCCGTCTATGCTGCCGCTGCTTACTTCGCATTCGCGACCGCACGCACATGAGGCTTCGTGCCCGGCAGCAGCACCGTATGAAGTTGCGCACCGAACGCGCGCACGCGCTCCATCACCGACTTGTTGCGGCGCACGAGGAAGTTGTAGCCCAGCACCGCCGGCACCGCGACGGCGAGACCGATCGCCGTCATGATCAACGCCTCGCCGACGGGGCCCGCAACCTTGTCGATCGACGCCTGCCCGGCAATGCCGATCGCGGTCAGCGCGTGATAAATCCCCCACACCGTGCCGAACAGACCGACGAACGGCGCCGTCGAACCGACCGTGCCGAGGAAAGCGAGCCCGTCCTGCAGCCGGTTCGACACGTTGGTAATGGCACGCTCGATAGACACGTCAATCCACGTGTTGCGATCCACTGCTTCGAGCAACACTTCGTCGTGATGCTGGCCGGCTTCGATCCCTACTTGAGCGATGAAACGGAACGGCGAGTTCTCATCAAGCTGTTCCGCGCCCTGCGCGAGCGAAGGCGCGTTCCACAACTGCTCGTCGGCGGTTTGCGCGCGGCGGTTCGCTCGCAACTGCTCCAGGAACTTCGTGATCATGATGTACCAGCTTCCCATCGACATCAGCACGAGCAGAATCAATACGAAGCGCGCGACGAAGTCGCCGTTCGCCCACAACGCACCGAGGCCGTATGGGTTCGCCACTTCAGTGCTGGTCGCGGGCAGCGGCGGCGGCACCGGCTGGTCGGCGGCAGCTGCGGCCGGTGGCGTGGCTGACTGACCGGCGCCCGAAGCGCCGGCTTCCTTGAGTACATTGTTGGCGCCCGATGCACCGGCTGCCCCGGGTACATTGTTGGCTCCCGCTGCGCTCGCCTCGGCCCAGGCGGCCTGCGGTGCAGCGAGGAAGCTGGCGGCCGTGGTCGAGATCAACAGGCTGGCCGCTACGGCGGCAAAAAAGGAACGCTTCTTCATACATGCTCCAGATGGTGCATCCATCGCTATCGAAAGGGTTGAAATCAAGGGCAACCTCGAACTGCACGCACGGCGCTCAGTTAAGGTTGAACGAGAACGGCACCTGTACACGGACCGGCTGCCCTTGCGAAATGCAATTGAATTTCTTCACCGCTTTGAAGGCCGCGCGGGCGAGGATCGGGTCGGCGGACTGCTCGACTTTCTCGTCAGTCACATGCCCCTGCGGATCGACAACAAACGAGATCAATACGTCACCCGTGATGTTGTTTTCCTGCGCCTCTTCCGGATAGCCCATCGAGCGGCGAACGTCGTCCGAGTTCGGGCATACGACGCCGACCGCCTGGCTGACCGGCTTTGCAGGCGCCGGCGGCGCGACGGGCACAGGGATCGGCGGTGCAACCTCCGCCGGCACCGGCGCGGCCTGGTGCGTGATTGTCGGTGCAAGCGGTGGCGGCGTAACGTGCACTTCAGGCGGCGGCACGAACGGCCGCGGCGGCGGTGGCGGCGCGAACTTCGGCGGCGGCAGTTTCACCGTCGGCAGGGGCGGTGGAGGCGGAGGTTTCACCGGTTGGATGATCCTCGTCTCGATCGGCTTCTGGACGATCTGCACGACCTTGTTCGCGAGGCCGTTCATTAACGCCCAAATGAAGAAGACGTGCAGGAGCAGCACCACACCGATGCCGGCGTAGCGGCGTACCGGTTTCTGGTCGCGACGTCCGTACTGTGCAGGACGTCCCGTCGACCGGGTCGATCTGAAAATTACCTCTGTGGACATATACCACCCCGATAACCGTGACCTGTGCAGCTCACAACCACCCTCCGGAAGTCTTACAAAAGCAGCGCGCACGCTCCTGCGCCAGAGCGCCGTCTTTACATCTGCTCCAGCAGAAGCCGGAGTCCAGAGACAGCCTCCGCGCGTGCATCGCAATACAGAAGAGGAGTTACGGTACCGAGTTACGGCTTTTCAGTGAACAAAGAATTCCATATTTGGATTCCTGTCAAACCGTGGGAAAGATCGGAGTAAATTTTTGACGGGCTTAATTGAATGTTCTGTGCGCGCTCTCAAATGTGAAACGCGGCACCTTCGCTCGCACCCTTTGCAAAATCTCGCGGAGCCGGGATTGCGAAAGCGAACATCGGTCCGGCGCTAGCCGCGCGCCTGCGGATCAAGCCTTCTCCTGATCACTTCAATCAGCGCGCGTACCTTTGCCGTGGGATAACGGGTAGGCGGAAACACCGCGTGGATCCCTTTGGGCTTGCCCGACCAATCGGGCAGCAGACGCACCAGCCGCCCCGTCGCCACGTCCGCCGAGATCGAAAAATCAGTCAGCAATCCGAAGCCACCACCCGCGAGCGTCGCCGCGCGGGCTGCATCGGCCGTATTCACCAGCAGGACATCCTCGCACCGCACGCTTTGTTTTGCGCCTTTCGCCCGCTGCAGATCAAGCGTCAGCGGATGCGGCAACACAGACAATGCGACATGCGGCATGGCCGCGAGCGCAGCCGGCGTCTTCGGCTTACCCCACGTAGCGACGAATTCCGGATTCGCGACGATCCATTTGACGAACCCGCCGAGCTTCACTGCCCGGTAGCCCGAGTCGGCAAGTTGCCCCAAACGGATGGCCACGTCGATGCCCTCCGCGATCAGATCCACATAGTGGTCGCTGCTGACCAGTTCGATGTCGAGTTCGGGATACGCCCGGCGCATTTCCACCAGCGCGGGCGCCACCACCAACGCTCCATAGTCGATCGGCGCACTCACGCGCAGCGTGCCCCGCAACGGCGCCGATTCCCCCGATACCGCCGATAGCGCTTCCTCGGCCGCCAGCAGGATCTTGCAACTTGCCTCGTAGAAGGCGCGCCCGCTCTCGGTCACGCTGAGCCGCCGCGTCGTTCGGACCAGCAGGCCCGCGCCGATCTCGCGCTCGAGCCGCTGAAGATGCGTGCTGACCATGGTTTTCGTGAGTCCGAGACGCGCCGCGGCCGCGGTAAAAGAGCCCGCTTCTACCACGGCAACAAATATCGCCAGGCGGTTCAGATTGACATCCCGTAGATCTGCCATTCGCTGATTGTCCATCTTTGGTTGATTATGTTTTCTAGCTTAGCAGGCTTCTGCGCGGCGCTCCCAGCGCGTAGGCTTACCTCATCCAGTCGACAGTTGTCGGCTTTTCCCCGATCCAGGAGCTTTCAATGTCTGCCGCCCAACCCGCCCAGCCGATCCGCCTTCACACCACGCTCCTCTCCGGGCACGGACACCGCGTCAAGTTGTTCCTGAGCCTGCTTGATCTGCCTTTTGAAGTCATCGAACTGAACATGGCGGCCGGTGATAATCGTCGCCCGGACTACCTGAAGCTCAATCCGTTCGGCCAGGTGCCGACGATCGAAGATGGCGAGACGGTGCTGTTCGATTCCAACGCAATCCTCGTCTATCTGGCGAAACGCTACGGCGACCCGTCATGGCTGCCGGAAGACGCGCTCGGCGCCGCCGCCGTGCAACGATGGCTCTCGCTCGCGGCAGGACAGATCGCTTACGGGCCGTGCGCCGCGCGGCTGGTCACGGTATTCGGCGCGCCGCTCAATCTCGACACCGCGCAGAAGATTGCCTTCAAATTGTTCGACGTGCTCGACGCGGAGCTTGCCGGTAAAAATTTCGCTGCGGGAGACCGTGTGAGCATTGCCGACATTGCAGCGCATACGTACATCGCCCATGCGCCGGAAGGCGGCATATCGCTCGAGCCGTACCCGAACATCCAGGCATGGCTGCGTCGTGTCGAAGCGCTGCCACGCTTCATTGCAATGCCGCCGACGAAGGCGGGATTGCTCGCCGCGTAATCCGGGAAACGTACACGCCGTAACAGGCAGGGATCGATATGTCTCAACTTTCTTCCAGCGCGCCGCGCGGTTGGGACGCCGCCGAGTCGCCCTTTCATGCCGCCGAACGCATGGCGCAACGGCAGGCGGGCGTGGACGAGGAGGCGGAGTCGAGCGGCCGCCGGGGTATCCGCCGCTATATGCCGGATCAGCATCGGCAGTTTTTCGCCGAGCAGCCGTTCATGGTGTTCGGCGGTCTCGACGCAAACGGCCAGCCGTGGGCAACGCTGCGGGCGGCCGAAGCGGGCTTTGTATCGTCCCCTGACGCGCGCACCTTGCGGATCGACGGCGGCGTTTTACCGGGCGATCCGTTGGCAGGCCACTGGCAGCCTGGTGTGATGATTGGCGGTCTGGGTCTGCAGGCGCAGACGCGCCGACGCAATCGCGTCAATGGCGTCGTGTCGTCGGTGGCTGGCGATGCAGTCACGCTCGACGTCATGCAAAGCTTTGGCAACTGCGCAAAATATATTCAAAGCCGTACGCCGACATTCATTGCACGCGGCGAAACCGGCACGACGGCACCCGTCGAGACGTCGACCCAACTCAACGACGCGGACCGCGCGTTGCTGGCGAATGCGGATACTTTTTTTATCGCCAGCGCTAACGTCGGCGAAGAAGCAGGCGCGGCTCGCGGCGTCGATGTTTCGCATCGCGGCGGCATGCCGGGTTTCGTACGCATTGACGACGCCACCACGCTGACAACACCCGATTTCAGCGGCAATCGCTTCTTCAACACACTGGGCAATCTGCTCCACGATCCGCGCGCCGGCTTGCTGTTCGTCGACTTCGCGAGCGGCGATCTGCTTTATGTCGCGGCCCTCGCCGAGATCGTCTGGGATGGTCCGGAATTGGACGACTTTCCGCTGGCCGAGCGTCTCGTACGCTTTCGCATCACCGAAGTGCGGCGCAGTCGCAAGGCGTTGCCGTTTCGTTGGTCCGAAGTCGGCTATGCGCCGCAGTTCGTGACGTCCGCGTCACGGCCCGACGCACCGCCTGTGTCCGTGCGAGCTACGTTGCCTGGTTCATTACTCGGTTCATTGCCTGCTTCATTGCCCGATGCACAGCCGGTGTCACCACTCGGTTCCCCGTCTGCGTCATCACTCGGTTCCCTGCCTGCTTCCCCGCCCGACTCCCTGGCTGCTCCGTCGCCCGGTTCCCCGCCTGCGTCACCGCTCGAATCGCCATGGAGAAAGCTCAGGATCGCCGCCGTGCACGAAGAAACGCCCGCGATCCGCTCGTTCTATTTCGAATCCCCAGACGGCACGCCGTTGCCGCCGTACGAGCCCGGCCAGTACTTGCCGATCCGCGTGCCGGTCGACGGGCGGGACAAGCCCCTGACGCGCACCTATACACTGTCCGACGCGAGCAACCAGCGGCAGTACCGGATCACTGTGAAGCGCGACGGAGTCGGCTCCGCGTGGCTGCACGATCACTTCGCAGCCGGCATGCAGATCGAAGCGATGACGCCGCGTGGCGCATTCACCTACGATTCAGCCAGCCCGCGCCCTGCCGTGTTCATTTCCGCGGGCATCGGCATCACGCCGATGATTACGATGCTGCATCACGCTATTGCAGCGCGCGAGCCGCATAGTCCGCCCAAGCCGCTGCATTTCTTCCATGGCGCGCGACGCGAGGGCGATCGACCGTTCAGTGCTCACTTGCAGGCCCTCGCATCGCACCATCCGGCGGTCTCCATGCACCTGTTCGACAGCGCCGCAGACCCGGCCACCGACGTGCCATCCGGCACGGTGCCCGGTCGCGTGAGCATGGCGGAAATCAAGCGCACACTGCCCTTCGACGACTACGACTTCTATCTGTGTGGCCCCGAGTCATTCATGCGTGAACTGTATGAAGGATTGTGCGCGCTCAACATTGCCGATGACAGAATCCGCTTTGAGGCCTTCGGACCGGCCACCGTCAAACGCACGCCAGCAATCCCACCAGCGGTGCCGGAAGACGCACGAAGCGCGCCACTCGCAAACGAGCGGGAAAGCGATGGGCCGGGCATCCCCGTGACGTTCACACGATCGCACCGCACGGTGCAATGGCTGCCGAAGGACGGCACGCTTCTCGAACTCGCCGAAGCATGCGGCATTGCTGCCCAGTCGAGTTGCCGCTCCGGGATGTGCGGCACGTGCTCCACGCGCGTGTTAAACGGCCGTGTCGCTTACGAAGCCCCCCCGGACGCCCCCATCGACGAAGGCCATGCCCTCATCTGCATGGCGCGACCGGTTGCCGATGAAGTTACCGATGCAGCAGCCACAACGGACGGCCTATCGCTCGAACTCTGAATGACGATGACGAGTCCGGCATCCTGGCGCAAAATCCGATTACGCACGCGTCCCTGTGGGCAAGCTCCGTTTCCCGCCGGCAAGGTGAAGCGGGGCCCGGGCATTTTCATAGCAAATGCCGGTTTTCCCACATACCGAATGCTGACGGCTTGTCATTCTGATCACTCAAGCGTGCGGTGGGAGGTTGCCATGTCGGTATATGTCGATGAAGGATTCAGGCCTTGTGTCACGGAATGCGAGACCGTCGCCTTCCGGGTCTGTTTTGACGACCGGGTGCAGGTCTTCGAGGTCAGCGCCGAGGCGCTGATGACCTATTGCGGGGCCGTGAGCAAGCGGCGCAAGGATTTGCTCGTCGCGTTCGAGGACTCGCAACTGGAGATATTGAAAGTGGTGGAATGTAAATGGCCCTTCAACCAGACCGAGCCCGTGCGCCTGGGTCTGGACGAGTTCCGAATGGTCAGACATTAGGCATGGCAGAATTGCGTCCATGACCTGGATCGCCGCCCTGCCGATGTACAACGTGACGCCCGCGCTTGCCGCGACATGGCGCGAGTGGCTGGACGACGTCTTGCGCAAGGTGAGCCCGGCATGCCGCATCGTCGAGCCCGACGAGGAACTGCACGGTTTCTGGCGGCGCCCTAACGTACTGCTCTCGCAAACCTGCGGTTATCCACTGATGCACGGGTTGAATGAGCAGGTTCAGGTGATCGCCACGCCGCGCTTCGATGCCCCGGGCTGCGAAGGCGCGGATTATTCGAGCGTGCTGGTCACGCGAGCGGACGCGCAGTTCGATTCGCTGGCGGCGTGCCTTGGCGCACGCGCCGCCTACAATCAGGACGATTCGAATAGCGGCATGAATGTGTTTCGCCACGCGGTGGCGCCGCTTGCGCGCGGCGGCACGTTTTTCAGCGCGGTCCTGTGCACCGGTTCGCATCTCGGATCATTGCGGGCGGTGGCCGACAATCGCGCGGACGTCGCCGCCATCGACTGCGTGACGTTCGCGTTTATCCGCGATGAATTGCCTGAACTGGCGCAAAAGGTTCGGCAAATCGGCGTGACGGCGGCATCGCCGGGCTTGCCGCTGATTGCCTCCAGCAACGTGCCGGCCGCGACGATCGGGGCGCTACGCGAGGCACTCGACGAAACGTACCGTGCGAGGCCCGAACGCGCCAAACGCCTGCGTTTGAAGGGCTTCTCCACGTTGCCGCTCACCGACTACGAACGGATCGAGCAACTCGAAAACGAAGCGCGCGCTGCCGGCTATGCGCGCCTCGCCTAAGCACGGCTATTAGCCCACATCCAGCACCAGAAGCTGCGCGCCATCGGCAACCTGATCGCCGACCGCATACAGCACTTCCGTGACCGTGCCGGCCGCCGGTGCACCGATCGTGTGCTCCATCTTCATCGCTTCCATCACGATCAGCGGCGTGCCCTTCTCCACCACCGTGCCCGGTTCGACCAGCACCGCAATCACCTTGCCCGGCATCGGCGCGGTCAGGCGGCCTTCACCGCCTTCTGCATCCGCGGCATGCGCGAGCAGGTTCTGCCACTCGAACGCCAGCGCCTCGCCGAGGCAGAACACGTGGAACGTATCGCCGTCGATGAAAACGCGTCCGCTCACCCGGGCATCGCCGATCGTCGCGCGGTATTCGTGCTGGCCTGTGCCTTCCGACCAGCTGAAGCCCTCACGCACGCCGTCATGTTCGAGCGTTTGCGTGGCGCCGTCGCGGGCGAACGTAGCCGTGAAAACGCCTTCGTTCTCGCCGCTGTCGCCGGCATTGCGCCAGCCGAGCGTCTGCGTATAACCGCTGTTCAGGCGCCAATGCGATAGCGCATCCCACGGCGACGCACCGTGCGCGGTGCCGCCTTCACGCGTCAGCAGTGCGGCGCAAGCAAGCGCCAGGGCTTCCTTGAAGGGCTTTTTCGCGGGTGCGAACAAGGCATCATGATGACGCTCGATCAATCCCGTATCGAGATCGCCCGTCGCGAACGGTTCGCTCGTCACGATGCGCTGCAGGAACTCGACGTTCGTGTGCGGGCCCACTACTTCGCAGGCACGCAACGCACGACTCATTCGCGCGAGCGCCTCTGCACGCGTCGCGCCGTGGACAATCAGCTTGGCAATCATCGGATCGTAGAACGGCGTGATGGTGTCGCCTTCGCGCACGCCGCTGTCGATGCGTACCGGCGCTTTGCGGCCCGGCTCGCCGATGGCGAATTCGACGCCTTCAGGCATGCGCAAATGCTTGAGCGTGCCAGTCGAAGGCAGGAAGCCGCGCGCCGGATGCTCGGCGTAAATACGTGCTTCGATTGCGTGGCCGTCGACTTTCAACTGTTGCTGCGTGAGCGGCAGCGGTTCGTCGGCCGCGACGCGCAGTTGCCATTCCACCAGGTCCTGCCCCGTCACCATTTCCGTGACCGGATGCTCGACCTGCAGGCGCGTGTTCATCTCCATGAAGTAGAAGTCGCCCGTGCCGGTCATGATGAACTCGACCGTGCCCGCGCCGACGTAATTCACCGCGCGCGCGGCGGCCACGGCTGCCTCGCCCATTTCGCGTTTGATTTCCGCGGGCAAGCCCGGCGCCGGCGCTTCCTCCAGCACTTTCTGGTGACGCCGCTGCACCGAGCAATCGCGATCGAACAGATAGACCGCGCCGCCGTGACGGTCCGCGAACACCTGTACTTCCACGTGACGCGGGCGCGTCAGATACTTTTCGATCAGCACGCGGTCGTTGCCGAAACTGCTGGCCGCTTCGCGTTTGCACGACGCCAACGCCGCCGCGAAATCTTCAGTGCGTTCGACGACACGCATGCCTTTGCCGCCGCCGCCCGCGCTCGCCTTCAGCAAGACCGGATAACCGATCGCATCTGCTTCGCGATGCAGCAACTGCGGATCCTGATCATCGCCGTGATAACCCGGCACGAGCGGCACCGCGGCGGCATGCATCAACGCCTTCGCGGCCGCCTTCGAGCCCATCGCGGCAATTGCTTCGACCGGCGGTCCGATGAAAACGATGCCGGCCGCTTCGCAGGCATGCGCGAAGTCTTCGTTTTCCGACAGGAAGCCGTAGCCCGGATGCACCGCCTGCGCGCCGGATGCGCGCGCGGCTTCGATAATGCGCTCGACCCGCAGATAGCTTTCCGCCGCGGTCGATCCGCCGATATGCACCGCCTCGTCACATGCGGCCACGTGTTTCGCGTTGGCGTCCGCATCGGAATACACGGCCACGCTCGCGATGCCGAGCCGCTTGCAGGTCGCAGCGACGCGGCATGCAATCTCGCCGCGGTTGGCAATCAGGATCTTGTTGAACATGAGGTGTCTCGGTGAATGTCCCGCTCGGGGTGTGTTGTTCTGGTGAAGGCCGGGCGCTGCCCTGGAGTGGGGGCTTGCCTGCGCTTCGGGTTCGCTTCGGGTGCGCTTCAGGTGCGCTTCAGGTGCGCTTCAGGTGCGCTTCAGGTGCGGTTTAATGGCATTTCAATCGCGCCATGACGGCGTGCGTTTTTCGAGGAACGACGCGACGCCTTCACGGCCCTCCGCGCCTGCTCGCGTGCGCGCGATGCGCGCCGCCGTGTCCTCGATCATGGCTTCGTTCAGCTCGCGGCCGGCGATGTCCTGGACGAGTTGCTTGCAGGCGCGTACCGCTTGCGGACCGTTTGCGCAGAGCGTTTCCGCAAGCTGCTGCACGGTCGCGTCGAGTTGCTCCACGTTCACCGCTTCGCTGACGAGGCCCAGGCGGAGCGCTGTCGCGCAATCGAATTGCTCGGCGGTCGTGAAGTAGCGGCGCGACGCCTGCTCGCCCAACGCACGGATCACATACGGCGCGATGGTCGCCGGAATCAGGCCGAGACGCGCTTCCGAGAGGCAAAAACGCGCGCTTTCCACTGCCACGACGATATCGCACGCCGAAATCAGACCCATGCCGCCCGCGTACGCATCGCCGTTCACGCGCGCGATCACCGGTTTGCTGCAGCGATAGATCGACGACAGCATGTTCGCCAGCAGCATCGCGTCGGCGCGGTTCTCGTCGTCCGAATAGCCGGCCATCTTCTTCATCCAGTTCAGGTCGGCGCCTGCACAGAATGCCTTGCCGTTCGCCGCGAGCACCACCGCGCGCACGTCGTCGCGCGCGTTCAAGGCCGTGAAAGCCGAGGTCACTTCGGCGATCATCGTTTCATTGAACGCGTTGCGCACGTCCGGCCGGTTCAGCGTGACCGTGGCAATCTGCCCGGCGAAAGCGACATTCAGCGTGTCGTATTGCATCGTTGCGGCTCCTCTCTCGTCGCGTTCCGTCACATTCTGAACACGCCAAAACGCGTGTCTTCGATCGGCGCGTTCATCGTCGCCGAGAGGCCGAGGCCGAGCACGTCACGGGTTTGCGCCGGATCGATCACACCGTCGTCCCACAGACGCGCACTTGCGTAGTACGGGTGGCCCTGATGCTCGTATTGCTCGCGGATCGGCTGCTTGAATGCCTCTTCCTCTTCGGCGCTCCACGAACCGCCCTTGCCTTCGATACCGTCGCGCTTGACCGTGGCCAGCACCGAGGCGGCCTGCTCGCCGCCCATCACCGAAATACGCGCATTCGGCCACATCCACAGGAAGCGCGGCGAATACGCGCGGCCGCACATGCCGTAATTGCCCGCCCCGAACGAACCGCCGATGATCACCGTGAACTTCGGCACTTTCGCCGTGGCCACGGCCGTCACCATCTTCGCGCCGTTACGCGCGATGCCTTCGTTTTCGTACTTGCGGCCCACCATGAAGCCGGTGATGTTCTGCAGGAACACCAGCGGAATCTTGCGCTGGCAGCACAGTTCGATGAAGTGCGCGCCCTTGAGCGCCGACTCCGAAAACAGAATGCCGTTGTTCGCGATGATGCCGACCGGGTGCCCCCAGATATGCGCGAAGCCGCACACGAGCGTGGTGCCGTAGCGGGCCTTGAATTCGTCGAAAGCGGAATCGTCGACGATACGCGCGATCACCTCACGGATATCGAACGGCTTGCGCGTATCGACGGGAATCACACCGTACATGCTCTTCACGTCATAGCGCGGCGGCTTCGGTTCCTGCAACGCCACCGGCACGTGCTTCTTGCGATTCAGATTGCCGACGATGCTGCGCGCAATACCCAACGCATGCGCGTCGTTCTGCGCGAGATGATCGACCACGCCGGACAGACGCGTATGCACGTCGCCACCGCCGAGGTCTTCCGCGCTCACCACTTCACCGGTTGCGGCCTTGACGAGCGGCGGGCCGCCCAGAAAAATCGTCCCCTGATTCTTGACGATGATCGATTCATCGCTCATGGCAGGCACATAGGCGCCGCCGGCCGTGCACGAACCCATCACGACGGCGATCTGCGGAATGCCTGCGGCGGACAGATTCGCCTGATTGAAGAAGATACGGCCGAAGTGATCGCGATCGGGGAACACGTCGTCCTGATTCGGCAGATTCGCGCCCCCCGAATCGACCAGGTAGACGCACGGCAAATGATTTTCCGCGGCGATTTCCTGTGCCCGCACGTGCTTTTTCACGGTGACGGGATAGTAAGTACCACCTTTAACCGTCGCGTCATTGCAGACGATCACGCACTCCTGCCCCGCGATGCGGCCAATGCCCGTGATGACACCCGCGCCCGGCGCATCGTTGTGGTACATGCCATAGGCCGCGAGTTGCGAGAACTCGAGAAACGGCGTGCCTGGATCGAGCAGTTTCTCGATCCGGTCGCGCGGCAGCAGTTTGCCGCGGCCCGTGTGTTTGTCGCGCGCCGCCTGCCCGCCGCCCAGCGCGAGCTTTTCGACTTTCGCGCGAAGATCGGCGACCAGCGTCTCGAGCGCCGCCGCATTGGTGCGGAAGTCGTCCGAGCGCGGATTCAGCTTTGATTCAATGATCGGCATTACGTGGCTTCTCCTGTGTCGACCAGAGTTAGCGCTTCAGCGCTTACTCTGGTCCCATGCAAGGCTGTCGACCAAAGTAAGCGCTTCAGCACATACTCCAACCCCATGCACGGTGGCTGCTATCGTCGCTTCTTACGGGCCTAAATTGCAATCCGATGGTTCAAACCGTCTCAGCGAACAGTTCACGGCCAATCAGCATGCGACGGATTTCGCTCGTTCCCGCGCCGATTTCATAAAGCTTGGCATCGCGCCACAAACGACCGACCGGATACTCGTTGATATAACCGTTGCCGCCGAGAATCTGAATCGCCTCGCCGGCCATCCACGTAGCTTTTTCAGCGGTGTACAGAATCACGCCCGCGCAATCCTTGCGCACCTGGCGCACGTGCTCCTTGCCGAGCGTGTCGAGTTGCCGGCCCACTGCGTAGAGATAGGCACGGCATGCTTGCAGCGTGGTGTACAGATCGGCGACCTTGCCTTGAATCAGCTGGAATTCGCCGATCGGCTGGCCGAACTGTTTGCGGTCGTGGATATAAGGCACGACTGCGTCCATGACCGCGACCATGATGCCGGTCGGGCCGCCGGCGAGCACGGCGCGTTCGTAATCGAGGCCGCTCATCAGCACCTTCACGCCGCCGTTCAGCTGGCCGAGGATATTTTCTTCAGGCACTTCCACGTTCTCGAACACCAGTTCGCCGGTGTGTGACCCGCGCATGCCGAGCTTGTCGAGCTTTTGCGCGACCGAGAAACCCTTCATGCCTTTCTCGACGATAAACGCGGTAATGCCCCGCGAATTCGCTTCGAGATCGGTCTTTGCATAGACGACGAGCGTGTCGCAATCCGGACCATTGGTGATCCACATTTTCGTGCCGTTCAGCACATAGTGATCGCCCTTCTTGTCCGCGCGCAGCTTCATGCTGACGACGTCCGAACCCGCGTTCGGTTCGCTCATGGCGAGCGCGCCGATGTGTTCGCCTGAGACCAGCTTGGGCAGATACTTTTCCTTCTGCGCTGCCGTGCCGTTGCGATGAATCTGGTTGACGCACAGATTCGAGTGCGCGCCGTACGAGAGACCCACCGATGCCGATGCGCGCGAGATTTCTTCCATCGCGATCATGTGCGCCGTGTAGCCCATGTTCGCACCGCCGTATTCCTCCGAGACCGTCATGCCGAGCACGCCCAGGTCGCCGAATTTGCGCCACAAGTCCATGGGGAACTGATCCGACCGATCGATTTCCGCGGCACGCGGGGCGATTTCTTTGGCAGCGAATCCGGCGATGCTGTCACGCAGCATTTCGATTTCTTCGCCGAGCGGGAATTGCAAACCGGGCAGGTTGCTCATTGCTGTGTCTCCAGAGTTCGTGGGCGGGCCGGTTAGCCTGGGTGGGCGCGGCTCCGTCTGAGTGCGGCTCAGCGGACGGTGGCGGCCTTATGAGCCGCCTTTACCGCCCCGCACGAGGCGCGAAACGTTCAAGACGCATTTCACGCTAGATTTACGTAGGCGTCAATAGGTATTTTTGAGTTTTACTCAGAAACTGTCCGATGGCGCTCTGGAGCCGCCATACCGTGATAGGATCGGCGTCATCGAGGTGATTGGCCTCACAAAACTGAACTGGACTCATATGACGGTTGTCTTGAAGGCTGAGTTACCTGCCTCACGCCGCCAGCCGGCCGGGCGCAAGTCGCAGCAGCGCGTGCGGGAGATCTTGCAGGCGGGCCGCGACGTGTTCTCGGAGAAGGGCTACGAGCGCGCGACGACGGCGGAGATTGCGCAGCGCCTGGGCATTTCCGAGGCGACCGTATTCAGTTATTTCCGCGGCAAGCGCGAGTTATGCGCGCGGGTGATTGGCGACTGGTACGACGAGATTATTGAAGCGATCGAGAGCGGGTTGCCGCGTGATGGCAACGTGCGTCAACAGTTTGCTTTTATTGTGCGCACGCATTTGCGGTTGATGCTGGTCAATGGCACTGACCTGTGTGCGTTGGTTTTATCCGAGGGCCGGGCCCGGCATCATGAATTGAGTGAGGCGCTGACTGAATTGCAGCGGCGGTATACGGCGCCTTTGATGCGGGTGTTGGCGCAGGGCCAGGAGACTGGGCAGATTCGGGCTGATATGCCGTTGAGGCTGTTGCGGTCAATGGTGTTCGGGCCGATGGAACATGTGTTGTGGGACGCCACGCTGGCGAACCGGCATATCGATATCGATGCTACTGCGGATCAGTTGATCGATGTGCTGTGGGCGGCGCTTATGCCGCAGGATTTGGCGGTGAGCGCGTTGCAGCAGTTCAGGGCCGAGGTGGGTGAGGCGAACCGGCGGTTTGAGATTGCTGTGCGGAATGGGGAGGGGGGGCCTCGCGGCGGGTAGTGGTTTTTTCCCCGTGGGGCGCTTGGGGTCTGTTTGCTTAGGGCGTTGGCCTTTCCTTGTTTTCTTATTGGTTTATTAGCGTCGCCCCTGTGCGGGGCA